>CAJURM010000006.1 GCA_910589025.1 uncultured Odoribacter sp. | reverse complement strand
GAAAGATTCTTCAAGCTTTTATTATAAAATTGCACTGGCTTGTTGACTCTGCAATTTCAACTTTTTTTACTTATTTTTTGTCGTTCTTGAGAAATGTTTGTATTTTTGAACCGTTAAAACAAAGCACAAAGCGATGATAAAGACTCTTTCTTTTGCTGACTTTTTTTATTATTATTACTTTTTCGGCAAGAAGTAAGGGGCTTTTTATTGGATGTATTAACGCACAAATATAGAACGAAGGCCCTGAATTTTTCAGGGCTTTTTTATTTCAGACACATGAGGACGTTTTTTCGATTTAGCAACCGGTATTATTACTTCTTTTTTTCTTAAAAAAGAAGCCGGGTGCGATGTGTTGTTTTGTCATGAAGAAATGAGATAATCCAGACCCCCGGCACCACACCGGGGGTTTATTAATGAAATGAGATGAAGAAAAAAATTGCGATTCAGGGAGTACACGGGTGTTTTCACGAACAGGCAGCCCGCCTCTATTACGGGGATGACATTGATGTATTGGAATGTCTGAATTTTGAAGAATTGTTTACCGGCATGAATGAGCGGAACGCCGATGCAGCTGTAATGGCTATCGAAAACACAGTGGCGGGAGGACTGCTGCCCAACTATTCGCTGTTGCATAAATACGAAAAGAAAATCAAAGGGGAAGTTTTCCTGCGGATACAGCAAAACCTGATGGCACTGCCGGGACAGCGGATAGAAGACCTTCGCGAAGTGCATTCCCATTACATGGCGATAGCGCAGACCCGGGAATTTTTTAAGCGCTATCCCCACATCCGTCTGATTGAATCCGAAGATACGGCCAAGAGTGCTGCCGATATTGCCCGCTTTGGACAGAAACAGGTAGGAGCCATTGCCTCCGTGCTGGCGGCAGAACTGTTCAGGTTGGAGATTCTGGAGGAAAGCATCGAAACCCACAAACAGAATTTCACCCGTTTTCTCATTTTAGACGATCAGTTGACGGTAGCCGAACAGGACATTGACAAAGCATCGGTCTGTTTTACCATTCCGCACCGCACCGGGCGGCTGGCACAAATCCTTTCCGTATTCTCCTATTATGACCTGAATCTGACTAAAATACAGTCCTTGCCCATACCCGGAAAAGAATGGCAGTATTTTTTTTATGTCGATCTCAAATTTGAGGATTATGCACACTACCGGGAAGGCATGAATGCCGTACAGCCGTTGATGGAGGACTTGCAGATTATGGGAGAATATAAAAGTTGTCATTGAACTATTAAACGCATAAAAATGATTATAGAAGCAGCAAACCGGACCAAGGGAGTCAGTGAGTACTACTTTTCACGTAAGCTCCAGGAAATAGAAGCAATGAATCGCTCCGGAGAAAAAGTGATTAACTTGGGAATCGGATCCCCCGACATGGCACCCGCCTCAAAGGTGGTTGAAAAATTGGTGCAAGGAGCGGAAAATCCGGATAACCATGCTTACCAGAGTTACAAAGGGATACCGGAACTCCGGGAGGCTTTTGCCGCTTGGTACGAAAAATATTATCATGTGGCATTGGATCCGGTGACGGAAATACAACCATTGGCAGGCTCAAAAGAGGGAATATTGCTACTGTCGCTGGCATTTTTAAACCGGGGAGATAAAGTGTTGGTACCCAATCCCGGATATCCCACTTATTCATCGGCTACCTTGTTGGCAGAAGCGGAAATCATACCTTTCGATTTAAAAGAAAATAACGGCTGGCGTCCCGATTTTGAAGCCCTGGAAGCGATGGATTTGAATGGAGTGAAAATGATGTGGGTAAATTATCCCAACATGCCTACGGGAGCCTGTGCCGATATGGCGCTCTATAAGCGGTTGGTGGAATTTGGGCAGAAACACCGCATACTCATTTGCAATGACAATCCATACAGCTTTATTCTGAATGAAGAACAGTTGAGTATTTTAAGCGTTGAGGGGGCCAGAACGTGTTGTGTCGAACTGAACTCACTGAGTAAAGCACACAATATGGCTGGTTGGCGCATTGGTATGATTGCGGGTGACAAAGAGGTGATTGCAAATGTATTGAAAGTGAAGAGTAACATGGACTCCGGCATGTTCCGCCCGATGCAATTAGCGGCAGCCGAAGCGTTGACACTGGACGCCGCTTGGTATGAACAGCTGAATGCGGAATATCGGAAAAGAAAAGCACTCGCCGGAGAGATTTTTGATACTCTGGGAGCGAAATATGATCCGGGTAGCAGGGGCATGTTCTTGTGGGGGAAAATCGGAAGCGAGTGGGGAAACGGAGAAAAACTGAGCGATGATATCCTGCAAAAAGCCCGGGTATTTATTACCCCCGGTTTTATTTTCGGGAGTAACGGCGATCGATACATCCGGATTTCTTTGTGTGCGAAACAAGACGTGCTGAAAAAAGCACTGGAACGGATAAAAAGGGCGTTGAATGCGGAGGGCCTGAAATAGGAGTCATGGTGTTAAATATAAAAAGCAGGAAAATATGCAGGTGGGAATCATAGGAATCGGGTTAATTGGCGGATCAATGGCCATCGACCTGAAAAAACGAGGGTTTGCCGACCGGATTGTCGGTGTGGAAAACAATCATCTTCATGCCGCGGCAGCAGTAGAAATCGGATTGGTGGATGAAGTCGTATCGCTGGACGAGTGTGTGGCCCAAAGCGACATCATTGTGGTGGCGACACCGGTAAATGTGGCGATACGGTTGATACCGGAAATATTGGATAAAGTCGACACGCAGATTGTCACGGATGTTTGTTCTACCAAAGAGAAAATAAACGAAATCGTACACTACCATCCGAAACGTAAAAATTTCGTTGCTTCTCATCCCATGGCGGGTACCGAATATTCAGGGCCTTGGGCGGCTTTGCCCGGACTTTTTGACGGTCGGGCAGGAATCATTTGTAATGCAGAAGACTCGGACCTTCGGGCTGTGGAGATGATAAAAAAAATGTATGATTGTCTCAACATGCGCATCATCTTTATGCGGGCAGCCCACCATGATGTGCATACCGCCTATGTGTCGCACATTTCACACATCACCTCTTTTGCGCTGGCGTTGACGGTACTTGAAAAAGAGAAAAACGAAAAAAACATTTTCGACCTGGCCTCCGGTGGTTTTTCTTCAACCGTCCGTTTGGCAAAAAGCAATGCGGACATGTGGGCGCCGATTTTTTCGCAAAACAAGGAAAATGTGCTGACGGTGCTCGATACCTATATCGAAAAATTGCAGGAGTTTAAAAAACACATTGCGGAATATGACGAAAACGGAGTGAAAGAATTGATACACAATGCGAATAAAATCAAACGGATTATCCGATAAAGAGGGCATCCGTCATTCATTGGAAACATACTAACAATAATAATATGACAGCAACAAAATTGGACTTGATTAAAGCAAGCGAATGGGGGATATTCTCCGACATGAAAAAACCATTGGTAATAGCAGGACCTTGCAGTGCCGAAAGCGAACAACAGCTTTTTGAGACGGCGCGGGCATTAAAAAACGAAGGTGTGGAAGTTTTGCGGGCGGGAATCTGGAAACCCCGCACGCGCCCGAACTGCTTTGAAGGTGTGGGGGCAGAAGGATTGGTTTGGATGAAAAGGGCACAACGGGAATTGGGAATGAAAATAGCAACGGAAGTGGCGAACGTCAAACACGTGTATGAAGCTCTGAAAGCAGGAGTGGACATGTTGTGGATAGGAGCCCGGACAACGGCAAATCCTTTTGCCATGCAGGAACTTGCGGATGCTTTGAAAGGTACGGACATTCCGGTCTTGGTGAAAAACCCCGTCAATCCGGATGTCGAACTTTGGATTGGTGCCTTAGAGCGTCTGAACATGGCCGGACTGAAAAAAATAGGAGTGATTCACCGCGGCTTTTCCTCCTATACAAAAGCCAAATACAGGAATATTCCGCAATGGCAGATCCCGATTGAAGTGAAACGGCGGTTCAAGGACATGCTGATGATTTGTGATCCCAGCCACATTTCGGGAAAAAGGGAGTATATTCAGGAAATTTCACAACAGGCGATGGATCTCGGCTTTGACGGATTGATAGTTGAATCCCACATCTGTCCGGAAATTGCATTGAGCGACGCCGCTCAACAGGTGACCCCGACGGCACTGAAAGAGATTCTGGAGAAATTGATTATCAGGAATATCGATAGCGAAAATGTAAAATACAAAGAAGGTATTGATGAACTGAGAAACCGCATCGACCAGTTGGACGATGAATTATTGGATATTTTGGCCGACAGGATGAAAGTGGCTGAAAAAATCGGACAGTACAAAAAACAGAACAACATCACAATATTACAGACCGGACGGTGGGATAAAATTCTGGAAAAAGTATTCAGGAAAGGAGAAGAGCATGGATTGGACAACGAATTTGTAGAAAAAATATTCACAGCTATCCACCAGGCCTCCATCGACGTACAGACCCGTGTAATGAAAGGATAATAGTCCAGCAAGGAATCGGCATAAAAAAAGGCCAGAAGCAATTCTGACCTTTTTTATTTTAATAAAAAGTAAATCCGAGACCGATAGAATAAGGATGGAGTTCGGGACCTTTCTTATTGCGGAACATCTCTGTCACAGTGTAACTTGCCCATACATTCCAGAAATGGTATCCGACTCTGGCAACCAGATCTGCTTTTATCGGCATCAGACTGTAATTGTCAGTGTTCCGGCTTCTTTTTTTCTCTCCCTCCGGATTACGATAAATAATCTTTGTCCTGGAGAGTAACCGCACCCCACCCATGGCACCGGCGGCAATGTAAAATCGTTGGCGTCTTCTGGCTGGCATTTGCAATTCAAACATGACGGGGACAGAGAGATACAGTATTTTAAACGAATTTTTTTTGATCATCCAGTCCGGATCCAAAATGCGCGGTATCACTTGGTTGTTTTCCCCTAACGTGATGGAGACATGCTTTTTGTCGAACCGCAGCCGCTGATATTCCAGTCCTAAACCTAAAACCATACCGAAATTATTCCGGGAACTGAAATTGATACTCTGCTCGCAGAAATTGAATTGCATGACAAAAGAATTGGCATAATCTAAATCCATGAACCCTTCTGTTTCGGGAGCATACATCGAATAATCCGTATGGGCGAGATTGACGAACCCGAAATGGACTCCGCATAAATGTCCCCGGAAATAGTTGTAATCTCTTCGATTTTGGCTTTTTTTGTATCGTCTGCCTGCAATTTGTATCTCGGAATCCGTTTTTTCCGAAGAAGGAATAAATTCACTCTCTCCCGAAAGGATGCGGATACCTTGTTTCGTATTTTGGGGGTGGTTGGGCATAATTCTCATTTCATTGCCCGGATTGAGCGAATCTTTCAGGCTTTGTTTCAATCGGGTCGTATCCCGTTTATACCAGTTGTCGCGAATCAGGACGGAATCCTGTGACTGACACCAGCCGGTCAGACCCCATACGATAAAAATAAATAAAAGTAGAGTTTTCATAATTCTTCCGTTTTTCCTATGACGGAAAGAGGCGGGGATTTGTTACATTTATTTTAACGCGATGCGTATTCTTCTTTTCGGAATTTATCGGCGAGACTTTTCCCGGCGTCGATAAAAGAGGCAATAATATTCCGGGACCGGACGTTTTCGTCGGATGATTTCCAGTTCCTGGCTTGCTCCGTCAAAAGAATTTCCGGAGAATCGGGCATACCGATGGCCGGAAATTTTTCAGTCATAACAGTCACAGTTGGAAGAGTGACAGCCGTGATTTCAACAGGTGCCTGCCGGGCTATGGTTTGTATGTCCGGAATTTTTCCGTCAGGGAGCGTGCGTTGGAGTGCCAGTTTTTCCGGCAGACATGTCACGTTGGCGTGGAGAATTGATGGCATGCACTGTCGCGGGAAGAGCGGTTCTTCCTTTTGAATCCGGATATTATCGACGACCGAAAAGTCGGCAGGTGGTTGGAAGTAAAAATAAATATTTGCGGAACAGATAAGCAGTAACAAAACAGCAGCCGCACTGAGCCGTCGTAGGAACAGTACTGTAGTATTTTTATGGTAAAGAGCCGCTTTGTTTTCAAACCGAACAGTCAGGTCCGGAATCAGACGGGGGGCATCGCCAGGAATTGATCCTTCGGATACCATTTGCTTGAGCTGTGATTTGTGAGGATACCGGATGACAGGAGGGGTGAGTTTGGCAAACTTCCAATCTTCCAGGCTTTCCTCCAACTCAGGATGAAGCAGCAAAAAAGCTTTTAACTCCCTCTCTTGAGCAGGAGAAAGTTCGCCGTCTGCGTAATCGGTCAAATATATTTCAACATTATCAAGTGTAATCATATATCTGGTTTCAAACGATCAAATCAGGTTTACGGATAAACTCTTTCAAGTAATTCCGTGCCCTGAAAATATATACCTTCACCTGGCTTTCGCTCAGTGACGTGATATCTGCAATCTCTTTGTATGAATAATCTTCATAATCCCGTAACAGAATCAGTGTTTTTTGTACTGGCGGCAATTTCGACAAAGCCCGATCCAGAATCTCCTGCAAATCCGGACAGCTGATTTCTCTGTATACCGCATCGGAATCGACCTGTTCGATGTCGCTGTTTTTCTTCTCCCGTCGGAAAATATCAATCATCCTCCGGTAGGACGTTGTAAAAAGAAAAGCTTTGGCTTTCTCCATCGTAATTTCCTGCACATGCTCCCATAAGGTGAGGAAACTGTCCTGGACAATATCTTCAGCCAACTCCTTATTGTGACAAGCTTTTAAAATAAAGCGGTACACATTATCCGAAAACCGGTCGACGCACGTATTATATTCTGTTCGGTTCATCCTGTTGCTGTGACGAACGAATATACCGAAAAGTTACAGATAAAACAGAAAGTGCCGTCGGTATTTCTGTTTTACCGCTTATTTGAACTGAATGGAATTGAAAAAAATCTCCCTGCCTTTCAGGATATATTCCCGGTGGCGGCTTCTCCCTCCGATTGAAATTTGGTAGACCATATTATCTCTGAAGATAAAACGTTTGAAATAGGTCATTTCGTAATTATCTTTAATAATTGAATACTCGATTTCCTTGATGAGCATGTTGTCGTAAGGCACCGTTTTTTCATCTTTTAGAATAGCGGACTCCATGCCCACGGAGGCTTGCCGCATCTGTTCATAAATGAGGGGTGTCGTTTCGTCGGTGATCTTTAACGGACTGTTTGAAAAATCGGAACAGACCACGCCGAAGACACAAGTCAGGTCTTTCGTTTGGTATATGTGGGAAACAATCCCGTTGCTTTCCTGGATCAGAGATTGCACCGTATTGGGAAACAGGAAAGAAATATGTTCTTTAGTATCTGTTCTTTTCCACAGCTCATTACTGTTTCCGGCTGTGGAGAAAAATGAAAAAATAAGAAGAAGTTTGAGGAGAAACATATTCAGCAAGCCCTTTATTACTATTTTTGCAACAAACTTATTGAATTATTGCCGATAATCAAACCCGGAGTATGGGAATCGGAAGGGATTTAACGATTAATCATTTTTTTTCAGATTTATGGAAATTGCCGGAAAAAATATAGGAGACAGGCCGTTGATATTGGCACCGATGGAAGATGTAACAAATCCTCCGTTCCGGAAATTTTGTAAAAAATTCGGAGCGGATTGGCTCTATTCTGAATTTGTTTCGGCTGATGCCCTGGTGAGATCGGTAAACAAATCATTGAAAAAATTGACCATTGACGGGATGGAACGCCCGGTGACAATACAAATTTACGGGCGCTACATCGATTCTATGGTGGAAGCAGCGAAAATAGTGGAGGAAGTACAGCCTGACTTTATAGACCTGAATTTCGGGTGCCCTGTGAAACGAGTAGCCCAGAAAGGAGCAGGAGCGGGATTATTGCGCGACATTCCATTGATGGTGGAAATGGCGGCGCAAATCGTGAAGGCGGTGAAGATTCCGGTGACTGCCAAAACCCGTTTGGGCTGGGACTGTGAAAATATTATTGTCGGGGAGATTGCCGAACGCTTGCAGGATGTCGGTATTCAAGCCTTGGCGATACACGGACGGACCCGTTCCCAAATGTATACGGGTGAAGCCGATTGGGGGCCAATTGCCCAGGTGAAAAATAATCCCCGGATAAAAATACCGATTATCGGAAACGGCGATATCACCTCTCCGGAAAAAGCCAAAGAAGCTTTTGATAAATACGGGGTAGACGGCGTTATGATAGGACGTGCGACGATAGGACGTCCCTGGATATTCCGGCAGATAAAACACTATTTCGAAACGGGTGAATTGCTGCCCGACCTTTCTGTTGCCGAACAGATAAACATCATAAAAGAACAAATTTTGCTTTCCGTCGAATGGATAGACGAAGTGCGGGGACTCCTGCACATGCGACGCCACATGGCAGCCATGTTCAAAGGCCTGCCCCACTTCCGCGACCTCCGCATCCGCATGCTCCAGGCCCCCGACCTCCAAACTCTCTGGCAAGTCTTCGACGAAATCCGCGAAAGATACGGGGAAGGATGAAGACGGATTAAGAAAAAATGATTATTTTTGTAATGGCGATTAATTTAATGGTCATTACAATAAAAGGGAGGGTTCTGATGAAATTACTAAGCGAGTTACCGCTATTGGCAGTTATTGGGACAGTAAAGGTGGAAATGAAATAGACCTCATTGCATTGGATGATTTGGAAAGAACCGCTTTGATTGCTGAGGTTAATCGCAATCCGAAAAAAATAGATATGAAATTACTTGCCGCCAAAGCCGATACATTGAAAAAGGAATTGGCGGGGTATTCGGTTACATTGGAAGGTTTTTCGTTGGAAGATATGTGATTTAATATTGTTCCCAAAATTCAATGGGCAGATAAACGTTTTCAATTTCCGTGCATTTTTGGAACAGAGGGGCTATTTCAGACACGGAAAAGCCGGCAATGCCGCAGCCTATTTTTGTCACGAGGAATTTCAATTCCCGGTGGGATAGGGCAAATTCGATAAATTCGTCTACATAAGGTTTTATCGTGTCAATACCGCCCTGCATGGTCGGGATGGCGTAGCTTTTCCCTTGCAATCCAACGCCTTGACCGTATATCGTGCCGAAATCTTCCTTTGCAATTCGGGCAGCACCGCCGTCATGATGACCTGCCAGGTTGCTGCCAAAAACAAAGATTTCTGAATCGGATAACCTTCTGATGTATTCAGGGGTTACTCTTTCAGGACGATTTGTCGGGACATGTTTTTCTTTTCCGGTAGAATCATTATGCCGTTTGTCTTTATTGCTGTCAAACCACTTGAACATTTTACGTCAGAAAATTAAGTTCTTCACAAATATAAGGATTTAATTTTGAACTTGGGTAAAGATTGAATGTTGAAAAGGTTGAAGGGTTGAAAGGGGAGAGTTGCATTACAAGCTCCGGGGTAACTCCGTAGGAAGTCAATAGAAACTCCGCCCTTGTACGATAGTTCTGCCGTAGTGTGGCTATGGTTGGACTATCCGGTGTTAGCCCAACCATAGCAAAACGATAGTGCAACCTTAGTTCAACCCCTGCCTTTCCCCAGATTTACCTTTGCTTTTTTCGAGGGATTATATTTTCTTCTTACTCGCTTTCTTGTATGGCTCTATTTTGAAAAAACATGTTGTTAATTGGGGGATATTAAATTCTTTTTTGCATGAATCGCAGTGATATATGGATGTATTGGAGTTTTTGTCTTTCAAAGAAACTTGTAAGCCACAATTGGGACAAAAAAAGATTCCTTTATCATTATGTCCTTGTTCTGCTTTAGATTGAAGTTTTAGTGGTATAGTTTTTTTAGCTAATACGTATCGTTGGGCTTGTTTGTAATATAGTTCATCATCACAGCATGCTAAGCAATTGGAACATATATACCAGCCGTTAGGACATTGTTTTGTGTCGCGGGAATCTATCAAACCAGTTTTACAGTGATAACAATAATTCAAATACACAGGACGTTTGTATTCAGAACAGGCAGGATTAATACATGAGTAATAGTTATATCTGTTAAAGCTACCATTTTTATGAATAAATATCAGATGCCCGCAACTACGGCATGTTAATCTTTGAAATTTTGCAAGTGCTCGATTAACTAAACCTATGAATTGACGAATTATAGAGTCTGGTTCATTTCCTGCTTCTGTTTTGCGTAATTTAGGATATCCTAAAATTTCTAAAATATGAAACAACGAATATTGTTGCCAAGAAAGAGATGCTTCAAGTGTTTGTTTTTCAAGGTTATTATAAAAGCATTCTTTCCCATGACACCAGAAATAGGATAAATTCGTTGCAATATGGAGTTGAGGAGAAAGTTCGGGAGCACAAAATTTGGTATATTTGGGAGAATAGAACCTAACTAAAAATTCATCATGTTCTTTTCTTATACTTTCATTATTATTAGAATTATTACAATAATAGAGTTTTTTTAGTGCTTCTAATTGAGAGAAATCGTATGGTATTTCAAAGTAATTTTCTGATGATATATTTGTTTTTAATTCCCGAGTTAAAGACTGGATTATTCTTTCTTTTAACTCTTGAGTTTCTTTCTGGTAGTCATTTTCAGGAAATCCGAATAAATTAAAAATAGGATTTAAAACGGCATCATTACGTGGATGGATACGGATATAGGTTTTGTCATAAAAGATATCAATTATGTCCTTTTGCCATGAGTTTTCTATTTTTTTTAAAATATATCCATGCTCTACATGTTCTCCCCATGATTCCGCTAATTTTTTTATATTTTCTTTGAAAAGATCGATGGAAATATCTTCCCATTTGATTTCAGTATCGTAATTGATAACGTGTGGTATTTTTACTAAAAACAAGCTCAGAATAGATATATTTTGGCGGTCATTTACTTTCCAAATATCATTATACCGAATTTTTAAACATTGGAGATTATTTTTTTTACACTCAAAAATTTGGGATTCAGAAAGGAGAGAGCCGTCATGTTCACAAATATAGTCGTATTTTTGTTTCGCGTATCTATTAAGAAGTTTTCCGATGACATCTTTAAGAGTTTGGGGATGTAATTTTTTTTCATTTAAATTATAGATGAATTCGTAATATATAAATCCATCAAATTCATGATTATATTTTACACCTCCATTGCAAATAGGTAGCAAGTTTTTAAGTCCTACATCGATATTAGGGGCTACCCTATCGCTGTTTATTATAGCCATATCTAATACCCCATTAAAAGTTTGTAGGGTTTCACCTTTTGTTTGGAGTAGTGTTGTGATGCAGTCACAAAGCAATGGAACCGTCAGTTTTATGGGAGTATTAGGGTTTTTTATGCAATATCTGAAATATGAAAATTTTTGAAAATGATTATTCTTAAATGAATTTATTAGTTCTTCATCATAGAGAGTAATACCTAAGTGGATATCGTAAAAATAACGTTTTATTATCTTTAATTTTAGGCGGTCTGAAAATAGCGCAAACCAACGTTTTAACCCTTCGTAATCCGTAAAAGAGAAGGTCGAATCCGAGAGCCAAACATGTAATGAAAGTAAGAGGTTGTCACCTTCAAACGGGTTGTAATCATTCGTATACTCGTTAAAAATAGTATCTATGGCATCAAACAGATTGTAATCTGACGTCAAGTAATTCAAATCTGGGACAATAACACTTAAAGCATCAAGGAGTGTTTGGGGGGTGTAAATGTTATAATCTATATCAAATTGAGTTAATATATTTTGTAAAATTTGTTGTTTCGGGACGGAAAGACAAACAGCGATTTCTTTTAATATATGTGTAAGACAAGGTTGTATTTTTAAATCATATTGGCGGATAGTTTTTATTATGGTGCTTTCGGGTAGGTATTGATTTATGCACCATAATAGAGCGATAAAACTATATTTATCAGAACTGTCATGCATTCTTGCAAGATAGCTATTGAATACAATGCTCCAATCATTTATATTGTTTTCTGAGAAACGATGAATAGGAAGTTTGATTGTGTCATGCTCAGACTGGGGGAGAATATTTTGGTTTGTTTCTACAATGACAAGTTCATGGGAGCGTTGGGATATATCTGCTGAAATATATGGAAGAATGCGTTTGTCGTTTATTGTCCAAGGGTCGGGTGAATATTTAGGGTAGTTTTCGTTTTTGTGTATAAAAAAGAGCGGATGTCTTTTTAATTCTGCATAATAACGTTGTTCAATTTCAATTGTTGACATGTTCTCAGCTTGATTCATTATTCCGTTGTTTTATCTGACAATCGTTTATATGCTTACACCTATTATCCCCCCAGTAGTTTGTCGACGAACTTATCTGCCATCAGTTCTCCGGTTTGACTGAGTTTAAATCCAAGTACATGGTTGATAATTATGTTGTGGTCAAAGACTACACTTTCCTGGTTGTGGTTGCCGAATGGATTTTTATATTCTGTATTTGCAGGGACTTCCTGTTGTAAAATGTCAATCTGTGCTCCGTTCAATATCAGGTTTAAATATTCCGGGTTATGTATTAAAGGGTTTGACATCCAACCTATGTATTCATCTTCTAAAAGTGTATGGACAATAGCAGTTAGGCTTGTATATAGAATGTTTGTTCTGTCTAAACCGTAGCTTCCGTCTTGCTTCTGCTGGTAAGTGCAAATGGGTTCGGACAATGTGAACAACACCATAATGTAGTTGTCCTTTGCAGTATAATTGACGTTTTTAACATGAATGTCCGTAATGCGTTTGCATCCGTTTGCTATTAACTTTCGGATAATGTTTTTGAATGAAGAATCATCTTTCATAAGAGGGGTTCTTTCTTTTTCCGTATTTGGAAATGTTATACCGTATGTTTGTTTTGTGTGTTTGCAGTAATGTTTTTGTTGCAAACTTCAATTTTGTGGATTGCTTTATCAAGAAGTTGTTGCATGGGGGGTGAAATTTTGATGGAGGTGATGATTGTTGTGTAATAATCGTGCTGGCAAATGGAGGTTTCGCCACTGTAAGAGGTATATTCTTCTCCGGCAAAGTGTTTTGTGCGTTCGATTGTGAGGTCTGCATTCTGAAGGAGTGTGCTTAGGAGTGCTGTTTCGATGCCTGTGGAATTATTTTGTGTTGCCTCTTCTTCTTTTTTGCGATACAAGACAGCAAAACCTTCAATGTTGTCAAGGCACTGCTTTACAAGGGAGTCAAACGGGATATTGAAGTAATCGACCTCGGTTTCAATGTATTCATTGGAGGCATTTTGTTTAAAGCCTGTAATTTTTTGTTTGAGTTTGACACATCTTTTTTGACGTTTATAAAGCGATTCTGTCATAGTAATGTATTTTACGCTTACGTTGTAGGTGGTTGTCTGGGGCATGGCGATTTATAAATTAGTGAAAAATAGACGGAGTTGGTTTGTGTGTTTCAAATAGCTGCAAAGGGTGTCAAATTTTTCATCGAAACCACTTATGTATGTCGTAATGTTGTGGCTGGCTTCTTCTTCGTTTTGTTGTTTCTGAATGAGGTGTTTATAGGTTGTTATTATTAATGGCATGATTTTTATGCAAATGGAATTTAATATTTCTTTAAAGAGGTTGACTTCGTTTAATTTCAAAGTTTCCAAATTATCTAATAATTCACAAAATTTTCGGGTAAGATGCAATATGCTTAATGGTTCTTTCCAAGGGGTTTGGGGATTAAGCCATGGACTATTACAGACTGTAATTTCTTCAGGATGTGATAATGCGTCATTGAGGGCATTAAGACCATTAAAAATGCTATTATAATTCCAAGAATCACGATATTTGTATATTTCTATGATTTTGGTAAATAATTCCTCCCAATGTTCAGGTGTCGGTTCAACTTTAAAATAAAGCAACTTGCAATTAAGACAATTCAGCCAATTTTGAAAATTAAAGAGGGGAATATTATTGTACCACATAGAAGCTCGTAAGTAAGCACGATTACCATATTTAAAATTGCTTTCAATTTTTATACTGAAATTTGTTTCAGGAACGGGGAATTGGGGTCGGTTATGGTTGTAGCCTTTTTCTTCATGAGATACAAATAAAACATTGTTTCCTATCTCGGAACCGATATATAATTTGTCTTTTGTCTTGTCGTAACATAATGCGATGCTCATGCTTAAAGGTATTTTGTTGGTTTTAGCCTCTCCCGTCTTTGAGGACGGGAGAGAGCGGGATTTTTCAGGGCAATTCAGTTCACGCCGAAGCAGGAGACGATGAACATTTTTTCGTCGACGGTGTTGGGGTTGTTGACGGTGATGCCGTATTCGCCGGGGGCGATGGCGGGGATGGTCAGCAGGTAGGAGCTGGTGCCGTATTTTTTCCCGCTGAAGGCGACGTATTTGTATTGGTTGTAGGAGACTTTGCCGGTGAGTTCGTTTTGTTTTGCCATGATGGCTTTGCGGGTTTTGTTGCCGGTAAGGGTGAAGATGCGGATGATGGACATGGGGTCGGTGTTGTTGTCCACGGCGCGAACGATTAACTGGATTTTCCCTTGTTTTAATCTGACGGGTGACGATTTGCCCGGTACGTATAGTTTTTTGGTCGGACCCATCAATTGGTCGGTGATTTTGACCTGTACGTTGACTTTTTCCAAAGGGAGAGCCGTGTTGTTGTCTAAAACCGCAAGGACTTCGCCCACGAAGTCGGGTTCGGCAATGTTTATTTGAGAGATGGCGTTCAAACCGAGCAGGATGCCCAATAGCATTAAATAAAAGTGTTTCATTTTTTAGAGTTTTAGAAATTGTATGTTTTAAATTGTTGTTTAGCCTCTCCCGTCTTTGAGGACGGGAGAGGGTGGGATGGGTTAGTTGTCGTTATCGTTGTCGGCGGGTGGGGTTTGGGAGCAGGCGCCGTCTAAGAGTTGCTTTTTGGTGGGGTTGTAGCCGTTGCCGTTTACGTAGAAGGTGCCGCTCATGTTTTGGACGACGTTTTTGAGGATGCAAAAGTCGTAGAGTTTTGGACAACCGGTGATTGAAATCTCATCGAGTGCTTCCACATTTTTTAAGTCATCGATGTTGCTTAATGCAGGGCAATGGTCTATGACTAAATTTTTTCCTCCAATGCTTTTCAGGCTGTTCAATCCTTTAAAGGAAGCTAAGGAGGTTGAAGAATAAGAAATAGTAGTCACTTTAAAATTTCCTCCGATGGCTTGCAGGTTTTCCAGTCCTTCAAAGGATTCCAGGGCTTTGAGAGAATTATTATTCTTAGCGTTAATTTCAAAATCTCCCCCGATGCTTTTGAGGTTGCCCAATCCTTTAAAGGAAGCTAAGGAGGTTAAAGAATAAGAAGAATAAGAAATAGTAGTCACTTTAAAATTTCCTCCGATGGCTTGCAGGTTTTCCAGTCCTTCAAAGGATTCCAGGGCTGTGAGAGAATAGGAAGAAGAAGCGTCAATTTCAAAATCTCCTCCAATGCTTTTCAGGCTATTCAATCCTTCAAAAGAAACCATGCTACCGTTAGTAATGAGGAGGTTTTCCGTTATTTTTGCCAAGTTATACAGACCGTCCAATGAGGTTAGCGAAGAGCATTCCAAGGTCAGGGAGCCGTTGATTTCCGTAAGCAGGTTGTCTAATTTCTGCAAGGTTTTCAGTTCTTCGCCCCGGACAATGATGTTGCCCTGGATGCGGGTGTGTCCGGCGGCTTTGAAGTCGAGCAGGTCCTGTTCGGTCTCCCAGATGATGTCCGCCCGTTCTATCGGCTGGAGGATGGTGATGGTGTCCGAGAGGGTGCTGTTTTTGTCTTTGACGGCGATTTTAGCCGAGCGATCGGCATCGCCGGTGTTGGCTTCGATGCGGAAGGTCAGCCGGTCTGTGCGGAGGGCGCGTGTGGTGATGAGGCTTACCCATGAAGCGGCATCGCCGGGTATTTGCACGTCGTAGTCGATGTTGGTTTTTAATTCAACGGTGATTTCCGCACCTTCTGTCGGAATGGTATAGGTGTCTTCAGTGAGTACCAATTGGTTCTTGGGAGCCTGATAGATGAAGACGGTGTCTTTCTGCGCGTTTCCGCTGAAGAGGATGTATCCGGTCCTTTTGTCGGCTTCTTCGTTGGCTTCGATGGTGAAGCTGATGCTTTGGCTTTCGGCGGCTCTTGTCGTCGTGCGGCGTATCCAGGAGCGGAATTCTTCCGGGATGTCGGTCTGGTATTCGATGCCTGCTTTGATTTCGATGGTGATGTCGCCGCCTTCCTGCGGGAGGTCGAATTTGTTTTTGCTTAGAATCAGTGCATTTGCATGTTTTTGGGTGACGGTCACTATCTGGGTTTTTCCTCCGGCTTTCACGGTGAGGTTGGTGTTGCGGTCCGCCGTTTCGGAGGAGGCGGAGGCGGTGACGGTTACCGTCCTGTTTCCGTTGCCGGAAGTTGCGTTGGTGGTACACCAGGCACTTTCGTTTGTGATGGTCCAGCCGGTGTTGCAGGTGATGGTGAATTCCTTTTCGCCGCCTTGGGCTTCAAATAAGAGGTCTGTGGTGGAGATTTCCAAGGTCACGTCTTCGGGGTTGACCGGTTCATCCGGATTGTCGATGCCTTTGTCATCACTACCGCAACGGATAAAAAGGGTGAGTGACAACGCCATCAATAAAGAAAGCAATCGTTTCATAGCAGTTACTTCGTTATTTAGCACCTCAGATTCCCGGAAGGTCGGTTGATAGAAAAAAAGAAAGCGTGGGATCTGTTAGATTTATCGTAACTGAGGATCTCGACTTCCCATCTCGCGATAAAACGACACCCCACGCTTGCCGGAATATATAACCATGGGGTATATATGGCAAACGAGAGCGTTTGTATCGTCTTCCATGCGAGATTGAAATTGTCGAGATTTCAGTTACAGGATAGAACTAAACGCTTTTTAAAACAATATGTCCGTTGTTAAACAAGTCTAACAACGGAGCAAATGTATTAAAATTTCCGCATTTCCCAAACGCTCCTTGGGGTGTCGTGCCGCAAAAGTAGGATTAAAAGTTGAGAAGTTAAAAAAGAAAGGGGGGGGAGAGTTGAAGGGAGGAGGTGAAGGTGATGTTTGAATTGGTGACGATGTTTTTGGTCGTGGAGAGACGGATGCTGAAGTGAAAAATGGTTTTGATGCTGTTAGATGCAAGTAAACATTATGTTCTTGGGTATGATTTTTTAATTGATAAATAGCAAGGTGAGTACGGATGTGCGTTTTTGGGCTTGATTTGAGTTATTGGAGACTATTTTATGGGGAAAAGTATTGTCGACAGGATTGATAATCAGTTTTTTAAAAATGTTTATCTAAAAATGCCAAAAATATTTGCGGGAGAATTTATTTCATCTCATATTTGCGGTGCGAAAATACATTATGTAATAATAGCTATATATGAGTATTATTAATATTGTTTATATAGATAAACATATAGATGTTGAGGCGGGAGAAGAATATGATAATAAAACCAATTAAAAAGGAGGAAAAGATATGGCTCTAATTGAAGACAGTTGTTTAAGAGGATGTAAAGGTAAAGTAGGAGGTCTTGTGGTGTATCGGCTTGGTGACCGGACGGTTGTCCGGACGGTAGGGGAGCGTGTGAGCGGGGAGTTTTCGGCGGGGCAGCGGGCGCAGCAGGAGCGGATAGCTTCTGTGGCGATATTGTATAAGTCGATGAAGGCGGCGGGGTTGTACAAGGGGTGGCAGGATGCGGTGCGGGGGACGGCATTGACGGGCTATAATGAGTTTGTGCGGAGGAATGTGTCCGCTTTTTCCGGAGACGGGAGGATAGCCGATTTTGGCAAGTTGCAATTGACGGCGGGCAGGTTGTTGCTGCCGGATAAGCTGGAGGTGTGCCGGAGCGGGGAGGACGAGGTGGAAATAAGGTGGAGCAATGAAAGGCTGTATCCCGGTATGCGGGAGGATGACCGGATTATGGCGGCGATGATGAAGCGGAAGGATGTGTTTACTATCAAGATATTAAATGCGGAGGAGAATAGCAGGGAGCGGGGACGCGTCAGGATTCGCCTCCCGCCGGAGTTGGAGTGTTTTCCTCACCTGTTTGTTTATGCCTGCTCGGCAACAGGGGAGGAGTTTTCGGTGAGCAGGTATTTTTATTCATTTAAAATATAAATGTTATGGCTATTTTTAGCTCAACAGCCTTTTCCAGGCTGTCTAAATCATTTGGAAATCTGACTACGTGTCGGACGAAGGGTACCAATATCGTGAAGGAGAAGGTTACCCAAGTGTTTAATCCCCGGACGCTGGCACAGCGGCAGCAGCGGCTTCGCATGAAGAAGCTGGTGGAGTTGTGCAGTGTGTATGATCCGGTGTTGTCGGTGGGATTCCCCGGCAGACCGATGAATTACACGCCGGATAATATGTTTGTGAAGTTGAATCAACAGGCTGTGGAAGTCAGTGCGAAGCTGGAAGTGACGGTGAATTACGACCGTATGGTGGTGTCTGCCGGCAACCGGCGTCTGCCTGAGGTGAGCGTGTCTGCGGATGAAACCGGGCAGCAATTGACGTTTACGCATGCAGCGGAGGAGTTTATGAGGCATGCAGCCGATGACGATTGTCTGTATGCGGCAGTGCTCGAAAAGACGAAACAGAGGTTGAAGCTTTTCGCGTTGAATGAGCGCAAGGATACCGATGCTGCTGTGGTGGGGTTGCCGCCAGGGTGGTCTGTCGCTTCTCTCTGCATCTATGTGTTTATTGTGTCGAAGGACGGGAAAAGCGCTTCCGCTTCGCAGTGGGTGACGCTGGGATAGGAGGTTGAAAAGGTTGAAGGGTTGAAAAGTTGAAAGGGGCGTGTTGCATCTTTCCTTTTCAACTCTTCCACTTTTTATTTCAACTAAGTTTTGTCCTTAAAATCTGTACAATACGAAAAATCGTACTATATTTGTAGTATTCAAATACAAAAAAGGATATGAAAACCGCAGCATTAACAGAGGAGGGATATGACCTGATTATGGCTATTCGGAATTACAAAAAGTCGTATTCTGACGGATATCCGGAAATATTATGGTACATTGAAAGATTATTCAATGAGTTATTGGATTGTGAAGAAGAAAAGTAATAGTTTCTCAAGAAAAATAAAGAGTAAATACTATGGAAATAATAATGAATCAAACAAAAGAGGTGGTCTCCATGAAAAAACAATTGGCAGATTTGTTGGTGGCGATTTCATGGGCGGATTTAGCCCGGACTTATTTCGGGAAGTCCAGTTCCTGGTTGTATCATAAAATGGACGGAGTGGATGGGAATGGTAAGCCGACCAGTTTCACGACAGAAGAAACAGAGATTTTAAAAGGGGCTTTGGTCGATCTTTCGGAGCGTATACGCCGGGCTGCTGATTCTATTTGAAGGGTAGAAATGTTGAAAAGGTTGAAGGGTTGAAAGAAAGGGGGAAAAGAAGAACACCCGGGCAAGATTACCTTGCCCGGGTGTTTTGTTGGGTATAAAAGGGTTATTTGAGGTTGCCGATGATGAGGACGGGGTTACTTTCTTCGGTGAGTTGCTCGTCCAATTGTTGGAGGACAGGCGGGAGCGTTTCTCCGTTTTCCCGTTTGGTACGGGCTAATTCTTTCAGGTCAAAGGCGCTCATTTTCCGTACCAATTTCTTGCCGGTCAGTTTGAAGGGCGGGAATTTGTCGTATTTCTCTTCCAAGGGGTCGATGGTAAATCCGCTTATCTTGATGGGACGGAAATCTTCAAGGTCAATGAACAAGGTCATATCGCTCGTTGAGTTGACCATAATCATCGATTCGGTTTTCTTCATGGCAATGACCTTTTTCTGGATCGCAGCATAGTTTTTGTTTTTGAAAAGGACGTCCCATTGCACGCCTTCCAAATGGGATTCGGGGTCGAATTTGTCGGTGTACCGGAAGGCGATGACGGGGGTTAAACCGTTAAAGCTGAAGTGCAGCAATGAGTCGTTCCGGTGGACGAATATGTCGTCTTCATTATTTACTACCAATCCCATGCTTGGGGTAATAATCCTGCTTCCTTCCTGTGCGGGCTTGGGAGCAGACGGAATGCTGTCGATGATGTGTCCTTGCGGAGTAATCAGAATGGCATCACAATTTACCTCATTGCGGTAATTATAAGGGAAGCAAAGTATGTTTCCTTTTACGATTTGCATGTGCCGGGGCAAACAGCGGGTATTTATTGCCCCCATCGGTTGTCCGTCTTTCAGATTGATGGCAAAAATATGATTCCAGTCGCGTTGATGTCCATAATATAAGATGTCCTTGTTTTCATCTACCGTATAAGAAAGAATACTGGAATATTCGTCGGGACCTTTGCCTGCATTGGCTAATTTACGGATAAATTTCCCCTCGGACGAAAACTGGCGGATGTCTTTGTCGCTGATGGAAATGATATATTTGTCCGAAACCCAATACATGGTGTTGTTATCCGGCAGGAGGAAGTTGCCGTTTGTTTCTAAAGGAATACATCGGATGTCGTCTGCCAACTCGCTCAGCTTTATTTCTTTTGTATCAAACGATTGGTCTAAGTCGATGAGGATGCTTTTTTCTTTCTTTTCATCGCATGCGGAAACCAGGAAAAGGAAAATCCCGATGCAACAGAGATAAAATATTCTTTTCATAAGGGCATAGAATTAAGATTTTTACAAGTGTAGGCGATTTTTGTAAAAAAATGTCACAATGAAAAGTTAAAATAGAGGATTTGGTGGTCAGTTTTGAAAAGTAATCTGTCCGACCTCTTTCCAGGGAACATATACCGGTGTTTCATTGGGTGAGAAAATCAGCAGTCCGCTATTGCGGGCGTCGACATCTTCTTTATCTCCTAAACTGAGTGCCCCGTTGTTCGTGAGGGTGATGAAAGAGTATTTATAGTTCTTGGGTTCGATGCTCTTCACATATTTGAAAGGGATGGCATAGCTGATGTTGTCATTGCTGCCGTCCAGGATTTCGAAATTCATCGCTTCGTCCAGGTCAAAGACCAGGATACCTTGCTGGGTCTGTCCGTTTTTCATTTTAACGGAGCCGGACAACCTTTTCGGGGCGGTAAAATCGTTATAGGACAACATACGGACTTCATTTAGCCCCACGGCTTCAAACATCTCAAAATTTTTCCAGGGGATGTATACAGTGCCGATGTTGGGCATACTTACAAGGATGCCCCGGTTTTGGTTATTGACATCGTTCGAGCCCCACATTTCAAGTTCCTGCCCTTCCTTGAGGACCACTTTGCAGGCATTGTTGCCCTTGGTTATCTGCCGGATGCTGTGGAAAGGGACGGAGTTTTTCCCGCCGGATGTCATTCCGTCCAATAAAGCGTTCTGGGTCCTTTTATCATTATTCCAGGTAATAATTCCTTTGTAAATGCCCTGAGAAGTTTTGACGATGCCGGTAATGGGAACGTCATGGAGCCTATTGTCGGGTTGATCGGCTTCCATAAATTCGATTTTACTGATTTTTTCCCAGTGTATATTGGTATTGCCTTCGCTTGGGGAATAAACGTTAAGCGACACGCCGATATCCAGGTGCTTGCCTTTCGTCAGGTCGATGATATTTCCGTCCTTTACCTGCAATTCCACACGGTTGTAGGTGTTTTGCCGGATAGACTTTATATTGCCGAATCTGCATATAAATACGTGTGTCGGTGGGGTAGAACTTTGCATCGTGTTGTTGATAAACTGCACACCGCTGTTCTTGAAATAGTGGGCATACGGATTATTGAGTTTGTCGGCATGAAAAATGTCGGTCCAGTACATTTGCCGATTGCCCCAGGTGATGTAGCCTTTTACTGTTTGGTTGTCTACGGTTGTCACCTCTCCGAAAATTTTATAACCGTTTGTTTCTGCGTGACAGGATGGGCTGATGGAAACACAGGATAAAATGCAGAGAAAGAATAGAATATTTTTCATGGGATAAATGATTTTATTTTCCGTCAGGTTTGCTTTCCCCTATGACGGATAGCTTCTGCAAAAAGTTACAACTGCAGTCGGATGAGGCTGGATACGAAAATACCCTTCCGAATGGGATCAGAAGGGTATCCGTTTTGCCTCTTGCGGCGGGTTTTAAAGCGTTTTAATCGCTTTATCCAGTCGTTTGAGCGTTTCTTCTTTACCGAGGATTTCAATGATATTATACATGTGCGGTCCTTTGGCGGCACCGACAATGGCTACCCGGAACGGATTCATCACTTTTCCGAATCCGAGTTCTTTTTCATTGATCCAGCCGGAAATGATTTTGTCCGTATTTTCAAAAGAATAGTCCTCAATTTCGCTTAAAATCCGGTAAAGTTCCTTCATAACCGGAATGGACTCCTCTTTCCAGTACTTTTTGGCGTCTTTCTCGACGTAAGTTTCGGGTGTCTGAAAGAAAAACAGGCTGTCGTTATAGATGTCGCTGACAAAATTGGCGCGCTCCTTCATCAGTCCGCAGATTTTTTCCAGCTTTTCTTTTTCGCATTCCAGTCCGTTGGCATGGAGAATACCGGAGAGCAATTCTGCAATTTCAGCATCGGGCTTAGCGATGAGGTATTTGTGGTTAAACCATTTTGCCTTTTCCGGATCAAAACGGGACCCCGCTTTGTGCACCCTTTCCAGAGAGAAAGCCTCACACAATTCCTCAAGGGTGAATATTTCCTTATCGGTACCATCATTCCAGCCCAGTAGAGCCAGCATATTGATAAAGGCTTCGGGGAAATAACCGTCTTCTTTATAACCGTGCCATTTTTCGCCTGTTTCGGGGTCTGTAAATTCCATAGGGAACACGGGAAATCCCATTTTGTTGCCGTCCCGTTTGCTCAATTTCCCGTTGCCTACCGGTTTAAGAATAAGCGGCAGGTGGGCAAACTGGGGCATCGTATCTTCCCAGCCGAAAGCCCTGTAAAGCAGAACATGGAGGGGCATGGACGGCAGCCATTCTTCTCCCCGGATAACGTGGGTGATTTTCATGAGGTGGTCGTCCACAATATTTGCCAGGTGATAGGTCGGCATCCCGTCGGATTTAAACAACACCTTATCATCCAGAATGGCCGTATTAAAACGTACTTCTCCCCGGATAATATCATTTAAGAGCAACTCTTCGCAGTCGGGCATTTTAAAGCGGATAACATAAGGAATACCGGATGCCAGCAGTTGTTGCGTCTCTTCGGGTGACAGATGGAGTGAGTTTTTCAATTCCCGTCGGCTTTGGGCATTGTATATAAACGTTTCGCCCCGGCTTTCACAGCTTTTTCTTTGCTGGTCCAGTTCCTCCGAAGAATCGAAAGAATAATAGGCATGGCCGCTTTCCACCAATTGCAGAGCATATTGTTTATACAAATCCTTTCTTTCACTCTGGCGGTAAGGGCCGTATTCGCCTCCTGCGCCTACCCCTTCATCCACGTTCAGGCCGCACCATTTCAGCGAATCGATAATGTATTGTTCTGCACCCGGTACATAACGGGTTTGGTCGGTATCTTCGATACGGAGCAAAAAATCGCCGTGATTACGGCGGGCAAATAAATAATTGAAAAGAGCAGTTCTTACGCCACCTAAGTGGAGGGCTCCGGTCGGACTGGGAGCAAATCTGACTCTGACTTTTCTTTCCATTGTAATGAGTTTTGAGTTATTCTTGATTATTCAATATATTCTGGAACAGATTTTTGGCATACTCAATACCTCTTTTTATAGCGGTATCTTTGGACGTAATGCCGCTCAGAATCGGTTCGGCGTGATTAAAAGGATTGCGTGGGTCGTCCGTCAGCAGATAGACGGTATACTTGCCGTTTTTCCCGTTTTTGGTTTTGCTGACCAGTCCGAACCAGACATCTATGGAGCGGTCGCCCAAATAAATGGTACGTTTGACTTTATACATCTTATTGCCGTTTTTCCGGATTGTTCTTGAAATTCATTACCGAAATGGCAATCACCAGGCAAAACATAGCTCCCACATTCAGATAAACGCCGGTTCTCTCGGAAGTAGCCATCAAGGTAAATACACTTGAAATCATAATCAGAAATGCAGAGAGCATGATAAGTAATTTTGCGGCTTTCATGTGGCGAATGGTTTTGTTTTTAGTAAATATTAAAATTCGTCGCCTTTATTTTACAGGCTCTTGCGTATTTATACTGTTTTTAACAGGATTTGCGTAAATTTCTAAATAAATATTGTTGAGAAGAGAGCGGTTTCCTTCAATCCGATCAATTTTTTGCGTCATTGTCTGGATAAAATGTTCCTTTTCCTGGTTATTGTAAAGGTGGGAAAACTTATTGCCCGAGTGAGCCAGGTCATACGCAATGTAATTGTTCGGCCAGAGCTTGAAATTCCGGTGTATTTTCGTATCAATCAACCGGGCCAACGCTTCTAAGCGCTCACCGTTGGACGGTAAAGCAGCGATTTCGTTTAATTCTTCCTCTTCAATGGGTTTGTCTATCGTAAAATTGATTTTGCCCTTATACGTAGCCAATCCCGTTTGCATACTTCTCATATCCTCTTCCGGCGTCTTCGTGTATTCACTTACGGTACGGGTGTATAATTCATTTGTTTTCAGATCGTCACATGGTTCCCATTCATAAGAAATGGATACCGGAACAATATGCAATTCCCGGAAATTTTCCACAAACTCCTTTGTTCCGCTCATCTTGAACATTTTCAAAAGACTGGGCTGCGTCTTGTCGTCCCCGTTTTTGGTTCTTCCTTCGCGTTGGGCTATCCAGACAGAATTGTGTTCTTCGTGCAGTGTCTCCCGGATATACTTGGAACGCAGGGCAGAACTCACGATCATTTCGCGGACAGGAATATCCCGTTCAATAACAAAACAGGAATTGAGCTTCACCAAATCCGTCACCCATTCATTCACAAGCAGATTACTTCCGATAGCGGCCTGGGTATATTTAAAGCCGTTTTTTCTCAGGATCAGGTTGAGAATGGCGGAATCCAGAATAATATCCCGGTGATTGGAGATAAAAAGATAGGAAATATCCGGTTTAAGGTTTTCAAGTCCCTGTACAGTCACTCCGTCTGAGGTATTTTTGATGACGGCTTCTATTGCCGGACCGAAAAAGTAATTTTGAAAATCATCCCGGTTATGTACCTGTGCCAACGCATTGACAATACAATCCTTTTCCATCCGGGTAAGTTGGGTGAAAACGGATAAAAAATCTTCAGACGCGCTTAATCTTTGAGTGGCTTTTTCAATCTCACCATTCACGTAAGGCCTGATACTGTTGAATTCGGAATCCGATGTCATGTTTTTTATTTTGTCGCAAAGATAACAAAATTTCTTATTTCCCTTCCGTTTTTCCGGGGTACTCCTTCAAGGCAACCGACAACGTTTCTATGGCTTTCTTCAACTCACTTTTCTTTAACACATAGGCGACTCTCACTTCATTCTTGCCTAAGCCGGGGGTATGGTAAAAACCGCTGGCAGGAGCAAGCATCACCGTCTGGTGATTGTATTCAAACTCTTCCAGCAGCCACTTGCAGAACTTGTCCGCATCGTCGACCGGGAGTCTGACAATCGAATAGAAAGCACCTTTCGGAAGCGGGCACACGACACCGGGAATCTGATTGAGCGCATCTACCATAAAGTCCCGGCGTTCCACATATTCCTGGTGAACCCGGGCAAAATATTCATCCGTTGTATCGAGCGATGCTTCTGCTGCTATTTGTCCCAATGCCGGAGGACATAGCCGTGCCATGCCTAATTTCAGGGAAGCGGCCAAAACCTCCTTATTCCGGGTAATGAGTGCACCGACCCGGATACCGCATTCGCTGTATCGTTTGGACATCGAGTCGAAAAGAATCGTGTTTTGCTCAATTCCTTCCAGATTCATGACTGAATAATGTTGGAGTCCGTCATAGCAATATCGTCTGTAAACTTCATCCGAATATAAATAAAGATCGTGTTTTTTGACAATCTTCGCTAAAGCCTCCAATTCCTCTTTAGAATAAAGATAACCTGTTGGATTATTGGGGTTTATAATCACAATTCCTTTGGTCTTCGGAGTGATTTTCTTTTCAATTTCACTGATAGGGGGCAATGCGAAATTATTTTTGATACTTGAAGTGACCGTTTTGACTGTAGCGCCAGCCATCAGGGCAAAAGCCGTATAATTGGCGTAAAAAGGTTCGGGGATAATAATCTCATCGCCTTCATTCAACGTACTCAGAAAAGCAAAAAGAATCGCTTCGGAGCCTCCGGTCGTGATAAGTACATCTTCCTCCTTAATCTGGATGCCCAGGTGATTGTAATAACTGCAAAGTTTGGTTTTCAAGGTATGATTCCCGTCCGAAGGGGTGTATTCGATCACGTTCAGCCGCATATTCCGTACGGCCTCCAAGGCAATAGAAGGAGTCTCAATATCAGGTTGTCCGATGTTCAGATGATACACTTTTATTCCTCTTTTTTTGGCTTGATCGGCATAGGGGACCAATTTTCTGATGGGGGAGGCAGGCAGGATTTTGCCTTTTTCCGAAATCTGTGGCATTTTTTGTAAATTTGAGTGGTTAGACATTATTAGCACCCGTCAAGATACAAAAAAACGGTGAATTATTTACAAAGAGGGAATTATTTTAAAGAATGCTTGTAAAAAGACTGCACATATTAAGGAAAATTGGTAAAATTTATACCATTCGCATTAGCCCCCTGCCAAGCATTTCAACTTTTCCGGATTGAGGAGTTTAATTTTTCTTCCTTTGGCTTCAACAAGTCCTTCGGTTTTATATTCCGACAGCAGCCGGATAAGCGTTTCTGTGGCAGTGCCTACAAAATTGCTCAGGTCCTCGCGGGAGATACTGAGTTTTAGAGTGCCATCCTCTTCTATACCGAAATCGTGGGCAATCAGCAGCAGAATTTCGGCGAGTCGTTCCTTTACTGACTTTTGGGCAATATCCTTGATATAACGGTTTGATTCTCCCAGTTCCTTACAAGCAATCTGCATCAGCTCATAAGCAAATTCCGGATTATTGCGTATCTCTTGAAAAAGGACTGTGTCGGGAATAAAACAGAGGATACAGTCGGAAAGAGTTTCCACCGATGTGCATGCCGTCTCTTTCAGAATCACGGAACGGAAACCGAAAATATCCCCCTCCTTTTCAAATTTGATAATCTGTTCCTTCCCTTCATTTCCTGTCTGGTATATTTTGACAACACCCTCATACACGAAATAACAGCCTTTCATGCAGGTACCTTCGGAATACACCAGCGTTCCTTTTTTATATGCTTTGACACAATCTGGCAAAAACAACGGCGTCGGGTCAGAGAGCGTTTTAAATGTCTCCCTGAACTTCCGTCTGCATATTTCCGAATCCGGTAGGGTCACTACTTCACCTTTCATTTTTTCTTCCTTGCGCTAAGGTTCTTTCGGCCTTAATTCAGTAAATCACTGATTTTTCCGTATATGTTTTCTTCGTCAAATCCGCATTCAGCACGCAATTGTTGGGTGGTTCCGTGTTCAACAAACTTGTCGGGAATACCCATTCTCACAACGGTGGCCTGGTGGTCGTGAGCCGTCATGTATTCTATCACCGCGTCCCCCAATCCGCCGGTAATGCAGCCGTCTTCCAGCGTAATCACCCGGTTGTGTTTTTGGAAAACCTCTTCCAACAATTCTTCGTCGATAGGTTTCAGAAAACGCATATCATAGAGCGACACCATACCTTCGGGAAATCTTCTGATGGCGTTCAGGGCTACATTACCGATGGCTCCGATAGAGACTACGGCCACTTTTCCGCCTTCACAGAGACATTGTCCTCTCCCGATTTCCAGTTCTTTGAATGGAGTCCGCCATTCTGCCATACATCCGTTCCCGCGTGGATAACGGATGGCAAAAGGCCCCTTGTCCGGCAACTGGGCGGTATACATCATATTCCGTAACTCCTCCTCATTTAAAGGAGCGGCAAGGATTATATTGGGAATACAGCGCAGAAAAGCCAGGTCGAAAGCTCCGTGATGGGTGGCTCCGTCCGCCCCGACTAATCCGGCACGATCCAGACAAAGCACCACAGGCAGGTTTTGCAGGGCTACATCATGGATAATCTGGTCGTAAGCCCGTTGCATAAAAGAAGAATAGATATTACAAAACGGGATGAACCCTTTGGCTGCCAGTCCTGCTGAAAAAGTGACTGCATGCTGTTCGGCGATGCCTACGTCAAAACAGCGTTCCGGCATCTCTTTCATCATAATATTCAAGGAACATCCGGTAGGCATAGCAGGGGTAATCCCTACAATTTTATTATTGATCTTCGCAAGCTCCAGTAGCGTATTCCCGAAAACATCCTGGAATTTAGGTGCCGGAGACGATTTCTTTTCATGGATCAACTCGCCGGTGACCTTATTATACTTGCCGGGAGCATGCCACGTTGTCTGGTCTGCTTCGGCTTGCTTAAACCCTTTACCCTTTTTGGTGATACAATGCAGAACCTTGGGACCTTTGATTTTTTGCAAATCCCGCAACAGCTTTACCAGATGGTTCACATCGTGTCCGTCCACCGGGCCGAAGTAACGCAGCCCCATCGCTTCAAACAGATTGCTCCGTTTTAGCAGCATCGACTTTATACTGTTGTCAATATTCTGCACAAAGTTACGCATCTTGGGACTGATGCGGTTGAATTTGCCCAGCATATTCCAGACATCGTTTTTGATTCTATTGTAAGTCTGGGACGTGGAAATATCCAGCAGATACTGACTCAACCCGCCTGTATTGGGGTCGATGGCCATGTTATTATCGTTGAGGATAACCAGAAGATTGGCATTGTGGATACCGGCATTGTTCAGAGCTTCAAATGCCATTCCGCCTGTCATGGAACCGTCGCCGATAATGGCTACGGACTGGCGGTCCTCCTCTTCGTTGAGTTGGGCTGCCAGGGCCATGCCTAAAGCTGCCGAGATGGAAGTTGAGGAATGGCCGGTGCCAAAAGCATCGTACTCACTTTCAGACATTTTGGGAAAACCGCTGATGCCGCCATACACCCGTTTATTTTTAAATTGCTCTTTTCTTCCCGTAAGAATCTTGTGTGCATAACATTGGTGCCCGACATCCCACACCAAATTATCGTAAGGGGTATTCAGCGCATAATGTAGTGCAACCGTGAGCTCGACAACCCCCAGGCTTGCCCCCAGGTGTCCCGGATTTTCGGCACAGTCGTCAATGATTTTCCGGCGCACCTCCTGACAGACGTCGGGCAGTGCATCTTCCGGGATTTTCCTTAAATCTTCCGGTGTACGTATGGAATCTAATATCATATATCAATCAGAAATATCAATCGCGGATGAGGCTGTTGCTTTATTTTTCGTATACAAGCGTCCCGATAGCTTCGCCGTCCATCACTTTTTTCAGATTGCCTTCCACATCCATATTGAAAACGAGGATGGGCAGATGATTTTCCTTACACATCGTTGTAGCCGTCAGGTCCATCACTTTTAATCCCTTATTATAGATTTCGTCGTAAGTAATCTCATCAAACTTCACGGCTGCCGGGTCCTTTTCCGGGTCAGCCGTATAGATACCGTCCACCCTTGTGCCCTTCAACATCACGTCGGCTTCAATTTCTATCGCCCGGAGACTGCTTCCCGTGTCGGTCGTAAAAAACGGATTTCCGGTACCGGCACTGAAAATGGTTACATAACCCTGCTCCAGATATTCAACCGCCTTTGCCTTTGAATAAAATTCCCCTATTGGTTCCATACGGATAGCGGTAAGTACTCTGTTCTTACATCCCTCATTATCCAAAGCCGAGCTGAGAGCCAATGCGTTGATGACTGTTGCCAGCATGCCCATACTGTCCCCCTTCACCCGGTCAAACCCTTTACTTGTACCGTTTAAACCGCGGAAAATGTTTCCTCCTCCGATGACGATCCCAATCTGAATACCCATTTGCGCTATCTCATGTATCTGCCGGGCATAGCTTTCAACACGGGTCACGTCGATACCATATTTTTGGCTTCCCATCAAAGATTCGCCGCTTAATTTTAATAAAATACGCTTATATTTCATACCTTTGCGATTATTTTTATAAAATAAGATTTATTGTCCTGTTTTCCGTGATGCTTTGTAAATAAAAGCAGAGCAAAGCTAATTAAATTTGTTTTATTCTTAGAGTAATTTGAAAGTAAAATTTATATGAATAAATCAGCCGATTATAAACTCACAATCATTGTTCCGGTTTACAACGAAGAAGGAAATATCCTGCGTTTGGAACAGGAACTGGCTTCTTTTCTGAAAACTTCCCGTATATCCTCGTGTGTATTGTTTGTAAACGACGGCTCTACGGATGCCAGTGGACAGCTCATCCGGGAAGTATGTGAAAGAAATGCCGGATTCTTCCACATCCGGTTGGCCCGGAACGGCGGACTGAGTGCTGCCATGAAAGCGGGGATAGACGTGGCGGACTCCGAATATGTCGGATACATCGATGCTGATTTGCAGACGACACCGGAAGATTTTAATCTTTTGCTCGAACACGCGGGTGAATATGAAATGGTAATGGGTATTCGCACCGGCAGAAAAGACAGTTTTGTTAAAAATCTCTCTTCCCGCATTGCCAATGGATTCCGGCGAGCCATGACTCACGACGGTGTAGAAGACACGGGATGCCCTTTAAAAATACTAAGAACCGATTATGCCAGGCGGATACCCTTTTTCACCGGGATGCACCGCTTTCTGCCTGCATTGATTCAGTTACAGAACGGGCGGGTAAAACAAATTCCCGTGCGCCACTTTCCCCGAATTGCAGGACAGTCGAAATACCATTTGTGGAACCGTCTGGTGGGACCTTTCAAAGACTGTTTTGCTTACAGGTGGATGAAAAAACGGTACATCAATTATGAAATTGCCGAGGGCAATCTGAACTAACGCAAGGGATATGATTTATATTGTCGGATTCCTGGCGCAGCTGCTCTTTTCCGCCCGTTTGCTCTTACAGTGGATTATGTCGGAAAAGGCAAAAAAAGTCGTTTCGCCTTCCATATTCTGGAAACTCAGCCTTTTGGGTGCCTATCTGCTGTTCATTTACGGATGGTTGCGGGATGATTTTGCCATCATTCTGGGACAGCTTATTTCCTACTACATTTACATTTGGAATCTGAATAAAAAAGAGAGTTGGCAGAAACTGCCCGCACTGATTCGCTACATCTTGGCATTGACACCTGTTGTTGCCGTATTGTTCATGCTGAAAGATGCCCGTGGATTTGTCGAGCAGTTCTTTTTGAACGAAAACATCCCCTTGTGGTTGCTGCTCTTTGGGTCTATGGGACAGATTATATTCACTCTTCGCTTTGTCTACCAGTGGGTTTATTCAATGAAGAAGAACGAATCCCTCTTACCCTTGGGATTTTGGTTAATCAGTCTTACAGGCTCCCTGATTATCGTGGCTTATGCGCTCTACCGGAGAGACCCTGTTTTGATTTTAGGACAGTCAACGGGACTGGTCGTATACTGCCGGAACATTTATTTGCTTCGAAGGGAAAGAGGATAAAACGGAATGGGAATTTATGTACATATTCCGTTTTGCCGGAGCAAATGTATTTATTGCGGTTTTTACTCGGTGGCTTCGGAGCGCTTTAAAGAGGCCTTCATCAAGGCATTGTGTACTGAAATCGGATTAAGAAAAGACTATTACACCGGTTCTCTGCCCGTCAGTACCCTCTATTTCGGAGGAGGTACACCCTCCTGCCTCTCTTTGCCGGAACTTCAACAGGTGACTGAAAAATTGGGAAATACGTATGACATTGCGCCGGAAGCCGAGAGAACCATAGAAGTCAATCCGGAAGACCTGGAGACTGAAAAATTAAAAGGTTGGAAAGCACTGGGATTCAACCGACTCAGCATTGGCGTGCAGTCATTCCAGGACGATTTACTGAAAACCATCCAACGTCGGCACACTTCCTTCCAGGTCACGGAAGGTATAAAAACAGCTAAAAAGCAGGGATTTGACAACATCAGCATCGATTTAATCATCGGTTTGCCCGGCCAATCCACGGAAATATTGCACCGGGATTTATCCCGGGCGCTTCAACTTGAAATAGACCACATTTCTGTTTACATGTTGAGTGTGGATGCCGGATCCATCCTGGAAAAACAATACCGTAAAGGCCTTTTTTGCCCGCCTTCCGAAGATGAATTGGCAGAAAAATACGACACTGTCGTAAAAATACTGAAAAAGGCCGGATACGAGCACTATGAAATCTCTAATTTTGCCCGGAAACGGAAATATTCTGTCCACAATACCTCCTATTGGCAACAAAAACCCTACATCGGTTTCGGACCCGCCGCTCATTCCTACGATCTGGCCTCCAGACAATGGAATATTTCCAATTTAAAAACTTATATTGACAATTTAAATGACGGGATATTGAACTTTGAGCGTGAGGAATTAAGTGAAGTAGATAAATATAATGAATACGTCATGACAAACCTCCGGACCATGTGGGGCATAAGGGAGGGAAATATGCGGGGAAAATACGACTTTGCGTGGGAGCATTTCTCCCGTCAGATGAAAGCCTTCATCGGAAAGGGCTGGGCGGTTGACAAACAGGGCACATACACTTTGACCGAAGCGGGGTGGTTGCTTTCTGACCGCATCTTCAGCGAACTATTCCTGTGATTGTTATTTGAAAAGCAGGCTAAAAGCCCCCGATTGTTTGTCCGTTTGCTCTTATTTCTTTAATTTTGCCAATCTGATAAACCAAACGTCTTTTCTGTTGTGGAAACGGCGTAGCTGTATAATTTTTTAACAAAATGAAAACGAAAAGAGTATCTGTAAAGGATTTATTGGAATCCGGAGAGTGTAAAAAAGAAGTTGAAATCAGCGGTTGGGTAAGAACCAAACGGGGTAACAAACAGGTAAATTTCATTGCCCTCAACGACGGTTCGACGATAAACAACATACAGGTTGTTGTGGAGACAGAGAATTTTCCGGAAGAACTTCTGAAAAAAATCACCACAGGTGCGGCAATTCATGTACAGGGAATTTTGGTTGAAAGCTGCGGGAGCGGACAGTGTCACGAAATACAGGCAAAACAACTGGAGGTATTGGGTGAAGCAGACCCCGATAAATATCCGATTCAGCCCAAAAAACACTCGTTGGAATTTTTGCGGGAGGTAGCGCATCTTCGGTTCCGTACCAACGTATTCGGTGCGGTTTTCCGGATCAGACACGCCATGGCTTTTGCCATCCACCAGTATTTCAACGAACACGGTTTCTATTACCTGCACACCCCGCTGATTACCGCTTCCGATTGTGAAGGTGCCGGGGAGATGTTCCGGGTGACTACGCTCGACCCCAAAAATCCGCCTTTGACTGAAAGCGGAGAAGTGGATTACAAGCAGGACTTCTTCGGTAAAGCGACCAACTTGACGGTCAGCGGACAGTTGGAAGGGGAGCTGGGGGCGATGGCTTTAGGAAAGATATACACCTTTGGTCCCACTTTCCGGGCAGAAAATTCAAATACGACCCGCCATTTGTCAGAGTTCTGGATGATTGAACCGGAAATGGCGTTCTACGATTTGAACGATAACATGGACCTGGCGGAAGATTTTCTGAAATATCTGATCAAGTATGCCCTTGACCACTGCATGGACGATTTGAAATTTTTAAGCGCCCGTTTGCAGGAAGAGGAAAAAACGAAAAAAGCGGAAGAACGTTCTATGGAGCTCATTGAAAAGCTCAATTTCGTTCTGACCCATGATTTCGAACGCCTTTCCTACACGGAAGCGGTGGAAATACTGAAAAACAGCAAACAGAACAAAAACGGTAAATTCCAGTATCCGGTAACTGGCTGGGGAGTGGACCTGCAAAGTGAGCACGAACGTTATTTGGTGGAAAAACACTTCAAGAAGCCGGTTATTCTGACGGGCTATCCGAAAGAAATCAAGGCGTTCTACATGAAGCAGAACCCGGATGGGAAAACCGTAGCGGCTATGGACGTTTTGTTCCCGCAGATTGGTGAAATCATCGGCGGTTCGCAGCGTGAGGAAAATTACGATAAGTTAGTGACGCGCATGCAGGAAGTGGGGATACCCGTTGACGGTATGTCCTATTATTTGGATACCCGCCGTTTCGGTTCGGCAGTACATAGCGGCTTCGGCTTAGGCTTTGAACGGCTCCTGCTGTTTGTTACGGGTATGGGGAATATCCGGGACGTAATACCTTTCCCCCGTACGCCGAAGAATGCGGAATTTTAATAAATAATCCTGAAATGCAGAGTGACTCTGCATTTCTTTTTATATCGTGGTGAGACATGGCGCTTAAGCAGCATTTACAACAGAAATTAGGTTTGAAGATTAATCCTCTTCAAATCCAATTGATCAAATTGCTTGAGCTTCCCGCCTACCAGCTTGAGCAGCGTGTGAAAGAAGAGCTGGAAACGAATCCGTTATTGGAAGAAGGAAGCGAAGAGGAAGCAACGGATGAATACAAGGAGGCCGGAGACGACATGTATGCCGGTGAGGAGGAGAATGGAGAAGAAGACGTGCGGCAGGAGGATAACGACTTTTCTTTTGAAGATTATATCCCGGATGATGACGATATCCCGGATTATAAATTATATACATCCAATGCCTCACGCGATAACGATTCGAAAGATTTCGTTTTTTCACAGGACGTCACTTTCCGTGAAAATCTTCTGGACCAATTGGGCATGAGGGATTTGACGGATTTTCAGAAAAAAATAGCGGAATACATCATCGGCAACATTGACGACGACGGATATTTGCGGAGGGATATTGAAAACATTGTTGACGATTTGGCATTTGGGGCAGGCATTGAAGTCACTGTGGACGAAGTGGAGCGTCTGTTGAAAATCATTCAGGAATTTGAACCATATGGTGTGGGTGCCAGGAATCTGAAAGAATGCCTGCTGTTGCAGATTGACCACAAACAGGGGGAAGTGTCTGGTGCCGTACTCGACAATGCGCGGTTGATATTGGAAGAATGTTTTGAAGAGTTTTCAAAAAAACACTATGAAAAGATAGCGCGGCGGCTACGTTTGCCGGAGGAAGCTATGAAAGAAGCCATAAATGAGATTCTGAAACTGAATCCGAAGCCCGGGGGGACAATAGGCGACTCTTCTTTTGAACAGACAGCCGATAAAATCATTCCGGATTTCACGTTGGACCTGACTGACGGGGAGTTGCAACTGAGCCTGAATACCGGCGATACACCCGAGCTGAAAATCAACAAATCCTATCTGAACCTTCTTGATAGCTACCAGAATGGCCAATCGGCTAAAGATAAAAAAGATGTGGCGAATTTCATAAAGTATAAATTGAACTCTGCAAAATCCTTTATTGATGCCGTACACCAACGTAACAATACCCTGATGCTGACCATGACAGCCATTGTGCAGTTTCAGAAACAGTTCTTTCTGACGGGGGATGAAAGTCAGTTGAAGCCTATGATTCTGAGGGACATTGCCGACATCACGGGATTGGATGTTTCCACCGTCTCCCGGGTTTCCAATGCTAAATACGTGCAGACCTGGTTTGGCATCTATTCCCTGAAAAACTTTTTTTCCGGCAGTATGCAGACCAGCAGCGGGGAAGAAGTCAGTACGGGCGAGTTGCGCAACATCTTGAAAAGCATTGTGGATGCTGAGGACAAAAAAAGACCGCTGACGGACGATGAACTGGTGGACAGAATGGAAAAAAAAGGCTATCAGATTGCCCGCCGCACGGTGGCAAAATATCGTCAGATGCTTGATATTCCGGTGGCCCGTTTACGAAGAGAAATATAAAATCCAGGGAGAAAAATGAAAAAACTTGCAGAAATTTTTTCTTATGCCATGCACCCGTTATTCTTGCCTTTATACGGTCTGTTTTTCATTTTCAACTCCAACTCCGTTTTTGCTTTTATTCCGGCTGTAGCCAAGAATTATTGTTACGTAGTCACATTTATCTGCCTGTGCCTCTTGCCGGTATTGACGTTGCCCTTGTTTAAGAAGCTGCGTTTGATACAAAGCTATCACTTGTCAGAGCGGAAAGAGCGTATTTATCCGGTTATTGTTTCGGTTTTCTATGCTTTTCTGGGATTTTATCTGATACGGCAGCTTCCTTACACCAACATCGTACAGCAGATGTATTTGGTGTTGATTATTGTTTTGTGCGGTTTTGCCATAGTCACCTTGCGCTGGAAAATGAGCATGCACATGACGGCTATTGGGGCGGTATGCGGCTTTTTGCTGATTATCGGTTTCCGCTATTTCGGGGATGTGCGTACAACGTTTATGGGGCTGTTGTGTTTGGCAGGGCTGCTGGGCACTTGTCGTCTCTATCTAAAAAAACACAATCCGGCACAGGTTTATGCCGGATTTGTATTTGGTTTGAGTTTTGTTTTTGCTATTCTGTACTGACGCAGTTTTTCAATACCCAAGTGCCTTCGAAACCGGGAATTTTCAAAAATTCAGCCCGTCTTTCGTAGGCTTTTTCTTCAGAAAAATGGTATTCAATGCTGACCCTGAGCCTTCCGATGGCGTCAATAACTTCTGCCGGATACCCTTCGGCTTTCAGCCCTTTCACTAATTTCTCGGCGCGCCGTCTTTCGTCGCTCCGGTAACTGGCAACAATGATATACCATTTACACTTTTGTGAGGGCTTGTCAAGCGTAGGGGTTACAGAACTTGTGTAACTTGTGGTTTTATTGGAGGCGGAAGTGTTTTCAGAATTGTTTTGTGTTGTTGTTTTGTTTGCTTCTTCCGTATTCCGTACCACCGGAATATTTGTCAGTTGCTGAGGCGGAAGTGCATTATCTTTACACCCGGTCATACACAATGCCACTATCAATCCAGTCAATCCTATTTTTTGCATATGCGGAATAATTAATATTATATGGGCTACAAAGATAATCGACAGAATTAATTTTCTGATTTATATAGCCATGTTTTTTCTTTACCTTTTTCTTTCCGGATATCCTTTAATGCAGCCAGCCCTTCTTTGCGGGTGGCGAAACCGTTATAGGACACCAGATACAGATTTTCAAAGTAGGTGATGATTTTGGAGTCATATCCCTGTCTCTGCAGTTTCTCACACAGTCTGTCAGCGTTTTCTTTGTATTCGAAACATCCGGCAATCAGAAAGTAATTCTGAATTTCGTTTCGGACGGGTTTGACTTCTTCGATTACCTCTTCTTCCTCTACCGGTTCCGGTACCACCGTGTCTTTTTCAACAACGGGAGCCTCAACGATGGGCAGGGGTTGCGGTTTTTCTTTACATGACATGAGAATGCTAAACAAAGCAGCCAAAATCCAGATAAAATTTGTTTTCATAGTCAAAAGCGTTTACAATAATGCATTGAGTCATATATTTCACAAATTTAGTAAAAATATTGTTTATTTTTTATGCGGAACGCTTAATTTTGCATGAATCGGTTTAAAATGACCTCAAACAGAGGGATAAAACCGTTTTTTTTAACCGTATAAAATGGAAAGATGAAGAGATTTTTAGGCATTTTGTTTATTGTCTTCATGCTGGCAAGTTGCCGGGAGAGGGAAGAAAATGTGTTTACCGTTGAAACCAGTGCCGGAAACATCCGGATACGGCTTTATAACGACACGCCTTTGCACAGGGATAATTTCGTGAAATTAGTACAGGACGGTTATTACGAAGGGATGTTGTTTCACCGGGTTATTTCGGATTTTGTGATTCAGACGGGAGACCCTGACTCGCGGAATGCCCGTCCGCAAATGGTGTTGGGAGCGAATGACATTGGCTATAAGATTGACGCTGAAATCCGTCCCGGGCGGATTCACAGGCGGGGGGTGGTTGCTGCAGCGCGGGAAGGGGACGATGTCAATCCGGAGCACCGTTCCAGCGGTTCTCATTTTTATATCGTCCAGGGCAAAGTGTACCGCCCCGGAGAATTGGATACGTTGGTCGGACAGATTAATGCCCGGCGCCATCAGAGGCTGTTTGAAAAAGTGAAAAAAGAGCATGAAGCGGCAATCCGCAAATATGAAGCGGTAAAGGATTATGACAGCCTCATGGAACTGAACCGGAAAATTTCGGAACAGGTGGGGAAACTTTTGCAGGGAGAAAAGATGGTATTGACCGATGAACAAAAGAGAGTATATACTACGGAAGGGGGTATCCCCTTTCTGGACGGCACTTACACTGTTTTTGGCGAAGTCGTGTCGGGAATGGATGTCGTGGATAAAATAGCAGGCATGAAAACGGACGAAAACAACCGTCCGGAAAAAGATGTGAGAATTATAAAGATAAAATAAGCGGAATGAAAAAATTATTATTTGTATTGCTGCCTTTTTTGGTATGTATGTCGGGAGTGAAAGCCGAAAAGTATAAATATGTCGTGCTGGAAACCAACCAGGGGGTGATAAAACTGAAATTGTATGAAGATACGCCCCTGCACAGTGATAACTTTACGAAACTGGTCAAGGAGAAACATTACGACGGACTCTTGTTCCACCGGGTGATAGAGGGTTTTATGATACAGGGCGGTTCCTCCGACTCGCGGAATGCGGAGAAGGGAAAAGCCTTGGGCATGGGTGATCCGGGATATACCGTTGAGGCTGAAATCCGTCCGGGACATTTCCATGAAAAAGGAGCCTTGTGTGCCGCCCGCCAGGGGGATGCCGTCAATCCCGAAAAACGTTCGTCCGGAGAGCAGTTTTACATTGTTCAGGGAAAAACCTATACGGACGAAGAGTTGAACAGATTGGAACAGGGCAGGCTGATGAATGCCAAAAACCGTCTGGGGATGAAATTGTTTCAGCCGAAACAAGAGGAGATGAGGCAATATATGGCGACCGGACAACAGGCGAAAGCCGATAGCCTGGTGCGTGGCATACAAACGGAAATCGAAGCTCAGTTTAAAGATTACACCGCCCACCTCATTCCTGCCGAAAAGAGAGAAGTGTATAAGACGATGGGGGGAACGCCTTTTCTGGACGGGGAATATACCGTCTTCGGAGAAGTGGTGGAAGGTCTGGACATTGTCGATAAAATCGCTGCTCAAAAAACCGGGGCGAACGACCGTCCGGAGGAGGATGTTGTCATACTGAAAGCCAAATTGTCGAAAAAATAAACTGAAAAGAGCCGGCGCGTTACATGCCGGCTCTTTTTATATTCAGATTCCTGCGATTTTCTTGATTTCGCTAAGTTTATTCAGCGCTTCGAGCGGAGTGAGGCTATTGATGTCAAGCCCTGCGATTTCATCCCGGATTTGCAACAACACGGGGTCTTCCAGTTGGAAAAAGCTCAGTTGCATGCCTTCTCTTTCTGTGGCAATGCTTTCCACATTTTTCTGTATTTTTCCACTGTTGTCGCGGTCGTTTTCCAATTGTTTCAGGATGTCGCCCGCCCTTTTGATTACGGATTGGGGTAAGCCTGCCATTTTACCCACCTGGATACCGAACGAGTGATTGGATCCGCCTTTAACCAATTTCCTAAGAAAGACCACCTTGTTATTAATCTCTTTAACTGAAACATTAAAGTTTTTAATCTTCTTGAAGGCATGCTCCATTTCATTCAATTCGTGATAATGGGTGGCAAACAGGGTCTTTGCGCGGAACTTCGGATGCTCATGCAGAAACTCGACAATCGCCCAGGCGATGGAGATGCCGTCGTAGGTGGATGTGCCCCGTCCCAATTCGTCAAACAGCACCAGACTGCGGTCGGAAATATTGTTCAGAATATTGGCGGCTTCATTCATTTCGACCATAAAGGTGGATTCTCCTTGAGAAATGTTGTCGGAGGCTCCGACACGGGTAAAAATCTTGTCGATATAGCCGATTTTTGCCGATTCTGCCGGGATGAAGCAACCTGCCTGCGCCATAATTACAATCAGGGCTGTTTGGCGTAAGAGAGCCGATTTACCCGCCATGTTGGGACCGGTGATAATGATAATTTGCTGTTGCTGGTTGTCCAGATAGATGTCGTTGGCGATATATTCCTCCCCCGGAGGCAATTGTTTCTCAATGACCGGATGCCGTCCTCCCTTGATTTCGAGGCAGTCGGAATCGTTGATTTCGGGGCGGTGATAGTTATTGGCGATGGATATTTCCGCAAATGAAATCAGAGCATCCAGGGCGGCGATGATTTTGGCATCGGACTGGATTTGCCGGATATACGTGGCGGCTTCCGCCATCAGGTTATTGTACAACTCGGTTTCGATTTCCAATATCCGTCCTTCGGCACCGAGGATTTTCTCTTCGTATTCTTTCAGTTCCGGAGTGATGTAACGCTCTGCATTCACCAGCGTCTGCTTGCGTGTCCAGGTGTCGGGAGCTTTGTCCTTGTGGGTTTTAGTGACTTCGATGTAGTAGCCGAACACATTATTGAAAGCGATTTTCAGTGACGGGATGCCTGTTTTTTCACTTTCCCGCTGTTGCATCTCGTTCAGCAGCTCTTTGCCGTGTGTCAGGATGTTACGCAATTCGTCCAGTTCGGCATGGACCCCTTCTGCAATAACGCCTCCTTTGTTGATGGCGTTGGGTGCATTTTCGCGGATTTGGGTATCTATCTTTTCATATAGCGGCTGGCAGCAATCCAGCGGGCTGGTAAGCTGATGAAGTACGGGGTTGTCAATCTTCCGGCATTGCTCCTGCAGAAGTGGGATACATCCCAACGCTATTTTCAGCTGGACGATTTCGCGGGGGGTGATGCGGCCCGCGGCGATTTTGGATGCCAATCTTTCAAGGTCGCCGATATTCCGCAACAGCATTTCGGTTTCCAGCCTTTCGGCTTCGTGGTGGATGAAGCATTCTGTGATTTGAAGCCGTTCATTGATTTTCTCCGGTGATTTCAGCGGCATGCACATCCAGCGTCTGAGCGTCCGCCCGCCCATGGGTGTGACAGTACGGTCAATGATGTCGACCAGTGATTTCCCTTCTTCATAGGAGGAGTGCAGCAATTCCAAATTCCGTAGGGTGAACTTGTCCAACAGGACGCAACTGGACTCGTCAATGCGGGAAATGGAGGTCACATGGGCGATGAGGTCGTGTTTGGTTATTTCCAGATAACTGAGTATCGCCCCTGCGGAGCAGATGCCGCAATCCATCTTTTCAATCCCGAATCCTTTGAGAGAAGAGACTTCAAAATGTTTTTTCAGTTTGTCCCGGGCGGCATCCCGTTCGAAAAACCACTCCTCGATGGGATACATGTAGAATTTATTTCCGAACAGTTCTTTGAAACGTCCGTCCTGTCCTCGGGCGTATACAACCTCTTTGGGTTGGAAGCTGTTGAGCAGTTTGTCTATTACCGCGTGGGGGCCTTCCGTTGTCAGAAATTCGCCCGTCGACAAATCCAGCAGCGATAGTCCGGCTTCTGTTTTATTGAAACAGACGGAGGCTAAAAAGACATTGCTTTTGCTGTCGGTGGAATATTCGTTGTATGAAACGCCGGGGGTCACCAGTTCGATGACGCCCCGTTTCACCAGTTTGGTGGTTTTCTTGGGGTCTTCGAGTTGCTCGCAGATCGCGACGCGCTGTCCGGCGCGGATTAATTTAGGCAGATACGTATCCAACGCATGGTGAGGAAATCCCGCCAGACGCACATCCCCGGGCGAACCGTGGGAACGTTTGGTGAGCGTGATGCCCAGGATTTGGGAGGTGATGACGGCATCCTCTCCGAAAGTCTCATAAAAGTCACCCATCCGGTATAACATGATGGCATCCGGATATTGGGCTTTCATGGAATAATACTGCTGCATCAGAGGCGTTTCCTCACTGTTTTTTTTAGCCATATTTCAGTTTTCAAAAAGTTTTTTTGACGCAATTTTGTTTACACACATATCCTAAGGCAAATATAAATAATTTGTCGGAGAAAAGTTTAAAAGCTCATAAACATTGTTTAATTTTGCCGCTATGAATATAGAGGAATTACGTGAATACTGTCTGAGTTTGCCGCAGGCAACCGAAGATATGCCATTCGATGATGAAACCTTAGTTTTCAAGGTGGGGGGACGGATGTTCTGTTTTGCTTCCCTGACCGGCGATTTAAAAATGAATCTTAAATGCGATCCGGATGAAGCTATTGAAATCCGGGAAACTTTTCCGGCAGTGACTCCGGGATTCCACATGAACAAAAAATACTGGAACACCGTATTAATAGACGGCTCGATCAGTGACAGTATGCTGAAAGTATGGATACTTCAATCCTATAAGCTGGTGGTGGCGAAATTGACGAAAGCGGAAAGAAGCAGGCTGGGATTATAATTCGTGAAAAAACAAACATTACTATATGGAAAAAATTTCGGAAGTATTGGCGACTTATAACGCATCGAATCTGGAAGACAGGATGCAGTTCGAGCTGGACGGAGTTGTTGAAAAAGAGGTGAAACAGGCCTATTGTGCCGAAAACCTGGAATTTTGTGTGTCGTGCATGGATTACACCACGCTGAAAGTTACCGACACGGAAGATTCCGTAAAATCTTTTGTTGCCGATTTATTGAAGAAACTGAAAAAAGGGAGTTTGCGGGAAGTGGCTGCCGTGTGTGTGTATCCGAACTTTGCGGGCATTGTGAGGGAAGGATTGAAGGGTACGGATATCCAGACGGCTGTTGTTGCGGGAGGCTTTCCCTCATCCCAGACGTTTATGGAACTGAAACTTTCCGAGTGTAAGATGGCAATTGCCGCCGGGGCCCAGGAAGTGGATGTGGTGATTACCGTTGGGGATGTACTGGAGAGAAACTTTGAGAAGATATACCGGGAATTGCTTGCCATACGCAAAGTGTGTGAGGGCGCCCGTCTGAAAGTGATTCTGGAAACAGGGGAGCTGAAAGACATTGAGAGCATTTTCAAGGCTTCGCTGGTGAGCATGTATGCCGGGGCGGATTTCATTAAGACTTCTACGGGGAAAGTGCCAGTCAATGCTACGCCGGAAGCCGTATATGTGATGTGTGAGGCCATCAAGCAATATTATGCGCGTACGGGTAAAAAAGTGGGGCTGAAAGTGGCCGGAGGAGTATCGAAAGCGCAAAATGCCCTGCGTTATCTGACCATTGTCAATCATATCCTGGGTGGCGAATGGCTGACTTCAAACTATTTCAGAATAGGGACCTCCCAGTTACTGGACGATATTATGAAAGAAATTAAAGGCATCCGGATGAAAGAAGCGGAATAATTTATAATCCGGATACATCAGACCGGGGAGTTTCTGACTTCCCGGTTTTTTTGTACTGTTTACTCCCGATTTTCGACCTGCAACTTATCGGTGTCGATATCCTCCTCCTCGTTGTAGATTTGCAACAGGGGTTCCCGGAATGTTTTGTTTGTGATGCTCTTTTCCAGCGTGAGCAGCAGAGAGGGCAATATGATGAGGTTGGCAAGCATGGCGGCAAATAGGGTAATCGAAGTGAGCAGTCCCAGCGCGAACGTCCCGCCAAAGCTGGAAAGACAGAAAATGCTGAAACCGAAAAACAGGATAATGGAAGTGTAAATCATGCTCTGTCCCGTTTCTTTCAGAGCCAGAATCACCGAGGAACGGATGCTCCAGTTTGTGGCCTGTAATTCCTGGCGGTATTTGGCGAGGTAGTGGATGGTATTGTCGACGGAGATACCGAAGGCTACGCTGAACACCAGGATGGTGGATGCTTTGATCGGGATGCCTGCATAGCCCATGATTGCAGCGGTAATCAATTGGGGGATGACGTTCGGGACCAGGGCTATCAGCACCATTCGTTTGCTCTTGAACATCCACGCCATGAAGCCTGCAATCAGCAGGATTGCCAATGCCAGCGAGCTGAACAGGTTTTTAATCAGGTATTGGTTGCCCTTGAAAAAAATGATACTTGACCCGGTGACTTTGGCCGTTGTTTTTTCCGGAGGGAAAATTTTGGCAATGGTACGGTAGAGGGAATCCTCTTTCGCCTCCATTTTTTTCGTACCGATGTCTTTGATCCGGAACGTAAGCCTTACTTTCTGGTTGGTGGAATCGATGAACGATTTGGCCATATTGTTCATGCCGCTGCTGCTCCCTAAGGCGTATTTCAGGATGAAATTCTTGTTCGTATTGGTCGGGAGCTTGTAATATTCGGCTTTTCCGTTGTAATAGGCCTGGTCAGCAAATTTAACCGCTTCGATGATGGACAACGGGCGGGATATATCGGGGTCCTGCTGGATAATGTTGCTTAAACGGTCTAATTTCTCCAGATTCGACAACTTAAACACCTGGTTGGGCTTGTGGAAGTCGATGGTGATTTCGAGCGGCATCAGCCCGTCGAAATTGGATTCGAAAAAAGCCAGATCCTGCCGGATGGGGTCGCTTTCTTTGAGGTCGTCCACCATGTAACCGGTGGTCTTCATCTGTGTGATTCCGATGAAACTCAGAACCACGGCAGAGAGGGTGAGTGCGTAAATGATGTTCCGGCGGTTCACAACAAGGTGGATAATGCCGTCGATAACCTTATTGATGAAAGCATTGTGTAAATGGCGCGTCTGTTTGTTGTCGGGCACGGGCAGATAGCTGAACACGGACGGAATCAGTATCAGACAGATAATGAAGACGGTGGTAATGCTGATGAAGGCAATCAGACCGAATTCTTTCAGAATCTGGCTGGAAGTAATGATGAATGTAGCGAATCCTGCTGCAGTGGTCAGATTGGACAGAAGCGTGGCATTGCCGATTTTCTGCACCATCCGCTGTAAGGCTTTGATTTTGTTGCCGTGCAGCACATATTCCGCGTGGTATTTGTTGACCATAAATACGCAGTTGGGAATACCGATGACGATAAGCAGGGGGGGGAGCATGGCTGTCAGAAGCGTGATTTTGATGCCCAGTACGGCCATAAATCCCATTGCCCAAACCACGCTGATACCGATAATCGCGACACAGAAGCCGACAATCCGGAAGGAACGGAAAAACAGATAAAGAATAATGGCTGTAATCAAAAGAGACAAGGCAATGAACATATACATCTCCCTCTTGATGTTTTCTGCATTGACCACCCGGATGTAGGGTAGGCCCGAATAGTGCATCTGCACCTGGTATTTATCGGTATATTCTTTCGTAATCTTCTCGATCTCTTTGACGAGCGCCACCCGTGCGGGAGAGTTCATGACCTCTGCCGAAACGGTGACCATCATGCCGTAAGTGCGGTTTTTCTTGTTGATAAGTGTTCCTTCGTAAAAGGGCAGGTGTTCCGCAATATAGACCAGGCTGTCCAATTCCTCTTTTGTGCCGATTCTGGCAGGGAAAATGGGTTTTATCTCAAATTTTTTGAGGTCGTTGTTTTTATGAAGATTGAATGTGTGGGTGATGGATACCAGTGCATTGACGCCTTTGAGGGCTTTAATCCGGTTGCCTGTGGCAATCCAGTCGTTAACCTTGTCCAGTTCATAAAAGTTAGAGTCCTGGACGGCGAAGACCATTACATTTCCCTCCTGACCAAACGTTCGCTGAAACCGCACATAATCCCTGTAAGTACTGTCGGTAGGGGGCAACAGGTTGGCATTTTCGTACGACATCTGCAAATGACGTACCTGGAAACCCATGAAAAGAGTTCCCGTCAAAACAGCTAAAATGCATGCAATTCTGTTACGGAGGACAAGCCCCGCGATTTTTGTCCACATACGGTTGTGCTGGAAATGGAATTTTTATTTAAACTCTCAAATGTAGTAAGAATTATTGAGCTTCCTGTATTTTGGGATTGTTTTTGTGCCTTTTTTCATCCCGCCGTGTTTTTTTGGCGAAGTTTTTTTCCACGGCTTCGGTCAGGTCCACTCCCGTCTGGTTGGCTAAACAGGTCAGCACCCACAACACGTCCGCCATCTCATCCGCCAGGTTCTCTTTTTCCCCTTCCTTAAACGACTGTTCCCCGTATTTACGCGCCATCACACGCGCCAGTTCGCCGACTTCTTCGGTGAGAATGGCCATGTTGGTCAGTTCGTTGAAGTATCTTACCCCGTAGTTTTTTATCCATGTATCGACTTTTTCCTGTAACTTTTTTAGCTCCATGTCTGACTTTTTTGTGGTTTAAATCCGGTTTTTGGTATCCATCAGGATGGTTACCGGACCGTCGTTTGTTAAATCGACCTGCATATTTGCGCCGAATACACCTGTTTTAATCTCTTTTTGCATTTCTTCGTTCATGACTCTGACAAACCTTTCATACAGAGGTACAGAGATTTCCGGGCGGGCAGCGTCGATGTAGGAGGGGCGGTTGCCTTTTTTGGTGCGCGCCATTAGTGTGAATTGGCTGACGGCTAAAATTTCCCCGTTGATTTCCTTGACGGAAAGATTCATCACGCCGTTTTCGTCATTGAAGACACGGAGATTGCCTATCTTTGAGGTAAGCCATTCGATGTCTTCGTCTGTGTCGTCGGCTTGGATGCCTACCAGGATCAACAGGCCTTTCCCGATGGATGCGTGAAGTTCGCCTCCGATGCTTACGCCGGCATGTTGTACGCGTTGGATAACTGCTTTCATCTCTTTTCTTTCAGGCAAAGATAGTGTAAGTTTGATGTAACGGCAAGTTTATTCCGGATTCATTCTTTTCCTGAATAATCGTTTGGAACTAAATGGATTTTGGTATACTTTTGCACACATCATCGGCTGAGTAGTTCAATGGATAGAACGGAAGTTTCCTAAACTTTAAATTCGGGTTCGATTCCCGGCTCGGCTACCAATGGGGCAAAGAAATTGTTTCTTTGCCCCGTTTTTTATATCCCGATGTGTCGCTGTTTGGAGTAGTAAAGTCCGTAGGACCTTGCTACAAGGTTCCACTCTCCTGGTTATCCCCTGTATTACACATGGCGTGCACCTCTATTCGGCGCGCGAGGTAGACGCCATGCACAAACCAAGAGTGTGAGAGTTTTCAAAGACCTACTTGCAAGATAATGTCACGTTTAAAACTCCCTTTGTAAAGGTTCTGTCTCCGGGTTTTTATCATCCTGACAGCTTAAAAGGTCTTCTATTTTTTCCTGCAATGCGGAAAGTTGTTGTCGGGACATATCCCATATTGTCCCGTTTTCGGTTGATAAACCGTATTCGCATTGAGGGCACGGTATTTTGTCCGTAATCCATACTCTGCGGAAAAGGTAGGGAGAATGTCCGCAAGGGTGTATCAGGCAATCGTCGATGGCAGTGTCAATGATTTCTACGGGTGAAATTTTTGCTTCTTCAGTTGCAGGGGGGGCGCTGCCGGCATCTTTTCCCGTCAGACCTTCCGAAAGAACGGAGCATGAAATAAAGGTTTATAAAGTCTTTGTCCGAAATATTGGTGAGGGAATCGTTTCCGACATGGATAGCGTATTCCGTTTGAAAATCATGGGTAAGGCTGTCAAAACAAGTATCTTTTGCAATAAAGATTGTGTTAGGGGAAGGGTGTTTCGGATTTATTGCGGCGGAGGCTACCGGAATCTCTTTTTCACGGAAATTGCAAATCAGCTGATGCATGCTTTTCAATTGCGGGACAGAGACATTTTTCATAAACTGCCTGCTAAGCCGGATGTTGTAATTTTTTTCTTTTGTTGTCATGATATTGCGTTTGGTGAGTTGTTTTCTTCTTTCAGTTCATTCAGTGTTTTTTCATAAGTGGAAATACAGGTGTCGAGGAACCGGAGGAAAGTCTCCCGGTTGGATGGGGTGTCATGGTCCCAGTTGCGGTCGGCGATTTCCGGCATATCCAAAACGAATTCCACATGTGCCACTTCCAGCAGGTCGAGAATATCGTCGAAGTGATAGCGTTTCAGCTGTTCAATCAGCGAAACGAGACGGGCTGTTTTGTCAGTATAGATACTCATAACGGGATTTTTTGCTCAGTTCTGCTTTTTTTCGTTATTTTGTGCAGGGCTGAATTTTTCGGTAAAGTAGGGGAGATTTGGGGAGGTATTTCACAACCGGCGGTTGTAAAATACAACTTATATGGTTGTAAATAACAACAAAAATGTATCTTTACCGGTGTTTTTACTTTGTCAAATTAAAAAAACTTATGATATGAATACGGATACGGTAACCTTGTCCAGAGTACATCAAGGACGAAATGTCAAACGTTTCAGGGATATTCTTGGTGTGAAACAGGAAACGCTTGCAGAAAAATTGGAAATGACGCAACAGGCATTCTCCAAATTGGAACAGAAGGAGCAGATAGAAGAAAAGACTTTAATTAAGATAGCGGAAGTTCTGCAGATTCCGGTGGAAGCTATTAAGAATATGACAGAGGAAGCCGCTTTTAATATTATAGGCAATACATTTCAAAATGATTCTTCAGCATACGCATATCAGTATAAATGTAATTTCAATCCCATAGATAAAGTCGTTGAACTTTATGAACGTATGCTTAAAAATGAGCAGGAGAAAGTTCGCTTATTACAGGAGGCGTTACAGGATAAGAAATAAGGTTATTTCTTAGGAATTAAAATGGATGTTAAAATGATATATATCATTTGAAATTATGGAATGTAGTGACATTATTTCTATATGTGCGATTATAGCAGGTCCGATTTTTGCAGTACAAATTGAAAAGTATTTGGAGCGTCGTCGAGAAAATAAAAATAGACGTCTGTCTATTTTTAAAACGCTAATGGCAACAAGGGGAACCGTCTTGTCCTGGGACCATGTAGAAGCTCTTAATAGAATAGATTTAGAATTTTCCGGTAATAAAAAATTTGAGAAAGTCATTCAGGCTTGGAAAGCATATTTTGATAACTTATCTCAAAAATATACTCCAGAGGAAGAGGCTATTTGGGTAAATAAAAATCGGGATTTATTAGCGGATTTGCTTTATGAAATGGGGCATTCCTTAGGATTTGGTTTTGATAAGATTCTGATTAAAAGGAATGTATACTCTCCTGTGGGGCATGCAAAAATAGAATTTGAACAAGAGCAAATAAGAAAGAGTATGTTGGAGATATTAAGTGGTGATAAAGGTTTTCCTATTACATTAATATCTGATGATAAAGCAATAGAAAAACAGGAAGAATTGCAGTCGACAATGTTGGCATATTATAAAAATCAAATTGAGCAGAACCCTAATAATAATTAAAATATCCGTCCCTTATCCGTCCCTCGATATTTTTAAAATCAACATAAATGCCAGATAATAAATAATATATGGTTTGGTTTTATTTTCCGGCTCGGCTACCAATGGGGCAAAGAAATTGTTTCTTTGCCCCGTTTTTTATATCCCGATGTGTCGCTGTTTGGAGTAGTAAAGTCCGTAGGACCTTGCTACAAGGTTCCACTCTCCTGGTTATCCCCTGTATTACACATGGCGTGCACCTCTATTCGGCGCGCGAGGTAGACGCCATGCACAAACCAAGAGTGTGAGAGTTTTCAAAGACCTACTTGCAAGATAATGTCACGTTTAAAACTCCCTTTGTAAAGGTTCTGTCTCCGGGTTTTTATCATCCTGACAGCTTAAAAGGTCTTCTATTTTTTCCTGCAATGCGGAAAGTTGTTGTCGGGACATATCCCATATTGTCCCGTTTTCGGTTGATAAACCGTATTCGCATTGAGGGCACGGTATTTTGTCCGTAATCCATACTCTGCGGAAAAGGTAGGGAGAATGTCCGCAAGGGTGTATCAGGCAATCGTCGATGGCAGTGTCAATGATTTCCACGGGGGAAGTTTTTTTCTTTTCAGCCGTTTGGTTTAAACTATTTCCTGCATCCTTTTCGGGCAGACCTTCTGAATGAATCAGGAAGGAATGGAGCGTGAAATAGAGATTCATCAGTTCTTTGTCCGAAATGTTGGTGAGGGAATCATCGCCGACATGAATAGCGTATTCCGTCTGGAAATCACGGGTAAGGCTGTCAAAAGAGGTGTCTTTTGCAATGAATATGGCATTAGGGGAAGGGTGTTCCGGATTTGTCGCGGCGAAAGCTACCGGGATCCCCTCTTCTTTTTCACGGAAATTGCGAATCAACTGATGAATGGTTTTCAATTGCTGTGGAGAGACATTTTTCATAAAATGTCTGCCAATCCGGATGTTGTAATTTCTTTTTGTTGCTGTCATTGTGTTTGATGGATTGTTTTCTTCTTTCATAATTGCTTGGTTTTTGGTTAATCACTTTGGTTTCTCATTAACTTATTTTTACTAAAAATGGGGAAAACCCCAAAATGCTACCCAATTTATCTCCATTCCTTTGAAAAAAGATTTTAAGCTATGGATGAAGAAGAGTTTCTAAAGAGAATGGGACAAAAAATTAGGGATTTACGTAATGATAAAAATTGGACTCTTTATGATTTAGAAGCCCTAACAAATATTGATTCTGGTGACCTTTCTAAAATTGAATCCGGTTATACCAATTCTAGAATCTTAACAATATACAAAATTAGTCAAGCTTTAAATGTATCAATAGATAAGCTATTTGATTTTGCTAAAGTAAATAACTAATTCATTATTATTTTCAAAGAACTTTTGTACCATTAAAATAAAAAAACGTGGTACTGTAAGCTACTGAATCGAGGTATCGCTAAACACCCACATACAAATAGACAAACAGCCCACGCTGAAACGTGAACAATTTTGTCGTATCTTGTATGTTATTAGAATTTAGCGATTTCCGATTCAAGATTTCGACAACATCACAATATTTTTATATGCACCTTTGTGCATCTTTTATGTTCATCTGCAATATTAGATGTTTTCATTGAAATTCCAAACTATTTCTACAGAAAAGAGGGGGTTCTGTGTCATGACATAAAAGCCCCGTCCCTTTGTGTCATGTTTGGATAAAGGAAGGAATATGAAATTTCTGTCCCTTATCCGTCCCCCCTAATTTTTTTAAAATCGTATAAGTATCATTTCCTAATGCGGAGCCTCGTGTTTTGTTATGTCATTAAATTTTTGTAAATTTATATCCATCCACCAAAAGAGTGCGTCATGGGGTAGATTTACAGATGATACAGCGTAAGATTTATGAAATCCGCGGTCAGCGCGTGATGCTGGATTTTGATTTGGCAGAACTGTATGGTATTGAAACAAAGTATCTGAAACGTTCTGTCAAAAATAATATCCGCCGTTTCCCTTCCGACTTTATGTTTGAACTGACAAAAGAGGAATTTGACAGTTTGAGGTGCAATTTCAGCACCTCAAAAAGGGGAGGCATCCGGTATATGCCTTTCGCTTTTAGTGAGCATGGAGTTGCCCAGCTTTCTGCTGTTCTTAATAGCGATATAGCCATCGAAGTAAACATTCAAATCATCCGTACTTTCGTTGCCATGCGGCAATGGATAACAACACCCCCCATTGATAAAAATGCGGAACTCCGGGAAGAAATGAAGAAATTGAAGGAATACATGGAAGAAGTTTTTTGCCGACCAGAACGACATCAACGAAGATACCCGGATACAAATCGAACTGATAAACCAGACCCTTGCCGAGTTGCAGGTGCGCAGCAAAGAGCGCGAAAAGAAACCCCGTCCGCGAATCGGATTCATAAGGTACGACGAATGACACAAAACCCCCGTCCCTTTGTATCACCCAATAGATAAACCTTATCACAACAGCCATGAACCAACTGCAAACCATCCAGAGTAAGATATACGAAATCCGCGGGCAGCGCGTAATGCTGGATTTTGATTTGGCAAAAATGTACGGAACAGAAACAAAGGTGCTAAAGCAAGCCATCAAACGTAATATCAGGCGTTTTCCTGCTGATTTTATGTTTGAACTGACTAAGGAAGAATTTGCTTTTTTGAGGTCACAAACTGTGACCTCAAAACAAAGGGGAGGAACCCGTTATATGCCTTTTGCTTTTACCGAGCCGGGTGTGGCAATGCTTTCTTCTGTACTGAACAGCGAAGTTGCTATTGAAATTAATATTAGTATCATGCGTGCTTTTATAGCTGTCCGCCAATTAGTTGCCAATCCTCCGGTTGATAAAGTTTCCTTGCTTCAACGGGAAGTAAAGGAACTCAAAGAATACATGGAAGAAGTGTTTACCGACCAAAACGACATCAACGAAGATACCCGGCTGCAAATCGAACTCATCAACCAGACCCTTGCCGAGTTGCAGGTGCGCAACAAGGAGCACGAAAAGAAACCCCGTCCGCGAATCGGATTCGTAAGGTACGACGAATGACACCCCCCGTCCCTTTGTATCACCCAAGATAAACCTTATCACAACAGCCATGAACCAACTGCAAACCATTCAGAGTAAGATATACGAAATCCGTGGGCAGCGTGTGATGTTGGACAGGGATTTGGCGGAATTATACCAAGTGGAAACACGTGCGCTTAATCAGGCAGTGAAACGCAATATTGAACGCTTCCCCGAAGACTTTATGTTCCAATTGACAGCGGAAGAGTGGGTAGCGATGTCATCACAAATTGTGATGACATCATGGAATAAGCGTCCTAAATCTGCTCTGCCACTTGTTTTTACAGAACATGGAGTGGTGATGCTTTCAAGCATACTGCGCAGTGATATTGCTGTACAAACCAGTATCCTTATTACGCGGGCATTTGTTGCCATGCGCCAACTGATAGCCAATCCTCCGGTTGATAAAGTTTCCTTGCTTCAACGGGAAGTAAAGGAACTCAAAGAATATATCGAAGAAGTGTTTGCTGACCAGAACGACATCAACGAAGATACCCGCATACAAATCGAACTAATTAACCAAATCCTTGCCGAGTTGCAGGTGCGTAACAAAGAGCGCGAAAAGAAACCCCGTCCGCGAATCGGATTCATTATCCCGAAGCAGTGAACCGGGAATTTCCGTGTCCCTCTGATGGGGGGGGAGGTTCGGGAGTATAACAAAAAAGAGGTCTGCTGGCAAACCTCTTTTTGTATGAAACCTTGAGAGAAGGTTTATTTTTTGTCGAACAGTTTTGTCCAGTTTTTGTACTCGCGGTTTTTCCATTCGTTGGTGTGGTAAACGTAGCTGGCAATCAAGGGTATGACCGTTGTTCCTTCGGCATAGACCATCTGTTCGTAGGTGACATCCACTTTTCCCCAGGAGCAGGCTTCTTTGAGCGTTGAGGAGGAACAGGCTCCGTCGCGCACGTCGGCAACCGTAATTTGTACTGCATATTTGTGCATCGGGACTTCGTGTCCCAGTATTTCTGCGCAAACCACTGTATCCTGTGCAAAGTTTTTCGGTGTTCCCCCTCCAATCATGAACAGTCCTGTTGTCGGAGCGTTCATTTTAATCATGGTCAGTTCAACGAAATCCTTCACCGAGTCGATAGACAGGTGTTTGTCGGGATGTTCCCATTGGTGTTTACCGATACCGAAACCGGCACTGCAATCGGAAAATGCCGGGCAGAAAATGGGTACTCCGCATTCGTAGCAAGTCTGAATCAAACTCTCTTTCTTTACGGAATTTTTAGTCAGCCATTTGCCGATTTCCCAAATAAATTCGCGTGAAGAGTAAGGACGCGGTTCCAGGGAATTGGCAATTTCGTAGGTCGTATGGTCGCATTTCTGAAGCTCTTCTTCATCGATAAAAGTATCGTAGATACGGTCGATGTATAAATCCCGTAACTGCATGTCGGGCACATCCTGGTGGCCTTTGTAGTGTTTGAATCCCAAGGCTTCAAACAAATCCATGTCGATGATGGAGGCTCCCGTAGCAACTACTACGTCCACCATTTTGTTGCGGACCATGTCCACGTATACCTGCATACATCCGGCAGCACTCGTACTTCCGGCAATGGTAAGAATATTAGTACACTCCTTTTCTTTCACCATTTTCAAAAGAATGTCCGCGGCGCGGGCGGTGTCTCTTGAGGTGAATGACATATCGCGCATGGCGTCAATCAACTGGGTAGAGTCGTAAGACTTAATGTCGATGTGTTTAATCGTGTCTTTTAATAAATCTTTCTTTTCCATTTTTATATTTAAACGATGTAAGGTACAATTATGAGGACCTTACTGACTCAATTCAGTTTATGCGTTGTTGAATTTCATGCTCAGAATCTGATAGATCAGTTTGGAAGCAAGAAAATCGGGGGCTTTGTTGATGTCGTTCGGACAGAGTTCCACCACATCCAGCCCGATGATATTGTGGCGTTCGTTAATTAGTTTCAGGAAATTAATGACTTCCCGGTAGTTCATGCCGTCCGGTTCGGGTGTGCCGGTGGAAGGCATATACGCCGGGTCAAACACATCCAGGTCGATGGTGATGTATACGTTGTCATTCAGCTTTTCCGAAACGTCATACATCCAGTTGGATGATTCTTTGATTTCGTGGGCATAAAAAATGCGGTCGGGCTCGATGTTGTGTTTTTCCTCGATGCAGGAGCTGCGTATGCCGACCTGTGCCACCGTTGCCATTTCTTTGGCGCGAGCCATCACACAGGCGTGGTTGTGGTCTGAGCCTTCATAAGAGTCTCGCATGTCCGAATGGGCATCGAGTTGCAAAACGGAATAGTTTTCGTAGTGTTTGGCAAAAGCCCGGAAAGCACCGATACTGACGGAGTGTTCGCCACCTAAAATCACCGGAAATTTCTTGTCGTTCAACAGGGCATCGACTTTCATTTCCACCGCGTCAGACATTGCTTCGGGCGAAGCGTTTTCCGTCACTGGGTCCAGTGTCGCAATCCCTTTTGTATACACTTCGGAGTCTGTTTCTATATCGTATAGCTCCATATTGGCGGATGCTTCCAAAATGGCTTCGGGCCCCTTGTCCGCACCTTTAAGCCACGTGCTTGTTCCGTCGTAAGGAACAGGCAACACAACGATTTTTGCATTTTCGTAATCGGTAAACTCCTCTTCCAAGCCTCCGTAATTCAGTTTTTCCATACTTCCTTTTTTATTGTTTCAGCCTTGTGGTCGGTTTCGTCTGTTGTCTACGAACTAATTCACAAAACTATACTATTTCGCCGAATTAAAAAATATCAGATACGGGAGGGCTTAAAAGTTGACTTGAAATCCTACGCCCAATACTTCTTTGAATTGCAGACGGGGACCTTTCGTGCCGTCTTTCTGTGCAATTTTCGTGTCGTTGTCGTAAATCATGTTAGTTGAGATGTTGGCCGAAAACCATTTGTTTACTTTCATGTTCAGCATCACATCCCAGCGTACGTCCACATTTTTGGCGTCTTCCAGATAGTTGGAAAAGAAATCGGCACGGGAGTAAATGGTCATGTTTTTCAAAAATTCGTAATTTACTTCGAGTTTCAGGTTACCACCCATTTCTGAAAACAAGTGCTTTCCGGGTGTAACGCCGTATGCTCCCTGTTCGGAAAGTTCATCGCTGGTAACAAATGTTCCTCTCCAGGAAAGTGCTGAAAAAGTAGCCGTAAAATATTTTTTAGGGTTCCACGTCAAACCGACACCCCCCATCAGGTAGCCCGGAGACATGAAACGCGAAATCAGTTCCTTCGGTTCCGCCTTGTAGTCGTATCCTTTGGCAAACTGGGAGTTGAAATTCACCATGCTACTGAAGTATAGGTTTTTAGCCAATTCATACCCGTAGGTGGATGAAAAGTAAATTTTGTCGTTTGTTTTTTTGCTCCCGTCAGTTTCTGTTTTGTTCAGACCGTAGGCCAGTTCCAGACGGTTCTGCCAAAGGTGTTTGTTTTTCTTGTAGTCTGCGCTGTAAGCAAATGAGACATCAAACCCTATGGCATTTTCACCTCCGGCGGCCCAATTGCTCAGATTGATTTGGGACAGATTCAGCGCAGCCATTCCCCCCAGCGTCCAACTGGAATCTTTTTTTACTTCTTCTTCACCATACACACACAAAGATAACACACTCAGTATCACACCAAGAATTATTGATTTTTTCATAGCTGTTTATTTAATTATTTGCGCAAAAATAAATTTTATTCGTTATTTTTTACAGTGATGCTTTTCAAATTTTCAATCGCCTGTTCTTTGTTGATGTGAAGAACTTCTCTGTTGCGCATGATCCACTCGCCGTTTACCATAGAGGAACGGATGTTTTTGCTGTTCATGGCATACACCACTGCCGAATATTCATCATACACCGGTTGTATGTTGCTTGCGTTTAGGTTTACAACTATGAGGTCGGCACTTTTTCCTGCTTCCAATGAGCCGGTACGTTCTCCCAGCCCCAGGGCTTTTGCCCCGTTGATGGTTGCCATGCGCAATGCCGTTGCCGCATTTACCGCCTCCGGATTGTAATGTAATGATTTGGGCAATAATGCGGCGAACCGCATTTCTTCCACCATATCCAGCGTGTTGTTGCTGGCAACGCCGTCAGTGCCGATGCCTACGATGATTCCCGCTTTCATGTAAGTATCCGTGTCAGCTATCCCGCTGGCCAATTTCAGATTACTTTTAGGACAGTGTCCTATGGATGTTCCGGTTTTAGCCATCAGCTGCACTTCTTTTTCGTTTAGCCAGACGCAGTGGGCTGCAATGACATTCCGGTCCAGGATTCCGATGGAATGAAGGTATTCCGCAGGAGGCATACCCGTTTGTGCTTTTATGTCTTCGACTTCTTTGCGGGTTTCTGCCACGTGTATTTGTAACAAGGCGGATTCTTTGTCTGCCAGACGCTTTGCTTTTTGCAGGGTTTCTTTTGAGCAAGTGTAGGGGGCATGGACCGTTACGGAAGGATGGATAATGGCATCTCCCCGCCAGGTCCGGATCAACTCTTCGCTCAATGCCAGTCCTTCATCCACTGATTTGAAACTGGCTGTGGGGAAATCTATCAGTGATTCATTCATTACTCCCCGGATTCCGGCGAGCTTCGCTTCTTCGGCAATCACGTCCTCAAAGAAGTACATGTCGTTGAAACAGGTTGTCCCCGATTTAATCATTTCCACGAGAGCCAAGCGGGTTGCTATTCTGACATGTTCCCGCGTGATCAGCCGGGCTTCTGCAGGAAAAATATATTCCGTCAGCCATTGGTGTAAAGGTAAATCGTTGGCATATCCCCGTAACAAAGTCATGGGTACGTGTGTGTGCGTATTGACAAAGCCGGGCATAATCAGCATCCCGCTCATGTCCTCCACACATTCGCTGGTATCCTGAATTTGAAAGGTATTCATTTCTCCAATCGCTTCAATCTTCCCGTTTTTAATCCGGATGAAACCGTTTTTAATGACCTCCATCCCGTCATTCATAGTCAGAATACGGGCGTTACAAATGGTTTTTGAATTCATTCCGTTTATAAAATTATTCGATAATCCAGCGTTCGATATTGCGGGTTTCAGAGGAGAAATTAACACCTATTTTGAACACCCGGCGCGCATCCGATGCGAAAGGCAAGGCATACCCCTTGTCGCGTATCTGCTGCAAGGCCTCTTCCGCCGTACCGTCCAACTTAAATTCCATGACGTAAACATATTTATCCGTCTGCAATACCAAATCGATGCGACCGTTGCTGGTGTGGTACTCCGCCTTGACGTGAAAGCCCATCAACCTGAAGACGATGAAAAGTACATTCTGGTAGTGAACCTCCTGGTCGCGTTTTATCTGCTCATAGGATGTGTCGGCAAACAAACTCTGCAAACGACGCAAAAAGGCATCGATATTCCCCGCCTCCACATCGCAAACAAATTTCTGTATCTCAAAACCCGTCTTACGCTCACTTACATTCGTATAGAAGGGCATCAGGAACTTCACAAAGCCCTCTTCCACCTCCCGGTTTGGAAACCCTAAAGAATACATTTCAAACTCTTTGTCATACCCTTTTATTGTCAGATAACCGCTCTGGTAGATCACCGGAATGGGGTCCGTGGAAGCCGAATCCACACTGTTCAGCACTTCCGCTGTGGTCTCCTCATGCGTCAGGCTCTCCAGGTCGTAGTGGTGCATTTGCAGTAACTCCACCAGATAGGTCGGGGTACCCGTCTCAAACCAATAACTGCGGAAACTCCGCTGGGCAAAAGTGTTGAGCAGACTAAAAGGATTATAAACTCCGATGCAATTCTCACAAAAATGGTAGCCGTTGTAGTTTTCACGCAGTTTGGCAAACGTCTCTTCATAACTCATGCCGTTAGCCTCCCCCAAGGCGCGGATGTCGTCATCAAAATAAGAAAGCAGCTCCTTTTCGCTGACTCCGCAAATATCCGCATAACGGTCCCACATCGATATATCCTGCAAATTATTGAGGTCACTGAACACACTTACTTTGCCGAATTTCGTCACGCCCGTCAGCATCGCAAATTTGATGTAACCGTCTTTTGATTTCAAGGCACCGTAAAAGGCTTTTAATGTATTGCGGTAAGACTCCTGCAAATCCGGGCGGCCAATGGCCTGTAGCATCGGTTTGTCATATTCATCGACCAATATCACCACCCGTTCCCCCGTTTGTTCACACGCGCGTTGGATGATTCCTTCAAACCGGGAAGACAGAGTGTTTTCGTAATCGACACTTCCGTATAGCTTCTCCCAATTAGACAAAGTAATGTTCAATTTGTTTGTCAATGCCTCCGGTGTCGTATATTTTTCGGTATTCAAATCCAGATGCAGGATGGGGTGCTTCGTCCATGCCGTTTCCAACTTCTCAAGCGCCAAACCCTCGAACAATTTCCGTTTCCCCTGTAAATAAGCCTCTATCGTGGAGAGAAGCAAACTCTTCCCGAAACGCCGGGGACGGCTTAGAAAATAGTAACTCCCGCTATCGACCAGTTTATAGACCAATGCCGTTTTGTCTACATAAGTATAGCCGCCTATACGGAGTTTTTCAAAATTCTGGATGCCGATGGGATATTTTTTTTCGTTCATAAACGACAGGGAATTAAGTTACAGAAACAAAGATACAAAAAAGTTGGAAGGGTTGAAAAGGGGGAGATAGGGGGAAGTGGAGAAATATTTTTCTCCACTTCTCTGCTTTTTAATCTAATTTCAATACCGCCAGGAAGGCTTTCTGCGGGACTTCCACGTTTCCGATCTGTTTCATCCGTTTCTTCCCTTTCTTTTGTTTTTCCAGCAATTTGCGTTTGCGGGAGATGTCGCCGCCGTAACATTTGGCTGTTACATCTTTACGCACGGCCTTGATGGTTTCCCGGGCAATAACTTTGGCTCCGATGGCTGCCTGTACGGCAATATCGAATTGCTGACGGGGAATCAGTTCTTTCAGTTTTTCGCAAATCCGCCGTCCGAAATTATAGGCATTGTCAAAATGAATCAATGCAGACAAGGCATCTACCGACTCGCCGTTCAATAGGATGTCCAGTTTGACTAAGTTCGCCCGGCGGTAGCCAATCTGATAATAGTCGAAAGAGGCGTAACCTTTGGTGATGCTCTTCAATTTGTCATAGAAATCGAACACAATCTCTCCCAAAGGCATTTCGTAGGTGATCTCAATACGGTTTCCCGTGTGGTATTGTTGATTTATCAAAATGCCTCTTTTCCCCAGACAAAGTGTCATAATGGGGCCGATGTAGTCGGCAGGAGTGATAATCTGTGCCCGAATAAAAGGTTCTTCAATATAATCTAGCGCGGAAGCCGCGGGCATGTCGGAGGGATTATGCATTTCGTAGCTTTCGCCCTTGGTGGTATGGGCAATATACATGACGTTCGGAACCGTCGTAATCACGTTCATGTTGAATTCGCGGTCCAGACGCTCCTGAATGATTTCCATGTGGAGCATACCCAGGAAACCGCAACGGAAGCCGAAGCCCAATGCCGCTGATGATTCCGGTTCAAATGTCAGAGAAGCATCATTCAATTGTAATTTTTCAATGGATGCGCGCAAGTCTTCATAATCTTCCGATTCTATGGGGTATATACCTGCGAACACCATTGGCTTTACCTCTTCAAATCCGTCAATTGCCACGTCGCAAGGCTCGTTTACATGAGTTATTGTATCGCCGACTTTCACTTCTGAAGAAGTTTTGATGCCGGAAATGATATACCCTACATCGCCTGTTTTTAATTCCTGACGTGGTTCCGGCTTGAGTCTCAACACGCCGATTTCGTCCGCCATATACTCTTTTCCCGTATTGACAAATTTCACCAAATCACCTGTTTTCAAACTTCCGTTGATAATACGGCAATAGGTGATAATTCCCCGGAAAGAGTTAAACTCCGAGTCGAATATCAAGGCTTGTAAAGGTTGGTTGGGAAACCCTTCCGGATGTGGGATGCGCTTTACGATGGCATGTAATATTTCTTCCACGCCAAGTCCGGTTTTTCCGCTGGCTTCAATGATCTCCTCCCGTTTACATCCGATTAATTCTATGATTTGGTCTTTGACCTCTTCGGGCATGGCGTTGGGCATGTCCATTTTGTTTAATACCGGAATGATTTCCAGGTTATTTTCAACTGCCAGATACAGGTTGGAAATGGTCTGGGCCTGTATTCCCTGGGTGGCATCCACAATCAGCAGCGCTCCTTCACAGGCGGCAATGGAACGGGACACCTCGTAGGAAAAGTCCACATGTCCCGGGGTGTCAATCAGATTGAGTACATATTTTTTCCCTTCATGTACATAATCCATTTGTATGGCATGGCTCTTGATCGTGATTCCTCTCTCCCGTTCCAGGTCCATGTCGTCCAGTACCTGTGCCTGCAAATCTTTCCCGGTGACCGTTCCTGTATATTCGAGCAAACGGTCTGCCAGCGTACTTTTCCCGTGGTCAATATGAGCTATAATGCAAAAATTTCGGATGTTTTCCATATATCATTCCAGGTTTTCCAACAAGTTTAAATTATTCGGGTCGTAAAGATAGTGATTTTTATTTTACGTAACGGACCGTGTATGCAGGCATTTTGTTTTGGTTATTTTATTTCATTTTCATGTCCAGATGGTGCATGATGAAAGCATAGGTGTCTGCATATTCATCAATGACTTTGCTTATGGGTTTTCCTGCTCCGTGTCCGGCTTTGCTTTCAATCCGGATAAGGGTTGGGTTTGTGCCGTCGTTTGCTGCTTGCAGGGCGGCGGCATATTTGAATGAATGGGCAGGTACAACCCGGTCGTCATGATCGGCAGTCGTAATTAATGTAGCCGGATAAGCTGTTCCGGGTTTCAGTGTATGCAGAGGAGAATAGGCTTTCAGATACTCGAACATTTTTTTGTTGTCCGCACTTGTACCGTAGTCGCTTGCCCAGTTCCAGCCGATTGTGAATTTATGATAGCGCAACATGTCCATAACTCCTACCTGGGGGATGGCGACTTTAAATAAATCCGGGCGCTGGTTCAGGCATGCCCCTACCAGCAGACCGCCATTGGAGCCACCCATGATGGCAATCTTTTGCGGACAGGTATATTGATCTTTCACTAAATATTCGGCTGCTGCAATAAAATCGTCGAAAACATTCTGTTTCTGCATTTTTGTCCCGGCATCATGCCATTCTTTGCCGTATTCGCCACCGCCTCTCAGATTTACCTGTGCATAGATTCCTCCATTTTCCATAAAAGGCAGGCGCATGGTGGAAAATCCCGGATTCAGGCTGATATTGAAACCGCCGTAACCATACAATAATACCGGATTCTTCCCGTCTTTTTTCAATCCTTTTTTGTAGGTCAGGAACATCGGAACTTTGGTACCGTCCTTGCTTTCAAAAAAGATTTGCTCGGTTGTATAATCCTCCGGATTGAATTTCACTTCCGGCGCGCGATACAGCTCGAAAGCATTGTTTTCTATATCATACCGGTAAATGGAAGAGGGGAATGTGAAAGAGGTAAAGGTGTAAAAAGCCTCGTTGTCCTTTTTGTCTCCGCTGAAACTTACGGAACCTAAAGCGGGTAATTTCACTTCGTGCAATTGTTTCCCGTTCATATCATATACATACGCATGATGGGAAGCGTCTTTCTCATACGTGGCTACTAATTTACCTCCGATGATGTCGACCGTTGTCAATACCGCATCGGATTCCGGAATCAAATCCTTCCAGTTTTTTAACGCCGGAGCGGAAAGCGTAGCTTCCATAATTTTATATTTCGGGGCGCCGTAATTGGTTAGAAACAGAATCCGATTGCCCGATACGTCCAACGGACTGTAAGAATAATCCATATCGTCAGCGACCTTAACGACGGGGGCATTCTTTTTTGTCAAGTCTTTTAGATAAAGCGCATTGCCTTGGCCCTCCCCCGATTCATAGATAAACAATACTTTTTCATTCTCACTGACTCCCGCCGTGTAAAAGCGTTTGGGATGTGCCGGATTCTGATAAACCAGCTTGTCTTTTGACTGGGGTTCTCCCAATTTGTGGTAATATATTTTATGGTTTTCATTCACGTTGGAGTATTCTTTCCCGTCGCTGGGAGCATCATAAGCGCTGTAATAGAAGCCGTCTCCCTGCCATGATGCGCCGGTTATTTTAGCCCAGAGGATACAATCATCCAGCAATCGGCCGGTAGTTAGATCCAGGACATAGATTTCCTGCCAGTCCGATCCGCTGCGTGAAATGGTGTAAGCCATATATTTTCCGTTGTTTGAGAAATATATTCCTCCCAGAGCGACAGTCCCGTCTTCCGACAATTTGTTCGGGTCCAGCAGGACTTCCGGCTCGGATTCCGGGGAATGCTGGACATATAGTACACTTTGGTTTTGTAAACCGTTGTTTTTGAAGAAATAGTACCGACCGTGCTTTTTGAACGGTGAGCCGTATTTTTCGTAGTTGGTCAGTTCCGTCAATTGTTGTTTTAGGGTTGCCCGGAAGGGGATTTGTTTTAAATAATTCAATGTTACTTCGTTCTGGGCTTTTACCCAGGCTGCCGTTTCTGCCGATGTGTCATTTTCCAGCCAGCGGTAAGGGTCGGCAACTTCAACTCCGAAATAAGTATCGACAGTGTTGCCTTTGGCTGTCTCGGGATAAACGATTTTAGCCTTCTTTTCACAGGAGCTGAATGTTATCATACTTCCTAATAATAGTAAACAATAGATTTTCATGTATACGTTATTTTTAATTATAAATCCGGTTCTTCCGGGCAAAAATAATCAGAAGGTTGTTCTTGTGCAAAGTCTGTACCCGATAAAACAGGGGATATCCTGTTATTTATTGTTCAAAAAAGCTATTTTTGTAACCGGGAAATAAAAAACAATGCACGATGATAAAATCCATGACCGGCTTCGGGAAAGCCACTGTTGAATCGGGAGACAGAAAAATCATAGTTGAAGTCAAAAGCCTGAATTCCAAACAAGTTGATATCAGTTTGAGGATGCCGAATCTTTATAAGGAAAAAGAGATGGAAATCCGGAACATCATCAAGAATTTTCTGGAACGGGGTAAAATAGACATGACCATCTATTTTGACAATGCCGATACGGATAAAGATGTTTCTGTCAATCAGGGTGTTGTGGAGCAGTATTTTAAACAGATGCTGGATGTGGCCTCTTCGTTGGGGGTTGAAACCAATAACAACGAAATTTTGCAGACCGTCATGCGGTTTCCGGAGACGTTGAAACAAAAAACGGAAGAACTGGATGAAGGGGAGTGGGAGCGCTTGAAAACAGGGATTGAAAAAGCCCTGGAGCAGATTGACCAGTTCAGAATCCAGGAAGGACGGGTGCTAGTAAAAGATATTTTACATCGCATCGATCTGATTCAGGAGTTTGCTTCGGAGGTTCCCCAGTATGAGGGCAGACGTATAGAAGGGGTGCGCCAGCGCCTGCTTGAGAAAATGAAAGAATGGAATGAAATTCAGAATATTGACCAAAACCGTTTAGAGCAGGAAATCATCTATTATTTGGAAAAATTGGACATTACGGAAGAGAAGGTGCGATTGACCAATCATTGCAAATATTTCATCGAAACAGCGGAAAAAGAGGAGGCACCTGGCCGGAAACTCGGATTCATTGCCCAGGAAATCGGGCGGGAAATTAACACGATGGGGTCCAAAGCCAACGATCACGATATCCAGAAATTGGTGGTTCGGATGAAAGATGAACTCGAAAAAATAAAAGAACAAAGTTTCAATATATTATAATTACATTCATGGGAAAAGTAATCATCTTTTCAGCACCAAGCGGCTCGGGCAAAAGTACCATTGTCAATCATCTGTTAAAAAAAGATTTGGGACTTGAGTTTTCCGTGTCCGCCACCTGTCGCTGTCCGCGGGGCCAGGAGCAAAACGGTAAAGAGTATTATTTTTTTTCCCAGGAAGAGTTTAAGCGGAAGATAGCAAACAATGAACTTCTGGAATGGGAGGAAGTTTATCCCGGTTGTTTTTACGGTACGTTATTATCCGAAATTGACCGGATATGGCAAAAAAATCACACGGTGGTTTTTGATGTGGATGTCATTGGCGGCCTCAATATCAAGAAAAAATTCGGCCATGACGCCCTTGCTATCTTTATTCAGGCTCCTTCCATTGAAGAGTTGCAAAAAAGACTTATCGGAAGAGCTACCGATACCCTTGAAAAAATTGAGGAAAGAGTAAATAAGGCTTTGTATGAAATGAGTTTTGCCCCTCAGTTCGATACCATTATTGTCAACGACCAATTGGAAACAGCTCTTTCCAATGCGGAAAAAACTGTCAGAGAGTTTTTAAGCCGGCCATAAAGATATTTTACTGTCCTTTCAGTACCGGCAAGCTGATGTGGTATTTTACCGACAGCACACGTGCCAGAATCACCCCTGTGGCAGCAATAAATTGTGTCAGGGCTGGCGGCAAAGACAGGTACAAACAGGCGTAATACACAAAACCGCCAAACACACAGGCGAGGGCATATATCTCTTTTCTGAAAATCAGAGGAACTTCATTGATAAATACATCCCGGATTACACCGCCTGCCGCTCCGGTTGTCATTCCCATGATGATTGCCACCCAAAAGGAAAATCCGCAGGAGAGGCTTTTTTCTATCCCAACCACGGCAAATAAGCCCAGGCCGATGGCGTCGAAAATAAAAAAGGTGTTATTCAGGTGAATGACGTATTTTCCGAAAACAATAACAAAGCCGAGGGCACAGGCGGTAACGACAAGATAAGCTGGTTGCAGCATCCAGAAAGGAGTGACACCCAACAAGATGTCCCTCAAAGTTCCTCCTCCGATGGCTGTAGCCAGTCCTACGACATAAGCCCCGAACCAGTCAAATTGTTTTGCCGAAGCCAGACGGATTCCACTGATGGCAAAAGCAAAAGTTCCGATGTAGTCGATAATGGTAATAAAACTTATCATGTCTGCTCTGTTCTTTAAAGTTTCCGGATGCTTACCGTGTTTGTTATATTTTCCGCTAAGCGGTGCCAAAAATAGATAATAAATTCTATATTTGAAATTGAATAAAAATTATATTCGGAGGGAGAGAACAATCAAAGCAAACCTTTTTATTATCAGAGTTGTATGACGGGACTTTTTTTCGGATCGTTTAATCCTATACACAGGGGACACCTGCAAATAGCCCGTTGTCTTTTGGAACAGGGGTTTGTTGACCGGATATTGTTTGTTGTGAGTCCGCAAAATCCCTTCAAAAAAGGACAGGAGTTGCTTGATGCTGAAAAAAGAATAGAGATTGCTGCAAAAGCTGTAGCGGGTGATGAACGTATGGAGGTCAGTGATATTGAGTTATCTATGCCCAGACCCTCCTATACGATAGATACGTTAAATCAGTTTTCTCGCTTGAATCCCGAAGAGTGTTTTGCCCTGATTATGGGAGAGGATAATTTAAAGAATTTTCCTATGTGGAAAGGGTATGAAGCTATCCGTCAGAAGTATTCCGTATTGGTTTATCCCCGGGGCGGTTCTTCCTTGCAGGGGGAGATTGGCGATTCCCGGATTCGTTTTGTAAATGCACCCTTGTTTCCCGTTTCTTCAACGGAGATCAGGGAGAAAATAAAGAATGGAGAAGATATTACACCTTTTGTTCCGGCAGAAGTGCATGACTTGGTTCTCAACTATTATCGGCAGAGATGGTAAAAGTATATTTATTGTTCGTTTTTATTATAAGTTGCCAGTGTATGGTGGCACAGGATGCTGTTAAATGGCTTCAAAGGGATAATGCCATTCGGAGCAAGGGGCGTCCGGTCGTTTCAGCCTGGCATACGGGGACTGCCGGTATTATCAAAAATGAGGGGGCGGAACTCAGCCTTTTTAATACCTCCAGAGTGGGTATGACTGAAAAGACAGAACTCTTGTTCCGCATAGGCGAAGAGTGGATTTTGCCTAATGTCGGAATAAAACATCGCTGGTGGGAAAACGACCGTTTCAGACTTTCTTCGGAACATCATTTGTATTACACCTGGCCCTTATTGAAAATCCTGCAAAAGACCCAAATCAAGGACTTGATTCCCGACACGGTTCCGTTAAATCATGGCATAGCTATGCGAAATGAGCTTTTGTTTTCCTGGTTGATGAATCCGCAAAATTCCGGTTGTCCAGACCCTGCTGCCGAAAAAATACTGACGTTGCGGGCAGGTGTTGAGTTTTATGCCGGCCAAAGCAATAAGCAAATACAACCTTTTGATTGGTTTCATACGCTTTATCATACCCGGATTTTTCAAAATGAGGTCTTGTATTACGGAGGGTTGCAATTTGATTCTTATTTTTCCAGGGCTTTTCATTACAGTGTGAATGCTTTGTATTACAGCATTGGTTTTACCGAAGACTTTGCTGCCGAAAGTAATGTCAGATTAACTTATTACGTTTCACGTCGGATTGGGATTTCCGCCTCCTGTAAGGCTGCCTATATGAAAATTTCCGAAAGCCAGTCGACAGAAATGGTTGATGTGAACACACCGACAGCCAATTATACACGTAAAAATCAATTTTCCATTCTTCCTTTGTTGGATATTACTTATCTGATTCGCCCGGACCGGGGAGAAATACAACACGGTTTGTTCAGAAACCGAAAGAAAATGAGATGATAGTGTCCGTCGCTGATTTGCCGGAATGAATGCTTGCCGCAAAAAATGGTTCTACCGGAAGATGGCTTAGCGATTCTGTATAATTATTCCGGAGGTTGTATGAATATGCACTCTTTGAAAGGGTCATGTGTTTGTTTGTGAGAAAGATAGAAAATTAAATGTTTGACTGAAACAGAAAAATAATGCTAAAAACAATTTATAAATTTGTTCTGTCAAACCTATAATTTTGTTCTGTATGGCTTTTGTTACGAAAGAGAAATTATTCTCCAGGGATTTTTTCATCACTTATGCGTGGTTATTGGGAGGGTGTTTTGTTTTTGCATTGGGAGCGGTTCTTTTTGCAGAACCCAACCGTTTTGCTCCGGGAGGGACTTACGGTTTGTCTATTGTTCTGCACCATTTGATGGGGTGGCGTACGGAATTGACAGCGTTGTGCATGGATATTCCGTTGCTGTTGATAGGGATTTATTTTTTAGGTCCCCGTTTCGGGATTAAAACAGTGATTTGCACTTTTGCTATCCCGTTTTTTATGGGGATTATTCATGAGATTTACGGTTATGAGGCTTTACTCGGTGAAAACCAGCAGTTACTTTCTGCTATTTTCGGGGGTATCGTATACGGTATCGGCATCGGTATGATTTTTAAATCCAGGGCGACTTCCGGCGGTTCGGACATTATAGCCATGATTCTGAATAAGTATACTCATATTTCGCTCGGACAGTTGGTGATATTGGTGGATTGCACCATTACATTGACGACCGTTCTGGCATTTGGCGAGTGGACATTGCCCATGTATTCCTGGATTGTTGTTTTTATTGAAGGCAAGGTGATAGACGTCGTTTTGGAGGGAGGCGCCGTATACAAAACGATGATGATTGTAACTAACCGGGTGGATGCCATAAAGAAAGTCATTATCGAAGATATAAACCGGGGAGCTACGCTTTTACCGGCTGTTGGCATGTATAAGGGCGAACAAAGAAATGTCATCTATACTGTTCTTACCCGTCGTGAAATGATGATTCTGCGGCATAAGATTCAGGAGCTTGATCCGGATGCTTTTATCAATGTGATTGACTCGAAGGAGATTTTGGGGCACGGATTCAAATCTCTCAAGGAGGAAAATTAAAACATACCCCGGAAAACTTTTCCGGGGTATGTTGTTCACCTTATTGTTTTTCTGTAAAATACTTGTAAAACAGTGGAATGGTCTTTATTCCGTTGAAGAACTGTTCCAGAGGATAGTTTTCATTGGGTGAATGGATGGCGTCCGATTCCAGTCCGAAGCCCATTAAAATCGATTTAATTCCCAGAATTTCTTCAAAGGCTGCAATTACGGGTATGCTTCCTCCTGAGCGTGTAGGTATGGGAGTTTTGCCGTATACTTCCGTATAGGCTTTTTCTGCTGCCTGGTATGCAGGCAGGTCAATAGGACATACGTAAGCGGCACCCCCGTGCAGCGGAGTAACTTCCACTTTCACATAGGCCGGAGCTATCGACTCGAAATATTCTTTAAACAACTGGGCAATTTTCTCATGTTTCTGGTTGGGTACCAACCGGCAGCTAACTTTTGCGAACGCTTTTGACGGCAATATCGTTTTTGAACCTTCGCCCGTATAGCCTCCCCAGATTCCGCAAATATCGAACGTGGGACGGATTCCGGTTCTTTCATTGGTGGTATATCCTTCTTCGCCGAAGAGTTCGTCTACGCAAATTGCTTTTTTGTATGCTTCCGTATTGAAAGGGGCTTCTGCCATTTTAGCCCGCTCGGCTTCACTGACTACCAGTACATCATCATAAAATCCGGGAATGGTGATATGGCCTTTGTCATCCACCATCTGACTCAGCATTTTAGCCAGGGTATTGATCGGGTTGGCTACTGCGCCTCCAAACAGACCGGAATGCAGGTCCCGGCACGGACCGGTCATTTCTATTTGCCAATAGGCTAATCCCCTCAAGCCGGTTGTGATGGAAGGAACGTCCGGAGCAATCATTCCGGTGTCTGATACCAGGATGACATCGGCTTTCAGCATCTCTTTGTATTTTCTGCAAAAGTCAGGCAGGTGAGCGGAACCGATTTCTTCTTCTCCTTCGATCATGAATTTCACGTTGCAGGGCAACTGACCTGTTTTCACCATGAATTCAAAAGCTTTCGCGTGCATGAAACACTGTCCTTTATCGTCATCGGCTCCCCGTGCCCAGATTTTTCCGTCTTTTATCACAGGTTCAAAAGGATTTGTATTCCACAATTTTACCGGATCGACAGGCATGACGTCCATGTGGCCGTATACCAGTACTGTGGGTAGAGAGGCATCGATTATTTTTTCTCCATAAGTCACAGGATTACCTTCTGTTTCATACACTTCGGCCTTGTCTGCACCTGCTTTCAGCAATATTTCTTTCCATTTTTCAGCACATTTGTACATGTCCTGTTTATGTTCTGTCATCGAAGAGACAGATGGAATGCGTATTAATTCAAACAATTCATCCAAAAAACGGTTTTGGTTCGTTTCGATGTACTCTTTTAGTCCTTTCATAAAAATTTCAGATTAAATTACTCATCATTTTGAGTCCTGTTATTTAGTTATAAGTTTTCAATTTCTCCGGCTGTCAATCCTGTCGCCGAGATAATAAGCTTTGTCGCAATGCCGAGCGATTTCATATTCCGGGCAATTTCCAAACGGCTTTCAGCTTTTCCTTCCACTTTCCCCTCTTCTCTTCCTTGTGCCCGTCCTTCCTCCAATCCTTCAATCCGTGCCGTGTCTATCACACCGCGCTGAACACGCAAATTTTCGATATTGCGTAAATAAGCCGCACGGTCTTGCTTGTCCAAAGACGAAAATTTCAGCCGCTCCCGCGCTTCTGCCAAGCCTGGAGCCTGAGTATCGTTCCCTATCTCTCCCGTTTTAAGGAAAACAATCCATTCGTCCAAAGGTGTTACTGCTTTTTGGTCGAACTCATTCACCCGTAACACATAATATTCCGGAAATAAATCCCCCGCTGCCTGACAAATAAAACGTTCCGACTGTTGCTTCGATAGTTTCAGTACATCATGGTTGTGGATGCCCCGGAACTCCGTGCGACCGTGGTACACGTAATCCGTTCCCTGACCGAGGTCAAAGTACACGATATTCACAGAATACACCTTACGAATCTTTTCATACATATCACCTTCGGAGATGTATTCCGTTACGGCTTTCGATACGCCATAGAGCATCCGCAGGAAATAATCCAGCTCCCGGTTATTCTGCACTTCAATAATAATCAATTCGCCTTTACTGTTTTCTGCCAACAGGTCCACACGGTTGAATTTGTCGGTGATGTCCTCTTTGTTTCCTTCGCTCTCGAGAATCTTACAAATGGTAATCTTTTCCTCAAACAGGCTGCTGAGGAAGCCTTCGAGCACAACGAAGTTGCTTTTATGTCGGAGCAGGCGTTTCATGGCCCAGTCAAAACGTACAAAATGTGGTAACGGCATAGCTTCCAGTTTAAAAGTTCTTTACAAACTTAAGCCTTTTCTTTTACATTTCCAACGGCATACAGTCGTTTGCTAATCTTTCGTGATGATTCTTTTTCCGTTTTCGATTAATTCATTATTTTTGCATTGGTGTAATCAACGAATAAATTTATGTCAGATCTTTCCGAAGTTAAGATTTTCTCCGGGGAAAACAGCAAATATATTGCTGAAAATATTGCCAAATCCATTCATTTGGAACTCGGGAAAAAAACCTTACTACATTTCAGTGACGGAGAATTTGCAACGGCTTATGATGAAACCGTGAGAGGTGATCATGTTTTCATCGTACAGTCTACATTTCCGCCCAGTGATAACCTTATGGAGTTATTAATGCTGATCGATGCGGCCAAGCGTGCGTCTGCCTATAAAGTTGTTGCCGTGATCCCGTATTTCGGTTTTGCACGTCAGGACAGAAAGGATCGTCCGAGGGTTGCCATTGGTGCCAAACTGGTCGCAAACATGTTGCGTGCTGCCGGTGTGGACCGGATCATGACGATGGACCTTCACGCTGACCAGATTCAGGGATTTTTTGATATTCCTGTTGACCATTTGTATGGTTCAACCGTATTGGCTCCTTACATCCGGTCATTAAAACTGGATAACCTGGCCATTGCATCTCCGGACATCGGCGGTTCAAAAAGAGCCAATTCGTGGGCAAAATTCTTTAACTCCGGATTGGTGATTTGTCATAAGACCCGGGAAAGGCCGAACGAAGTGGCGGAAATGAAGGCTATCGGAAATGTGGAAGGGAAAAACGTGGTTATTGTAGACGACATGATCGACACTGCAGGAACCATTTGCAAAGCTGCTGACATGTTGAGTAAAATGGGGGCTAAGTCTGTGCGTGCGGTGGCAACACATGCCGTACTTTCCGGAGAGGCGTATGAAAGAATTGAAAATTCCGCTTTGGAGGAGGTTATTTTTACTGATTCCATTCCGTTGAAACGGCAGTCTCCGAAGATAAAAATCATCTCCGTTGCCGGTATGTTTGCTGAAACCATCAGAAACGTGGTAGAACACAAATCCATCAGCGATCATTTTATTTTGTAATAAAATCAAGGCAGTCACGCTGCTTTGTTTTTCCATACTCAAAAGGGCTGTTTAACTGTCAAAAGGTTTTTCAGCCCTTTTTCCGTTTTTTACCGGTATAGCATTTCCTTTTTTCTTTTATATCTTTGTACGTCAAATGAAAAAATCAAATCGGTCATATTATGGAATATAACTTCAGAGAAGTAGAAAAAAAGTGGCAAAATTACTGGAAAGAAAACAAAACCTATCAGGTCAAAGCCGATGCCTCAAAGCCTAAATACTACGTTTTGGATATGTTTCCTTACCCTTCGGGGGCAGGGTTGCATGTGGGGCATCCTCTCGGTTATATTGCCTCCGATATATATTCACGTTTCAAACGTCTGAAAGGCTTCAACGTTTTGCATCCCATGGGATACGATGCATATGGTTTACCCGCAGAGCAATATGCCATACAAACCGGACAGCATCCGGCTATCACGACAGAAAAAAATATTGCGCGCTATCGGGAACAGTTGGATAAAATCGGATTCTCTTTCGATTGGGACAGGGAAGTCCGGACTTGTGACCCCAGTTATTATAAATGGACACAGTGGGCGTTTATCCGGATGTTCAACAGTTTTTACTCTTACGATGAGAAAAAGGCGCTTCCTGTCTCCTCACTGATAAAAGTTTTTGAGACCAACGGAACCCAAGGGTTGAATGTGGCCTGCGGGGAAGAATTTCATTTCACGGCGGAAGAGTGGAAAGCCAAAAGCACGAAAGAACAACAGGAGATTTTATTGAATTACCGTCTGGCATACTTAGCCGACACGATGGTGAACTGGTGTCCGCAGTTGGGTACTGTTTTAGCCAATGATGAGGTAAAAGAGGGACTTTCCGTTCGGGGAGGTTATCCGGTGGTTCAGAAAAAAATGCGTCAGTGGTCTTTGCGCGTATCTGCGTATGCACAACGCTTATTGGACGGACTGGACACGATTGACTGGTCTGATTCGTTAAAAGACATTCAACGCAACTGGATTGGCCGTTCGCAAGGTGCCGATATTATATTCGATGTCAAGGACAGCGATGTGAAATTGCAGATTTTCACGACCCGTCCCGATACGATTTTCGGCGTGAGCTTTATGGTGCTGGCGCCTGAAAGTGATTATGTGAAGCAATTGGTGACCCCTTCACAACAGAAAGCAGTAGAGGAATATCTCGACTACGTTTCCAAACGTACGGAACGCGAACGACAGAGTGAAGTGAAAAAAGTGACGGGAGTATTCTCCGGCGCTTATGCTGTCAATCCGTTTACCCATGAAGCCATTCCGGTTTGGATCAGTGAATATGTTCTGGCAGGCTATGGTACGGGAGCCATTATGGCCGTTCCGGCTCATGATAGCCGTGACTATGCGTTTGCCCGGAAATTCGATTTACCTATTGTGCCGGTGATTGATAACGGTCAGGCGATAGACTTAAGTGAAAGTTCATACGATGCCAAAGAGGGGAAGATGATTAACAGCGGCATGCTCAACGGGCTGGAAGTAAAACAGGCGATAGCTAAAATTGCCGAAGAGGTAGAGGCAAGAGGCATCGGGAAAAGTAAAATAAATTACCGTCTCCGTGATGCTATATTCAGCCGCCAGCGGTATTGGGGAGAACCGTTTCCGGTTTATTACAAGGATGATATGCCGTATATGCTGGATGAGTCCAAATTACCCTTGGAATTGCCGGAGATTGATAAATATCTGCCTACTGAAAGCGGGGAACCGCCTTTAGGGCGGGCTAAGAACTGGACGACGGAGGAGGGCTATCCTTTGGAACTGAATACGATGCCGGGATTTGCCGGCTCTTCCGCCTATTACCTGCGCTACATGGATCCTCACAATGATGAGGCTTTGGTAAGCCGCGAAGCCAATGAATACTGGAGAAACGTAGACCTGTATCTGGGAGGGGCCGAGCATGCCACCGGACATCTTATCTACTCCCGCTTTTGGAATCATTTCCTGTATGATTTGGGGTATGTTTGTGAACCGGAGCCCTTTAAGAAACTGATAAATCAGGGGATGATACAGGGTCGCTCCAATTTTGTGTACCGCATACAGGGTACCAATACATTCGTTTCCTGCGGTTTGAAAAATCAGTATGATACGACGGAAATCCATGTTAATGTCAACATTGTGCACAATGATGTACTTGACCTGGAGGCTTTCAAAAATTGGATGCCGGAGTTTGCCGATGCCGAATTTATCCTTGAAGACGGGAAATACATCTGCGGATGGGCTGTGGAAAAAATGTCCAAATCCATGTTTAATGTGGTCAATCCCGACGATATTATTGAGGAATTCGGAGCCGATACATTAAGATTATATGAAATGTTTCTGGGTCCTTTGGAAGCCCATAAGCCTTGGGATACGCAAGGCATTGACGGCGTTTTCAAATTCCTGAAAAAATTCTGGCGGTTGTATGTCAATGACGACCAATTGATTGTCACGGATGAGGAGCCTACGAAGGAAGAGCTGAAGGTGCTGCATAAGACCATTAAGAAAATTGAATCGGATATTGAAAATTTCTCTTTTAATACTTCTGTTCCGGCATTTATGATTGTAACCAATGAGCTGACCGCCTTGAAATGCAACAAAAAGGCAGTTTTGGAGCCGTTGATTGTCACACTTGCTCCCTATGCTCCGCATATTGCAGAGGAGTTGTGGCACCGTTTGGGACACGCCGGAAGTGTAAATGAAACAGTATTTCCTAAATGGGAGGAAAAATACCTGACGGAAGATAGTTTTGATTATCCGGTTTCTTTTAACGGGAAAGTGAGATTTAAGCTGAATATGTCTCTGGCTGCAACCAATTCCGATATTGAAGCAGCAGTCCTGGCAGCACCGGAAACGGCGAAATACCTGGATGGAAAACCGGTGAAAAAGATGATTATCGTACCGAAGAAAATCATCAACATTGTTATCTGACAAGAGAGCTGAAAGATAGGTAACGGGGCGTAAGTCCCGTTATTTTTTTGCCGAGGGGACGATAAACAAGACGCTTGCCGTTCCGATACCTCCTAAAATCAGCAAAAGGAGGCGTATATGGCCGTTTTCAATCACTCCGAAGGCCGAGATACAGATCATGGTCCACATGCAGGCTATGGAGACGAATTTGGAGCCCCAGCTCATTCCCCGGCGTTCCTCGTAACGGCGGATGTATTTTCCTAAAACGGAACCATGCAGCCAATTGTGCAGTCGTCCGGAACTTTTGTAGAAGAGCCAGGAACTGAGCAGTAAAAATGGCGTTGTGGGCAAACCCGGAATAAATATCCCGATGATGCCCAATATGACGGAAAGTACACCGACAGCGATGTAAAGGACGTTGCGCATACTAATCTAAAATCTGTTTTACCGCCTGACAATAATCGGACAACCGGGTCGCTTTCCGGATTTTCTTTATAATTTTCCGATCTGTATCCGGCAGGAGGTAATCCCAAAGCGTTTTCATTTTGTTCAGCAGTTGACTTTCTCCCTGCAAGTAATTTTTGTAGTCGTTTAGCAGGGCTTCATGGAAAGCATAAACCTGTTTTTTACGTTCCGCCTCCGGTTTTGTTTCATTTTTATAAAAATCGGCAGCCATCCACGGCGAAGACAGTAGTCCACGACCTACTAAAACACCTCGTAGCCGCTGATATTCATGAAAAACTTGATGAATTTCTTCTGTCGATTTTAAATCGCCGTTATAGAAAACCGGATGCTCACAAGCCTGATAAAACCGGGAAAAAGAGTTGTAATCGGGAGAACCTTTGTATTGTTGGATGCCAATTCTTGCGTGAAGCGAGACACAGTCTAAGCGAAGATTGTTTATTATGGACAATAAATTATGAGCTTCGCCCGCATTCTTCCATCCCAATCTCATTTTGACTGAAAAACGGATATCCGGAAATTCTTCTATAGGGCTGAGAGTCTCTTTTACCAATTCCGGATAAGGCAGCATACCTGCTCCTTTTTTCTTTCCGGCGATGAGGGGAAAAGGACAGCCCAAATTAATGTCAATCCGTTGGTACCCGTTGCTCGCAACCAATCGGGTCAATTCTCGGAATTCGTCGGCATTTCCCGGCAGAATCTGGGGAATAAGCAGAGGAACGGAATTATTTGCCGGATTCATGTCCCGGAGATCCCGGTTGCGGAAAGCGTGTCCGGGTTCCAAACGTATAAAAGGGGTATAATACGCATCCGCCCCGCCGAAAAAACGGGCGAAATTGTTACGATATATCCAGTCCGTATACCCCTGCAAAGGGGCGAAATGAATTTCATATCCTTGTGCATTCATGGAATTTGAAATTTTTGTCTTTTTGCGGTTTATGCCTTACCGTTGTCAAAATGCGGTTAAAGATAAAGAAAGCTTCCGGAAGTTTTTTATCTTTGAAAAATTAAACCGTAATGAATATGAAAAAAACGAGTCTCTTTCTTCTGTTTCTTTTGCTTGTCCTGTTCACAAATGCACAATCGGATGAGCGGGGATATATTGTAAAAGTCGGCGATATGGCTCCGGATATTGAAATCCGTTACTTGGACGGAACAGTAAAGAAATTGTCCGATTTCAAAGGAAAAGTCGTCATGTTGCAATTTACTGCCAGCTGGTGTGGCGTGTGCCGGAAAGAGATGCCCTATATTGAAAAAGACATCTGGCAGAAACATAAAAACAACTCCGCCTTCGCCTTAATCGGCATCGATTTGAAAGAGAGTGCGGAAAAAACGGCAAAATTTGCCCGGGATTTGAAAATCACCTATCCTTTGACCCTGGATACCGAAGGAGAGTCTTTTTATGCGTATGCCGCTAAAAATGCAGGTGTCACCCGCAATATCATTGTGGATAAACAGGGAAAAATCGTTTACCTCACCCGCCTTTATAATCCCCGGGAATTTCAGGAAATGATCCGGGTAATTGAAAAGCTTTTGAAATAACAGAGACGCATATCGTTCCGATAGCAGGAAGGCCCTTTACTGTTTCAGGGCTTCCTTTATCGTTTCGTCCGTCATTCTGAGAATGGGGTAAAAGCCGTCATCGTCGAGGACGTGCCGTCCGATATACGCCTGGATATAGTTTTGAATGATTTTGTAGGAAGTCTTTAAATCCTTGGGATTTTTCTTTATTCCTCGTTGGGAGGCGTATTGCACCATTTCTCCGACCAAATCAAACCGGTCAAGATATTTCAGCAAAGCCTTGTAGTCTTTGATCCCGCTCATTTCTGCCCGGTGGCGGTCCATAAAGTCGAAAGTAAAATCGTACAATTTCATGGAACGGTTCAGTTCGCCCAGGTATTTTGAATACCCTACCGTGTCTACCGGTACAAAAACATCGGGCATGATTCCTCCTCCTCCGTATACCGTGCGTCCTCCGACGGTCTGGAATTTCAGGTTTTCATCAAAGTGAATACTGTCTTTTACCTCCAGTTCGCCGTGTACGACTCTCTGATAAAAATCGCTGTAATATTTTTCTTTGCCTTCATCATAGGGACGTTGAATGGAACGGCCCGAAGGGATGTAATACCGGGCAATGGTTAAACGTAAGGCCGAACCGTCCGGCAACATCCGCTGTTCCTGTACCAGTCCTTTGCCAAAGGAACGGCGTCCCACAATCACACCCCGGTCATTGTCCTGTATCGCTCCGGCAAATATCTCACTGGCGGAAGCACTGGCCTCATTAATCAGTACAACCAACGACAGGTCTTTAAAGCGTCCTTTGCCGTTGGAGTAATAATCGGAACGGGGAGAAGCTTTCCCTTGGGTATATAAAATCAGTTTGTTGCCATCCAGAAACTCATTTACCATTTTCAGGGCTATCGGCAGGATTCCTCCTTCATTGTTTCTCAAATCAACAATTAATTTCTTCATTCCCTGTTTTTGCAGTGTCTCCAATGCTGTGATAAATTCGTCATAAGTGTTCATGCCGAACGTCCTCACTTTCACATATCCGGTGGTGTCGTTTGCCATATAAGCCACTTCCACACTCTTTATCGGAATGTTTCCCCGTACCACTTTCTTGACCATTGGTTTCTGTCCACGACGCAAAATAGTGAGGGTGACTTCCGTATCCAATTGTCCCCGCATCATGGCCATGATTTTTTTATCGTCCATTTTCACTCCGGCAATTAACGTGTCATTTACTCGGATAATGCGGTCGCCGTCCTGGATTCCGGCGGCCTCCGAAGGCCCTCCGGGCACTACTTTTACCACCGTAACCGTGTCCAGGTATTTGTAAAACTGCACGCCGATTCCCCCGAAATTACCGGTCATGCCTTCGTTGACTTTTTCCAGGTCTTTTGCCGGAATGTAGACGGTATGAGGGTCGAGGTCCTTGATAATCGCTTCGACAGCGCCTTCTTCTATTTTTTTTATATCTACCGTATCGACATAGGAATGATTAATCATATTCAGTATCATGTCCATTTTACTTCCCTGCACCGGTAAAAATAATTCCCGCTTATTCTGAATGTCCTTGCGGATAAACAGGGAGTTGATAAACATTCCTGCCACTATCGCCAGAGCGACGATAATCGGCATTAAAATCATTCTTATGCTGTTTTTGTACATAACCTTCTAATTTATTTTCACCAATTCAACTTCAACGTTCGCTTTTTTCAATAATTCTATTCCATCTGCATAGCGGTATTGTTCGGAATATACCACACGCCGTATTCCGGCCTGTATGATCAGTTTTGCACATTCGATGCAAGGGGAAGCCGTGACATACAGTGTCGCCCCTTCACTGCTGTTGCTTGATTTTGCTACTTTCGTTATGGCATTGGCTTCGGCATGCAATACGTAAGGTTTAGTCACATTTTCTTCGTCTTCACACCGGTTTTCAAAACCGGAAGGAGTACCATTGTATCCGTCTGAAATAATCGATTTGTCTTTTACAATCAGAGCACCCACCTGCCGCCGTTGGCAATAGGAGTTTTCAGACCAAATCCGGGCCATGCGCAGATAACGTTTATCCAATACTGATTTTTTTTCCTCTTCCGTCATGACTATTTTTTTCTCTCTCCCAAATAGTTTATCATTTCATAGAATGCAGCTTTCCGGCTTTCCCCGACATCGATTTTATCCAGGGCTTCCCGGCTTTTTTTGAGGTAGTTCTCGATGGTTTTCAATGTCAGTTCCCGTATTCCCAAGCGATTGTAAATCGCTGTGACTGCTTCCACTTTTTCATTGGCATCGAAGTCTTTTTTGTCAAGCCAGGATTGCAGTAGGGCTTTATCCTCTTCGCCTGCCAGTTCAAGGGCTTTAATCAGAAGATAGGTTTTTTTGTTTTCCGTGATGTCTCCTCCAATCTTTTTACCAAACTCCGCCACGTCTCCATAGACATCCAGGTAATCGTCCTGCAACTGAAAAGCCAGACCTAAAAATCCGCCGAAGTCATACAAGGCTTTGTACTCGTGTTCCGGAGCCCCTGCAATCAAGGCGCCGTGGCGCAAACTGCCGGCAATCAGCACCGAGGTTTTCAGATAAATCATGTGGATGTATTCTTCTTCCGTTACGTCATTCCGGGTTTCAAATTCCATGTCGTATTGCTGGCCTTTGCATACATCCATTGCTACCTGGTTGAATCCGTCGATAACCTGCCGCAGGTAGCGGTCTTCACAGGTTTCGATGTATTTATAGGCGGTGATTGCTGCCGCATCGCCGCTTAAAATAGCTACGTTGCTGTTCCACTTCTTGTGTACCGTCAGGCGTCCTCGTCTCAGCTCGGCATCGTCCATCACATCGTCGTGCAAAAGTGTGTAATTGTGGAAAATCTCTATCCCGATAGCTGATTTCAATGCTTTTTCAATATCATCGCGGTATAAATTGTAGGACATCAGCGCTAATACTGGCCGCAGACGTTTTCCGCCGTCTTCCAGAATGTACTGAATCGGTTCAAACAAAGAAACAGGTTCTTCCACATACTCCTGTTTGGAAAACTCCCGGCTGATGATTTCCCTCAATTGTTCTATGGTATACATCATGTTTGTTAATTATTTACGGAATTTCTGTGATAGGATTCTGCCCTATTAAGCGCCTAAATTACAAAAAAAGTGGAATAAAAACAGGGAGAAGGGATGCTTATTTTAACTTATTGTCCTCCCCACAACCTCCCTGCGAAGTCCCCCTCTCTTTTATCTCTCCTGTACCTTTCCTGTACTCCCTCCGACCTGCCGGTTACAGGAGTAATACAGGAGACATAGAGTATATATGGAACAGAGTGAGACCTTGTAGCAAGATACTACATACTTTTCCACTGAAAAAAGCGAAAAAGTTTACTTCAACAAAATAAATGAAGACTATTTTGAGGGCGATAGGTGGAAGGTTCTTTACCGCCTGCATGTTGCAGGCATTCTGTATTTAAAAATGCCTGAGAAATACATCCCACAGACGGGGATTTATGAATAGCGGGAAGATGAACCCGTACACGGCGCCGAAAAAATGGGCGTTGTGGTTGATGTTGTCGCCTCCTCGTTTTGCCATGTATTGGCAGTATATCAGATAAATCACTCCAAACACAATGCCGGGAACAGGAATAGCGGCGAAAAGCAGTATCTTGTCCCACGGATTGAGAAATATGGAAGTAAACAGAATGGCGGACACGGCACCGGAGGCTCCGATGGAACGATACCATGCTGCATTCCGGTATTTTATCACGTCAGGCAGGGAGGCGATAATCATGGCGCCGAAGTAAAGCAGTAAATAGTTTAGAGTTCCCCAGCCCGCGGCCTCAAACACCTTTTCGATGTATGTGCCGAAAGACCAATAGGTGAACATGTTTACAAAAAGGTGCGTGGTGTCGGCGTGGACAAACCCATGTGTGATAATCCGGTACCATTCGTGACGGTGAATCACACAATAGGGATTCAAGGCTAATTTTTCAAACAATTGCCGGTTGTTGAAACAGGTCAGGGAGACAAAAACCGTCAGGGCAATGATGATGTAGGTTATCATGGCATTGGGTGGCTATAAAAAACAATTTATTCCAGATAGGTATAACCATACAGGCCGGAACGGTAATTGGAAAGGAACTCCCGCCCTTCTGCTGCGGAGATGATACCTTTTTTGACAGAAGTGGTTACCCATACCTCTACAGTGCGTGCCATTTTTTTCGGATTGAATTGCACGTAATCCAATACATCCGCCACGGTTTCCCCTTCAATGACTTTGTCTATGACATACTCATTCCCTTTCACTTTGATGTGGACGGCGTTTGTGTCTCCGAATAAGTTGTGCAAGTCTCCCAGGATTTCCTGGTAAGCACCCACCAGAAATACCCCCAGATAATAAGGTTCTTTATTGTTCAGTTCGTGCACCGGCAAATGGTAGGAAAAATTGCGGGTAGAGATGAAATTATCTATTTTACCGTCCGAGTCGCAGGTGATGTCCTGTATTGTAGCGGATTTCGTCGGTTGTTCATTGAGCCGGGAAATAGGGACAATCGGGAATATTTGGTCGATGGCCCAGGAATCCGGAAGCGATTGGAACAACGAAAAATTGCAGAAATACTTGTCCGGCAACATTTTGGCAATCTTCTTCAATTCGTCCGGAGCGTGCTTTGTTGCTTCCGCCATGGCATATACCTCGCGGGCTACGGACCAGAACAGCCGTTCCACTTGTGCTCGGGTACGGAGATCAATCAATCCCAGATTGAAAAGTCCCAGCGCATCTTCCCGGCATTGAACGGCATCGTGCCACGTTTCGAGCAAACGGGGCTGGTTGAGGTTTTCCCACAGGTCATACAACTCTTTCACTAATTCATGGGCGTCTTCTTTTATCTCTTCGTTTTCGTCGAATGCCGGTAAATGAGTGCTTGCCAGTGCCTCGAACACGAGTACCGAATGGTGGGCAGTCAGAGAGCGTCCCGATTCGGTAATAATATTAGGTTGCCGGAGATTGTTTTTTTCGCACGCATCAACGATAGAGGAAACAGCGTCGTTTACATATTCCTGAATGGAATAGTTCATGCTGTTGCCGGAGGTGGCGGAACGCGTACCGTCGTAATCCACGCCCAGACCGCCGCCGATATCAACAAAATTGATGCTGTAACCCATGTTCTGCAACTGGACATAAAACTGGGAAGCCTCTTTCAGTGCCGTTTTGATGCGACGGATATTGGTGACCTGGCTGCCGATGTGGAAATGAATCAACTGGAGGCAATCTTTCATTTGGTAGTCCTCCAGAATATCAAGGGCTTCCAGTAGCTCGCTCGAATTTACGCCGAATTTGCTGACATCGCCGCCCGATTCCTCCCATTTCCCGCTGCCCGAACTTGCCAGTTTTATCCGGATTCCGATGTTGGGACGGATATTCATCTTCCGGGCTAACTTGGCAATGTTGCGAAGCTCCATGAGTTTCTCCACTACCAGATAAATACGTTTCCCCATTTTCTGAGCCAACAGGGCGAGTTCGATATAACTCTCGTCCTTATAACCGTTGCAGATAATCATAGCCTCGTCATCAATATCGATGGAAAGAACCGCATGCAATTCCGGTTTTGATCCGGCTTCCAGTCCGATATTAAATTTATTGCCGTGGCTGACAATTTCCTCAACAACGGGGCGCATCTGATTCACCTTAATGGGATAGATGATGAAATTTTTGGAAGTATATCCGTATTCTTTGGCGGCCAGTTCGAAACAATGGGAGATTTTTTCGATTCTGTTGTCCAGGATATCCGGAAACCTCAACAACACCGGGGCTTCGACATCACGCAACTGCAACTCTTCCATGAGTTCTTTCAAATCGATGGAAGGCCCTCCTGTTTTCGGTGTTACGGCGACATGCCCTTTGTCATTGATAGAAAAATAATTCAGGCCCCAACCGTTGATGTTATACAGTTCCGCCGAATCATCAATACTCCATTTTCTCATTCCTTGATAACGATAGTTTTAATTGACGTATATACGCGCAAAACTACAACATTAATTCAATATTGATGAAAAAAGGCAGCAGAAATTATGCAGGCAGAAATAAAACCTGTTGTAATTACGGATTCCCGTGAATATATAACAAGGCACCGTCTTTAATCGTGTTGATAATTTCCCGGCTTACGGCAGGGGGGAGTGCGGGGCATCCCAGGCTTCGCCCCAGGCGTCCCTGCTTTTTGATGACGGCAGGGTCTGCATATTTGGCCCCGTGCATCACAATCGCCCGTTCCTTCGCCTTGTCATTTTTCCCTTTTTCCAGTCCTTCCAGAATGAGCGAATAGCCGTTTTTCCCGTAATACGTGTCGCCCGTCCGGAAAAAGCCGAGGGAACTTTTGAAGGATTGGGGCTGGTTGGAGAAAGAGACGGCATAATTCCCTCCGCTGTTCCTTCCGTGGGAAACGTGTGATTTGAACAGGGTTTGCTGCTCTTGTAAGTCAATGACGCACAGCCGTTGTTCCGTAGAAGGTTTGGTAAAATCAATCAGCGTGAGAATCGCCCTTTCCTGCTCAAACTGGCGAAAGCCTTTCAAGGCTTCCTCAAATGCGGGAAAACCGACCACGTCTTTTAAATTCAGTTCATGATACAACCGACGGCTGTCGGTTGAAATTTTTACTGCCGAATCCGGATTTCCTTTTGTAACATGATAACAACACACCAAAAAAAATAAACACCACGCTTTGTACATACTTTAATTTAGTCGTAAATGATGATTAGCGCCCTGTCTGTCGAAGCCCAATCGTAAATGAACTTGGAATGCGACGTAGCACTTCGGACGCACATGTGCGATCGTGGAACCGTTCCGAGCGACCAACTGAACTCCGACACCTTTTTGTTCGGATAATTCACCGGTACACCGTGAATGTATCCTCCCCCCGAAAAACGGCTCGCCCACGGCGCATACCCCGCAAGCTCTGAATTGCCGTCCTTGGTGAACATCATGGAGGTGGTTTTTGAGCGTACGACAAATATTCCGGTAGGAGTTTCCTGTCTGTACGGCGGCCTCCTGACACCGGTTGTGGCGGGATTCATACTCCTCACCAGCCACGCGGTATCAGTTTGTTCTAAAGTCACAATGTTCTGGTTCGTACGGTCCACAAAAATTGTTTTTGTAAATCTTCTCACCGGCAATCGGTCAACATACTTGCTTGGCACCAGCCAGACGCCGTCAAATTCTGCCGGGACAATGACCAGATAGTCAGCGCTATCCCGTAGAATCCACACTAAAGCTCCGTCCTTTCCGTAGCATTCGGGAGCGCTTAAATTGCCCGTCCGGTAAAAGGGGATGCCTTGATCCCGTTTGGTGCCGTTTTTATCCACTACATGCTTGTATGCATTGTGCTTGAATGAGTTGACTAATGGTGCCAGTCCATTCTTATTTTTATAATTATTCAGTGCTCCGAATTCTGTGGCGATTTCTTCCAGAATAAGCAACGAATCCAGTTTCTGCGAAATTTTATTCCATTGAATCTGACGCACTGTTTTCTTATATTTGTAATGATCTTTCAGTGTGTGCTGATTATATTGCAACGCCTTCTCTATCCGGGCCCCCGAAACGAGGGTCCAGCCGAATAGAAAAAACGCAATGAAAATGATTGTTTTTTTCATCGTTCAATCTTTGGATTACGAATTTTTCTATTCGATACGTAAAAATACAAGCTAATTTCCGGAATCCCACCCGCCTTTTGTATTATTTATGGAAACTTCACATTTAGAGTGACATAAGGACAGGATAGAGACGGTGGAATCGATTTTATTATTATTTGTTTTTTATCGAAAAAACCTGAAAGTTCTGGTTATTTCAAAAACAAAAACGCACTGATAATCAGTGCGTCCCCTTTTCTGTCGAGATGACTGGAATTTTGACGTCACTGTAAGCTTTTGATTTATTTGATTTTAGTTTTTGTCTATTTAGTCAATAAAACAATAAAGCTAAGAATCATATAAACTTACAGTTTTATTTTTTCTCAAATTCTTCTAGAGCACTTTGTATTCCTATTTTTATAATCGCTAAAACATCATTAGTTGCATTTTTAAATTTAATCTTATAAAAAAAACTATCAGCCCCTAATTCTAAATATAATGAACCAAAAACTTGTTTTGAACAAAATGTAGCCATAGAAATTACTCCTTCTAGGTCAAGTATTATCTCATCATTTTCCTTTAATCCTTGCTTCAATTCCTCTAATAAAGCATTGCCAGTCTCTTTATCACTAATTATACTTCCAAATTTTTTAACTACTATTGTTTTCATACCATATTCAATTTTATCTGTCCATTATTAACATACGACTCTATATCAGTTAAAGTTATTGGATTATTTAAAGGTAAAGATAAGTATATAATTGTTCCTTGCCAATAACCACTTTTCCCTGTTAATATTTTGCTATTTTCATTTTTTAAATAAACTCCTTGTGAATATAAATGTAAGCGTCCTCGTACTCGTGTCGTTATTTCATTTAAAATCCATAAACCATATCCCATATGATTAGACATTTTTTTCGATGTTTCTCCTTTTTCTACAGATTTTCTTATAATATCAATCGGTGTAAATTTATGCTCTTTATAAGATCCGCCTAAAGTCGAAATAATACCATCTCCAGTATCTGCACATATTATTTCAATATTACTTTTATTACCCTCTGCCACAATTATAGACCGCATATCATTTACAGCATGCTCCCAAAAATTTAACAATATCTCACTCAAACATAAAAAAACCATTGAAACTATTTTGGGAGAATCTTTATAATATTTTCTAATTGGAGGCAAAAATTTCTTTTCAATCATTTCTTTAGAATAATTATCAGATCGTAAAAGAGCTTGCGGAGCAATAAAAAATTTATCTTGCAATTTTATAGACAAATCTTTATAACCTTTTTCAGCAATATCTTTATTAGATACATATAGATGAATCAAATCATAGAAACCATATTCTTTCCATTTTTGTTGAATATACTCATTAACATTTAGTTCTGGTTTCTTAAAGCAATTATTAACATAGGTATATTCTATGACTTTATAAATCACTAAAATTCCTAAAGCAGATATCTGTTTGATTTTTGTAAGATCTATTCTCACATTTGGGGTCATAGATTCTTGCATTTTAAAAATAACCTGTATGTTATTAATAAAACTTATGACATCATTTGCTTTAAATATTTTAGGGACGTCTAATGTCATTTATTAAATGTTTTGCTAAATTGATCAAACAATTTTTGTTCTTTTCCCCAATCTTTTAATGAGGGGACTGTTTGTATATTCATATAATAATCTGTAATATCCTGAGAACATTTTCGTAATTCATTTGAAATAAATAATTTATAATGTTGAATAAAAGCATTTATTTCATTTACTTTTTTTGCAAGTTCTTCTGCATTTACAGCTTCTGTCATAAGAGAAATCTGTTCCAACTTATGATACAATTCAACACAAATTTCTAAAGATCGATCTTGAATTTTACCATACTTCAAAATACTTTTTTCTTTTGTTTTCAATTTAAATTGGGTAAAGCAATTAATAATAACAACACCAATATTAACAATTAAAATTAGTGTTAATGTCCAAAAAGTTACCTTGTTTGTACCTGCTTCACTAAATAAATCTTTTATCAATTTTACTAATTCTTCATTCATTACAATAATTTCAACAACAAATCACTCAAATTAATTTTTTCAATATTTCTTTATTTTCAATTATCTATTAGTAGAAGCACAAAGCCCTATCCCATATTCGGTAAATATTCATGCTCCCTTAAAGCATCTTGCAATTTTTGGATATATTCTTCATTGGGCAATATACTTGAAAATATATAATAGAATTGTTCTGCTGTAAACGGTCGCATCCCGGAATAAATAAGATTATCATCAGCATATACGGACATAGAAGTACACAGACTTTCGTTTAGAAATATGGGAGCATCGTAATGAATATACACCGTAATATGCCTTTCATATCGAACACCTAAATGAGTTGCCTGATAGACATCTTCTTTTTCTTTATTACTATTTTGAGGGATAAAACCCAAAGCCTTTAATTGAGCATCCAAATTGAAATGGGGGTCATAGATTGTTGCCATATTACCTTTTCATTAATATCTGTATGGTTCGTTCTTTCTCTGCCAGTAATTGTTGCAAATGTTCGATCTCTTTCGCTTGAGTTTCAATCATTATATTACCATCTCCGTGCTGTATTTTATTGCCATTACCGGTAATCGACAATGCTGGATCAGATATTTCAATACTTCGGTCAAAAAAATAATCAATAGAACATTGTAATACATCTGCAATTAGTTCGATATTTCGAACCGTTGGGTTTGCACCTTCCTTAACAAGTCCATCAAAAGTAGGTTTTGACATACCAGCTTTTTTGTATACATCCTTTTGAGAGATTCCTTTGTTTTCTATTAAAGATTTTATTTTCAATCCATTATACATACACAACTACTTAGAATGAATTTAAATTATATCGTACAAAGCATTTTATAAATTAAAATATATAATACCTTTGAAATTTCACCATACATTTGTGATATAAATATAATCAAAAGATATGGAAGAAAAAACAGTAAAAAGTATGAATCTTGCACTTAAGCGCCCGACGGCGCGTCTTTACGTGCTAATTCCAGAGGAAATGGAACGTTTGCTGAATGAAAAAGCAAAAGAAATGAATACAAAAATAGCTCATATCGTCCGATTGGCTATAGCAGAATACCTAAGTAAATAACCTTTAAATCTTACAATTATGCAGACTGATACACTCATTCAAAACAACGAAATCCGGAAAACATATCAACCGATCATAGGCTATCGGGAGGTTTTCCCAGAAGAAACCGAAGGGGATTATTCATTTGTATATAAAACAGAAATTTCAGTATCTGACTTAAAAGTACTTAGTCCCTTTTTAACCCCTAAAATATGTGCTGAATATGGTATATATCCGTTAGTGAGTTTTAGTCATGTCAATCACTCCAACGTGAGAGTAACCGGAGCCACTGAAAATTATCCCATTTTCAAATTACAACATGAAGGGTGGAGCCAAATATATCAACCCTTACATCCCCAAAAGCAATATCGTATTCTCTCTATTGGTAACAGACCTGAAAACTATGTTTATGGACTGAATGTGTTAATCCAAAAGTTTCAAGCTTTCCAAAAAGAGCAACAGTATAAAAATTCCCTAAAGCTTCCGGCAGGAATATTATGTAATGGTTTACATGATGCCCTTCATTTGGCGAGTTCTGGTTATTATCCACTTTGGCTGGGTTCTGAAACCTCTAAATTGACGGAAGAACAGTACGATATGATTATGCAATGTGTCGAAGAACTTTACATCACTCATAGTATTGCGTTAGGCTCAATCCGGACAAATTGTTTTTCTAATTTAAAAAACAGAAAAACAAGAATATAAACAAAAAATCCCACTTCTGCCAGCAAGCAATCAGTGGGATTCAAATCTTACGATTATGGAAACAAATGTACAACACTTTGGCCAAAGCGCCAACATTCCGGCCGGGATATTTTCCGGAACCGAAATATTTGCCCACAGAGGGGAATTATATGCAATTTACAACGGAGTACGGATTTTATTCCAGGATTTGCCAGGTATGGAAAAACGCAATTTTGTAGAAATGTACATGAAAGACAAAGAAAGTCAGGACTTTATCCGGAAACAATTCGGTATTACCGGTTTTGAGTCCGGTTTCAGACAGTGGCTTTTCTGCAAATTCGGCGCCCTTGATGGGGATCCGGACAGCATTGATGACCAAATTACGCCGGATACCTACAATTCTGCTTGCCAGCGAACCGATTGTCCCGGTCGTGGTAAAATATGCGGCAGCGATATCGCATTGAGAAGTCACGAAATTGCCACCCTCCGTGAATTGAAATCCGGCAAAACAGCCAAAGAGATGGCGGATGCTCTGTGTATTTCCGAATCTGCTGTAAAAAGCCGGATTGAAAAACTAAAAGACAAGTTTAATGTAGCCAATGCCGTTGCACTTATCGGAATAGTTACAGAATTAGGAATATAGTCTGTGTTGAGTGACCTCCGGATGCCGCACCGGGGAAGGTTCAAAGCGGTGAGTTCTTTCACAAAGTCCCGGCCGTAGCGTCATGGCCGGGACACCCTCCGGAGAAGATCGCAGGTGCGTAATATGTAAGGATAACGGCTATCGCGCGAACAGCTGACAGAAGGTTATCCGGGTTCGAATCCCCTCTCCGGTCAATTAATTCCCAACGTTAAAAACTTAGAAATATGACACTACTTTCAGACAAAGAAGCTCTGTACGAAAAATATCGTAAGGAAACGGAGCGTTTACGCAAAGAAATCCTGGCGGAAAAGTCCGTTATGCTTAAATCGATGGTCCATAAGACTTATTACTGTAAAGATAACGACACCTATTTTTTTATTTCTCATATTGCTGAAAATAAAACAGCGCCTTTTGGTTTAAGTATAAGTCGTTCTGAAATTACGAATGATTGGATGGTGAATCCTGAGAAATGGATAGAGATTCCTGTCGGAACATTTTTCAATGCGATGGACACCTTTGTGGCTAAAAAGAAAAAAGACATACAGAACTCGAGATAAGTATGTCTAATCAATTTATGGAGAAATCGCTATGAAACGGGAACTGTCCAAAAACTGGGACTTCATCACTGTCCGGATCAATCCGGACAGGGCCAAACTGATTTGTGAAAATCTGGAACGATATGGATTCGAGACCTTCATTTTGAAGCATAAGACGGTCACTTCTCCGCTTCGTTCTTATGTATATGTCAGAAAATATAAAAAAGACCATGCTGCAACCTGATAAAACTTTACAGGCTCTTTTGCTCCTTTTCGATCGGTATGTCCTCCAAGAGAAAGACGGAAAAATTCAATTTAGCGGAGAAGTTTTTGAATACAGTTTTGCCTGTGAAGTACCGGAACCAGAATTGACAACAAAGTTAGGAGAGTTTCTGGTAACGATTCCCAAATACATGTGGAGTCTGAAAAAGCAGGGTTGACAAATACCAAGAAAAAATGTAACAACGTAACTATGTATGTAGAACAACAAGATATATTGGACGCCACGAACGGTGGCTTGGATATCATTCTGTATTACTATCCTCAAGCCCGGCAGGCCTTGGAAACAAGGGAAAAGAGATTCAAAATCCGGGAAGAAAGGACGCCTTCAGCATCACTGAAACAAGCTGCTGACGGCAATTGGCTGGTGACCGACTTCGGTGACGACCAAATTCCTCGCAACGGAATCCAGGTATGTGCCCGGGAAGAAGGGAAAAGTTTCCGTGAAGCGATAGCTCTTTTAGCCGGCCGGTACAATATCGGTGCCCTCAAGCAGAACATCAACAAGCCGGAAGTCGAATACCGCGATGCCAAGAGTGATGAAGAAGAAGGCAGCTATTTCTTTGAGGTCAACGACACCATTTCCGAGGATGAATTACAGGTTTTGGGGCCTAAGGTAACCAAAGATGTTTGTAAAAAGTACTACGTCTTTTCCCTCAAGTCGTTTACCTACATTAAAAACCGGAAAGCCCGTATTACCCGTGCAACAGACAACTATCCAATTTTCCTGTTCGATCACCAGGAATGGAAAAAAATCTATCAGCCGCTCAATCCGGAAAAGCAATATCGTTTTTCCTATGTCGGTAACAAACCGAAAGACTACATTAACGGTCTTCATCAGCTCCAAAAAGCGTATGGGGATTCCCGGAGCAAACAAATGTTGGAAGAGCCGGAAGGCCGGGAACAGGAAAAAGAAATAGAAAAGCTTCCGGAGGCCATTTTATGCAGTGGCGACCGGGATTCGCTCAACGTTGCCGGCTTTGGTTATCACGTTCTTTGGCTGAACTCCGAAACTGCCCGGCTGACAGAATCCCAATACAAAATGATTATGCGGTGTGTAGAAACGTTATACGTTCTTCCGGACATCGATGAAACCGGTATCCGGTCGGCCATCCGTTTAGGATTGCAATACCTGGATATCCGTTTCATCTGGCTGCCCGAATCATTGCGGGAATATAAAGACAACCGCGGTAAACCCCGGAAAGATCTTCGGGACTACGTAGAACTCTATCCGGACCGGAAAGACTTCCAGAAGCTGATGAACGTAGCTATGCCCCTGCGTTTTTGGGATGAAGTGACCAAGGAAGACGGGAAAAGATACTACTTCAACGATGAACACGCCTTGTTTTTCCTGAATGCAAACGGTTTTGGCCGTATCGAATATAAAAACACCAAAGGCAAAAGCATTTTTGTCCGTGTCGAAAATAATGTCGTACGGGAAGTCGAGTCTGAAGAAATCAAAGATTTCGTGCTGGAATTCATGGAAAAGCGCTATTTGCCGATACCCCTCCGTAATGTGGTTCGTAAGCCTAATCAGCTTTCCGAAGCCACCCTGAAAGGACTGAAAAAACTAAAACTCGATTTTACCGATTATAGTGCCGAATCCCAGTTCCTGTTTTTCCACAACAAAACCATAAAGGTCACCGGAGAAGAAATCAAGGAATTCCGGCCCGTAGACACAGTACAGTGCGTTTGGGAAGAAAAGGTAATCCCGCACAATTTCCGGCTACTTCCTGAACCTTTCCGGATCATCTGGGATAAAGACAACGATACTTATGATATCGAAATTTACAACCAGGACAGCTTATTCTTCTGCTACCTAATCAATGCCAGCCGGGTACACTGGCAGACGGAACTGGAAACCCGACTGGAGGAAAAAGAACCGGAATACCAGCAAAAATACTTGCAGGAACATAAATTTTGTATTGACGGAGAATTACTTTCACCGGAAGAAATCCGGGACCAAAAAGAACATCTCATCAATAAAATGTTTGCTATCGGGTATTTGCTCCACCAATACAAGAACCGGGCGCGCCCATGGGCAGTGTTTGCCATCGACAACAAAATAAGTCCGGAAGAAGAAAGCCACGGCCGGAGTGGTAAATCTTTCTGCTTTTCGGCTCTGAATATCTTTAAGAAATCGGTCACTCTTCCCGGCCGGAATCCGGAGATTACGAAAAATCCCCACATCTACGACCGGGTGACGGAATATACGGATTATATTCTGGTAGATGATGCCGACCGGTATTTGCCGTTTGAATTCTTCTACGACACAATTACCGGTGTGATGACCGTCAACCCTAAAAATAACCAGTCGTACGAAATTCCCTTCAGCAAATCCCCGAAGTTTTGCTTTACATCCAATTTCCCGCTCCGGAACTCGGATGATTCCACCGAAGCCCGGGTACTGTATACGGCATTTTCAGACTATTACCATGAGAAAACCGAACGCAACAACTACAAAGCTACCCGGAAGATTGCCGACGACTTTGGGAAGAACCTTTTCGACGACTACAATGAAGAGGAATGGAATGCCGACCTGAATTTCTTCGCCCAGTGCCTGAAATTCTACCTTTCGGTCCCCTCTCCCCGGAAGATAGATGCTCCGCTGAAAGATGTAACCCTGCGTAAACTGCTTGCCGACATGGGAACCACATTCAAAGAATGGGCCGATGTCTATTTCGATCCGGAAGGAGAGCATGTCAATACCATGGTGGTCAGGGAAGAAGCCCTGGATGAGTTTTTAAAATCCACCAAAACCACCCGTTGGACAACCGCTAAATTTACCAAGTCACTGAAGGCCTATTGTGCTTACAACGGATATACACTTAATCCGAAAGACCTGCAAAATTCCCAGGGTCGGATTACCCGGAAAATTGAGGGTACGACCAAAGACATGATTTATGTGAAGACGAAAGCAATTGACCCGGTACTCCTGCAGGAAGCGGGGAAAGACACAATTACTTTAAATGAAAACGAAAAACCATTCTGATGAACTGTGATAAAACATACCGGGATAAAGTAATCGACTTTCTGGAGCGCATGCCGGTTGGCTCTGTATACGTCATCGATCATATCTGTAAGGCAGAGAACAAGGAAATGTTTATGGAAATTGTTTCCGAATACATCACAGCCACCCGTCTGGCATACAGCAACGGAATCGAATTTACCAACGACTATTCCCGGATCCGCAAGATGGATGTTTCCGGATTACCGAAATTGTATTGAACCTTTTTTATTAACTAAATAAAACAATCATCATGAAAACAGAAATCGTAAAAATTGAAAATGGAATCATTGAATGTCCGGTAGTGGATGAACAACGCTACATTGCTATTAAACCAGTATGCGAGCTGATGGGAATATCATACCCTGCTCAAACAGAAGCCCTGAAAAATCATCCAACTTTCGCTTCAACCATTCGGTTAATCGAAACAGTTGGAGCTGATAACAAACAACGCGAAATGCTTTGTATTTCTTTTAAACGCTTCCTTTTGTGGCTCGGAGGAATACATCCCAACAAAGTAAAAGAAGAGGCAAAAGAAGGATTAATGAAATATCAGGAATTGATATCTGATATCCTTTTTGAAAAGTTTGTAGAAGAGCCCGAGTTCTATAAGATGAAAAGTGAACAGAAAGACAGACTCAGGGAACAATTAGATTTAATCGACGAATCCCGTGATAAGCTCCGGAAGCAATTGAAGCAAATTGATTCTCTTACGTGGGAAGACTTTAAGGCTAATAACCGGCAACTGAAACTTTCGTTTGAAAATTAAATCAGTTGTTACTCTGTGAATCATAACTGGTAACCCATACGGTTACTAGTTCAAATAATAATCATCTATAATCGACATTATGGAAAACTCAAAAAATGCAGCGTCTACGGTTGCTGCAAAAATCAACAACCAGGAGCTAGTAATCATCAGTGAAAATACCAGTAAATTAGTACCTATCAAACCAATTTGTGCTGCATTAGGGATAGATTTTAAGTCCCAATATGCGAAACTGAAGGAAGATGAAAATTTATCTTCAACTATGGTGCTGAGCACCACAGTTGCCACCGACGGGAAAGATCGGGAAATGGTATGCCTGCCTCTGAAATATATTTTTGGATGGCTTTTTACGATTAACCCTGGTAATGTTTCTCCGGATGCAAAAGAAGCTATTCTTAAATATCGCATGGAATGCTATGATGTGCTTTTCAACCATTTCTCGGAACGTTCTGCCTTCATCGAAGAAAAGCAAAAACGTCTGATCGAACAATCTGAAATTGTCATGGCTGCTCAGGAAGCTTTTAATCAATCTAAAGAGCAATTGAAGGAAGCGAAGAAACAGTACGATGCAATCAAAGCCATTGATTTTAACCAGTGGAAAGAAGAGCAGCGACAGTTGGAAATCCCGTTTGAAAATTAAAATAACAACTTAAATCCCAATCATCATGAAAACAGAATCTGTAACAGTAAACAGCGTAATGATTGACTGCCCGATTGAAAATGGTGTATACTACGTGGCAATCCGCCCGATCTGTGATGCTTTAGGCATTGATTACCGTAAACAATTTGAACGGATAAAATCAGATCAGAAATTAGGTCAGTTGGTAACCCATACGGTTACCAACTCAAACAAAGACGGAAAGAATTATGAAATGTTTTGCCTGCCGTTAAAATATATATTCGGTTGGCTCTTTTCGATAGATGAATCGAAAGTCAATCCCCGTTCAAAGGAAATTTTCATCCGTTATAAAGATGAATGTTACGATGTTTTGTATGACCATTTTGTACAGAGAGCACAGAAACAGATTCAAACAAATGCTACTGAAATAAAAATGCTTGAGCAGCTTAATGAATTGATGGTTAGAAAAAATGAGCTGTCCGGACAAATTAGGGAAGTTAAGAATAATATCGAACGTATACGCGCAGAAAGGTTAGACCAACAGCTCACTCTTTTCTGATTTGAAAAAAATATTCTTTTTCAAAAAATGCCTATATTTGCAGTGCACTACATATTCTACGGCGGGAACGTCCGCCAGTTCACTGCGGGCATTTTTTATGCTCCCATGTGACATATACAGCGGTTTTGTACCCCCGTGTATGGCTATAATGGCCATACTGCCGTAGAGGTGTAGTGCAACGGGTCAGGCAAAACCGCTTCTTTATACGGTTCTGTACCCCCGTGTATGGCTGTAATGGCCATGCTGCCGACGAGGTGTAGGTCAACGGGAAAGGCAGAACCGTTTTTAATTTCTGCCTATAACATAAATTTTATCAGCAATGCACTATTCTGAGAAAATCATTTGCACCCGGCCCAATAAAAAGGCCAGTGTAACGTCAGCGGCACGAAACGCCATCGTAGAGAAAATCACCCAAGAGTATTCAATGTTGAAAAGTGTCCGTGTCAAAGACAACGGTTGGTTTTTCACCTTCCGGGCACGTTATGGTATACGTTGCCTTCATGCCAAAGCCTATTCCTTGGAACGCCTGATGACGTATATTGAGCTGGATATACAGCGGAAAGTTTGTCCAATGACCTGTTAGCGTATTCATATAGCAGTTACATCAGCCGCCCCTCCTCTTTGCCGGGGAGGGGTTTTCTTTGCTCTTACTGTTCCTCCCCATTTTCCCCTGTAAAAAAATGCCGGAAAAAAGTGTAACTCTGTATCCAAACGCTGAAACTCCAATAAATACAAGGATTACGAAGTTACATTCCTTTTGTAGAAAGGATACAAGGTTACAAAATAAAATGTAACCAATGGCAGGTTACAAATGGTTACAAATTTTGATTTTTCCCGGTTACAAAACCGATATCACCGGATTTTGTTGGATAATGCAAAGAAAAACAAGCAATTACAACAAATTCCCCGTCCAAGATACACGGTTACACATTTTTCCGGTAAAAACTGAGTTAACGTGTTAAACTTCTCTTCGTACTTCCGCCGACGGGTCCGATTTTATAACTTTATGCAATAAAAGAACATGTATGACCAAAAACATCATTACAATCGATTTGCCTCCCCACCTGGCAGATTATTGCCGGCATGAATTCGGGGTAGATTCCGACGGAAACATCATCCTCCGGCGTAGCCATGACATCGGTAAACAAATCTATGCCCAAATATTAACCTCAGACCTTCCTAAGAAGGGACTTCCCGGAGTACATCCTGCATCTTTCATTATACCGGTTACCCGCTCTAACCGGTACGTATTAGTATCCCGTTTTCTATATATCTCCCGTTGGGGCGAAGAGAAGATCCGGGATTACATCGAATCGGATTTTAACCAGCGGATGCGGATACTCTTTGAAGCCGGCTACAGGAAAAACTATTCCCAGAAGCAAATTATTGAAGCCATTCTCCAGGCGTATAACATCAAAAACACATCACTCAATTACGAGGCTGTGAAAAAATCTGACTACCGGAATCAGAAAAAATTACGCCGGTTAGTGTTTGATGACTTGCAAGATGTTGTAAATTAGTGAGATATAAAATGTTTCAGTGTTTTTGCCGGAAAAGCGGGTAAAAACATTGTGCAAAAACAACAAATTGTCCCGATGCGAAATTTTTCTGTTATCACCACCGTCCGACTGGCCCTGTTCCGGAATTGTCAGTTACCCTATTACCCGGTATCCCGGATAAAATTGTCATCTATTTTACACACTGGCTACCATTTTGAAGTCATTCCCGACATAAAACCCCTTTCCTGTTCCTTCGAAGAAACTGAAAAGGATTCAGATGCCGGTACCTACTTCGAAAAAAAGCTGAAATTTGAGTTATCCAAACTCCGGCCGGAGCTTTCCGCTCTGCTGAATCGCTATGCCCATAATCGGGTTGTTGCCGTTATCACCGATGCCAACGGATATTCTTGGCTGGTTTATCCCTTGGTGCGGACTATAAAACGGAATTTACCCGGTACGGCTAAAAAAGCGAACCTGACGGAAGTAAGCTTTTCGGGCAAAGGAATCTGGGAATCACCTTGCGTCGAGCTCGATTCATAGTCCTTTCTTTCCGGCGGTATCTGTTGTAATATTGATAATTGATTATCAATTACAATTCAGCCGCGCATGAAACAATCTTATTATAAAATCAGCAATAAATCTGCCGGAGAAGCCGAAATCCTGATCTACGGGGTAATCGGTGACAGCTGGTGGGAAGAATCCATTACAGCCAAACGCTTCGTCACCGATTTCAAGGAACTGGAGAAAACCTGTTCCAGGATAAACATCCGGATCAACTCTCCAGGTGGCTCTGTGTTCGACGGGCTGGCCATATTCAATGCAATCCATTCTTCCCGGGCCGATGTCCACACTTATAATGATGGCCTGGCCGCTTCCATGGGTGCTGTCATTTTGTTGGCCGGGCAAACAGTACATTCTGCGAAAAATGCTTTGCTGATGCTTCATTCTCCCCTGGGTGGAGTATACGGTACCGCAAAAGACATTCAGAATTATCTGACAGTATTGGATAAGGTGAAAGGTTCCTTAGTTACTTGTATATGTTCGAAATCCGGAAAAGAGCAGAAAGACATCGAGTCAAAATACTTCGATTTTGAAGATCACTGGCTCAGCGCTGATGAAGCAATGACGGAAAATCTGATTGATGAAATTGAAGAACGTGAAGCCAAAGTACCGGAGAATATTACTTCAATGACCTATTCCGATATCGTCAGTCAGTTTGACGCCTGGATGAAACCGGATCCGAAACGGTTCAACGTACTCTCCTGGCTGAATAATCTCTTAACAAATACCAAAACGAACGATGAAATGAATCTATCCGAATTAATCAAAATCTGCAATCTCGATGCCAGAGCATCAGATCAGGACGTGTTGGAGCACATCAAAAATCTGATAACGGAGAATACGACTCTGAAAACAGATAAGGATACGGCTGAAAATGCCTTGAAAACAGAACGGGAAGCTCACGAAACAACCAAAACGGAACTGTCGGGAGCCCGGCAACAGATAGAAAATCTGAAAAAGGCGCCTGGTGACCGTTCCGATGAAGTGAAAAAAGAAACCGACGACACCAAAAAAGAAACGGTTGACCGGTTGAGTAAAGAAGACATCGAATTTTTTGCAAATCTTTAATGCTATGCCAAATACAATTACTGAAAAACTGATTGGTTCCGCGGAAAGATACCGGAAACAATTTTTACAGCTTCCGGCCATAGGGGTAACGGAAGCTTTGGTGCACATGACAGGTCGGCCCGGTATAATCCACAAAGAAACCACAGGCTGGATGACCGGTGACTTTGAACTTCGTCCGTACAACGGTGAAAAAAATGCCGGCAAAAACGTTGGATTGGATGCCCGCACACTGGAAACCTTCCTGGGATCTTGCGTCGAAGAGTTCGACCCGAACATCCTCCGTTCCACCATTTACGGCCAACTGTATGCCAAAGGAGGAAAAATCGAAGACGAGCAAATTAACAAGGGTATCCTGATGAAAATCATGAAAACCCTGATGAAGAAGCTGAACAACAACCTATTCACTGCCGTCCGGAATGAGAACGGCACGAAAACGTCCGAATTGTTCAACGGCTTCGACACCATTACCCAGAAAGAAATTACCGACGGTAATATCAGTACAGCCAAAGGGAACTACCTCGAAATCGAAGAAATCACCTCCCAGAATGCAGTGGATATTCTGAAATCCGTTTACCGGGCTGCTTCCGATGAACTGAAAAACGAAGAAACGAAGCTGTTCATTCCCCGGAAGGTGTACGATGCTTACTGTGACGACTATCAAGTGACTGTCGGTGCCACGCCTTATAACAAGGCATTTGATAAGACTTTCTTAGAAGGTTCCCAGAACATGTGTGAACTGGTACCACTGGTATCGAAAAAAGGTTCCAAATTACTTCAATTGACCACCAAAGCCAATATGCTTTACGGTTACGGGAACGGCGTTGAGAAAGAAACAATCCGAGTGCGTGAATGTGATAATCCGTTCCTGTTGCAGTTTGTGGCAGCCCTCTTCTTCGGAGTAGACTACGAATATATCGGAGAAGAAAAATTGTTGATTGCGGAACAAAAAGCCCCCGTAGGGGATTAAGAAAGGAGGAAATTATGTCTTTATATCAAGATTTGAATTGGGCTCAAGGCAAGAAAAATCTGCCTGGTCTTCGTGGCGTCGCTTACTTTATCAACAAAAAAGATATCGTCAAGTGGCCGGTATTGGCTGATGAAGGAGAATCGTCAACTGCCTGTTCCACCTATGTCGGAGATTTCGAGCTGGCTGCTGACGCCAAATGGAAAAAAGTAGATGTAATCCAGCGGAAAAACTCCCTGACTTCTGAGCCCCAGGGAGAGCGTGAATCGACGACGGTTCTCAATAAATTGTCGGTGAAACATGCCGGGACCGATGAAGAAGCCATAGCCTTACAGCGCTACGGCAACCGGGATGATTTAGTATGGTTGGTCCAGGACATGAACAACCAGAAAAAATACCGGGTGGTTGGTTCCCCGATTTTCGACAACATCACCAAAGTTTCCCTGAACCTCGGTTCCGAAGCGACTTCTGAGAAAGCCACAACCATTGAGGTGGAAGCAACGGATGAATGTCTGCCATTCTATACCGGAAAAATTGTGACGTCTGAAGGTGATATGAACGCTCCGGATCCTGCTCCGGAAGGTGACGTGTAAACTTGCGTTTCTCATGATGATGAATCCCGCTGCTCCGGTGGCGGGATTTTTTTATTTATAAAAAAAGTAGTATCTTAATAGTAATGTTATAGTTATCCGTTTGATATATGGATTTTTTGTCATAATTTTGTATCGAGAAACAGTCACAGATAACCTTATACTTATGTCAGGCTTCCCTTTTAATGAACGTAAAGCACTTGCTGCAGTTCTTTTTATACTGAAAGAAATGGGAGGTAAGGTTGATAAACACAAACTTGCCAAGATTCTTTATTACGCAGATGAAAAACATCTGTGCAGATATGCACGTCCGGTAACAGGCGATCGTTATATTGCTATGCCTTATGGACCTGTTCCTTCAAGTGTTTATGATGGTGTTAAAAAAAGTGCTTGTTTCCCGCTTTTTCAGCATACACTGGAGGCTGATGGCAATGCGGTCATATCTGACCAGGAGCCGAATATGAAGCTTCTTTCCAAGACAGATGTCGAATGTTTACGCGAGTCAATCCAGGAAAATAAGGATTTATCATTTTGGGATTTAGTAAATAAATCTCATAAAGAGGCTTACAACAATGCCTGCGGAGGTACAATATCTGTTCTTGACATGGCAAAAGAGGCGGGAGCGTCAGAAGAAATGATAGAGTATATTAACGAACTAATGTCCGACTATCAACTCATTTGTTGATTATGCCCAAGTTAAGCGAACTACTTTCTGCCAATAGTAACTCTATCGATGCTACATCATATTCCATCGCTCCCGGGGATGTATTCAAGGTTTTTGATAACCGGACAACACCTCCGAAGGTTAAATATCATATAGTAGTAGGCATTAGTGAGGAACGTATCTTGTTAGGAACCGTCAGAATCAACAGCAATATAAATATTAATGTCTATCGGGATCAGGCTTCTCAATATCGATGCATTAAAATGAAAGCTGAAAAGTATGATTTCCTGGAGCATGACTCCACGATTGATTGTAATCATTTTCTTACTCATAATTTGAAAGATATCAAAACATACATTAATTCTCATCCGGATGTTATATTAGGCGACATTACAACAGAAGACCTGGAAGATATAAAATTGCGAATGTTGGACGCACCGACTATAACAGAAGAAGATAAGGAAATATTCGGAATATCCCTTAACTAATACATATTTATTCAAACAAGAAACTTCCTTTAATTATGGCAACAAACATCGAAGAAAAATTGAGAGAGGCTTTAGAAAAAGCTTCTGAGGGACAGAAGGCTGATAACAAGTTGTCTGCTTTTGAGAAAGCATTAGAAGAGTTTAATGAATTAGTTGATAAAGGAATTATAAAAGAAAGAGGATATACGTTGATGACAGGTTCTGAAATGTATAATCGAGATATTAGTTTCAATATGAAATAATAATTTTTATGACGGAGCCACCCGGCTCCGTTTTTTCTTGTCCATATTTTGCCATCTCAAAAACTTTCCGTAATATTGCAGTGCTAAAACATTCTACGAGGACGGAGATAAACCGCCCTCAATCCGTTGGCGGATTTTTTATGTCTGTCACTCAACACATGATAAACGCATAACGGCGTGTACCCCCGTCCTGATCTGTAATGGTGAAAGGAAACCTCGTAGAGTAGTTTTAGCAGCGGGAAAGGCACGCCGTTTTATTGTGCCTATAAATGCTAAAAAATCTACGTTATGAATCAAAAAATCACTTCCGTATCTACGGTGGCGGAGCAAAAACAAGAATTCTTGTTTCCGAAATCAGCTAATGCGTTTAAATCAGAACTTCTCGGAGCAGTCCGGGAGATGCTCAGTATTGTTAACCGTGTCCGTATGCAAGCCTCGATATTGACGGATGATGATTTAAGGCCCTACACCAGTGACTTTAATCACAACATTCAGGACATGTCAGATGAGATGGAAGGTTGTGTATCCCATTTGATGGATGCTTATGTTTGCCTTGAAAAACTGGACGTACGCAATACCAGTGTGTTTACTTTAGATTAGGAGGCAAGCCGTGAAAATCAAAGTAATTAAATTTTAAACGCTCCCCAGCGTTTGGGTCTGTCCATACGGGCAGGCTCTTTTTTCGTCCTTTCCCTTTCGCGTTCTTCGTTCTACTTTTAAAATAAAAACGATGGCTAAAAAGGGAACTTCCAAAACAATAACAGAAAATCCGCTTCCGGAAATTACCAGTGACCGGAAAAAGGACTGGCAGGCTTTCCGGAGGCGTAAATCTGTCGATTTCGGTATCCGCCTCCTGGAATACTATGTGCCACATAACGTCCGGCTGATTGCTTATTGCCGGACATCCCGTAATTTGAAATACATTACTGAAAACTTAAACGCGATACTCCATGCAAACAATTAACGAATGGCTGGCCGGGAACCGGGATTATGCTTCCGGTCTGGCTCTTTTGGCAAAATACTCCAAAAACAGGATTCTCCTGCAAAACCTTTCCCGGAAACCTGTGCCGGCAAAACTGGAATATGAATTACGCAAACTGTCAAAAACACCGGAACTGCCTGCTGTTTCCCCGGTTGCTGTTCTACCGGTAAAAGTTCCGGAGTCTGCTCCGGCTCCATTCACAGGAAAACCAAAAATAAATCCGGACGATTTACCGGATCATCTTCGGCAACTATGGCAGGAAACGGCAGAAAAATATCGTCTGACCCGGGCTCTCCATGAGCAATTGAAACTACAGGCTGACGCTGCTCAGCGCGCACCGCTCATCGAACAACTGGAAAATTACCGGAAAGAAATCCGGACCAACTGGGAGATAATCGATACCTGGGCAAAAGAGCAAAGTCAGGAAGATACCCCCGTTACAATGGATGAAAAGCGAATCAGCGCCAACCGGAAATACCTCAGTGAAGGAAAAAAGTCCATAGCAAACCTGTTCGGGGCTCCGCGGGCAAAGAAACTGGAAGCAATGCAACGCCGGATTAATGAATTACTCGCTGCCGGGGAAAAGTTCGATCCGGAAAATCAGAAAGAACTGGAAGAATTGGGAATGAAATTCGATGGCTAAACCGAATACACTGGATCTGCTCCACGATCACATGTTCGGAGAAAGCTCCGTACAACTGACCGACAAACAGAAAGAACAACTTCGACGGTATCAGTCCGTTTTTACCGTCTGGCTGGAAAACCCGTGGATGTCGAATAAGGCTCTGCGGGAATTTCTTGTGAATACCTATGGTATTTCCGTCACCCAGGCTTACCAGGACATCAAAAACGTGCAGATACTACTTGGAAATGTCAAACGTGCCGCCAAAGAATGGTATCGTTATATCGCCAACGAAATGGTCAAACAGGCAATTTGCGACCTTGACAATTCCGAAGAAGATCTCAAATCCGCTTTTTTCAGAGCCAAAGCCAAAATCGCAGCAGCCGAAGCCCTGGTAAAAATCAACCGACTGAATAAAATCGATGCCGATCCGTTCGACTGGGACCAGATTAAACTGCCGGATTTCGAACCGACCAATGACCCGGTAGAAGCCGGAATCCTGACCGGAACCTCCCGTTCCGAATTGGAAGAAAAAATCCGGAAGCTGGAAGAGAAATATTCCGAAGTCATCGAAATAAAAGACGTACCCTATGAGTCTGTCTCCGGAGATTAAAAAGCAGTATTTCAATACACCCCAAATGGAAGCGATGTATATCGCCGCCAATACCACCGTTATTATCGGCGGCCGTCGTTTGGGGAAATCCCACGGTTTCGGGGCTCCGTTCCTTCTCCGGAACATGAAACACATGCCGGGCAGTTCCGGAGGAGTGGTCGGGACTTCCTACCAGCAGCTGTTGACCCGCACGCTTCCCGGTACGCTGAATGCCCTCCGGCAATGGAACATACAGCGCGATGTTCATTACTACATCGGCCGCAAGCCCCCTTTATCCGCTAATTTCAAGGAACCGGTTATTCCTCCGGCCAGCTATGACAACTCCGTTATCTTCTGGAACGGGACTATTCTCCGGCTGATCTCCCAGGACCGGCCCGGAACTTCCAATTCACTGACTTTGGATTGGGGTCTTTTCGATGAAGCCAAGTTCTTAAACTTTGACAAACTGAAAGACGAAACTTTCCCGGCCATGGGTGGATACTCTCCCAAATTCCGGGATTGTCCGTGGTACCGTTCGAAGCTCATTATTTCCGATATGCCAACCACGAAAAAAGGGTCATGGTTTCTGGTATATAAAAATATGATGGACGAAGAACTGATCGAAACGATCCAGTACTTGGTTGTCGAGAAATTTCGTCTGCAGACGAAAGCCAAATCAGAAGGCTGGACAGATTCCATGCAACGCTATTATCGGCAGATTGTCAGTGAAATGGTCCGTCTGCGTTCAGTGGCTATCCTTTACCGGGAATGGTCATCTATTCAGAATCTAGCCTTGTTGGGAGAAAAGTATATCCGTGACCTGAAGCGGGATCTTCCGCCCATGGTCTTCCTGACCTCCGTTATGTCCAAGCGGATAACCAAACTATTGGGCGGCTTTTATTCCAACCTGAGCGAAAAGCACTACTACACCGATTTCAATAATTCATACCTGGATAACTGCGGGTATGATTTCGATAAATTACAGGATGAATCCTGCCTGCAGGACGGGGATCTGGACTTTGATCGGCCGATTTGCGTCGCATTCGATTACAATGCCAATATCAACTGGATAGTATGTGGTCAGGATGTTTCCCTACAGATGCGTACCCTGAACTCCTTTTTCGTAAAGTATGAACGCAAACTTCGGGAGGTGATTCAGGACTTCTGTAAATACTATCGTTTCCACCGGACCCGGGAAGTTGTTTACTATTTCGATAGTACAGCTATCGGTAACAATTATGCGGTCAACGGGGATGATTTTGCCGCCACTGTCCAGGATGAATTTCAAAAACAGGGCTGGCGGGTTTATCCGGTTTACATCGGTCAGCCTATGCCCCACCGAGAAAAACACAAAATGATCAACGAATCCTTTATCGGCCAGGGAAGCTACCTTTATCCCCAAATCAATAAAGCCCATAACGAAGCCCTGATCCTGGCTATGGAACAAGCTGGCGTCCGGATTGGCACCAAAGGTTTCGAGAAAGACAAGTCCGGTGAAAAATACGCCGAAACCGAAGAAGACCTACTCCAGTACCGCACCGACGGAACCGATGCCTGGGATACTCTTTTCATCGGCATGAACAAATTCCCCCACCAATCGGGGTCGATGTTTGGACTGGTGTCGATGATGAAGTAATGTTATATCATTTCTTTATCAAAAATTACTATAAATTTTACAAATTAAGTATTACATTTGAAACATTATTTTCAAATGACACAAAGCTATGATTAAAGAAAATACAAATAATACTCAAGGAACAGATAAAAAGAAATGCTGTTTTATTGTAACTCCACTTGGCGAAGAAAAATCAGAAACCAGAAGGCGTGCTGATGGTGTGATTGAAGCAGTTCTGAGGCCTGTTTTAAAGTCTTTAGAAATAGAAATGATTACTCCTCACGGGATATCTTCTCCGGGTTCTATTCCTCAGCAAGTCATTCAAAATATCTTAAATTGTGAGTTGGTAATAGCGAATTTAACAGAGCTAAATCCTAATGTTATGTATGAATTAGCTGTACGTCATGCGAAAGGAACCCCAGTAATATGTATTGCAGAATATGGTACAAAACTTCCATTTGATATTTCTTCAGAACGAACTATTTTTTATAATAATGATATGTTCGGAGTAGAAATACTAAAAAATGAATTGAAGAAAATGATAGAAGTGGCGTTGAAAGATAAAACTCAAGATAATCCTATTTACCGTGCTGATAGGGAATTTAAATTAAGAGAAGCTGTTATTAAAAAAGAAGGAGATAATGATTTTTCTTATCTATTGGATAAAATAGATTCATTGGATAATAAAGTAAGTCTTTTAACTAAGAAAAATAATTATCGGCTTTGGGGAAGTTTGGATTATAACCAATATTTAAATAAATATGAAAAGATTAATAATGATGACATTGCATTACAATTAGTAAGTGATTATTTTAATAATAAAGAAGAAAAAAATAAAGATAAATAACTTCAAATTTATTTTTGAAGATAAAATTAAGACATTGTAAATGCTTGAACTGTCATTCGGGTAGGCGCTTTTTATCCTATTCGCACCTTTTTCAGTTTTCCAAAAGTGAACTTTCTGAATTTCAGTCAACAAACTCTGAAAATACCTCGCATTTTTTCAGTTTTCACACACACGACCCCGCACCGCCCTGTCGATGAATCCGGTAATCGATAGGGTGGTCGGTACGTTATATGACAGTGTTCTCCTTTGTTATCCAGTTGATTACCTCGGTAATCGGGAAAGTAATCAGCGATTACCGCTCTGTCCTTTCTTTCCGTTCTCCCTTCCCTATCTTCGTGATAAAAAAGAACTATGCTATCTATCTACAAAGCCAGGCAAATACTGGAAAGCAAACAGGAGGTAAATCTGAAATACTGGGACAAGGAAGGCAATGTAATCACGGCCGATCAGGTGGTCTGTACGTCCAGCTATCATGAGAATAATACCTTCAATCTACTACATATACAGTCCGGGGAAGTCCGGAAGATCCGGGCCTGGAATATCTTTGAACTTAACGGAGAGGAGGTGTGTTTATGATGGACTATGTATCCGTATTGGAAGTAAGCTCCGATGTTGCAGCTATTATTAACGAAGTTTCGTCAGCAGATCTGTTTGATAAAGAACTCACTCAGCCGATAACGGTAAAGGGTTCTTCGCGGGGGTATGTACAATGGGGTTATGACAATAATTTGCCGCAACTAATTAGGGATAAAGTGTATAATTCCGATGTTATGAGTCCTAACATGCTGTTCAATATACTGACCTGTTATGGCCGGGGTGTAAATTATACCCGAAAAGACGGTAGTCCCATAAAGGAAGAGGAAATCACAACCTTCTTTAAGCGTAATCGGTTAATCCCCCTAATGTGGGAAGCGATTACCGATATTAAGTTCTGGAACTTTGCTGTATTTGTAGTGATTCTGGATAAGGAAGGCAACAAGGTAGTACAGCTTGTGCATAAGGAAGCCATGTATATCCGTCTGGAAACCTGTAACCCGGCGACCGGTCGAATAGAACATGTATTGTATGCCAACTGGGAAGATCAGGAAAGCGCGGAACATCCGGAGGTCATCGAATTGTTGGATATGCGTGATCCCTGGGGCGACATGATGATTCGCTTGGGACGGTTGCCGGGACCTGATGGGCGGACGTTGAAAACAGATGTCCGGAAGTTTGCCTTTCTGGTGCGTATTCCGACACCGGGCAATAAGTATTATCCGTTTGCCTACTGGATGTCAACTTTGCGCTCCGGTTGGTACGATTTGAGCGTCATGGTACCGAAGGTCAAAAAGGCACACATGAAGTCCGGAATGAAGATCCGCTACCAGGTAGAAATTGATAAAGAATTCTGGACGTATCTCTTCCAAAGCGAACAAATCACCGATCCGGAAAAGCAAAAGGAACGCCGGAACAAGGAGATCCAGAATATCAAGGAATTTCTTTCCGGTCTTGAAAGTGGAGATAAAGTATGGTTTTCCGGTTATTATATTGATCCGAATAGGGTGGAACACCGGTTAGTCCGGATCAACATTATCGATACGAAAAAAGAAGGAGGCGACTGGATTGAAGATGCCGAAGAAGCCGCTAATTTCTTGTGTTATGCCCAGGGCGTACATCCCCACCTGAACGGGGCAACACCTGGCAAAAACAAAGGTTCCCAGTCGGGTTCCGATAAACGGGAACTGTTTACCATGAAACAAGCCATTGAAAAGCCGGTCCGCGACCTTTTACTGGAACCGCTGGTTTTGGTGGCTGATGTGAATGGCTGGGATATTTGTTTTGATATTCCCGATATCATGCTGACGACATTGGATCAGGGAACTGACGCAAAGGAAGTTTCACAAAATAAGAAGGAAGAAGATGATACTGCAAAATAAAGAACAATTTATCAGATACATCCCGACTGCGGCGGCTTCCGATTGGAGGGATATGGAGACCTTCCGGGATAGTGCTGAACGTTGGTTGAAAAATGAAATCCTGGGGCGCGTATTGTACGAAGAATTAGATGTCTCTCTGGAGCGGGAACAGTATCAGGAAATATTGGATTTATGCCGGAAAGTAATCAGTCTGGATGCTTATCATCGGGCTATCCCCTTTTTAGACCTGGTACAGAATGCTAATGGCTTCGGGGTCGTTTCTAATCAAAATATGGCTCCTGCTTCCCGTGACCGGGTGAATCGCTTGATTCAGGAAACGGCATTGCAACGGGATGACGAAACGGAAGTGCTGTTGGATTACCTGGAGGACACCCCGGCTTTTCATGATGCCTGGAAAGGTTCGAAAGTATATTCGGTTTTGTCGGATTGCCTGATAATGACGGCCCGGGAACTGAAACGATTGTGTAGCTGGTTCGGGAGCCGGGAAGAATTCCTGAAGTTGAAACCGATGCTGACGCTTCAGATGTATAGCGTATTGGGACGTTGGGTAAGCCGGGCATATATTGATGAACTCATCGAGCAACAGCGGGATAATGATGTTACTCGAGAAAATGCCGATGTGCTGAACATGCTGAAATTTGCCCTGGCCAATTACGTAATCGGTAATCTTAAAGATGCCGATGCCTTCCGTGATGAAGCGGTAAGTTTGATGGATAACAAGACGGAAGCTTATCCGACCTATGCAAATAGCAAAGAATATCGGACACGTCACCAAAACAATTACGAAAATTCAGCCGATTCACCGATTTATATCATGGGAGGAATATGAGAACTGTAAACTTAATTTTACCGCATTCCTGGGAAGAGTTGTCTGAACGTCAGTTACTATTCGTATCTTCCCTGTATTTACAGGGGCTTACCCGGAATGTGTTTTTGACGAAGGCATTTCTATATTTGTCGGGTTTACGTATGTTACCGGGGCGTTATGGTGACCGGGAGAATCCGGTTTACCGGTTCCGGAAAAAGGGAGAAAAAGCCTTTCCCCTGTCGATGGGTGAAATCCTGGATTTTTGCCAGGAATGTGAATTTTTATTGGAATACCGGGAAAATTTCAATCCGTTGCCGGTGCTTGCCGGACGGAAGGCGTTGAATGCCCTGATGTATGACGCTTGTTTCGGGCAGTTCATATCGGCAATGGTTTACTACAACCAATTCAAGAATCCGAAGGAAGACCGACATTTCTTAGATAAATTATGTGCCGTAATGTATCCAGTCGGTCCCTGGGATCCGGATAACATCCGCCAGGAAGATTTTGTCCGTTTACCTTTGCATGTTTGCTATACTGTTTTTCTTTGGTTCGGGACGGTAATGAACGTTGTCTCTAAGGAGTGTCCGGAATTGTTCCGAGAGGCTTCGGACGATGCCGAACCAGTGTCTTTGCGGGAAAACATTCACGCTATGTACAATTTAGTGACGGAACACGATATCACCAAAGAAAAAAAGGTGGCCCGGCTGGAAATGTGGCGGGTGCTTTATGATATGGATGAAAAGGCGTGCAGGATTAAAGAAATGAATGAGCGATTAGAACAACATGGGAGAATTTAATATTACCGATTATGTCCGGGGGATACAGCAAAGTCTGATAGCTACATCCGGATATGAGTTCTGCCGGGTGTCTGACCCGAAGGCAATGGAAGAAGTGATTCAGAACAGTAAACGTTGCGACCGTTTCTTTGCCCTTGATGATAGTCAGGAGGGTATGATTTTCCAGGGAGACGGCGGAGGCTGGTTCGAACACCGGCCGGTAGTTGTATTCCTGTTGGGTAAATTATCGAAATGGCCCGATATGACAGGTCGGGAACGGATTCTGAACGAAGTGCGGTGCATTTACCAGAAGATTGTTTCCCGGCTGATCCGTGACCGGGAACGCTATGAAGCACTTGCCTACATAGCTGACGACAGCATCCCTTTCGACGAGATCCCGGGAGAGTTTGCGGGAGGTACCGCCGGACTTTTCTTTACGTTTACGGTGGATATTCCCCTAAATCTGGAATATAATGGGGCAGACTGGCAGTAACTTTACTGAATCGGTCGCAGCCTGGAGCGACATCACGATGAAAGTACTGTTTCAGCGGATGGACGTGTTGGGATTCGGTGCTGAAGCGGAACATTTGCGGAATAGTCTGTTGAAAGGTCGTTTACGGGTTTCCGATAAAGGGAATGACGTTTACAACCTAATCATGTCGTTCAATTTGTACGGCCGTTTTGTGGATATGGGCGTTGGCCGGGAATTCCGCCGGGGGAATGATGGACAAAGCACTGAATCCCGGCGTAAGCCCAAGGAATGGCTTTCCCGGTATTGGTGGGCACAATTCCAGCGGCTAAAGGAAATCATGAAGGAAAAGTATGCCAGTGCTTCCGCTGAAGTCGTTATGGATGAACTTTCCCAAATCATGGGTGGGGCGAAAACCATGAAGGGATTTATGTATGCCGTCCGGCAGTCTGAGCGTAATGCCCGGAACTACGCTCGCCGCCGTGCCCTTCCCGGCAGGTGGACGAATAATCATAAGACGTGGAAGCCGTTGTAAATTCTTGGATTTTTTTCTGATAAAATTTGCGGGTTATAATTTTATAACCTATATTTGTATGTACTTAAAAGGATAAAATTATGCCAACCCTGTTGATTTTATTTGGACTAAGATTCTATTTTTATACACGTGACCATAAGCCGATGCATATACATGTTGAAAGTAGCGATGGCATAGCAAAGTTTGAAATTGAAAATGAAATACGATTAATTGAAAATAACGGTTTAAAACCAAAGGATCTGAAACTGGCTGAAAGTATTCTGGAAGAAAATCTGGAGAATTTCCGGGAAAGCTGGATGAAAGTGTTCGGTTCTAAATAAATAACGACGATGGATATGACAATTAAAAAACTATGGTTTGAGGATGAAAAGATTTTCATTCAGACTGGGGACGGAAAAGTCTTCTGGCAGTCTTTTTTGTGGTATCCGCGCTTAAAGAATGCAACAGAGGAAGAACGTAATGATTACCGGATTAATCGCTTAGGGATCCGGTGGGAAAGCATAGATGAAGACATATCTTTCGAGAGTTTTACCTATGACCAGCCCGAACCTCAGGGGATCAGTCGTTTGTTTCTGACCCATCCGGAACTGAATGCTTCGGCCATTGCCCGTCGGTTAGGAATGAAACAGAGTTTATTGGCACAGTATATTAACGGGACTAAAAAACCTTCTCCGGAAAGGGAGAAATTGATTCTGGATGAAATCCGGAAGGTTGGTTTGGAATTGTCAAATGTAGCAGTATAAACCAGCATAGCATGAAATCAGGTTTTCGGGAATTATCAAAGAGTCAGAATGACTGGGTTATCGGTGGAATACTCTGCGGAATATTTCTCCTTCTGGGTATAGCTATTGCCTGGCTGGGCTGGTGGGTAGTTCCGATTGTACTTCTGATTATGCTGTTCATCTGGGACTGGCGTTGGGCACTTGCTATTACATTAGCTGCTGGCTGGGCTTTTTTTCTTGGATAAAAATGGAATAAATAACGTAAATCAGATACTTTTTATTCGACATGCCCTGGTTTTCGCCGGGGCTTTTTCTTTCCCCTGAATTTTGCCATTTCAAAAACTTTCCGTAATATTGCAATGCTAATCAATACACGAAGGTCGGAGATAGACCGCCCCTCGAATCCGAGTAGCGGATTTTTTATGTCTATCACTCAACACATGATAAACGCATACGGCGTGTACCCCCGCCCGATGTCTTAATTGCTCGGGAACCCTTCGTGTAGGATTAGCAACGGGAAAGGCGCGCCGTTTTTTGTGCCTAAAAATGCTAAAATACACGAATTATGAATCAAAAAGTCACATCCGCATCTACGGTGGCGGAACAAATCACCGAAATCCGTTTACCGGAATCAACCACTGAATTTCAGAAGCTAATCCCCGGGATTATTACTGAAATCTGTGAACTGAAAAACCGGGTTATGTTGCAAGCCTATTCGTTTACTGATAAGCAATTGAAGCCTTCGACAGATCGTTTCAATGATGAAATCTCCGAGTTCGAGATTAACTTGCGGGATGCAATGGAGAATATCATGTCGGCATATATTATCCTGGAAGAGATACACGCTGACCGGACATCAAAGTTCGTTACAGGAAAGGGGGCTGAAAATGAATGCTAAAATGACTGTTTTTAAAAATCATGATCTCACACAAAGAGAACGGCTAAAACGCAATTATGAATTCTGGTCGAAAAAATGCGATCAGATTGCCCAGCTATATGAGCAGAAGAACGAATGTTATGATGAAGCCATGAAGGAAATGATATGTGTAGGACGGGAATACAGCGAAACCATGGCTAAATGCCGCCAGGCACGGGAAGAATATTTCAATTATGTATTGGAGGGGATGGAGGCGAGCAAATCATCGTTGAAAGTTGAAAGATTAAATTAAAAAGAAAACGTTGGGAAGCGTTGGGAGTCTGTCCGTTTGGGCAGGCTCTTTTTATGTCCTTTCCCCTCCAGCTTTGGCGGCGTAACTTGTCGGAAAAATAAACGATGGCAGGAACCGAACAAACTCGAATAGAAGTTCTTTTGGATGGCCGGCAGGCTTCCGATCAGTTGAAAGAGCTCTCCCAAAATGCCGCTGCTCTCCGTATCGAGTTGGCAAAAGCCTACCAGGCGAACGATGCCGGAAAGGTTGCCGAAACGGAGTGGGAACTCAGCAAATTGGACACCCGGATGAAACAGCTCCGGAAAGAGACGGTGGATGTGAAAGCTGTCCTGGACAACCTTTCCGGTGCCACAATGTCGGAGCTCCGGCAGTCGATAGCCTCGGTAGATGCCCGGTTGAACAGTAAAAATATAAAGCGTAACTCGGAGGAGTGGAATAAGCTGACCGGAGTGAAACGTACTCTTATTGCCGAACAAAAGAAACTCCGACAGGAAATGGGAGCAACGGACGGCGCTATCCGCAAACAGCGATTATCGGTTGCTGACTGGATAGTATCGTTGGGTGTGGTTCAAAGGGCTTTTAATAGTGTAAAGAACTTTTTACGCGAAAGCCTTTATTCTTTCAATGCTTTTGAAAAGGGTGTAAAAGGACTTTCTTCCCTTACCGGATTAACCGGGGATGACCTGAATTACCTTTCTGACCAGGCCAAGAAGTTGTCGACTTCCACTCTTGATGGTGGTATCATCATTCAGCAAAGTGCCACAGAAATTGTAGATGCCTATAAAATGATAGGTTCCCAGCGTCCCGAGTTGCTTAAAAATAAGGAGGCCCTTAACCAGGTGACACAGGAGGCTATCATTCTGTCCGAAGCGGCAGAAATGGAATTGCAACCGGCATCAAAAGCCCTGACCAATTCATTGAACCAGTTTAATGCGTCGTCCGATCAAGCCCGCCGTTTTATCAATGTGTTGGCGGCAGGTTCCCAAGCCGGAGCAGGTGATATCAATTACCTTTCCCAGGCTATCGAGAAATCCGGTACCACGGCAAATCTGATGGGGCTGGAATTCGAGCAATTGGTGGCTCTGATTGAGACTGCGGCCCCAAAATTCAGTGAAGCAGCGGTTGCCGGTAATTCCATTGATAAGGTGCTGATGGAGATGAAAGCCAAACAAATCGGTTACCGGGACGGTGTCTTTGACGTGAATGCCGCGTTGGATGAACTGGCCGGACGGTTTGCCAAAGGCGAACTGGCAGCTGGTATTTTCGGCAAGGAACATGCCAAGATGGTGGAAGTGCTGGTAGATAGCCGGGAGGAAGTCAACCGCTATCAAGAGGCGGTTACCGGAACCAACAAAGCCATCGAGCAAGCGGCAACGAACACCGACACGAATGATGCCCGTCTGAAACAGCAGCAGAACCGTCTGGAACAGCTGCGTATCGAGTTGGGAGAAAAGTTGACTCCATTGGTTGGTGCTTTCACTTCCGGAACGGCATCCCTTGTGAAAGTGTTGATATCTGCTATTGGTTTTTTCACCAAGTATGGCACGGTTATCGCTTGGGTGACGGCAGCCATTACTGCCCAAACCGTTGTGATGAAATACAAACTTTCCTTGCATTCTCTTTCCAGCAAACTGATAAGCAAGGCTATTTCGTTGAATCTGGCAGAAGCAGGGTCGGTGAAAACCCTCACGGCAGCCAAGCTTTTGCTTGCCAATGGAATTAAATCGGCAACCCTTGCGACAAAGGCTTTTTTCAAGGCTTTACTGACTAATCCATTGGGATTAATATTGACAGCGGTAACGGCTGTTGGGTATGGAATCTATAAGATGGTAACCCATATGTCTGCAGTTGATAAGGCCATCAAGCAGGTGAGAGACACAAATAAGGAATTTGAGAAGTCAGCAGCGTTGGAACAAATCACTTTGGACCGGCTTTTCGGAACACTGAAGGGAGCCAGGGAAGGAACGAAGGATTGGAATGACGCCCGCAAAGCCATCACGGACAAATACGGTCAATACCTTTCTGATTTAGGAATTGAAATCACAAAATTATCCGATGTGGAAACGGCTTACAAATCGCTTTCTGATGCAATAAAGGAAACCATGAAGGCTAAAGCAAAAAATAAAGCTTACGATGATGCCGCCAAAACATTGGTGGATAGCCAGAATGAACAATTGAAAAAAATCCGGGAGGAAATTTACGATACATGGGATGGCGACCAGAAAAAAGCGGCCGAATATTTTCAATATCTGAAATCCCAGCTGAACCAAGAAGGCAAAATGTCTAAAAGGGCTTCTTCCATTATGCTGAATGCCGGCATAGAAAAAGAAGTAATGAAATATAAAGAAGCTACCCAGGCGTATAAAGCTGCCCAAAAAGAGATTGAAGAGTTATTTGGTAAAAATGAGAAAAAATCAGTAAAAGGGGAAAATCCTGCTCCCAAAACCGGTACGACAGGCGTTACTCCCTTAACTGACGAACAAAAGGCTGCTTTAGAAGCTGCAAAGAAACTTCGTGAAAAAGAGTTGGAAAATCAACAAAAGTACCGGGAAGAAATTCTTTTTCAAGCAAAATCAGCTTTGGAGCAGGAAGACAAACATTATGAAGAACGCTTGAAAAAAGCCGGATTATTCGGCAAAAAACAGATTGCTCTGAATAGTGAAGACGCTGAAATTTTAAAAGCTCTGGAAAAAGAACACCAGGCTAAAATTTTACAGATTACCTCAAATGCCGAAAAGCAAAAACAACAACAGTTCAGTCAGTCTATAAAAAAAGAATTGGATGCAAAAAAAGCCGGCTACAAACGTGAACTAACCGAATTACATATTCAGCAAAACAACGAATTGGCCGATGAGTCGCTTACTGCCGAAAAACGCAAGGACTTACAGGAAAAGCACCAGCAGGAAGAACGTGAATTGACTATCCGTTATACCCAGGAACTGATAGCTACGATGCAGGATATTCTGAGTACAACAAAGATAGACGGTATCAACCTTACTGACAATATTTTCACTCCGGAAGAAAAAGCGAAATTAGAGGCTGAGGTGTTGAAAGCCCGGGAACTTCTTTCCAAACTGAATGCAGCAGCGGCAGAAAAAGAAGAGGGTGGAACGACGGAGACGGAGCAGTCCGCATCCCTTCCCAAATCGGAAACAGATGTTCTGGGAATGACTCCCGAAATGTGGGATACATTCTTTACGAACTTAGAGCAGGGAAAATTCGGTATCGAAGAAATGCAGGCTGCAGCCAATGCTTTGATGAATGCCTGGGGTGCGGCGAACGACCTCATGGCAGCCAAAGAAAAGAAGCAGTTGCAACAATATGAAAAGAACACCAAAGCCAAGAAAGCAGCCCTGGATAAACAACTGGATGCCGGGAAAATCAGTCAGGAACAATATAACGCCCGGGTATCACAATTAGACGCCGAATTGGATGCCAAAAAAGCTGAGATTGAAAACAAACAAGCAAAACGTCAAAAGGCGATGTCAATAACTGAAGCGTTGATAAATACGGCAGTAGGTATTACCAGTGCATTAAAATTAACCTGGCCTTTGAATTTGGTTATTGCGGCTCTTGTCGGGGCCATGGGTGCCGCACAGGTTGCCACCATTGCCGCGCAACCTCTCCCCGGTGCTGAATCTGGAGGATATATAGACGTTGTTCGTAGTCAGGACGGCCGCCTGTTTAAAGCAAAGAACGAACCGGAACGGCGCGGGTGGGTTGACCAGCCAACGGTAATCACCGGAGAATCCGGGCGGGAATTTGTGGTGAACGATGAAGCTGTTTCCAATCCGACGATAAAACCGGTTCTTGATGTCATCAATGCAGCCCAACAAAGCGGTAGTGTTGCCCGGTTGGATCTTATGCAATATATGCCGCACTCCCTGCCCGGACGTGTTTCAGGTGGTTCGATAGAATCTGCGGCAAGCTTGTTGGAGACTGATGCTGCCACCTCTTTCCCCGACTCCGAAATGAAACTTCTTCTCCGGAAGAACATCGAAATGATGGAAAGTTTGAAAGACATGAATGTAGTGATTTCGATGTATGGTCGGAACGGTCTGATGAAGGCTTTGAAGAAGGCACAGAAATACGAACAAAATACCACATACTGATATGTTACAATTGATCATAGAGGGCAAACGTGCAGTTCTTTCTCCTGATACGTCATTAAGCGTGCAATTAAAAAATTCATTGCTGACGGATTCGGAGGAAGACTCGACCTATCCTTTTACCTTGCCGGTCTCAGAGAACCGGCATATCTTCGGCTTCCCGGATCTGATTAATAACAATGATTTCATTCGTCAATATTCGGGCATGGTAATGTTCGGTCCCTATCAGATTTTAAGTGGGGAGGTTATTATAACCGATATTTCAGATTCGGAGATAGAATTATATATAGCTACGAATAACCGTTCATTTTGGGGGAAATTCGGGAAAAAATATTTAGATGAATATGATTTAGGAAGCGAAACCTGGAGTTATGATGCTTTTAATTCATCCTTAAGGAACTATAAACCTTATGTATGTATACAGTTGTATGATCCATCTTTTGATGTCGAAGGTTATATTCCGGAATGGTACAATCGCTGGCAAATGGTTTATTCCCGGTTGCAGGTGACTCAAAACGGAATAAAAAATAATATTTGTCCGTTTATGCGTTTAAAAGAGCTTATAGAACGGATCTTTACCAATTCCGGTTATACGATATCCTATAACGTGATGGACGAAATGGGTTATTTTGAAAACATTCTTATCATTCACCGTCATACTTTTAATGAGCCTTCCACATTCCATTATAATGAAGTCCTTCCGCACATAACCATACAGGAATTTTTGGAAGAATGCCGAAGGAAATTTGGACTTGTTTTTTTCATCAACGAAGCTGGCCGGACCGTCATCATACGTTCTTCTGTAAACCTTCGTACAGATAATGCTCTTCCTCTTGAAATCTTTGATAATTTTCAAAAGACGATAGATTCCGAATCGGAAAACAAAGTTTATAAATTTACAGATAAAAGTGTTACGGATAAACTTATAGATGCCTATGCGGCAGACCTGGTTTACATTACCGGAGATGAAAACAGTGAGAATTTAACCACCGTAGAATGCATCTCTACCATCATGGGAACGGAAAACAAACTGGAACAGTTTTTTTCCGGAGAAATAGATAGTTTGGGAGAATCAGTATTTCTCAGTGTAAGATATACTTTATTATCAACCGCCAGCCAGGCCGATGATACAGAATTTCGCTTGGCTGTATATAATGGGCTTGCGAACCGGATAGAATATGCCGATACGATTACAATTCCCATTGCCCAATACGTTGTACCGGAAGCGTCACTGGTCGGCGTTGGCTTCAATTTGTTATGGACAGGAGAAAAGGGATTATATAACGTATTTCACCGGGCTTTATGCGGGATAGATACTTCTTTGTCTGTTGAAATGGAATTGAATCGTGATATACGATTGCTGAATAACCTGCAAAACATGTTTGTTTGTAGTGTTGTTTGTCGTAATCAGCGTTTTATTGTCCGGGAACAGGAAATCGAATTTTGTGGAGACCGGATAGTTTCCCATAAAATTACGGCAATTCCTGTTTGATCTGTCCTTTCTTGTGTTGAAAAAAGGTAGTTCATTTGTCTAAAACGAATAACGATGAAACAACCCGATAAAATTGGTTTTGCCGGTAATCTGAAAGATTTTGAATTCGCAGCGAGTAAGGATTGTCATTTTCAATTAAATGTTGATGGGAAAACTATTGTTGATGAAATTTATACACCGGAATATGGCCATGTAAATATCCGGATGAAAGAGGTGGTTGAAAAATGCCTGACTGTTTCCGTTCCTCCTTTTTCTGAATTTTTATTTGTCCAGTCTGATGCAGTAAAAACCTTTACAGCCCGGATAAATGATTCAACTTATACTTTTACTGCTATTGCCGGAGGTGTTTTTGGGGTGGATGATATGCGTACTTTTTTGAAGCAGAATTTTCTTACTTGGCAACCGCAGGAAAAACGGGTTCTTCCCCGTCAACCGGAATTCCTGACGTATTACTGTGAGGGTGATGCAGGAGTAATGATACGTGCCTATGGAGAGGGTTTTGATGAAAGAGATTGTCTTTGGATAGAACTGCCTTCTGGATTAGTAACGATGAATCTTTGTTTTGATTTAATAAGTCAGAAATTTCCTAATCGTCCGGATTATTACGATGTTTGGATTGAAGACCGGAATTCTCCGGAACGTTATACCTATATACAACGTTATGTTCCTATTGCAGAACCGGACAACGCCCAGATCTATGTTTTTGAGAATAGCCTGGGAGGGATCGATACCTTACTTTGTTCCGGCGTACTCACAGAAAAAATCAATACGACCGGTAATTTGGTAAAACAATATGAATCCGTATATGATATTGATATAGATTTTTCACTATGCTACACTCAGCATACAGGTTATCTGCACAATAGTTCAGAAGGAGCATGGCTTCGGGATTTTTTCCTTTCCCGTCAGCGGTACCACCTTGCAGAAACCCTCCGGAGAATCTACATGGAAGATCAGGAAAATGAATTTACACCTGATGACCTTAATAGTTTTGATTTTGAATTTTACTATTGCGACCAGAACCGTTTTCAAAAGATTTCCCGCAATAGGGATTCTCTTCCGGAACTATTAGAAGTGGCCAATGGTGATCAGCTTTTTTTTTTGACACCCAGGCTTAGCGAGTATCCTGTTGCGAAATATACAGACGAACTTTTATTACCTGTTCAACATCCTTATACAGGCATATGGCATCATTTGCCTGTTTCTGCAATAAAATCTATATACGAGCTGAATGATGCAAGTTATGATATAAAAGGAATTGCGGCATTCAATCCGGAGCATTTTATTGTCCGGGATGGGGTAGTGCAGTTGAATTTAGGGACAATAAATCTCGATACTTATTTTTATGAAAAGGATGGGGAGCTGCATTGCAAAATGAACTTTGTCGGGGATTTGGATGTATGTGCTTTCGGGGGTAATAGTGGTTCTGGTGGTGGAGGTGTTGATTTGGTTGACGATCTGACGTCTACCCGAACGGATGCTGCTCTTACTGCCAATATGGGACGTTATTTGAAAAGCTTGATTGATGGCAAGGCTTCTTCTTGGGAAACGATTACCGGTAAGCCTTCAACCTTTACGCCCTCAGAGCATACGCATCCTTATTTACCGTTGACCGGGGGGACTCTTACCGGAAGTTTAACTGCAACAACCGTAATCGCGAATGGGTATTTGCAAAGTATATCGAATTCACAGAAAGTTCAGATTGGAAGTGGTAACTCTGATTATTGTCACTTTTCAACATCTGCCCCCAAGCATTGGTTTAATAAACCTGTTTACGTTGCTGGCGATGTTTATGGGGGAACGAGTTATAACAGGCGTTTGGCGTATGTTGATGAATTGACCAATATAGTCCTTTATGGTGAAGTGGGTATAGATGCTACCGGTTTAGATCAGAATAAATGGTATCCTGTTTCGATTTATGTCGGAGACCTACACAAACAAACAGAAATCCGGGTAATTGTTGCATTGAACGGGAATAAACCATCCTGGGCTACGCATAACTCAGGTTTCAGTTGTCGTTTTATTGAAGTTGTTAACGGTTCAGGATGGAGAACGACTCATGTTAATCGACGGATTCTTTGCAATGACTATAATTTTGCTCCTGGTAATCCGGTTGGAGGAGTAACACAAAATACCCAGGGTAGCTTTGAAATTATTTATGTCCGGGGTGGCGGTTATTATTATTTTCACGTTTCGACTGGTGCCACACCAACATTACACAGTTCAGGTTATAATTGGTCAAGTGGGTCTTATTCATATTCAGCTCCGGTCAGAGATTCTGCACTCAACGATAATTGGCAATGGTCAGGGTCTACTGACATTATAAACCAGGCAAATAAGCTTCGTTATGCCCGTACACTTTGGGGACAAAGTTTTGACGGTTCAGGAAATGTGTCGGGTGCATTAAGTGGTGTAACTACTATTACGGCAAGTGGAACAATTTTGACAGAAACTGGCTTTATCCGTCAAGGTTATAGTGGTAACAGTTGGTTTAATGGTCATGGAGCACTGAATGTGGCTATTGTCAATAATTCGTCTCAGACGCCTCTTATTGTAGCTTATCGATCAGGTCAATCTATCAGTGTTACAGGTGCAAACCGCTTATTCTCCTTGGAACTTCTAAATACCGGGACGTTGATGTATTGGGCTTTTGGAGGATCAAGGAAGTTTGAATTTTCCAGTGCCGGGAATTTTCTTGCGACAGGAGAAATTACAGCTTATTCAGCTTCGGATATCCGCTTAAAAACTAACATATATCCACTTGATGGTTTGGCTTGTATTGATAAATTGCGTCCGGTAGAATTTGATTGGACCAGTGAAGCTCGTAAACTTTCTGGAGATAATCGGCATCATGGTCGTGGACTAATTGCCCAGGAGGTGAAAAATGTCCTTCCGGATGCAGTTGGAAATATCTATAATAGCGAATATTTAGGAATACAGTATGAAAAATTTATTCCCATACTGATTGCAGCTGTCAGACAATTATCGGTCGAGGTCAAACGATTAAAAAAAGAGGCATAATGGCAATTATACCACAGGAATTGAGTATATCATTAATTAAAACTACGCTACATGCTGCGACGAATAATTTGGGGCAGTTATGCCGGCATGCTAATATAAACATGTGGGCATCCAAACGTCCTTATGACCGGCAGACGGGAACAGCTTCCTATATTACGCATTTTAATATACCTGAATTTACAACTCCGGCAGTAGTTCCAACTTCTGGATGGTCGCCGCGTCTTCCACAAGGAGGTGAGAAATCTCCTTTCAAAATGGGTGATTTTGTTGGTTATAATCATGATGAAGGGATTCCACTTGGTATAAAAAAGACGGATCTGAGTATACCTACAGTAATAAATCCGAATACAGATGTAATAAAAATAAAATATACCAAAGGGATTGTCTCTTTCTTACAGGAGGTTACAGCCTTAGGTTGTCCTTATGGGATTTATATTGAAGGGACAAACCATAATGGGGCGAAATGCAGGTTTTATTCTGTCGATTATGACGGGCTTCCTTCTTTTTCGTTTTCACCGAGATCCATACGGAAAATGTTTCCGCAAATTGAAAAATGGAATCTGACGTTATACTTTGTAGTTATTCTTATCCGCAGATATGCTTTGCTTCAGCCATGTCCGGACGGAACCCCTTTCCGCCTTTTTCCGGCACAAGTACATAAGGGTGTTGAATATATAAACAAAGTACCTTTAAAATTTTCGGCTTATTATGAATATATAGAGGTTACTTTCAGTATCATGCCTAGTGAGCCTGCCGGGTATTTTTGTCCAAGTGATACAGTTTTGGATTATGTTGTTCTTGCTTATAGGAAAGATGGAAGTTCCGAGAATCTTGGTGGTGGAACTAATGTGGATGTTTGGAGAGAACCGACATTTATCCGGGATTTTCGGAAAGATATTTATAGTTATATTGAAATTTGTATGCGGGAACCAGGATCCCGTAGATATCCCAATGCGCAATGGTATCCTTCCATTCAATATTCAGGATCTTATCGAACAACTGGAGACCCCAACTATGACTTGGAGTACATCTTTACCTTTCGTGGAGGAGAATCTGATTGTAATGTTCTGATCAAAGCTTTTGATTCTGATGCCAGACCTGATTAAATGATCTTTTAAATTTCATGATATGATGACAATTACAAATCAAACAATTAATGTCCAGGCGGATTTCGAGACGGATATCTTGAAACTTGTGGGTAATGCCGTAATCGATCAGACTGGAAAAATAACCAGTTTTTCGGGGAGTGTTTATAAAAAATTCGGAGAACAGACGGTATATGCCGGCAGTTTCAATTCAGTGCAAAATTTATCAATTACTTTGGATAATCGGGACGATTCCGGGCTTTTGGGAGATATTGCAGATGCGACGATGGCATTTATTGCAGAATTAGAGAAACAATTTTTACAGGGAGAACAGGTATGAAAAAAGCGCAAGTAGAGGTTGCCGGGGAAAAAGGTTTTGTGATAAAAATGAAAAAAGGGGAAATTCTCCAGTTGAACAATGTATTGGCCAGTTTGAAAATAGGCCAGGTAAGTAAAGAGGGTGCTTTTGCCCTGCTGGAGACAAAACTTACACTTTCACCATTGGTAAAGAGTATCGAGGAAGCACAAGCATCTGCGGCAAATGAGTTGAAGCCGGAAGGACTGAGAGTAGATGGGGTGAAAAATGCCATTTTGGAAAAAGAATGGAATGACAAATTTATTGAATTCATGAACCGATACCTGGATGAGAGTATTTCCGTTCAACTTTCGGGATTATCACGTGAAGATCTTTATGAATTGGCACGGGATAACAATATAGAATTAGCTAAAGCGGAATTGCTGAATATATTGGTGGTGTAATGGAGAATTTGAAAGAATATCTGCTTAGATGGATGTTGTTTGCCGGGGGAACATTGGCAGCACATGCCAGCACTTTCATAGGAATCACCATATTGTTTTTAGTGATTTTTGTAATAGACTTCATTACCGGGTGTATTGCAAGCTTTTTAAGAGGGAAACAAATTGAATCCTATAAATTAAGGTGGAGTTTTGTTAAAACTTTCTGTTACTTCGGAACATTTGTATTTACAGCTCTTACGGGGATTTGCGTGAATAATGTGGATGTCTTTCTGGAAATACTAAAACTACAGGTTTACGTGGCACTTTGGATAGAATGTGTGTCTATTACAGAAAATTTGATTAAAATATTCCCCGGCGTGATTTTTTTAGAATACTTGCATTTCATGATCAGTTCAGAATGGGTAAAGAAACTCTCCGGATTGGCTAATTATTTAAAAGAAAAAGAAAAAAAGAAATGAAACTGAATCTTGAAAGATTATTCTTGAAACCGGATTATACCATTGGGAAATTGTACGTAGATGGTACCTATTTTTGTGATACACTGGAAGACCGGGTACGGGATTTGACAAAAGAAAAGAAGGTTCCGGGGCAGACTGCCATCCCTGCCGGAGTCTATGAAGTGATTGTGAATATTTCGCCCAGGTTCCGCCGGAAACTTCCCCGTCTTCTGGATGTGCCGGGCTTCAATGGAATCCTGATTCACCGGGGCAATACGCCTGAAGACACAGCCGGATGTATTTTGGTTGGTGAAAACCGGGAGCAAGGTAAGGTCATCAACTCCACCCGGTATGAATTACAGCTCACCGGAATGCTTGAAAGGGCACAGGGAAAAGGGGAAAAAATAACCGTTGAAATCATACAGCCATGACAAAGTATTTGCTATTAATCATCCTTATTCTTGCCACTTCCTTGACGGTTTCTATAAAGAGCTGCCAGGATATCCGGATGGATCGGAACCGGTTATCAGATAATCAGCGTACATTACTTGCCGATATCGGATTTTACCGGACAAAAGATAGTCTGAGCGTTGCCAGCGTGGAGCGTCTGACATTAACGAACCGGGAGTTCCGGAAATACGCGGGCGAACTGGAGAAAACCGTAGAGAAACTTAATCTAAAGGTAAAACATCTTCAGTCTTCCAGTCAGTCTGCCATCGAAACAGAATACCTGGTAAAAACAGAAATCCGGGATAGCATTATCATTTTACCTGGTAGAATCGATACGTTGAATTGCATCAACTATCGGGATTCTTACCTTACTTTTTCCGGAAGTATCACCGGAAAGCAATTCTCCGGACTTATCCAGAGCCGGGACACTATTATACAGCTGATTCACCGCGTTCCCCGTCGTTTTTGGTTCATCCGCTGGGGGACAAAAGCAATCCGGCAGGAAGTAATAAGCCGGAATCCGTACAGCCGGATTACTTATACAGAATATATTGAACTGAAAAAATAACATTATTTTTAAGGTCCCAATAGGATTTACAACGTATCGAGACACGGAAACTTATCCTGAATCTCTTTATTCACCAAGCCCAATTTATGTTTCAAATAAATCTCCGTAGTTTGAACTGACGTATGTCCGTTCTGATCACGAAGAGCCAGCATGTTGATATCGCTATCTGCCGCCAATGAATTACCAGTATGTTTCCAGCTGTAAAGTTTATAACCATCCGGCATATTCAACGTTTTCCGGAAACCGTTAAACCGGTTTTTCAGATTATTCTTTCCTAAGCATTCCGGTCCGGGCTTGTATTCCTTTCCGAAGACGTAATGAGCCGGATTATACCGTTGTAATTGATATTCATTCCTTAATTTCAACAAGAAATGCCGGGGAATGGTTGCATACCGTTCCCGGTTCGTCTTGGCCCTGAACCGGTCGACATTAATCAATCCCCTGGCAAAATCGATATCTTGAATCTTCAGTAACCGTAATTCTTTCCCGGGCCGGAGGAAACAATAAGTCTGAAATTCAATAGCCATCCACAATTGCGGGTCTTTCACGAAAATCGTATCCCGGAAAGTTTCAATATCCCAGGCAGCGATCGGCCGCGGTGCCATATCTTTCTCGGCACCATGAGGAATGTTGTAAACAGGGTTCTCAAGTATGCGGCCAGTACCCTTTACCCATTCAAACATTTGGCTGATGATTTGTCTGTAATCGGATATAGTCCCGTTGGCCAAGCCTTTTTCTTTTACCAGATAATTGAAAAATTGCAATATCCTGGCGTTGTCAAAAGCTGTAATATCAATTTGTCCATATTTAGCTTCCGACCATATTGTCAGCATCCGCAATTTACTGACATAACATTGAATCGTTTTAGGCTCAAGTACACCGGATGATTGTTTGACTTCAATAAATTGCGAGGCCAAACGTCTGAAAGTCGCGTTTGCAGCTTTTTGCTTTCCATAAATTTCAGCCACAGTTTTATACTGAAGCTGATCTTCATAGATAGCTTCTTCATCATCCAGAAACGGAGTCCATCCCCGTTTCAGTTTTTCGGTCAGTTCCCGGATTTTCTGTCTGGCACATTCCCTTCGTTCCGACTCATCCGCTTGTGACAATCCGGAATGCTCCCTAAAGCGCTTCATCTTGTCCGTCCTCGGATCACGGACGGAATAATAGACAAACCATTTCTTTGACAAATCACCTCCTGCATCATTCAATTTCGGCAGGATTACTATCTTTTTTCGTTTCATGACATTTTGGTTTTTAAAGCTTCCCAACGTCAAAAACCATTTTTGTCAACTCTTTGTCAACTCCTCAGAAATTTGTCAACTTTAAACAAAAAACGCACTGAAAATCAGTGCGTCCTATTTTCTGTCGAGATGACTGGACTCGAACCAGCGGCCTCCACGTCCCGAACGTGGCGCGCTACCAACTGCGCTACATCTCGATTGCGGATGCAAATGTAATAAAATAATGAATTTAATGTAGTATATTTGTGAAAAAATTTATTCATTAAATTGTTTTTGAGATGGATTCGGTAAGACAAAATAAAGTATCCCGACTGATTCAGAGGGATTTAAGCGAAATGTTCCAAAAAGAATGTAAAGAATATACCGAGGGGGCTATGCTCTCCGTGACGGCTGTGCGGGTGAGTCCCGACCTTTCCTATGCCAAGGTATATTTAAGCATTTTTCCTTCTGCCCTGGCGGAGAAGACGATGAATACGCTGAATGAAAAAAACAAATCCATCCGCTTTGTATTGGGCAAAAAAGTGGGGAAACAAATGCGGATTATTCCGGAACTGCGATTCTTTGTAGACGATAGCCTGGATTATATCGATAAGATCGACCAATTGTTGAAATAAGCCGTTTGCAACCCATGCATTTGTCCCTTTTTATTGCAAAACGGTATCTGTTTTCACGGAAAAAACAAAATGCCATCAACATCATCTCCGGTATCAGCATGGTGGGGGTAGCTATCGGCACGACAGCACTGGTTGTGATTTTATCCGTGTTCAACGGGATTGATTTGCTTTTGCAGGAAAGCACGGACAATCTGACGCCTGATCTCGTCATTTCCCCTGCTAAAGGGAAATTTATTCATTTTGATACCCTTCATTATGCGGAATTGAACCGTCAGCCCTCCATTGCGTACTATCATCCGGTAGTGGAAGAAAATGCACTCTTGAAATACGGAGACAACCTCAAACCGGTTACCTTAAAAGGAATTGGGCAGGAGTATGAAAAGCATGTGGATTTCAGCCGTAACATGATAGAAGGGGAGTTCAAACTGAGAGCGGGAGATTCGTTTTTGGGCGTAGTGGGTTACGGCGTGGCGCAGGAATTGGGTATCGGATTGAAATTTCTGACTCCGTTGAAATTTTATTATCCCAACAAAATATCCTCCTCTTCGTTGCAGGCGGCTTTGAACACGGAATTTTTATTCCCTGCCGGATTTTTTTCCTCCCAGCAGGAACTGGACGACAAACTGATACTGACAGACATTGGTTTTGCGCAGCGGTTGTTCGGAATCGGAGACCGGATTTCAAAAATAGAAATAAAACTGATGCCGGATGTCAATGCCGGGACAGTGAAACAAGACATACAGTCTCTTCTCGGACAGGACTTCAAAGTGGAAGATAAATATGAAATCAACCGCTCCTTCTATGCCATGATGAAATCGGAAAAACTGGCGGTGTTCATGGTGTTGCTCTTCATTCTGCTGATAGCATCCTTCAACATTGTCGGTTCTATTTCCATGTTGATTCTGGATAAAAAAGACGACCTGGGCGTATTTAAAGCCTTGGGAATGAATCTCCGGCAAATCATTGCGGTTTTTAAAACGGAAGGAATATTAATCACCCTCTCGGGGGCGGCAATCGGTTTGCTTATCGGAGTGGTTGTCTGTTTTTTGCAGGAAAAATACGGATTCATTAAATTGGGGGACGGGAGCTACATCATAGAGGCTTATCCGGTGAAATTGATATGGGAAGACATCCTGCTGATCATGGGTACCGTTCTATTCATAGGTTACGCCGCATCTTATTTCCCCGTAAAATATTTGGTGAATAAATTAGTGGGTTCAAAAGGAACATGATATGAAAAAGTGGACATTAAGCATCGGATTGATATTTTTTTTCACCCTCTCGGGATTGGCGCAGGAGAAAGAGAGCTTTGCCCTGATTGAAACCAACTTCGGGACGATGAAAGTGAAACTCTACGATGACACCCCGATTCACCGGGACAACTTCATACGTCTGGCTAAATCCGGCCATTATGACGGTACCCTGTTTTACCGGGTGATTAAAAACTTCATCATACAGGGCGGTTCTTCCGATAGCCGTGGCGCCCGTCCCGGACAATTCATCGGCTTCGGTGAGCCTATGACTTTGGATGCGGAGATAAAACAGCACCATTACCATAAAAAAGGAGCCTTGGCAGCCCCCCGCCAGCCTGACCGGGTCAATTTCCTGAAAGAGTCGGACATATCCCAATTTTACATCGTACACGGGAAAAAATATACGGACGAGGAACTCGACATTATCGAAAAATCCGTCAATATCCCCATAAAAAACGCCATTCAGCGGAAATATTACACCCCCGAAAAAAAGGCATTGCTGGACACTTTGCGGAAACAGAAAAAAGTGGCGGAATTTCGGGAGATAGCCGGAAAAATCAAACAGGACATCGCTTTTGAATGGAATGCCAACACAGACAAAGTCTACATGCCCGAAGACAAGCGGGAAGCCTATAAAACCTTAGGTGGCGTACACCACCTGGACAAAGAATATACGGTCTTCGGGGAAGTCGTCGAAGGACTGGACGTTATCGACAAAATAGCCGCATTGCAAACCGACAAAAACGACCGTCCGTTAAAAGACGTTACAATAAAAGTCAAAATACTGGATTGAGGATATGAAAGAAGAAAACAAACAGCGATGGGTCTTGTTAAGCCGCAACATCATTTGGGCAGCAGTTATTTTTATCTTGTGCGCCATGCCTTCCGAGCATGTCCCCGACCCGCATCTGAACATACCCCACCTGGACAAAGTGGTTCATTTCGGTATGTTTTTCATCATGGCGGTTCTGCTCTGTAACGAATTGGAATACCAAACCCGCTTCAGCCTGCGGAGAGTATATGTGATTACCGTCGGCATCTCTTTCTTGTATGGAGGAATGATCGAACTGCTGCAACAGCATTTCTTCAACCGTAGCGGAGACGTATGGGACTTGGTGGCGGATGTATTGGGAGCCATTGTGGGGTGTTGGGTCTATCCCCGGTTAAAACGGATTGTCAGGAAGGTAAGAGAAAAAAAGAAAAAATAACAGACCTGTTTTTCACAATATATTTTTTCTACCTTTGTCCATCAATAACCAAAAGAAGAGAAAATGTTAGATAAAATCAAGCAGTTGATTGCGGAAATTTCCGGATTTTCAGCTCATACTTTGGAAGAAGCGGAGCAATTCCGGATTAAACATTTGAGTAAGAAAGGAACAATAGCCCTGTTGTTTGAGGATTTTAAAAACGTCCCCGCAGAGCAGAAAAAAGATATAGGCAAAGCTTTAAATGAATTGAAAACCGCTGCCCAGACGAAAGTAAACGAACTGAAGGAGCAGCTCTGCAATACCGATACCGGAGCTTCCGGCATGGACCTCACCTTACCGGGCGATCCGCTGCAAATGGGAAGCCGGCATCCGTTGTCTATCGTAAGGAATGAAATCCTGTCCATATTCGACAAACTCGGATTCACCGTTTCCGAAGGACCCGAAATCGAAGACGACTGGCACAATTTCTCTGCATTGAACTTTCCGGAAGAACATCCCGCCAGAGATATGCAGGACACTTTCTTTATTGAAAAACATCCGGACATCGTATTGCATACTCACACATCATCGGTACAGGTCCGGGACATGGAAACCCACGAACTGCCCATCCGTTTGGTTACTCCGGGACGGGTATTCCGGAACGAAGCCATTTCCGCCCGGGCTCACTGCATCTTCCACCAGATTGAAGCCTTATATATTGACGAAAATGTGTCGTTTGCCGATTTAAAACAGACATTGACTTATTTCGCCAAGGAACTGTTTGGCCCCGATACGCAGATCCGTTTGCGTCCTTCTTATTTCCCGTTTACGGAACCCTCTGCCGAAATGGATGTATCGTGCTCTCTGTGCCACGGAAAAGGATGCAATGTATGTAAAGGTACCGGCTGGCTTGAGATATTGGGATGCGGCATGGTCGATCCCAATGTATTGGAACTGAACGGTATTGACAAAGAAAAATACACAGGTTTTGCCCTCGGAATGGGAATCGAGCGCATCACTATGCTTAAATACGGCATCAAAGACTTGCGGCTCTTCTTTGAAAACGACCTGCGTTTTCTTGAGCAGTTTGCGGCAGTGGTGTAGGAAAAATGCAATCCGCATATAGAACAGAGAAAACAGGGACCAACATCCCGTTTTCTCTGTTTTTGTTTATATTTGAACCGGATTCAGAACACGGACAACAACCATGCAGGAAATAGAAAGAAAATTTTTAGTGAAAGGCGAAGCCTTTAAAGCGTTGGCATCGGCTGCTTTGCCGATATGCCAGGGGTATCTCTCCTCTGTGCCGGAAAGAACTGTCCGGGTACGATTGCGAGGGAAGAAGGCTTATCTGACAGTAAAAGGCATGGCAGCCGGTGACGGATTATCCCGTTTTGAATGGGAAAAGGAAATTGCTCCGCACGAAGCGGAAGAGCTTATCCGACTGTGTGAACCGGGGGTAATTCAGAAATCACGCTACCTTGTACCTGTGGGCAAACATACGTATGAAGTGGATGAATTTTACGGTGACAACAATGGATTAATCATTGCGGAGATAGAACTTTCATCAGTGGACGAGGATTTTGTGAAACCGGATTGGTTGGGCAAAGAAGTGACAGGCGACCAGCGCTATTACAATTCTTCTTTAACTAAAAATCCCTATAAAAACTGGCGGGCCGATGAATAATGCGAAACATCTCTTATTGTGCGGATTTTTATTCTGTCTGCTGTTGCCCGGGCAGGGACATCCTGTCTCAAAAGCGGACAGTCTCATTCTGAGCCGCTTTGCAGAATATGCCGCACAGGAAAGGCTTGGAGACTTGCCTGTAGACCGGAGAATCGAACGGATAGGAAGATTCTTTTTGGGAAAACCATATAAATCCGGTACATTAAACATCCCCCAGAAAGAAATGCCGGTCATTAATCTGCGGGAACTGGATTGTGTGACTTTTGTTGAAAACGTGTTGGCATTGGCGCTGTTGGATAACTACGATACCATTTCAGTGCGTGATTTTGTGAAAAATATCGTCACCTTGAGATACCGGGAGGGAAAGATAACGGATTACACTTCCCGTCTTCACTACTCTGCCGATTGGCTGTATGAAATGGGGCGACTGCATTACTTAAGCGACGTGACAAAAGCACTTGGCGGGACACGCTACTCCCCTCAGGTCGGATTCATGTCGAAACATCCGAAAAAATATCCGCCTTTGGCTGCCGACAAACAACTGGTGAATAAGATGCGGGATATTGAAACGTCAATAAACAAACGGACGTATTACTACCTGCCCAAAGCAAAAATCAAAACGGCAACCCACAGGATTCATACGGGCGATGTTATTCTGATAACGACCAACATTCAAGGCTTGGACACCTCCCATTTGGGAATTGCGGTAAAAAAAGGGAGAAAAACCTATTTAATGCACGCTTCCAGTACGGCAGGGAAAGTCGTCATTACCTCAGAACCGCTGGAGGCTTATATGGCAGACATCGCCTCCCAGACAGGCATCATCATAGCCCGTCCCAACCTGCTGCTGAGTGAAGAGTGGCTCGAAATGCCCTGTTGGCACGGAAATTGATTGAAATATAATAAATTAAAATAACTTCTTATGAGACGACTTGCAATTACACTGTTCTGTTTCGTTGCTGCTTTACTCCTTGCCGGCTGTGCCGACCGTAAAGTGACGCGCGTGGATACCGCACAGGTGACAGACTTGAGCGGACGGTGGAATGACACCGATTCCCGTTTGGTATCCAATGAAATGATTACCGATTTGCTATCCGCCAAGTGGATACCCATGTACGAACTTCAGCATGCCGGGAAGAGACCGGTAGTGATTGTAGGCACCGTACAGAACAAAAGCCATGAACACATCGACGCCGGAACCTTTATAAAAGACCTGGAACGCGCGATGGTAAACAACGGTAGTGTTCGTTTGGTACAGGCAGGGGCGAAACGCGAAGAGCTGAGGGACGAACGGGAGCAGCACAATCAGGGTTACGTATTGCCCGAAACCGCTAAAAAATGGGGACGCGAACTGGGAGCCGATTTCATGCTGCAAGGCACGATAAATAGCATTGTCGATTCATACAAAAAGAATAAAGCCGTATTTTACCAGATAGACTTGGAAATGACAAACCTGGAAAGCGGGGAAATCGTTTGGATGGGCAACAAGAAAATCAAAAAAACAATTGCCGACCGTTTTTGATGTAAATCTCAACTTTGACTGGAATGAACCGGAACTGCCTTTTCCTGTGGGGACTTCTTGTCCTGCTTTCCGGTTGTGCCACATGGCATAACCGGACGGCAGCTTTTCAGACGGCAGTTGCCAAAGGAGAATTTGAAGAGGCGGATAGATTGCTTCACAAAGACAAACAGATGGCGCGAAGCAAGAACAGGATTCTCTTCTGTCTCAATCAGGGATATGTGGATTTTATGCTCAATCGCTACAAAGAAAGCAATGCGGCTTTTGAGCAGGCGGAAATACTGATGGACAAGATAAGGCGGAATCCGGCAGCCCAGGCGGCGGCATTGTTGAGTAATCCGGAGACATTGCCTTATAAACCCGAAGACTTTGAAGTGATCCTGGTAAACTTCTATAAAGCCATGAACTACCTCCAAATGGACCAAATGGAAGAAGCACTGGTGGAGGTGAGAAAAATCAACATCAAACTCAACGAGCTGAACGACAAATATCCCGACTACAAAAACCGCTATCAGCGCGATGCCTTTGCCCATTTGCTGATGGGACTGATTTATGAGGCTTCCGGCAACTACAATGATGCTTTTATAGCTTACCGCAATGCTTACGAAACTTACCAATCCGACTATGTAAAAAACTTTGGGTTGGGGGCGCCGCTCCAACTGAAATATGACCTGTTGCGCATGACTTCCCTGTGTGGCTTTACTTCCGAACTGAGACAATATGAAACGGAATTCGGACTGACCTATCAACCGGAACCTATCCCGGAAAACGGAGAATTAATTCTGTTTTGGCTGAATGGCCTGGGTCCTGTAAAGTCGGAACGGAGCCTGGAGTTTGTAAAACAGAAAGGGGAGGGGGGTGCCGTTGTTTTCCATAATGCCGAGTATGGATTGACTTTTCCTTTCTTTTGGTCCTCCGGTTATTCGGAAAAAGAGAAAAACTCCTTGGCAGACTTGAAAGTGGTGAGGGTGGCTTTTCCGCAATATGTGGAGCGTCCCTCTCTCTATACTTATGGGACAGTCCGGTATGACAATTCGGACTATCCGTTTGAAGTGGCGGAAGACATTAACCAGATTGCTTTCAAAACCCTTCATGACCGGATGGTAAGGGAAATGGCGACCTCTTTATTGCGCCTGGCGGCAAAACAAGGGGTGGAATATGCGGCTTCCAGACAAAACGAATGGCTCGGTTTGGCGGTAGGACTTGTGAATGCTTTTACGGAAAAAGCAGATACCCGCAACTGGCAGACCTTACCCAATACCATTTCTTACATCCGCATCCCGTTAAAATCGGCAGAGAATACGTTAGACCTTCATTTTACCTCGCCAAAGGGACAATCCTATACGGAAAAGATAACTGTTGAAGGCAGAAAGAAATTTACCCGGTTTCGGGTGTTTTCCACTTTGTAGTTTGTTGGTAGTGGGAGTCTATCTGTATTTCTCGCCGTTTTCTTCCATCATGCTTAAATAACTCCAGTACCTGCTTTCGCTGATGCTGCCGTTTTGTACGGCTTCTATCACGGCACATCCCGGCTCGTGGGTATGGGTGCAATTGTAAAAACGGCAATGCTCAGACACGTTGAAAAGCTCCGGGAAAAAGTGCGAAATCTCCTCCTTGGCAATGTCGATAATACCGAAACTTCTCAAACCGGGCGTATCGATGATGTAACTGTTCTCCCCCAAAGCGAACATCTCTGCGAACGTGGTCGTGTGTTTTCCCGTATCATGACAATCCGATATAGCACTCACTTTCAAGTTGAGTGAAGGCTCAATCCGGTTGATAAGCGTGGATTTCCCTACCCCCGACATGCCCGACAGTACCGTCGTCTTATTTGCCAATAAAGCTTTGAAAGGAAGCAGGCTTTCCGATTGTTCCGCCGACACGGCATGACACGGGTAACCGATAGCGGTGTAAATACCTATTAATTCCTGCATCTGGGCGGAATCCGTCTCGTCATACAAATCGGTTTTATTGAAAATAATGGCGGCGGGAATATTATATGCCTCGGCGGTAACCAGAAAACGGTCGATGAAAATAGTAGGTGTCTGAGGATGGTTCACCGTGGCGATAAGCAGAGCCTGGTCGACATTCGTTGCAATGATATGTGCTTCTTTCGATAGGTTTGTAGACTTGCGGATGATGTAATTCCGGCGCTCATGAATGTGGGTAATCACATACTCCTCGTGGTCATATTCCATATCCACATAATCACCCACCGCTACGGGATTGGTCGTCCGCGTCCCTTTCAGCCGGAGCTTTCCCCGCATCCGGCACTCTACCTGCTTCCCGTCCTCCTTCCGGACCAGATACCAACTCCCTGTTGATTTAATGACAACCCCTGTTTCCATACCTTTACTTTCGTCTTGCAAACATACTACAAAATTAAAGAAACACCTCCCGCTTTCTTTGCCAATTATTATTGAATATCCGGCAAAAGCGGTATTTTCACATACAGATATTAAAAAGGCATGCCGTGAACGACAAGGATATACGCCGGATACAACGTTTTGAATATACCCATGAGTTGGCATGGAAAGCAATGAAAGATTATGTGGAGTATCAGGAGTATTCTGACATTCATGGTTTATGTGACGCTATTCGCAAAGCGTTGGAAATAAATCTTATATTCGACCGGCGGTGGATGGAATCAGTGGAAGACCGTAATCTCACTTCCCACGATTACGATGATGAAACCGCCGATACTATTTGCAGGAATATCATGACCGTATATTACCCGCTTTTTGCGGATTTTGAGGAAACAATGTTATCCCTTGGCGAATTCTAATCGCAACATTTTTCATATGCCGTTCGGATTGACAAACATGGACATGGGCTGTAAACACTTTTCCGGCTTAATAAATGCCTGCAAGCCGGGTATTCTGCGGACATCTGATATGCCGTATGTAAAAACTTTCCCTGCCGGTATCTGCACCACAACCTCATAAACCTTTTTAGCAAACAGAAAAGTGTTTTTATGAATTGCCATGTTTATTTTTACTCATACAGTTCGCTGAAAATCCAGTCCATGCTGATATACCGGATTTTGGTGCCGGAATAAGTCAGCCAACCGTAAAAACAGACGATTTCCGGAATATTGCCATGCAATATAAAATAAAAAACAGCGGTTACGGGCAATTGATATAGACAATTTTTCAAAAATATCCTCGGTCCTCTTTTTAAAAAAGCATAGCATAAATTCAGCACCACAACACCAATCGTTAAAACGACATTCAACCATTCCGGATAATGTCCCGGCTGAATTACTCCGGCAGTAAACAAAAACATGACCGACAGGCACAATCCCTCCAACGGGACATTGATCAAATCATAAATATGTTTTTTTTCCATCATTATAAATACTTTACCATATATTCAGACCTATATTTCTTTGCATAACTTAAACTTTATAATCCGGAATCGTTCATTGTCCACGTCCACTGGCAATTCCCCATAATAGAAACCATCCCGGAATCCCAATATATTCAAGGCTTCTTCTGTGTGGATGTCTCCTGCTAAATGCCTGCCTTGGTAAATTTGCAAGCCATATCCCAGCTCCCCTTCCTGCTTGTAGCCCCGGAAAAGACAATCCCCGGCAATTGTCAAAGTCGTGTAATAGCCGTATTTCTTCAAATGCTTCTCCCGCTGGGATTCAGTTTCATCTATAGTCTTTGTTTCCGGATAACTGTGGCTTATATTCGGAGCCGAAAATCCCATCGTTCCTTTCAATGCCCCATCCATATCCCGGATATATATCAACGAATCGGCAGCAAAAGCCGAATACAGGCATCCGTCTTCCACGGCAAAATCATAACTTGAAAAATTCGGTATATTTTTCTCTCTGTACACGGGCGGATAGGTTCCGAAAAGGTTTTGTGTCCGTTGTTCGCTTATATCCACTGAAGCGAAAATATGTGACGTTCTCCAGAATTCTTTTGCCTTGCCGTTGGTTTCATATCCGTTAAAACGCACATGCTCTACCACCACAGGCACAAAAAGCAGATATCCCTGCCGATGAAGTTTCCTGACATTGAAATTATATTCATAGATAGCTACCTGTTCCGCATGAGGATGGCGAAGCAATTCGTCGTAATTCTCATCGTTAATCGGATTGTCGGAGAGGAAACGGAAAGGCGGAAACATCCATTGGTAGGTGGAATCATAGCAAAAAATCTGCCACATCCCGTCCAAGCCGAACAGTTCACCCCCTGCCGTAGCTGTGGAAACAAAAAAGGGGCTTCCCATTTCATCCGGTCCTTTTCCTCTGGAAATATGCTTTCGGATGAAATTCCCTTCCAAATCATATTCCCGCACCCCCACCATGTGTTTATCCACATATACCAAACGGTCCTTTTTCAATAACCATTGTCCTTCCAGAGAAGTAGCTCCCGCTCCGATATAAAGCGTATCCCATTCGATGCTGTTTATACTGGAAGGGCATTTCTTTCCTTGGTGTGCCAAGCCTGCATATTCACTTACTCCGGAGCTGTTTTTACAGCCAATCACGCACAGGAGCATTCCGGCAACGATCCACATACCGGTTACAAACCGGATATTATTTGAATTGTTCATCATAAATATAGGGGTATATAATGTTACGCATATTCCGGTAGCGCATCCTGTCTTTTTCTTTATAATCACATTCTTTATGCCGGCTAAGCAGTTTCATCCCGTTTTCCTCAGCCTGCTGATACAGGTCGCGGCCGTTTGTATGCAAATCACGGAATAATTTTTCTTTGTCAATGCCGGGTACCGTCTGTTTTTCCCACCATTCTTTCTCAAAAGGAGCGTAAATGTATTGAATACAGCTGTATTCATTTTGCATGGCTTTTTTCAGCGTTTTCAATTTTTCTTCCGAAAAGACAATACCCGAAAAACGGGCGTAAAAATATTCTTTCGTGTGGTGTTTCCCCGGATTTCTGCGAGGGTGCATGTTTATCCGGTAAAAATCGCGATCCGAAAAATTCAACTCCATCCAGTTCACGCTACGCTCCACGCTCTCCGTATATATTTTCCCCTCATGGTGTCCGTAATCAATTGTAAAACGATAGGTCGTTGCTGAAGGAAGCAATTCCGTGACACCCATTCTTGGTGTGACCGAATACAAATCCTGCATATTTTCCGTCACAATCCGGGTTACCCGGTACGTATCTTTCAGATAATGAATTTCAGCTTCTCCATACAACCGTGTTTTCTTCGGAAAAGCGTCCGTTTTGGTACGGAATTTTATGACAGCTACCTCTCCTTCCGGCGAAGTATAGTCCGCCTGTCTGCTGTAGTCGTAATATTTTATCCGCTTTTCATTCAAAGGAGAATAGATTTCAAAGCCCCGTTTGGCAAAAAGCGGAGAGACGTCATACCGATTATCATGGTAATTTATTTTTAACGACTTGGGATCCCTCCAGCTTAGTTGACGGGAGATGACGCTTTCTGGCTCTAAGAGTTCATCGCTCTCCGCCCGTAAACGGTCGCTTCTCATCGTTGTCAGAGGTTCTATTCCGCACATTCCGTTCCGGTCATTAAAAAAGATATCCGGAGCCTTCTGTGTAAAACGGGAAGAACGGAACAACCCGTGGTATCCCGTAAACTCTTTGTATTTTCCATTACATTCCACCGTATAAAATGTGGTAATCGTTGCCAGATAATCCTCTGCATAATGTTCCCGGAAATAACGTGCCACTTTCTCCATCTCTTTCTCCAAATATCCTTTCGCCACCACTGTCACCTCCTCCAGTAAGGGTGACTCCAATACCAGCTTGTCAATATAAATCAGAGAATCCACAGCAATCCTTTTCTCCTGATAAAAAGCCGAATTAAAAATAAGATAGCCTCCGAGGGAAAGTTCTTTTTCCGAAAAAGACAACACGCCTTCCTCATTTGAAAGCACATATCGGTCGCTCCCGGAAAATATGGCATGAATATAAGGAATGGTCTCCCCGTCCTTGTCTACAACCGTTATCTGGTGCCTTATGTCAGAAGATGCTTGCAGCGGCACTGCCTTCAGGACATTGTTCAAACCACCTCCCAACAGGAACAGAAAAATAAAAAAGAATTTCATGTCACACGGTTTAATTTATATTCACAATAGCTATTTTCAATCCGAAAATAATATTTCAAAACCATTTTTATTATATGATGGAAATTCTTTTACAGGAACAAACATATTTTTTCTCTACAGATTAACTTTCTTTTCGCAAGTCTTTTTCTCGCGTACAGGGATGAACATTATAATAATAATCGACACAAATTCCCGGCAATAATAATATGAGTTTTTTTCCCCTTCATCATAGAACTTTTTATTCTTTTACATTTGCTTTTAAAATCAACTTATACATTTTTGTTTCCGTTTCTGCCCGAAGGATGGTATAAATTTTCTGTTCCCCGTATTTCCCTTTTGTGTTTAATTCTAAATCGACATACACACTATCCCGTGGTTCTATATGGTAATTACTTACTTTATATCCGGTGCAACTGCATTCAGGGTTCACATAATTAATAACAATTATAGAATCCGTATTATTAATCAAATAATATCTTGCCTGTAAAAGAGTATCAGCTGAAACAACCCCAAAATCGATAGCCCTTTTCCTAATCACTAATTCATCTTCACTTTTAAGATTCAATATACTCCACAATAAAATACAAATTCCTATAATTTTCATAATCTGTTTATTTATTACAATTCAATCAAAAACAACAAATTACAACTGAAATCTATGCAAAGAAATACTTTCATTTTCTTCGTCAATGCCTTCTGAACCATAATAGTAAGGCGGAATGTATCCCAACACTTTAAAATGTTTCGGAACCTCTACATCTCCGATCAGAACCTGATTTTTATAAATCTGAAGTCCGTCAGTATCATGCTCTTCCCCCCTTTGATAAGTCCGGAAAAGAAAACCTGTATCTTCGATGTATTTCAAGCCGGTATATATGCCTCTTTCACGACGGTTTTGTGCATAACCTTTCTGAAACTCTTTTAATGAATGAAACACGGCTTCTTTCTTTGACATTTCCTTTCCGGCATATCCAAATGCAGTTAAAGGACGGAATTCAGAATCAAAAGTGTAAATGGTGGAATCACCCTCAAAGGCAAGGTAAAAATTTCCGGACTTATCAACGTCATAGTAAGCAAAATGCAGATGTCTCAAGCTCGGATCTTTCCTGTAAATATCCGGATAATATCCTTTTACGCTTTCCAATTCTCCCGTTTGAAGATTAATTTCCATTAAAACATGTACATCTCTGAAACATTCCTCGGGAGATACAATAAAATTATAAACCGGATCATCAATCATTACGGTAGAATAAAGTCGGTTCCCATAATTTTTCAATCCCATATTAAAATAGTATAGTGTATAAGCGTCGGGGGATTCAGGATTAATTGTCCGCTCTTTATGTTTCAGCATAAATTTGGACTTTGATTGAAAGTTTTTATCGAAAACATAACAATCATTGCTTGGTCCCATAAAAAAATGAGAACCATCCTGCAAACAAGCATATCCGTCAATCATTCCTGCCGGCAATTCAGAAGGACCGTTTCCCTGTCCTAAATGACGCTTCTTCAATTTTCCTTCCGGAGTAAATTCAAACACCCAACAGAACCGGGAATCAACAAAAAGGATATTTCCGTTGGCAATGGCAAGTTCTCCAACATACGATGATGGAATATTATCCAATGAAAAATGCTCCAAAATTATTTTTTGCAGTGTGTCTTTTCTTGGATAATTTTTTATCTCGGCAAACTTTTTCACCTCTTGTTGGCAAGCACCCAAGACAAACGATACGATAACTCCAATTACAAAATTTCTCATTTCTTTTATATAAATTATTAAAATAAATAGTCTTTCCGGATTTCTGTGTTCTGAATCCGGAAAGACTGACTAAATGGATTTATGAACAATTTCTATCATACTCCCAACATTTGGAATTATTCGACGGATTACAGGAGGCCCCTTTGTTATCTGCTTTACAACCTTTACCATAAACTGAGCCACAATAACAACTTACGTTAATCGTTGCGTCAGTTATTGTACTAGTCTGTCCTATATTGTCTGCTTTAGCTTTTTCTCCTCTAAAAATAGAAAATAATGTTATCAGACACACGACCATTAATATTATTTTTTTCATAATCATTCAATATTATAATTATAACTATCTTTCTGCAATACTTCTCCCGATAGTGTATCTTTCCGACGGTTAGCCTTGAGTCACGTTGCCATTTTCGGATGGGGATGGAAAATTGCTTCCTTAAATCCTGAATGGCAAGTGACTCAAATTATTTTTGCCTAAAAGAGTCAAACAAGTCACCATGACGATATTATCATTTTGTTTATAGTACTATTCTGCCCACACCTTCATACGTGTAAAGCATTCTGAATAATCTCCTGACTCAATTACCATGGTGTAAAAAAGACATGACCGACAGGCACAACCCTTCCAATAGACCACGGATTAGATCGTATATATATTTTCCCATTTATAATAATTGGGTATAAAAGATAGATTATTTTTTATTGTATGTAAATTTTGCAATGATCTTTTTATAGTTTTGCCATAAATTGGAATTATACAAAGGCGTTCCCATTAAGCAAATTTTATTTTCTTCATTCACTAAAAAAGTATGATATAAAGGGTTGCTTGGTAAAGTGTTGTATTTCTCAAAATCTTTTTGTTGATCCCAAAGGCATGGAATGTCCAATTCGTTATTTTCATATAAGGTACAGAAGAATGTATTATCTGAAGATGCACAAATTGGGATGATATTAACAGGAATATTATTTTTTCTGATGTCATCTATAAGTGGTTGCCATAAAGAAAATTCTTTAGACTTACAGGGAAGACAGTCAGTAAGATCATAATAAATGACAATACTTAACGGATATAAGGGTTCGACATTTATTTTTTCACCTTTAAAATACCATATTTGTTGTGGTAATATTAACTGTTTTCCGTAATATTCCTTTATCTCTGAAGGAAATAAATTGGCGGTAGATTTTTGTTTAGAACAAGAATAAAATGCCAAAAAGATTAAAATAAATAGGCTAATTTTCATTTTTTTCAATTTTTTCAAATCCCAAATCTTGAAGTTTTGCTATCAGAAACCAATAATGCCCTGCGCCGTAAGCGATGACAACTTTAGGATGCTGGTATGTTTTTAATAATTCTCCGACATAATTATTCCGGAGTGTTTGCAGCATGAAAAAAGAGCTGTATTTTTTCCGTTCTGCCCGTGAGAGTTTATATTTTGCCAATAAATCAGTTTGAAAATCGTAGTCCGTCAATACGATTTCTCCTTTGGCTGTTTCATATCTTTTTACCAATTCTGCTATGAAAAAGTCGGCATGTATGTCGTTGTCTGTAATACCTTTCAGTTCAGGTGTTTCTGCAACTTGCGTGCCTTTCGTTTTAAAAGGGAGTGATTGATTATTGGTCTCATCATAGCCTGTCAAGTGCATTCCGGTTACCTTTCTGAACTTACGTTGGATGGTATCATATTTAGGACGCAGGCTATCTGCAAGTAACTTGAAATCTACTGTCCCGATTCCTTCATAATAAACGATATATCCGTCATTCCGCAGACATGTCAGATAATCCTTCACTTTTTTATAATAGTCTTCTGTCCCCGTGTGCATTAACGGAACGACTATCACATGTTGCCCTGTTTTTTGATTCAACATCGATGCAGCTTTATCTGGAGCATTCGTACCTTTTGCAATCAGACGATACATAATGCTACGGCAGGATACCAATAGGCATAGGCTTAAAAGTAAAATGTATAGTATGTTTTTTTTCATACAATTTTTTCATTCTAAAAATCCATGAAGAAAGGGAAGAGAGTTTAATATTGTCTCTTCCCTTCTTCAAAAGGTTAAATGATTGCTTTTGCAACAGCTTCAATAACTCTAACAGCAGAATCTACCCAACATCCCGCTTTACATGAGCCGCGTCCTTTCTTTTTACTTCCATCCGGATTAGTAAAATTATTATAACATTCAGTAATGCAATCTGCATGAGCACCACGGGTGGCAGGTGTAGATTGCATGTCGTATATAACTCCCATTTTCTCTTTTAGACAATTGTCTAATTGTTCGGAACTCATACCTATTAACGTAAGAAGTTCTGAAGAAACAGAATAGCTGATAAGCTTTTCCGCTTCTGCGTCAAATTTTGCAGTAATAAAGTAGGTTGTTGCTCGAGTTTCCGGACCTACTTTAATAGGACTGGTCAATTCAATGGTCCCGTTTTCAGTAATTACGTCTTCTGTTTTAGTTTCAAATGTATCGTCATTATTACATTGAATAAAAAACAATGAACCAATAAAAAGACTTGTAAAAGTAAAAATTAATTTTTTAAACATAATAATTAAAATTTAGTGATTAAAAATGAATTGCCGATTTCTTTACGTGGTCGGCATTTTCCACGTCATTTACGCGCGCAATATCTTAAATTCATTTATAATACGATTCCGCCTATACCTTCATAGATATCGGATACAATGGAAAGCATATAAATACCTGTTTGTTTCGGCAAGGAGAATTCCAAGACATCTTCCATATCGGTAGCGATGATTTGGGAGAAAACAACGAAACCCGTTTCATCAGTCAAGGTTACTGTTGCTTTGCCAATAGGTCGGTGGAAATAAAGGGTTACTTCCCCTGTCCCCGTGTCATAGAAGCCTGTGACACTGATAATAATGGAACGAAAAGTTCGTACTTGTTCATCTTGATCTTTACTGCTTTTAATACCAATTGGTTTTTGTTCTGCAAATACAAGATTCTGCCAAAACAGCAGTGTACACACCAATACAACTAATTTTTTCATAACGTCTCGTTTTTAAGTTTTACATACTAAATCGATACTCGATAGAGTTTTTCAATTTTGTCTGTTACAAAAATAGACGGACTGTTTGGCATTCGGGTAAAAAAATGAGCCCTATCGATCTCATTGGATGTGGAGATAACTATCTGATAATAAATTGCTTTTCAAAAAAATAATATCATGATGATATCATCTACAAGGTTGAGTAAAATGCAATAAACTGTGGGATAGCGAGTTACAAAACAAAAGAGGCGGAATATGTAACATAACCGCCTGAAAATAAATATCATTATAATGATTTTTACACCACTTTCTGTCTCTGAAAAATCAATGCGGGAGGGTTTGAATTAATTTTTCGAGGAATTCATCCAAATCCTCATCGGGAGAAAGTCCCATCTTTTTTCTAAGATCCGAACGCTTGTTATAAAGGGAATTTTTGTTCGTAAAGTCATACATCAGCAGCATGACCTCTACCGGCATTTTCAGATAAAGCAGACAACAGAAATTCAGGTCATCTTCCGTCAGGTGGGGATAAGTCTTGCGCAGATAGTCCACGATGCCGTAAAACGCCTGGTTAACCCAAGCCTGTAAATCGGAAAAGAAATGTTTGTGCCCACTTTTGAGACAGAGGTTCTCTTTGAATGTTTCCAGAAAACGCTCCGGCTTCTGTTTGGTTCTTACAGCCATATCTCCCAATATCTTCAAAAAATCGATCCAACTTGCCAGCATCTGTTGCAGCAATCTGATTTTTTCCGCTTTTTCCTTTTCTTTCTGTTTGATTCTTACACAGATATAAACAAATAAAAAAGCAAGGATGCAAAAGAACGACAGAAAAATAGTCCACAAATAATAATTCTTGGCGGTTAACCGTTCATTTTCTATCCGTAATAATTCCGTGCGGTATTGCCGTTCCAAATTTTGTACCAATTCCGCTTTCTCTTTTTCATAAATACTATCCCTTAATTCCGCTGCCTGTTTGGCATAATCCAGGGCTTTCCGGTATTCCCCTTTTTCTTCGTATAACTTTTGCCAAAGACTATTTACATCCATTAATGAACGAAGGCTGGGGTGTGATAGTTTTTTCTGCTGAAAATAATATTCCGCTTTTGCCAAATCTTTTTCCTGCAAATAGGTATAGCCCCATAAAATATAATCGCTTTGGGGGATTTCTTTTATATGATATTTCGTATAGATATCGGTTAAAAAATTTCGGGCTTGAGGGATATCATTGTAATAAAAAATAAAGTTTGCGGCTATAATCCGGGAAATCCCCAAAATATTTACAGTATCCTTTAATTGTTTGGACATATCCAATGCTTCATAAAGTTTTTGATTCGATAATTCTTTTTTGCCTAAATCGCTCAAGATATCTCCTTCTTGTTGTAACGAAAAACTTAAATTCCGTTGATGCCCTGATTTCCGGAAAGCCTCACTGGCTTGGGCAAACATTTTCAATGCCTCCTCCGAGCTGTCCTGGCTCTTATACAGGCGTCCCATGCCACCGTATATCAGTCCTTTGAAATAATATTCTTCTTCTCCTGCCAATTGTTCCGCTTGTATGAACGCTTTTACCGCGTCTTTTGTGCGTTTGGCATTTTCGTAGATTCGTCCCAGATAATAGTACATTTTCGCCCGGTCTTCCCGTTTCCCGTTTCGCGAATAATACTCCATGGCCGGGCGGATGATTGAATCGGTTGTCAGGTCGAAATAGTTTTTATCCAATAATATCGAATGCAACAGGGAAAAACGGGCCCGTTCTTTTCGCTTCCCCAAAGTACTCTCATCAATTGTATACAACAGCTGTAATGCACTGTCGGGAGCGGATTTCGTCAGTTGCTCCACACGATCCATCACCTGCCGGTTCCTCTCCCGTTCGTCCTTCCCCGGACCGTCACAGCAACAAGCAACCCACATAACTACCCCTAAAAGAAAAATACACCGGCACATAAATTTTTATTATTTGTACGGATAAAGATATAAATAAAAGTGGAAAAAGTTAAAATAGAGAAAAACATTGCAACCTTTCCCCCTCATCTCCTCGCTTTAACACTATCATCCCTTATACATACTGCCGTTATGCTTCCGTTATGCTTCCGTATCAACTCCGTTCCGGAGCGGAGAGAACCTGGCAGGGATTAAAAGAGGATACAGGAGTATCTTCAAGGTATCACGATGAGCAGATAGGGAGAGGCTGAAGAATACGTGAAGGAAAGGCAGGGGGGATAAAGCAACTCTCTGAATTTTGCCGATTTTGGTGGTTGTACTCTCTGAATTTTACCGAATTTAGTGGTTGTACTCTCCAAATTTGGCAGAATTTGGTGGTTTATTGTGGCTTTTTGTATATCTTTGCAAGAAAAAGAACTATGATAAAGCGGATAATCAAAGGCTCTGTTTTGGCGGATTATAGACGCAGAAAAGTAATCGTATTGTTGGGGGCAAGGCAAGTCGGTAAAACCACATTGCTTTCCGAATTACAGGAGGGAAAGGAAAAAATATTGTTCTTGAATTGTGATAATGCGGATGATGTTTTGTCGTTGGAGGGTAAAACGACTACTGAACTGAAACATTTGCTGTCCCCCTATGAACTTGTATTTATAGACGAAGCCCAAAGGGTTAAGAATATCGGACTGACATTGAAAATGATTGGGGATTTGAAGCTGGAAACACAGGTAGTCGTAACGGGTTCCTCATCGCTCGGTATGGCAGACGAGATAAACGAACCTGCAACGGGGCGGTTGATAGAGTATAATCTTTTTCCTTTTTCTTTGCCGGAACTGGCAAAAAACAGTTCGGAAAAAGAGGAAAGCAGGCTTTTGGAAAGCCGTATGGTCTACGGATTGTATCCGGAGGTGGTAACAGAACCGGGAGATGCGAAACGCACATTGATGACGCTGACCAACAATTACCTTTACAAAGATTTGTTCACATACAAGGGGATAAAGAAGCCCGAACTTATTCAGAAATTAGTAAGGGCATTGGCCCTGCAACTGGGTAGCGAGGTTTCTTACAATGAGTTAAGCAGTCTTTTGGGGGTTGATAAAAGTACGATAGAAAATTATATCAATTTACTGGAAAAATGTTTTATTGTGTTCCGGTTGGATTCTTTCTGCCGGAATTTGAGGAATGAAATCAAGAAAGGAAAGAAGATTTATTTTTATGATAACGGAGTAAGAAATGCCGTCCTCTCTAATTTTGCACCCTTGGAATTAAGAAACGATGTCGGGGCATTGTGGGAAAATCTTATGGTCAGTGAGAGGGTTAAGCGTAATTCATACTCCGGCAATTTCGCACAGCTTTTCTTTTGGCGTACCCATGAACAACAGGAAATAGACTTAATTGAGGAACAGGACGGTGTTTTGCATACCTTTGAGTTCAAATGGAACGGAAAGGCAAGGAACAGACAGCCGAAAGCATTTGCCAATTCTTATCCGGGTTCGACTTACGAAGTCATTACACCGGAAAATTATTGGCGTTTTGTGCAATCAGAAGGATAGTACTTACACAAAATGTGTTTACAATTTATGTAATATATTTGTGGCGGGATTATGGAGAGCTGTGATATGGAATGCATAAAAGGATAATATATATTTTTTAAATAGTGGGTCGTAAATTTGGTTTGTAAAATAAACCTATTTATATTTGTAACAACAAAAGAAGGATACACGGCGGTGTATTTCTTTTTTACCTGAATAGTTTATTTTATAAACTTATTTACTAATTAAAAACTACTGCTATGGAAGAAAAAAAATTGACTGAAAAAGAGAGTCTGGAGCTGATTGCTGAAATGATTCGGAACACGAAAAGCAAACTGGAGCTTGGCGATGGAAATATCTTGTTGTTATGGGGCTACCTTTCCGTAGGTGTGGCTGCGATGGTTTATTTTGCCGGTATGCTGACGCATAGTGTGTATACCAATTGGATATGGCTGTTGATACCGCTAATCGGTTTTCCTGCCATGAAATACCTGGACAGGAAGAAGACGTCGGAATACTCTGCAAGCACTTATGTGGATAAAATTTCCGCAGGCATCTGGAAAATGGTCGGAGGATTGGCTTTTGCAGGAATGGCGCTGTGTGTCGGTTTTATGCTTTTCGGTTACAATGTCTGGATACTGATGTTTATGTATGCTTTTGTTATCGTTGGCTTTGGAGCAGCAGTACAAGGCGTTGTCATCCGGGAGGGCAGTTTGATATTTGGCGGAATATTCGGTATACTTGCGGGGGGATTTGTGGTTTGTTGCGTTATGAGCGGTATACCGTTGCGGCATGTCTGGGTGATTCCCTTATACATGTTTTGTTTCCTGCTGATGACGGTAATTCCGGGGCATATCATTAACCGTAAAGCCAAAAGACTATGTTAGAAGAATTAAATCCGGTACTCCACTCGCAACTAAGGCTTGCCGTGATGTCCGTTTTAATGTCGGTCGGGGAAGCGGATTTTGTCTACCTGAAAGAGAAAACGGAAGCGACAGCGGGCAACTTGAGCGTGCAATTGGACAAATTGTCCGATGCCGGATACATTACCATCGAAAAAACGTTCGAAGGCAAGAGGCCTCGTACCCTGTGCCGCATTACGCCTGTTGGACGGGCAGCCTTTGAAGCCTACGTCGAGGTACTGAAAAAATACCTGCATTTATAATGGGGAAGGTTGAAGAGTTAAAAAGTTGAAGTGGAACAATGGAGAAATGGAGCAATGGTTTTCCATTTCTCCACTTCATTTGTTGGATTCGGAAGAAAGAGTTATATTTGTTGTACCGTTTTTGGTACACAATTTAAAGCGTATGGGATATGGCGGTCATTCAGATTACATCAAGAGAATTTCGGGAAAAGCAAGCGTCCATGTTTGCTCTTGCCGATAAGGGGGAACAGGTGGTTATCAGACGCAGAGGAAAAGTTTCTTATATGCTCACGCCTGTTTATGAGAACGATTTTATCCTCTCTCCGGAGTTTGAAAACAGGCTTGAAGAGGGGCGCAGGCAATACAGGGCAAGGAATGTTACCGTTTGTACCACCAAGGAAGAACTTGATAAATTCTTGGAGTCGTTATGAGCTTGTATAGGATTGAATTTACTCCGATAGCGGAAAAGACTGTTGCAAAATACAAGAAATCCGATCCTGTACACTATAAAAAACTTGTGAAACTTCTTCATGAATTAATGGAACATCCGAGAACCGGAACGGGGCATCCGGAGCCGTTGAAATCGGGTGATTCAATCACATATTCCAGGAGAATATCGGGGCAGGCCCGTTTGATTTATGATATTTATGAGAAAAAAGTAACGGTGTTGATATTGACGGTCGAAGGACATTATGATGACAAATAATAGACTTTACTTTTCAACCATTCAACTTTTTCAACTTTCACAAAAAATGAAATTAGTATTCGCCACCAACAACAAGCATAAACTGGAAGAGATTTCCCGGATACTGGGAGCGCGGTTTGAGATTGTTTCTTTAGAGGAAATCGGCTGCCGTGAAGACATTCCGGAGGATTACGAGACTTTGCAGGAGAATGCCTTGCAGAAAGCCCGGTATGTTAAAGAGCATTACGGTTATGATTGTTTTGCCGACGATACGGGGCTGGAAATTGAAGCCTTGGGGAATCGCCCCGGAGTCTATTCCGCCCGGTATGCGGGACCGGCAAAGGATTCGCAGGCGAATATGAGGAAAGTATTGGAGGAAATGGAGGGACAAGGCAACCGCAGGGCGCGTTTCCGTACTGTAATCGCTCTGCTATGGGAAGGACGGGAATATTGCTTTGAAGGGGAGGTGCGCGGTGAAATCCTGACGGCACAGCAGGGGCAGACGGGATTCGGTTATGATCCCATTTTCCGTCCCGAAGGCTATGCTGAAAGTTTTGCCGAAATGCCGATGGATGAAAAAAACAGCATCAGTCACCGCGGAAGAGCCGTGGGCAAATTGGTTGATTTTCTGACCGGGACATGGAAACGGTAACGGGTGTTATACTGAAAACCCAGGACTATACGGACAACCGGAAAATTGTCAGCGTCTTTTCAAAAGAAAGGGGGTATATGACCTTTATGGCCCCTTCCTTTGTTTTTAAGCGCAACAACAGCCGGACGGCAGTTTGTATGCAGATTGCCGAAATAGAACTGTATGAAAATACCCGGAGCGGACTTCACAAACTCAAAACGATGATTCCGGTAGTCCATAATGCGGCTGTTTATCTGGATGTCTATAAAATGAATATAGCGCTCCTGTGGAGTGAAGTATTAAATCTCTTACTAAAGAAAGAGCCGAAAAACGATGCACTTTTCGATTTTATCCGTTATTCCGTGGAGTATCTCAATACCACCGATGGCGATATTGCCAACTTCAATCTCTTTTTTTTATACCGTTTGGCGGCATTGATGGGGTTTCGTATCAATACGGAAACATATGCCGACGGGGCATTGTTTAATGTCCATGACGGAAACTTCGTACTTCCCGGTAGCGGAGCATCTTTCATTTCCGGACCGAATGCGGCGAGAGCCATATACCGGTTTTGCACCTGCAAAGTGGAAGAGTTGAAAGAAATTCCGTTGGACCGCCGGAGCCGGAGTACGCTTTTGGACATCGTATTGCTTTTTTTCAGTGTTCACCTTAATCTGGATTTTAACATAAAGAGTATTAAAGTACTGCGTGAGATATTTTATTAGAAATCGGTTATCTTCAAGATAAACGCCTTAGATTTTTTCTTATTTTCCTTTTTTGTGGAGAAGGGCTTTTCTGCTGTCCCGCTTCCTTGGTGTCCCGGAATAGGAATGGATGGAATTTTGATATATGATTTCAAAATACTACCTTTATAGCTTTCAAAGTGTTGCGTTGCGATGAGAATACAGATTAAGAACCTGAGCAAGATCTATCCGGACGGGCATAAAGCGTTGGATGGGCTGAGTTTGGAGATAGAACCGGGGATGTTCGGTTTGCTGGGACCGAACGGTGCCGGGAAGACCACATTAATGCGGATTATGACCTTGTTACAGGGAGCCAGTTCCGGAACCATCTGTTTTGACGGTTACGACATCACCAAAGACCGCAAGGCGATACGTTCAATCTTGGGCTACTTACCCCAGGATTTTCGTTTTTTTGAGAAACTGAAAGTGTGGGAATTTTTAGACTACGGAGCGGCGTTGGCGGGCTTGAAAGGGACGCGTCGGCGGGGGGAGGCGGTCGATGAGATGTTGCGCAAAGTGGGGTTGTTTGAAGTGCGCGACCGGTGGGCGAACAAATTGTCGGGGGGTATGAAGCGGCGTTTGGGGATTGCGCAGGCCATTATCGGCAGTCCTAAAGTGATTATTGTTGATGAACCCACAACGGGATTGGATCCGGAGGAGCGTATCCGGTTCCGTAACATCCTGTCGGATGTCAGCGACCGGGATGTCATTATCATTCTTTCCACCCACATTGTCGGGGACATTTCCAGTACGTGCAAGAAACTGGCGTTGCTGAACCGGGGGAAATTGAGATTTGAAGGTTCGCCCGATGACATGATAGAACTGGCACGCGGAAAGGTGTGGGAAGTGTTTGTGACCGATGCCGAATTTAAAGAGGTGAAAGAGAGATACCCGATTATTTCGACGATTCCTTCCAACGGGGGATGGGACATTCAGATTGTGGCGGAAAATTTGTCCGGACTGGACGCAAAACCGATTACTCCCAATATTGAGCATGCGTATGTTTATTTTATGGACTATTTATTGCAGGACAAGATGGATATGTATGCGGATAAGGAGGTTACAGGGGATCTGTTTAAATGATACTTTAATCGTTTCGGAATGAATATACACAACATAAATACGATTGCCCGTTATGAGGTGAAGCTGCTGCAAAGAAGCTGGCTTTTCAGGATATTTGCGATTTTGGTGTTGTTAATACTGACGTTGATGCAGCTTGGCAATTTATCGTTCGTATTCTGGAAATATTCCGAGACGTGGGGACATACTGGACTTTCTTCGCTGGTGCCGTTTTTCACCGTTTATTTTTACAGTGTCGCCCAGTCGGTGATTGTGATTTTTTTAGCGGGAAGTTTTCTGAAAAGGGATAAAAAACTGGATACGGCAGAGGTAATATATGTGCGTCCCATGAGCAATGCGGATTACATTGTCGGGAAAGTGTGGGGGATTGTCCGGGTGTTTCTGGGCTTGAATCTGATTCCCTTCGCGGTGGCGATGTTCATTACGTTGGTGCTCAACCGTTCACCGTTCAGCCTCTATCCGTATTTGCTTTATTTGTTCACCATCTCCCTGCCTTCCCTCTTGTTTGTGCTGGGATTGTCATTCACTGCCATGTGCCTGTTGAAGAATCAGGCGGTGACTTTTATAGTGATGCTGGGGATTATCGGGACGATATTTTTCTATCTGCCTGAAAAATGGTACGGTATTTTTGACTTTTTCGGCGTAAACATACCTTCGGTATTATCCGATGTGACCGGGCATGCCGATATGAAACTGTTTCTTTGGCAGCGTTTGATATACCTGTTGCTTGGTGCGGGCTTCATTTGTCTGACGATTACGCTGGTGAAGCGTTTGCCTCACCGTCCCTGGAAAACGAAATTGCTGGCATTGGGTTCGGTGGTGATTATCGGAGCGGCTGCAGCGGCAGGATGGGCGTATTGGCTGCGTTTTGAGATGCTTGCCGGAGAACGGGCGGTGATTGCCGAACGTTTTAATGCGTATGCGGAACATCCGAAAGTAAATGTAATCTCCCATGCGCTCCGTATTGCACAGGACGGAGGGAGGCTTTCCGGACGGAGCGAATTGCAAGTGCGCAATAACCAACCGGACGGAATAAAAGAATTGGTTTTTTACCTGAATCCGGATTTGGAGGTGGCGGAAGTGAAGGCAGGCGGGGAAGAGGTTCCTTACAAACGGGAAAAGCAGGTGCTGATTGTTGAAAAGCCCCTGGAATCGGGTGCGGAACTGACACTAACAATTGCCTATGAAGGGGGGATTGATGAAAACAGTTGTTATACCGATATAGAGGATAAGGATTTTTTCGCCAATCCGGTGGCGAATACATTTAAATACCGTTACGGGAAGCGTTATGCCTACCTGAGCGACGACTATACTTTATTGACGCCGGAAACGATGTGGTATCCTGTGGCGGAAGCTCCCGTTTATCCTGCTGCTCCTTATAAAATCAAGCGCGACTTTACCCGCTATGCCCTGGTTGTGAAAGCCCGTCCGGGGAAGACGGTGATTTCGCAGGGAAGCATGGAAGAACGTGACGGGGAGGTGGTTTTCATCAATGAAGTTCCTTTGCCGGGCATCAGTCTGACCATCGGCGAATACGAAAAGAAATCCATACGTGTGGATTCGACGGACTACGAGATATACAATTTTCCGGGGCATGATTTTTATTCCAAATATTTCCCCGATTTGCAGGACACGCTGCCGCACATCATCCGGGACATCCGGAATACGACGGAAGTAGCGAAAAACAGGGCTTATCCTTTTGCGAAATTCTGCATGGTGGAGACGCCTATTCATTTCACCGGGTATATCCGCAACTGGAAAGGATATACCGAACAGGTCATGCCGGAGATTGTTTTTGTTTCCGAACGGGCATTGCTGACGGCGAGTGATTTCCGTTCCCAGCAAGTGCGGATGAAGGACTGGAAAAGAAGGGACGAGGTACTGGAAGAGAAGGATATTCAGATCAACATGCTGCGCGATTTTGTGCAGAATGCCTTTATCAAGGAATCTTCTTCGGATGGCAACATGCAGTGGAGCCAGTCGCCGGAAGTGAACAAGATGAACATGGCGGCTATGTTTTTTACGTTTACCGGATTCATTTATTCGGCGAATTACCCGGTCATAGATGTGACGATAAACACCCTCCAGAATATGACAACTGCACCGAGGCAGATGTGGTGGTTCGGCGGGGATGCTCTTACCGATAAGCAGCGGGCGAATATCTATTTGCAGGCCAGGAGTTTCGAGGAGGCTATTGCGGACCGGAACATCAAGCCGCAGATTTTCTATGAAATGTTGAAATTGAAGAGCAGTTTTCTGAAATATCATATCGTGTCCGAAGTGCCGGCAAAAGAACTGGATGCTTTTCTGAAAGAGTTCCGCGACAGCCATAATTTCCGGATTGTATCGTTTGATGAATTTGCAGCGGGTTTCTCAGAACGGTTTAACATAGATATTCAGCAGTTCATTCGCGAATGGTACAGAGTGAACCACTCACCCGCTGTTGAATTGATGGATGTGGATGCGAACAAGGTGGTGCTGGAAGATTATACGAAATACCAGATTCGTTTTAAGGCTTACAACTCTTCGGATTTGGAGGCGATTGTTTCCGCTAAAGTGGAAGAAGGGGGCAACCGGTGGGGAGGCTTCCGTCCGGGAGGAGGGAATACGAACCGGGAAGACAATACGCAGTATTACGTTGTGCCTCCCCGTAGTGCGCGGGAGATTAAGATCATCAATGACGAGCGTCCGGCCCGACTGATTATCAATACGAATATATCGCAGAATCTGCCGAATGAGTTCACTTACAATTTTTCGAAGGTGGACAATGAAATTTCGGACACTACGCGGGGGGTATTTCCGGTAGACACGTTGTTGTTTGCCAAGACGGCAGATGAAATTATTGTGGATAATGAGGACGTGGGATTCCGGATTATCGAGCCGGAAAAGAAGCGGAAACTGAAAGATTATTTCCGGAAAGAGGATGAAGAGAAGTATAAGCCTTTCTTTCCGTGGCGATTCCCGTCGCAATGGACGGCGGTGCTGAACAGTACATGTTACGGATTGCCCGTTCATTCCGCTGTTCACAAGCGCAAAGGTACGGGTGTGCATCGGGTGGAGTGGACAGCAACGCTTCCGGAAAATAGTGTGTATGAAGTATTTATATGGAACCCCAAATTTGAATCGTGGTTCTGGAGGAGAGAGCGGCACAGGAGCGAACAGAACCAGACGTATACGATACGGTACGACATGGAAGAAGAGAGTGCAACTGTCGATTTGAGTCAGGGTGAAAGCGGCTGGATGTCATTGGGGACCTTCTATCTGCCTAAGGGGGAGGTCACGGTTTCATTGAGTGATAAGGTGAGCGGGCAGTTTGTCGTGGCGGATGCGGTGCGTTTCAGCCGTGTAAAGAATTGATGCAATGAATTAGAAATGCGATAAAAATGAAGAATGTGATGCGAAAAATGACCTTGTTGTGTGCCCTTTTTGCTTGGTGGGGGGTACCGGACGGTTTTACACAGGAGATACTGACTTTGGACAAAGCGTTGAAAATCGCTTTTGAAAACAGTCCCTCTTTGATTCAGAGTAAATTGAGCCTGCAACAGAACGAGTTGAACCTGAAAGCGCAAAAGGCGTCTTTGAAATCGCAGTTTGCTCTGGAGGTAAATCCTTTCCGGTTTTCCCGGACAAGCCAGTATGACAGTTATAACAGCAAATGGTATGACAGCAAGTCGATGGGGGCCGATGCTTCGCTGGCTATCCGCCAACCGATTAAATGGACGGACGGAACGGTGTCGTTGGTAAACGACTTTTCATGGCAGGATGCAAGCAACCGGACATCGGGCGGCAAGAGTACGGCATTTACGCATAATCTTTCGCTGATGATTGACCAGCCGATTTTTACTTATAACCGCACCAAGATGCAGTTAAAAGAGCTGGAATTGAGTCTGGAAAATGCGCAGTTGAGTTACGCCATGCAGCAGCTCACCATCGAAAGGAATGTGACGACCGATTTCTATTCTGTTTACCAGCGCCAGAAAGACCTGAGCATTGCCCGCGATGAATATGAGAATCAGCGGCAGAATTACGGAATCATTAAGAATAAGGTAGATGCCGGGTTGGTAGCGAAAGAGGAGTTGTATCAGGCGGAAGTCAATTTGGCAACGAGCCAGTCTTCGGTTTATACTGCTGAAATCAACTACGAAAATGCGAAAGATAACTTCCGTTTGCTTTTGGGTATTTCATTGGACGAGGATATTGCGGTGCTTCCGAATACGGAGGTGCAGCCTATTTCTGTCAATACTTCGGAGGCTGTAAAACACGGTTTGGAACAGCGTATGGAGCTGAGACAGAAACAGATTACACTGGAACGGGATGTGTTTGCAATCATCCGGGCAAAATCGGAGAGCGAGTTTAAGGGGAGCATTACGGCGCGTGTGGGATTGAATGCTTTGGGAGATAAGGTGACGAATGTATATGATAACCCGACGGACAACGAGGAGTTCGGTATTTCGCTGAATATTCCGATTTTCGACTGGGGAGCCAAGAAAGCAAGGGTGCAGTCCAGCAAACTGGCGATGGAATCGGATGAAGTGGATTTGGAGGAGCAGAAAAAGGAGATTACGATTAACATCCGCCAGGTGTGCCGCAATCTGCCGACATTGATTAACCAGATTAATATCCGGAAAAAGAGTATTGAAAATGCAGAGCGGACGTATGACATCAATTTGGAAAAATACCGGAACGGGGATTTGACGGGTATGGAGTTGCAGCAATATCAGTCGCAGTTGACGACGGCGAAACAGGAGTATACGAATGCGATTATCAGTTATAAGCTGGAGTTGCTGAATCTGAAGATTCAGACGTTGTGGGACTTTGAGACATCGCAGTCTTATTTGCCCGTAGAGGTAAGCAGCGGAAGGGAAAGAAGATAATCATCGGAAAGTGTAAATTTTATAAATCGAGATATCATGAACAGTTATTTAAAGGCAATCGGGTTATTTTTGGGAGGTGTGCTTTTGTGCGCTTGCGGAAGAAATCAGGACGGTTCTTCTTCTGAAACGACGACTCCGGTGTGGGTGGAAGAGGTGAAGCCCCGGACGATTGAAGAGTATGTGACCGCGACGGGCACGGCAAAGGCTACCCAGACGACGGAAATCAAATCGGAGATGGTGGGGAATTATGTGCTGCAACGCAATCCGAAAACGGGCAAACCTTATCAGTTGGGTGATGCAGTGGCCAAGGGCACGGTGATTATCCGGTTGGAAAATAAACAGTATGAGAACGATGTGCAGTTGGAAAGCAAAAAATTGCAGATAGAGATTGCGGAGAAAGAGTGGGAAGGACAGAAAACCTTGTTGGAAAAAGGAGGAGCTACCCAAAAGGATGTGAATACCGCCGAAACGTCGTATATCAATGCCAAGTTGGCGCTCGAGAATGCGTATATCACCCTGAGCAAGATGGAAATCAAGGCTCCTTTTGACGGGGTGATTGTAAATCTGCCTTATTACACGCCGAATGTGGAGGTGGCTTCCGGACAAGTCATGGCGGGCATTATGGATTACAGCAAGATGTATGTGGAAACCCAGTTCCCCGAAAATTCCATGCCGAAGCTGAAAGTGGGACAACGGGTACACATTACGAACTACAACATCAAATCGGATACGCTGAAAGGGGAGCTGACGCAGTTGTCGCCTGTAATTAATGAAGATACCCGCACGTTCTTAGGTTATATCCTGATTGACAATCCGAAACTGAAACTGCGTCCGGGCATGTTTGCCAAAGCGGATGTGGTGACGGTGAAGAAGGACTCTGTTCTCTCTGTTCCGAAAGATATTATCACGAAGCGTCGGGGGAACCAGATTGTGTTTACGGTAGACCGTTCTGCTGCTGTGGAAAAGACCATTAAAACGGGTATTAGCGATGACAAGTATATTGAAGTGAAGAGCGGTTTGGAGAAGGGCGACCGTGTGGTCGTGAAAGGCTATGAATGGCTGAGGGACAGAAGCCGGGTGAAAGTGATGAAATGATGATTTTAGAATCGATGGCATGAATCAGATTACAAAATTTGCGGTAAAGTATCCGGTAACCGTACTGATGCTTACCCTCGCCATTTGTTTGCTGGGGGTAATCTCTTACAATAAATTGGGTACGGATTTGTTTCCGGATTTGAAAAATCCTGCGTTGTATGTGGAATTAAAGGCGGGAGAGCGTCCGCCGGAGGAGATGGAGAAGCAGTTTGTCAAGAATGTGGAGGCATTAGCTGCCCGTCAGGACGGGGTAAAGAATGTTTCGAGCAGTTGCCGGGCGGGAGCTGCTACGATTACGGTAGAATATGACTGGGACCAGGATATGGATGCCGCTTTTCTGGATTTGCAACGGAATTTGTCGCAGATAGCCCAGAATAGTGAGGTGACCTCGCTGAATGTGTCGCGCTACGATGCCAACGCTACGCCTGTGATGATTATTGCTTTAAGGCATAGTGAGATACAGGATATGAACGAACTCCGGAAGATTGCAGAGAACTATATGCGGAGTGAGTTGGTGCGGTTGGACGGGGTGGCGGATATTCAATTGAACGGACAGGAAAATGCTTACATTGAGATAAAAACGGATCCTTATTTATTGGAAGCATTTAACCTGACGGTGGCGGATGTGGCATCGAAAATAGAGAGCGTGAACCGGAATGTTTCGGGAGGTACCATCGTGAATGAAGACATCCAGTACACGGTCAAGGGGGTGAGTTTGATAAAAAATATTGAAGATATCGGAAACATTATCGTTGCTTTCAAAGAAGCGACGGGCGGTTCTGCGGAAACGGGGACGGTCTCTTCTGTTAACGGTGCCTCCAATGTAAAATCACCTGTGTATCTGCGGGATATAGGGTATGTACAGCAGTTGAATAAAGAGCCGGATAACATTGCCCGTTTTAATGGCGACCGCTGCCTGGGATTGAGTATTTACAAGGAGAATAAATACAATACGGTGAAGGCGGTGGACAATATCCGGAAAAAACTGGACGAGTTGCAGAAAAGTATGCCGGGGTATCACTTTGACGTCATCAGCGACCAGGGGGAATTTATCGGCGCATCGATAGGCGAGGTAAAGGATTCCGCGGTGATGGGTATCCTGTTGGCGGTGATTATCCTGTATGTCTTTTTACGCCGCATCAATACGACGCTGATTGTAAGTGTCTCGATACCGATTTCAATTATAGCAACGTTTAATCTGATGTATTTTAACGGGTTGACTCTGAACATTATGACATTGGGCGGACTGGCGTTGGGAGCGGGGATGCTGGTGGACAATGCGATTGTGGTGATGGAGAATATTTTCCGGAATCTGGAGAACGGGCTTTCGGCGAAGGAGGCGGCAATCCGGGGTGCTTCGGAGGTGTCGGGTGCGATTACTTCCTCGACCTTGACGACGATTGTGGTATTTTTGCCGATTGTCTATATACAGGGGGCGGCGGGAGAGTTGTTTAAGGAACAGGCCTGGACGGTGACTTTTTCACTGTTGTCTTCCCTTTTTGTGGCGATTCTTTTTATTCCGATGTTGTCGTCGAAGTTTGTGCAACGGGGCAAGACGGAGAAAAAATCGGTGCAGATTAAAGGTTACGGTCGCTTCGTGGGACGTTTGTTGCGCCGTCGTTATGCGGTAATTGTGACGGCATTTTTGCTGGTGGTGCTCTCTTATCTGATGTTGCCGTTTATCGGCATGGAGTTTATGCCCAAGGCGGAGTCGCGCGAGTTCAGCGTGAATATTACCCTGGAACCGGGGACGAAGTTGAAGACGACGGATTATGCTGCCGCTTCGATAGAGAATATGATCCGGGACCTGGGAGGAGATAACCTGGAATGGATATATACGTTGGTGGGACCTTCCAATACCGATACGCAACAGGACGGAAAGGCGGGGGAAGACCATCAGGCGGTGGTTCAGGTGAAGCTGAAAAAAGAGTCCGGAATGGACGCGGATTATCTGATTTCCGCCTTGAATGCGAATGCCGATATGCCGAAGGATGTGGAGATTACGTACGAAAAAGAACAGTCGGCTTTGCAAAGTGCATTGGGTACGGAGGGAGCGCCGTTAGTGGTGGAAATCAAGGGCGAAGAGATAGAAGTGCTGGAGGAACTGTGTGAAGAGGTGAAGGAGAAGATTATGGCGATAGAAGGCATTTATGATGTCAGTACGTCGATGGAGAAAGGTGCGCCGGAGGTGGATATTGCCATCGACCGATTGCGGAGCGGTATTTATGGCGTGGATATTTCTACGGTGGCCCAGCAGGTGAGTGAGAAGCTCAACGGTAAGGTGGCGGGCAGTTATGAGACACAGGGCGAACCGGTGGATATTGAGATAAAAGTGCCGGAGGTATCGTTGAAAGACTTGCAGGACGTGGAGATTGTGCAGGGAAATAAGAAATACCGTCTGGGGGAAGTGGCGGAAGTGAAGGTGACTTCCGCGCCGAGGGAAATCAGCCGGAATAATCAGAACCGGGTGGGTCAGGTGACGGCTATGTTGCGCAAAGGCTACTCTTTAGGTCAGGTGACGCCTGCCGTGAATGCGGTGTTGGAGGAGGTGGAGTTTCCTGCAAAATACTCCGCTAAAATCACGGGTGAGGAGGAAAAACGGGCGGAGTCGTTCGGCGGTTTGAGTTTCGCATTGATACTTTCCGTGATTTTGGTGTACATGGTAATGGCTTCGCAGTTCGAGTCGCTGCGCCATCCGTTTACGATTTTGTTGACGATACCGCTGGCGGGAGTGGGAAGCATCTGGGCGTTCCTGCTTTTGGGCGAAACGTTGAATATGATGGCGTTTATCGGTTTGATTATGTTGGCGGGTATTGCCGTGAACAGTTCGATTATTTTGGTGGACCGCATTAACCAACTGAAAGCGCAGGGTGTGGAGTTGAATGAAGCGATTATGAGTGCGGCGCAACAGCGAATCCGCCCGATTATCATGACGAGCCTGACAACGATTCTCGCTTTGTTGCCGATGTGCTTCGGCTTCGGTGAGGGCGCCTCTCTGCGTTCCCCGATGGCATTGGCTGTCATCGGCGGGTTGGTGACTTCAACCCTTTTGACGTTGGTGGTGATTCCTTGCGTGTATTGTGTTTTTGATAAGAAAGGTTTAAGAGTTGAAAAGGTTGAAAAAAGTTGAAAAGGTTGAAAAAAGTTGAAAGGGTTGAAGAGTTGAAAAGATGGGGACGGTGAAGTATTTTGAGGAGTTTAAGATATGGCAGGATGCCAGGGAGTTGGTGGGGGAGATTTATGCTTTTACCGGAGGGGTGAGGGATTATGGATTTAATGATCAGATTCAGCGGGCGGCAGTATCCGTTATGAATAATATTGCGGAGGGGGCGGAGGCTGGTTCTGTTTCTATGTTTAAGAGATTTTTATTAATAGCGAAGGGAAGTTGCGGGGAGGTGAGGAGTATGTTATATATTGCGTCGGATTTGAATTATATGGAGAAATTGAAAGTAGAAAAATTGCAGGAAAAATGTAAAATGCTTTCTGTCGGTATTTATAATTTACTGAATTATTTAGACCGAAAGCAGGATTAGCTTTTCAACGTTTCAACTTTTTCAACGTTTCAACTTCTTCAACATAAGTTATTATGAACAGATTGATTAAGAGACGGGTTTTGATATCGATGTTATTCATCGGATTAACATTGATGGGGTATTTTTCATACAGCTATTTGCCGATGGAGTTGTATCCCAATGCGGAGTTGCCGGTATTGAGCGTGAATATCGGGGCGACGACCGAGCTGGACCCGAAATACATCGAGAATCAGGCGGCGATACCTGTAGAGGGGGTAATCAGTACGCTGGAGGGAGTGGAAAAGATAGAGACCCGCATTTCTACCCGGAATGCCCGGATTACCGTTTCTTTTGTGAAGGGGACGGACGTGAAATATGCCTACCTTAAACTGGAGGAAAAGATTAAGTCGCTTGCTTCCAATATTCCGGACGAGTTTCAGGTGATGGTGAACAAGGCTCCGACGGGGATGGTCAATTCCCAGTTTATGACGCTTTTTGTGTTGAGTGATGATGACATTGATTATGTGCGGAGTATTACGGATGCGGATATTGTTCCGGAACTGGAGAATGTGGAAGGGATTGCGGGGGTAACCGTGATGGGGGGACGTCAGAAGAGCATCGAGGTGATTCTGGATGAAGGCAAGTGTGATGCGCTGAAGTTAACCCGTTCGCAGATCAGTACGATGATTAGCCGCAACATGGCGGAAAAGAGCTTTGCGGGAGCCGTGTATGAAAATAACAAACGCTTTTTTGTGAATGTCACGGCAGAATATCTGAAAACGGAGGACATCGGGAATATTGTTGTGGCGGAGGGGCCTGTGCTGTTGAAAGACATTGCGGAAATTCATTTCGGCATCAAGGACGAGGAGTCTTATTCGCGGGTGAACGGAAAAGAGGTGATTACGTGTGTGGTATCGAAGTCGCCCCAGGTGAATGTGATTGAATTGTCGGGGCGGGTGCGGGAAGAGATTGACAGGCTGAACCGGGAGCTGGCGGTCAAGAATGTGGAGATAAAAGTCGATATGGATGTGGCGGAGACGATGAGCAGCAATATCGATACGATTGTGAATTTAGGTCTGACGGGAGCCGTATTGGCTATTTTCATCCTTTATCTGTTCCTTCGGAATTTCAAAATCGTGACGATTATTGCTTTTGCGATACCGATTTCCGTGTTTTCATCGTTTTATTTTTTCTATCTCGCGGACATCAGTATCAATACGTTGACGCTGACAGGTATTGCGTTGGCGGTGGGGATGCTGCTGGATAACTCGGTGGTGGTGATGGAGAATATTTTCCGCCACCGTTCGTTGGGTGAATCCGGCGACGAAGCGGCTGTCCGGGGTACACAAGAGGTGTGGAAGTCGATTTTTGCGGCAACACTGACCACGATTACCGTGTTTTTGCCTTTCTTGTTTGCTGATAATTTCATGGTGAAGTTAATCGGGGAACATGTCGGGGTGTCTATTATCTCTACTTTGCTTGTTTCTTTAGTGGTGGCGTTGCTGCTGGTACCGATGGCGGTGAATTATTTCATGACGAAGAGGGACAGCGATGTGGATTTCCGTGTGCCTTCTTTACACAGCCGTCCCGTACAGATGTATATTGCGATTTTAAAGATGTGCCTGCGTAAGCCGGCACAGGTGGTGATACTTACACTGCTGCTTCTGGTTGTTACGGTGGTTTTGTCGCTGACGCTTTCGCTGAATACGCTGAAAGAGGTGGAGACGGATACGTTTAACGTGTATGTTACCTCTCCTTCGGGATATACGCTGGAGCGGACGGACGAGAGGATACGGCGGTATGAGGAGGTGTTGCAGAACATAGAAGAGATAGAGCAGATTACTTCAAAAGTGTATGCTGCGGATGCGAATGTGACGGTGAAGTTGAAAAAGGATTATGAGAAACTCAATCACAAAACGATACAGCAGCTCAAAAATGAGGTACTTTCGTGTGCTTACCGTTTGCGGATGTGGGATGTCAGCCTGGAAGCCCGGTCGAGCAGCGAGAACTTTCAGGGGGGTGGCGGCGATGCGTTGATGGGAGGTTCGGAAGAGTTGTTGAAGTTGATGGGTATGGGTAATCAGCGGGAGCGGATTGTGATTAAGGGACAGGATTATGAGAAGATGCGGAATCTGGCGGAGTATGTGCAGTATCAGTTGCAGGACCTGGAAAATATCAATTATGCGTGGGTGAGCAGTTCCCGGGGGAAACCGGAGTCGCGGGTGCAGTTTGACGGTTACCTGATGGGGATTTATGACGTGACACCCGCAAATGTGGTGACCGAACTGACGAATTTCGCTCCGGAGAATACGACACAAATTAAGTATAAGGCAGGCGATGAGGAGTATGACATCATTATCAAGGACAAGAGTTATGCGGAGGCGAAGGAAGAGGACAAGAAGCCTGTCCGGAGCCTGGAGGACTTGCGTAATCTGGATGTGACGAATGACAAAGGTTCGTTAGTGGAGCTAAGGAGCTTCAGCACCATCAATCTGACGTGGGGTCAGGGAGAAATCAACCGGGTGAATCAGGATAAAACCATTGAGGTGAGTTACCGTTTTATTTCGGACGTGAATGAATCGAAGGAGTTTTTGGAAACCGCCCGGACGGAAATCGACGAGTTGGTGCAGAAACTGGATATTCCTTCCGGGCTTGCTGTGGAGGTGGTGCATGAGGAGGATACGACGTCGGATTTCTCTTTTTTGATTCTGGCGGCGTTTGTGATTATTTACATGATTCTGGCATCGGTGTTTGAGTCGCTGAGTGCGCCGGTGGTGCTGATGTTTGCAATACCGTTGGCGGCTATCGGTTCGTTGCTGGCTTTGCTCTTTACGGGCTATTCGCTGATGAATGCCAATGTGATGATTGGGTTTATCATCCTGATAGGAATTGTGGTCAATAACAGTATTATTCTGATTGATTACACGTCGATTCTGCGGCGGCGCGGCAACCGGAAGCAGCGGGCTTTGATTGTGGCGGGCGTGTCGAGGCTGCGTCCCATTCTGATTACGGCGATTACGACCATTGTGGCGATGGTGCCGCTGGCGATGGGGAAAGGCGAGTTTGTGGCGGGATTAGGTGCTCCGTTTGCGATTACGGTGATTGGCGGATTGTCCATGAGTACGTTATTGACGCTGGTGATTATCCCGACGTTGTATTCGGGTATGGAGGACGCCTTGAAGCGGTTGCGTACGCAGAGCCTGTTTATGAAAGTGTTGCAGATTGCCCTGATGACGGGAGCGGTGGTGTGTATTGTCCTGTTTGTGGATTCGTTGCTTTGGAGAGTGGGGTATCTGATAGGGGCGGTGATCCTGATTCCGGGAGTGACGTGGTTTATGGAAGGCAGTTTGCGGCAGGCGAACCGGGCAATTATTCCTCCGGAGGAAGAGATTGTGATTCGGATACAGAATCTGGTGAAGATTTACGGCCAGCCCTCGGAGTTCATGCAGGAATGGATGTCGGGATTGCGTATCCGGGAGCGTTTGGGATTGAAGGAGGAGTATGGACATTGGCGTGATTTGCGAGTGTTGCTGTGGCTCGTGCCGATGGTGGCGTTCCTGTTTTATTTCGTTTACATGTACCAGGAGTCAGCATTCTGGGCATATCTTTTCGGGGTGTTGTTCTGGATACTGGCAGTAAAAGTGCTGGATATTGTGCGGGAGTTTACGGATAACCGGGGCAGACGTTTTTGGGCGAAAATGTTGAAGAAAATACGCTGGGCAGTGTATTATTTTACGCCTTTGGTTACGTTGGTGTGGGGGGAGATTGCACTTTACAGCGGCGGGCTGGTAGTGATGTTTACGTTGCTATGGTATTTAGGCATTCAGGTAAAATATTTGTCCGACCGGATACACAAGTATAACATCAATATTGATTTGATAGACGGTCGGTTCCGGGGGATACGTAAGGGCTTCTACCGCTTGGCGACGAAAATTCCGGTAATCGGCTATAAGAAGAAGCCGTTTAAGGCGTTGAATGCAGTGTCGTTGGATATTCATACGGGAATGTTCGGTTTGTTGGGACCGAACGGTGCGGGGAAGACGACGCTGATGCGTATCATCTGCGGGGTGTTTGAACAGAGCTACGGTAAGATTTTTATCAATGGTATAGATACACAGCAGAAGCGGGAGGAGTTGCAGGGGTTGATCGGTTATTTGCCGCAGGAGTTCGGTACGTATGAGAATCTGACATCGTGGCAGTTTTTGGAGTATCAGGCGTTGCTGAAAGGGATTTATGATAAGGAAACCCGGCAGAAGCGTATCCGGGAAGTATTGGAGGCTGTGCACATGTATGAGAATAAGGACCGGAAAATCGGCGGTTTTTCGGGTGGTATGAAACAGCGTATCGGTATTGCCCAGACGTTGCTGAACCTGCCGCGGATATTGGTGGTGGACGAGCCTACGGCAGGTCTTGATCCCCGCGAGCGTATTCGTTTCCGGAATTTGCTGGTGGAATTGTCGCGCAACCGGATTGTGATATTCTCTACCCACATTATCGAGGACATTGCCAGTTCTTGCAACCAGGTGGGTGTCATCAATAAGGGTTCGGTGAAATACCTGGGTACGCCTTCCGATATGGCGAATATTGCACAGGACGTGACGTGGGTGTTCGAGATTCCGGCAGAAGAGTTTGACGCATTGCCTTCCGATTTGCTGATTGTCCACCACATCCGTCTGGGGGAAAATATCCGCGTGAGATGTTTGTCGGAAACACAGCCCGTGCCGAATGCGGAACGGACGAACCCGGTGCTGGAGGATTCTTATCTGTGGCTGCTGCGGGGTGTGAAGTTGGCAGGTAATGAACAAATTATTACACAATAAAGATTATGAAACGTTTGCTCGATATTATTTTGCGGTTATCCCACTATAATGTGAAGATTGTTTTCGGGAATAAGTTTGTCTACTTTGTGTTGAGTGCGGTGATTTTCTATATACTGACCGTAGTCATCAATCTTTTTTCCGATTCGGAGATTACGGAGGCGACGGGGTATTATATGTTGTTGGTACCGTCCATATTGCTGATATTTTACCCGATGTGCTTCGGGATACAGAACGACCAGGATGCCAAGATTATCGAGATTATTTTCGGTATCCCGAATTACCGCTATAAAGTGTGGTTGTTCCGTTTGCTGATAGCGTATGTGATTTGTTTTGCCATTACGCTGGTGTTGGCGTTGCTGACTGACTGGCTGTTGGTGGAGGTGCCTCCCCTCAAGCTGGCGGGACAGACAATGATGCCTGTGCTTTTTGTGGGGACGCTGTGTTTTATGTTGAGCACTATTATTAAAAATGGCAGCGGTACTGCCGTAGTGTTTACGTTGATAGGCTTGGTGCTTTTTATTATGAGTAATATGTTGGAAGAGAGTAAATGGAATCTTTTCCTTAATCCTTTTGATGTCCCTTTGGATAAAAATCCGGAATTGTTCTACACCACCCTTTTCTACAACCGTATGATTTTACTGACAGGAACCGTTGTCTTCATTCTCTCCGGTCTCTATAAAACCCAGAACCGCGAGAAGTTTATTTAGAAAGTTGAAGGGTTGAAAGGTTAAAAGGAGAAGCAAGGCAATGGAACTGGAGTTGTGTTTTTTTGCTTCTCTATTGTTCGGATTTTATTGTATATGCTGGCTAATCTCCGGAGTTTTAGCATTTGATTGTTGCTGGGTGGATACGGATAGTTTCCTGAAATATGTTATATTTGTGAAGATAATAGGTTGAGTTGTAATATAGTATAACGTAATAAAAATATGAAAAGAGTTTGGGTTGTTTGCGTATTGCTGTGTATGCAGTTTTGTTTGTGCGCCCAGAATTACCAGGTGGATAAGGAAGGTGTGTTGCGGGATGCGGAAGGGAAAGAAGCGGTTTTCTTCGGGTTTAATTATTGTATGCCGTTTGCCCACGGTTACCGTAGCCACGGTGTGTTGGGGGCAGACCGTAAGGAGGCGATTGACCGCGATGTGTATCACATGGCGCGTTTGGGGATTAATGCTTACCGTATTCATGTGTGGGATGTGGAAATCAGTGACGGCGAGGGAAATTTATTGGAAAATGAACATTTGGATTTGTTGGATTATACCATTGCTTCGTTTGCAAAACGGGGAATGAAAACATTGATAACGGCGATTGCTTTTTGGGGGAACGGCTGGCCCGAGGCGGACGATAAGTCGTTGCCTGGTTTTTCCAATCGTTTGAGCAAGCGGGAGGCGACAGTTGATAAACGTTGTATTGCGGCACAGGAGCGTTATCTGAAACAGTTGTTAAGTCACCGGAATCCATATACGGGCTATGCCTATAAAGACGACCCTAATATCGTGGCGGTGGAGTTGAACAATGAGCCCGATCACACGGCGGAGGTGCCGGATAAGGAGGTTACTGCTTATATCAACAGATTGGTAAAAGCTGTAAAGGCGGCGGGATGCCGGAAACCGGTGTTCTATAACATTGCACAAAATCCGCATCGGGCGGATGCTGTGACTGCTGCCCGGATAGACGGCGTTACCTGCCAGTGGTATCCTTCCGGACTCGTAAGCGGGAAAGCCCGGAAAGAAAACTTTTTGCCGGCAGTGGCACATTACAGTTTGCCTTACGATACCCAAGGAAAGGCCCGCATTGTGTACGAGTTTGACGCGGCAGATATTGACGGTTCATACATGTATCCGGCGATGGCGCGTAGTTTCCGGGAAGCCGGGTTCCAGTGGGCGACGCAGTTTGCTTACGACCCGTTGGCGATGGCGGCTTATAATACCGATTATCAGACACATTGGATGAATTTGGTCTATACACCGGCAAAAGCCGTTTCCTTACGTATTGCTGCCGAGGCGTTCGGAAGTCTGTCGCGGGGAGAAGGTTACGGGCATTATCCTGCAAATAGCCGTTTCGGTGATTTCCGGGTGAGTTACCGGGAGGATTTATCGCTGTTGAACCGGGATACGTTGTATTGCTATTCCAATACAACGGAAGAGGTTCCTGTGGCTCCCGAAAAGTTGCGGCATATTGTCGGACACGGTCAGTCGCCGGTAGTGAAATATAACGGTAGCGGAGCTTATTTCTTAGATAAAATGAATGACGGCAGCTGGCGAATAGAAGTTTATCCGGATGTGGTGGAAACTATGGATGCGTATGGTCGCCGGAATGCGTTGAACCGTAAGGTCGCGTTGATACACTCCGCTTTCCGTCAGATGCAGATTATTTTGCCTGGTATGGAGGCCTTGTTTGAGGTGAAGCCGGGAGTGTATCAGTGGCATGAAGGGCGGTTGGAGGAAATTACGGCACAGGCGGGTTTTCCGGCACTTCAGGACGATGTGGAGGAGACAGCTGTTTATCATACGCCAGCTGTAGAGTTATTGGAGGGACAAGCCGCTGTTATTTGTGCCGCTGTGGTATCTCCCGAGAAGGTGGACAGTGTTGTTTTATATGGTGAGATGCAGTACGGACGGGCATTTACCGTCCGGATGTATCCCGAAAGCGGTTTTATTTATGCTGCTGCTATTCCGGGAGATTTATTGAAGCACGGTATTTTCCGTTATAGGATAGGGGTTTATACGTCGGTTGCCACTCGGCTTTTTCCGGGGAATTGTGAGGTAATACCAGGGGCATGGGATGATTATTGTCTGACGTATTATCGGAGTAGAGTCGTTACGGAGCATACGCCGGTTGTGCTTTTGGATGCGCAGAATCAACCGGACGCAGTGGAATTGACATGGCAACCGGGTATCCGTTTCGCTTATTTACCGGAGGGTATTGTTATGGCAGAGACGGAGGGATACCAAGGTGGTGCGGCGTTATCTGCGGATGTGGCATTGGCTGACAGACGGCTTAACCGGGTAAGGCTTGAAACCGGAGAGACGGTGCCGGGTACGGAAATGACACTTGTACTGATAGACCGGGACGGATTCTGGTGGAGTGCGGATGTTATCTTGCCGGGAGGCGGGAGTTATGACATTCCTTTATTTGCTTTTAGGCCTGCGGAAGTGCAGCCTGTTCGGGAAATGTATCCCGGATTCTCTTTTGCGGGAGGTATTTCTGCAAATAAGGCTGTTTCTCCGGTCGGGGAGCTTGTTTCCGTTCGCTTAGTGCTGAAGAAAGGGGATATAGTGATACAAAAAATAATGTTGGAAAAATAGATAAGATATGAAGTATTTGCTTTTGTTGTTCTTTTGGGCGGGTTTGCTGGCGTGCAGCGATGATAATAAGAAACCTGAGTTGATCATTGATCCGCCCGAAATGAGTGGTTTTGCCAAAGGGGCGGATGTGAGTTGGGTGACTGAAATGGAAAAGAAGGGGGTGAAATTTTATAATGCAAAAGGCAAGGAGACGGAATGTATGCGTTTGATGCGCGATTTGGGGATGAATACTATCCGTTTGCGGGTATGGGTGAATCCTTCCGCGGGTTGGTGTGATAAAGCCGATATGCTTGTTAAAGCTGAACGGGCTCATCAGTTGGGGATGCGTCTTATGATAGATTTTCATTATAGCGATTCTTGGGCGGATCCCGGAAAGCAGACAAAACCGGCGGCATGGAAGTCCCTTTCTTTTGAGGAATTAAAAGGTGCGGTGGCAGGTCATACGAAAGAGATTTTACAGGCATTGAAAGCCAAAGGTATCAGTCCCGAATGGGTACAGGTGGGGAATGAAACCGGAAACGGAATGCTTTGGCCCGACGGTCAGGCAGATAAAAGCATGTCGCAGTATGCTGCGCTTAATAATGCCGGATATGCTGCGGTGAAGTCCGTTTTTCCGGATGCGAAAGTGATTGTCCATTTGCAAAACGGGCAGGACAAGAGTCTTTTCCGTTGGCTTTTTGACGGATTGAAGGCTAATGATGGCAAGTGGGATTTGATAGGGATGTCGCTTTATCCCGGTGTGACGAATTGGAAAGGTATGGTAAATGACTGTGTCGCTAATATTCAGGAGGTCACTAAACGTTATGGCACTGATGTTATCATTTGTGAAACCGGGATGCCGTGGGATAAGGCTGCTGTCGCCAAGGCTTTTTTGACAGACCTTTTTGAGCGGACACAGGCGCTTGGTAATGTACATGGTATTCTTTACTGGGAACCAGAGGCCTATAATGGTTGGAATGGCTATACTTTAGGTGCTTTCGATGCTTCCGGAAGACCAACGGAGGCGTTGGATGCGTTTAAGTGAGATGAAAGGATGAATATTTAAGTTTTGTAATAACTTTATTACTAATATTAAGTGTGGCTGAAAAAGGAATTGGGAATATAATTTCTTGAAGTGGAGAAGTGGTGTTCTTGTTCCACTTCTCCGTTTTCAATCACTCAACTTTTAATTTAGTGGTGTAATCCGCACTTGCCCATGTCCATTGTTTGCTCCTGCAGTCATGGATGTATTGGTGAAATACAGTCCGGAATAATGAACGGGTTGTCCGGTATGGATGATGTTCGATGAGGTTGAAGAGGCATTAATAGCATTACAACCGCTGTGTCCGGAAATAAACGACGAACCGCCCGCACCGGAACCAACAAAACCGCTACCATAAGTAGCACCCCCTCCTCCATAAAAGCCTCCACCTCCTCCTCCAGCTCCATAACTATTACCACCCCCTCCTAAATATCCAGGATTACCATTTACTACAAAAGAATAGGTATAACGACCAGCATTTCCACCTGCCGTTTGGGTTCCTCCTGTTGCTACGGAAGGGGCAGCAGTAGCGATGCTGGTTCTGGAAAGTCCACCATTACTTCCTGTTAAACCTCCTCCATGTCCTCCGTAGCCATAGTAACCTCCATAAGTTCCGTAATTGGAAGCTCCTCCCCCTCCGGCAGCAACTATAATCCGGGATTTTAAACTTTCAAAATTATTCCATGCAGCATTTATCAAACGAATATCTGAAGCTCCTCCCCCTCCTCCTGATCCTCCCCATTCGGTATAACCACGACCACCTCCATTAAATCCTCCATAGTAAGTAGCTCCGATAGGTCTTGAACCGACAAAAATGATAAGACTCTTCGCTTGAGCCAAATTAATTTCACCACCGACATAGCCACCATAACCAGCTCGTATTGAACCGTTATATGTACCGCCTGCCGCTCCCCATGCTTCTATTTTGTATTTTCCTGCCGGTAACACGACACATTGAGCCGCTCCCGTATAACCGTATGTTGTTGCCGTTGTAAGAATTACCGTATTGGTTACATTGATTTGGGTGGTAAATACATCCGGACATTTTTCGAAACGACTTTCAAGCGTATAAACGCCATTGGCCGTCAGATTATTGACCAACAGGTTACCACCGTCTTCTACAATAAGTGCATCCGGTTTTTCTACAATTTTCCATTTTTTCTCTAATCCGCCCCACTGATGCGGTATCGCAACGGGACAGGGGTTAAAGGTATAGGAAGAGGCAATAAACGGTTCCGGCAATACTTTAACCGTCACTTCATTGCTTTCCGCCACGCCCATGGCGCATATTCCGGTTCTTTTAAATTGGTATGTTACGGCAGAAACGGTATTGTTTTCAAATTCATTGTAAGTTAAAGACTCTCCACCGACATTTGCAATCAACTCATATTTTGCCTCTCCCGGTTTCTTTACATACCAGTTGTATTGAAACCGTATGTCCGGGAAATAGGGACAGGAAGCTGCCGTCACATTCAACACATCCGTTTCTCCCCAGCAGGCAGTATCCAGGGACATTTTTATTTCTCCGCCATCAATTTTAATCCCCGACAGACTGTATACTCCCCGGAATCCCACTGTACTGTCGCGTTGGGTGATTGCCGTAAAATAATTCA
>CAJURM010000005.1 GCA_910589025.1 uncultured Odoribacter sp. | reverse complement strand
TCTTGTCACATAGTACGGTGATAAGCCCTAAATAACACTTTTGTCCTTCGGGCAGTCGTTCCTTGTGCGGCTTGTCAATCTCCACCCATTCATCAGTAATGAGATAATTAAAGAAATTGCTTAACCCAGCCACGCCTTTTTCACTGGTCTGGTGTCTGTACTTTTCTGCAAGGTTTTCCACGTTAATGGCATGCACGTTTTTCGGTGTTGGCATTTCTTCGAGGTCTTTGGCTAAAATAGATAATTTGATTCCCATAGTAATAGCGTTTTAATGATTGTATTATTTTTATTTTCACTCACTACCTGAGGGGGGACATACGGAGGTGGTCTACGCATAGAATCAGCACATAAAAGGAAACGGAGGCATGAGAAGCTGTGGGGAGGGGGTATTTTTTCAGCTAAGGTATATATGAAGTCGTGGAATACAGGTTGGTGGGAAATTTTCTGAAAAGTATATACAGGTCAGATTTTGGGATTTTTCCACCACACCCCATTTGAAAGGTAGAAACATAAATTAACGCTCTTTATTGGTGACAGGACTTGCAGATTCAGAAAAAGTACGTATTTTTGTACTTAAAGAGGCAGAATTATGAAAACAACCAACTATTCAGAGCTACGCAACAACATGAAAGATTACTTTGATGCTGTCATTGCTGACTGTGAGCCTTTAATCGTTCACCGTTCAGGAAAAGAAAGTGTCGTTGTCATTTCCTTGGATGAATATAACGCCATAAAGGAAACGGAATATTTAACCTCCTCTCCCGTCATGGTAGAGCGCATCAAACAGGCAGAGAAAGATATAGCAGAGGGTAAGGGCAAAAAAATCAAACTGGACGAATTATGGAAATAATTCTTGCCCCTGCTGCCTTGGAAGATTTGGAATATTGGAAAAGAATCAACAATGCAGCGATATTGAAACGTATAGAATTGCTTCTGGCAGATATAGCTGAACATCCTTTTACGGGCATAGGGAGACCTGAACACCTGAAATTTGATTTGGCAGGCAAATGGTCGAGGCGGATTAACTCAGAACATCGGATTGTTTATAAAGTAACGCCGCAAGGCATAGAAGTATTGGTACTCTCCATGCGTCACCATTATAAGAACTAAAGCCTGTTTCTACTTCCAAAATACGGGTTGGTGGAAATTTTCTAAAGAGTATATGCAGGTCAGATTTTGGGATTTTTCCACCACCTGAAAAAACAGACACAAGGCGATTTGGAAGTAATAAATATATTACCTACATTTGTGATGACTCTAAAAAAGAAATAATATGCCTGTATTGTTTATATTCTTTGGCTTGCGTTTTATGTTCTTCTCCAATGACCACGAACCAATTCATGTACATGTAGTCAAGGGTAAGGGAGCAGTCAAAGAGAATGCCAAATTTTCTATCCTTCCTGAAATAAGATTGATAGAAAACAACGGTTTACAGGCTAATGAACTGAAACTGGCAGAGGCAATTATCGAAGAGAATGCAGAAATCATCGTAGAGAAATGGAATGAATACTTTAATAAATAAAGCGTCATGAGAGCAGATATAATCAAAGTATGGGTAGACGATGTTAATGTAAACATTCAGACCTCAGACGGTCAGGTAAAGTCTGAAAAAATAGCAGATTATTACAGGCTTTGTAATGCGACACCAGAGGAAAGACAGGCTTTCGAATACGACAATATGGGCATCCATTGGTCAGAACTGGATGAAGATTTGAGTTATGAGGGCTTCTTTCAGGCTAAAGAGGAGGTCAAGAAATCAGAATTATATACTTTTTTCAAGTCTTTTCCGGAAATCAATGTGTCTAAATTAGCCCGCCGAATGGGTATAAGCCAAAGTTTAATGGCAAGTTATATCTGTGGCGTGAAAAAACCTTCTGCTGAGCGATTGAAAGAAATTGAGAATGCAGTCCGTAGTCTTGGGCAGGATTTGTCTTCTGTTTCCTTTCACTCCTAATCTGATAGTTCAGGCATATTTCCACTCCAAAAATTCAGATGTCCATTTTTTATTTTATATATATGGAATAACCTGTGAAAAAAAGGTGGACAGGTAAGGGAAGTAAGTATATACCCTGTTTTTTGAGTTGGCATCAATGACAGCCTAAGAACTAAAGCCAATCTATTTCTAAAGTCAATCTGTTGGAGTGAGACATTTTCCTTTTTAGGCATATAAAGAGACTCCGGATAATTTTGTCTCACCTCCTAAAGTTCGTAATTTCCTCTTTGCTGACCTGTTACTGTAAAAATGGAGCAGAACTGTATTTCCAGTCCAGAAAAGCGGTGCACCCTTTTTATATTTATTATATACAATAACCTGTGAAAAAAAAGTGCAGTTCCTTCCCAGCTAAGGAATAGTACTTCTATTACCCCTGTACTTGGGTTGGAATAAGCAGGAGCACGGATATTCTGAGTAGAGCAGTATTTCTACTCTTTCCTTCTTAAGCGTATTTGGGTATCAATAAAATATAGAATATCATCTTTACCACATAATACATTATTAGGAACGACATCAAATATTTCGTATCTGTCATTGTGAAATTCGTCGGAATAATCCATTTTAAATCCCAATGCCTTCATGTATTTGATAATCTCCTTTTCTGTTGCTTCCCGTTTTGCAGGGATAAAAGGCTGTTTTAATACGGCACAAAATTCCCTTACGGAATTTTCAGCAAACCCGATTAACTGATAAGGGACATTGCTAAAGAAATGGTTGTGAGCAAAAATACGGACAAAGAAATTTGTCAAATCTTCTCCAGCATACTCAAAATTATTCAGTTTTATAACAGAGGAATTACCGTCATAGAAAACTTCATTTTCTCCTCCTTTGTCTAAATAGATGACAGAAACATTCTCAAAAGTAAACCATAATTGGTTGGTATCAGCATATTTCTTTAATTCTTCAATTTGGCTTTTCTTATAGCCTTCTGTTGGTTCAGCATCTCCTGCTGCTTCTTTGCATCTTCTAACGACATCGGCTGCTTCTTCCAACATTCTATTGACTGGAGACTTTTTTCTATCCATTGTTTATGAAAATCGTTAATCCATTCCATGTAGACAGATTTATAAATTTCTTACCAAAGATAAGAATAAATTTTGAAAGGGAAGAAAGACAAGTGGAAAATAGAATATATCATATATTATCTGATGAAAATAGAGGTTGGGGGAAAATTTTTCAAAAAGTATATAAGAGTGGAATTTTCCAAATTTCCACCCACTATGATTTTAAGGGTATGTCCCATCTTCTGCTCCTTATTAGGATAGAGAGCTAAGATAAAAGGTAATTATATGGCTTTTATTTTCATCTGGCAGTGATGTTTCAAGTATGTGCTATGTCCTTTAGTTTATAGGTATTGCCTTTCGTACCTTTGTGTCTCAGATACTACAAGATACATTATTTTCAAATTACCACTTTCAAAATCATTTGCGCAATGAGAACCAATAATAAGGAAATATCCACATCCGGCTGGTTTGGTTTGGAACATCACAAAGAAATCCATACGGTAGACTTTTATCGTCATATCGGTATGGACACCTTGTGTGCCCTATATCCTGACTTATTCAAACCTGAAATCTGGTTGTGTGAGAATCCGCCTAAGATAGAGAATCCTAAGAAGAAACTGATAAAAAGGAAATAGATATAGATTCAACCATAGAAATAGAATAAGCCGTATTCCTCATTTAGTCGGGGGTACGGCTTTTGTTGTTTTATTCCAGAAAAGATGCTATCTTTACATACGATTAATATTATAAGCCATGTCTGAAAAAGAAATGAATGCCTATCGTCTGAACAGTCTGGAAGAACCTACCGATGAAATGCTTGCCCTATTGATGAGAGAGGTTGCAGAAGAAGCAAAGCAAAAATCAGAAAAAGCACATAAGCGTTTTTTTCAAGAGATCTGGGATGATATTCGTAAACAACGGGTATTATGGAGTGAAGAATACAATATCCAATGAATAAAGTCATTCATAAACCCGTACTAATTGTAATTGCCGGTCCCAATGGTTCAGGCAAGACTTCGGTAACGTCTAAAATTCTTCATCATGAATGGATGGAAGATTCCATTTATATTAATCCAGACATTATTGCCCAAGAAAGATTTGGTGATTGGAATTCCAAGGATGCTATAATGCAAGCCGCAAAATACAGTGAAGATTTACGAGAACAATGTTTGCTTGAGCACAAAAGTCTGATATTTGAGACCGTATTGTCTGCTAAAGATAAAGTCGATTATATTTGCAGGGCAATTCATGCAGGTTTCTTTGTCCGTTTATTTTTTGTATGTACAGCCTCTCCAACCATAAATGCTTCCCGTATAGCTAACAGAGTAATGGAAGGAGGTCATCCCCATTCCTAAAATTATTTCCAGATACCATAAATCTTTATTGAATTGCTGTTTGGCGTCGAAATTGGCAGACCGGACTTATGTTTATGACAATTCCATAGAAAATAGCGATGCCACATTATTATTCCGTTTGACGAAAGGTCAATTGGCTAAACAATATGTAGATGTGATTCCGGAATGGGCATATCCGATTTTCAATAGTAATTTCTAAAACCATATAAATCAGAATGGCTGGACTTGCACAAGTCAGAATTACTTGAAAACTGGCGCCGTCTGACTTCATTTGAATCGCCAAAACCGATTAAACCTTTGGAATAATGGAGAATACAAAAATATTGTCTATTGAAGAAGCAGAATATGTTGATGCCTATAAAATCAAGGCAAGATTTAACACTGGAGAGAGTAAAATCATAGACTTTTCCTCCATTGTGAATAAGGGCATAGGGATATGCCATAAACTGGCAGACCTGAATTATTTCCGCAATTTCAGCCTTGACCCTTTTACTATTGATTGGAACAATGAAATAGGCTTTGCTCCTGAATATCTCTATGAGATTGGACAACCCGTTTGAATCAGAACAAGCCCTAATAAATAAAAGCCAGTACCCCGATGTAAAAACGGATACTGGCTTTTATTCTTTCAATCCTTAGTTATTTCTTTAGTAGGAATGTACTCTATAATAATATGAAAATCCGGTAAAAAAGAAAGCCACCTACTTTTGTAAGTGGCTTATTTTCTGTGTCCTCGCTGGGACTCGAACCCAGGGCCCATTGATTAAGAGTCAATTGCTCTACCAGCTGAGCTACGAAGACATCCTGATTTGCAACCGGATAATTTATCCTTTTGCGGGTGCAAATATGCGATTATATTTTTAAATCTGCAAATGTTGTCGGGTTTAATCTTCTTTTATATTGTGATAAACGTTGGTAACGTCTTCATCTTCATCCAGTTTATCCAGAATCTTATCGACCTCTGCCCGTTCTTCCGGGGTTAATTCTTTTGTATCGGTGGGAATACGGGTAAATTCACCGCTCACAATATCGTATTTGTTTTCTTCGAGGTACTTCTGAATATTTCCGTAGGCGTCAAAAGCTCCGTAAAGGTTGATAACTCCGTCTTCATCTTCAAAAATTTCGTCTACACCGTAATCAATCATTTCCAACTCAAACTCTTCCGGATCAAAATTTTCCGGTTTGTTGATTTTGAAGACACTCTTCCTGTCAAACATAAAATCGAGGGAGCCGGTAGTTCCCAATGAACCACCGAATTTTGTAAATGCGTGGCGTACATTGGCAACAGTGCGGGTATTGTTATCGGTGGCAGCCTCCACAAGAATTGCAATTCCGTGCGGAGCATAACCTTCATAGGTTACTTCTTTATAGTCTGATGTATCTTTGGACACGGCGCGTTTGATTGCGCGCTCAACATTTTCCTTGGGCATATTCTCTGCCTTCGCATTCTGAATCAGGATGCGGAGACGTGTATTATTGTTGGGGTCTGGTCCGCCTGCCTTCACGGCAATATCGATTTCTTTTCCGATCCGGGTAAAAGTCCGGGCCATATTGCCCCATCTTTTCAATTTACGTGCTTTGCGGTATTCAAATGCTCTTCCCATATTTTATATGTTTAAAATATCTTCGGCGCAAAGATAGGAAAAAAGTTGAAGAGTTAAAAGGGTTGAAAGGTTGAAGAGGAAAAGTGGAACAGTAGAGAAATGGAGCAATGGGGAAACCATTGCTCCATTTTAACTCTTTAACCTTCCACCTTATAACTATACGGATACTGGCTGAGGTTCAGAATGATGGTATACTCTCCGGTGGTGGGGATGATAATTTCGGTGCCGTTGTCCATGAGTTGGTTGCCGAAATATACACCTAACGTCCGGTTGTCCGCGCCTGTTTCCTGAAACACGAATTGCCCCTCAGAGAGGGTGGTGGTGACCTGAAGGCGTTTCGTTGTTTCGTCGTAATTCAGTTGGACAAGACTTCCCGAAGTTGCCGTGCCTGTGATGCTCCATGTTACCGGAGTGGTGGAGTAGGTGAGGCTGTTCAGGTCTGCCACTAATTTATAGAGTCCTGCCGTTGTGTTGTTCACCGTAATATTTCCTCCCCGTGGTGCTAATTTCCCGTCTCCGCCGGAGCCCCACTCCAACTCTCCCCATGACGGTTGGCCGAGGAGTTTAAACTCGGTATTGGCAGTAAACCAAAGATAGCCTTCATACACTTGATTGGCTTTGGGGGAAGCGATGACCGTTTGCGGCTCTGCCGGATTCCAGCCTTGATAACTGCCGGGGACATAGAGAATCGGATAATTGACGGTCACATTATAAGCGGTCAGTGTCAGGTCTACAGGTTCAGAATGTAAGGTTTGGATATGGTTATTTATGGTGGCTATCACTCTGAACTCTACTTCTGCCGGAGTTTCGGGAACAAAACCTGCAATGAGGGCATTATTGTTTAATGTGGCATAATCCGTTTTCATGTGCGTTCCTTTCGTTTCGGCAATTTTTACGGCAGATTCGAAATACGTGCCGGCTTTTGCCATTTGCACTGTGTAGAGAATGGAAGCCGGGAAACCGTAGTCTGCGGCTTTCCACGCGATTTCAAGGGAATCGTGTTCCTGTGCTTCGGTGAGTGTCAGGTGGGTGCCTGCTGCGGGTGTCGTCAGAACGGGAGCTGTAAATTCCGTGGCATAATACTTTTTGTTGTCGGTATCGCATCCTGCCAGCAGAAGGAGCAAGCACAGTGGGAAAAATAGATATTGTTTCTTCATGTCGTTTTCATTTACGGTTAATAGCCGGAATTCTGTTTCAGTTTCGGGTTGGCTCCCAAATCGGACGATGGTAGGGGAAACAGGTCGTAATGGGAAGCGATGCTTCTGCCCTCCTTTACGCCTCCTTTCCAGGGCCAGAGCCAGGATGTTTCACTGAAACGGCGGTAGCGGATGAGGTCTGTGCGGCGGTGTCCTTCCCAATACAACTCGCGGGCGCGTTCTTCCAGCAGGAAATCAAGGGTAAAGTCGGACGAGGTGATTTCTCCCGCATTGTTGTCAAAAGCCCGGGCGCGCAATGCGTTGATATAACCGAGCGCTACGCTTGGGTTTCCTCCCGTTCCTCCCCGCAGTACGGCTTCGGCATACATCAGGTAGACATCCGCCAGCCGGAACATCGGGAAATCCGTGTCTACAAAACTGAGATTCGAACCGGGTTGTCCGTTGGATTGCATGTTTGTGAACTTCGTGACAATCACGCCTTGTTTGAAATCCGAAACGGAATTGATTTCGGTGCTCGTTTGTCCTTTCGTATAGAAACAGGCTCTTTTGTCGCCCGGTTCGAAATTGGCGGCAAACTGGTCGCTCACCCGGTTGCCTGCCCAGCTCCCGCTAACGCCGTAGTCTTGCGTTTTCAGACTGTCGCCGCCGAAAGCTGCAAAAATCAGAAACGTTGTACCTCCGTACGTCTGTGTATGGGTACCATCAAACGCTATCGGGAAGATAACTTCCTGTGCCTTATGATTATCTGCCATAAAAAGCCGGGTGTAATCCCCCTCGAGAGAATAGTGCGGAATAACGAGGTTACAATAGTTGATAGCATCCGTATAGCGTGGTGTTCCGATATAAACTTCGGCATTCAGATACATTTTTGCCAGAAGCGTCCAGGCGGCAGCTTGGTCGGCTCGGGCGTATTCATTGGTCTGTGGGGCTTTCATCAACGGAATGATTTCTTTTAACTCCTTTTCCAGCCAGATAAACAAGTCGTTGCGTTGGATTTGTTCCGGATAGAAAGCTCCTACTCCTTCATTTTCATCAACAAAGGGGACATTCCCGTACAGGTCGAGGGCGTGATAATATGCCAATGCCCGCAGGAACCGGGCTTCTGCGCGGTAATAGCCGATTTCTTTTTTCAGCTCTTCGGACACATTCCGGCTGTTCAGTTTCCCTTCGCTCGTTTCGCGCAGGTATTCATTGGCAACCGATATCAGGTAATAGATACGCTCATAAGTAATCGTAATATAATCATTGGCGGAAGACCAGTTCTGATTGTGTAGGTCGGGTAGTCCCGCATTATTCCATGCACAAATGGCTTCATCTGTTGTCAGTTCCTGCATATTCCACAGTTGTCGCAGATAATTCGACGTGCCCTCATCGCTTGTTGCCAGGTCGGGATTCCCGTCCGGTCCGATTTGCCCGCTGACGGCAAAAACCGAATACACTTTGGCTAACGTCTGGCGGTAGGCTTCCGGATTTTTATATACGTCCTCTGCCGTGACGACATTTTCATCAATGGGTTTCGTATCCAGGTCTCCTACGCAGGCGGTGAGCCACGTCAGTAGCGAAAGACTCAGGATATTCAAATATTTGGTTTTCATGGTTGTGTTGTTTTTAATTTACAGGTTATGATAGCAATCAAAAGCCGACATTTACGCCGAGCAATACGGTTTGCGGGCGCGGATAGAGGTTATTGTCAATCCCGTTGAAAATTTCGGGATCCAATCCTTTATACCGGGTAATCGTGAAAACATTCTGCATCAGGGCATAAATTCGTAAATCAAGCCGTTTGTTACACAGCTTCTTGAAGTTATATCCCAAGGTGATATTGTCCAGTTTCATGAAAGAGGCATTCCGTACATAATAGTCCGAAAAATACTGGGCTTCCTCGAAATGGGTCTTCCGGATGGAAGAAGGCAGGTTGGAATAAAAGCCGGTGTTATTGTACAAACGGGTATAGAGGGCCTGGTTTGACTCAACATTATTGTAAACATAGTTGCCGAAGCTGAATCGTCCTGCCACTGTCAAATCCCAATTCTTGTACGTCAGGTAAGACGAAAAACCGGCTAAATATTTGGGCGCCGGACTTTTATAGCGGTACAGATCTAATTGGTTGATGATACCGTCGTGATTCAGGTCGGCATAGACGCCTTCCAGCGGTTTGCCGTCCTTGTCATACACCTGCCGGTAGACATAGAAGGCATTCGACGGATGTCCCTCGCTGTGAATCTGGATGGTGCTCCCCGTGCCTCCTGAAATACCTCCTGTCAATACACCCACATAATTCGGGTCATTGTTGCGGATCAGTTTGATAATTTTGTTCTTATTGTAAGAGACATTGACATTAATCTCCCAGTTCCACGCTTCATTGTTGATGGCAATTGCATTCAGATTGACTTCAAATCCCTCATTAGAGAGATCGCCCACATTGGTCACCAACTTATTGGTCAGATTCGAACCTGCTGCCACCGGGATTTCATTAATCAAATCTTTCGTTTTGCGGTAATAATAGTCAACCGAACCGTTCAGCCGGTTGTTGAAAAAACCGAAATCTACTCCCACATTCCACGTCGTTGTTTCTTCCCACTTGATTTTGGAATCGTAGCCGTTGGGGCGTAACGTGTAAATAAAATCATTGCCGAATTGATATTGGGCTTTGTCATTGCTTATCGTGTAATTAGGCAAATAAGGATAATCATTCCCGACAATATCCTGCTGTCCTGTGATACCGTATCCGAGGCGTAATTTCAGCGTGGATAACCGGGAAAACTGTTGCATAAACTCCTCTTGGTCGATGCGCCATGCCAGTGCCAGCGAGGGGAATGTGCCCCAGCGCTGGTCTTTGGCGAACCGGGACGAACCGTCGCCTCTGACAGTCAGGGTGAACAGATAGCGGTCTTTAAAAGTATAATTCAGTCGTCCGAAAAAAGAGAGCAGGTAATTTTCGGAAGCTCCTGTTTTGTCTTCCTTCACATACGTGCCGGAAGCATTGGTAGCATAGTCTTTGGTCGACCTCTTGAAATGTTGCCACGAATATCCCGCCACCACGTCGATGAGGCTCTCGATGGATTCTATATTTTTATTGTAGTTCAGATAAAATTCCAGCAGCTCATTGTGTTTCTTTTCGCTGTATTCTTTATGGTAGCCGCTTCCGTACTTCTCGTCATACGTCCAGGAAGCTGTTTCCGGTTCAATGATTTTCCCGTCACTTTTCGAATAATCGTATGCCAGATTCAGGTTTGCCCGGAGATCCGGGAAAAAGTGGAGGCGGTAATCGAATTGGATGTTCCCGATAAATCTTTTTACGTCCGACTTGTCGCTGTGGAGTTTCAGGTGAGCCACCGGGTTAATGGGGGCGATGATATTCGGGTTCCCTGTTGTGGCCTGTGTCCAGGTGAAATATCCTCCGTACCTTTCGTTACAGTCTTTTACCGGGCGTGTTGGGTCGAAGGTCACGGCTTCGCCGATGGATGCAGTGTTGCCGAAATTGTTTTTGATATACATCCCCTTGGCCTGGAGATTGATTTTCAGGAAATCTTCAAAAAACGTGGGGTTCAGATTCAGAGCTCCCGTATAGCGGTTCAGATTTGTTGTTTTCAAAATACCCTGCTGGTTTGTATAGCCCAAAGAAAGCCGGAACGGGGTATTGAATTTTGAGCCGGAGAAATCGATGTTGTGGTCATTGCTGACGGCGACCCGATATATTTCATCCTGCCAGTTTGTATTGGCTTCCCCTAAATTATTCAGGACATCGGCATTATCCGCAAATTGTTGCCGTATCGTTTCGCGGAACTCATCGGCGGAAAGCACATCTATTTCACCTTCGCGCCAGCCGACACTGAACTGTCCCGAATAATTCACCCGGAACGGCTGTCCTTTCTTCCCTTTCTTGGTCGTAATCAGAATTACTCCGTTGGAAGCTCTTGCCCCGTATATTGCCGTAGAGGAGGCATCTTTGAGGACGGTGAACGTTTCAATGTCAGCGGGGTTAATGGCATTCAGCGGATTGCGCATCCCGTTGATGCCCGTATTGTCCAGAGGCACACCGTCCACCACAATCAAGGGGTCATTGCTGGCTTTCATCGAAGAACCTCCGCGGATACGGATAGTGGCGCCGTCGCCGGGAGCTCCTCCTCCTGTCGTGATTTGTACGCCGGGAGTTTTACCGATGAGCAAATCCTGAGGAGACGACATCACACCCGGATTGAAATCGTTGGCATTGATGGATACGACCGAACCGGTAGCGTCATTCTTGCGCACTTGCCCATAGCCGATGACCACAACCTCCTGCAACTGTTTTTGATCCTCCTCCAACCGGATATTCAGTGTTTGCTGATTTGTAACAGTAACGTTCTGAGGTTTGAAACCGATGAATGAGAATACCAAAACATCGCCTTTCCTGGCATTCAGTGTGTATTCCCCTTCCGGGTTGGTGGTCGTGCCTGTTGCCGTTCCTTGAATAAGGATACTCACTCCGGGCAAAGGCTCTCCGTTTACCGCATCGGTTACTTTCCCGTGCAGTGTAATTTCCTGTGCCATACTGCCCAAAGAGGAGAACAGCAGGAGAAACAGGAAGACAAAATGTGGTTTCGTGTGTCTCTGTGATTTCATAATTGTAAACAGCTTTTTTCAATTCTATGCTCTGTATACGGAGAAAAGGTTGAAAGGTTGAAACAGGTGAAATGGGGGGCAGAGAAACTTTGGGGAGGGAATTGCGTAATAGAGGGAGAATAATGCTATCTTTGACAATAACTTAAAAACTGCTGTATGTCAAAAATAATGTTTCTTTTGCCTGTTTTTGTCTTTGTTTTGTCGGCATGCGGGCACAAAGAGGTGGTATTGCCCGAAACACCCGGAATCTATGACTTAGCGACTCCGGTACGCCTGAATCCTGATACGACGAAAATATTGCTGTCGGATTATTTCCTCTTTCCTGAAAAAGTAAAAAAAGTGAAAGCACCTGCCGGACTGAAAGCCGTGTGGAGCCATGACCGGAAAGAACTGGTGCTGATCCGGGAAGGGAAAGTGGAACCGATGGATAATTTGCGCCTTACATACGAAGGCCATGTTTATGATATTCCCGTCATAAACAGCACGAAAAAAGCGGTCGGCTTTTCTTTTGACCCCAAAGGAAAAAACTACCGGACTGTCCAGTTGGCAGGAGATATGAATGCCTGGAATCCCGCCAACACCCATTTGGTTAATGACAATGGCATATGGAAAACCACCCTCTATCTGTCTCCGGGGCAATACCAGTATTTGTTGGTGCTGGACGGCAAAAAAGTCTTGGACCCTGGTAACAAAAAGCGGATAGACAACAACATGGGAGGTTTTAATTCCCTGTTGCAGATAGAGGGCGAAGCCGACAAAGCACCCGGAATTTATACCGATGTTGTGAAAGGCGACACCATTTGGCTGAAAAGCAGGAATCCGGTAAAGAAATGGCTGGTCTATTTGCAGAACCACCGGTTGGGAGAACACTATTTTATTCGGCGTGCTGATAGCATGGGAATCCTTATTCCAGAGGCGGCAACGAGAGTCCGGCGTTCGGAAATGCGGGTGTGGGCAATAAACGAATTTGGCGTGTCCAACGACATTTTTATTCCGTTGGAATATGGGAAAGTGATATTGGATGCCTCCTTGTTGAACCGTTTTGACAAACGGGCCTCCGTGCTCTATTTCCTGATGATAGACCGTTTCAATGATTCCATTCCGGACAACAACCATCCGTTAAATACCAAAGAAGTGCTGCCCATTGCCGACTACATGGGAGGGGACCTTGCGGGCGTGACGCAGAAACTGAAAGAGGGCTATTTCGACAGCTTGGGCATCAATACGATATGGCTCTCTCCGGTGACGCAGAATCCGGAAGGCGCCTTCGGACTGTGGAAAAAGCCCCGGACGAAATTTTCGGGCTATCACGGCTATTGGCCGGTATCCTCGTCAAAAGTGGATTACCGCTACGGTACTTCGGACGAATTGAAAGAGTTGGTTGAAGAAGCCCACAAAAGGAATATCAATGTCATACTGGACTACGTGGCAAACCATGTCCACCGCCTTCATCCCCTGTATCAGCAGCACAAAGACTGGGCAACCGACTTGTATCTGCCTGACGGCACATTGAATACGGAACGTTGGGACGAATATCGTCTGACGACCTGGTTCGACTCTTTCCTGCCGACGCTCGACCTGCAACGTCCGGAAGTGTATGAACCCATGACCGACTCCGCCCTTTTTTGGATAAAAGAGTATAACCTCGACGGATTCCGCCACGATGCTACCAAACATATTCCTGAGATATTCTGGCGGACGCTTACCCATAAACTGAAACGGGACATCATGTTCCCGAAAAAGATAACTATTTACCAGGTGGGAGAGACCTACGGGAGCCGGGAACTGATAGCCTCCTATGTCGGTTCGGGACAAATGGACGGGCAGTTTGATTTCAATGTTTATGACGATGCTGTGGCGACCTTTGCCCGTCCGGAAATCGGATTCCAGCAATTGAATGCCTCGCTGGAAGAGAGTTTCCATTATTACGGTGTACACAATCTGATGTCATATATTTCGGGCAACCAGGACCGGGCGCGTTTCATTTCCTATGCGGCAGGCGATGTGCGCTTCGACGAAGACAGCAAAGCTGCCGGCTGGACACGCCGCATCGGGGAACGCAAACCGTCGGATGAGGCAGCGTATGACAAATTAGTGCAGTTGATAGCTTTTAATGCAACAATACCCGGCATACCGGTTGTTTTCTATGGCGACGAAATCGGCATGACCGGAGGGAACGATCCGGACAACCGACGGATGATGCGCTTCGACGGCTTGAGTGAAGAGGAAGAAATGGTAAAAGAAAAAACGGCCCGTTTGAACACTTTCCGCCGGGAGAGCATGGCTTTGATGTTCGGGGACTTCATTCCCTTGAGGGTCGAAAACAAAGTCTATGCCTATCTGCGCTCCTATTTCGGAGAAGATGTTATCGTGATTTTCAACAAAGGCAAAGAAAATGTAACCCTGCGCTTCGACCTTCCTCAACGGGAGCGCAAAGGCACCTTTAAATCCTTGTTCGGCGGACGCTTCAGTTACGACAACTCCAAACTGATAGCGGATGTTCCGGCCCATGGTGTCGAAATCATATACAATACGAAATATTAACCTAAACACAACAACGATGAAAAAAATAGGATTACTACTCTTATTGCCGGTACTGCTGCTTGCCGGCTGTAAAAATAAAAAAGGGCAGGAAGTCATAGAACCTGCTGCTCCGGTGGCTTTTCAGGCACCTGCGGTTGTCTCTTGGGCAAAAAACGCAGTGATATATGAAGTAAATATACGCCAGTATACGAAAGAAGGCACCTTCAACGCCTTTGCCGACCACCTGCCCCGGTTGAAAGAACTGGGTGTGGATATCCTTTGGCTCATGCCCGTACAACCCATCTCCTATAAAAACAGAAAAGGAACCCTCGGAAGCTATTACGCTGTAAAAGACTATCAGAAAGTAAATCCGGAGTTCGGGACGATGAAAGATTTTAAAGATTTGGTGGATAAAGCCCACAGCATGGGATTTAAAGTCATTCTGGACTGGGTGGCTAACCATACCGGGTGGGACAACTGGCTGATAGTGGAACACGGCGAATGGTACACACAAGTCAATGACTCGATTGTAGCTCCGGTGGCAGAATGGACCGATGTGGCAGACCTCAATTACGAACAACCCGGATTACGCCACTATATGATAGAGAGCATGAAATACTGGGTCAAAAACGCCAACATAGACGGCTACCGGTGTGATGTGGCATCCATGGTACCGACCGATTTCTGGGAACAGGCACGGATGGCTTTAGATAGCATAAAACCTGTTTTCATGCTGGCCGAAGCATGGGAACCGGAATTGACCGCCGGAGCCTTTGACGCCTGCTATGCCTGGGACCTACTGCATACGATGAATGATATTGCAGCCGGGAAAAAGACGGCAGCAGCCCTGCCCGCTTATTTCCGGAAAACAGACAGCCTGTATGCTCCCCGCACGATATTGATGAACTTCCTGACCAACCACGACGAAAATTCATGGAACGGAACGATAAACGAACGCTACGGCGATTTGCAGAAAGCCTTTGCCGTGCTGACCTATACCGTGCCCGGCATGCCTTTGGTATATAGCGGGCAGGAAGTCGGACTGAATCACCGCCTGGAATTTTTTGAAAAAGATGAAATCAAATGGGTCGGGAATGGTCCGTTAACGGCATTTTATACCCAACTGGATAAACTGAAACATGAAAATCAGGCGCTGTATGCAGGCATAGATGCCGGAAAAATGAACATATTGAACCACACGGCTCCCGAAAGCGTATTCGCTTTCACCCGGACGAAAGGGAACAATCAGCTGTTGGTGATGCTGAACCTGAGCCGGAAAACCGTGCAGTTCAAACTTGACCAGCCTCTCACGGATTCATACGCCGATGCTTTTACCGGGCAGGCTGTCAAACCGGTTTCGCCACTTACCTTGAAAGCCGGGGAATACCGGGTATGGGTGAAAAAATAATGCTGTAATACAGTCTTTTTGTTGGGAGGGCGGACGCTGTTCCGCTCTCTTTGTTTTTAAACATGTTAAAATTACGTATTTACGCGTAATAAAATGTCAAAAATATTCCGTTCCTTCGCAGCCGGATTTAAAAAACGATAACGTATGAAAAAGTGGCTGGAACAATTGAAAACCGAAGACTGGGTCGTAGTGGCAGTAAGCATCCCTTTGTTGGCGATGGCGGCGTTTATCCCCGGTTATCTGCCGTCCATCCCTAAACATCTGACCCTGCTCTCCGATTGGCAGAATGCACTGGTACTCTATGCGATTGTACTCGTTGTTCTTTATTTGGGCTGGCTTATGTTGGGGCGGCCACTGAAAGGCATTGTCGTATCCCTACTGGCCGTATTTGTTGTTTCTTTATTGGCCCAGCTTACGGCAGCCATCCCGCAGGTGGCTTATTACGGATTTGAATCCGTCTTTTTCTCCGTTATTTTCGGATTGATAATCCGGAATGTATTTCATATCCCGGCCTGGATGCGTCCCGCCATACAGAGCGAATTTTTTATTAAAATCGGAGTCGTATGCCTGGGAGCCACCATATTGTTCAGTGATGTCATGAAATCGGGAGCAATCGGGCTGATACAGGCCGTACTAGTTGTTACCATCGTATGGTTCTTTGCCTACTACATATCCCGTCGCTTGGGAGTAGACCGCAGTTCCGCCATGATACTCTCCAGCGGTGTATCCATTTGTGGTGTCTCGGCTTGCATCACGGCGGCACGGGTAGCCGGAGGAGATGATAAAAAACTCTCTTATATCGTATCGCTGGTCCTGATAGTCGTGGTTCCGATGATTTATCTGATGCCGTGGCTGTCCCATACGCTTTTACCGCTGCTATTTGATGATCCGAAAGTCATACAGGAAGTGGCGGGTGCATGGATTGGCGGAACAATCGACACCACCAGCGGCGTGGCGGCGTCCAGTGCCATCGTCAGCGAACTTTCCAACCAGCATGCGGTGATTATTAAAGGAGCGCAGAATGTCCTGATAGGGGTGGTTGCCTTCTTTATTGCCCTTTATCTGTCTACCCGCGGAGAGAAAAACAATACCTCTCCCTCCTTGCATATCGTATGGGAAAAATTCCCGAAATTCATCATCGGTTTTGTAGCTGCCTCCCTGGTATTCAGCCTTTGCCAGGCAAACGACCTGTTTCAACTCTCCCCCAAAGGCAAATGGGTGGAACCGGGCGTTGCTAAGATGTTCAGCGGTTTATTTTTCAGTCTGGCATTCGTGTGCGTGGGACTGGAAACCCGCCTGAAAGAAATCATCTCGCGTGAAAACCGACATCTCATGTGGGGCTTCCTCTCGGCACAAACTTTCAACATCATCATTACTTTCCTCATTGCCTGCCTCCTTTTCGGAGTCATCAAACCATTGATGGAGTAATCGGAATTACTCCGCAATTTTATACACGATGGAAGAATAGCCGTCCAATTTTACCAAAGTATTTTCGCCTTCTTTCTTCTGCTCCGCTTTGCCCGATACGCCAACCGCTTTCTCGATTTTATCCGGAAGCGAGATTTGGTAAGCTGTACTCCCGAAGTTGTGAATGACTAACATCCGCTCCTTCTCTTTCGTCATATACCATGCCGCAATGCTTTTAGCGGCGGTGTTCGACTCGTTGTATGTAGCGTGGCGGCTCATACTGCCTTGAGCCAAAGCCGGATATGTATTGCGCAACTTTGTGAAAGTAAGGTAAGTATTCAGTAGCGAAGAAGCCTCATCCTTTTGTTCTGCGACAGATTTTATACTGGATGCGACAGTTGCGTCCACCTTGTCCGAAGAGGCGTATGACGTTGTGTAATTGTCGCCCCACAACATGGCGCTGCGGACATACTCGTCCCCTTTCTCCTTTGATCCGTAGATACCCAACTCCTCTCCATAATAAATATAGGGTTCCCCCGCTGCTGTCAGCAATACGGCTGCGGCCAACTTCTCTTTGGCAAGGGACTTGCCCAATTTGGATGCCGTACGGTCCTCATCGTGGTTGGATAACTTCGTCGCTTCGATGTAATCCTTCCGGTATGCAGCATATTTCTCCTGGTAAGACAGAATATCTTTGGCAAAATAACATCCCGTACCCTTGTTGATAGCCCATTCGAGCCGGTACCAGAAATCAAATTCAAACAGAGCCGGAAGCCCTTCATAATAAGGGGCAACCTCATTGCTTCCTGACAACACTTCCCCCACAATGTAAATATCGTCCGAATGTCCTTGTTGCTTATAATGAGCATTCATGTCATCATAAAACATTTTCAGAAAACGGGGATTTTCGTTCGACGTGGCACTGTGGTAAATGTGTTTCACCGCATCCAGCCGGAAACCGTCAATGCCTCTGTCAATCCATCCTTTGGCTGCTTCGGCAATGGCCTTGTAAGCGGGAGAAGAAGCGGCACTCCCAACGGGGCCGTAATTCAAATCCGCAAACCAGTCGGTCATGAAATGAGAATGGTAATGCCATAGATTCATGGATGAAAACAGAATATCCGCTGCCGTGGAATTATTCAACGTGAAAGGCGTGCCCAATGTCAATTTATCCGATTTGGAAGGTGCTCCGTATTTGGTTCCTTTGGGCCAGGATGCGTCATTACTGGTACGGATCAGAAAACCCCACGCGGATTGGAAATCTACCGTCAATTCGTAAATATTGTTGCCTTTGTCGTAGAATTTTTTACACTTTTTCTCGCCGTAATAGAGATATTTTGCACCGCTGGTACTTTCATCCGGATTATCGTTGTCGATGTCGGAGGCGTCGGCTTCCGTTACGGTCACCGTCGGCTTGGAAGCGTTCGACCAATTGAGCACGAATTTATAAACCCCGCTTACTTCGGAATCTGAGGAAGTCGTGGAAAACCATTCCCCGGCATTGTATCCGTTGCATTCAATCATGGCGATATTACCCGCTTTTATATCCGCCTCCGGGTCTTGTGAGAAAATATAATAATCGCGGTATTTGCTGTCGGGCGAGGATTTGGCATCTATAAACCAGGGGTGGTCTTTGCCTGTGTGGTTCATCACATAGTCCAGATAGATTTTTATATCGCGGCGGTGAGCTTCTGCAATCAGTTGTTCGAAATCACCCATAGTGCCATACTTCGGGTTTATAGCAGTATAATCCGTCACGTCATATCCGTGATAAGACATGGCGGGATGTATCGGCGACAGCCAAATGGCTTTTATCCCCAAACTTTCAATGTAATCCAGTTTCTCGGTTATCCCTTTGAGGTCTCCCCACTTATTCCCGTTCGCATCGGCAAAAGAATATACCAGCAATTGATAAGAAATATTCCCCCGCTTCTCTCCGTCCCATGCTTCAGGCTCAGCCGTCACGCTTACCCATTCTTCCGGTGCTGGTCCCGGGTCGGGCTCATCATTTTTACTGTCACTACAAGCTCCCAAAGAAATAAGAAGAGCAAAACATAGAACATGCCAAAATTTCAAAATCGGATACAATTCAATCGTTTTCATGATAAAAATCTTTCTGATAATCACACCTCAAATATACTTGTAAATCACCACCCCCTTGCCATAAAAAGCGAACAATCAAACCCTCTTGCCCTGCAAACGGTTGCAGAGATGTGATATCATATTCTCTATAGTTTTTTATTTTTTAGGAATATGTATAATGTTACATATATGGAAACTTTTTGTGTCTTTGTTGTGTGAATAAATGAAGTATGAAACAGAAACTCAAATTCAGGATAGTCTATACGGATGAAGCGATAAATTTTCTTGAGTCTTTACCTCCGCAGACAAAAGACAAAGTTGTCTATAACATTAGCAAGAATATGTTTGTTGTAGATAAAGAGATATTTAAGAAATTGGGATACACCGAGATATGGGAGTTTCGTACTTTATACAATGGTATGGCATACCAGCTTTTTTCTTTTTGGGATACAGACGGTGAGACGTTGGTAGTAGCTACTCATGGCATGATAAAAAAAAACACAAAAGATACCTTCTAAGGGAATAGCGAAAGCAGGAGTGATTAGAAAGAAATACTTTAACGATAAAAACAGATAAGTATGGATAAAATAAAATTATACACCCACGAAGAAATGTTAGATAGGGTTTTGAGTGAAAAAGGAACTTCTGAACGGGATAGTTACGAATCCCGTATGAACTCTTTTCTGATGGGTGAGGCGATAAAGAAAGCGAGGCTTTCAAAGAATCTTACGCAGGAACAATTGGGAAATATGATAGGGGTAAAAAGGGCACAGGTTTCACGTATTGAGAAAGGAAACAATCTGACATTTGCCACTGTAGCGGAAGTTTTCATGGCAATGGGCACTGCTGCCTCTTTTGAGGTGGCAGGAATCGGGAAAGTGGATTTATGGTAATAAAATATTGTAGAACTTTTTATGAGTTCCTGCCTAATTTTCTCAACAATTAGTATTTTTACCGTAATTTTTTTACGGAAGCTCAAAAACTTTTTGTATTTTTGCTGTATTACATCAAATAGTATATTTATATGCTAACGAAATTTGCAGTAACGAATTTTAGAGGGTTTGCTAACCGTATTGAGTGGGATTTATCGAGTCCTGCTAATTATGAGTTTAATAAAAGTGCAATTAGCGATGGGATTATTAAAAATGGTATTATATACGGACCCAATGGTTCAGGTAAGACTAATTTTAGCTTAGCTATATTCGATATAGAAAACCATTTGTCTCAGAAATGGAAAAAACAAGATTATTATGCTAATTTTATTTATGCGGGTAATCATCGTATAGAAGCTAAATTTGAGTATACATTTAAATTTGATGATAATATACTTCTTGAATATGTATATTCAAAAAATAACAATGGTCAATTGTTAAGTGAAAAATTAATCGTTAATGGACACATTATTTTTGAGCGTAAACCTGGGAGTTTTTGTATAGACAAACAACAATTTCCAATGGAAGATATTATTAGGCATAATTTGGGGAACAATGCAAATAATGTTTCAATTATTAATTTTCTTTTGACTTCTTATCCGTTAAATAAAGAGCATTATCTTATAAAACTGAATCGGTTTGTCAACTCTATGCTTTGGTTCAGAAATCTGGATATTAGAGAATTTATAGGATTAGAAACTGGTATATATATACTTGATGAAGACATTATTTCTCAGGGAATGCTTGATGATTTCTCTGATTTTCTTAAATCTGTAAGTGGTCAGGATTTTAAGTTAGTGACAAAAGATTCAAAACAGATTCTTTGTAGAATAGATGAAAGTACGATTCCGTTTAACCTTATTGCTTCTACAGGGACTAAGGCCTTACAATTGTTATATTTTTGGATTCTTCGGATGAAGAATGCTTCATTTGTTTTTATTGACGAATTTGATGCTTTCTATCATTTTAGTTTAGCTCTGGAAGTATGTAGACGTTTGTTCAAATTAGATTGTCAAGTTTTTACATCTTCCCATAATACATATTTGATGACGAATGATTTACTGCGCCCCGATTGTTATTTTATATTGAATAATAACAAAATTTTGCCTCTGTGTAAATGCACTGATAAGGAATTAAGGGAGGCTCATAATCTTGAAAAAATATATAAAGCGGGAGCATTTTATGTCGAATAGAGAATTATCCTTATTTATATTCGAGGGTACTAGAACCGAAGGTAAGCTTGTTGAAAAATTGGAAGCTAATTTCTTAGGTAAAAATTCTGTAATAAAATGTGTATTTGATGCAGAGGTCTATCAATTATATCGGCTCTTAAAAAAAGAGGACGTGTATTCGTTGGATTTAGTAAATATTCTGAAAGAACGAAGTTATAAGAATGCAGAAATATTAAAAGAATACACACGGGATAGTTTTGCGTATATTTATTTATTCTTTGATTATGATGCTCATTCCACTCTTGCTGATGATGAAAAAATAGTGGAAATGCTTTCTTTTTTTAATAATGAAACCGAGAATGGAATGTTATATATCAGTTATCCTATGGTTGAAGCGATTCGGCATTATAAAGATATGGAGAGCTTTAGAGTATTGACTGTAAAATGTAAATGGAGGAATTGTCTTTATATAGATGATTGTGAAGACAAAGATACTTGTATAAACGAACTTCATTATAAAACATTTGTACAGAACGATAGTTGTTTGCAATTATCCAATATAAACGCTTATACACGGATAGTGTGGAAAGAACTTATTACTGCACACTTGTGTAAAATGAATGATCTTGTAACTGATGCTTTTGAATTGCCGAGTAATCTTCAATCACAAATCGTAATATTTAATAAACAGTTAGAAAAACACATTAATCACAAGTGTCCCCGAGTTGCTGTTTTAAGTGCGTTACCCATATTTGTGTTGGATTATTATGGTTGTGAACGATTAAAACAAGAACTTGAACGATAGATAGTACAGATTAATTTTTAGTTATTGTGTGAGCAATTTTAAGATAAAGAGGAGGCGGAACAGCTCGTTCCGCCTCTTTGTGTTATGAGAAAAAAAATTATTTTATGCTGCCGGTACCTTCTCCGAAGTTTAGATACAATTTCTGTCCGACCTGACCTGATACACGGTCTTGGTCGCCTCCGTTACCGCGGAATACGATTTTTCCGTTAAAGACCATAAATTCAGTTCTCCACCAGTCGCTTGCACTTACTTGCGGCATAGATGCATAGGCGCGAATTTCATCATCAGCAACGAATGCCGGAGATACAAACTCGCCGTCGGCAGTACCGGGAACTTCAAACTTGGCACTTTCCATCGCGGCGTCCCAGCCGCCAGCGGTATTGCCGATCAGGTAAACTGCTGGTTCTTCAAATTCGACAATCTTTTCGTCGCCGTTCACAGATACATACACAATATACCATCCGGCTTTGCCTACTTTGATATTGCCACCGCTGTTTTCCAATCCGGCACGGTCAATGGAACTCTGTGAAATGGCGTCAGAGAAACCGAAATCACCGCCCCAATCGGCTTGTGGAGCGAATTTAATTTCATCTCCTGAATTGAAATAATACATTCCCCAGAAAGCACCGTCCGAACCGTTTACGGGAACAAACTGATTCCAGGTATTTCCCCAGCCGTATGCACTTCCCGTCATGTACAATTCCGCCACATCGGGAACTACCGTATAAGTCAAATTAACCATATCCAGTGTTACGATCCAATCTCCGGCACCGGCAATAACGGGAGTTTCTACTTTATAGATATCTCCCGTCCATACGAGAAGATTTTTAGTCGCTTTATCTCCGTTTTCCCGGCACCCCATTTGTACGGCATTGACTGCGTCCCAATCGGAATCTGTCGCTCCGTCAAAAGGAGAAGCTGCATAGAATTTAAACCAGTTCTCGTCTGCCGTTGTTGTGACTTTAGCCTGATAAATGCCGTCCCCTTTGGCAGTCATGGGGGTAGCGCTTGTTATCGTCCAGCTTTGCCAATCGCCCATCATGACATATCCTTTCGGATCTATTTCGGGAGCGATGTTGAGCGGGGTCAGTGAAATCTCTGCTTCTTCACTTTCAACAGAAAGTCCCTGTCCGTCTACTACAGCGGCACCTTGTGCTTTTACTGTTAACGTACGGGCTACGGATGCACGGCTGAAATAAACCTGTTGCGTCAGGCTGTCTAATGTGGAAAGAAGCATTTTAAAACTTCCGTTTTCGTATACATACGGCAGGCTATTGCCATTAATCAACAGAGAGGTAGGAGAAAAAGTTGCTCCTTCGCTGGATATTGTTTTGAATTTGAGAACCTCTACAGTATCCACTCCTGCCATATCATCCATAACAATAGCTGCGTTTTCTCCTGCTTCAAAAGAAGCCTGTACTTGTGCTAACGCTTCTTCCTGGGGATTGGATTGGGGATCTGCCCAATCCTTATAATCCTCATCGCAGGCAGTGAAATTTAATGCTGCAATCAATATACCTGCGAATAAATATTGTTTTTTCATATATGATTTTCCTATTAAAATTAATAATTACTTCTTCACCTCTCCTGTTCCGGCATTGAAATTCAGTTCTATAACCATTCCGGGAGCTCCGGCGATGGAATAATCCGCTCCGGCTTCCGTCCAGCTATCAATGATATTCATATTTCTGTAATGGATCTCCGTTTCGGATTTTAACGTAAATTCCGTACGCCACCAATCGATACCGGCATCTACGCACATGCGGACTTCTCCGGCTGCAACCAACGCGGGAGAAACTAATATGCCGTTTCCTTTGTCAGTAAACATCCATTCGTCCAGAAGTGCCCAGTTGCCACCTTCACACGCACCGATAATATACACTTTAGCCGGGGCAATATTCATCGTAAATGCATAATCGTTACCCTTGGCAACTGTTTTCATCGTGATGAGATAGTAGCCACCCTTTGTTACCTGGATGTTTCCGTCGTTATTGTCGCCAGACACACCAGCGTTGGCATTGTCATTGACTGTTAACCGTGAATCGTTATAACCCAACCATTCGCCTTCTTTCGTACCGAACTTGAATGAACCTCCGTCTTCCAGATATACAATCCGGTAATATTGGCCTTCAAGCCCGTAAACGGGTGCCATTGTTACCCAGCTCCAGTCGCTCATCGTACCGGCAAGCCACATGTATTCAGGAAGGCTTAACGTTTCTTCGTTATTCATTTTCACTTTGGACAGGCAAATGGTATTGGAAAGAATCTTTCCGATATTTTGGCCGCTTACGACTGCCCGAAGACGTACATAAATGCTGATAGCTTCCGTTGGTACATCTTCTCCTTCATGCTGTGTGCTCCACAATTCCCGCAAAGAAGAGTTCAGTTCGGCAGCCTCAATAGCGATATGCGTATTGGTAAAGGTAGATCCTAATTCAATGTAGTTCTCCTCTTCAAAACTTTCATCAAAAGTCACTTGTACCGCATAGGTTGTAGCTACAGGGAAACCGTAATCAGGTTGGTTGCAGGTTAATTGTACAGTCGTACCGGCAATGCCCAGATCATAGGTGTTATTTGCCGCATAGGCAGGTTCGTTCAATACGAACTCGGTAGCCTCGTGGAATACAGGATTACTATCCGTATCGCTTTCGCAAGCCGTAAAAAACGGCAGGGTTAAGGCTGATAACAATAATATGTTGAAAAATTTGTTCATTTTCTTAACGTTTTAAAGTAACAAGGTAATGGAATTAATAACCCGGATTCTGTGTCAGATTCGGATTGTTATTCAAATCGGCTGCAGGTATCGGATACACATTGAAATGAGCATCAACAGATGTGCCGTTCATAACACCGCCTTTCCAGTCCCAAATATATTTATTCGTCGTATACATATTGAAACGAACCAAGTCAGAGCGGCGACGGCCTTCCAGGTAGAATTCACGACACCATTCGTCAATCAGATCCTGTTCAATTACTCCTTGGAGTTGACTGGCATGAGCTCGGTTACGCAAAACATTCAAATCCGTAATGGCATCTCCTCCCGTACGGAATCGGGCTTCTGCGCGAATCAGATAGGCCTCTGCCAAACGGAACAAAGGAATATCGGTATCGGGAAACTCAACGTGGTGTGTAGTACCGCCGTCTGAACGGAGATTTGACCATTTTACAATAGACAATCCGTTGGTAAAACCTGTAATATCTTCTGCAAGAATACCGCGGATACCACCACCTACTCCGGAATAAAGCAGAGCCCGGTCGTCCTTTGCTTTGACAATCAAATCTACTGTACGTGTCCCGTATTCAGCATCTTTGGCATCAATCTCAGCATCGGGAGAGCCGGTTAATGCTGTTGCACCACTGGGAGGCATCGGTACATCATCCAGATTCGGGAAGAATTTCTGTACCAAAGAGGCACGGCTGAAAATACACCTCCACGGATTATTCGTACCGTTGCGTGGCATGCCTGGGCAACGGGTACCGTTAATTACATAGTTGGTACCGCTGTAACATTGTGTTTTGGCACCGTCCTGACGGATGGGGAAAATGATTTCCTGCATCGCATTGGCATTTTCATCGTTGTCAGCCATAAACAGTTCCTCATAATTGCTGCACAATTCGTAACCGGAACCGATAACTTTAGTCGCATACGTTTCGGCATTTGCCCAGTCTGTCGTACCGGTATATACGCCTGCATTCAGATAGAGACGGGCACGAAGTAACCAGTTGGCAGCCTTGTCGGCGCGACCGAAAGGTGCCTGGCGAGGTTCATACATGTCCGCTTCGCATTCGGATAATTCTTTTTGAATGTAGTCATACAACTCTTTTCCGGCTTTCTCTGTCGGTAAATCATTGTTAAAATGTTCCTTGAACGGAGCTTTTCTGAATAAATCCAGATAATAAGAGTAGTGCAGTGCGCGCAGGAAACGAACTTCAGCACGTTGTTTCACACTTTCTGCATCCTCTTTTCCTTCTGTCTGGTCCAGGAAAAAATTCAGTTGCGTAATATTGATACCCAAACGGAAATACACCCACTCTGTACGCTGGCTGGAAGAATTCCAGTTGATGGCTGTAAATTGGGGAATATCTACATCGGACTGCCAGGCCCACAAACACTCATCGGTAGAAAGTTCTTGGCAATTGAAAATCGTACGGTAAAAACCGGCTTCACCTTCGTCTTGTCCGTCCAAATCGGTATTTCCGGCAGGACCTTTCTGTCCGGTAGTACCCAATAAGGCATAGGCTTTCACGAAAACTGAGTTTTGATCAAAAGACGGAGATGTCTGGGGATCAATGGAACTAATATTCAGGTCATTGACGCAAGATGACGTAAAAAAGGCCATAGCTGCGGCAAGGACAGAACTTAAAATATATTTAGCTTTCATACTCTATTGTTAAGATTAATGATTAAAACTGAAGGTTTACGCCCAGCAGGAATGTTGTGGCACGAGGATACGGATTACTGTCAATACCGCTGCTGACTTCCGGATCCAATCCTTTATATTTGGAAACGATAAACGGATTCTGTACAGTAGCGTAAATACGTCCTCTGACACCCCGGTCTGAATTTCCTTTGAAGAGATTCTTGAACGAATAACCTAATGTGATATTATCACAGCGGAGGAACGAGGCATTGCGTACGAAATAGTCGCTCATGTAATAATCGCCTACTCCGGTGAAACCTAACGCCTGTGCTTCTTTAGACTGGTTGTGGTAAGAGTTGTTTGAAGCCAGGTATGAACCTCCTACGCGGGCTTTGTCTGCAAGGAAATCATAATATACATAGTTGTTAAAACTTGTACGCAAAGCGAAACTGAAATCCCAGTTCTTATACAGCATTTTAGACGTTAATCCCATCGTTACGTCCGGAGCCGGGTCTTTAAATATGTATTTGTCTTCGCTGTTGATGATACCGTCACCGTTCCGGTCAACAAACATATTTTCAATCGGGTTGCCGTTTTCGTCATATACCTGCTGGTATACATAGAACGATTTAGCTGCATAGCCTACTTTGTGTGCTTGTACCTTTGTATTGTTTCCCGGAGAAATCTTGTCTCCTGTTTCCACATAATAAGATTCGTCGTTTCCTCCCGTCAGTTTCGTGATTTCATTGTGGTTCCACGTAACATTATAAGATAGATTCCAGGTGAAATTGTCGGTTACGACAGGCGTCGTGGTAACGGAAAATTCCATACCGTAATTTTCTAAAGAACCGATATTGGACAGCAGTTGTGAATTGAAATTCGTTCCTACCGGAATTTTTATGCTGTTCAGCAAGTCTTTTGTCTTACGGTAATATCCGTCAATAGCACCTGTAATGCGGCCATTCAGGAAGCCGAAGTCCAATCCGGCATTATAAGTCGTCGTCTTTTCCCATTTCAAATCCTTATTAAATGCATTCGGACGGGAAGTATAATAATATTGGTTGCCGAAAGGATACTGTACATAGTCGTTACCTATTACATACAACGGAGCGTAACCGAAATCAGAATTTACATTCTGTTGTCCCGTGATACCCCAACCTAAACGGAGCTTCAAATCAGACAGCACATTTGCGTCTTTCAGGAAATTTTCTTCTTTAATTTTCCAACCCAATGCAAGAGAAGGGAATGTGCCCCAGCGGTTATCCTTGTCAAAACGGGAAGAACCGTCCCAACGCATGGTGAACGTCAGCAAATATTTATCGGCCAAAGTATAATTCAGACGACCGAAATAAGAGACCAGTGTGTTGCGGGTGGCATAAGCCGATTGTTCTCTTGAGGTCGGGTTATGAGCTTCGCCGGTCAGCGGGTTCGTTCCCTGGCCATAGCTGAAACCGTTACGGTGGAAATGCTGTTCTTCACCTCCGGCCATAATGTCCAAAGCATGGCTGCCTAACGTTTTGGAATATTGGGCATATACGTTGTACGAAAGATTGTACTTATACTGGGTTTCCATACCGTCCCAACCGAAATAGTTATTGCTGAACGAATAGGGAGAAATGACATTCCGTTCGTCACCTTCTGCATATTCACCGCCGATATTGGCATGGATATGGAGGTCGGGCAAGAAGTGTACTTTGTAATCCACATCAACATTTCCCGTGAAATCATGGCTGTTTGCATGTTTGTTTTGCAATTTTAATGTAGCCAACGGGTTGCTTGGGGTATTCGGATTGGTGGTCAGTCCCCAGTTGGGGTCGTTGAAATTGGCAGACTGAAGATTTTGCCAATATCCTCCGGTTGTGGGAGAATCCATATAAACAGGTTGGGTCGGGTCTGCTGTAAGTGCATTCCCGATGGCTGAACCTGCGTCGGCATACCGGTTCTTGCCATACATATATTTGGCTGTAACGTTGAATTTTAAATGGTCATTGAAAAATGTCGGAGCTAAATTTATTGAGGTCGTCACACGTTGCATGTGAGACGTCTCAATAATACCGTTCTGATCCGTATAGCCAACAGAAACGCGGAACGGCAGATTTTTGATGGCACCGTTGAAAGACAGATGGTGGTCGGTGCTTACAGCTACGCGGAAGATTTCATCTTGCCAGTCTGTATTAGCTGTGCCAAGTTCCACGGGAACATCTGCGCCGAAACGGGAAGTTACATATTCGCGGAATTCATCGCCGTTCATCACTTCATAACGGTCCTGCGTAGTGGCTACACTTACATTGCCGCTATAACTTACGCTGAGTTTGCTGCCTACTTTCCCTTTTTTCGTCGTAATCAAAATAACACCGTTGGATGCACGGGAACCGTAAATAGCAGTTGCCGATGCGTCTTTCAGCACGGTGAACGTTTCAATATCTTCGGGGTTCACCATAGCCAGACCGTTCCCCATACCTTTGATACCTTCGTTGTCAATTGCCAGACCGTCAATAACAATCAACGGGTCATTGCTGGCGTTCAATGAAGAACCTCCGCGGATACGGATCTGTGCGCCTGCTCCCGGAGCTCCGTCGTTGGAAATAACGCTCACACCGGCAATTTTTCCTGTCAGCATGTCCTGTGCGCTGGTCGTGATACCTTTACTGAGTTCGTCCGGTTTAATGGCTGTTACTGATCCCGTCGCATCATTCTTTTTAACAGAGCCATACCCGATAACCACCACCTCCTGCAATTGCTCTACGTCGTCTTCCAGGACGATGTTCAGCACTTTTTGGTCGGCGATTGCAATCGTTTGTGGTTTGTAACCAATAAAAGAAAACACCAGCACATCTCCGGTGGAGACATTCAGGGCGTATTTACCGTCCATGTCGGTAGCCGTACCGGTACCGTTGCTTTTAATAAGTATACTTACTCCCGGTAGGGGTTCGCCTTTGTTGTCTTTTACCGTACCGGTGAGTTCTCTTTGTTGTGCAAATGTCAACGTTGATAACAACATGCACAAAATGAAGAGAAATCCATTTTTTTTGTTTCCGTGCTTCATAATCTTGTAATTTGATTTAATTTCTTGGGCTTGATTAACCGATTTTTCCTTCCTTGATGTCTTTTATGAATTAATTATTACACCTATTTTTTCACCCAAAAAAACGGAGGTTTTTATGGTGAAAGAAAATACACGCTCAACTTATGTCTGTATTGACTTTTCAAAAGTATACCGAATAAAACCCAATGTTATGAAAACGTTTGTTTTTTTATGAAATATTATCCGAAACCGTTATCGCAAACGTTTGATATTTTAACATTTCATCTTGGATGAAGGTTGGCTATCCGTTTTTGACTCTTTAAAGAAACAGAGGCTTCTTTACGTTTTCTATATAATTATCTGAATTTCAATAAATCATCTCTTTAAAGTTGTTGTTTTTCACCCATAAAAACCTCCGTTTAAATAGCCGGAGGTATGTCTTTTGTCTTTCTTCCTGAAAAGACAGGCTAAAACCTAACTTTATCCGGCTCTTTCATCGCAGTAACCCCTCTGTATCTCCTCTATAAAGTGCAAACAGAGTGCAAACAAAGTGCAAACAGAGTGCTTTTGAAAGGACTTTGTTTAGGCTTTGTATGGATTCTTAAAAGGGTTTGTAGTGGAGATACAGAGGAGTTATACCGGTGAAAAAGAGCTGTTTCCTATGGGATGGGCATGTGGTGGGAAGGGGGAAATAGGGTAAACCGGAAGCATTATTTTGTAGAATGGGAACAATTTTTTAAATTTGAACGCATTCGAGCGAGAACAACTATGGCTACACAGATTACAATCAAAGACATTGCTAAAATCCTGGGCATTTCGGTATCAACGGTATCCCGTGCGTTAAAAAATCATCCCGACATCAGTGCGGAGACCAAAAAAGAAGTGCAGGAGCTGGCGAAAAAATTGAATTACACGCCGAATGCCATCGCTTTGAGCCTTCGCAACAAAAAAACATTTCTGATTGCCGTGATTATTCCGGAAATCATTCATCACTTTTTTTCCTGTGTCATCAGTGGGGTGGAGGAAGTGGCCAACCGGAACGGCTATAATGTTGTTATTTTTCAGAGCAATGAGCAATACGAGCGGGAAGTATCTATTTGTCAGTCCATCTTAAACTCGAGGGTAGATGGCGTATTGGTTTCTATGGCAAAAACCACCCGCAAGGCCGACCATTTCAAAGAATTGCAGCAAGCCGGGATTCCCCTTGTGTTTTTTGACCGTATTTGCGGCGATTTGGATACGGATAGAGTGATTGTGGATGATTTCAACGGAGCCTTTGCTGCCGTACAGCATCTCATTTCCGTCGGGTGCAGGCGTATCGCCCACTATTCGGCACCCCAGACCATGCAGATTGCACAAAAAAGGCAGTTGGGATACATCGAAGCCTTGAAAGTTGCCAAAATCCCGGTCGATGAAGATTTGATTATTCAGTGCGACAACCAGAACGATGCCATGACCGTTACCGAACGGCTGCTGAAATTGGAAAAACGACCCGATGCCATCTTTGCTGTGAATGACATGACGGCTGCCGGAGCAATGTATGCTGTCAAACACATGGGATTCCGTGTGCCCGAGGATGTGGCTATCTGCGGATTTACCGATGGAGTGGTGGCTCCCTTGACAGACCCGACACTCACAACCGTCGAACAGCATGGGGACGACATGGGGGAAATTGCGACCAATCTCCTGTTGAGGCGAATCCATGCCGAAGAGGGCGAACGGATTCCGACCGTTACCAAAGTAATAAAAACAAACTTAATTATCAGGGAATCTACCTGTCGGAAATAGGGGAATGATTTTTTTAATCATTCTAAATAACCGTTCGGGGCATTTCTTTTTCCTTTTTTCTGCAATCGATTGAAATACGCTTTAACTCTTGCTTCCGAAATGATAAAAATAAAAAAGGTAATTTTAAACGTTTGCATTCGGCCGGAATTGATTTACCTTTGGGGCGGCTTGATAACAGATTCTTTTCAACTGATGCGGAAATTCTCCGTATAAAGGGGTATATCGCCCGGAGATGTCCTTATGGGTAATTAAACGGTTCCGGCAGGGACATAATAAACAGATTTATGGCAGAAATGAACAGTTTGACATGCAAACCCCGCTTGAGCTTCTGGACGTTGTGGAACATCAGTTTCGGATTTTTCGGGGTTCAGATCGCTTATGCACTTCAGAGTGCGAACGTGAGCAGGATATTTGCCACGCTGAGGGCTGACCCTCACAGTTTGAGTTATTTTTGGATATTGCCTCCTTTGGCGGGAATTATCGTGCAACCCATTGTAGGCTCGTTGAGTGACCGCACCTGGACGCGTTTCGGCAGACGGATTCCCTATTTGTTTATCGGGTCGCTGGTGGCGGTACTGGTCATGTGTATGTTGCCGAATGCCGGCAGTTTCACACACTACATCAATGCCATGCTCTTCGGCGTGATATTCCTTATGTTGTTGGATACATCCATCAATATGGCAATGCAGCCCTTTAAAATGTTGGTGGGAGACATGGTAAACGAGGAACAGAAGGGGTTGGCTTACTCGATACAGAGTTTCCTGTGTAACGCCGGAAGTCTGGTCGGGTATCTGTTCCCGTTTATCTTTGCCCTCATCGGTTTGCAGAATACGGCGGCTCCGGGGATGGTACCGGATACGGTGATTTACTCTTTTTATATCGGGGCGGTGATTCTGATTGCCTGCGTGATTTATACCACGGTAAAGGTGAAGGAGATGCCACCGAAAGAGTTTGAAGCCTTCCACGGCATCACGGCTGCGGAGAAAAAGGAAAAAAGCGATTTTGTCCATCTTTTGGTGCGCGCACCGAAAGTGTTCTGGACGGTAGGGCTTGTGCAGTTCTTCTGCTGGGCGGCTTTCATGTACATGTGGACCTATACCAACGGGGCGATAGCCCATCAGGTGTGGGGGACCACCGATACGGCTTCTGCCGGCTATCAGGCTGCCGGTAACTGGGTGGGCGTATTGTTTGCCGTCCAGGCCATCGGTTCGGTGATTTGGGCTGTGATACTGCCGATGTTCCGTTCCCGGAAACTGGCTTATGCGTTGAGCCTCTTTATCGGGGGCGTCGGATTCATTTCCACCCTTTTCATCCACAATCAATACCTGCTTTTTATTTCCTACTTTCTGGTAGGTTGCGCCTGGGCGGCGATGCTGGCGATGCCCTTTACGATATTGACTAACTCCATTTCCGGAAAGAACATGGGGGCTTACTTAGGGTTGTTTAACGGGACCATTTGTATCCCGCAAATTGTGGCGGCATTGGTAGGAGGCGCTCTTTTACATCTGGTGGGGGGACAGCAGGTGGGCATGTTGGTGCTTGCCGGGGTGTTGCTGATTGCCGGAGCGGCGTGTGTGTTTATTATTAAAGAGACTTATTCCCGTCACGAAGAGGCGGAGGCCGGAAGATGAGGAACCGTAAATGTTATAAACAGTGATTATGAAAGGTTGTATTTTTGATTTGGACGGTGTGATTGTCGACACGGCGAAATATCACTATCTGGCATGGAAAAAGATTGCCGATGAGTTCGGATTTGATTTCACGCTGAAAGACAACGAGCGTTTGAAAGGGGTGAGCCGCATGGCTTCTTTGGATATTCTGCTGAGTATCGGAGGCATTGAGTTGAGCGGTGAGGAAAAATTGAAGGTGGCGGACAAAAAGAACAGGATTTATCTGGAATACATTCTGAAAATGACACCGGATGAAGTCCTGCCGGGAGTAAAAGAATTTCTGACGGCCTTGCACAAGGCGGGCATCAAAATATCTTTGGGTTCCGCCAGTAAGAATGCGAAAACAATTTTGAAACAGGTCGGCATAGAGGGGTTGTTTGATGCCATTGCCGACGGAACGAATGTGAGTAAGGCGAAGCCCGACCCCGAAGTCTTTTTGAAAGGAGCGGAATTGTTGGGACTTTCTCCTGCCGATTGTCTGGTATTTGAGGATGCGGTGGCAGGTATCGAAGCGGCACACAACGGCGGAATGAAATGTGTCGGCGTGGGTGATCCCCAGGTCTTGAGCCAGGCCGATTACCACATCAGCGGTTTTGAGGACCTGCAACTGGAAGACGGGAAATTGAAAATAAAAAACAGAACGATATGAACAAATATTTGAAAGCAGACGGGTGGTGCATCATCGAAGAGGGCTTCGACCCGAAAAACCACCGCTCGTCGGAGAGTATTTTTAGTTTAGGCAACGGTCGGATGGGACAGCGGGCTAATTTTGAAGAGAAATATTCCGGGGCAACGTTGCAGGGTACGTATATCGGAGGGGTGTATTACACCGATAAAACGCGTGTGGGCTGGTGGAAAAACGGTTATCCCGAATATTTTGCCAAAGTGTTGAATGCCCCCTATTGGAACGGGATTGACGTCGAAATCAACGGCGAGCAGTTGGACCTTGCCGTATGTAAGGTGAGCGATTTTGTCCGGACACTGAACATGCGTGAAGGCTATCTCGAACGTTCTTTTGTAGCGACGATGCCCAACGGAGACCAGGTGAAAGTGAACGCCCGCCGTTTTATCAGCATGGCGAACAAAGAAGTGGCCGCTATCTGTTACGCTGTCACTCCGTTGAATTTCGATGGCGACATTGTCTTTACTTCCTACATTGACGGGGATGTAAAAAACCAGGATGCCAACTACGACGAGAAGTTCTGGGACATCATTCAGACCGATTCGCAGAAGGGTGAGGCTTATTTGCAGTCAGTTACGAAAAAGACCGCTTTCCAGGTGGGGGTAGGTATCAAATATGCTATTACTGTCGACGGAAAAGACTATCCGACTTCCGATGATGATACATTGGTACAGGAAAGATATGCGGGTAACCGTGTTGCTGTGGCGGCAGAGAGAGGCAAACAGATTTGTTTCTATAAATACGTCGCTGTATTGAGTTCTATGAATCATCCGGTAGGTGAGTTGCTGTCGCAAGCGAAGATTGTTGTAAATGATGCTTGTCGGAAAGGCTTCGCATGTTTGTTTAAAGAACACCAACAGGAATGGGCGAAGATTTGGGAACATTCGGACATTGCCATAGAGGGAGATGTGGAAGCACAGCAGGGCATCCGTTTCAATATTTTCCAGTTGAAGCAGACTTACACGGGCGACGATGCACGGCTGAATATCGGGCCGAAAGGATTTACCGGAGAGAAATACGGCGGTAGTACCTATTGGGATACCGAGGCATATTGTGTGCCTTTTTATTTGGCCACAGCCGATTCGGACGTTACCCGCAACCTGTTGGTATATCGTTACAAACAATTGGACAAAGCCATCGAAAACGGGATGAAATTGGGATTTACCGACGGTGCGGCGCTCTATCCGATGGTGACCATGAATGGAGAGGAGTGCCACAACGAGTGGGAGATTACATTCGAGGAAATCCACCGCAACGGGGCGATTGCCTATGCCATTTACCGCTATATCAATTATACCGGCGATGAAAAATACCTGGAGGAACACGGACTGGAGGTGCTGACGGGTATTGCCCGGTTCTGGGCGCAGCGGGCTACTTTTTCGGGAGAGAAGAAAAAGTATGTAATCCTGGGCGTGACGGGACCGAATGAGTATGAAAATAATGTCAACAACAACTGGTACACCAACAAAATTGCCGTTTGGTGTATGAAATACGCCCTCGAAAGTCTGGAGAAAGTAAAGAAAAGCAATCCTGCCCGTTTTGAAGAGCTGATTGCCCGGATGAAATTCGATTGTCAGGGAGAGGTGGCGAAATGGAAGGACATTATTGCCAATATGCACTTTCCGGAGGAAAAAGAGTTGGGTATCTTCCTGCAACAGGACGGTTATATGGATAAAGAGCAACTGCTGGCTTCCGATTTGGATCCGGCTATCCGTCCGTTGAACCAGCACTGGTCCTGGGACCGCATTTTGAGAAGCTGTTTCATCAAGCAGGCGGATGTATTGCAGGGCATCTATTTCTTTGAAGACGAATACGACGACGAGTGTATCCGGCGGAATTTCGATTTTTATGAGGCGCGATGTGTGCACGAATCTTCTTTATCTCCTTGCGTACACTCCATTTTGGCGGCTAAAATCGGCAATATGGACAAAGCGTACAGTCTCTATCTGAGAACCGCCCGCCTGGATTTGGACGATTACAACAAGGAAGCCCACGAAGGGTTGCACATCACCTCTATGGCAGGGACGTGGATGTCGATTGTCGAAGGATTCGGAGGCATGCGCATCCGGGAGGGCATGTTGCATTTTCATCCCGCCATCCCCGGAAGCTGGAAGTCCTACTCCTTTAAAGTGATGTTCCGCGGAAATATATTGAATGTGACGGTAGAGCAGGGTAAAACCGTTATTTTCAATGAAGAGGGCGGTAATTTAGACGTGGTGGTCAACGACAGAAAATACCAAGTGGCAAAAAATTCTAAACTGGAAATCTGAGAAATAACATGGTAAAAATAATTTCAATCTTCTTATTGTCTTGGCTTACGCTGAGCGTGCAGGCGTATACCGTCCCTTTGAAGAAAGGGGCAAAGACTCCCATACAGCGGGTAGAACCCATGAACTGGTGGGTGGGCATGCAGAATCCCGAATTACAGGTTCTGATTTACGGGAAGAACATGGCTGCCTATCGTCCCGAAGTGAATTATCCGGGCGTGAAAATCGACCGGGTGGTGACGACCGCCAATCCGAATTATGAGTTTATTTATCTGACGATAGCTCCTGAAACCCGGCCGGGGGAGATGGAGATTGTGTTTAAGAAAGACGGGAAAAAGGTTTTTGCTTATTCGTATCCTTTGTTGGCAAGGGAGAAAAATTCGGCGATGCGGAAAGGTTTTGACCAGTCGGATGTCATTTATCTGTTGATGCCCGACCGTTTTGCCAACGGCAATCCGGCAAATGACAGCCATCCGGACGTGACGGAAAAAGCGGATCGAAGCAATCCCAACGGACGGCACGGCGGCGATATTCAGGGAATTATCGACCACTTGGACTATTTGCAGGATTTGGGCGTGACCGCGTTGTGGAGCACGCCGCTGATGGAAGATAATCAGCCCGTTACTTCTTATCACACTTATGCGATTACCGATTACTACAAAATCGACCCCCGTTACGGGACGAATGCCGATTACAAGCGGCTTTCGGCAGAGGCCAAAAAGCACGGTATTAAGCTGGTGATGGATGTGGTGACGAACCATTGCGGTTCGGCCCACTGGTGGATGAATGACCTCCCGGCAGAGGATTGGGTTCATCAGTTCGATACATTTACGCGCTCCAATTACCGGATGGGGACGATTCCCGATCCGTATGCGTCGGAGGTGGACAGGGAACTGAATTCCAAAGGGTGGTTCGATACCTCTATGCCCGACTTGAATCAGCGCAACCCGTTGCTGATGGATTATCTGATTCAGAATGCCATTTGGTGGATTGAGTTTGCCGACCTCGGCGGGCTGCGTATCGATACGTATCCCTATAACCACAAGGAAACGATGATTGATTTTAACCGGCGCATTCTGACGGAGTATCCCGATTTCAATATTGTGGGTGAAACGTGGGTCCACGCTCCGGCAGAGGTAGCATACTGGCAGAAGGATGCTTTGAATGCCGACGGTTTTAATTCCGAGTTGCCGACGGGCATGGATTTTCCGCTGTTGGACGCTTTGGCTGTGTTCACGAAGGAGAAACAGGGATGGGATTCCGGCATCATGCGCCCCTATTCGGTTTTTTCACAGGATTATGTGTATGCTTCTCCGTATGATTTGCTTATTTTTGCCGACAATCACGACACGGAACGGATTTGGGAAGTGTTGAAAGGCAATGTGGACGATTTTAAAATGGTCTTTTCCATCCTGATGACAACGAGAGGTATTCCGCAGATGTACTACGGTACGGAAATCATGATGGGAGGAGAGAAGAGTAAGGGTGACGGCGACATCCGCCGCGATTTTCCCGGCGGATGGGCTGGAGATGAAAAGGATGCGTTTACGGCTGCCGGACGGACGAAGGAGCAAAATGAAGTGTTTGACTTTGTCAGGACGTTGCTCAACTGGCGGAAAAACAATCCGGTGATTCATACCGGAGCGATGAAACATTTTATTCCCGAAAACGGCGTGTATGTGTATTTCCGTTATAATGCGGACAAAAAAGTGATGGTCGTATTGAACAGTGCGGACGGTGAGCCGAAAACATTGGATATGAAACGCTTTGCGGAAGTGTTGGGAGACAGCGATTCCGGGGTGGATGTGATTAGCGGTAAAAAATATACGGGATTGCAGCAGGCATTGACCGTCCCGGCCAAATCGGTTTTGATACTTGAACTTTAAGATTGCGTGCTATGTTTTACCGAATACTAACAATTTTAATACTAACGATTTTTATGGTGGGTTGTGACGTGAAATCCGGGGAGGCTCCCCGGACAGTAGAATGGGCTGAAAATGCCTCTGTGTATGAAGTGAATATCCGGCAGTATACGCCCGAAGGAACTTTTCAGGCTTTCCGGAAACACCTTCCCCGTCTGAAAGAATTGGGGGTGGATATTCTTTGGTTTATGCCGATTACTCCGATTTCCGAAAAGAACAGGAAAGGAACGCTCGGAAGCTATTATGCCGTGCAGGATTACCGGAAAGTAAGCCCCGAATACGGTACGCTGGACGATTTTAAGACCGTTGTGAATGAAGCGCACCGCTTGGGCTTTAAGGTGATTATCGACTGGGTGGCGAATCATACGGGTTGGGATAATCCGATGATAGAGCAGCACCCGGACTGGTATACACAGAGGGACGGCAGGATCGTAAGCCCGGTGGAAGACTGGAGCGATGTTGCCGATTTGAACTACGACAACCGGGAGATGCGCCGTTATATGATAGAGAGTATGATATACTGGGTGAAAGAGGCGGATATTGACGGTTTCCGTTGCGATATGGCAGGAATGGTGCCGACCGATTTTTGGGAGGAAGCCCGTGAAGCCCTCGATAGTGTGAAGCCTGTGTTTATGCTGGCGGAAGCCTGGGAGCCGGATTTGACACGCAAAGCCTTTGATGCCTGTTATGGCTGGGATTTGCACCACCTGATGAACGATTTGGCACAGAGGAAGAAGGACGGCACGGAGTTGCCCGCTTATTTTGCCAAAGTGGATTCGCAGTATACGGACCGCACAATGGTACTGAATTTTATTGATAATCACGACGAAAATTCATGGGCGGGAAGTATTCCGGAGCGGATGGGAGATGCGTTTCCCGTTTATGCCGTCATGGCTTATACGGTACCGGGAATGCCGTTGTTGTATTCCGGACAGGAAGCCGGATTAAATAAGCGGTTGCCGTTTTTCGAAAAGGATTCGATTGACTGGAATCTGCAACCTCAACTGTCGGCTTTTTATCGCAAGTTGAACGACCTGAAACGCGACTGCCCGGCTTTGAAAGCCGGTGTTCACGGCGGTGCGTTCCGGATATTGAACCACGATAACGAACGCCACGTTTTTGCTTATGAACGGAAACAGGGAGACCGGCAAGTGGTGGTGGTATTGAATCTCACAGGAGAAGAGCAGAGAAGTGTGTTGTCGGAAGAGATTGCCGGAAACTTTACCGAGTATTTTTCGGCAGAACCGACAAGTGAATTGAAGGAGTTCTCCTTGCCCGCCCACGGATACAGGGTGTTTGTGAAGGAGTGAAAACATTGAATGATTGAACGGTTGAGACATTGGAAAGAGAAACCTTTCCAATGTTTCAGCCGTTTGTCTGTTTACGGAAGGTTGTGGGCAGGACGCCTTTGGCTTGTTTGAATACGCTACTGAAGTAGCGGGGGTATCTGAACCCTAATTGTTCTGAAATTTCCGTGATGCTTAAGTCTGTATGGGTGAGTAGGTCTACCGCTTTTTCTATTCTGAATTTGTTGATGTAGTCGTTGACCCCGATGTTGGTCAGAGCTTTCATTTTCTGATAGAGGGAGGCACGGCTCATCATTATTTTTTGTGTCAGGAAATTCACATTCAGGTTCGGATTACCCAGGTTCTCTTCAATCACTTGGTTGAGTTTCAGCAGGAATTGTTCGTCAGCGTTGCTGATGGTGGTTTCCTGCGGAGAGGAGGGCAGGGTGCGGTTTTTGTATCTTGATTTTATGTTTTCTCTGTTTTTCAGCAGATTGGTGATCATCGTGATGAGAAAATCAATGTCGAAAGGTTTTGAAATGTAGGTGTCGGCTCCCAGTTTGTATCCTCTTGATATGTTTTCTTTGTCTCCCATTGCCGTCAGGAGAATGACGGGAATATGGCTGATTTCGATGTTTTCTTTGATGGAGCGGCAGAGTTGATAACCGTCCATTTCCGGCATCATGACGTCACTGACAACAATATCCGGTTGAAATTCTCTGATTTTCTGTAATCCCTCCTTCCCGTTAACGGCTGTATAAACATGTTTGAAGGAGTCTTTTAAGGAATCTTTTAAGAAAAGAAGGAGTTCTTGCTCGTCTTCAACAAGGAGGACGGAGTAAGAAGTGCAGGAAAAAGAGCCGTAGTCGTTTTTCCCCCATTGGGGCAGCTCTGTATTTTTGTTTTGTTGGCAGAGTAATGTTCCGGGGATTTCATGTCCTTCGGGTGTTTGGGGAAGTTCAAAGTAAAATACGGCGCCACCCCCTTCGTTAGGGAGGGCGTTGATGTGTCCCCCTTGTATCTGGATCAGGGTTTGGGCATAGGATAAACCGATGCCGCTTCCCATGATGTGGTGGTTTCCTTGGTAAAAACGGCTGAACAGTTTCTGCGTGTCGGTATGCTCTAAACCAATCCCCTGGTCGGCGACGGAGATGCGTATGAATGTGTCGTTTGGGCGGGTGGAAATTCGGATTTCCGAATGGGAAGGACTGAATTTTAAGGCATTCATCAACAGGTTGGAGAGAATGATTTCACATTTGTTGACGTCAAAGGTAAGGGACTGGATTTCGGAATCCAATTCATAGCGGATTGTAATTTGTTTGTTTTCAAATTCATCCCGGAAGTTTTCTGTCACTTCTTTGACCCATTCATTGAGGAGGCGGTGGGAAGGATGAAGTTGGAGAGGATTGGATTTTATTTTGTCCATGTCTAAAACCATGTTAATGATGTTTTTCATCTGCCAGGCTTGTTTGCAGATGCGTTTCAATTGGCTCGCAAGTCGGCTGTCCTCCTCTATTTCGTTTGTATTGAGCAATCTTTTTAAGGGGGCGTATATCAGGGTAAGAGGTGTGCGCAGTTCATGGCTGACGTTGATTAAAAAACGGATTTTTTCTTCGTTTACTTCTAATTCGTGTTCGTGCATTTGCCATTTCAGCCGGTTCTCTTTTTTCTGTATAATGAGGTAGGAGCTGATGCAAATGATGAGTACGATAAAGAACAGACTTCCGAAGATAAACCAGTTGGTTTGATACCAGGGGGGTGTGACGGTGAAGTGCAGGATGGTTGCCGCAGGTGTCCATTCTCCGTTTTTGGTGTTGCAGGAACACAGGATGGAGTAGCTGCCCGGTGGAAGTGTGGGGAGGGTGAAAGAACGGTTATAGGATTCTGTGGGAGTATGGTTTAATCCTTTTATCTCATAACGGAATAGTGTCTGCCTGAAAATGTCTTTTTCGTTGGAAGCGACTTTGATAATGAGTGAGCTGTAATTCCAGGGAATGTGGATCGTTTGGGTGTGGTGTACGGTTTCGTCAGAGCAGGAGGTCCCGTTTAATATGACATCTGTTAGTTTGATTTGCGGCAGGGAGTAGTTTGTATAGGATATGTTTTTGTTGATTTTTACCAGTCCGGCAATGCCTCCCATGTATATGTTGTCTGTCTTGTAAGACAACGGAGGTATGAAATAAAGTTCGTTGGGAGCGAAACCGTCGGATTCTCCCCATACAACAAAGCGTTTTTCGGCGATGATGTAAGAAAAAAGCATGTTCTGGGCACCAATCCATAGTCTTCCCTGTTTGTCCAGGGTCAGGGACAGAATCGTATTGAAAAAGTTGGTCGGTATGGTTTTGAATTCTTGGGTGTGTATGTTATAGGAACTTAGTCCGGAGGCGGAACCGATCCAGAATTTTCCGTCGCCGTCATAACAGGCTGCGTTGATTATTCGGTGAATATCGACTGTGTAAACGGTGCGTAGTTTGTTTTCTCCTTTTTTTATTTCAAAGATTTTGTTTTCCCGTATCAGGTACATGAATGAATCGCAGGCGTAGATGAGTCGTTGGGCTTGAAGATACTGGGGATTTTCTTCTGTGGTGACCGGTGTAAATGTTTTTTTATTGAGGTTGTAGATGTATATGTGCCGGGATAGTATGCAGATTTCGTCGTGAGAGGTCCTGTAAGCCAAAGCCGAATAACCGCTGGTGCATTCCAGTTTGTTGGTTTCTGTATTGACGATGGTGAAAGGCCGGTATTGCCCTGTTTTTTTATTGAACAGATAGAGTCCGTTGCAGAAAAAGGAGACCATCAGTTCTTCTTCGGAGTAGGGGGTGATGGAAACGACTTTTTCTCCGTAAGTGGTAGCATAGTGTTTGAAACGGTTTTGCCGGGGATGGTAACTGTTAATCCCTCCTCCGTCCGTTCCGATCCAAAGAATTCCCGTTTCGTCTTCATACAGGCTGATGACTGTTTTTTCCGACAGGCCGTTGGGGTGGTTTAAAGGGACGTCTTTGTAGGTTTTGATGTCAACTTCTTTGATTCCGAACATTCCTCCTCTGACACTTCCTGCCCAGATGTTGTTTCCGGGATCGGTGTAGAGACAGGTTATGGAGTTTACGGGCAAGGAACCGTTGTCTCCCGGGATGTGTTGTATGGAGGAAACGGTCCTGCTTTTTTTATCTAAAATGTTGATGCCGCCCCCGTCTGTGGCCAGCCAAAGTTGTCCGTCTTTTTCAATGATATCGAGGATGATGTCGTTTTGCAGGCCGGAGTTCCGGGTGTTGAGGTGATAGAGCTCGTTTCCCTGAAGGTCCAGACAATACAAACCGCTTTTGTAGGGAGATATGTAAAGGAATCCTTCTTTGTCGACGTAAGACGCCGTGTTGATTTCGATGGTCGGATTAATCAGGTTGCCTCTCAGGATGTGACGGTCCAGTTCGTATAACCAGATTCCGTTGTTTTTGCTGGATATTAACAGGTGGTTTTTATTTAAGAGAAACAGTTTGTTAAATTCGGTGTAATTGGTCCAGTTCGGAAGACGAAGCGGTAATCGGGTGATTTTTTTCTCTTTGTAACTGTATTTATAAATGGTCCGGTCTCCCCCGAACAGTATGCCTCCTTCTATCGGGCAGGCGGCATAAGTATATATGGGTTGTCCGGGGATGGCTTCTATAAATTGGTTTTTTTCTCTTTGAAAGCGGACTAAGCCCCGGTTGGTGGAAATCCAAATGTTGTTTAAGGAGTCTTCCGCCAAAAAGTTTATTTGGTTGCCGGGTAAGGAGTAAGGGTCGTTTTTTTCATGCAGGTAGGTGCGGACTTCATTTTTGTCTACGGTGTTCAGGCCTAAAGCAGTTCCTATCCACATGACCCCCCGGGAGTCACATAGCAGGCAGTTTACGGTGGATTGTGATAATCCTTGCTCGATGCCTACTTGTTTAAAGTAGTAGTTGTGTGCCGGACGGGCGATAGCTGCGCTAACAGTGCTGAAAAGCAAATAAAATCCCCAAATAAGTCTTACCCTCATGAATAGCTCCGAAATTAACAAATGAAAATGTTTGATAGTGAGTTCCAACCTCCTCAGACAAAAATAGAAAAAAATAATAATTTCCGTTTTCCGGAGGCCTAAAGTGACGCCGTTTGATACGATTTAGACAATATCTGATATTAAAAAGACATAATCTGATTCAGAATGTGAGGTTTTAACTTATTTTTGACATCATAAAGGACTTAAAACAATTTCGGAAAGCGCAAACGTTTGATTTCGGATTTGTTTAAAAAATGTGAAAATCGGTTTTTTGAGAGATGAATAAAAAAAACACAGGTATTTATTTATAAGGATGAGTGACGTCAGGAGTGAGGTATTTAAGGTGTGTTTCTTGTATTGAGTTCCTGACAAATTAGTAGTTAAACTAAAATTTTAATTTTATGAACAAATTTTGTACAACGCTAATGTTCGTCTTTTTCTGCTTTGCAAGTTTTGCCCAGCAGACGATAGACGGAATTGTAGTGGATGAGCAAAGCAAGGAGCCGTTGGTGCGTGCTGCTGTTTTGGTAAAGGGAACGTCAATCGGAGTGACGACTGATTTTGACGGAAAATTTACGTTGGAGGTAGATCCCGGACAAGTATTGGTGGTGTCTTATCTGGGGTATGTAACGAAGGAGGTACCGGTGACTGCAACGACTAAAACAGTGACCGTTCGCCTGATGAAAGATGCGATGAATCTGGATGAGGTAGTGGTTGTGGGGTATGGCGTGACCCGTAAGAGGGATGTGGCAGGTGCGATTACTTCTTTGAAAACGGATGATATTAAAGCCGGTATGGTGACAAGTACGGCTCAATTCCTGAAAGGCCGGGCTGCCGGAGTGCAGGTACGGCAGAATTCGGGAGAACCGGGAGGCGGTATCTCCATTCGTGTGCGGGGATCTTCTTCTATTAGTTCAAACAATGAACCGCTGTATGTGATTGATGGTTTCCAGACGGATATAGGGAATCAGATTAATCCGGAAGATATTGAATCTATCGAGATTTTGAAAGATGCTGCTGCAACGGCAATTTACGGTTCACGCGGTGCGAACGGAGTTGTGTTGATTACGACGAAGAAAGGGTCTCAGGGACAGTTCCATGTGAGTTATTCCTACAATGCTTCCATCAAGAATTTGGATAATCCCTGGGATTTGATGGGAGCTCAGGATATTATTTCTTACAGTATGAATAAGTGGAAAGAGAACGGTAGTGTGGGCAATCCTCCTTATACGGCTGATGAGTTGTTGTATAAGGGAAATGGGGTGGATTGGGTGAAACAGACCACCCGGACTGCTGCTACGCAGGATCACCAGTTTTCCATTACAGGGGGCAGCGATAAGTTGATGATGGCTATTTCCGGTAATTACCTGGATGATTTGGGTATCCTGGAGAATACGAAATTTGATCGTTTCAGTGCCCGAATGAATTTGGATTACAAATTGAGTGAACGGGTGAGGTTCGGTGCAAATGTCTACATGGCCCGTTCCAATAAGAATTATTTGAATATGGGGACCAATACGACGACGGATAATGTGATTTATCAGATTTTCATGATGTCTCCCCTGACGAAACCGGACGGTTATGATGTGTTTGGAAAGAAAGGCAGAAAGCCCGGTATTCTGGATGAAATCAATGACGTGGATTTTGAAGATATTACCAATAATATGTATACGACGTTGTATGGAGAAGCGGATATTTTAAAGTCTTTGACAGCCAGGGTGCAGTATACTTACAGCAATGATAACCGGAAACAGCAGCAGTATTATCCTAAGACGACCAATGTCGGAAAGGCGGATAACGGAGTTGCTTCCATCAAGAATTGGAAAAATGACAGGCACCAGTTGGATGCTTTGCTGACGTTCCATAAGACGTTTGCTGATATACATGATTTGAAGGTGATGGCCGGAACGACCTATACGCAGCAGGTTTCCGAATATAACGGGATGAATGGAAAAGGCTTTACTACCGATGAGTTTTCTTTTAACAATATCGGAGCTGCCCAGGTGATAACCTCTATCGGTTCCAACAAAGAGGAGCACACGACGAGTTCTTTTTTCGGACGTGCGGAATATGTGTTGAACGGAAAATACATCTTTAATGCTTCCATTCGTGCCGATGGTGCTTCCAATTTCGGTCCCGGCAATAAATGGGGGTATTTCCCGTCCGGTTCTGTTGCGTGGCAGTTGGGGGATGAATCTTTTATGGAATTTGCAAAACCGGTGTTGTCAAGTTTGAAATTGAGAGGTAGTTATGGTATTACCGGTAATGACGGCATCGGGAATTATCTGTCTCAGGTGAAATTTGCTATGGCAAATGTCTATTTGGGGGGCGACGGTATTGTGAAAGGAATGTTTCCCTCGAATCCGGGGAATGAAAACCTGAAGTGGGAATCTACGTCGCAGATGGATATCGGTGTGGATTTTACATTGCTTGACAGACGCATAGAAGTGAATTTCGACTATTACGTGAAGACGACGACGGATTTGCTGAATCCGGTATCGGTTTCTTCTTCAACCGGAGGTTTTCAGACGATGATGGGGAATAACGGGAAGATACGGAATAAGGGATTTGAGTTGTTTATTAAGTCTAATAATATCAACCGTCCTAATTTTACGTGGAGTACGAATTTTAATATGTCACGGAATAAAAATAAGGTGATTAGGTTGAATGCGGGAGAAGCCCGCTTCGAGAAGGTAAGACCCCAGGGGTGGTATGAATGGGAAGAATATGCGATGTTGAAAGAAGGATATGCTTTGAGTTCTTTGTATGGGTATGTCTTTGACGGTGTTATTCAGAAAGGCGAAACGTATGATGCGCAGCCGACTTCTGTGGAAGGAGACCCGAAATTTAAAGATTTGGACAATGATGGTGTGATTACAATGGCAGACCGGAAAGTGATAGGAGACGGTAATCCGGATATTATTTTGGGTATGGGAAACACATTCAGGATATATGATTTTGATTTTTCTTTTTTCCTGGATGCCTCTATTGGCAATGAGTTGCTGAATCTTTCCAGGGTTGTGTTGGAAGACAGCGACCGTTTGAAGGCTTCCATGGATCGTTGGACGATGCATCATCCGTCAAATTCCGTGCCTCGGAGCGGATGGAAAAAAGATGCGGGCATTAAGTACGGTTCTTATATCAATAGCCGTTTTGTGGAAGATGCAAGTTATTTAAGACTGCAGAATATAGAATTGGGATATAGTCTTCCTTTGAAGAAATGGGGTAATGTCGGAAAGTATATTCAGAATTGCCGGATCAGTGTAGGTGCTCAGAATTTGTTTACCATTACCCAGTACAGTGGTTTTAATCCGGAAGTCAGTGTGAACGGAGGAAGTGCTGTTGCCCAGGGGCTGGATTTCAGTTCTTATCCTGCTTATAAGATGTATAATGTCGGAATAAAAGTAACTTTTTAAATAAGCTATATATGAATACAATAATAAAAAAGGGATTGGTGTTTTCCTTGGCTGTCGCTCTGGCGGGGTGTCTGGCCTCTTGTGACGATACCTTGGATGAAGTGGTCTATTCTGAATTGACACCGGATAATGCTTTTGTTACGAAAGATGATGCTTTGGCTGCTGTCAATGGTACTTATGAACGTTTGATACCGTTGACGAACCGGGCTATCTTTTATCTGAATGATATGACAACCGATGTGTGTTATCATGCCGAAATGGATTGTGAATTGCTCAATGAGTTGAAGTTGAATGCGAACATGGATGTACAACAGGTATGGGATTGTATGTATCAAACCATCAGTCGTTGTAATATTGCGATAGATAACATACCGAATATTCCGCTTTCGGAATTCGGAGTGGAAGAGGAGGATGCCAAGGCATTGAGGGACAGTTATATCGCAGAAGCTAAATTTATGCGTGGTTTCGCTTATTATCAATTGACCGATTTTTTCTATACCGTGCCTTTGGTGACGGATAGTAAAACGCCCGTTGATGCTAAATTGGCCCCTTCTTCCATTGAAGATATTGAGATGCAGATAGACAAAGATTTGAGAGAGGCTAAAGCGGTTTTGCCTCAAAAGTATGACAGCCGGAGTGATGCCGGACGGGCTACGTTTAGCGCTGCTGCCGGTTATCTGGCCAAATTGCACATGAGAATTGCCGGAAGAATGCGTTTGAACGGTGAAGACGGCCGGGATGAATGGACGACGGCGTTAGGGTATGTGAATGAGATTATGGCGTTAGAGAATAGTGTGCATACTTTACAACCCCGTGTTTGGGATGTTTTTAATCCCGATGACGAAAATTGCAAGTATAACAATGAGTTGATTTTTACGGTTCATTCCAATCCTGCCGGGACGGGAGGTACGTCTGATATCGGAATGAATTTTACTCCGTGGAATTATGATTGCGGCTGGGATTTGTTCAGTATCCCGTTGGAATTGGCCTGGAAGTTCGATCGGGAGGATGAAAGATATACTGTATTGATGGTAACGGCTTTCCCCGATATATATGAACCGGAGAATATCAATTACACCATACCTGAAAGTGTAGAGAAAACAGGTGCCGTCTATGAGGAATGGAAAACACCGGAGGGTGTGACTCAAAAACTGGTAGAGCTGGGGGCTGCTTATACACAAAAATATAAGTATCAGAATGCTTTGAGCTATAATTACAATACAGGTAACAATATGCCGTTGTTGCGTTTTGCGGATATTGTGTTGTGTAAAGCCGAAATTTTGAATGAACTGAACGGGCCGACCCGGGAGGCGATTGATTTGGTTAATAAGATTCGTGAGCGGGCTTTTCAAAATCAAGAGCATAATTTGAAGTTGGAGGATTATGCGACAACGGATGATTTGCGTGAAGCTATTTGTGACGAGCGGGCTTTTGAATTGAATAATGAAGGGGTGCGCCGTCCCGATTTGATTCGTATGGGACTCTGGAAAGACCGTTTGAATAAGTATATTGCCGGAATTAAGCTGAAATCGGAATGGCAGGAGAAAAATGCCAATGCCCAGAATGGCGGGTCGTATGATTACAGCTCAATGTGGAAGGTGTATCCGCAGGATTTGACAGAGGATGATATACGGCGTTATTTCCCGGTGCCGAAAAGGGAGTCTGATTTGAATCAGGCTTTGTTGAATTGCCGGAGTTTTGTTAAGAAATAAATTAGGGGTAATGGTTTGAGGGGATGGAGTAAAGAATTTCTTTGGAATGTATGGGGGTATTTCCGGAGTTTTGGGGAGATTCTTTACTCCTTTTGAAAAAGAAGGGCTGTATTTGTGGGAGTTTGTCTAATGTTTAATGCGGTATTTATGAGGTTCATTTATTTTTGTGTCGTATCTTTATTTTTTTATGTGCCTGTTTTTTCACAATCTCCCCAAAGTATGCGTTGGGATTTTGACGATGTGGAAGGGTGGGTGTATTATCACCAGGATGACAATCCGGCTCGGCAGTATAGTTTGGAAAACGGATGTTTGCGGATTTTTACCCGGGCTAATTCTTTTGACCGGAAAAAGTTCCGTACGAAAGAGAAGGTCTATACGACGGGCCGATATAAATGGAGGACTTTCATTTCCGATTTGGGAGAGGGGGATCAGAGTAGTATCGGGGCCTGGATTTATTGTGATGACCACCATGAGATTGATTTTGAAGTCGGGTATGGAAAACAGGAGGTGCGTGAACAATTGCAGGCTACTCCGGATGAGGTGATTGCCTATATGACCACGCAGGATCATCCTTTCCAGTCTGTTCCGGTAAAAATAAAGAAAGGTTGGCATATTTTTGAAATTGATCTTTCTTTGGTGGATGGGAAGTATAAGGTGGAGTGGATGATAGATGGGGAAACCGTGAGTACTGTTCAGCAGACTTATGGCAAGGAGATTGCTTTTCATATTTATTGCAGCGTTGAAAATTTGAAATTTTTGGGCGATCATATCGCTTCGCAGGATAATTATGCGTTGTATGATTTTGTGAGTTATGAATATCGGGAGTAGAGCCCGGTGTTTTGTTTTTTGATGAAACGGTTTAATACGACATTTAATTTTTAGTCTGGTATGAACAAAATTTGTTTTATTCTCGTTGCGTTTGCGTTGTTTTTTTGCTCTTCTTGTGAAGATGATGATACGGGGTTCGTGGCGCCGGGGCAGTTGATGAGCCGTGTGACGGCAAAGGTTCAGGATAATAATGCTTTGCGGGTAGACATTACCGTGGATTTTAAGGAGGATGTGGTTTATCAGGTTGAGTATTGGAAAGAGAATGAGCCGGAGAGTGTGTGTATGACCCGGGAGCGGGAAGGCGGCTTGGGGGGCATGACAACGTTGGTTTTGTTGAGACCGGAGACGGTGTATCATTTCCGGGTGCATGCCCGTTCGGGGAACCGTTATACCGAGAGTGATGTTTATTCTTTTACAACCCGTGCATTGCCTTCGGGGGTGCCTACCTATACTTTACATCAGGATGAGCTTGACGAGGAAATTCCGGGGTATATTATGCTTACGCGGGGAGATATGCAGCCGGGGTATATCACTTTGCTGGATACGAAAGGAAATGTGGTGTGGTATGAGAATACAAGGCTGGGGGTGAAAGTGGCAACTTTCGATACCGTGACCAATATGATTTATTCTATTATCGGTACGGACCCTGACCGGGATTATAACGGGAAGGAAATATTGATTATGGATTTGTTTGGAAATGTTGTTTTTCATAAAGATTATGAGCAGTTGGGAAAACGTTATTTTCACCATGATATCCGCCGTTTGCCGGATGGGAATGTCGTGTTTGTGAACTATGTTCCCAAGGAGTTCGATCTGACAGCCCAGGGAGGAGAGATGAACGAGACTGTTTTCGGTGACGGATTGACGATTATGGACCGGGAAGGGAATTTCAAGTGGGAATGGGATTGTTTTTCCGAAATCAATCCGCAGGATGATCCGGACATTATGGGGGAAATTTTTGGTATTCAGTTGAGAGGCGACTGGATACATGCCAATTGTGTGAATTATGACAAAGAGGGGTATTTCTATATGTCGTTTAATTGGTTGAATGAGGTGTGGAAGATTGATCCGAAAAGCGGTAAAGTGATATACCGTCTGGGAGGAAAGGGTGGAAATATTTCCATTCCCGATGAAGGTTATACCCACGGGTTGCATAGTTTGAAGTTGTTGGATAACAATAAAATTCTGCTTTTTGAGAATGGAATTTACACCCATGTTTCCCGTGCTTTGATTTTTACGGTAGATGAGGTGAATAAGACGGCTACGTTGGATTTGAATGTGGCGTTGCCTTATGATTACAGTTCTCCCTATATGAGTAGTGTCGAATGGATTCAGGGAGATAAACTGATGTTCGGTTCCACTTTTGGAAAGGCTGTTGTTTTTACAGATATGCAAGGAAATATTTTGCGTGTTATTCAAATGAGTCATCAGTCTTTCCGGGCTGATTACATTCCTGTCATTCATTATTGATTTGAGTATTTATGAGAAGGTATATTTTTATTTTTTATTTATCGGCAGTGTGGACATTGGCCTGCTGTTCGGACGGAGCAAGAAATGTGTCCGGTTTTATACATGCGACGTATTCTGTTGGCGGGCGTTTGAAAAATATGGATGAAATCAGGCAATCGGATTTCAGACAGATTCAATTTGTTTATCTGATGGCTTGCCCTCCTCTTGAGATGGCTGATTTCGCCCGGGATAAGCAGTTTATTGCCGATAAGTATGTGAACAATTTTTCTTATCCGGCGGGAGAGGAAGGGGATGCTTTGGTGCCTTCTTTGATTGAAAAGGTGCATGCGGATGGCAGTAAGGTTTTGATTTCTTTTCCGGGGGTTGATTTTGACCGGATTGTACATGTGCCGGAACAACGGCAGAAGTTTGCCGCGATGATGGCGCAATTCACGGACAAGTTTGGTTATGATGGTATTGAGATCGATTGGGAACATACGGTGACTCCTCACACTCACCTTTGGCTGATGCGGGACATTCGGAAAGAGTTGGATCGTTTGGCAGAGAAGAGCGGGAAGGTTTATTATCTGACTACCGCATTGAATTCGGTGCATCAGTATAGTAAATCCGTGGCCGATTCGTTGTGCCGCTATGTGGATTGGGTGAATCTGATGATGTATGATATGGGAGGCGGGATATGGGAGGATGCCGTGGCAACCCATAATACGCCGTTGGGAGACATACGGGAAATTGTGGAGAATCGTTGGGGTGTTTTTGAATCGCAGAAACTTTGCATCGGATTGGCCAGTTATGGTTTCTATTATAAGGGGATTAAGCCCGGTATCAAGGTTGAAGGATGTTTGAAAGATTATGGCCGCTATTTTGATTACAATGAGTTGCCCGCGCTTTTGCAGAACGGATGGATAGAAGAGTATGATGCCGTACAGGAGGTCCCTTATTATTTTTCCCCCGATAAAGAAGAGTTTGTTACAATTGATAATCTGATGTCGTTGGAGAAGAAAATGGATTGGGTAAAAAAACAAAATTACAGAGGGGTTTTCTGGTGGGAGTTTCATTCGGATTTTCAGTTTGCCAGGGAGGGGGAATCCCGGGGAACCCATTATTTTATGGATTTTGTTTCCGGGTATATTCAGAAAAATATGGAGAAATAGAGGGAGTGGGATTGAAAAAGAAAAGAGTTGAGAGGAAAGTCTTTCCGACTTTTAAACCTTTCAACTCTTTGACTTTTTTTGTGGGTCCTGAGGGATTCGAACCCCCGACCCTCTGGGTGTAAACCAGATGCTCTGAACCAACTGAGCTAAGAACCCGTGCACTCTGTCTCGATTGCGGCTACAAATGTAGTGCTTTTTTGTGTTGTAGCAAATTTTTATCTTATTTTTTTAACCAATCGGCAAAAATTTCATCAAACAGTTCTCCCCTTGTCAGGCGTCCGTGGTCTAAACAGACCGATTCAACTCTTCCGCGGGCGCATAATTTAAGGTCGGGCAAGCGGTAAATGTCTTCAAAAAAGACCAGCTTCACGCCTTCCCGTGCGATATTCAGTTTTACGGTAAACCGATCGCCGCTGATGAGGGATACTTTGTAATCTATTTCAACCCGTGCTACGACGGCATCAATGCCCCGGTTGTGTAATGCTCCGAAATTAGCTCCCGCTTTTTCTAAAAATTCATGCCGGGCATGTTCCATGTAATGCTGGTAGTTGGCATTGTTTACAATGCACTGGAGATCACATTCGTAATCGCGCACTTTCATCTCCAGCTCAAACTGATATTCTTTCATGTTGTTCCGATTCGTACGGCAAAAGTAAGAAAAAAGGTTGATTTCAACCTTTCTTGTCTTTAAAGAATGTCGGTTTGTTTTTGCCGCCTTTCAGCGTGTTTCTCATTTTTTCTTCGATATTTCTTTTGCTTTCCTCTTTTTGTTTCCGGAGGTTGTCTCTGAAATAATGGATGGGGCTGTGTTGCTCGGATGTCGTTTTGTCCGGCGTTTCCGGATTTTCTCCTTTGCAATGGTCCTTTTCGGGATAATCGGGGGAATTGTTCTGTTTATTCATAGCTCTGTCATTTTGTATTTCTATCTGTGTCTGTGAATAAAAATTCTGCCTGTACAGGGCATCTTTATTCATTTAATTATTACAACGGATAGAAGACAGGAAAGTTCCCCAATATTATTTTATCTATATTAATTGGAGTCGAATATTGGTAAATTGTGTTGCAGGACAGCCATTTGTCCGCCTTTTGCGGGTTCTTTCATTTTAATCGTGTCCAGATTTTTAACTTTCGGATTTTATTTGCTACTTTAGCCTTACTTTATTTGAAAATTAATTTTGTTCGAATGTTAGCAAAAGAAAATATCACCCAGATAGTGGAGATGATTGAAAAAGCGGGAAATGCTTTGCTTGATGTATATAAAAAACAAGACCTGGATATTGAAATGAAAGCCGACGCTACTCCGGTGACAGAAGCCGATAAGTTGTCGAATGAGATGTTGCGGAAAGACCTGAAAGCTCTTTTCCCCGATATCCCGGTGATCAGCGAGGAGTCGAATATCCCGGATTATTCCGTCCGTAAAAAATGGCATACCTTCTGGTTGGTGGACCCGCTCGACGGTACGAAAGAGTTTATCTACAAAAACGGGAGGTTTTGTGTGAATATTGCCTTGATAGAGGACGGACAGCCGGTTTTCGGTGTCATTAATAATGTCCGGGACAACGAAATCATCTGGGCCAGCAAAAACGATAGATGTTATATTAAAAAGGACGGTGTCGTCTCCGAACTTTCATTGAATACTTCTACAGGTTCGAAACTGAAAATGGTCGTCAGCCGTTTTAACATGACAGAGGCCGAGTTCGAATATATTGATTATTTGCAAATGAAGGGATACAGCGTTGAGCTGATACCTTTGGGAGCATCTGCCAAGCAGTGTGAGATAGCCAAGGGACTGGCGGATATTTATCCGAAGTTCGGGCGTTGTTACGAATGGGATTCCGCTGCCGGACAATTGATAGTCGAGACTGCCGGAGGAATGGTTGTCAATCCCGAAGATTATTCGAATATGGAATACAATAAGGAAAGCATGGTGAATCCTCCTTTTATCATGTTCAGCAAAAAGCTGAAAGAACAGATTGAGGAAGGAAATGAAGTGTTTATCCATTATCACAAAACCGGAAATTAGAATTACAGCATTATGGAAAAGCAAGCAGCACAAGACCTGATACAGTTTATTAATGAGAGTCCGACCAATTATCATGCGATTCAGAATATAAAAAGGGAATTGACGGAGCATGGTTTTAAACAGTTGTTTTCGGGAGAGGCCTGGCATATCGAAAGGGGAGAAAAGTATTTTGTGACGAAAAACCACTCTTCTCTTTTTGCTTTTGTCCCGGGAAAAGGCGATGTGGCGGAAAACGGTTTTAAACTGATTTGTGCCCACAGCGATTCTCCTACGTTCCGTATCAAACCTTCTGCAGAGATGACGGTGGAAGGGAAATACCTGAAGTTGAATACCGAAGTCTATGGCGGCCCCATTTTATACACCTGGTTCGACCGTCCCTTGTCTATGGCGGGGCGCGTATTGCTTAAAAGCGATAATCCGCTTAAGCCGGCAGTCCGTTTTGTGAATTTCAAACGTCCGCTGTTGGTTATCCCCCACATTGCCATTCATTTCAACCGCACGATTAATGAGCAGGGCAATCCGCTGAGCAAGCAGAAGGATATGTTGCCGGTGTTGGGAATGATTAACGGGCATTTTGAAAAAGACAATTTCCTGCTGAAACTGATTGCCGGGGAAATGCAGGTGGAACCGGAACTTATCCTGGATTTTGACCTGACGTTGTATGATTGCGAGAAAGGCTGCTTCACCGGATTGCAGGATGAATTCATTTCATGCGGTAAGCTGGATGATTTGGCGATGGCGCATGCCGGCATGAAGGCCCTGATTGCTTCGCAGGATTGTGACAAGACAAAAGTATTGGCTGTGTTTGACAATGAGGAAGTGGGAAGCGGAACGAAACAGGGGGCTGGTTCTCCGATACTGAGAACGATCATAGAACGGATTGTTGCCGGACTGGGAGGGAATACGGAAGACCTGTACCGGGCGATACACCATTCGTTTATGATTTCGGCGGATATGGCACACGCCCTTCATCCGAACTACCCCGAAAAACACGATCCCACCAATCATCCGGTGATGAACGGCGGGCCGGTTATTAAGTTGAATGCCAATCAAAAGTACGTGACCGACGGCGATTCTGCCGCCGTTTTCGCTACGGTTTGCCGCATGGCGGGTGTACCTTACCAGACTTTTGTTAATCATTCCGATATGGCGGGAGGTTCGACGTTGGGTAATATCCTGCTTTCCCAAATGGAGCTGCGCGGAGTGGATATCGGTAATCCCATGTGGGGAATGCATTCCGTTCGTGAAACAGCCGGAACGCAGGATCATGATTATGTAATCAAGGCATTCACCACTTTTTACAACCTGTAAACGCTTGTTATGATATGAATACGTACAGATTTAAAACAACGTTGAAATGTGCAGGCTGTGTCGCCAAACTGACCCCTTGTCTGGATGAATTGCTGGTGCACGGCAACTGGCAGGTCGATTTGAACAGCCCCGACAAAATCATTACGGTAACGACCGACTTGCCGGCTGAGAAAGTTATAGAAACTATCGAATCCGCCGGCTTCAAAGCTCAGTTGCTATAAGTCTGTAGGTTGCCGGAAATCTTCCCGGAATTGAAAATTATTTACCCGAATCCCGTATTGTGTCCGCATCAGAATGGACGATACCGGGGTTCGGGTAAATGATTTTAATGCATATTTTGTAAAAATATTAGACGTCGATTGTCTTATTTTTTTACATTTAAGAGGTGTGTATTTGTGTGTATGTAATTGTTACTTAGTTGTTTGTGTGGTGTGGCACGCATATTGCAAGGGTAAGAGTATGTAAATAATTATAAAATGATCATATTATGAGTGTTTCCAATCTGAATCTGTTTTTTCGCAATTTGTGGCGGAATAAGTTGTATACCTGTATTATCGTTTTCGGTTTTTCCCTGGCATTGACGTTTGTTATTTTGTTAGGTGCTTATATCCGCCAGGAGTTGTCTGTGGATCAGTTTCATGTGAACAAGGAGCGGCTTTTCCGGGCGGTAACGGAAACGCGTTCAAGTTTCGGTCCCACTATCGGGAATTATATACAGCATACTTATCCGGAGATTGAATGTTATACCCGTTTGTATCAAGAATCTTCGTTTGTGGAGAATCTGGAACGTGAGAAGATTGCCATTAATTTTTTGATGGTCGATTCCACTTTTTTCCGGATGTTTTCTTTCCCTTTGCTGGAGGGAGAACCGTCGGAAGTTTTGAAGGTTCCTAGTTCCGTGGTGCTTACCCGTTCCTATGCCCGTAGGTTGTATGGGGATGAAGAAGCTGTTGGGAAGGAATTGGTTTGCAAAGGGATTCATAAGTTGATGGTGACGGGAGTTGTGGAGGATTTTCCTGAGAATACGCATTTTAACAAGTGTGATGCAGTGGTGATGTTCCCTTTTTTAGAGTATTTGTGGGGATGGCGGGGGTTGATGCATAATGACGGGAACAGTTCTTTCGGGCTGTATGTCATGGCGAAGCCCGGGGCGGATGTGACGTCTAAAGAACCGGCGATATTAAAGGATTTTCAGGAAAAGTATTGGTTGTATAAGAGGGGCTATGTGAAAGAGTTTGCTTTTGAACCTTTGACCGATTGTTATTTCGGAGGGAAGGGGGGTGTCGGAACACATGGCAACAGCCGGATGCTGGTGACGTTGTTAGCCGCTATTGCTTTGGTTATTTTATTGCTGGCTTTGATTAACTACAATAATTTGTCGGTGGCACAAGCCGGCTTCCGGGCAAAAGAGGCTGCCGTGAAAAAATTGCTCGGAACGGGCAACAGGGAGTTGTTCCGGCAGTTTATCGGGGAGTCGATGATTCTCTGTTTTATCTCTTTCTGTTTGGCGGTCGGGTTCAGTTTGCTGTTTCAGCCCGTTTTTAATCAGTTGCTGGATACGCATGTTGCCATAGAAGAGCATCTTACCGTGCCGATTGTCCTGTCAGTCGTGCTGGCCGTTGCCGGATTGGGAGTGATTGCGGGGCTGGCTCCCGCTTTCCTGATTACGCGCTTTAATCCGGTGGATGTGGTAAAAGGGGCTTTCCGAAAAAAGAGCAAGGGTACTTACAGTAAGGCGCTGATATCTTTTCAGTATACGATAGCCATTGCTTTGATTGCGTGTACGATTGTGATTTGGAAACAGACGGATTTTTTGCGCCACTATCAGTTGGGTTTCGACCAGGAGAATGTGATTTGTATTGAGAATAGCGGTGTGAGTGGAGAACAGATGGAGGCTTTGCGGAGTGAGTTTGAGAAAATACCGGAGGTGGTGGGTGTCTCTTTTGTGTGCGGAACCCCGGTAGATGGCGGGAATAATAATTCGTTTACCTATAAAGACCGCTCGTTGAGCTTTCAGGATTTTAGGGTGGATACGGCGTTTTTCCGCCTGATGGGGATAGAGGTGAAACGGAATAATGTTGCCATGTCGGCTCAGGGAAGGTGGCTCAATGAGGCGGGTGTGAAGGCGTTGGAGTTGGACAGTATGCCTACGGAATGTAATTTTGACGGACAGGGTAGCATTCCGATTCTGGGAGTGGTAAAAGATTTCCATTTTCGTGATTTGACGCAGGAAGTGGGACCGGCGTATTTCAGGCCTTTGGGTGAGAAGGAATGGCCGTGGAGTATTTTGGTGAAAGTGAGTGCTGTGGATATAGGCAGGGCATACAAGCAGGTGACGAACACGTATAAAGAGTTTACCAACGGTGCGCTTACCGAAGCTAAGTTTATGGACCAGACTATTAATCAATGGTATGAAGGGAGTGAACGGACGGGGCGGCTGATCGGTTATTTTTCCGGTTTGGCAATCGTGTTGTCTATGATGGGTATTCTTGCGATGGCGGCTTATTTTATCCAGCAGCGAGTGAAGGAAATCGGTATCAGGCGGGTGAACGGGGCTACGGTAGCGGAGGTGTTGCGCATGTTGGTCAATAGCTTTATGAAATGGATTGTACTGGCTTTTGTGCTGGCGTGTCCGGTAGCTTGGTATGCTATGACAAATTGGCTGAGCGGATTCGCTTACCGCATAGATTTAAGCTGGTGGATTTTCGGTCTGGCGGGAATGTTTGCCGCACTCATTGCTTTGCTGATTGTGGGGTGGCAGAGTGTGAAAGCCGCGATGGTGAATCCGGTGCACTCGCTGAAAAATGAATAGGATGTAAAACGAATAATACAGAAAAGATATGGAAACGATGATTGAATTGAATAAGGTCGATAAATATTATAAATCGCGCTTTCAGCGGACGTTTATACTGAAGAACGTGGATTTCACGGTGAATGAAGGGGAGTTTGTGAGCATTATGGGACCGAGCGGTGCGGGAAAATCGACGTTGTTGAATATTATCGGGATGCTGGACGAACCGTCGGAAGGGGAGTATTTTTTTATGGGTAATCCGGCTCACAAAATGAGCGAAAAGGATAAGAATTTATGCCACCGGAACTATATCGGCTTTATTTTCCAAGCGTATCACCTGCTTGAGGATATGACGGTGTATGAGAATATCGAGATGCCGCTGGTGTATAAGGGCGTGAAGGGAAAGGAGAGAAAGGCTATTGTGGCGGATATTCTGGATCGGTTTAATATTGTGGCGAAACAGGATTTGTTTCCGGAGCAGTTGTCGGGGGGACAGCAGCAGTTGGTGGGAATTGCCCGTGCAATTGTTGCGAAGCCTAAATTGTTGCTGGCGGATGAACCGACCGGAAATCTGCATTCCGAACAGGGGCGGCAGATTATGGAGCTGTTGAAGAAATTGAATGAAGAGGAGGGCATGACGATTATCCAGGTGACTCACTCTGAGCAGAATGCCAAATACGGCACGCGTATCGTAAATATTATGGACGGCTACCTGAAAGAAGGCATGGCTGCCGTCGAGGGCGGATTGAGGATATAATTAATGAAAGACGAGTATGAGAGCATGGCATGAATTGGTGATGAATTTCCGTCGCTTCAAGACGGCGGGGATATTGAATGTTTTCGGATTGTCCGTGGCTTTTGCCGCTTTTGCGGTGATTGCCGTGCAGTTGTCGTTCCAGTACGGGTACGACCGTTTCCACAAGAATGCCGACCGAATATTCCGGGCAGAAACCCTTTTCCCGGTTTCGCTGCAATACAGCGCTTTCGGACCGCAGCCTGTGGGGGCTTTGCTGAAAGAGCAGTGCCCTTTGGTGGAGGATTATTTTGTGACCGGCGGCGATTTCGAGACATTGTTTGTATTGAAGCATGAAGATGGAAGTTTCGAAAAGTTTCAAGAGCGGGGAGCAAAGGTATCAGGTTCTTTTGCCGATATTCTGGGGCTTGAAATAGTGGAAGGCGATGGCCGGCAGGCTTTGACGGAGCCCAATATGTTACTGATACCCCAATCGACGGCCCGGAAGTGGTTCGGTAAGGAATCCGCCGTGGGGAAACAGGTGTATGGCGGGGATATTGAAGGCGGTTATACCGTGGCGGCGGTATATGAGGATATGCCGGGCAATTCTGTTTTTAAAAATGTGTGTTATACCCGTTTGCCCGAAAGGGAGGAGGAATGGGGTGGCTGGGATGTGCAGATTTATCTGTTGGCGGCGAATAGCGACCGACAGGCTTTGCAGCACCAAGTGAACGGGGCTAAGATTGAGGCGATGGAGCAGATTTTCGAGGGGTTGCACAAAAAAGAGCAGATGGAAAAGGAAGGGAAATTCTATTTGCGGGTGTCCCCTCTGACCGGCATATATTACGACCAGACGACGATGTTCGATACATTTGAAAAAGGGACGAAGCGGGGTGCGGCGGTTATGCTGGCCATAGGTATTCTTGTCATTTTGATTGCCGAAATTAACTTTGTTAATTTTTCCATATCATTGGCTCCTTCCCGGATGAAAGCGGTGAATACGCAAAAGGTGCTGGGGGCGGGTGTGGGAAGGTTGAGAATGCGGTTGGTGGGTGAAGCGGTGGCCTATTCACTGCTTGCTTTCGGATTGGCAGTGGGATTACTTCATTTGTTTGCCTTTTCCGGTTTTGCTTCCTTGTTCTCGATGTCATTAGCGCCAGCGGAACATGTGGGACTTCTGGCAGCTGTTGGTGGCGGAGCCGTGTTGATGGGCGTCTTTGCAGGGCTTTATCCTGCGTGGTACGTGACCTCTTTTGAACCTGCGCTGGTGCTGAAAGGGAGTTTCGTCATGTCGCCGAAAGGCATACGCCTGCGGAACGGGTTGATGGTGTTCCAGTTTGTCACATCGATAGTTTTGATAATATGTACGTTGTTGATAGGTATACAATACCGCTATATGCAGTGTTATTCCTTGGGGTATGAGACGGAAAATATCGGTTTCTTTGAATTGGACGGGGATTTGTCGGGTAGTCAGAGTGCGTTGATTTCCGAAATGACGGCTATCCCGGGTGTGACGGATTATACGTTTGCCGACCATATTTTGGGAACCGATATGATTTCGGGAATCGGATTGGATGTGGAAGGAGAAGCGTTGATGTTGAACCGTTGGCATGTCTACAAGAATTTCCTGGATTTTATCGGTGTGTCTATTGTTAAAGGGGAGAATTTTTCAGAATCCGACCAATCGGCACAGCTTATCCTGAATGAGACTGCCGTGAGGAAACACCCTGCGCTGGAACACAGTTTCGGGATGACGATAGCAACGAGTCCGGGATTGGGGAGGTTTATCGGTGTGGTGAAGGACATTCACTATATGTCCCTGCGTGTGCCGCTGGCACCTTTGGCGATTACTTGCAAAGGCGGCGAGGAGTATGCCTTTATGTTCCTGAAATTGGCGGGAGGGGATTTGCCCGCAACGGTGGAAAAAATACGCCAGGTGTATGAGCGGCTAAATCCTGACGGGACGTTTGAATTTAAGTTTTTGGATCAGTCTTTGCAACAAAATTATGAGGGGGAGAAGAAGCTGATGCAGGTGGTGTTTCTGATGGGAGGCATCGCGATAGTATTGGCATTGGTGGGCATGTATGGCCTGGTGGTTTTCAATGCCCAGTATAAACGCAAGGAGATAGGCATCCGTAAAGTGAACGGTGCTTCCGAAGGACAGATTATGGTGTTGTTGAACCGTAATTTTTTTCGGCTGCTGTTCGTCTCCTTTGTAGTAGCTTGTCCCATTGCCTGGTACGCCGTACACCGCTGGCTGGAGGGGTTCAGCTACAAGGCGCCCGTACACTGGTGGATATTCCTGCTGGGCGGCTTGTTCACGCTCGTCATCGCCCTGCTCACTGTCAGCTGGCAAAGCTGGAAAGCCGCCAGCGTCAATCCCGTCGACGTGCTGAAAAACGAATAAGGTGATTCATTGAAACTTGGGTGATTATTTGACACGGAGTGTAAAAATTTTAGACACATTCGGGCGGAAGGAAAGATATTATCTTTTTGATATTCAATATGTTTTGCTTTTGGCATGCGGATTGATAAAAGAAAGGAAAATGTAAATTTTATGCTATGTATGGTAATAGTCTGAAAATATTCTGGAGGAATCTGAAAAAACAAAAGACCGTTGGGGTGTTGAGTATCGGCAGTTTGGCGGTAGCGGTGGCTGTTGTTGTGTTAATCGGTTTGTGGGCGGTGAATGAATTTCGTTTCGATGGTTTTCACCGGGATAAGGATAAGATGTATCGCGTGAACGGTTTGGTCACGCTGAATGGCGAACAGGTGAAAATCGGGGCTACTTTTAAGAAGGTTGGGGAAGATGCGATCCGGATGTTCCCGGAGTTGCAGGCTATGTGTCGTGTTGTACCGTTATCGTTTGATCTTTCGGTGAATAGTGTGCTTTATCCCCAAAAAAGAGTTTTACTGGCAGACTCTTCTTTCTTTTCTTTTTTCTCGTTTGCTTTGAAAGTCGGTAATCCTTATACATGTCTCTCGGCGCCGGATGGGTTGGTGATAGATGAATATGCCGCTAACAGTTATTTTCCCGGTGAAAATCCGATGGGAAAGATTATCCGGATGGACGGTAAAGACTTTACTGTCGTGGGATTGATGGAAAATATGCCGGACAATTCCCATTTGAAGGCGCATATTGTGGCTCCGTTTACCGGCTATTGGGCGCAACCCCATAAGTACGGGCAAACGGACGCTTTCATGACCTATTTTAAAATTGCAGATGCCCTGTTCCTGCCGAAAATAGAGCAAGGCATGACGGAGATGATCCGGCAATCCCTGCCTATGTTCGAACAACTGGATTTTGAGTTCCGGTTGCAGCCTCTGCGGGAGATTTATTTCGACAAGGGGTTTAAATTTGACAATGTCGTCCACGGCAACAAGAATTTGGTGATGGTATTCGTACTGACGGCTTTTGTTATTCTGCTGATAGCTTGTATTAATTTCATCAATCTCTTTGTTTCCACTTCTTTCTTGCGGGCCAAATCCATCGGGGTCCGGAAAACCCACGGGGCGGATAAAAGCAGTCTGATGGGGGAATTTTATTGGGAGACGTTTTATTATGTGGTGTCGGCAGTAGGCATCGGGACGGTGTTGGCTGTATTGGCTTTGCCGTTGTTCAATCGTCTGGCGGATTGTCAATTGGCCATTGATTTTACCGGACCGCTGTTGTATGTGTTTTTAGTGGCAGTGGTGTTTGTGGTGATGCTGACTGCCGGAACATTCCCTGCTCTGTATATGACTAAGTTCAATACCGTGGCAACCTTGAAAGGGCAGTTTAAAGGGAAAAACCTTTCTTTCCTTCAGAAAGGATTGATTGTTATTCAGTTTACCGTTGCGATTGTGATATTGATTTCGGTGTTTTTTATTGAAAAACAGGTAGCCTACATGATTCATAAGGATTTGGGGTTTGACAAAGAGAATGTTTTTTATGTTTCCGACCGGGGTGGTTTTCTCCGGAATTACGACGTTTTTTGTCGGGAGATGCTTTCTCATTCTTCGATTGTCGGGGTGACGCTGAAAGATACCGATCCGTTGGGGTGGTGTAGAGGGGATGTCGTACGGAAATCGGGAAGCGAACAGGAGTATTTGTTGGAATTTTGCCAGATAAAACCCAATTACTTCCGGCTTATGGGGATGGAGATGAAAGCGGGACAGGAGTTTACGGAAGATATGGGCGATTCACTCCGTTATTGTATTATTAATGAGACTGCCGCCCGGATGTTCGGACTTTCGTCGGATGCCGTGGGTGAAAAATTGAGGGCAAACGGAAGCTATGATTATACGATATTGGGCGTGGTGAAGGATGCGCATACCAAGTCGCTCCACCAACCTGTAGACCCGCAGATTTATTTCCCCTATGAAGGGGTCTACGGCTCTCCTACCGTATTTTTCAAGGTACAGGGAAATCCGCAGGAAGCGATTCGGTTGGTGCAGTCGAAATGGAACGACTTGAATCCGGGTACGCCGTTCGATTATCATTTCCTTGACCACAGGTATGCCCAATTGTATAAGGCGGAAACCAATGCCGAAAAGATTCTGGGTGTGGCAATGATGATTACGTTGATTATCAGTGTGGCAGGGTTGTTTGCTATGGCTTATTACACGACACAGCGCCGCTTGAAGGAGGTCGGTGTGAGAAAGGTCAACGGGGCTTCGGTGGGAGAATTGTTATTTATCCTTAACCGTGATTTCTTCATGTGGGTGGGAATCTCTTATCTCTTGGCGTGTCCGTTGGCTTACCTGTTTATGAGCAACTGGCTGAAAAGTTTTGTTGAGCGTACTGCTTTGAGCTGGTGGGTATTTGTGTTGGCGGGCGCCGTCACTTTTGTCGTGACTCTTTTGACTGTGAGCTACCAGACTTGGCAGGCCGCTAACGTCAATCCCGTCAAATGCCTGAAAGACGAATAGGAACAAACTGAAAATCGGAAAGTCATGTATACAACGTGCTTAAAACTGATATTCCGCCGATTTTCGCGGAGCCGGGTATATACCGTAATTAATGTTGGTGGACTGGCTATTGCTTTTACGGTGGCTTTGCTGATATACGGTTATGTGATGAAAGAGTGGCAGACAGACCGTTTCCACACGAAAGGAGAGACGCTTTACCGGGTTACTTATTTGTCGCAGGGGAATGATATGTGGTATTCCGCTTTTTGCAGTCCTATGGGAGAAAATGCAAAAAAGGAGATACCGGGCGTCAGGGAGTTTGTGCGTATTGTGGCTCCTCAGACGTTTTTAGTCAGGCAGGAGAGTACCGGTGAGTTTTGGGTTGAGCGGGAGTGTATCTATACGGACCCCCAGTTTTTCAGTGTATTGGATTTTCCGCTGGTGGAGGGTAAAATCGGAGGGGAAATGCCTCCGGACTGGGTGGTTATTTCGGAGCGTGCCGCCCGGAAATATTTTGGCGAAGTGTCGGCAGTAGGAAAGACGTTAGTGCTTCGGTACCCTCAACGTCCCGTAGATTTGGTTTATCATGTGGTTGGCGTGATGAAGAATATGCCGGCACATTCTTCCTTGCAGGCGGATTTGCTGCTTGATTTTAAACGAGTGGAAAGGTTGTATAAGTATGGGAGTGGCAATGCGCTTACGACATTATTGCAACTCGATGAGCATGCCGACGCGGTGGAAATCGGAAAAGCGATACAGGAAATGGAAGGACGTTATTCGGATTATGAAAAGCAGTTGAATAAAACTGTGGTGTTGCAGTCGTTCCGGAATGTTTATCTGCATTCGGAACACCTCCGGGATTATGAAGAGGTATTCCGTTATGGCTCCCGCCGCTTTAACTATATCCTGAGTGGTGTGGCCTTTTTGATTTTATTGCTGGCCTCATGCAATTATCTGATGATTAAATTAGCCCAATTGCATAAAAACACGGGAATGTATGCTATTCAGAAATGTTTCGGTGCGGGCAACCGGATTATGCGGAAACAGGTGTATCTTGAAATAGGAGTGCATCTTTTGTCGGCTTTATTGTTGGCTGTATGGCTGGGGCGTGCGGTTCATCCTTGGTTTATGGGGATTGTTTCGTCGGGGCATCCGTATGAATGGGGGCTGACTGTGATGGAAGGTGTGCTTTTCGGTGGAATCGTATTGTTGTTTATTGGGGTAATGGGCTATTTGTTGTCGGCATGGATGTTGAGACGGTTGGACCGTAACGGTATAAAGAATGCTGTTAGCCGGACAACAGGAAAGTGGGATTTGAAACAAGTGTTGCTGGTGGGACAGATGTGTATTTTTTGCGGACTCTTTTTTGCCTCGTTGTTGTTGTCGCAGCAGATGGATTTTGTTCAGAACAAACCGATGGGCTACGATAACCGGAATATCTTGTGTGTGGAGTGGCCGGGGAATGAATCGGTTTTTTTGCCGGCAAAGGATGAATTATTGCGGCATCCCGATATTTTGGCGGTGACAAACGGACGTTCCTTGCCCTCACCGTCAGCTATGAGGTATGTGACGTAAATCAGCCCGGTAGGAAGGTAAAAGCTCGGCTTTTATTGGGTGATGCGGATTACCTGGCGACCTATTCGATGCACTTGGCGGAGGGACGGAACTACCGGCGGAATGAAAACCAGAAGCGATATTACAACGGGAGTGGAAAGCCTGGAGAGGCGGTGATTAACCGGAAGATGGTGCGGGAACTGGGATTGGAAAATCCTGTCGGTAAAGTGCTGAGTTACGGAAATTCGACCGTTACGGTTGTCGGGGTGGTAGACGATTTTCATTACAAATCGTTGTATCAGGCAGTGGAACCTGTCGTTTTGGGAGCACATTTGCCGGGTTTTGACAATACCTTGAATATCCGTTATCGGGAGGGCAAACGTCAGGAGGTGCTGGATTATCTGCAGAAGTATTACCGGGATAATTACATGGGAATTATGTTGCAGTATTCTGAATACAGTTATACGGATTTATATGCCCGTGATGTGGCTTTAGCGAAAATGATTCATATTCTAACTGTTCTTGCCATCCTCATTTCCGGCATGGGTATATTGGCATTTTCTATGTTTGTTGTTGAAAGCCGTCGCAAAGAGGTTGCCATGCGGAAAATCAACGGAGCCACGGAATGGCAGGTGGTGGGATTACTGAACCGGGGATTTGTCCGGAAAATGCTTGGCGCGTGCTTCATTGGGTTGCCGGTCGCTTATGGGCTGATGGTTTACTGGTTGCAGGGATTTGCTTACCGGGTGGAAATTCATTGGTGGCTGTTTGTGCTGGATGCAGGCATTTGTTTGCTGTTGGTGTTATTGGTTTCTACGTGGCAAACCCGCAAAGCCGCGCTCCAAAATCCCGTAGATGCCTTGAAAGAGGGCTAACCGCTTCTGATATATATTCTTCACTATTGGGTTGTTTAGGTAAATTTTGTAAATTTGTATAAATACCTTTAAGATGCAATCCAAAAGTGAAATCATACTCTATCAGCCCAAGGATACGGTGAGACTGGAAGTCCGTATGGAAGACGAAACCGTGTGGCTTACGCAGGCGCAGATTGTTGCGCTTTTTCAATCGAGTAAAGCCAATATCAGTGAACATATAAAAAGTATATATCAACAGGGAGAATTGGATAAAAATTCAACTGTTCGGAATTTCCGAACAGTTCGTTTGGAAAATAATCGTCAGGTGGGCCGCAATCTCACATACTATAATTTGGATGCTATCATATCTATCGGTTTTCGTGTCAATAGCAAACGGGGCATTCAATTCCGGCAATGGGCAAATAAAGTATTAAAAGAGTATCTTTTACGAGGATATGCCTTGAATCAGAGGATAGAAAGTTTGGAGTACCGGGTGACTCAAAAATTTATTGAATATGACAAAACCTTGGAAAAACATTCCGAAAAAATTGACTTTTTTGTCCGGACGGCTTTGCCTCCTGTCGAGGGTGTTTTTTTCGACGGGCAGATTTTTGATGCTTATGCCTTTGTTGCCGAACTGATTCGAAAGGCAAAACGTTCCATTGTTTTAATCGATAATTATGTGGACGATTCCGTCCTGACCTTATTGTGCAAACGTAAAAAAGAGGTAAATGTCCGGATTTACACTTGCAGCATCCCCAAGCCATTGCGGCTTGATTTGGAGCGCTGCAACGCGCAATATCCGGTGATTGAAGTGCATAAAAGCACACGCTTTCACGACCGTTTTCTGCTCATAGATTCCGATGTCTATCACATTGGTGCTTCATTAAAAGATTTGGGGAAGAAACTTTTTGCTTTTTCCCGGATGACAATCTCCGCAGAAGTGTTGCTTGGAACAGAAATAAGCCTTTCCTGACCGATTAAGGGGAAAATGAAAATTGCCGGAAACCCCAAGCGGTTCCGGCAATTTCACATAAGCAACGGTCTGATTATTTTTTGTCTTTACAGCACTCTTTTTTTGCTTTTGGGCATTCGCTTTTTTTAGCGTTTTTGCAGCATTTCTGGTCTTTTTTGCAGTCGGCTTTCTGAGCACAAGCTGTTTTTTTGCAGTCTTTTTTGCAGGTTCCGGCACATTTCCCGTCCTTTTTGCAATCAGCCGGGCATTTGCATTCCTGCTTGTTGCACTCTTTCTTTTGTACGCATTCCTTTTTGCACTCTTTCTTACAGTTTTTTGTTGTTTTGTTGCTTTGTGCAGAGGCGATGCTTACGGAAAATACCAAAGCCAACGCCAGAAGTAACATTTTCATTTTCATCCTTTTCGCTTTTAAAGGTTAGTACTTTCATTTTTTATTTGCGGGTAAAGATGAACATTCTCCGGTAAATATGCAAATTCATCCTGTTATTTATTCAAAATAATTCTGTTTATTCGTTTTTCAAGGCTTCGGCAGGTTGGGTCTTGATGCCCTGTCTGTTTTTCAGCAAAACGGTTCCTACAATCACGCCGAAAGTAATCGCGGCGCCTCCCGTCAGCAACCATACGGAGAGAGGTATCCGCCACGCAAATTCATCCAGCCAATAACTTCCCATATAATATGCGCCCGCCAATCCGAACGGCAGGGCACACAGTGCTAGCAGACAGATGTTTCGCAACAGGAGCAGGGTGATGGAGAGTACCGACGCTCCGTTTACTTTGCGGACGGCAATTTCTTTCGTTCTCCGCGCTACCTCGTCGCCGGTGAAGCCAAACAGCCCTAATAATACGATGACAAGGGCAAGATAGGTGATGATTTCTACGGTCGTGCACATGTCTTTTTCAGCTCCGTAAGCATTTTGATGTGTATAAGGATAATACCAGAGGTGGAAATTCGACTGCTTACAGACCTCCTGCATTTTTTCTTTCCACACGGTCATGTTTTCGGCAGTCATTTGACTGCTTTTAAACAACAAGTAATAATTGTGGCAGGTGTCTGGCTCTTCCAGCGGGAAGATGACAAGCGGTTGTTGGGCGACATAGAGGGAGGCAACCTGGAAATCCCGGAAAACGCCCCGGGGAGTAACGGTATGGGCACCGAGTGACAAAGGACTGGTGGCTTGCGGGTTTGCGGCAAGCCTGTCGCGGAATTTTTCATTCACCCACACTTCGCCGGAAGCCGCTGGCAAGTGGGTCGTGTCCCCTTCGACAAACGGGATTTTCAGCAGGCGGAGTAAACCGTCATCAGCATAGAGATAGCTGCTTTCAAATATCGCCTGCTGTTCGCTGTTACAGACTGTGGTCCGGGGAGTCCACAGCGGGAGCGTATGCACGAAAGCTGCGTCCGTAATGAAAGGTAAACGCTTGATTTCATCTCTCACCGAAGTCAGGGAGGGATAGGGGTAGCCGCATGCGATTTGGGTGTAGTAAAGATCCCGTGTCTCATATCCCAGGTTTTTATTCATCAGGTAATTGTACTGTTTGCTGAAAATCAAAAGCAAGGTAAGCAGCAGACAGGTCGAAAAAAACTGTATCCAGAGCAAAATATATTTCCATGCGCGGCGGTGTAATGAAACCTGCCGGAAAATCTGTAATACCGGAATGGAAGCAAATATCCGTGCCGGTATTCCTCCCGTAAAAAACACCATGCCCAGGAAAAACAAACCGATGGTTGTCCACACACGGAGGTTAAAGAAGTCGGCGTAAGAGCTATACAGCAGCTCTTCCAGAAAAGGCTGGCATCCGGCAAGGATGCCGTAGGTAAGCGCTCCTGCCAGCAGGGCAAGGACAACCGTTTCCTGGAAAAATATCCTGAAAATGTGGGCACTGTTTGCTCCGTTTATTTTGTGAATGGCGATTTCCTTGTTTTTCTGTATCAATGATGAAATCGAAATAAGGATATAGTTGAGGGCGGATATGATGACAATAGCCAACCCCATGAAACCGACCAGATAGACGGAGGTATAGCCCCAGCCGTATTTCAGATGCAGCTCCTTTAAAGGATGCAAGGCATATTGTTCGGGTTGCTCGGACGTGGTGTGACGGTCGATGATAGCCTGTATTTTTTGCTTCACCTCCTGCGGGTTGGCGTTGGGGGAAATCCGGATATAACCGCTGTAGTCTTCTCTTGCCGACTTCTGTTCCTCACTGACTCCGGCCAAGGAATGCAGGGCATTGGTGTACATCAGGAAACTGTTGCGGGGGAAATTTTCATAGACGCCTCCCACCACAAGCGGTTGATGATTGTATATAATTTCTTTCCCGACGGGATCTTCCTGGCCGAAAAGGATGTGTGCCAGTTTTTCTGATATGAACAGCTTATCCGGATGGCGCAAAGCCTGTGGATCGCCGGAAAGCAGACGAAAGGAGAAAAGCCGGAAAAAAGAGGTGTCGGCAAGCCGGATTTCGCCGCCGTAGATTTCATGCTCTTTATAGTGGTAGGTCGCGGGAATGCGGGAAGAGAGTGCTGTCGTCAGCTCGACTTCCGGGATTTCGCGGGAGATTTCCTCCAGCAGGGTAAGCGGGAGATGATAATCAACCCGGTATATGCGGTCGGCATCCTTATGGAAATTATCGTAGCCGGTTTCAAAAACACAATATCCGAATGCCAGTATGCCGACGGAAAGCCCAATGGTGAGGGAGACAATTTTCGTCAGTGTGTTTCCTTTGGAATGAAGCAAACCGCGGAAAAGATATAAAATGCGTTTCATCTGTGAGTTAATTTTAGTTGTTTTCTGTGACGCAAATTAGAAGATGTGTTCCGTAAATCCTATAGGACAGGTGGAAAAATATAGGGACATGATTTTTTTAATGTGTTGATAATCAATTTTGTTTTTAAGCAAAAGCGAGACATTGGAAAAAAGCCTTGGAAAGACGGGTGTAAACGGGCATATTTTCAGCCCAGGCGGGTTACCAACTCATCAAAAAACTTTTTCAGGTCCTGGTTTTGGGGAAGATTCAGTTTTTGGCGAAGACGGGTACGGCGTTTATAAATGGACGTGTTGTTCACGTCCCACAGCACAGCCAGTTCGTCCGTCTCAAACCCGGCACAAATGAGGGCGCAATAGCGGAGGTTCTCTTCCGTCAGTTCGGGATAGTGCTGTTGCAGGTAGCCGATAATCCCGTTGCCTGTGATGTTCACGCCTTCAAGCAGCAAAGCCCAGTCGGTCGGAGAAAACGAATTGGTGGAGATGGTGCGTTGAAACTTGTATTTCAGCTTTTCGGGATTGTTGGCATATTTTTGGGAAAATTCCACAAACTCTTTAATCATCTCCACCCGGAGGCGGAAAAAGTCTTTTAGTTTTCCGTCTTTCTCATGAAGCTGCTGCGACATTTTCTCTTTCAGTTCCTCTTCCGCCCGTTGAAGCCGCTCGATGAAAAGCTGGCTTTCAAACAGCTCGTGTTTGCGGCGGAGTGTCCGGTAATGTGACACTCCAATGAAAGCCAGAAGCAGGGCACTCACCACAAGGCAAGCCGTGCGCCATCTCCGGCTGGCTGCGTGCCATTGCCGGGATTGTTGCGAAAGCTGTATGTAACGGCTTTCCCATTGCAGGTCGTCTGCTGCTTTTGGGCCTAACTTTTGTTGCAAACCGGAGATTTTTTGTGCAAGGGCAGGGGCGAGCAGGGAGTCGGGTGCAAGTGCCGCGTTGGTTTCTGCCAGCGTATACTGTTTAAGGGCTTCCGCTGCTTGATGCCGGTTTTCGTAAAACATGCCCATGTAAAAATAAAGGCGTGTCAGTTCGGAGGATACTTTCTTGCGTTGATAATAGCGTAGGGCTTTTTGTAACAGGGTATCGGACTCGAAATGTTGTCCTGTACGATACATCCGGTCCGCCTGAGTCAGGATTTCTTTGGCGTTCTTGGCGTGATTGAAACGGTGAATCATACTTTGAATCGGGGGCTCGTGAGGGTGGAGCTCCGTAGCCGGCAACTCCGCGCGGAGGCAGAGACAGAATATGAATACAAACACACAAAAACAACAACTTTTCATCAGCCGGAATTTTTGTCAAAGATAATGCAAATCGAAGGGAGAATCAAATTCGGGACATATTTCCCCGCTTCCTGTAAAGGGCCTCTTTTTTGTCGTAAATTTTTTTGACATCCGGTGTCTATAATTTTGACAATATGGTGAATGTCTTTTGTTTTTAATTTGTTGATTTATAGCAATATATAAAAATGGCATGTATCTTGTTGAAAAGATAAAGTAATTCAGCCACGGGCATATTGCTATGGTAACCTGCTTTATTTGGCAGCGGGCGGTGAATGCCAATCCGGTGGAGGTGTTGAAGCAGGAATAAATAACGGTTCGGAAATTTAATTTTAAAGGGTATGATACAGGTTTTTCGTCATTTCTTTCAGGTGTTAAAGCGTTTTAAGGGAGCCGGATTGTTGAACATAGTCGGATTGTCTGTGGCATTTGCTGTTTTTCTGGCTATTGTGATACAGGTGAATTACGAATACAGTTACAATGCCTCTTTCCCGAAGGCTGACCGTATCTATCGCTTGCAGGTGCAGGATGAAGCCGACGAGGTATCCAGTTCCTTGTTGCCATTGCCTTTATTTGAGATTATTCGTTCTGAAATACCGGAATTGTCGGAATCTTGTATTATCGGTAAGCCTTTTGATACGGAATATTTTACAGTGTTGAGTCCGGGTGGGGAAAATATCTTTTTTGAAGAGGGACCGGCTTATGCAGACACCAATGTGGTAACGGTTTTTGATTTGGAGGTGATGGCGGGAGATTATCGCAAGGCATTGGCAACGCCTGACCATGTTTTTATGCCCTGGAGTTTGGCTCAGAAATTTTTCGGAGGTATGGAGGCTGTCGGGAAAACTTTTTTGCATAATGGGACGAAAGAATTGACTGTGGCGGCGATATACCGGGATGTCCCGTCCAATTCTCTTTTCCGGAATTACCTTTATTCGCTCTCCTTTTGTTCGGGAGTACGGTGGAGCCAATGGAATTACGATACTTATTATGTGTTGCCTGACGGGACGGATAAGCAAATGTTGGTGAATAAACTGCGTGCCTTAGATAACATTGCGGCGGTAAAATCTTTTGAAGAAGGGATGATGGCAGAAAGGCAATTTGAGTTTTACCCTATCAAAGAGCTTTATTTCGGGAATGTACGCCATTATCATGAACCCCAGGGAAACCGGGCTATGACGCAAATCCTTCTTTTAATCGGAGGAATTATTTTGCTTGTCGCGGGAATTAATCTGGTCAATTTCACGATCGCCCTGGCACCTACCCGAATAAAAACGCTGAACACGCAGAAAGCGTTTGGGGCAACCAACGGGTTTATTCGTTGGTGTGTCATATCGGAGGCTGTTTTTTTCTCGTTTTTATCTTTTGTGTTGGGGACGTTCTGGTGTTATCTGCTGAGCGGTACATCCATTCAAGGTATCGTGTCGGCGTCTTTGAATCCTTTTGAATATAAGGGTTTATTGTGTGGAATGGCGGGGATAAGTGTGGTGTTGGGTGTATTGGCGGGATGTTATCCGGCTTTTTATATGACCTCTTTCCCTCCGGCTCTGGTGTTGAAAGGTTCACAGGCGTTGTCGCCCCGGGGCGTTTTTCTGAGGAATACGTTAGTCGTGTTTCAATACATGGTAGCTGTGGTGCTGATTATCGGAGTGTTGTTTATCGAAAGGCAGTTGGATGTTATGAAAAATCATCCTTGGGGAATAGAAAAGGAGCATGTCGTATTTTTTAAGACTAATCAGGAACTTCTCCGGAAGCGGGATGTCCTGGTGAATGAGCTGAAACAGCATCCAGCGGTGACGAACATGACGTTTGCCTCGGAGATGATAGGCGATGTGAGTATGCAGCATTGGGAATTTGGGGCAACGGTAAATGGCGAGGAACGGCGTATCGGGTGTGATGTATCCATGGTTGCCGCTAATTTTCTACAGTTTTTCGGCATCCGGGTAATAGAAGGGGATACGTTTGTTTCCACGCGGGACAGTGTGGTTATGGTGAATGAAACATTCAGTTCCGTCTATGGTTTTAATCCGATGGGAAAAGTAATGGGAGGTATGCGGGTTGGGCGGATATTGAAAGATTTCAACTTGCTCCCGATGCAGCAGAAAATACGTCCTCTGATTATTGCTGTCAATGAAGCCTGGGCGGGTACTTATTTTTACGTCAGAATCAATGACGCGGCCCGTGGGGAGGCAATTCGTCATATTCGTCATACAATTCACTCTTTGTCATTTAATTACGGTGGAAATGTCCTCTTTTTGGATGATCATCTGAATGGATTGTATCAGGCGGAGGAGCGGCTGTCATCTTTGGTGAAAATCTTTGGTATTGCGACCATCCTGATAGCTTTGATGGGCGTATACGGGTTGGTATTGTTCAATGCTAAATTTAAAGCGAAAGAAATTGGTGTCCGTAAAGTAAATGGGGCGACAAACTGGCAAATGGTGTTTTTTGTGAACCGGAGTTTTTTGCGTATGGTGGGCTTGTCTTTTATTGGAGCTTGCCCGCTGGCGTGGTATGCTGTGTCACGTTGGTTGAACGGATTTGCTTACAAAACGTCTCTTTCTGTCTGGCTCTTTTTATTGGCAGGTTTGATTGTATTTGCCATTACGTTGCTGACGATAAGCTGGCAGAGCTGGCGGGTAGCTAACGCTAATCCGGTGGAGGTGTTGAAACAGGAATAATTATTTCATTTATTAAAATATAAAGTTATGTTTCGGGAGTTTTTTATTACATTGAAGCGGAATAAACTGTCATTTGTTCTGAATCTGATTGGGTTATCGGTGGCTTTCACGATACTGACGGTTATTGCTTTCCAGGTTTTTTATGAATTCGGTTACAACCGGTCGTATAAAGACAAGGAGCGTATATTTTTACAGGAGTATTATGACCGTATTGGTACTTCTTACAGTGCAAACTATTGTGTGCCGGGGATAGAGGATTTTGCTAAAAATATCCCTGAAATAGAGGCTTATTGTGCCATCCAGCAGGGGTGGGACCAAGTGATAAGCACGACGGACAGTGTGGGGAAGAAGGTGGAATATTGGGAATCTTTCTTTAGGGTGACTCCCGGTTTTTTTGATGTGTTTTCGCCGGAAATTGTTGCCGGAGATCCGAAAACCTGTCTGGAAGGAGAGTATTCCGTTGCCTTGTCGGAAAATATAGCCAAAAAGTTTTTTGGCACGGAGTCGGCATTGGGGAAGAATGTAAATATCGGCAATACTCCGGTGACCGTGACGTTGGTGTATAAGGATTTTCCCGAAAACAGTTCCATGAAGAACGGGGTCCTCTATCGTTTAAAGGATGATAATTGGTCGGAATGGTCTTATACCCCTTACTATAAATTGGCGAAAGGGGCATTGCCCGAGGAGGTGGCGAAGAAGATAAACGAGCGGAACAGTTATGGCGGGCAGACGGAATCCGGGGAAAAAAGGCTGGATTTTTATTTGACACCTATCAAGGATATTTATTTTACGGCGAAGTCTGAGATCGGAGAAAAGGGGAATTTGAACACCACCCTTTGCCTGATAGCGATTGCTATTATTATTATCGGAATCGCTTATGTGAATTTTATTAATTTTTCAACGGCACTGGCGCCTGTCCGCATCAAACGACTCAATACCCAAAAAGTCATGGGTGCTATGCAAGGGCAGTTACAGAGGGGAATTATTTTTGAATCGCTGGCGCTTTCGTTGGTTGCTTTCGGGCTTTCGTTGGTGTGGACTTCGTTGTTTACGGCGTCACCCATTTCTGATTTCTTTACTGCCAACCTCGATTTTGGTGCCAATTGGCATATCTTGGCTGGAATAGGAGTGATTGCCTGTTTTATGGGGGTGATTGCCGGAATTTATCCTGCTTATTACATGACCTCTTTCTCTCCTGCTTTGGTGCTGAAAGGGACGTTTGCGCTGACGCCGAAAGGCATCCGGCTAAGGAACGCTTTGCTGCTGTTCCAATTCATTACGACGATTGTTTTGATTACGGTTGCCGTTTTTATTAAGTTGCAACATCAGTATATGCAAAATATGAGTTTGGGCTATGACCGGGAAAATATCGTGTATGTTTCCCTGAATGATGATTTGCACAAACAATTGAATGCGTTTGAAAACGAATTGCGGACGCGACCGGAAATCAAGGATTTTACCACCTCCCGCTTTCTTCCCGGTCAGGTCGGTATGGGATGGGGAAGACCGTTTGACGGTCAGACGGTAAATTTTTATGCCTGGCCGGTAGCTCATAATTTTTTGCGTTTTTTCAATATCCGGATTGCCGAGGGAACCGACTTTTTTGCCCACAATGAAAAAGGGGTGAATAAGATTATTTTTAACCGGAAGTTTGTCGAAAAGTTCGGTATTGAAAATATTATCGGAAAAGAGATAGGATGTTTCCGGAATATGGGACAGATAGTCGGGGTTGCCGAAAATATCAATTTCCGTTCCGTACGTGAAGAAATCACGCCGATGGCTTTTGTTTGCGGAGACGATCAGGGAATCAATTATGCCTTAATCAAAGTGAGCGGCACGAATTTGCCCGAAACCATCGGTTTTATCCACAAGACGTTCCGGCAATTTTCTGATAAAGACGGGGATGTGAAGTTTTTGGACGAAACGATGAATCAGATGTACCAGAAGGAGGCGAATTTCGCCAAACTGATTTCAATTTTCGGTTTGATTACAATCGTCATTGCTTTAATGGGTATTTACGGTTTGATACTGTTTAATGCCCGGTATAAGGTGAAGGAAATCGGCATCCGCAAAGTGAACGGGGCTACGGAATCGCAGATGTTGGTGTTGCTGAACAAGGGATTTTTGAAGCTGATAGGCATCTCCTTTGTGCTGGCGGTGCCGATAGCCTGGTACATTGTGAACGTCTGGTTAGCCGGATTCCCTTACCGGGTAGCGGTTTATTGGTGGGTATTCCTGTTGGCGGGTGTGATTACCTTGCTCATTACGTTGCTGACCGTCAGTTATCAGAGTTGGAAGGCTGCGACTGTGAATCCCGTCGAAACCCTGAATAACGAATAAGGGGCATACAGGTTCATGGAGGTGCTTTCTTTACGTGTTTCCGGGAGTAAAGTTCGTAGTACCTTGCTACAAGGTCTCACTCTCCTGCTTTGTGCATGGTTTGTACATGGCTTCTACCTGGCGTGCTGATTACGGGAGTATACCATGTACAATACAGGGGATAACCAGAGGAGTGGGAGCTTATAGGGAGATGCCACCTGCTAAGTATAGATTATTTCATGATAAGGGGAGGTTAAAAAGCCTCCCCTGTTTTGTGGGGAATGAAGAAATAAGCCGGGAAAATTTGTGAAAACTGTAAAACAATTGTAACATTGTGTCGTACAACGTATGTAACGATTAATCCGGAATCACCCATGAAGCGTATTCATTTCGGCTTGTTGCCTAAAATTATCATTGCCATCGGATTAGGTGTAGTCTGTGGTCTCTTCTTCCCGGACTGGCTGGTCCGCATTTTCCTGACCGTTAATTCGTTGTTTGGTAATTTTCTGGGGTTCATTATCCCGTTATTGATTCTGGGACTGGTGGCTCCCGGAATTGCCGATTTGGGCAAGGGAGCGGGCAGGCTGTTGTTGATTACGGCGTTGTTGGCCTATTGCTTTACTCTGTTTTCCGGCTTTTTTACCTATTTTACCTGCGATTGGGTTTTCCCCTGGCTGTTGGATTCCACCGACAAGCTCTCTTCTCCTTCGGCGGAGTCGGTCAGGGAGCTGGGGGCTTATTTTACGATCGAGATGCCGCCTTTGATGGGGGTGATGACCTCTTTGGTACTTGCGTTTACCTTGGGACTGGGGATGTCGGTGATTCCGGGAAATCGCTTGAAAGGCATGATGGAGGATTTCAAGGATATTATTAATCGGGTGATTGTGTCGGTGATTATTCCGCTTTTGCCTTTGTATATTTTCGGTATTTTCCTCAATATGACAACTTCCGGACAGGTGGCCGGGGTGATGGGCGTATTTGTGAAAATTATTGTGGTCATTTTTATCATGACCGTGATTCTGCTGTTTTTGCAGTTTTTTATAGCGGGATTTGTCGGCAAAACCAATCCTTTCCGTTTGTTTAAAAACATGTTGCCTGCTTATATGACGGCGTTAGGTACGCAGTCTTCCGCCGCAACGATACCTGTCACCCTGGAGCAGACGATAAAGAACCGTGTAAAACCGGAGCTTGCCGGTTTTGTCATCCCGCTTTGTGCTACCATCCATTTGTCGGGAAGTACCATGAAAATTGTGGCCTGTGCCATGGCTATCATGCTGATGGAGGGGCTGGAGGTGAATTTCGGCCAGTTTGCCGGGTTTATTATGATGTTGGGGATTGCCATGGTTGCAGCTCCGGGCGTCCCCGGCGGGGCTATTATGGCAGCCTTGGGGTTGTTGCAGTCGATGCTCGGCTTTGACGAAACGGCCCAGGGATTGATGATAGCTCTCTATATTGCCATGGACAGTTTCGGGACCGCTACTAATGTGACCGGTGACGGTGCTATTGCTGTAATCATCAATCGAATCTATAAGGCAGAGAAATAAAACAGGGCTGCCGTATGGGCAGCCCTGTTTCGCAGTTAGACTTATGAGAAAAATTATAAGTTCGGTTTTTCGGTGACGATTTGTCCGTCAAACAGATTGATAACCCTGTGGGTGAATGACGCATCGTGCTGGGAGTGGGTTACCATGACAATGGTGGTACCTTCTTTGTTTAATTCCGTCAGCAGGTTCATGACTTCCATACCGTTTTTGGAGTCGAGGTTTCCGGTCGGTTCGTCGGCGAGAATCAGCTTCGGTCCGGCTACTACGGCGCGGGCGATGGCTACGCGCTGTTGCTGTCCTCCCGAAAGTTGTTGGGGGAAGTGTTTGGCCCGGTGGCTGATTTTCATGCGGTCGAGAATCTGGTTTACTTTTTCTTTTCTCTCCGAGGCTTTCATTTTCAGATAAATCAACGGCAGTTCGATGTTTTCATACACGTTCAGTTCGTCAATGAGGTTGAAGCTCTGGAATACGAAACCGATGTTCCCTTTACGCACCATGGTGCGTTGTCTTTCTTTCAGGGAACCGACTTCTTTGCCGTCGAAGTAGTATTTGCCGGAGGTGGGGTTGTCCAGTAGCCCGACGATGTTGAGCAGGGTGGATTTACCGCATCCGGACGGACCCATAATGGCAACGAATTCACCTTCTTTGATGTGCAGGGACACGTCATTTAATGCGGATGTCTCTACTTCTTCCGTACGGAATACCTTATTCAAGTTTTCAATCTGTATCATATATTCTGTTTTTTTAATGATTTTAGATTCGTTTGTATTTTATATAGCTATTTTCATGCCAAAATGATAAGGTGTTGATAATTAGTTGTTTCCTAGATTGTTTGTTTGGCTTGTGTGTAAAAAAAATGGACAGCGGGTGTCTGTTTTTTGGACAGGTATCACTTTTTCTTCTGCCGGATGAAGGGTGGGTAAGAAAAAAGTTGTTACTTTGCATACCGAAAAGTATAAACATGAATCGTCTCCGGGAAGAAATTATAAATAAGGCTTTTGCTCTGTTTTTGAGCCGGGGCTATCATGCCTGTTCGTTGAAGGACCTGGAGACGGCGACGGGATTGACAAAGGGGGCGTTTTATTACTATTTCAGAAACAAGGAAGAGATTCTGAAAGAGGGGTTGGAGCGTTATGCTACGGTGATGGAGGAAATCAGCGGCGAGGAATTTGAGCGGGTGGGGTCGTTGAAGGAGTATATTGACGTTGTTGTGGATGAAAAGGTGCGCAGGATAGAGAGATTGCAGGAGCTGTTCGGTTTGTTTATCATTGAGGAGTTGTATTTCCAGTTGGTCCTGGAGGTGGAGAAATTGTTTCCCGCTTACCGGAGGCGTATTGACGAGTTGTCCAAACAACGTCTGTCCTGTTGGGAAAAAGTCATTTTGAAAGCGAAACAGAGCGGGGAGATAAAACGGAGTTTGGATACTTCTATTCTGGCCCGCAATTTGATGTCAGTGTCGGGAAGTATGGTAAACATCGAATTGTCAAGTGCCGATTTGAGGTATGCTTTTTCAGATATGCGCCTGCAATACGGGCAGTATTATATGCTGATAAAAAATAAAACGTAGCGTAAAGTTTTCTGTGCATGGCGAATAAAAGGAGTGAAATTACGGAGAAAGCTTTTCTGCTGTTCCTCAGGAAAGGTTTCAAGGCTGTCAGACTGCATGATATTGAAAAGGCGGCGGGGATAACAAGGGGGACGTTTTATTATCACTTCGGCAGTAAGGAGGAGGTGTTGAAGGAGGGGCTGATAGCGTATTATGCGTTGATTAACGCGCATCGTACGGTTGAATTTCAGCAAATCAGTTCTTTGCGTGAGTACATTGATTTGGCGGTAAAGAAACTTGAAGGGATTCAGGATTACCGTGCGGGGGCGTTCGGGGCGGATATTCCGGAAGTGTTGTGTCTGTCCCTGTTGGTGGAGGTGGTGGCAATTTTCCCGGAATTGAAAAAGGTGACTGTCGAGGCTAAAATGTTGCGCCTGGCTAAGTTGGAGCAGTTGATACTGGAAGCCAAGCAGGCGGGGGAGCTTCGTAACGATGTGGATACTTCCGTCCTGGCCGGCAATATCTTGAATATTATGGCGGGAGTGATAAATTATCTGGTGATGAGACAGGATGTGTCGTATGCGCTCTCTTCGATAAGGGCGCAATACGAGCAACTGTATTCTTTGGTTAGTGTGTAATTTTATACACGCGGACATACCGGAAAGTATAAAAAATGTCCGGCGGATTGGTGGTGTTACAAAATAGTGCGGGTTGTCAGGTTACTGGGGACCGGTTTTGGATAGTTATAGGTATTGCTAAATTTATTGGATATGCTGAAAAATTGTATGTTGTCTGTTGTGGCTTGTGCATTGTTGTGTTATAGTTGCGGTCACGAGGAGATAAAAAGTGCGGAACTTGCGGGTGTGGTAAAAACGGAGGTCGCCTGCCCTTATCAGAATGAGCTGGCGGTTGTCTATCCCGGAAAAGTGAAAGCGGCTTCGGATGTGAATCTCTCTTTTCGGGTTGCCGGGCCTTTGGCCGCCTTGCCTGCGGAAGTCGGGGCTTTTGTGAAAAAAGGCCAGTGTATTGCGGAAATTGACCGCCGGGATTTCGAAATCCAGTTGTCGGCGACGGAGGCCGAGTATAAGCAGATCAAGGCAGAGGCCGAAAGAGTGATGGAATTGTATGAACGGGGAAGTGTGCCGGTCAATGATTACGATAAAGCGGTATATGGTTTGCAGCAGATTACGGCAAAGTATGAGGCGCATAAAAATGCGTTGGCGGATACCCGTCTGACTGCACCTTTTGACGGTTATATTCAGAAAAAGTATTTTGATGCGCATGAAACGGTAGGGGCCGGGATGCCTGTCATTGCCATGATTAACAACCGTTATTTTGAGGTGGAAGTGGATCTGCCGTCTGCTGACTATATCCGTCAGGATTGTTTTAAGTCTTTTTTCTGCACGTTCGATGTTTTTCCCGGTAAGGTTTTTCCGTTGGAGTTGATAGAGATTGCCCGGAAGGCCAATCTGAATCAATTGTACCGCGTGCGCTTCCGGCTGAATGCGGAAAAGGGGGTGAACATTGCTGCCGGGATGAGTGTGAATGTGACCGTAGAATATGCTCCGGAGGATAATGCATTGACCGTGGTTCCGGTGGCGGCGGTTTTTGAGAAAAACGGAAAGGCGCAGGTCTGGATATACGATGAGTTGTCCGGCTGTGTGAAAAGCCGGGACGTTGTGCCCGGAAAAATATTGAAAACCGGTCAGATGGTTATCCGTGAAGGCTTGCAGGCGGGAGAAAAAGTGGTATCCGCCGGAGTCCATCGTTTAAAGGATGGGATGAAAGTGAGGTTGTTGAAACCGGTGAGTCGGACGAATGTCGGAGGATTGTTGTAAGCTCAAGAATTACAGGATATGAATATCACGGAATATGCTCTGAATAACAGGGCGTTGATAAAGTTTTTTATTGCCGTACTGGTGGTTGGCGGCATGTTTGCCTTCGTCTCCATGAGCAAGCTCGAAGATCCGGAGCTGAAAGTGAAGCAAGCGATGGTGGTAACGGTTTATCCGGGCGCTTCCGCCCATAAGGTGGAGTTGGAAGTGACGGACGTATTGGAAAAGTCGATACGCTCGATGGGGGAGGTCGATAACATCCAGTCGAAGTCCATGGCGGATGTTTCCCAGATTACGGTTGAATTGTCGAGTACTGTGAAACCGGACGAGTTGGAACAAAAATGGGACATGCTGCGGCGGAAAGTGGCAAATGCCCAGGCGGAGTTGCCTTCCGGAGCTGTGGCGTCGGTGGTGATGGATGATTTCGGAGATGTGTACGGGATGTTTTATGCCATGACGACGGATGGGATTGCCGATGAAGAACTGCTGGATTATGCCTGGTTGGTGAAAAGGGAGTTGCAGGACATTGAGGGGGTTAGAAGGGTGGAGATATACGGCGACCGCAAGCCTTGTATCAATATTGAGATTATACAGGACCGCATGGCAAATATGGGGGTACATCCTTTGGAGGTGCTTTCGACGCTGAATGCACAGAACCAGACGGTTTATCCCGGTTATTTCAATAGCGGGGATGAACGCATACGGGTGAAAATCAGTGACAATTACCAAACGATAGAAGATATACGCAATCTGATTATCCAGGGGCATGAACAGGACCAGTTGCGGTTGGGAGATATTGCCGCGGTGACCCGCGGTTACCGGGAGCCTTCCCGGAATGAAATGCGCTATGACGGCAGCAGGGCTTTGGGCATTTCTCTCTCTATGGAAAAGGGGGGGAATATCGTAGACCTCGGAAAAGTGGTCGACAAAGAGTTGGACCAACTGAAAGCACGTATGCCTGTGGGAATCGATTTTCATAAGGTCTTTTTCCAGCCGGACCAGGTAAGTCATTCCATTCGGGTATTTATGGTGAATCTGGTAGAGTCCGTTTTGATTGTGATTGTCGTACTGATGCTGACGATGGGATTAAGAAGCGGAATGATTATCGGTACGGGGCTGGTTATTATCGTGCTGGGCTCGTTTGTGGTGCTCTATCTTTTTGACGGGACTTTGCAGCGGGTGTCTTTGGGAGCGCTGATTATTGCCATGGGGATGCTGGTGGATAATGCGATCGTCATTATTGACGGTATCCAGGTGGATTTGGAAAGAGGAGTTGCGAAACCGGGAGCTTTGGTGAATATTGCAAAAAAGACGGCCTGGCCTTTGCTGGGGGCGACGTTAATAGCGATTCTGGCTTTTTTGCCGATTTTCCTGTCGCCGGATACCACGGGCGAATATGTGAGGGATTTGTTTATTGTTCTGGCGGTGTCGTTGTTGCTAAGCTGGATACTTGCCTTGACGCAGATACCGCTGCATGCGGACCGCGTCCTGAAAGTAAAAGAGCGTCCGTCCGGAGAATTGTATGACAGCCGGGTGTATCGTGTGTTCCGTCATTTCCTGCGCTATATGCTTTGGCATAAAAAGTTGGCATTAGCAGTGACGTTGGTGTTGCTGGGCGTGAGTGTGTATTTGTTCCGTTATATTCCTCAGGGCTTTTTCCCCGATTTGAGTTATAAGCAGTTGTATGTGGAATTTCAGATGCCGGAAGGGACCCGCATGGAACGGGTAAAGTCCGATTTGGGGGAGATTGAGCGTTGTTTGTTGCAATATCCTGGGGTTGAGCATGTGACGACAAGTTTCGGCGGTACGCCGTCCCGTTATAATCTGGTGCGTTCCATTGCCGAGCCTTCGATGGGTTACGGGGAACTTATAGTGGATTTTGAGACACCCGAAAAACTGAAAGTTTCGATACCGGAATTGCAGGAGTATCTGACGGAGAATTACCCCGATGCGTATGTCAGAATAAAGAGATATAATCTGATGTATGAGAAATTTCCGGTGGAACTGATGTTTACGGGACCGGACCCGGCAGTGTTGAAGGAGTTGACAGCAAAAGCCGAAAATATTATGCGGGAAACTCCGGCAGCCATGTTGGTGAGACGCGATTGGGACCCGATGGTGCCGGTGCTGAGTGTGGAATATGACCAGCCTATTGCCCGGACGGTCGGTTTATCGCGGACGGATATAGGAATGTCTATGCTTTCGGCTACGGATGGGCTGCCTGTGGGGGCTTATTATGAAGGAACGCATGCGTTGCCTCTTTACTTGAAGAGTGTGGACCACCGGAGAGAGAATGTGGGCATGCTGAATAACATTCCGGTGTGGAGTATGCTCCCTTCGGTGTCGGGATTGAACGGGGATGTATTGAAAGGTTTGCTGACAGGGACGGTGAAGAGTGAGGATTTGTTGCAGGATGCCATCGGTTCCATACCGCTCAGTCAGGCCACTCGCGGAATTGATGTTTGCTGGGAAGACCCGGTAGTCAGACGCTACAACGGGCAGCGGGCCATGAAAGCTCAGTGTAATAATGTGTGGGGTGCAACGGCAGAAGAGGTGCGGCAGGCTATTATGCCGGCGATAGACACGATTACTTTGCCCGAAGGATATGCATACAAGTGGCTGGGTGAGTACCGCGCCAGCAGCCAGTCTACCAAATATCTTTTCGGTAGTCTGCCCTGGGCAATCGTGATGATGATAGCCATATTGATTATGCTGTTTCGTGATTTTAGAAAGCCCGCGATTATTTTTCTCTGTCTGCCGCTGGCGATGATTGGGATTGTGCTGGGCATGTTACTGACAGGTAAGGATTTCGGGTTCGTGGCGATAGTCGGGGCTTTGGGGCTTATCGGGATGATGATTAAGAACGGTGTTGTTTTGCTGGATGAGATCACGTTGCAGATCGGTTCCGGCAAGGAACCGGAAGCTGCTTTGCTCGATTCGTCGTCTTCCCGTTTCCGTCCGGTGATGATGGCGGCGTTGACGACAATATTGGGTATGATCCCTCTGTTATCGGATGATTTGTTTGGGGCGATGGCTGTGACGATAATGTTCGGCTTGTTGGTGGGGACGGTGATCACGCTTGTGTTTATTCCGGTATTGTATGCGCTGTTTTTCGGCATGAAAAGACAAATGGATGGTGAAATCTGATAGGCAGAAAGATATGGTAAAAATAGTTTTGATTTTGCTGGGGATGTTGGTGGGAATAAATCTCCACGCCCAGGTGAAAATTGATTTTCAGAAATGCCGGGAGATGGCATTGGAAAGTAGCAAAAAGATGGCGGTTGCCAACAAACAGGTGGTAAAAGCCGGTTACGACAAGAAAGCATACCGGGCTAATTTTTTTCCGAAACTGTCCGCAATGGGGATGTATGCCTATATGCAGAAAGATTATTCTTTCCGGATAAAAGGGGGAAATTTGCCTACGTTTGTGCCGGGGGAAAATGGTACGCTGTTGCCTAATTATTTGCTGGATGGAAATGGGAAAGTGGTGGTGGGAGCCGACGGTCGTCCTGTTTTTGCGCAGTATGCCTATATGCCGGATATTGCTTTGACAATGGGGTTGGACCATGCTTATACTTTGGGAGGGCTGCTGGAAATGCCTGTCTATATGGGAGGGAAAATCCGGAGCGCTTACCGGATGGCAACCATCGGGACCGAAATGGCGCAATTGAATCTCCATTACAACCGGGCGGAGGTGATTGCAGAGGCTGACGAGGCTTTTTGGCAGTATGTCCGTTTGCAGGAACTGGAATTGTCGGTGCAGAAATATAAAGAAGTGGTCGAGGCATTGATGAAGAACCTCACCGATGCCCGGCAGGTGGGAATGGCTTCCCGGAATGATTTGCTGAAGGTACAGGTGAAACTGAATGAAGCGGAACTTTTGTTACAAAAAACGCAGAATGGGAAACAGTTGGCGGGGATGAATCTGTGCCGCGTTGTCGGACTGGATTTGAATACGGCATTGCAAGCGGCGGATTCTTTGAGCGGGATGGTAACGCCGGGAATTCTGGAGGACGGGGTGACTGTGACCCAACGTCCGGAGTATTCGATTTTGGATAAGGAGATTGAGTTAAAACAAAAACAGGTGGAACTGACACGTTCGGATTTCTTGCCCCAGTTGGGTGTTTCCCTTTCCTACGGTTATACGGACGGGATAAGTGTGAACGGGGAGTCGGAGGGAATCGCTTCTTTTGTGGCGTTGGCTTCTTTGAAGGTACCTGTTTTTCATTGGTGTGAGGGACGGAATAAAATCAAGGCGATGAAAGCTGAGCAGGAGATAAGCGAGCTTAAGAAAGAAGATGCGTCCCAAATGATGTTGCTGGAGGCGACGAAGGCGCGTTTTGGGGTGGAAGATGCCGCGATGCGGGTGAAGCTAACCGCTCATTCTCTTACCCAGGCGCAGGAAAATCTGACAGAGAGCAAAAACAGATATGAGGTGGGAATGGAGACCCTTACCGATTATATGGAGGCTCAGGCACAATGGCAGAAAGCCTGGAGCGATTGGATTGATGCCAAAGCCGGGCTGCGTTTGAGCGAAACGGGTTATCTGAAAGCAACAGGGAGGTTATAACTGACGTGTAATCCGGTGGCTGGGAGTTAATTCTCTATCTGTTTTTCCGCAGAAAGTTTTGTTTTTTCAGTCCGTGAGGTCTTTTTTAACAGATTCCGGAGATAGAAAAGGCGCAGGGTTTCCGCAGATACATTATATTTATCGGCTATTTTTTGGAAAGAGAAGCCTTCAAGGCGCATTTGCTGGATCTCTTCGAGGTGCGGTTTCAGTTTGCTTGCTGTGATGCTTCCTCTGGGGCGTCCTAATTTCATGCCGTTGGCCCTTCGCCGTGCCAAGGCTTCCCGGGTGCGTTGGGAAATGAGGGTGCGTTCAATCTCAGCGCAAAGTCCGAAAGCGAATGCCAGGACCTGGCTGTTGATGGAGGTGTCGAATTTATATCCTTCTTTTATGCTGTGTATGGTGATGCCTTTTTCGATGGATTGGTGGATGATGTTCATGATGTTTATCATTTTCCGGCTGAGCCTCGAAACTTCAGTGATAATCAGTGTGTCGCCTTTTTGAAGCCGCTGGAGCAGAGTCCCCAGCTCCCTTTCATTCTCTCTTTTGGTCCCGCTGACGGTTTCCGTACACCATAAAGTGACTTTTATATCCTCTCTTTTACAGAAATTCAGTACTTCACTTTTCTGGTTCAGAATGGTCTGTTTGTCCGTACTTACCCGTAAATAGGCTGCAATGATGGGGTTTCTTTCTGTTTCTTGTTTTGATTTATCCTGATTGATAAACATTTTAAGTGGGGTTAGTGGGTAAATGAGACATGGGTTTGAAGGATTTAGAACGGGATAAGTGACTGACGATCTTTTATGAAAGTATGAGCCTTATACGGCATGGCAGCGTTGTTTCGTGTTTTACCTTATTTGGACAAATATACTAAAATATGCCCGTTTGCATTCTTTATCATTTTTTTTTAAGCCTTAGGTGTAACAACTTTCCGGCATTTAAGTATATATAAAAACGTTTTAAAATTTAAAACCTTATAAAATTATGAGAGGTTTTCTTTCTTTTCTTATACGTCTCTGCATCGGAGGCGGTGTTGCGGGATTGGCGTTTGCCTGTAACAGGAGTACGCCGACATTGGATATCGCACAGTTGGTCAAGACGACAACCGTTCATGCACATGTGGGTGATTTTTCAGTCACTTATCCGGGGATACTTAAGGCGGCATCCGATGTGAAACTGTCATTCCGGGTGGCTGGACCGATACATAAGATATGGGTGAAGGAGGGGCAATATGTACAGAAAGGTGCTTTGTTGGCTCAATTGGATCCCAGGGATTACAGCCTGCAATATGAAGCCGCTGCTGCCGGGTATAAACAGGTGAAGGGGGAGACAGACCGCATTATTGAGCTTTACCGGACAAATAGTGTTTCGGAAAATGATTACGATAAGGCCGTGGCGGCACAGAAGCAGGCATGGGCTTTGTATCACGCCCGCTTGAATGCATTGGAGGATACGAAACTGAAAGCGCCTTTCAGCGGATACATACAGAAAAAATATTTCAGTGGTTATGAAGTCGTGAACCAGGGGATTCCGGTGCTTTCCATGATTGATGATGATTATCTGGAAGTGAATGCGGACATTCCTGCGGAAGATTTTATCCGGAGCGGTGATTTTCTGGACTACCGGATGAAAGTGGATGTATATCCCGATACCCTCTTTGCGCTTGAGTTTGTGGAAATGAACCAGCAGGCGAATTTCAACCAGCTTTTTCAGGCCCGTTTCAGAATGAAAAGAAGTAAAGAAGTGTTGCTGGCTCCCGGTATGAGCGCCAGTGTGACCATTCAGTATAAACCTGTGAATGAAAAATTTTCCGTAATTCCTATTTCCGCATTGATTGAGGATGACGGTCGTTCTTATGTGTGGCGGGTAGAAGGTGATGACCGGAAAGTTGTCCGGAAAAGTCCGGTGGAAGTATATCAGGTACAGAAAGACGGAACGGTGATTGTCAGTGCCGGATTGCAAGCCGGAGACGTGATTGTGTCGGCGGGGGCAAATGGTTTGAAAGAGGGACAGAAAATCCGTGTCCTCCCTCCCGTTGCAGCTTCCAATGTAGGCCATCTTTTGTAACCTTAACGCTTCATGTATTTATGAATCTGACAGAATATGCTTTAAAGAATAAGGCACTGGTTTATTTTTTCGTGTTTGTCCTGGTGGTCGGCGGGGTTTATGCCTTCATGACCATGAGTAAGCTGGAGGACCCGGCGATTACGGTAAAACAGGCGATGGTCGTGACTGCTTACCCCGGGGCTTCCGCCTTTCAGGTGGAGCTGGAAGTGACCGATTTACTGGAAAAATCCATCCGTTCTATGGGCGACCTGGATCATGTGGAATCCCGTTCTATGGATGATGTGTCCGAGATATTGGTAGAATTGAGCAGTACGGTTCCTCTCGATGAGTTGCAACAAAAATGGGACATTCTGAGGCGTAAAGTGGCGAATGTGCAGGGACAGTTGCCCCAAGGCGCACAGCCTTCTATGGTGCTCGATGATTTCGGGGATGTTTACGGAATGTTTTATGCGATGGTGTCCGACGGCTTCGACTACCAGGAGATGATGGACTATGCCCAGTTGGTCCGGCGTACGATGCTGGACATTGACGGGGTAAGCAGTGTGGATATATACGGAGAGCACCAACCTTGTGTCAATATCGAGGTGCTGGAAGATAAAATGGCAAACCTGGGAGTGCATCCTGCCGAAGTGATTTTGACTTTGAAAGGGCAGAATCAGACGGTGTACTCCGGCTATTACAACAGCGGGAACAAAAGAATCCGGGTCGGTGTGGACGGCAATTTCCGAAGCATTGAAGACATCCGTAATCTCTTGATAAAAGGCCACGAAGATGATAATATCCGGCTGGGGGATGTGGCGCGGATAGGTCACGGCTATGCCGAACCTGCGCGTGAGGGATTGCTATATGATACGATACCTGCTATCGCCATTTCTATCGCGATGGAAGAAGGCGGAAACATTATCCAACTGGGAAAAGTGGTGGACCGGAAACTGGAGGAACTGAAAACGGAAATTATTCCGGCAGGCATTGACTTCAAAAAGGTGTTTTTTCAGCCGACCCGTGTAAGGAGTGCTATCGATGTGTTTATGGTCAATCTGGTCGAGTCGGTGGTGATAGTCATTGTTATCGTTATGCTTTTTATGGGATTCCGCAGCGGATACATCATCGGCGTGAGCCTGGTGATAGTGGTGCTGGGGTCTTTTGTGGTACTCCACATGATGCACGGTACTTTGCAGCGGGTTTCTTTAGCCTCGTTTATTATCGCGATGGGAATGTTGGTAGACAATGCCATTGTCATAGTCGACGGTATTATGGTGGATTTGCAGAAAGGCATCCGGAAACCCGAAGCGTTGGTGAATATTACGAAAAAAACAGGTTGGCCTTTGCTGGGAGCCACGACCATCGGTATCCTGACTTTCCTTCCGATATATTTGTCGCCCGACACGACGGGCGAATATGTCCGGGACCTGTTTATTGTCCTGGCGGTATCGCTTTGGCTGAGTTGGATATTGGCGTTGGCGTATGCGCCTTTGCAGGCAGACCGGGTGTTGAAAATAAAGGGGAAAACCGTTAGTGAGAAAGAATTGTATCGCCGGCCTGTGTATCGGATGTATCGGAATGCGTTGCAGTTTTCCATTTATAACCGCTGGCCGGTGGTCATAGCCATTGTGGTTTTGTTGGTAGTCAGCGTGTGGGGCTTCCGGTTTATCCGGCAGGGATTTTTCCCGGATTTGAGCTACAACCAATTGTATATAGAATACCAGATGCCTTATGGCACGAATCCGGAAACGGTGAAATCCGATTTGGCATCGATGGAACGCTATCTGATGAGTCGTCCTGAGATTACGGCTGTGACGACGAGTCTGGGCGGAACGCCTTCCCGCTATAACCTGGTGCGGACGGTGGCGGAACCGGCGTTGAGCTATGGAGAATTGATTGTGGATTTTACGTCTCCCGCCACACTGAAAGATAATTTGCCGGAATTGCAGAAGTACCTGTCGGAGCACTATCCCGAAGGGTATGTGCGGATGAAACGCTATAATCTGATGTATATGAATTTCCCGATTCAGTTTATGATTGCGGGACCCGACCCGGCTGTGTTGAAGAGTTTGTGCAGCCAGGTGGAGCAGATTATGCGGGAAGACTCTTCTGCAATTTTGGTTACGAACGATTGGGGACCGACGACACCGGTGTTGGATGTCCGCTATTTTCAGCAGATTGCCCGGGAGGTTGGTATTTCAAGACAGGATGTGAGTCTGGCGTTATTGGCAGCCACGGAGGGGCTTCCGGTTGCCTCGTATTATGAAGGGGAACATGCGCTTCCGGTTTATATCAAGACGGTGGATGCCAAAGGAGAAAGACCGGGACAGATTGGCAATGTGCCGGTATGGAGTCTGACACCGTCAGTCAGGGAACTCAATCCGGAGACGATAAAGGAGTTGATGATGGGAATGGTTTCTACGGATGAAATCGTAAAGGATATGGTCGGGTCGGTACCTTTGAATCAGGCTGCTAACGGCGTAGGTATGAAATGGGAAGTGCCTTTGGTGAGACGCTATAACGGACAGCGCTCGATCTCTGCACAGTGTAACAACGCTCCCGGCTTTACCACTACGGAAGTCCGGAATAATATTCTGCCTAAAATCGATTCTTTGAAGATACCTCCCGGGTATACGACGGAGTGGCAGGGAGAATATCTGGCAAGTACCCAATCCAAACAGTATCTGTTCAAAAATGTCCCGGTTGCGATAGTCTTGGTGATAGCCATACTGATCGGTTTGTTCCGGGATTTCCGTAAACCCGTTATGATACTTTTGTGTTTGCCTCTGGCAGTGACCGGTATTGTTTCCGGTATGCTGCTGGCCGATAAGGAATTCGGTTTTGTGGCGATTGTCGGAGCTTTGGGGTTGGTAGGGATGATGATTAAGAACGGCGTAGTGCTGGTGGATGAGGTGGGGATACAGATCAATGAGGGGAAGGAGCCTTTCCGGGCTCTGTTGGATGCCTCGTCTTCCAGGCTGCGTCCCGTTCTTTTAGCGGCTTTGACCACTATATTGGGTATGATTCCTTTGGTCAATGATGATATGTTCGGGGCTCTTGCCGTGACGATTATGGGGGGATTGCTGATAGGTACGATCATTACGTTGGTCATATTGCCTGTGCTTTATTCCTTGTTTTACCGGATTCGTCACCCCCGCCGGAAAAGAGGACACATCATCCGGATAAAAATGTGTTAGGATATGAAAAAGATATTATTGATTTTCAGTTTGTTTCTATTGGTTCCGATGGCGGATGCTCAAGTGATTCTCACCTTGCAGCAATGCCGGGAAATGGCGTTGGAAAACAGTAAGCAGATAGCTATTGCGCAAAAGCAACTGGAAAAGGCGGAGAGCGAGACGAAAGCATACCGGGCCGGATATTTTCCCCGTTTGTCAGCTACGGGAATGGGTTTTTATAATCAGGAGAAGTATTCCTATAATTTGAAAGGAGGCTATTTGCCGACTTATGTACCCGATGAAAACGGAACTTTGCAGCCGAATGTGGTGGTGGACCCCTCTACCGGGCATCCGGTTATCGGGAAAGACGGGAAACCTGTTTTTAAAGAGTATGCCTTTTTGCCGGATATCGGTATTAAAGTCGGAATGAGAGGGGTTTATTCGGTAGGTGTACAATTGCAGCAAGCGCTCTATCTGGGAGGAAAAGTCCGTACGGCACATGAAATGTCAAAAGTTGGGGAAGCAATGGCGAATGCGAATATACGCCTGAGTCGCTCGGACGTGTTTGCGGAGACAGATAAAGCCTATTGGCAATTGTTGGGAGTGGAAGAGCAGGTGAAAGCGGCGGAATCTTATCGGCAGGCAGTGGCGGAATTATTGAAAAATGTTGAAAATGCCGGGAAGGTGGGCATGGCGACGGGGAATGATGTGCTGAAAGTGCAGGTCCGGTATAACGAAGCCGATTTGATGGTACAGAAAGCCCGGAACGGATTGGTGCTTTCGCAGATGAATCTTTGCCGGCTTATCGGACTGAATCTGCAAACGAATATTTCTGTCCGGGACAGCCTGTCAGAAACAATCATGCCCGGTATTCTTACACAGTCTGCGGAAATTACACAACGGCCCGATTATTATTTGTTACAGGAAGAAATGTTATTGAAAGAGAAAGAAGTAAACCTCACCCGTTCGGATTTTTTGCCGCAGGTCGGACTGACAGCAGGCTATGGATATGGGGGAGGCTTGGAACTGAATGGAGAACGGGAGTCAAAAGCCTCTTTTAATGCGTTGGCTTTTGTTGAAATACCTTTGTTTTATTGGGGCGAAGGACGTAATAAATACAAAGCAGCCCGGATGGAGCACGAGATGAGTCGGCTGAATCTTGAAAAATCCGCCCAATTGATGGAACTGGAAGTCGCTGCCGCCCGTTTTAACATCCAGGATGCCCAGGTCCGCATTAAGATGGCAAAAAATGCTCTCTTGCAAGCCGAAGAAAACCTGCGAATCAGTAACAACCAATATAAAGTAGGCATGGAAAGCCTCACCAACCTCCTGGAAGCCCAGGCGCAGTGGCAAGAAGCCCAAACCCAATGGGTCGAAGCCAAAGCCGCCCTCAAAATGAGCGAAACCCAATACCTCAAGTCCATTGGCCGCCTTGCAGAATAAAAGGAGATATTATAGCAAAATTTCCGCCGGAAGTATCATCCCTCCCCTTTTTATTCCCGATTTGAATGATATTTGTTTTCATGAGGTTATAACAAACCGAGAAATAGCTGTGTTAAAAGTGAAATTATTTGCAACCAAATCGGTTTTTTAGGAGGAAATGAGGCGTGTGCTGCTTGTATGGGATTTAAGTTCAATTAATTCCGGCTCAATGTAGTTGAATTAAAACGCCCGGAATTTTATTTCCGGGCGTTGGGAGGAGTGGGGTTATTGCTTTCCTGATTTGTCCGGGAAATCCGGGATGGCAGGATGTTGCGGTGATTCGGTTTTCAGTTTTTCGAGAATTACCTCAATGGCTTTGTTCAGTTGTTCGTCTTCCCCCAGGTATTCTTTATAAGGGTCGTTTTCGATGTCGATGTGAGGGGTGACACCGGTGCCTTCGATGATGAAGCCGCTGCCGTCAACGGCGTATGGTGCATAGGAGGGTGTGACGATAGAACCTCCGTCAACAACCGGAACCGTACCGCTGTAACCGACGACTCCGCCCCATGTGCGCCGTCCGATGATGGTTCCCAGTTTGTTGTATTTGAAGCGGTATGGGAATAAGTCCCCGTCCGATGCGGAATATTCATTGATTAAAAGGACTTTCGGCCCGACGAAAGTACCTACCGGATTAACAGAGCCTTCTGTTTGGTTGGTGTGCATCGTATAGAACATGGGGGTACGCAACAGGCGTTCGGTAATCATGGGTGATACGTTTCCTCCGCCGTTTCCCCGGTCGTCTATGATGAGCGCCTTTTTGTTCAATTGAGGGTAATAGTGTTTGACAAATTCGTTCAGACCGGCAACTCCCATGTCCGGAATATGGATGTAACCCACTTCACCGTGGGTGGCTTCGTTCACTTTTTTAATGTTGTTCTGCACCCAATTGTAGTAATATAGCTGGGATTCGTCGGCAAGCGGAGTTACCAACACTTTGCGTGCACCTTTGGTAGAAGGTTCTTTGTTTACTTCCAGTTCAATGGTCTTGTCTGCCATGTCAATCAAGTGGCGGAAAAGATTGTCGGTGTTTTTAAGGGAGTTCCCGTTGATGGAAATGATATAGTCCCCTTCTTTGACTTCCACGCCCGGCATGGTTAAGGGAGAACGCGTTTTCTTGTTCCAGTTGGCTCCCCGGATGATTTTCTTCACTTTAAAATAGCCGGAAGGGTCTTTTTCAAAACGGGCTCCGAGTAATCCCATCGGGATTCGGGCGGGTTCCGGGTGCTCTCCGTTTTGTGAGTAAGCGTGCCCCACATTCAGTTCGCCAATCATTTCGCCAATGATGTAAGTGAGGTCTGTACGGTGATTGACATAGGGAATCAATGCGTTGTATTTGTCGTAGACGGCATTCCAGTCCACGCCGTGCATGTTTTTGGCGTAAAAGAAATCGCGCATTTGTCGCCAGCTTTCATTGTATATCTGCTGCCATTCCTGGTGGTAGTCGATATTTTTCTTCACGCCGGAAAGGGAGATTGGTTTATCTATTGTGACCGTTGATACGGGGATGTCAATGACCTGGATTTTTTTGCCGCTCAAGGCTGCCGCTTTTTTGTAGCCGGCTCCGAAGCTGACATGCACCCCTGTGCCTGTTTCTTTTTTACTGTCTAAATTGTAAATGTATGTTTGGCCTCCCCGGTTGTAGTATACGTTTTTGCCTATCATGTGGATATTGTAGTAATAAGACGGCGTGACGGGCAGTTCGATGATACGGTTTTCCAAACCGGAGAAATCGTATGTGACGGCATCCTGTTCCTTTTTGCTGTTTTTGCTCTCCTTTTCCGGTTTTTTAGTCTGGATTTGGTCGTTTGACGGAGCGAAAGGTATTTCCGCTTCTTTGGCTAACGGAAGGATATATACTTTCTGCATGTTGTTGTATACGTGATTCCATTCGGTATTGCTGTATGTCGGATTAAATGTCCGGGAAGAAACAAATACCAGGTGTTTCCCGTCTTTGCTGAAATTGGGCGACTGGGCGCTGTACCAGCCGTCTGTAATCCGGTGTTTCTGTTTGTTGATTATGTCGTAAACCAGAATGTTGTTCATGTTTTTTTGCGGTAGGACATAGGTGATGTATCTGCTGTCCGGCGACCAATTGTAGGAATGAATGGGACTGAGTCCGGAGGTTTCGATTGTTTCGGTTTGTCCGGTGGTGATATCTGTTATATTCAGTGTGTTCTTTTTGTCGTTCCAGAGGATTTTTTGGGAATCCGGTGACCAAAGCAGGTCGAAGATATAAGTTTTCAGATTTTGGGTCAGTTGGCGTTCTTGTCCGCTAATGGCGTCGCGGAGCCAGATATTGAATTCGCCGGTTTTGTCTGAAATATATGCAATCTGGGTTCCGTCGGGCGACCAGCTGCCGGCAAAGTCGTTGGCATCGGAAGAGTGGGTCAGATTGTAGGTAATGCCTTCTTTGGCAGGAATGGAATAGAGGTCTCCCCGGGCGGTGATTAACACCCGTTCTCCGTTGGGCGACAGGTCAATGCTGTGGATTTGGTTGCTGACGTCTTTTAATTCGGGACGGGAATAAATCTGATCGTTTTCAATGGAAACGGTGATTTTTTCCGCTTGTTTCGTGCGGGTGTCGAATTTGTAAATGTATCCTCCGTTTTCATAGACAATCCGGTCTTTTCCGATAGCCGGAAATTTGATGTCGTAGTCGGTATAATGTGTGAGCTGTTTGGTGCTTTTGTCAGTGAGGTTGTATACATACAGGTTCATGACATTGTCCCGGTCGGAAATATAGTAGATTTCTTTTCCGTCGGTACTCCACATGGGGATGATGTTCTGACTGGGATTGTCGGTGATTTTTTCAGATTTTTTGCTGTTGAAGTCGAAAATGCGGATGTCGTCAGCCATTCCTCCCTTGTATCTTTTCCAGGTCCTGAATTCCCGGAATATGTAATTGTAAGCTAATTGATTGCCGTCCGGCGAGAAGGATGCGAAGCCTCCGTTTTTCAATGAAATCTCTTTCGGTTCGCCCCCTTCCACAGGAACCAACATTAATTGTCCGGTAAAATCATTGAAAGTATATTGTCGGGTCCGGTATAAGATATTTTTGCTGTCGGGAGTCCACCCGATAACAATGTTGTTCGGACCCATCCGGTCGCCCAAATCGTCGCGTCCTAAGGTCGCGGTAAAGGTCAGTCTTCGGGGTTCGCCTCCTTCAACCGGAATAACGAAAACTTCGGTGTTGCCGTCATATTGCCCTGTAAAGGCGATATGTTTTCCGTCGGGTGAGATGCGGGGAAACATTTCGTAACCTGGATGGGAGGTGAGCCGTCGGGCAGTTCCTCCGTTTGCTGAGACGGAATAGAGGTCGCCTGCATAGGAAAATACGATTTTATCTCCCTGTATATGCGGGAATCTCAGAAGCCGGGCTTCCTGTGCATAACTCCCTAAGCAGAGAAAGAAAAGGATAGCGGATAAAATGTTTTTTTTCATGGTGATATAATAAATGGATATGGTTTGTAAGCCTTTATTGTGCGAACTTACTAAAAAATAAAGTGAAATGAAATAAAGAAGTACAAATTAGGGGTCTTGCTGCAATCGGACAGTGGAAATGAAAAGAACCTGCACGAATAGATAGAGAAAATCTGATAAAGCTTGGTAAAAATTCAGATTCTACTCCGAAGTGCAGGTTCATGCCCTGGGGGCGTTTAGTTTAGTAAAATTTTAAGGGAAAATTTGCTATGCCCTATAGGGGACGGGCATAGCAAAACAGAAAATTGACTTTTTTAAATCAATTCGGGATATTTTAATGCAGTTCAAAGTAAGCAAATTGCATCGGCTCTCCGGGCAAATAGCATTGTAAACGGTATTTTCCGGCTTCCAGTTTGCTTAAATCGAGCAGATAATTGCCGTTGGCAATAGCGCTGACTTCTTCGCTCAGACACAATTCGCCTGCCTCATTGATAATCCAGAACGTGACGATACCGTAATTAAATGCGAATGTGCCGCTTATGGTCTTGTTTACATGAGATAAGCTGGCTGTCAAATACTCCGGTTCAAGTGATACTGGTGTAAATTCTGCATCCCATTGAGATTGGAATCTGATGTTTTCTTCTGTCAATTGAGCAGAAGAGGTTTTTGCAAAAAGAAGACACATCCCTAATACGCACACCAACATGGATAATTTTGTTCTCATAGTTTCGATAATATTTTGCTGTTAAAATTTTTTCCAAAGTAAGGAGATAGTTTCACTTTCAGCAAATATTTCATGAGGACATACACCGGGACAAAATAGTTTTGGTGTAAAATATTTCTATTGATTTTTAGGGTTTTATTTCTTTTTATGTCGGGACATGTGTTGTCGTAAGGTTATTTTAGATTTTTGAAAGGTATTTTTCTAAACTTTTGATGTCCGGTTCTTTTCTTTCTAATTTTGTTTTTAAGCGGACGCTTCTTTTTTGTATTGCTTCGAGGGAAGTTTGAAAGATATGGGCAATATCGTCAAGTTCCCATTGATAATGGAGCATGGATGCTAAAAGTATGTCATTGGAAGTGAGATTCGGATGCTTTTGTTTCAATCTTCGGGAGAATTCACTGTTTATGTTGGTCAAAGAAAAGAGCAGATGTTCGGAATAGTGGATTTGTTGGGTGTGGTGGAGCGAGCGGAACTCTTCAAACAATTGTTGAGGAACCAGCGTTGCATACCGGTTGAGGACTTTTTCCAGCTGAATGTATTGATTGGAATTGTCCCGGATCAGTTCTTTCGATAATACGAGTCCCCATTCCACTTTTTTAATCTGTTCGGATAATTGTAAGTTTTTGTCTTTCAGCTTTCGTTGTAGCCAAGTGGAGTATAGAAGAATGAGAGAGGCGATGATAATAAGGATTAGCATGAAAATAAGCAGCCAAAGGTTTTTAGTCTTGGTTTTGTAGTATAGCCGCTCTTTTTCCGAGTAATTGTATCTCTTTTCCAGTTTGATGATTTCGTTGAATTTTAATTGCTTGTTGTAAGTGTCTTTTAGTTCGATGTATTTTTCCTGATATTCGGAGAGGGGTTTGTAATTCCCTTTTGTTTTTTCGTAGTCAATCAAATTTTTATAAACAGTGAGTTGGTTCAGGAGATTATTTTCCTTTATGGAGTTGGTCAGCATTTTCTGGCAATAAGGATAGATGCTGTCGATTTGATGTTTTTCAATGTATGTAGTGATTAGGGCTGAGTAATAATTTGAAGGAACGTGTATGTTTTCTTTTTCCAGTTGGATAATGGCTTGTTTACTTACTTTTAAAGCCTCGTCATGATTTTGAATTTTCTGGTAGTATAAATTTAGTCCGTTTAATAGACTGGCATGTGTTTTTATCAATAGGAGATTGTTTGTAGGTTTTTTATTTTGTTCAATAATGTCAATGCCTTTTTGAAGAACTTCTTTTGATTGTTCGTATTTTTCTTGACTAAAGTAAATCCATGCTAATTGTTTTGTACTTATTAAGATTGACAGCGTGTCTTGAATTTTGGTAAATGCAGATAAAGACTTTTCGTAATATTTTTGAGCTTCTCGATAATTATTTTGTCTGGATTGTAATACACCTAATTGAGAATAAATTAATCCTAATAAATGGTTGTCTTTAATTTGACATTCTTGAATATTGTTTTCAGCTTTTTTAAGTATTATATAAGAATCTTCTGGTGTATTTGTATTATGTAGATGCCTTGCAATATAGTATTGTGTTCGTCCCAGGTTGTAGCGGTCGTTGGTTTGTGTGAAATACGTTTCAGCGATGCGTAATGTGGAGTCACTGGAAAGTTTACAGTAATTTTTATCTTTTGCCGAGGCTTCAAGTAGATAAAAGTAAGCCTGATCAGCTTTGTTCATACGGGATACATCCAAACGGGACAAACTGTCTGACACCAATTTCGGGACATGAGACAGAAGTTTATCCAATTGTTGTAAATCTGTTGAGAAGGAAGGTGCGGAACTGTCGCACCCCAACAGAAATAGAGAAAACCAAAAAGGAAAGAGCTTGCACATACTTTATTTTTTCACAAAAATAGAGGAAATATGCAACTCTTCTTTAAAAACGTAAAGAGATTATTAAAGCTTTACTTAACCGTTTAGATGCTAACGGGATAAAACTTTTATAATCTCTTTCCAGCCTGAATATGTCGAACTTAAAATGGTTACTTTTTCTTCACGATTCCTGCGGAACTGACCTCTGATTTATATATTCGGGGATTGCCGTTGTATGTGAGTTTGGCGGCTCCTGATACGTCATATTGAAGTTCATCTTTCACTTTTATGGTGGCAACCGAGGCACCGCTCGCATCAATTTCTGCTTTCAGCGATTCCAAATCGGAGGCATTCAAACGGCTTGCTCCGGAAAGGTCGGCTTTTATGCTGTGGGCGTTGCCTGTTAATGTTACATTTGCTGCGGAAGAAATCTCCAGTTCAATGGTTTCTGCTTCTATTTCCAACTCTAACCTGGCGGCTGACTTGACGCCGAGTTCAAGGTTTTCTGTATGAAAGACGGATTGCCCTTTGACGGCAGAGGCGGAATGGGCTTTTATCTCCCGCAGATTCTTCAGTGTTACATATACATTTATGGGTAGCTTGGGAGAAAAGTTGCGGATTTGCTCGTTTCCTTTCAATGTGATATGGAGAATCTTATCCTGGACTTTGGTCTGGATGTAAGGAATGATGTTGTCGTCCGATTCCACTTCTACCGATTCCTCATTTCCCTGGGAGAGGAATACATGTATACCGTTGTTCACTCTGATTCCTTCAAAAGAAGTGACTTTTCTTTGTTCTTTAAGGCTTTTCCCGGAGCCTTTTATCTCTTTCTTCATGGTCCAGGAAGAGAAAACGAGTACCAGGAATATGAGACCGATATAGTGTAATGTTTTCATCGTTTGCTTTTTATATATTAGACGTAAGAAAAGTTAAATTGGTTACATTTATTTTAAAATTAAACGTTCGTTATCCCCATACATTTCATATCCAGAGGTAATTACTTTCTCTCCGGGTTCCAAACCGTCAATCACCTGGTAATATTGCGGATTCTGCTTGCCGATTTTAATCGGACGGCGGTGAGCTTCCGTGCCGTCAGGCGAAACGACGAAAATCCATTGTCCTCCGGTGCTTTGATAAAAGGCACCGCGGGGGATCAATACAGATTCATCCGATTGCCCTAATTGCAGGTTGATGTGATACGTTTGTCCGGTTCTTACATTTTCCGGCATCTTTTTAGCAAAGCAAAGGTCCGTTTTGAATTGTCCTCCTTTTACATCCGGATATACTTTCAATACTTTCATTTCATAATTTGTCCCCTGGCGTTCCAGAGATGCTGCCAGGTCTTTTCTGACGCGATCAATGTAATGTTCGTCGATTTGGGCGACTACTTTGTAGTTGTCCAGCACATTGATTTTGCCGATGTCCATGCCGCTGGAAACGGTTTGTCCGATTTCTACAGACAGGGTTCCCAACTGTCCGCTGATAGGGGCTTTTACGTTCAGGTTGTCATATCTTTCGCGGACTAATTTCAAATTCCGGCGCATATTATTCAAGCTCTCTTCCATATTTTCTACCTGGATTTCACGGTACATGGAGTCCTGTTTCTGCCGTTCGATTAACATGCGGTTGTTTTCGACCGAAGTTTCATAATCTTCTTTTGCAATCAGGTAATCTTCTTTTGCAATCAGGTCTTCTTCGTATAGTTTTTTGTTTTGTTCGTATTTTCGTTTGTTGCGGGTTACGTTCAGTTCACTTTGTAGACGGTCTTGCCGGATGGTCAGCTTGTCTTTTTCCATCGAAAGCAATGTGTTACGTAGCTCATTTTCCTGGTAAGCCAGGTCGGCTTCACTTTTCAATATCTCCATGGACAGATTGGGATTTTCCAGTCTGACAATAATCTCTCCCTTCTTCACCATGGCTCCTTCTTCAACCACTTTCTCAACAACACGTCCGCCTTCCAAGGCGCTTAACTGGAAAAACATAATGGGTTCCACGTTACCCATGATGCGGATGTAATCGTTAAACGTCCCCTTTTTGATGGCCTCAATGGTAATTTTATCTTTTTCCACTCTTAGCGTGGCACTGTGGTTGCCGAAAATCAGCCAGCCGATAAATAATAGGGCAAACGCACCTCCTGCGATATAAGGGATATGTTTTTTCTTTAATCCTTTTTTCTGCTCGATAATCTTGTCCATGTTGTATTTTGTATTTAATGATTATTCGGAATGTAATGGGGTTAATGTTTGATTTTTGTTTGTAACGGCGTGCCTTTGTAAAAATCAACCATTCTTTTTTTGATGCCGTATGTCAGTTTTGCTTTCAGTAAATCCAGTTTTGCTTGTCTCAGGTTGTTGTCGCTTGTGTTGACATCCATGATGGTTACCAGTCCCTGCTCATACTTTTTCCGGTTGGCCTGGTAAGAAAGATCGTTGAAATTGAGTTTCTTAATCGCCATATTATACTCCTGGGCTGCGGCCTGGAGATCGAGTACTGCCAGTTCAATTTCTTTGTAGGTGTTTTGCAGGGTTTGTTGGTATGCAAATTCAGCGTCTTTCATCTGGTATTTGGCGCGGGCCACATTTGAATGTCTGTATAATCCTCCGAAAATGGGAATATTTACACTAAAACCAAAGCTTTTTCCTACGTTGTCTTTGAATTGTTTGGAAAATGAATTGTCTTGGGTGTCGTAGTAGTAAGTGTTAAAACTTCCTGACATGCTGAACGTGGGTAATAGATTTCCTTTGTTAATATACCAGTTGAGCTGGGCTGCCCTGACGGCAAATTGTGCCGAATTGATTTCGGGCAACTGGTTTATGGCCTGATTAAAAATCTGCTCGGTATGAATGGTTTCATTTTCCGGGAGGCTGTTGCTTAAAGAACTGACTTCGATGTCAAATTCTTCGTCCGATTGGTAGTTCATTGCCTGTTTCAGTGTGACCAAAGCCGTTGCTTTCTTATTTTGGTTGGAAATCAACATGAATTCGCTTTCCGCCACCTGGGCTTGAAGGTCAAACAGATCGCTTTTGGGTTTGATGCCTAATTCGTGCTGGCGTTCTGTTTTTTTCAATTGTAACCGCGCATTTTCTAATTGTTCCTGTGAAATCTCAATCAACCCCTCCGTATAAGCCAGGTCATAAAACGCCTGCATAATATTGACGGCTATGTCATTGGCTTGTTTTTCCGATTCTTCCAGTCCTTGCAGCTCCGATACTTTGCGGTAACGCAGTGTGTTGATGGCTTTGAAACCGGAAAACAGGTTCAGGGATGCTCCCAGATAATAATTGTTTGACATGATGCGGGTATTGACATAGGTGTTGTTTTCACCGATAGAACGTCCGAAATTGTATCCCAGGCTTGAAGAACCGCTGATTGACGGAAGGAGGTCCAAGCGGGCGTCTCTTAAATGGGTGCGATTAATTTTATTGTTTAACAGTTGGCGTTCCATAGCAAGACTTTCCTCTACGCCGTAATCAATACATTCCTGCAAATTCCATTTTTTGGTTTGGGCATTTGATGAAATGCTCATCACCACAAAGAATAAGAGTAATAAATTCAATCTGATCATTTGAATCGGTTTTATTTTTTCTGTTTTGCTGAAAAAGCATACTAAAATCGTGCCAAAACGATAAGTGCTTGTAAAGCAAGTTGTTGTTTTGGTTTTGAAAAATAGAGGTGTAAAAAAAATAGACAGTCTTGTGTGATTATTTTACAGGGAAAGAAATACAGGAAGGAAAATCGGGAAAAATAAAATAAGTGAAAAGTGTCTAATTTTTTTACAATCCTTGCCGGAATATGAAAAATGCTTTTTAGTTTTGAAAAAAACAAAAATAAATACCATGGTGAGAAAAGGAACGATATTGGTCGTGGATGATAATAAATCGGTCTTGACTGCAGTGGAACTTTTGCTGGGAAGTTATTTTGAAAAAGTGATTACTTTGGTAACTCCGGAGAGAATCCCGGCTGTTCTTACAGAGGAGAAAGCCGATGTTGTTTTGTTGGATATGAATTTTTCTGCGGCTATCAATACAGGAAATGAAGGTTTGTATTGGTTGTCGCGGATTAAGGAGGTGAACCCTGACATCCCGGTGGTGCTTTTTACCGCTTATGCCGATATAGAGCTTGCTGTGAAGGCGGTGAAAGAAGGTGCTGCGGATTTTGTTGTGAAGCCTTGGGATAACGCCAAGTTAGTGGCGACACTGTTGTCAGCCTATCGTTTGCGGGAATCGCAGGGAGAGGTGAAACAATTGAAGGAAGAAAAAAATGTGCTGAAAAGCCAGCTCAACAGTGAGCCTTCTATATTGTGGGGAACATCGCCGGCAATCATGCAGGTATATAATTTGATAAGCAAGGTCGCCAAAACGGATGCCAACATTCTGATTACAGGAGAGAATGGGACGGGAAAAGAGATGATTGCCCGGGAAATTCACCGGTTGTCCAATCGTTCCCCGGAAGTGATGATTTCAGTCGATATGGGAGCCGTAACGGAGACCCTTTTTGAAAGTGAACTGTTCGGACATGTAAAAGGGGCATTTACGGATGCCAAGGAAGACCGTGCCGGAAAATTTGAGGCGGCGAATAAAGGGACTTTGTTTTTAGATGAAATCGGTAATCTTTCCTACGGATTACAGGCCAAGTTGCTGGCTGCCCTGCAAAATCGTAAAATTACCCGTATCGGCTCCAACAAACCGGTGGATATTGATATCCGGTTGATTTGCGCCACTAACCGGAACATACAGGATATGGTCGAGAAAAATCTATTCCGTGAAGACTTGCTTTACCGGATTAATACGATTCATGTCGAAATTCCGCCTTTGCGGGAACGACGGGAAGATATTGTTCCCCTGGCGGAATACTTTTTGAAAAAGTATATGTCAAAATACGGAAAGGAAAATATCAAACTGCAACAACCTGCCAAAGAGAAACTGATGGAATATAAGTGGCCGGGAAATATCCGGGAATTACAGCATGCTGTAGAAAAAGCCGTTATTATGTGTGAAGGAAACTTCATTAAACCTTCCGATTTCTTTTTCAAAACGGTGACAACCACTTTCATTGACAGGAATGAAACGCTTGAAGAGATGGAAAAGCAGATGATTAAACTGGCGATTGACCGGAGTAATGGAAATCTCTCGGCTGTAGCTTCCCAGTTGGGAATAACCCGGCAGACGCTGTATAATAAAATGAAAAAATACGATCTCTGATTTTATATTTTAAACTTATAAAGCATGTTTCGTAAAATATCCCTTTACTTGTTATTATACATCCTCGTTATCATTGCTTTTTCTATCGCGAGCTTCTTTTGCTTTATGACGGGGGCTAACGTATGGGGAATAGCGTGTGGTGCCGGAACTCTCTTTTTTATATCCAAAACGCTGACGCTATACAATTCGGTGAACCGGAAAATAGCCTATTTCTTTGAGGCTATGGAAAACGATGATTATTCGATTAATTTTATTGAACGGAAAGGGACAAGTTCAGAAATGTTTTTGAGCTATATCCTGAATAAAATGAAGAATATCCTCCGGAAAACCCGGATTGAGTCACAGCAGCAGGAGAAATTTTATGAACTGATATTGGAAAGCATTAATTCGGGGATTGTTGTTCTGAACTCCCAGGGGTTTGTTTTGCGCACGAATGCTGCGGCATTGAAATTGTTGGGATTAGGGGTATTTACCCACCTTCGTCAGCTTGACAGAGTTGACCCGGCGCTGACGGCTTTGTTTGGTAATATCAAATCGGGAGATAAGAAGACTTTTTCATTGACAATGGAAAGGGGGACGGTTCAGTTGAGTATCAAAGCTACCGGTTTGTGGATTGATAAAGAAGCGGTACGTCTGGTGGTGATTCATGATATCAACAATGAGATGGATGAGAAGGAAATCGAATCCTGGATAAAATTAATTCGGGTGCTGTCGCATGAAATCATGAATTCCATCGCTCCCATCACTTCTTTAAGCGATACTTTGCTGACCTTGTATGAAGATGAACATGTGGCAGATTGTGATATCCGGAACAATGCTGTCAACGGATTGCATGTCATCAGCGAGACAAGTAAAGGACTGGTCTCTTTTGTTGAGTCTTACCGTAAATTTACCCGGATTCCTACCCCCGAAAAAGAGTTGTTCAATGTCTCCGAATTTATACAGCGCATAGTGATTCTTTGTAGTGCGGAAAATAATTTCAAATCCGTAAAGATTGACATGACGAAAGTGCCGGAAGATTTGAAACTGTATGCCGATTCCAATTTACTGGGACAGGTGATGATTAATATTGTGAAAAACGCTATACAGGCTTTGCAGGGTAGGGCGAATGCCTGTATCGAAATTGCTGCCACAAAAACAGAGGAAGACCGTACTGTGTTTACCATTAAAGACAATGGGCCGGGTATTCCCGAAGAGTTGATGAAACAGATATTTGTTCCGTTTTTTACGACCAAGGAACAAGGTTCCGGAATCGGGTTAAGTATTGCCCGTCAGATCATGCGGGCTCATGATGGTTCCATTCGTGTCCATTCTGTTCCGGATAAGGAAACCCGCTTTACGATAGAGTTGTAAACGTCAACGGATAACAGATTTGATATTCTCAATCAGCATAGCTACAGCGACCGAATTAAATCCGCCTTCCGGAATGATTACATCCGCATATTTTTTTGAGGGTTCAACAAACTCTTCGTGCATGGGTTTTACGGTAGCGATATATTGACCGACAACCGATTCCATGCTTCTTCCCCTTTCGCGTACGTCACGCAGAATACGTCGTGCCAGACGGATGTCCGCATCCGTATCAACGAATACTTTGATGTCCATAAGATCCCGTAACTTCTTGTTTTCAAATATCAGTATGCCTTCCACAATCAATACTTTTGCGGGAATTACTTTGACAGAGGCTTCCAGACGGTTGTGGTCCACAAAAGAATAAACGGGACGTTCTACCGGAACGCCTTCTTTTAAAGCCTTGACATGCTCAATCATCATGTCGGTGTCGAAGGCTTGCGGGTGGTCGTAGTTGAGTTTCCTTCTTTCTTCTAATGTGATGTCGTTGTTTTGTTTGTAATAGTAATCGTGACTGAGGGTGATGACGTCCTCTTCAACAAAGGCTTCCTGTAACTTTTTGACCAAAGTGCTTTTCCCCGAGCCGGTACCTCCGGCCACACCGATTACTGTGATTTGCATGTTTCCTGATTTTGATTTTTGCAAATATATAAAAAGGCTGACTTTTGCCAACCTTTTTATCCATAGCTTTTATTTCTATTTACACTCCTTTGCTATTCAGCGTTGACGTATTTTCCGACAAGTTCCGTAATACGTTCCGTATTGTTGCCGATTTCCTCTCTCAGCGTCCTGTCATTGTAGGATTTTAATTTTTTGATGATACCGTCTAATAGGCTGGGACTGAATACCTGATGCTCTTCGTAAATGTGTCTCTGCTTTTCGAGGTTTTCAGCTGATTCTGCACATGAAGCAGGCAAATGACTCAACTTTTCGGCTGTTGCTTTGTGGGCTTCGTCAAAGATATTGACACTGACGTAGCGTTCTTTGGCATATTCGATTCCATGTTCCATCTCAAATCCGTGACGGGCAGCTACTGCCAGCCCGGCTAATAACAGATAAAGGTCTGCCGAACCGTCCGGACAGCGGAATTCTACCGTTTGTTTTATGCCGGGATCTGATTCCGGTGCTGCTTTTTCTAAAGGATTGGCGTCTGTAATCATCTGAGAAGCTCCCTCTGTCCAACCTAATGGGACACGTACTAATACAGAACGGTTCCGGTCTCCCCAGCAAATGTTGGTGGGCGCCTCCTGGTGGGGTACCAACCGGAAGTAAGAGGTGGGATTGGTGTTCCCGAATGCTGTCAGGGAAGAAGCAATGTCAAGGATTCCTGCAATGGCTTTCAATGCCGTATCGGTTAATTGGCCGTTGGCAAGGTACATGTTTTTCCCGTCTTTCATTAAGCGGGTGTGGATATGCAGACCGCTGCCGGCTTTGCCTGCCGTGATTTTGGGGGCAAAGGTCAGATTAATCCCATAGCGCTCTGCCAGTGTACGCATAATCCATTTGGCAATGACCAATTGGTCGGCAGCTTCTTCAATATTGACCGGCAAAAACTCGATTTCATTCTGTTCGTAAGCCGTGTTTCCTAAGGTGAAATTACCTACTTCCGAATGGCCGTATTTGATTTGTCCACCTGTCTGAGCAATAGCGCGCATGCATTCGCAGCGAAAATCTGCCCATTTGCAGAAAGGGGTGGATTCGTGATAACCTCTCTGATCTTCGGTTTCAAAAAGTTCTTCTTTTTCACTGATAACATAATATTCCAACTCACCCATCGCCTGGAATTCCATGCCCGTTACTTTTTTGAATTCTTCATGGGCCTTTCGTAAGGTATATTCCGGAGCACTCTCTAATGGTTTGCCTTCTTTGGTATAATAGCTGCACAATATGTCAATAGCCGGAATTTCACTGAACGGATTCAGAAAAGCAGTCCGGTAACGTGGAATAACATATAAATCGCTTGCGCCTGCTTCAATGTATGGAAACAGACTGGAGCCGTCCACCCGTTCCCCGTAAGTAAGAATACTGTCTAAGTGCTGGAGGCTGTTGATAATGAAATTCAACGTTTTAAGGCGTCCGTCTGCACCCACATAACGGAAATTCACCATTTCAATCTGATTTTCCGTGATGTATTTGATGAGGTCGGCTTTTGTAAAGTCCTGTTGGGCTTTCTGTAAATATTGTACCAAAGGATTAGGATTCAATGTGTATGCGTTTTCCATAGTCTTTTAATGTTAACGTTTGCAGAGCAAATCTATGAAAAATATTCAGAAACAAAAAGAATCATGATAAATTAGTATTAATTGATGGTTTTTGTAGAAAAATTGAAATTAAAATCATTGGATTGCTTGTAAATTCAAAGTGTTCTTGTGTGGTAAGGCTTTCTTTCTTTTGTGGCGAAAAATCATATTTGTGCATAAATATGATAGAATTTGGGTGTTTTTGTGAAAATATATGCATAAATATTTGAAATATCTAAATAGATATGCATATATTTGCAACTGAATAATCCGAATCAGTGGGAAACTGATAAAAGATATAAAGATTTAGGCTGTTTGTGTGAAAAGTTGTCTGCATATTATCCCGTTTGTATACATGGCGGAGGTAGTACGGCAGAACAACTTTCATCCGGGCTCAATTCTGCCGTACCGGACTGACTTCATATAAGATAAACAATCAGGGGATTTTTTTTATTTTGGTGTATTTTATACTTTTGTTCAGATTGAAATACACACATATGAAATATTTTTTCTTGTTTTTGTTGGGTGCTATGACATTTTCCGGTTGGTGCCGGGAAGTGATATCCCTGAATCATTCCTGGCGTTTTACTCCGGGATACGAAACGGCCAAAAGGGTATATACTGAAATTACACTTCCCCATACATGGAACCACGATGCCTTAACCGGAAAGGCTGATTACTACCGGGGATTGGGTAACTATGAAAGGGAGTTGATGGTTCCGGAATCCTGGAAAGGAAAAAGATTGTATCTTTATTTTAAAGGGGTAAATACGGTAGCCAATGTTTTTGTGAACGGACAGCATGTAGCGGAACACCGTGGCGGTTACACGGCTTTTGCAGTTGATATTACGTCGTGGGTAAAATACGGGGAGAAAAATGTGATTTGGGTGCGGGTAAATAATGCTCCTCAGTTGGATATTATGCCTCTTTTAGGGGATTTTAACATGTATGGAGGCATATACCGGGATGTAGAATTGATTGTAACGGAACCCCTGCATTTTTCATTGTCGGATTTCGGTTCGCAGGGAGTATATGTAAGTCAGGAAAATGTTTCGCATGAAAAGGCGGATTTAAAATTGAAAGCGCATTGGGAAGGACAGTTGAATGTACCGGCTACATTGAGAGTTTGCTTAAAGAATGCAGAGGGTAAGGAAATTGTGAAAAAAGAACAGACTCTTATTCCGGAGCAGCATGTGGTGGAGTTAGCGGCTGAAGTGAAGAAACCGCATTTATGGAATGGCCGGCGGGATCCCTATTTGTATCACCTGTCCGTGGAGTTGATAGTGGGCGGAAAGGTGTCTGACCGGATAGATGATAGAATCGGTTTCCGTTATTTTCGGGTAGATCCGGAAAAAGGTTTTTTCTTAAATGGAGAGCATTTGCCTTTGAAAGGGGTATGCAGGCATCAGGATCGGGCGGAAATCGGGAATGCCTTGTTACCACAGCATCATAGGGAAGATATGGAAATTATGGCGGAAATGGGGGCAAATGCTGTCCGGTTGGCGCATTATCCTCAGGATAAACTGATGTATGATTTGTGTGATGAATACGGATTTGTAGTCTGGGCGGAAATACCCTTTGTCGGACCGGGAGGATACCGGGATAAGGGGTTTGTAAATCAGGTATCGTTTAAGGAAAATGGGAAATACCAACTCCGGGAATTGATATTGCAGAACTACAACCATCCCTCCATTTGTTTCTGGGGTTTGTTTAATGAACTGAAACAGGCTGGGGACGATCCCGTGGATTACATCACAGAGCTCAACCACTTGACCCGTCAATTGGATTCGGGACGTCTGACCACTTCTGCCAGTAACCAGGGAGGCCGGATTAACGAGTTAACCGATGTCATTGCCTGGAATATGTACTATGGTTGGTATGGTGGAGAACCTTCCGGAATCGGAGAATGGGCGGATGAGGTACATAAGCGATATCCGCAGCGGGCAATTGGAATCAGTGAATACGGAGCCGGAGCAAGTATATTGCATCAACAGGAAGATTTGGTAAAGCCTGTTGCCAATAGTTATTGGCATCCGGAAAACTGGCAGACTTATTTTCACGAAGAACATTGGAAAGCTATTGATAACCGTCCGTTTTTATGGGGAACTTTTGTGTGGAATATGTTTGATTTCGGAGCTGCGCACCGCCGGGAAGGAGAACTGAACGGGAAAAATGACAAAGGATTGGTTACTTTTGACAGGAAAGTAAAGAAGGATGCATTTTATTTTTACAAAGCCAATTGGAACCGGGAAAATTCTTTTGTATATATTGCCGGACGTCGCTTGACAAAACGTTCCGGAGCCTTGCAATCCATAAAGGTCTATTCCAATCAGCCCTTGGTTGAGTTATGCTTGAATGGCCGTTCTTTGGGAAAAAAGAAAGGAGAATACGGAACCTTTGTCTGGAACAGCGTAAAATTGAATAGAGGAAAGAATGAAATTGTTGCCCGCACCCAGTCAGGGGATGAAGATAAAATTCTGTTGGAGTGGTAAAATGGCTTGAAAATTTACAAATCGGTGAATTATGGCAAAGATCCTGTTGGTAGATGATGACACTACATTTGGTTTGATGTTGAAAACCTGGCTGACCAAAAGAGGGTTTGTGGTAGAAGATGTTTTTTCGGCAGAGAGTGCATTGAAAAAATTACAATCGGAGCCGTTCGATATCGTATTGACTGATTTGCGCTTGCCAGATAAGGACGGTATTTTCTTACTTAAAAATATAAAAAAGCACTACGTCGGTACACAGGTAATTCTGATGACAGGCTATGCGGACATATATACGGCTGTGGAGTCTATTAAAGCAGGAGCTTTTGATTATGTCTCGAAACCTGTCATACCGGAGGAAATCCTGAAAAAAATACAGGAAGCTTTAGAGCAAAAAGAAAGATCCGTACAAAAAATACAGGAAAAAAAGCGTCTTTCTGTTCCTTATGTGAAGGGAACAAGTCCCGAAGCAGAAAAATTGTATGAATATATCCGTTTGGTGGCGCCAACGATGATGACAGTTCTTATCACCGGAGAAAGCGGTTCCGGCAAGGAATACATTGCCCGTCTGATTCATGCGCAGAGTAACCGGAAAGATGCTCCTTTTGTGGCTGTGGATTGTGGGGCAATACCAAAAGACCTGGCTGCCAGTGAATTTTTCGGTCATGTAAAAGGGGCTTTTACGGGAGCCGTGAACGATAAGACCGGGTATTTTGTGGCAGCCTCCGGCGGTACTGTTTTTTTAGATGAAATTGGAAATCTGAGCTATGATGTCCAGATACAATTGCTTCGGGCTTTGGAAGAACGGAAAGTAAAACCGGTGGGAAGCGATAAAGAGGTGGCATTTGATGTGCGTATCATTTCTGCTACCAATGAGAATCTGACGAAAGCCGTAGCGGAAGGAAACTTCCGGGAAGACCTCTATCATCGTCTGAATGAATTTTCCTTGAAAGCATTAAGCCTGCGTGAGCGACGGGAAGATATCCCTCTCTTTGCCAATCATTTTTTAGCCGCTTCAAACCAGGAACTGGGAAAAGAAGTGATCGGCTTTGAGGAAGAGGTGATGCGGATATTTAAGAACTACATTTGGCCGGGCAATCTCAGGGAAATGCGGAATGTGGTGAAACGAGCTACCTTGCTTTGTCAATCTGGTTTTATCGGGAAAAACGATATTCCTGCAGAACTTGCTTTGTCTGTGACTGTTACTCCGGAAGATTTTGCATCCCGGCGTGAAAAAAATGAAGCCGATTTAATCCGGGAAGCTTTAATGAAAACTCATAACAATAAAAGTGAAGCTGCCCGTCTGTTAAAAATTGACCGCAAAACCCTCTATAATAAAATGAAATTATACTCGATAGAATAACCGGGGGCTATTCTTTTCTCAGCTTTTCAAGTAAAATGTGGGAGAGAGTGATAATTCTTTTTACTTGTTCCGTGATTTCCTTTTCTGAAAAAGGAGTTGCCGCATGTTCCAGCTTTTCTAATAATGCGGTTTCTGTTTGTGCTTCCAATTGTCTGAACATAGGCAGCATTTTGTGGGCTAAACGCGAAATTTCCTCCCATCTGCCCTCTGATGCAAAAGAGTGCAAAGATTGGATATGTTTTTCCGTTTCCGTACAAAAAGAGCTGATGATTTGAGCTGTTGCCTCAGCGTCATTATCTGTAAACAACCGGACATTTTTCAATGTATAGCCTTTACCAGAAGAGGTGTCATCCTCCTTTGGGGATGAATCGCTGCATGATTGTACGATAGTTTTATCCGTTAACCTGCTTAAAAGTTGAATAACTTGCGAAGAAGTAAACGGTTTTCCTAAATAAGCTGTAAAACCTGCACGCAGATAATCTTCTTCAGTTTTTTCGGCGTCGGCTGATAATGCAACGACCGGGAGGTTTTGGAACAAAGGCAGACTGCGGATTTGTCTGACTAATTCAAAACCATTCATTTCGGGCATTTGAATATCTGTAAAAAGCATGTCATAGGATGCAGATTGCAATTTATCGCAGACCTCTTTCGGAGAATGGGTGGTTTCTGTTTGAATACCCTGTCTATTCAGTAAAGCGGCGGTCATTTCCAGTTGCAGGGAATCATCGTCCACCAATAATATTTTTAAATTTTCAAAAGCTGTTTTCGGAATGGAAGGGACATTTTTCTGAGAGTTTGTTGATGGAGCAGCCTGGAGCGGTAGGGTAATGGTAAAACAACTGCCTTCCCCCGGTTCGCTTTCCAGTAAGAGATTGCCTTTTAATAATTCGACTAATTTTAAGGTGATAGTAAGCCCAAGCCCTGTTCCTTCTGCATTGGAAGCATTGGAAGATAAACGTGTAAACTCTTCGAATATCATCTTTTGTTCCTCTTTGGTCATACCGCTACCGGTATCCTTTATCCGGACGATTGTTTCTTGTGTCTCTTCCTGTAAAAGAGCCTCAAAAGAGATTGAACCGGAAGAGGTATACTTGATGGCATTTGAGAGTATATTTACCAACACTTGTCGGATGCGTAACGCGTCTCCCGTAAAGTCCCGGTTTAGGTGTGAATCGATGTGACAGCTTAACGACAGTTCTTTGGATAGTGCCAGAGGGAGAAAACTGTCACAGGTTTCTTGGAACACCTGAAACGGATTAAAAGTCACCGCTTCCAGAATCATTTTATTGTTCTCTAAACGGGAATAATCCAGCAGATTGGTAATCAGGTTTAAAATATGCTGGGACGAACCCTTCATATTTTCCAGAAAATAAACTTGCCTTTTATCGGGATTCGTCCCGTGCAATAATTCGATATATCCCAAAATGGAGCTCAGAGGGGATTTAATATCGTGGGTAACTGTCAGAATTAATTTTTCCCGGCTTTTGAGCAATTGGTCCCTGTAGTGATTGGCTTCTTCCAATTGTTTCCGGTAACGTTGGCTTCTGGAAAGGTCCCGCAGAATAAAAATGATAAAAAATATCGTAAACAGAAGCGTTATAGCTGCAATCCAGGCAAAAATCCGGGTTAGGATTGAAATCGTCCTTTCCCGGCTCTCCTGTTTCTTTTGGGTGTGATAAATTTCCTCCTTTTCGTATTCTCCCAAAATCCGTTTCAACTGGTCTGTGATATATGTACTTTGCCGTATCAGAGCATATTCCTTCCGGTTAATCTGGCTTGTGATGTCCTGGGTTTGTCTTTGCAAATCTTCCCAGGCTGATTTCAGGACATGTACAATACTGTCGGTATTCTGCGTATTGCTTTGCTCGGGAAGAGTATCGATAATGGTATGCTGGGATTGGGAAATTTTAAGTACCGAATCCGGTTTAGCTTTGAAAAACAACCAACGCCTTTTCTTTTCCGACTTAATGTATGAACTGTCGATTGTTGTGACAAACCTTTTCCGTATGTTGATTTTATCCAGAGCCGAGTCGCGCCGCGCTTCTATACTGGCAATGGCTTTACTGTAAAAATTATCCGGAGCAAGAGACTGCTTTACCTGGACGAGTTCCTGGAGATTGCGCACTTTTTTCTCCAGTAACAGACGGATCGTATCTATGCGGAGTTGTTGCTCTTCCTGTATCGTCAACGATTTTAATGAACGGATATTGGCTTCGGTTTCTTCCAGAATATTCAGGTATTTCTGGAAATAGTTCCGTGAGCCGGTTTGTACGAAAGCATTGCTCACTGCTTCCGACTCATATAGCCCGGTAAGGATATTTCCGATGAAAAACAATCTTTGGGCGGAACTGCCGTTCTGCTCGTCTTTATAAATGAACTGTGTGATTTGTTTGTAAATCAGTATGGCGCCAAGAATACTCAGCAAAAAAAGCAAAACATAGCCACTAATGACCTTCCATGAAGTATATCTTGAAATTGTTTGCATAATTAAATGAATCTGTTCCTGTTGTTTACTCTCTTTTGAACGGGAGACGGGGAAAAAGTTTTCGGAAGCGGATCAGTGTGGTAGTGACATTATTTCCGGCTATAATAAGCGTAACCGCTGTAATAATCATCAATATTCCGCATAGTAACCTGAAAGTTAGTGATTCTCCGAAAATCGTTACTCCGAAGAATACAGCCGTCAAAGGTTCTAAAGCGCCGAGAATAGCTGTGGGAGTGGAACCGATATATTGAATGGACTGTGTCGTACAGAGAAAAGAAATAGCTGTCGGGAAGATGGCTAAAGCAAGCAGATTGCCCCAATGATACCATGTCCCGGCCCAATGAAGACTTTGACCGAAGTCCACCCGGACGAAAAATAAAAATAAGCCGAAAAGCAAAACATAAAATGTGAGCTTGAGCGTAGCAATATCTTTCAATTTTGGGCGGTTTACGCTTACAATATAAATGGCGTACGAAAGTGAAGAAACCATCACCAGACTGACACCTGTTAAATTGAGGGTTGTACCATTTTCTCCTTTGTAGAGCAGTCCGATGCCGATAAGAGCCAGCAGAATGCATAAGATAGTCTGAAAGGATAGTTTTTCTTTGAAACAAAGAGTCATAATCAGGGCAACCAGGATAGGATAAATAAACAGCAATGTGGAAGCAATGCCCGCTTCCATGTAATTGTAACTTTGGAATAATGACAGGGATGAAAGGGAAACCAATAATCCCATGACAAGTAAAGGCAGAATCTCATTGCGTTTCAGACGGAAACTTCGTCCTCTGGCCTTGAGCATGATGCCTAATACAGGGATAGCAAACAGATACCTGAAAAAAAGAACCGAATCCGGATCCATGCCGGCTTCATAAAGCGGGAGAGTAAAAAGCGGATTCATTCCATACGTAGCTGCTGCAATGGCTCCTAAAATATATCCCTTGGTTTTTATATTCATATTGGTGATTTAAAAAAATAAATTCCAAAATACTGATTGTTAGTATTTTGGAATTTTACTTTGTGATCCCGTGGGGACTCGAACCCCAATCAAAGGAACCGGAATCCTTCATTCTATCCATTGAACTACGGAACCAAATGCGGTTACAAAAGTAATAAATAAAATAAAAAAAGGGGACTTTCGCCCCCTTTTTTATTGAATTTTAGGTCAATTCTGGACTTTTTGTCTGGAACCATAATTGATCCTTAAGGAGTTAGCCTTACGTAATTCCTGTTTAATATCAGTTACAATACCCATTGTGGTTTGTGACTGTACTTTCAGGTTATTGGTAATACTATTTCTGTCTTCTTCCTTACGTGCTTCACGCTCGGCAGCGACGAATGCACCTAATTCCTGAAGAGTTGCAAACCTGTCATTTAGCTGAATACGGGGTTCTGTTCCGTATGCTTTTTGATATTGAATCGTCGGTTTACCAACATAAATATTGCTGACTAACGATTTCTTTTCCAGTTTTGCAATCTGTGTTGCCTGAGGCATATTGTTCTGAACCATGAGGGTAACTTCGCGCATGGTAGTACTTACCATGAAGAAGAACAGCAACATGAATACAATATCAGGTAGTGACGCGGTAGAAATAGCCGGCGTTTCCTTTTTACTGTCTTTTTTAAACTTTGCCATTACTTTTTCTTTCCTCCTATGTTTTTAGGTTCTGCTTCAGATATAGACATGGGAACCCATTTCTTAATCGCTTCCTGCTGGTCGCTGTTTAAGTCATTGTATTTTTTGCCCCATTTCGATACTGATTTGCGATCTCTTGCTTCATTAAAAGCTGCTGCCAACTGGTCTTGCACAGCAATATACATTTCGTAAGAAGTACCCTTGTCGCTTTGAAGGGAAATGACTCCTTTGGAAACTTCAACATTGCCTAAACCTTCGATTTCTTTTACTGATTTTTCTGGCAGATTCTCGTCATTCGCCGGATTCAGGATAAAATCGAGAGCTTCTTTTTTTAAACGGTTTACGTCTAAAACCTCCCCGTTCACCGATAGCAAATTGTCTTTGTTCACCAAAATTTGCAAAATATTCCGTTTTGCAATTTTGGGTGCTTCAGTGTTATCCGGCTGATATGGCGGTAATCTTCGGAACATACCAGAATCGACATTCATTGTGGTTGTAGCCAAGAAGAATACAAGCAGCAAGAATGCAATGTCTGCAGTCGAAGTCGCGTTGATTTCCGGTGTTTTTTTTGCCATATTGTTATTTTTTATCCAATCCCCCGAAGGGGGAATGATTATCTTAATTTTCTCAGCAGTTCAGTTGCAAAAATTGCAATGATTGCACCTCCGAAGAGAATATACATTGTATAAATGATCGTATCCGAGAATATCAACCTGGAAGGTATATTATCCGGACCGCTATATCCGATAATATTCATCGGTGTACCGTCTGCCATTGCATAAGCAATCAATACAACGACCACTAAAGCTGCCAGTCCGATGAAGCTTTTCATGGCTTGTTTGGGACGGGTAAACAGACGTACAATCGGGAATACCACAGCAGCTACAACAGCTATGATAAACAATATATATGCCCAATTCAGTAATGATGCTGCATAAACCGGGGTGGTATAAACTTGGTCGGGCACCTCTCCTCCGAAGATAAAGAAGCCCAGAATAACCACCGTAATGGCAAACATTACGATTGTGACGATTTTTAAAATTTTCTCAGTCATGGTTATTATTTATTTTTTTGATTGTATTTTACTAAGATATCCAACAAGCTAACTGAAGCATCTTCCATATTGTTCACGATGCCTTCGATTTTTGAATTACAATAGTTGAAGAATACCTGCAGAATCATAGCTACGATCAAACCGCCTACTGTCGTAATCAAAGCAACTTTAATACCTCCTGCAACCAATGCCGGGCTCATATCACCAGCAGCCTGGATGTTATCGAAGGCTTCGATCATACCGATTACCGTTCCCAAGAATCCCATCATCGGAGCGATAGCTATAAACAAAGAAATCCAGGTCAAACCTTTTTCCAAAAGACCCATCTGTACAGAACCGTAGGATACAACTGATTTCTCAACCATATCTACACCCTGGTCATAACGCATCAAACCTTGATAGAAAATGCTGGCAACAGGACCTCTGGAATTCCGGCAATATTCTTTTGCTGCTTCGATGCCGCCGTTGTTTAACGCATCTTCCACACCGGCAACCAATTTCTTGGTGTTGGTGTCGGATAAATTCAGATAAATAACTCTTTCAATAGCAATTGCCAAACCGAAAATCAAACAAAGAATAACGGCTGCCATAAATCCGGCACCACCTTCGATGAATTTCTGTTTGATAGCTGCGTGCAATGATGTACTTTCAACAACATCTTCATCACTGGATGAAATGGTTGAAGTCGTCTGTGCTGCTTCCTGTGCGGCATCCGTTGCTTCCTGTGCTTTAAGCATTGTTGATGCTCCAATCGTAAGCATTCCTAAAACTGCTATGAGTGCGAATAATTTTCTCATGATCAATTTAACTGATTTTTAGTTTATAAATAATTAAAATTTAACTCTATATGTTTTTTCTTTTTTATGCAAACCTTTGTGCTTAATCACTACAATCCCCTCAAAACACGGGGCAAGGTACGAAAAAAATGTTAAAACCCAACACGATTTGGTGTTATTTCTCCTTTTAAAGCCGAATTTAATCTTTTTTTAATTTCATTAGCGTCTTTCTCCTGGCCCAACAAGTACATCATTTTGCAGACAGCAGCTTCTGTTGTAATGTCGTATCCACTTGTAACACCGATGTTTAAAAGCTCGCAACTGGTCTCGTATCGTCCCATCTCAACGGCACCTCCCTGACACTGGGTTACATTATAAATAATAATCCCTTTGTCACTGGCCTCTCTGATCATATCCAGGAATTGATTGTCAGAAGGCGCATTCCCCGCTCCGTAAGTTTCCAATATCAACCCTTTTAATCCCGGAGTGTCAATGATAGCTTTCATCACTTCCGGACGGATACCCGGAAATATCTTTAAAATGGCAATGTGTGTGTCCATTTGGGTAAAAGCGGAGATCGCTCCCGTACGTGGAGAATAGTCGATGGCTCCGTAGTTGTAATGAATATGAATACCTATTTCGGCCAAAGGAGGATAGTTGGCGGATTGAAAAGCACCGAAACTTTCCGCATTGGTTTTGGTGGTGCGATTCCCCCGGAATAATTTGTTGCCGAAAAGAATGCATACTTCCGGTACAATAGCTTTGTCTTCGAGATAGGCGGCTGCAATTTCTAATGCCGCTATCAGATTTTCTTTGCCATCCGTCCGAATCGTGCCGATGGGCAACTGTGAGCCTGTAAAAACGATAGGCTTGCTTAAGTTCGATAACATAAAACTCAAAGCGGAAGCCGAATAAGCCATGGTGTCCGTACCATGCAATACCACAAACCCGCAATAATCGTTATAATGTTTTAGAATGATGTGGCAAAGCTCTTCCCACAGACAGGGTTTTACATCGGAAGAATCAATGATTTCCGGTAGGGTATAGCTGTCAATCGTAAAACCGAATTCCTTGATTTCCGGGACTTCCTGAGCTATTTGCTCAAAATTGAACGGACACAATGCACCCGTTTCCGGATCGTTGATCATGCCGATCGTACCTCCTGTATATATGATGAGAACCGATTTCTTCATCTCTGTTAGCTTTGCATGAATAGTTAGATCTACAAAGTAAATAAATTCATTGCATTCCGGGTCGTGATTTCTTCAATTTTTTTTATATCTGTTCCTGTCAGCTCTGCTACCTTTTGGGCAATCACCGGAATATTGCTGCTTTCATTTCTTTTGCCCCGGTACGGAACCGGGGTGAGGTAAGGAGAATCGGTCTCCAGAATAAGGGCCTCTGTACCGATTTCCTGTACAACTTGTGCCATCGGACTATTTTTGAATGTCACTACTCCGCCGATACCGAGCAGAAAACCGGAACCGATTGCCCGCCGTGCCTCTTCCGCATTGCCGGGGAAACAGTGAAGCACACCTTTTATATAAGGATACGGTTTCAACGCCTTGAAAATCTCATCCAACGAATCACGCGAATGGATGATGACAGGCAAGCCGGCCTCTCTTGCCAAACCTAACTGATAGGAAAATACATATAGTTGTTCTTTATAATAGGTCTTGTCCCAATACAGGTCTATGCCGCATTCCCCGATACCGTAATATTTACGTTCCCCCAATTCTTTCTCCGCCTTCTTCAATTCGGTTTTATACTCTTCATTGACGGATGTCGGATGCAACCCGATGGTCGGGAATAACATATCGGGGTATTGTGCCGACAGCTCGAGCATGGCCGGGCGGGTTTCTGCATCAATGTCGGGCAGGATAATCCGTTCCACGCCAGCACGCCTGGCTCTTTCGATAACTTCCTTTCGGTCTTCTTTAAATTCTTCCCCGTAAATGTGTGAATGCGTATCAATAAACATGGCGCTTATTCTGTTCTTTAATAATAGTACGAAAATAATAAAACTTTTTAACCCCTTCAACCTTTCGGCTCTTCAACTTTATTGTAAAAAGAAAACCCGTCCGGCCTTTGGCCGGACGGGTTTTCCCTTTGCTTATGAAAAAGTGTGATTTATACGTGTCCCTGAGCGCACATAGCCTCAGCAACTTTAATAAAACCACCGATGTTTGCACCTTTAACGTAGTCGATCTTGTCTCCGGTTTTTCCGAATTTCACACAAGTGTCATGAATGTCTTTCATGATTTGTGACAACTTCTGATCAACCTCTTCTGCCGTCCAGCTGTAACGCATGGAGTTTTGGCTCATTTCCAGACCGGATACGGCAACGCCACCGGCATTGGCAGCTTTACCCGGAGCAAAAGTAATCTGGGAATTCAGATACTTCACGGCTTCTGCCGTACAACCCATGTTGGAGGTTTCTACAACCATCTGGCAACCGTTGGCAACCAATTGTTTGGCATCTTCTTCATTCAATTCGTTCTGAATAGCACACGGGAATGCGAGGTCGCATTTTACTTCCCACGGTTTTTTCTTAGCGAAGAATTTGGCACCGAATTTTTTTGCATACGGTTCTACGACATCGTTGTTGCTGGCACGCAGTTCGAGCATGTAATCTACACCTTCCTGGGTAATGCCTTTTTCATCGTAAATGTATCCGTCCGGACCGGAGATGGTCACTAATTTGGCTCCCAGTTGAACCAATTTCTGGGCAGCTCCCCAAGCAACATTCCCGAAGCCGGAAATAGCTACGGTCTTTCCCTTGATGTCCTGTCCTTTTTCTTTCAGCATGTGCTGTGCAAAATAAACAGTACCGTAACCGGTAGCTTCCGGACGAACGCGGGAGCCGCCGAATTCTCTGTTCTTGCCGGTCAATACGCCTACAAACTCGTTGCGGATTCTTTTGTATTGGCCAAACAGATAGCCGATTTCACGTCCGCCAACACCAATGTCGCCGGCAGGGACATCCGTATCAGCGCCGATGTGTTTGCAAAGCTCTGTCATAAAACTCTGGCAGAAACGCATTACTTCGTTGTCCGATTTGCCTTTCGGATTGAAATCGGAACCTCCCTTGCCGCCACCCATAGGTAACGTAGTTAATGAGTTTTTAAATGTTTGTTCGAAACCTAAGAATTTCAAACCTCCCAATGTTACCGACGGATGGAAGCGCAAGCCGCCTTTGTAAGGTCCGATAGCGCTGTTGAACTGTACACGGTAACCGCGGTTGATTTGTACTTCTCCTTTATCGTCGATCCACGGAACGCGGAACATGATTACTCTTTCGGGTTCCACCATCTTCTCCAGAATCTTATTGGCTTTGTATTTAGGATTGGCCTGGTAGGTATCCCATACGGTTTCAATAACTTCTTCTACTGCCTGGTGGAATTCGCTTTCTCCGACAGTTTTAGCCTTTAAGGCATCCATGAATTCTTTAATTTCTGCTCTCATGTCGTATCATTTTTTAGTCTTTGTGCGATTTTGCAAGGATCGCATCTTCTATTGTTTGTTTTGAAAATTCAAACGTTTTCAGCGATTCAAAATTACCTATTTATTTAATATTCCAAAATTTTTATACTTGTTTTTTTAATGTGAAATTTTGTCTTTTGGTTATGATTTGAAATCAGATGAGGTATTGTGATGATAAACTGTTATAAAAAGGAGGTAATGTTTCTATTTTATCATATAATTTTTTCCGGGAAGTGAGAGGATTTTTTCTTCAAGTTCCAATTGGGTCAGAAGGGCTGAAAGTTCATGAACGGGAATCCGGGTATGTATGCTTAGCTGGTCTGTATTCATACTTCCTTGTTCTGTTAAAGCGTTGAGTACAATTGTTTCGTTTTCAAGGTCGCCGAACAGATTGAGAGTTTCCCCTTTAACCGGAGGGATGGGGATGTGGATTCCTAAAATCCGGGCAATGTCTTCGCCGTTTTCAATCAAAGCGGCGATATTCTGTTTGATGAGCAGATTGCAACCCGAGGACATTTTATCTTCCGGGCGGCCAGGGAGGGTTATGATTTCCCGGGAATAGGATTGTGCCATACGGGCTGTTGCCATTGCCCCGCCTTTTATTGCTGACTCGGCAACAAAAGTTGCTTGGCAAAGTCCGGCGATGATCCGGTTGCGTTGTAAGAAATTGACTGGGAAAATAGGGGATTGACAAGGGAATTCCGATATCAACGCTCCGCCTTGAGAGAGTATCTTCTCGGCTGTGTTTTTGTGGGCAGCCGGATATATGATATTCAGACCGTGTCCTAAAACGGCGTAAGTGGGAATGCCGTATTTCAGGCAGGCTTGATGAGCTGTTATGTCAATGCCGAAAGCCAGGCCACTGACAACGACTAATGCAGGACATAGGCTGTGCAGCTCGCCGAGGATGTTTTCCACCCGCAAACGGCAACGTTCCGAGGCCTTGCGGGTACCTACAATGGCAAGATAAGTCAGTTCGTCGGGGGACAAGCGTCCTTTGTAATAAAACACCAAAGGAGCATCCTCACACTGGTTTAGCAAAAACGGATATTGGGAATGTTCCGTACTGCATACCTGAATCGCATAACGGTCGATATATTCGAGCTCTTTTTCTGCCCTCTCCAAGGCCTGTTTCCGGTTGAAGCTATCTTTTTTCAAATGAAATTCCGCATACAGAGCATTCAGAGCCGTTTCGTTTTCAAGAAAAAAACCTTCTATCCCTCCGCAAGCCTCTATCAGAGGAAGATACAAGCGTGAATTCAGCTTAGGCAGGAAAGTTATGCCTGCTTGTGTTTTAATAGTACTGTCATTGTTCATCGCACAGGAGATTAATATAACAAATTTACAGAAAACTACCGGGAAATCGAGGGAAAGGTAATAGAATTCGCAATCATCCCCCCGCTCTATCTTTAACATCCCTTATATATACTGCCGTCATGCTTCCGTTATGCTACCGTTATGACTCCGTTTCGAAGCGGAGTTGTCCTGGAAGGAATGAGTAGCTAAAAGCGCTTTGTCTATAAGGGATGTTAAAGCGAAGTCGGTTTATAGTATAAGTTTTGAAGGTGTTTTTACATCCGGCCTTGTGGCCTGTTGATAATCTCAATCACCGGAAGAATTGGCCCAAAGCCTTGAATCTTTACTTTTGATAAAACGCAACCTTCTTGAGGCAGCCTGCCCAAACTCTTTTTTTTATCATTATCTTTGCGAAAAATTGGGAGAAATGAATGCGGTTTTATTTACATCGGACATTTGCGGCGAATTGCGTCGGGAATTGGAACAATACGAATCCGGACAGATTTTTGTCCTGACGGATGTAAATACCCGCATGTATTGTTTGCCTCTTCTTGAAAACCTGAAAATTCGCGGGGAACATGTGATTACCGTTCCTTCCGGGGAGAATTACAAATCTCTTGGGAGTGTGGAGGAAATCTGGCGGCTACTCTCTTCCGAAGGGGCCCGAAGGAATGCGCTGCTGATTAATCTTGGCGGAGGACTGGTGACAGATCTTGGCGGATTTGCTGCTTCTTGCTTTAAACGAGGAATAAAATGTATCAATATCCCGACAACTTTATTGGCGCAGGTGGATGCTTCGGTGGGAGGAAAAACCGGAATTAACTTTAATGGATTAAAAAATGAAATAGGTACTTTTTCCGTGCCGGAAAAGGTAATGATTGATGTGGCTTTTTTGAAAACTTTGCCCCGGCGCCAGCTCCTTTCCGGTTTTGCAGAGATGTTAAAACACGGTTTACTGCGGGGAGGAAAACATTTGCAAAAATTGCTGGCTATGGACAGGGATATTATTTCCGCAACGGATTTCCCTGCATTGCTGAAAGAGTCTGTGGAGGTTAAGGAGAAAGTGGTGACAGAAGACCCGAAAGAAAAAGGGATGCGCAAATCCCTGAATTTCGGACATACGGTGGGGCATGCTATTGAGAGCGTAGCCATTGAAAAAGGTGCGGAACTTTATCATGGCGATGCCGTGGCTTACGGAATGATATCGGAATTATACCTTTCCGTCCGGAAAAAGGGTTTTGATCGGGGGCTTTATCATGAAATCCGCAGCTTTATCATGGGCTTATATCCTGCGTATAATCCGCTGGCCTCACCGGAAGAGCTTTATGGATTGATGCTCCATGATAAAAAGAATGAAAAAGAGGGTGTTAATTTTACCTTGTTGGAAGCTCCCGGAAAGGTCAGCATCGACAATTATTGCAGTCGCGGGGAAGTGATGGAGGCTTTGGGTATATTGGCGGAAAGAAATTGAAAATATGGATATAGCCATTCGTTTTGACCGGACAGAAACAGGCGGGAATATCATACTTCCGGCTTCTAAAAGCATATCTAACCGAGTCCTGATTATTAATGCTTTGGCGGATAGTCTGCAACCTGTTCGGAATTTATCCGATTGTGATGATACGGTGGCTATGCTGAACGTATTGAATTCAAACGGTTCTTGTTTTGACATCGGGCATGCGGGAACGGCGATGCGTTTTCTTACGGCTTATTTGTCGCGTATAGTCGGGAAATGGGAAATCACAGGTTCTGCAAGGATGAAAGAACGCCCTGTTGCAGTACTTGTGGATGCGTTAAACCGCTTAGGGGCTAACATAGAATATAAAGAAAAAGAGGGATTTCCTCCTTTGATTATCCGGGGGGCTTATTTACAGGGAGGGGAGATAGAAATCCCGGCTTCGGTGAGCAGCCAATATATATCGGCATTGATGATGATTGCTCCCTATATGGTCAAAGGCTTGAAGTTGAGATTAAAGGGGCATGTGGTGTCTCGTACCTATATTCACATGACGGCTGCTATCATGCGGCACTTTGGGGCGGCAGTACAAGTCGGGGAAAACATGGTTGAAGTTCGTCCCTGTCCTTATGTGCCGGTATCCTTTTCTGTCGAATCGGACTGGAGTGCCGCTTCTTATTTCTATGAATGGCTTGCCATTCGGGAAGAGGGGGTGATTTGTCTGCCCGGTTTATTTGCAGATAGTTTGCAGGGCGATGCCGGGCAGGTAAAGGTGTGGGAAAAACTGGGAGTGCAGACGGTTTTTGAAACGGGAGTTGTCCGGCTCAAAGCCCGGGAAGTGACAGTGAAAAGGTTGGATTTTGATTTTACTGAAATGCCCGATTTGGTACAGTCGTTTGTAGTGGCTTGTTGTTTGCAAGGAAAACCTTTTGTTTTTTCCGGCGTTGAAACGTTGAGAATCAAAGAGACCGACCGTATCGCCGCCTTGATTGAAGAGATGGCGCGGCTCGGATTCTGTCTGAAGGCGGAAGGTGACAGCAAATTAATGTGGGACGGCAGCCGTTGTGCTGTTGGAGAGTTGGAAATAGCCACCTATCACGACCACCGGATGGCCATGGCATTCGCTCCGGCGGCATGGAAATACCCCGGTTTGGTCATCCGGGATAAAGAGGTGGTAACCAAATCCTTTCCGGGATATTGGGAACAATTTGAAAAATTGGGTCTGGTTTGTCAGACGGTATAAACTTATAGTGTATGTTGGAAAGTCTTTTACAATCTTCTTATTTTGCTTTGTTTTTAATTGTAGCACTGGGATTTATTCTGGGACGCATCAATTTCAAAGGGATCTCCCTTGATGTTTCTGCTGTTATTTTTATTGCGTTGCTTTTCGGACATTTTGGGGTGGTGATTCCTAAAGAATTGGGAAATTTCGGATTGGTATTATTCATTTTTACCATCGGCATTCAGGCAGGACCCGGCTTTTTTGATTCTTTCCGTTCCAAAGGAAAAATGTTGATTTTTTTGACTTTTCTGATTATTGGTTCTGCTTGCCTGACGGCATTGTTGTTTAAATATGTTTTGGGTATTGAAATACCGGGGGTGGTCGGATTGATTGCCGGGGCTCTTACGAGTACACCCGGTTTGGCGGCAGCTATAGATTCGACCTCTTCTTCCTATGCTTCCATTGCTTATGGTATTGCCTATCCTTTTGGAGTAATCGGAGTGATTTTATTTGTAAAGCTTTTGCCTAAAATACTGAATATAGACCTCAAGAAAGAGGAACAGCGCCTCGAACAATTGCAGTACGATAAACATCCGGAACTCCATACGGCAAGTTTCCGGGTTACGAATGCCAATATTGCCGGTAAAAGTCTTTTGCAATTGCAGGTACGTACGATGACGGGTGCAGTGATTTCACGGGTGAAACATGAGGAGGTAACGGAAATGCCTTCTCCTCAGACGGTATTGAACCAAGGGGATTTGATTAAGGCGGTGGGTACGCAGGATGCATTGAGACAATTGGAGTTGCTGGTCGGGATGAGAATACAGGAAGATTTACCTTTGGCAACTTCTTATGAATTGCAGTCGCTGTTGCTTACTAAAAAAGAGATTATCGGAAAAACCATTGGAAGCCTGAATTTACAGGAGGCTTTCGGATGTACGGTGACCCGGGTGAGACGGAGCGGCATTGACCTGACTCCTGACCCGGGACTGGTCTTGAAGTTCGGTGATAAATTACGGATTGTCGGACATCAGGATAATTTGAAAGCGGTGGCTTCTTTGTTGGGAAACGATGAAAAGCGACTTTCGGATACCGATTTTTTCCCCATAGCTATGGGGATTGTTTTGGGGGTTTTGGTAGGAAAAATCAGTATTTCATTTTCCGGTAGCTTTACTTTTTCTCCGGGATTGACGGGAGGAGTACTGATTACGGCATTGTTGCTGAGTTTTATTGGCAAAACGGGACCGGTCATCTGGTCCATGTCCGGCTCTGCCAATCAATTGCTCCGACAATTGGGATTGTTGTTGTTCCTGGCGGAAGTGGGTACTTCTGCCGGGGTTAATTTGGTAAGCACTTTTCAGGAGAGTGGCTGGGTGCTTTTTATCGTTGGGGTGGCTATAACTTTGGTGCCGATGCTGCTTTCTGCCTTTATCGGGTATTTTGTACTGAAAATAAATATTTTTGACTTATTGGGTACCATTACGGGAGGTATGACGAGTACTCCGGGACTGGCAGCAGCGGATTCCATGACGGACAATGATGCGCCGAGCGTGGCTTATGCGACAGTATATCCCATTGCGATGGTATTCCTCATACTCTTTATTCAGATTATAGCCTTGGTATTTTAACCGCCTGCTATCGTTTTTCCTTGAAAAATGCCAGGAGAAGTTCGCCGCACTCATTCTCCATGACTCCCCGCGTGATTTTGGTTTTGGGGTGGAGCGGAGAGGGAGCGAGACGGCTGAAACCGCGTTTAGGGTCGGATGCTCCGTAAATAACTTCACCAAGTTGTGCCCAGGCCATGGCTCCGGCACACATCACGCAAGGCTCCAGCGTTACATATAGCGTACATTCGTTCAGGTATTTTCCTCCCAATGCTGATGCAGCCATCGTGATGGCAAGCATTTCCGCATGGGCGGTCACGTCGTTCAATTTCTCTGTTTCGTTGTGGGCGCGTGCAATGATTTTCCCCTTGCAGACCATCACCGCCCCCACCGGGATTTCCCCTTCCTCTGCTGCTATCCGGGCCTCTTCCAGGGCTTTGCGCATATATTGTTCGTGAACATTCATGCAACAAAAATAATACAATTTGTGATACAGAGGGACGGGGCTTTTGTGTCATTTTATTTGAAAATGTGGTTTACAAAGGTGTGAGAAGTCGTAGTGGTATGACTATCGCGGATAAGAAAAGTGCTGTTATTGTACTTGTCTTGGATTGCACGATTTTATTAAGATAGATTATAACACCATACACCGGGAAATGAAAAGGCTTTTTGAGGAGTATCACGTCAGGAAACGAAAGTCGTTTGAGGAGATTGTCGGTTGGCACTATCGCTTTGAAGCGATTCATCCTTTTCAGGACGGAAACGGGCGTGTGGGGTGTTTGGTGATGTTCAAAGAGTGTCTGGCTAACGGGCATGTCCCGTTCATTATTACCGATGATTTGAAGTTGTTTTATTATCGCGGCTTGCAGGAGTGGGGACGTGTCCGTGAATTTTTGCTGGATACTTGCCTTACCGCCCAGGATAGGTATAAGGTTATTTTGGATAAGTTCAGGGTGAAGTATCGGGATGGAAGCGGGTGTTTGTAAAAATATCCGTAAAGGGATTTGTCTCTTTCGTCAGAATAATTTATTATTGTATGATATTTCGCTGAGGCGGAAGTACCGATAATTCATTAATAATTAATAATAAATTTATGCAAACAATTGACACGTATGATTTCAAAGGTAAGAGAGCGTTGATCCGCGTAGATTTTAATGTGCCTTTGAATGACAAATTTGAGATTACGGACGATACCCGTATGAGGGCTGCCGTTCCTACGATTAAGAAAGTATTGGCCGGAGGTGGTTCGGTGATTCTGATGTCGCATTTGGGACGCCCGAAGGGAGTAGATGCAAAATATTCGTTGAAACATATCCTGAAACATTTGGAAGAGTTGTTGGGATGTCCGGTGAAATTTGCCGATGACTGTGTGGGAGAAAGTGCAAAAAAACAGGCTGCCGAATTAAAACCGGGGGAAGTGTTGTTGTTGGAAAATCTCCGTTTTTATGCAGAAGAAGAGGGTAAACCTCGCGGATTGGCAGAAGATGCTTCGGATGAAGAGAAAAAAGCAGCCAAGGCGGCAGTAAAAGAGTCACAAAAGAAATTTGTTGCGGATTTGGCTTCTTTAGGTGATTGCTGGATTAATGATGCTTTCGGCACGGCTCACCGTGCTCATGCTTCTACTGCATTGATCGCCGAATATTTCCCGAAGGACAAAATGTTCGGTTATGTGATGGAAGGTGAGTTGAAGGCTGTGGACAGCGTGATGAAAAATCCGAAACGTCCCTTTACCGCTATTATGGGAGGTTCTAAAGTTTCTTCCAAGATTGACATCATCATGAATCTGATGGGCAAAGTGGACAATCTTATTTTAGGTGGAGGTATGACCTACACGTTTAAAAGAGCAATGGGCGGTCATGTCGGTTCTTCCATTTGCGAAGAAGATAAATTGGATTTGGCGCGTGACATCATGCAGAAGGCGAAAGATGCCGGAGTGAATCTGGTGCTTTCCGACCAGGCTGTTGTCGGTGACGCTTTCAGTAACGACGCTAACACACAGGTATGTGACCCGATGAATATTCCCGAGGGTTGGGAAGGTATGGACATCGGTCCTGCAACCCGGGAGAAATTTGCGAAAGTGATAGAAGGTTCGAAGACCATTCTGTGGAACGGTCCTGTAGGTGTATTTGAGATGCCAAAATTTTCCGAAGGTACGAAAGCCGTTGCCGATGCTATTGTAAAAGCAACTGAAAACGGAGCTTTCTCATTAATCGGTGGTGGAGACTCAGTGGCAGCTATTAATCAATTCCATTTGGCTGATAAAGTAAGCTACGTATCCACAGGTGGCGGTGCATTGCTCGAATACATCGAAGGCAAAAAATTGCCCGGTATCGAAGCCATCCGCGAAGATTAATTTTCGGTTATCCTGAATTTATAATGCCCTGTTTTTGTGTATGCAGAAACAGGGCATTTAGTTTTTCTTTGTTGAGGGAGGCCGGAGGTTGATTATGTTTCGATTTTTAGTTATCTTTGTTACGGCGGTAACTGTTACCGCCGTAACAAAGATAACTGTATGAGGTTTTATAACAGAATCAGTGAGTTAGCGGAGTTGAGGCGAATACAGAATTTGTCGTTTACCGATCATTCCCGTTTGACGGTGGTGACAGGGAGAAGGAGAATTGGCAAAACCAGCTTGATTATGAAGTCGGTCGAAAATCAACCGACCGTTTATCTGTTTGTGGGGCGTAAAAGTGAAACTACTCTGTGTGCGGAATTTATTCCTGTCATTAATCAATCGCTGGATGCTTTTGTCCCTGCGGAAATCCGTACGTTCCGGTCTTTGTTTCAATATCTGATGGAACTGGCATCACATCGGTCATTCAATCTTGTGATTGATGAATTTCAGGAATTCTATAACATCAATGAATCGGTATATAGTGATATGCAGAATATTTGGGATACTTACCGGATGAAGTCGAAGATGAATCTGATTGTATCAGGCTCCATTTATTCGTTGATGCAGAAAATATTTCAAAATAACAAAGAGCCTCTGTTTGGCAGGGCGGATAATATTATCAAATTGTCGGCTTTCGATTTAATGACGTTGAAAGAGATTATGCGTGATTATAATCCGGGGTATACGAATGATGATTTGCTTGCTTTCTATTCTTTTACGGGCGGTGTTCCCAAATATGTGGAATTGCTCTGTGATAATACCGCGTTGAATGTAGAGGGGATGATTTCATTTATGGTTCGGGAAAATTCCCCTTTTACCGATGAGGGGAAAAATCTGTTGGTAGAGGAATTCGGGAAAAATTATGCTACTTATTTTTCGATTTTAAGTGCTGTTTCCGGAGGACTCAATACGCAGTCCGAAATCGAAGCGGCGTTGGGGGATAAAAGTCTTGGCGGGCAGATTAAGCGTTTGATAGAGGATTACAATATTATTGTCCGGCAGCGTCCGATATTGTCGAAAGTGGGTAGTCAGACCGTCCGTTATGAGATACAAGATAATTTCATTCGGTTCTGGTTTAATTATTTTGACCGTTACCGTTCCCTGATAGAAATAAAGAATTTCATCGGTTTACAGAATATTATCAAGTCGGATTATCCGACCTATTCGGGGGTGATGCTGGAAAAATATTTCAAGCAGCAATTTGCCGAGAGTCTCCAGTATCGGGCTATCGGTTCATGGTGGGAGGCTAAAGGCAATCAAAATGAAATTGACATTGTTGCCTTGAAACTGGAGAAAAATCAAGCTATTGCAGTCGAAGTAAAACGGCAAAAGAAAAATTTCAAACCGGAATTACTGTTTGCTAAAGTGGAGCATCTTAAAAATAAGCTGTTGCCGAAATATCAGATTGAGACCGTTTGTTTATCCTTGCAGGATATGTAGTTATTCTATACGATAAGTTTGGAAAGGTTATTTTGTTACGGCGGTAACTGTTACCGCCGTAACAAAGTGAATGCTTATTCTCTTTTCAGGCTTTCAATGGGGTTAAGGGTGGCGGATTTCCAGGTTTGGAAGCTGACAATCAATGTGACGAAAGCGATGCAGAGTAATATGATGCCTGTAAATATCCACCATTCCAATGAGGTTTTGTAGGCGAAGTTTTCCAACCATTTTTGGATGAAGAAGTAACCGACAGGGAGTCCGATGAGGCAGGCAATCAGGGTTTGTTTTGCGAAATTGCCGTTTATCAGGGTCATAATTTTCCATTCGGTCGCTCCGTTCACTTTTCGGATAGCTATCTCTTTTTTCTTGTTTTCGGCGAGAAAGACGGAGAAGGCAAATATTCCCATACTTCCGATGAATAAGGCTATTAATGTGAAGATGTTGATCATCCGGATGAATGCGACGTCTTTATCGTATATATCCGAATATTTGTATTCGCTATAATTCAGAGAGGCGGAATGATAAGGTTGTTTTTCATTCAGTGTATTAAGAAAAGTGAGGACATCGGCGCGGCTTCCTTGTTGGTATTTCAGATTGAAACTTCCGCTATTGTAATATCCCGCGTTGTAGCCAATCATCACAGGTTCGATATTTTTATAGAGAGGTTGGTAGTGGAAGTCTTCGGTAATTCCGACAATGCGGTATAGATTACCATATTTGCCTGAAAGCAGAGTGCCAATGGGGTTAGTGAGACCGTAAGTTTTTACGAATTTCCGGTTTACTAAAACCTGGTGTTCGAGTTGGGGGTATTCCGGAAAGGGTTTACCTTGTTGGTCGGCTTTTCTTTGCTCCTCGTAGAACTGATTTTTTATTTCCTCATTTTTTCTGTAACTCCCCGGGTGGATATTTTCTCCTTCAAAAAGAGAGATGCCGAGGGTAGATAGGAAGTCGTTGTCCCCCAGGAGAATATTGCAATTTTGTGGACTTCCCGGGTTGTCCGGAAGGGTGAACGATGTTTGCCACATTCTTTCTGCCGGCAGAGCGGAACTGTTGCTGACATGCGTTATTTGAGGTTTTTGCAGGATTTCGCTTTTCAGGCTGACAGGGTCGGAATTATATATCTGTACCCACAACATATTTTCTGTATTTATTCCCAGGTCTTTATTTTCTAAGTAATGCATTTGTTTAAGTACGATAGCGGAAACAAAGAGTAGGGTACAGAAAATGCACATCTGTACTGTGGCAAGGATTTTTTTCAGGTCATAGTGTCCGGTTTCTTTAAGAGTAAGGTCTTTAACGCTGTGGAGGTTCAGATGTTTTTGGATGTAAAGATAAAGTCCTGTACTGATGATTCCGGTTAAAGTAATGATATAGAGTAAATAGATGCCTGCTTCTGAGAGGGTTAATTGCAGGGTGTAAGGTTGTTTGGGTGACAGGATGGCGATGAAATGAGGATGAAGCATCTTTACACAGACCAGGCTTATAACCAGAGCAGCAAAGATTTGCAGGATCATTTCTAAAATGAGTTGTATTTGTATGGAGCGGGAAGTGGCTCCGTAACATTTTTGGATGGCAAGAAGGGAAAGTTCCCGATGCAGGTTTGCCATTTTTATCAGCATGTAATTGCATGCTGCCAATACAAATATAATAAAAGCCACGCTGCTTAAAATGAACGTCAGCAGACGGGAACCATGAGGAATGTATCCCCAGAAAGAATTGGATTCTATGTCGGAAGAGCCGAAATAAACATCATAAAGCGGTTGCAAGTTGCTTTGTATTTTCTTACCGGAGTCTTTAAAGTACGGGTTGTGTTTTTCGAATATTTCCGGGATGCCTGAACAGATTGTTGAGAGATTGGTATGCGGGGAGAGTTGAACATACGTTTCGGTACCGAAGCTATTCCAGCTATTTTGTTTGACTATGCGGGGGGCATAGTTTAAAATAAGGTCTGCTTGCAGGGAAGACCAGGCGGGAATATCTTTCATGACACCTGCTATCTGTATTTCTTCCGGCTTTCTGCCTTTGTTGTCGGGTTGTAGGATCAGTACTTTCCCGATGGGATTTTCTTTCCCGAAACAGAGACGGGCGTATTTTTCGGAAATGATGCACCAGTCCTCCTCCGTTTGTCCGGGAATTTTTCCGGCAATCAATGGGAATGAAAACATTTGGAAGAATTGGTTATCGGTATAGATGACGTGTTGCGGCTGGATATAGTCGGTGGCATTTAATGCTTTGATTTGATACTTTGTGCGGTAAATACGGGCGTAACGTTCTATCCCGGGGAGGTCGCTTTGCATGGCGGGGGCCAAACCGTCGCAAGTGCAGGCGCTCCATGCATTCGTAAAGATTCCGGATAAATTAATTCGGTAAATATTTTCCCCATTTTCGTGAAAGCGGTCGGTCTTGAATTCTTTGACAACATGAGTGTATAGCAGGAGGGAGGCAGTAAGGGCAATGCTCAGTCCGAGTATATTGATAGTCGTATAAAGCCTGTTCCTTTTTATTCTGCGAAAAATGAGATTAAGAAATATCGTTTGCATTGTACAATTGTTTTTCAGGCAAACAAGCAAAGAGTGTGCCGTATTTGCAAGTGGCTGTTATGTAGTGGTTTATGTGGAGTGATTCTTTGGAGATTGTAAAAAAAATGGACAGAAGTTGTCCATTATTTTTACGTGGGGAAGTGTTATTTCATAAATACGAAATAAACGGCGAGTACCAGACAGACGGCAGCTGCGATGTGGTTCCATTTCAGTGTTTCTCCCTGAAAGAAAATCATGGTAAAGGCAGCAAAAATAATCAGGGTAATGACTTCCTGTATCACCTTTAACTGTACGAGTGAAAAGGGACCTCCGTTGCCTTGGAAGCCGATGCGGTTGCCTGGAATTTGGAGCGAGTACTCAAAGAATGCCATTGACCACGATAGCAGAATTACACCAATGAGGGGCCAGTTGTTGATGATTTTCATTTCTTGCAGTTTCAAGTGCCCGTACCAGGCGAATGTCATAAAAATATTGGAGAAAATCAGTAACAGAATGGTATATAATCCTTTCATCGGGTTTTTATTAGGTTTGGATAAAACGCTGCAAAAATATAGTTTTTATCCTTCCGTTATTCACTTTTAGTTTTATATCTTTGTGGAAAGACCTTGAATATGAAAGCAAATTTGATTCATAGCATAGAGATTTGTAATGTCTGGAAGAGGTATGATTTTTGTTGGGAGAAACTGAATCCGGATGTGAATATCCTGATTGGTATTAACGGGAGTGGTAAAACGACGCTTTTCAATGTCATCGATTCTGTTTTTACTGCAGATGTGAAACGGCTGAAAACGTACGGGGTGGATGTGAAGGTCGGGATAAACGATTTTGTGGTGGAGTATAATTCGAAAGTGACAGCTGCCGAGTTGAAAAAACGTTTGTCACCGATTCATTACTTGAAAATCAGTACGTTTGATGTTCCCATAAAAGACAAGCCTAAAGCGGGTAAGGAGTATAGCCAGCTTTACAACGAATTGCATGACATTGTCTATAATATAGGTGGGGAACGACCTTCTTTTTCCGATTACCGTTTGAAGGCAACGAATTTTCCCGAACAGGCGGGAAAAATCAACGAACGGATTAAGATGTTTTATGATACGGTTAACCGTTTGTTTGCCAAGACACAGAAAACCATTGAAATCGATCCGCATACAAATCATCTGATATTTAAGGACGGAGAGGAAGCGATTCCTTTGTACAAACTCTCTTCCGGAGAGAAGCAATTGCTGATTATTTTGCTGCGTGTGTTTCTGATGGAGGAGGAGCCTTATATCCTTTTGATGGACGAACCGGAGATTTCGTTGCATATAGAATGGCAATACCGTTTGTTTGAAGAGATTCGGAAGCTGAATCCCCGTTGTCAGATTATTACGTCTACTCATTCGCCCAGCCTTTTTGGTGACGGTTGGGGGGATAAGTTGTTTTTTGTGGAGGATTTGGTAAAGGTCCGGAAATAGCGGGGGGTGGGGTTATAAACTGTTGCTTATAACTTTGGAATTATGTTTGGTGTAAGTGCGGGCAGTGAAAACAGAGAAGAGTATTTTGCCGGGTTGGCAAGGCGTTTTGCTTCGGATGCGAAAATGTTCCGGTGCCGGGCGGCTGTGCATGTCGAAAACAAAGATGATGTTGTTTTCTGGAGTACGGTGCTTAAGCATTTCTGTCCCGATGATCGTTTTCACTTCCTGGCAGGGTCGCGCAATGAGTTCGGGCATGAAACAAGCGGTGTGACACAGTGCCTGAAGTATGTTCATGCGTTGGGACCGGATTTTTTTATCTGTATTGACAGCGATTACCGCTATCTGTTGCATGAAAGAGGGATAGATGCGAAACATTTTATTTTGCAGACATACACCTATTCTTTTGAAAATCATCATTGTTATGCAGAGGGTTTGGACGAGGTGTGCAGCCGGATTGCCCATGTCCCGAATCGTTTGTTTGATTTTAAAAGGTTCCTGACCTGTTTTTCCCGTATCGTTTATGAACTTTTTATCTGGCACTTGTATTTTCTTAGGACGGATCCGGTTCGTTTCAGTAAATACGATTTCAATCAGTATATCAACATGACTTCCCGGAAATCTTTGATTTCTGTTTGTGATAACGGGCATCGCGTGTTGGAAGAACTGGAAATGAAGGTGAAAAGAAAATTAGCGTATTTTGAGCGGAAATATCCCAACGCGGCTTTAGAAAGCATCCGGAAAAAATATGAACAGATGGGATTGTTGCCGGAAACAACTTATTTGTTTTTAAGAGGCCACAATGTGTATGACATGATTAGTTGCTTGTGTCGGGAAGTGTGTAAGATGTTGCTGAAAGGGGAAAAGCGTAACCGGCGTACCCGGGGTGCCATTGCTGCTTTATATAATAACCGGCGGAATGTGGATTCTCAATTGAAAAAAAATATTGCCTACGGGAAATACCCGGCTATCCGGAAAATAGAGGAAGACATCCGGCAATTCTTGTAAAATGTTAATCTTCTCTTAATTTGCTTATTATTCCGTTACTTTTCGATTTTAACACTTTGAGGAGAGGCATTGTTTTTATATTTTTGACGCAGATGCGTAGAATATGACTGATTTTGATATAAGAGATAACAGCTTGAAAGAAACGGATAAAGAGTTTGAGCGTGCTTTGCGTCCGTTGAGTTTCGAAGATTTTCAGGGCCAGAAAAAAATCGTAGAGAATCTGCGGATTTTTGTAAGTGCGGCGAAGATGCGGGGAGAATCACTGGACCATGTGATTCTTCACGGTCCTCCGGGATTGGGAAAGACGACGTTGTCTACGATTATCGCAAATGAGTTGGGGGTGGGCATAAAGATTACGTCAGGTCCGGTATTGGATAAACCGGGGGACCTGGCGGGATTGCTGACCAATCTGGAAGAGAACGATGTACTTTTTATAGATGAGATTCACCGGTTGAGTCCGGTTGTGGAGGAGTATCTGTATTCCGCTATGGAAGATTATCGGATAGACATCATGTTGGACAAAGGTCCGGCAGCTCGTTCTGTCCAGATACAGATTAATCCTTTTACATTGATAGGGGCGACAACCCGTAGCGGTTTGCTGACGGCTCCCTTGCGTGCCCGGTTTGGGATTAATTGTCACTTGGAATATTATGATACGGATGTTTTGTCGGGGATTATCAATCGTTCGGCAGCTATTCTGAATGTCGGGATTACCAGTCAGGCAGCTTTGGAGATTGCTTCCCGGAGCCGCGGTACGCCCCGAATCGCTAATGCTTTACTGAGAAGGGTACGTGATTTCGCGATGGTGAAGGGTACCGGACAAATCGACCGGGACATTACGCGCTATGCGCTGGAGGCGTTGAATATCGATAAATATGGGTTGGATGAAATGGACAATAAGATTTTGCTGACCATTATTGAGAAATTTAAGGGCGGTCCGGTGGGATTGACAACAATAGCGACGGCGGTAGGCGAGGATGCGGGAACTCTGGAAGAGGTATATGAACCTTTTTTAATTAAGGAAGGTTTTATAAAACGGACACCCCGAGGACGGGAGGTGACTGAATTGGCTTTCAGGCATTTGGGTAAAGATGTCCGGCGGGCGGACTGGGAACCGACTTTGTTCTGAGGTGTCGTGCGTGTGGTTTAGGAATTTAAAAATGGATAATATTGGTGGGGTATGAGAAAAAAGCAGATTATCATATTGGGAGTAGTGTTGGGTGTGGCTTTATTGGGGTTGATTTACATACAGGCGCGTTATTTTCAGACGGCTTTTAAATTAAAGAAAGCTCAGTTTGATTATACTGTAAATCGTTCGTTGACGGGAGTTATTGTTTATATTGAAGAGAGAGATAAGCAGGATGAATTAAGAAGGGAAGAGGCGGAGAAACAGCAGAGTGAAGAGAAGGGTGTGGATGTGAAGGGAAAGTACAAGAAAGTGAAAATAGGGAATGAGGGGGAAATTGTGCCGAATCAGATTTTGAATCTGATTGATTATGATGAGAGCGCTTCGAGTAACGGGGAGTTTTTAGGACAAAAAACCAATTCCGGTTTTCAGACGTCGCTGTTGAAGTTCCGGCAGACAATCAAGGAAGAGTTGGGAACGGATTTCGATTTGGTGCTGGCAAAGAAATTCTCTGAATCGGAGCGGACGGTGGAAGACCGTATAAAAGGAATGAATTTACGGAATATCATTTCCGAGAAGCTGCGGAATAACGGAATCAATGCGGAGTTTGAATTTGCCGTTAAGGAAAAAGACCGTTTTATTGTGATGTCCCAGGGTTTTTTTAATAAGCATTCCGATTATGCCTACACACGGAAAATGTTTTTTGGAGAAAAGAAAGCCCAGGCGGCGCTTTATCTGATTTTTCCGGATCATATGCAGGATGCGTTGTCGTCCGTATTGTTATTGTTACCCAGTTTGATTATTACGTTGTTGCTGGTGCTTTGTTTTGTTTTCTGTTTGGTGGTCATTATCCGGCAGAAAAAGTTGTCTGCCATCAAGAATGACTTTATAAACAACATGACACATGAATTTAAAACGCCTATTGCGACCATTTCTTTGGCTGCCCAGATGTTGAAAGACGGGGCTGTGCAGCAGACACCGGAAACGATAGACCACATAGCCGGAATCATCCGGGATGAAAGCAAGCGCCTGACTTTTCAAGTGGAGAAAGTGTTGCAGACGGCTTTGTTTACTGAAACCCGGATGAAGCTGAAACTGAAGAATGTGGATTTGAATGCCGTTGTTGAAAACTTGTTGACGAAATTCCGTCTGCGGGTGGAAGACAAGGGGGGACAGTTGTTCGGGCATCTGGATGCAGAAAGGGATGACATCGTAGCGGATGAGGTACATATCACCAATGTGTTTTCCAATTTGCTGGACAATGCGATTAAATACTGCGTCAAAGTGCCGGAAATCAGTGTATACACCCGCAATAGAGGGGATGAAATTATTATCAGTGTGATCGATAATGGCATAGGAATTGCAGCAAAAGAACAGAAGTTGATTTTCGAGCGTTTTTACCGGGTGTCTACCGGCAACCTGCATGATGTGAAAGGGTTTGGTTTGGGGCTGTCATATGTAAAAAAGATTATAGAGGCACACGGGGGACGTATTGAGGTAGAAAGTGCATTGGAAAAGGGAAGCCGCTTTGACATTATTTTACCCTTGACGTCAAAAAAACAAAAAGTAAAGAGAACCTTATTTTTTTAAAATCGTATCTTTTTCAAGGAAATTATTTAAAACTATATAGTTATGGATGAGAAAATTAAAATTTTATTAGCCGAAGACGATACAAACCTGGGAATGCTTTTGAAAGAATATTTGAGAGCCAAAGGGTTTGATACGGTGCTTTGTGAAGACGGAGAGGTAGCTCATGAAGCTTTTTTAAATCAGCCGTTCGATTTGTGTATTTTCGACGTGATGATGCCTAAGAAAGACGGCTTTACCCTGGCGAAGGAAGTCCGGCAGATCAATAGCGAAATACCGATTATCTTCTTGACGGCTAAGAATATGAAAGAAGATGTGCTGGAAGGATTCAAATTGGGTGCGGATGATTATATGAGCAAACCTTTCAGTATGGAAGAGTTATTGCTGAGAATAGAGGCTGTACTGCGTCGTTCAACGGGACTGAAGCCGGAAGACGAACAGGAGGTTTTCAAAATTGGGAAGCTCACATTTAATTCCAAGAAACAGACCCTGTTTGACGGAGAAGAAGAACAGAAACTGACGACCAAAGAATCGGAGTTGCTGAAATTGTTGTGTATGAATGTTAATAAAGTGCTTGAAAGAAATTATGCTTTGAAGAATATTTGGGCTGACGATAATTATTTCAATGCCAGAAGCATGGATGTATATATTACGAAATTGCGTAAACATCTGAAAAAAGATCCTTCGGTTGAAATCATTAATGTTCATGGAAAAGGGTATAAATTAATACTTTAATCCTATTATTTAGAGAATCGGATTTTTGTGTATATAAAACCGGAGGTGCAGGAACCTGTCACTTCCGGTTTTTTTAAACTCTTTTTTTCTTTCATAGCCGATAATCTTTACCTTTGTAAGGTGAATTATTTATGCTGTAACATCAAAGATTATGAAAATTGCAATAGCTTGTGATCATGCGGGTTTTGAATATAAAGAAAAGCTGGTTGAGTATCTGAGAAGTAAGGGGAATGAAGTAAAAGATTTCGGGACCAACTCTCCGGAAAGCATGGATTATCCCGACACGGTGCATCCTTTGGCCGTAGCGGTGGAGAACGGCGAATTTGAGAAAGGGATTGTGCTTTGCGGTAGTGGTAACGGAGTGTCCATAACCGCAAACAAGCATCAGGGTATCCGTTGTGCTTTGTGTTGGAACGTGGAAATTGCCTGGTTGGCTCGTTTGCATAATGATGCGAACGTGTGTGCCATTCCGGCTCGTTTTATTGCTTATGAAGAAGCTGAGGAGATTGTTGCCCGTTTCCTGAGTACGGAGTTTGAAGGGGGACGCCATCAGAGAAGAGTGGAGAAAATCCCCTTTAAAGGTTGAATAAAGGTTCCTTTTTTGTGGACTTTTCGTATGCTGAGAATTGTTTTTTTTATTTGGTGCGGGCTGTTGCTGGGGGCTTGCCGTTCGGAGATGCATCCGGAGATTTATGTTCGTATTGCAGGGGCGAAGAAAGACATTCCGACGACTTTGTGTATCGGTGGCCGGGAATTTTCCATAACCCTTGATTCAGTAGGGAGTGCTGTTTTCGTTTTGCCCGCCTTGCCTGGTCTTTCGGAAGGGGAGCTGAGACACGGGGTTTACAGGTTGCCTTTGCTCATCGAGCCTGATAGGGGTTTTGAGGTGTATATGAGCCTCTTACCGGATGATTTCGGGGCGGAGTTTACCGGAGCGGGTGCGTTGAAGAATGAAATCTGGAACGGCAAGTATTTCCGTTCTTTTACTGATTCCTTGTATGGGTTGGAGGAAGAAGCTTTTCTGGCGTTTACCAAAGAAAGCCGGGAGGCGGACAGACGTATGCTGGATTCTTTGGGAAAAAATGAATCGTTTACGGCGTTGATGGAAAAGAAAGCCGGTTTGTCTGTTTTGGAGAGGTTAGTACGCTATCCGGAACGCCATGCCGGAATGACTGGTAAACCGGATTTTCTACCCTCGGAATCTTATCGCAGTTATGTGGAAGAGTATTTCAAAGAGCAGGAAATGGCATCGAAGCAGGAGACGTATCGTCAGTTACTGACGGAATGGACTGATATGTGTATTGCCAGAAAACTTCCCGGGGGTGATTCTTTTCGTGAATTTTTGATTCGGATAGGCTATGCGGATACCTCTTTTCAGCAGCCTGTGGAACAGCAATGATGCTATATGGGTTAAGACGTAAAATCCCGGAAAATCTCTTCTAAATTTTTTTCTTCCGTTCGGAGTTCGAGGATAGGGGCATCATGTTGTGCTGCTAAATTGAAAAGCAGGATGCGGGGATCGTATCCGGCTGTTGTTTCTATCCGAAAAGCGTTTGTTTCGGTTTGCTGCACGGAGATGTTTTCCAGCTCTGCTATCCAGTGGGTATCGGAATCTGCGGCGAAGCGGATGTCAATCAGCAAACCGCCTTCTTCGCCGCTGTGCAGTTCCGTTTTGTATTTATCCGCTACCAGATTCCCTTTGTTGATAATGAGTATGCGGTCGCAGATGGCTTTCACCTCCTGCATGACGTGCGTGGAGAGCATGACGGTTTTGTTTTTCCCGATGCAGGTAATCAGATGCCGTATTTCTTCCAGCTGGTTGGGATCCAGTCCCGTCATGGGTTCATCCAATATCAGGATGTCGGGATCGTGGATGAGGGCTTGTGCCAGTCCGACCCGTTGTCGGTAGCCTTTGGACAACTGGCCTATTTTTTTCCCCCTTTCAGGTTGCAGTCCCGTGAGTTCCATGATTTCCTCTGTCCGGTTTGCAGGCTTGGGTGTCTGGTATAAACGGGCGACATAAAGAAGGTATTCGCGGATGTACATATCCGGATAGAGCGGATTGTGTTCCGGCAGGTATCCGATTCTTTTTTTCGCTTCCAACGGAGAATTTTTAATGTTGAAATCCTGGATGAAAACCTCCCCGCTAAAATCGGAGAGATAGCCTGTAATGATTTTCATCAAAGTAGATTTTCCTGCACCGTTGGGGCCGAGAAATCCGCATATTTCCCCCGGTTTCAGAGTGAAGCTGATTTCGTTCAGGGCTTTCTGTTTCCCGTAAAACTTGCTGACTTTTTCTACTTGAACGGACATCGTAAACGGATTTGTTGTTTTTTATCTAAACCAGGGATGGACTTCGTCGGAGTTTAATATATGAATGATGGTTTTCCCGTCGGCTGTATAATTATGGTGCTGGCAGGCGAAAAGATTGTCCATCAGGTCATTCATCTCTTTGCTATCTAAAGGGGTGTCGTATGCGATTGCCGCTGCCTTAGCCAGTGCCAGCGCTACCCTTTCGGCCATTTTATTCTTAATGTCTCCTTCTGTATTCTTATAATATCCGATGAGCTGCATCAGTACCTCTTTGGCATGGGAATAGGATAAATCGGGAGGTGTTGCGTGGATGGCAAAGCTGTTTTCGCCGGATTTACAGAGCTCAAAGCCAAGATATTCCAGGTCTTCTCGGATTTCTTCAATGAGAGAGAAGTCGGGCGCTGACAATTCCAGGGTCTCCGGAAACAGACTTTTTTGTCCGGCTATTTTCTGGGTGGAAAGTGTGTGGCTGTATTGCTCAAAAAGTATTCTTTCGTGTGCCCTTTTCTGGTCGATAAACATCAGTCCGGAATGGACGGGAGTTACGATATAGCGTCCCTTCATCTGTATGAAACTGGCTTTCGGTTCCGCAATTGGGGCCGTTTCTTCCAATCCGGGCAAGACGGCCTGTTCCGCCTGTTTTTCTTCTTCCAGTCCTTTGAACAGAGTCTCCCAGTTTGCCGGGACTTTTTCAGTATTGAAAGAAACGGAGGTATTTCTGTTTGAGGAACTTCCTTTCTCGAAATCCGATTCTTCGATACTGATACCTGCGGAGCGGTAATTGAAGGGATTGTAGTTAGGGTTATAATTGACTTTCGGAATATAAGGCGACGGGTGGACTGTTTGTTCCGGATGGTATTCGATAGCTCCTTCCGTATCAAAATCCAAAGGAGGGGTAATGTTAAATTTCCCCAAGGCCTCTTTTACCCCTGCCATCAGTATCTGAAAGAAGTCTGTTTCATTCTGGAATTTGATTTCCGTTTTTGTCGGGTGGATATTCACGTCAATAAGGGATGGGTTGACGGTGAAATAGATGAAATAGGACGGGATAGCGTCCCCGCTGATTAAACCGGTGTAGGCTTCCTGGATGGCTTTGTGGAAAAAATGGTGCTTCATGAACCGGTTGTTGACGAAAAAATATTGTTCGCCGTAAGTCTTTTTGGCATGTTGCGGGTGACAGACAAAACCTTTAATGGTGACCAGTTCGGTGACACATTCAATGGAAATGAGTTTGGTATTTATGTTTTTCCCGAATACGTTTACCAGCCGCTGTCGGATTCCGGATACCGGGAGATTGTATATTTCATTGCCGTTGTTGCTGAGACTAAAGGCTATATCCGTGTGGGTTAAGGCTACCCGCAAAAATTCGTTGATGATATTGCGCAATTCCGTATTGTCGGATTTGAGGAATTTCCGTCGGGCAGGGATGTTGAAAAAGAGATTTTTAACGCAGATATTGGTGCCTTTCGGGGTATTGACAACCTCCTGTTGTTTCACTTCTGAAGCGGTGATGAACAGAAAGGTACCCAACTCGTTTTCTTCTTGCCGGGTTTTTAATTCCACCTCAGCCACGGAGGCGATAGAGGGAAGAGCTTCTCCCCGGAATCCCAGGGTTTGCAGGTGGAACAGGTCCTGTGCCGAAGAAATTTTGGATGTGGCATGCCTTTCAAACGCCATGCGGGCATCGAGTGCCGACATCCCTTTGCCGTCGTCTATGACCTGTATGAGGGCTTTCCCTACGTTTTTCAGTACCACCTGTATGTGTTTGGCGCCGGCATCCACGGCATTTTCCATAAGTTCCTTTACAACGGAGGCCGGGCGTTGTACGACTTCTCCTGCTGCAATCTGGTTGGCTACCGAATCGGGTAATAGTTGAATGATGTCAGACATGACCGATAGTTAAAAGTAGACGTTTACATGCCGAAGAACCGGAACAGACCTTCTGAGTGACGCATCAGCAGATAAAGTACAATCAGAAACACACCGATCAGAATAAGGAACATGCGTACGGCATATTTCCCGTTATAGCCTCTTCGGTTGGCTTTTCTTTCATTATATAAGTTTCTTAATTTCCCGTCGATATGGGGAACATAGACGTCTTTGTCGTTTTCTTCTATGCCCAGTTCCGCCTTGACGCGTTTTTCCCGTTCTTCTCTTTCTTCTTTTTCCGGATCCCAGTAACGGGGTTTTAACTCAAATTTACGAGTATCTTTTCTTTCGAACATCCGTCCCATATCGCTTTCTATTTAGTTTGAGATTTTTCCCGGCTGAAATGCCTGCTTACCCATTTCGGAACCAAAAAGGCACCGATGAATAGGTAGGGATAGTAACTGATTAACCGCCACAGGATAGCCATGGCAATGGCAACTCCTGCGCCGGGAAGGAATTCGCCTAAGTATTTGGAAAATACGTATTCGGCAAAACCGCTGCCGCCGGGAGTCGGACTGACTAACATCATAATCCACATGACCAATTGCCGGGCGAAAATCAGGAAATGCTGCGCCCAGTCGTATCTTCCTGCCCAGAAAGCCATGAGGATGGCATTGACCACCCAATACCGCGCTGTCCAGGAGAAAAAGGTGGCACCGAATGTTTTAAGCCAGAAAGAGAAAGGCATTTGCTTGAGTTCGTGTGAATTGCGGATGATGTCGTAGCCGGCCTCGTTGGCGCTGTGCCGCCATTTCCGCAGGATACGGAATTTAAAGCATTTCATGAGCAGGTATTTCAGTCCGCGGGGGTTCCTGAAAAGTCCATAGCTGAGCACCAGGAGGTAGGCTAATTTGAGCGAGTACCCGCCGATAGCAAACCAATAAAGGCTTTTAACTACGGTTTCACTGCTTCCGGGAATGTTCCAAAGAGCACTATGGTTGACACAAAGCAGGATAACCGGAAACATCAGGATGAAGTAGAGTTCGTCAAGAAAAGAGGTTGCCATGACAATGGCGGAACTTCGCCCCACTTTGATGCCTTCTTTGTTGACAAACAGAATGGCAATACTTGTTCCTCCAATGGCGGAAGGGGTGACTGCGGACGTGAACTCCCAAAGGAAAATGATACGGAATGCCTGCCGCCAGTTGAGCCGTTCTCCGGAAAGTATCCGGACCCGGATGGCATATCCAATGTCCCGGATGGCCATACACAGGATTGCTATTGACAGCCAAAAGACAGAAGTCCAGGTAAATGTGATGTTTTGAAAAGCCTGGATGTCAAATTCTTTGTATAGCATGTAAGATACAACCGCCAACCCGATGAAAATCGGATATATAATTTTATAGGGGCTGATTTTTTTGGTCAGGATTTGTTGTTCACCCTCCATGATTATCTTTTTTCGATGAGAACGCTAAGTTAGCGAAAAAAAAGAAAACGGACAACCCTTTGTGCTGTCCGTTTGTGGAGAATATCGGAGTCGAACCGACGACCTCTTGCATGCCATGCAAGCGCTCTAGCCAACTGAGCTAATTCCCCTTGTTGCTTTTGCTATGCAAAAATAGGATTTATTTGTCAATTGTCAAAAGTATGGACGAATTTTTAACTTGCAACTGATGGGATAATGGTCCGAAAGATTGATGCTGTGGCGGGTGTAGTCCGTGGTGATGAAATCGGGAGAGTGAAAAATGTAGTCGATGCGGAAGGAGGGAAATTCACCGATGTAGGTATTGCCCAGGCCGTGGCCTTTTTGCAGAAAACAGTCCATGAGTTGTGAACAGATGGTGTTGTAGGTATAGGAAAGCGGGGTGTCGTTGAAGTCGCCGCACAGGATTACTTTGTGGGGAGATTGGGCGATGTGTTCCCGTATCAGAAGAGCCTGGCGGGCTCTGGCTTTGTTGGCGCGGACGATGCGGCTAAGGATGTTTTTGACGCCTTTGGAAAAATCCTGTGTCGCGCCGGTTGTGATTTCTTTGACGAATTTCCGCTCTTTGTGTCCGAGGCGGTAGGATTCGAGGTGAATGTTGTAAATCCGGAGGGTGTCTTTCCCTTTCAACACGTCACAGTATTGAGCAGAACCGGTATGGCTTTTGTCAAAAGTGATGCGTCCGGTATGGAGAATGGGCAGACGGGAGAATATGGCCATATCTTTGTGCAGAGAATGGTAAGGATAGGTAGAAAGGCCTTTTATAATTTGCTGGGGAGGAAGGGAGGTGTTGTTTGCGGGGAACTCCTGCAAGCAACTGAAATCTCCTTTAAACCGGTTCAGGTAGTCCAATAATTTGTTGTAAGTCTGTTTATTTTTGCTCCAGCCGAATTTGTCGAAAAAACGTACATTATAGGATAAGACGGAAATATCGGAAGAAACAGATGCCGCGTCGGAGCGGTGGGTCCCGTAATAGCTTGTGAAAAAGGGAATCCCCGCACAGAGTACGAGCAGGGTGACAATACTCATTTTCTTCCAGCGGGCAGTCCAGTAGAATAGTAGCAAAATGTTGGCAACTAACAGGTAAGGATAAGCCAGTCCGAGCAGGGAGGGGATAACGAAAATATCAGGATTAACATACCGGGCTGTGTAGGCACCGAGTAAGCCGCAGAGCGTTATGACGCTGAAAAGGAATACGATTTTATCTAAAAGCCTGATCATGCCGGATGGTTATTTGCCTGATTTAAAAAGAATTTCTTTTTCTTCTCGGGTCAGGCTTTCGTAGCCTGATTTGGAAATTTTGTCCAAAATTTTGTTGATGCGCTCGTCTTTTTGTTTTTTGTATTCGTTGTATTCCCGGTCGTTCATTTGCGAAACAGGTTTCCTGTATCGGACATCCATTCGGGGACTTCCGGAGAACAGGCCTCCGATTTTTTGGAAAAAAGAGGCGGCTCCTCTTGCAGGATTGAGGTGATGCCGGATACCGACGATAAAAAGACACCCGAACAGTGCTCCTCCTAAATGGGCGATGTGACCGCCTGCATTGGCGGAAGGGATGCTCAGCAGGTCAATGACTGCCGTGAAGAGTGCCAGATGGATGAGCTTGATGGAGCCTATCAGAAAGACATAAATGCGTTGATGGGGCAGATAGCAGCATACTGCAAAGACAACAGCCATGACTGAGGCTGAAGCCCCGATGGCGGTGGTGTGAAATAAAGAAGTTCTGAAAAAGGGAAGCAGATTGTAACAGAGCAGGTATACCAATGCTCCTGAAAATCCGCCTAAAAAATAGACTCCTGTAAGTTCCCTGCGGCTGAAATGGTTCAGGAAAAAACTGCCGAACCAGTAGAGCCACAACATATTGAACAAGAGATGGAAAAAACTGAAATGCGTGAACATGTAGGTTATGATTGTCCACGGTTTGTATAAAAAAAATCCCCAATAAGCAGGCAATCCCAGATTGTCTAAAAAAATAGCGTACGATGTCTCCGGGTAGCCGCTTAAAACGAATAAGGCATTGACAATTTTAATAAACAGAAACACGCCGATGTTGATGTAAATCAGCTTCGTCAGGGAAGAACCCTGGCGGAAAGAGTGTTTCAGACCGCTCCATAAGTTCCCGGAAAAATGGGTTCCTGTGTTTCCGTAATACATCGAATCGCGTTGGTTAGTATTTAGTAGAATTTCCTCCGGTTTTTCTTCCAGTACCGGATGAGGAAAAAGCCAAACAGCATTCCTCCCAGGTGGGCGAAGTGAGCCACATTGTCACCTACACTGTTCTGGATGCCCAGAAAGAATTCAATGACTCCGTATCCGACGACAAAATATTTGGCTTTTACAGGGATAGGGAGGAACATCAGATACAATTCCGTATTGGGGAATAGCATACCGAAGGCTAAAAGGATACCGAAAACAGCTCCCGAAGCACCGATGGTCGGGATGTTGACGCTTTCGGTAATCACCCTCCGGAAGAGCTCTTCTCCTGCCTGGATGTATTGTACGGAGTCGGGGTCAGCCGTCCAGTTGTCTATCAGTTCCCATACCCAGGATGCCGGATGAGGTATGTGGGCCCGGATGAATTCTGCTAAAAGTTCCGGTTGGGGGGTGTTCTGAAAAGCGAGGAACTGCTCATACATTTGGTGGTACTCCCACCAGCCGACCAGGCTGTTTAATGCGGCTGCCCCCAATCCGGTGACGAAATAATAGAATATAAACCGTCGGGTTCCCCATACCGACTCAAGAATGCGTCCGAACATGAACAGAGCAAACATGTTGAAAAACAGGTGCCCGAAACTGCCGTGCATGAACAGGTGGGTAATGTATTGGTAGGGCGCCCAAAATTCCGATTGGGGTAAATGCAGCCCCAGTACATTTGACAGGCGGATATTCGTCCGTTGTTCGATAAACAAAGTCAGAAAGTACATCACCGCATTGATGAGGATGAGTACTTTGACTGCGGGCGTAATCCCTGAATATGGACGGTAATTATTCATAAATGTTCTGGTTTGGTAGTCCTTTTCGTGTTATTCTTTGGGTGTATTTCCTTGTTCCGGTCGCCGGTTGGGACGGTTATTCCGGGAGTGATTATTATTTTTGGGACGGTTGTTGTTTTCTTTGTGTCCGTTTTCGTTATTACCGCTGTTGTTATTACCGCTGTTGTTGTTATTGCTGTTGTTGCTCCTGTTCCTGTTTTTGGGACGGCGTCTTTTTTGTTTCTTTTCATCGAAACGGCTCAGACTCTCTTCTCCTACGCCGTCTGTATATTTGATGTCTTCCGGTTCTTCTTCTTTGTCGTTTGCTTTGGGAGGGATGATGCCTTTGCGGTTCATGGCAATGATTTCCTTGATTCGTTTTACGGGCAGTTTTACCAATACGCCTTTCCCCTCTTTATCGAAAGCATAATACATCATCCTGCCGAAAATATCCGTTTTCTGGTGATAAAGCATACCTTCGCCCGTATTTAAAGTGATGTTGGCAGACGGGAAGTCCTTCTGTTCGTCGATATAAGCATCTACTTCGTAATTCAGGCAGCATTTCAGTTTTCCGCACTGGCCTGCCAGTTTTTGAGGATTCAGGGAGATGTCCTGATACCGGGCAGCAGAGGTAGAGACAGAAATGAAATTGGTAATGAACGTCGAGCAGCATAATTTCAAACCGCAGGGGCCGATGCCTCCGATTCGCCCTGCTTCCTGCCGGGCGCCGATTTGCTTCATTTCGATGCGGATATGGAATGTTTCTGCCAGGACTTTTATCAGTGTTCGGAAGTCCACCCGATCTTCGGCGATGTAATAGAAAATGGCTTTTGTTTTGTCCCCCTGGTATTCCACGTCGCCGATTTTCATATTGAGTTTCAGGTCGGCGGCAATTTTGCGGGAACGTATCATGGTTTCATGTTCCAGCGCGATAGCTTGCTGCCATTTTTCAATATCGTGGGGTTTGGCTTTCCGGTATACTTTTTTCAGCGGATTTCTTTCCAGATCGATGCGTTTCATCCGCAATTGCTCTTTCACAAGTTCCCCGGTCAATGACACAATACCGATGTCGTGACCCAAAGCGGCTTCAACCGCTACGATGTCACCTTCCTGGAGCTGTAGCCCCGAAGGATTACTGAAAAAGGCTTTCCGTGTATTTTTGAATCTTACTTCCACAATTTCAGACGGGCAACTGTTGTTGGGTACGTCTTTCAGCCAGTTGTACACCGATAGTTTACCGGCCAATAACCGGTGGTCAATAACCGGTTTCTGTTTGGGGGTTCTTCCTTGCGGCTCGTTGTCGGCCTTTGTTGTCGGGAGAGGCTCTTCGTCGCTTTTTTCCGTCTGCATTGTTTCGGACGGTGTTTCCGTATTTTCAAGCTGGATTTCCGGTGCGGACTGCAATCCGGCCTCTTCTTCCTGCGGGACTATATTGTCGTTATTTTCATTCATAGCATTGTTGTCTTAAATTTATTTTTGTCATGAAGGACGGATGTTCTGCATCACTTTGATGCAGAGGTCGGTCAGGACAATTTTTGCATTGCCGTTGCGGCTTATATCATTGTATGCCCTTTCGAATTCCTCGCATAAGGGTATTACGTTTCCTTCGTGAATATAGGGAGAGAATTTTACGGAAAAATTTTTCTCCCGTTCTGTCATGTAGTTCAGTGTCTGGATGCCGAAATTCTTTACGAAGTTTTCACGGATCATCCGGAGAGCGTGGGCTAAGAAGTTTTTCTGTTTCTCTCTCCCTGCTCCGGCAATTTCCGCCACCCATTCATTCACCGGAAGCATTTTCCTTTCCCAGCAGAGCCGCATGAGGCTGATGAATTTTTCCTGGTTGTACACCTGCTCTTCCGATTCGTTCAGCAGACGCAGGGCGCGATACCAGTTGCCGGCGGCGATGTGGGCATATTCCGCCGCTTTCCCTTCCTGGAGGCCTTTGTCCCGGATAAGGTGTTGCTTGATTTCTTCCTGTTCCAACGGCGGGACATGAATACGTTGGGTGCGTGATTGTATGGTGTTGATAATCTGTTCCGGATGTTCGGAAACCATCAGAAAGAGTGTTTTGTCGTAAGGCTCCTCGATGATTTTCAGAAGTTTGTTGGAACATTCGGGATTCATTTTTTCCGGCAGCCAGATAACCATGATTTTGTAATCCGATTCAAAAGATTTCAGATTCAGCTTCCGGAGGATATTCCCGCTCTCTTCTGTATATATCGCAGCTTGGGCATTGTCTTCGATACCCATTTCGGCGTACCATTCTTCCAGATTGAAATAGGGGGTACGGGTTAACAGACTGCGCCATTCGTTGATGTATTCGTCACTAACCGGAGATTTGGTTTTGCGGACAACGGGAAAAACAAAATGCAAGTCGGGGTGGATGAGTTTCCGCATTTGTTTGCAGGAAGGACATTCCCCGCAGGCATCTTCTTTTTTGTTACCTGTACAGAGTACGTATTGGGCCAAAGCCAAAGCCAGAGCCAAAGAGCCGTAACCGGTATCGCCGGCAAAAAGCTGGGCATGGCTGATGCGTCCCGTTTGCAGGGAGGCGATCAGCCGTTGCTTGATGTCCTGGTGTCCGATGACGTCTTTAAACATGTTCTGAAACGGGGCGTTAGCGGGTTAATCCTATGCCTAACTCTTTAAACTGCTCTTCGCTGATTTCCGACGGAGAATCGATCATGACATCCCGTCCCGAGTTGTTTTTCGGGAAAGCGATGGTGTCACGGATGCTGTCGAGGCCGGCAAACATGGATACCAAACGGTCGAATCCGAAGGCTATGCCGCCATGAGGAGGTGCGCCGTATTTGAAAGCGTTCAACAGGAATCCGAATTGCTTATCCGCTTGTTCGGGAGTGAAACCGAGACAACGGAACATGCGCTGCTGCAATTCGGTGTCGTGAATCCGGATAGACCCTCCACCTACTTCCACTCCGTTGATAACCATGTCGTACGCATTTGCCCGTACGGCACCCGGATTACTTTCCATCATATCAATATCTTCCGGATTGGGCGAAGTGAACGGGTGGTGCATGGCGTAAAAACGCTGTGTCTCTTCGTCCCATTCCAACAGAGGAAAATCAACGACCCACAGCGGTTTAAATACATTTTTATCCCGTAAGCCGAGCCGTTCTCCCATTTCCAGACGCAAATCGCACAATTGGGCTAAAGTCTTGTTTTTCGGTCCGCAAAGAACCAGCATCAGGTCGCCCGGCTTGGCATCGCAGGTTGTTGCCCACGCCTTCAGGTCATTTTCGTCATAAAATTTATCGACCGAAGATTTCAGTGTGCCGTCTTCGTTGTATTTTACGTACACCAGCCCTTTGGCACCCACCTGGGGACGTTTGACAAATTCCGTTAGTTCATCCAGTTGCTTGCGGGTGTATGCCGCACATCCCGGAGCACAAATGGCACCGATGTATTCGGAGTCGTTGAAAACGGCAAATTCTTTGTTTTTGGCAATGCCGCTTAAGTTGACAAACCGCATGTCGAACCGGATGTCCGGTTTGTCGCAACCGTAGTATTCCATCGCATCCTGCCAGCTCATGCGCGGGAGTTCCGGAATGTCAATACCCCGGAGTTCCTTGAACAGGTGGCGTATCATTCCTTCAAAAATGTTTAGTACGTCATCCCGTTCCACGAATGACATTTCACAGTCAATCTGGGTAAATTCCGGTTGGCGGTCGGCGCGTAAATCTTCGTCCCGGAAACACTTTACAATCTGGTAATAGCGGTCGAAGCCGGCTACCATCAATAGTTGCTTGAAAGTCTGCGGGCTTTGCGGCAGGGCATAAAACTGTCCCTGGTTCATGCGTGAAGGAACGACAAAATCGCGGGCTCCTTCCGGTGTGCTTTTGATCAGTACCGGAGTCTCCACTTCCATGAAGCGCTCACTGTCCAGGTAGTTTCTGACCAGGTGTGCCATCCGGTGACGCAGTTCCAGGTTTTTTCTGACCAGGGTGCGGCGCAGGTCCAGATAACGGTATTTCATCCGTATTTCGTCGCCTCCGTCCGTATTGTCTTCAATGGTGAAAGGAGGGATTTCCGAGTGGTTGAGGACATGGAGTTCCGTAATCAGAATTTCGATGTCGCCTGTCGGGATTTTATTGTTTTTGCTGGCTCTTTCCACCACCTTGCCTTTGACCTGGATAACAAATTCCCTGCCCAGTTGTCCGGCCTGTTTCTTTATTTCTTCGGAAGCCGATTCCTCTACGACTAATTGCGTGATGCCGTAACGGTCACGAAGGTCGATGAACGTCATGGCTCCGAGGTTACGGATTTTCTGCACCCAACCGCTTAAGCAAACCTGTTCGTTTACATGTTCTATTCTCAGTTGTCCGCAGGTGTGAGTTCTGTACATTAGACTGATTTTAAATTTTATGATTTGCCGGATTTTTCCGGAGCAACTCATTATAAGTTAATTATGTTTTTTTGCTCGTTGAAAATAAGTCGTCTCCTTTTTGCGGGTTCATGACACCTATTTTACCAAACGACGAAAATACGAAAATAATGGGGAATTGAAAAATCGGAACCTGAAAATAGTTCGGGATAGCATTAATAAGCTGCCGGATTTTAATTTTTGTCTGTCAAAATGGGAAAAAGTGAAGAATTCACGCTATCTTTGATTTTCCTAAATTAAAAGTGGCGTGAATGTTATAGACGTTATATTGTTGCTTCCTCTGTTGTATGGGGCTTTTAAAGGATTTTCAAAAGGATTTATCTTTGAAGTGGCGACGTTGGCAGGCATGGTGCTGGGGGTGTTTATTGCTATCCGTTATTCCGCATATACGGAGAATTTCCTGCATGATTTTCTGAACATTACGTCTAAATATCTTTCATATATTGCGTTGGCTGTTACTTTTTTAGTCGTCGTGATGCTGATCTGTGTGCTGGGGAAAGTGCTGACGAAAATTGTGGATATGGTGTCGTTGGGGCTGATAAACAAACTCTTGGGAACTTTTCTGGGGGTGGCAAAGTATTTTATCATTCTGTGTGTGGCTCTGCTCATTGCAGATGTCCTGGATGACAAATTTCATTTTATAAGTAAAGAGACCAAAGAAGGCAGTCTTTTGTTTCATCCTTTTCTTACCTTTGCACAGCAAACGTATAACCTAATCAGGTTCTGACAATCATGCTGAAAATTTTTTGGAAAACCACGGGGACGTTGTATTATTGACGGAGGTACCTTTGGGGTGCTTGCCGGAGTTGAACAGGATTATAAATAGATAAAAACGATATATAACAATGAATTTTGTAGATGAGTTAAAGTGGCGGGGCATGATTCACGACATTATGCCCGGAACGGAAGAACAGTTGGCTAAAGGACAGACCACGGCTTATGTGGGAATAGACCCGACGGCAGATTCGCTGCATGTGGGACACCTGGTGTCGGTGATGATGATGAAACATTTTCAGATGGCAGGCCACAAGCCGATTTTTATTATAGGAGGTGCTACGGGGATGATTGGAGACCCAAGCGGGAAATCGCAGGAACGTAATTTGCTGGATGAAGAGACGATACACCGGAATATGGCTGCTATCAAAGACCAGCTTTCCCGGTTTATTGATTTCAATTCTTCGGCTTCCAATGCAGCTATTATGCTGAATAACTACGACTGGATGAAGGAGTTTTCATTTTTGGGCTTCATTCGCGACATCGGAAAACACATCACGGTCAACTACATGATGGCCAAAGATTCCGTAAAAAAGCGCCTGGGTGCGGAAGCGGCACAGGGAATGTCCTTTACCGAATTTACTTACCAGCTGGTACAGGGATACGATTTCCTGCATCTGCGTAAAAATCACGGTTGCATGCTGCAAATGGGAGGCTCCGATCAATGGGGGAACATCACGACCGGAGTGGAATTGATTCGTCGGAAAGAGGGATTGGATGCCTACGCTTTGACTTGGCCGTTAATGACAAAAAGCGATGGGAAGAAATTCGGTAAAACGGAATCGGGGAATATCTGGCTGGATCCTCAGCGTACGTCACCTTACAAGTTTTATCAGTTCTGGCTCAATACGACGGATGAGGATGCTGCCAAGTATGTGAAAATCTTTACTATTTTGCCTCCTGCCGAAATTGATGCTTTGATTGACGAGCATCAGCAGGCACCTCATTTGCGTAAATTACAAAAAACGTTGGCGAAGGAGGTTACTTGTCTGATTCACGGCGAAGAAGCTTTTGAATCGGCACTGGAAGCCTCGCAGATTCTCTTTGGCAATGCGACGTCCGAAACTTTGCGTAAAATTGATGAGGCTACTTTCCTGGCAGTGTTTGACGGTGTGCCCCAGTTTGAAATCCGGAAAGCCGATTTGGAGGCCGGTATTCAGATTGTGGATTTCCTGGCAGAAAAAACTTCTGTCATGTCTTCCAAAGGAGAAGCAAGACGGGCATTGAAGGCAAATTCCATCAGCATCAACAAAGAAAAGGTGAACGAGGAAGCTGTGATAAAATCCGGAGATTTGATTGACGGAAAATATATTCTGGCCCAGAGCGGAAAGAAAAACTATTTTTTGGTTATTGTAAAATAACCCGAGTGCAGTTAACCGGAGCTAATCTTTCCGTATAAGAAAAAAGAGATGGTAACAAACCATCTCTTTTTCTTTTAAACCTCTTCTTCCTTATATTCTTCGTAAAAGAAATCGTTATAAGGAAACCGGGCGGAATGAATCTCTTTAACAATAGTGTAGAGTTTCTCTTTCAGCTCTTCAATATTTTCTTTCTGAGCGGCAGAGATGTACACGGTTTCCGTGTTCTGTTTTGACATCCACATTTGTTTCAGATCGTCCAGACTGTAATTGCAGCGTTGTACCGGTGTCAGGTCATCCTCTTCTTTTTTTACATAAGTGAACGCATCAATTTTATTGAATACGATGATAGTCGGCTTTGGCTCTTTGATGAGTTCGGCTAATGTTTCGTTGACGACTTTCATCTGGTCCTCAAATTGAGGGTGGGAGATGTCCACTACATGGAGGATAACATCCGCTTCTCTCACTTCGTCCAGGGTGGATTTGAACGATTCGATAAGGTGTGTCGGTAGTTTCCGGATAAACCCCACGGTGTCTGCCAGCAGGAAAGGAACATTCCGGATAGCGATTTTCCGGACGGTAGTGTCCAGGGTGGCAAACAGTTTGTTTTCGGCAAATACTTCCGATTTGCTTAACAGGTTCATTAGGGTGGACTTTCCGACATTGGTGTATCCGACCAAGGCAGCACGCACCAGTTTCCCCCGGTTTTTGCGTTGGGTGACTTTTTGCTTGTCAATTTTTTCCAGTTGTTCTTTCAGCCGGGTGATTTTGTCCCGGATGACCCGGCGGTCGGTTTCGATTTCCGTTTCTCCCGGACCTCTCAGCCCGATACCGCCTTTCTGTCTCTCCAAGTGAGTCCACATTCCGGTCAAACGGGGCAAGAGATATTGGTATTGTGCCAGTTCCACCTGGGTCTTGGCATGGGCCGTACGTGCCCGGCTTGCAAAAATATCCAGAATGAGATTTGTACGGTCGAGCACCTTGACACCTTTCAGCTCGTTTTCAATATTCCGGAGCTGGGTGGGACTCAGTTCGTCGTCGAAAATAACCATGTCGGTTTCATTTTCTTCGATATATTGGCGGATTTCTTCCAGTTTCCCTTTTCCGATAAAAGTGCTGTGAACCGGTTTGTCCAGGTTCTGGGTAAAGATTTTTACGGTTTGGGCACCTGCCGTTTCTGCAAGAAATGCCAGTTCATCCAAATATTCGCTCATCTGGTCGTAGCTGATACCTTCATCCTGGAGTGCTACGCCTACAAGTATTGCTTTTTCAGCTTCTTTTTTTGTGTAATAATAACCCATATATGTTTTTAAGGTTAGACATAAATAAAATGAAAGGTTGAAAGTGAAACGTAAAGCAGAGTGCCGAAGGGTATGAATAAGAAAGGGCTGTCATTCATGGCAGCCCTTTCTACATATTTTGAATCTCTGGGGATTAGTTAGACAGAGTAAAATTGATGGGTACGGTAAATGCTACACGTACAGGTTTGTTTCTCTGTTTTCCCGGATTCCATTTCGGCATGGCTTTCACCACGCGAACGGCTTCCTTATCCAAAGAGGGGTCTACCGACCGGGCAACTTTGACATCGGTAATGCTACCGTCTACTTCAACAACAAATGCTACGAATACGCGTCCTGAAATGCCGTTTTCCTGAGCCAGTATCGGATATTTAACGTTGTCTTTCAGCCATTTGTTCATGTTACCTTTGAAAGTAGGCATGGTTTCTACTACCTGGAAAATTTGGGCCTCACCGGTATCTTCTTCACCAAAATCCTCAAACTGGGTAACATCAACCACCGTATTTTCCGCTTCGTCTTCTGCATCGGTAATTTCCAACTCGTCATCAATATCCTGGTCATTGTCCACAATATTAATCAAGTCTGTCAATTTCGGAGCAGGAGGGGGAGGAGGAGGCGGTGGCGTATTCTGTGTCGTAACAGGAATAATTTCCTCTTCCACTTGCTCTACTTCAGAACCTTGCATATCCTGCGTTTTCTTGGTTTCCGTTTTCCATTCAAAAGCATATAGCAGGATTCCTAAAGCAAGCACAAGACCGATCTCGAAGAAAATTCCTTTTTTCCTTTCAAGATCAACTTTCGGTGCCTTTTTAATTTCCATGATATCGTTTTAATTGTATGTGATTACATCTCGCTTTCTTCGGGGTAAAAGTAGAATAATTCATATTAAAAACCAAATTTCAAACGTTTTTTTTAATGCGGGCGCACATCCGGAGAAGATTTGGTTTGTAATTTTCCGGGGTTCTTTTTGTTAAAACAAATATACTTCTTTCTTTTGTAAGATAAAAGATGAGGATGCAATTTTCCGGATAGTATTATGTTGAATTTATATTATATACGATTGTCCGATGTGTCGCCGTCAGGCGGAATGCTTGCCGGCATAAAGAAAGCCGCAGGGAGAGTACGGAGGGAAAAAGAAACCGGGAGAAGGCTTCTTTATTTTGTCCTGACCCGCATACTGCATTGGAAGCCGGAGGAGATCCGTCTCTATCTGAATGAGCATGGCAAACCTTATCTGAAAACGGATGTGCCTCTGTTTTTCAATATATCCCATTCGGGAGAGTTGGTGGTATGTGCTTTTTCGGATACGGAAGTTGGCGTGGATGTAGAGAAAATCGGAAAGGAACGGTTGGCGGTGGCGGAGCGCTTTTTTCATCCGGAAGAAGTCGCGCTGTTATTGAAGGTGCCCGAAAAGGAGCGGACCGAGCTCTTTTTCCGCTATTGGAGTGCCAAAGAGAGCGTGTTGAAATATAAAGGTACGGGGTTATCAGCCTCGCTGAGTTCGTTTTGTATCCGTTGGGAAGGGAAAGAGGCCGGAATATACGGGAAGTCCGGGCGGTTACCTCTTTTTCTCCGGGAGTGTAGCCTCGATAAAGGCTATAAATGTTTTATCTGTTCGGAACAGACCGTTCCGCCCGGACTGCATCCCTTGACGGAGGATGAAATCCGGACGGAAGATTTTATCGGTTACACTGATTTATTGTTGTAGAGGTATTCTGCAATCTGGACGGCATTCAGGGCAGCTCCTTTTTTTATCTGGTCGCCGACCACCCAGAAAGTCAAGCCGTTTTCAAAGGCGAGGTCTTTCCGGATGCGTCCGACATATACCGGGTCTTTGCCCGAAACGAAAAGCGGCATGGGGTATTCTTTCTGTTCCGGATTATCTTGAAGCACGACGCCGTCTGCCTGCCGGAATGCGTTCCGGGCTTCTTCGACGGAAACCGCGGATTCGGTTTCAATCCAGATGTTTTCGGAGTGGGCTCTCAATGCGGGAACGCGTACACAGGTAGCACTTACCTGAATATCGGAGTGCATGATTTTACGCGTTTCGTGAAACATCTTCATCTCTTCCTTGGTGTAGCCGTTATCGGTGAAAACGTCGATGTGGGGGATTAGGTTGAAAGCCAATTGATAGGCAAATTTCTCCACGGTCGGTTCCTCGCCTGACAGAATCTGTTTGTATTGGTTGTAAAGCTCCTGCATGGCGGAAGCTCCCGCACCGCTGGCGGCCTGATAGGTGGCTACCCTTACCCGCCGGATGTGGCTGATTTTCTCAATTGCGTTTAGGGCAACAACCATCTGTATGGTGGTGCAGTTGGGATTGGCGATGATGTTGCGGGGACGCTTGAGGGCATCGGCAGCATTGACCTCCGGAACTACCAGGGGCACATCTTCATCCATGCGGAAGGCACTGGAGTTGTCGATCATTACTGTCCCGTGTTTGGTGATGGTCTCTGCAAACTCCCTGGAAGTGCCTGCGCCTGCCGATACAAAAGCAATATCCACGCCTTTGAAATCGTCGTTGTGTTGCAGCAGTTTTACTTCATACTCCTTGCCCTGGCAGGTATACTTCCTCCCTGCGCTTCGGGACGATCCGAACAATACCAATTCGTCTATAGGGAAATTCCGTTCTTCAAATACGCGTAAAAATTCCTGTCCTACGGCACCGCTTGCGCCGACTACTGCTATTTTCATTGTTTTTCAATATGGATTTAAAAGTTTTCCGGCAAAAATAATGAATAATGGAAGGCGTGAAAATGAAAAGAATGTATTTTTCATCCTTCGGCAAAAATGTTAAATAATCAACATTTTAGTGTTGCATCCCTCTTTTCTCAATCATCTCCCTGTCCGCTTTTTTCAGGCCGGCATGGTAAAAGAAAATCGGTTTGTCATGGTCATTCAGGTACATGCGTTTCACGGTTTTGAATTTCGGAGCGACCAAAGAGAGGTCGGTGTCAAGATAGGGCGTAGTGATGGATGCTGCGTCCAGCAGAGTGTGGAATGCGGCATTGGTCGCCACGGGTTTTGTGCTGTTATCTGCGGCATTTTGCACTTTTTTGGGGAAAGTAGTCCGGTAGTTATCGGAAAACCACATGAAAACAGGTATTCTCAGCTGGTAAAATGTCGGATTGGGAGAGGAGTGTAAAAAGCGCTTGCGTTTATCGTCCAGCAGATCCTCGCCGTGGTCAGAGGTATAGAACAGGGCAGAGGTGGCGGAGGTATTTCTCAAAATACCGATTGTCCGGTGGAGGAAATCGTCAGTATATAAAATGCTGTTGTCGTAAGCGTTAATCAGTTGCTGCCGGTTTTCTGCCTTGACACCGGTTGCGTTATCCGGTTTGAAAATGGAAAACGATGCGGGGTATCTTTCCTTGTAGTTGAAATGGGAGCCGTAGGTATGGAGGACGAAGAAAAGATTACCGGGAAGGGAATCGATATAATGTTGCATTAGCGGCAACATGGCTTCGTCGAAATTATTGATGGTGATCAGTCCGCCGTCTTTCGGAGTGCGGATGTTGTGGTGAAAATCCGCTTCTTCGGCATAGAAGTCGGTAAATGACCGGTTCGGGATTTGATTGGAAAGGAAAACAGTGGTAAATCCGGCCTCCTTGAAAGCGTTCAGAATACTTTTTTGTGAATAGATGACACTGTAGTCTTCGGCAGAAGCTGCAGAGAGTATTAAAGGCACGCTTTTGTGAGTTGTGTTGGACTGGGTGATGGCATCTTCATACAGAATGAGTCCCGGCTCCCGGGAGAGCTTGGGATTGGTAGGGCGGGAATAACCGTAAAGCTGCCAGTTTTCCGCCCGGCTGGCTTCTCCCACTACGATAACATAAATTTCGCGGAGGGGAGCATAATCGTGCTTTTCTGCCTTAAATCTGAAATCTTTTGAAGTGTCCGGATAGCGCTGGCTGTTGTGCCATTTGTTTATGGCAAATCCTAAATTGTAAATTACATTGGCGGGATAAACGTCTTCGCAGACGGTGAAGTGTCCGGTATTTTTATTCCGGGCAACAAACGTGAGACCGAAAGAAAGAAGCAGTAAGACTCCGCCGATAACAACCGCTTTTTTCCTGTAAGAGGCGGGCAACTGGATTTTGCGCTTACAGGTAATGACGGCTATCGCGATAGTCGGAATATACAACAGGCACACCGCTACAATAGCAGGCCATAAATTGTCGAGCAATTCGCCGGCTTCGCTGACGTTGGTAGTGGCTACATTCAGAAACATATCCACGGCAATGACCGCTTCCCCGAACAGGTAGAACAATACGAGCTGAAAGGCATGAAAAACCAGCAGGGGAAGCAGGAACAACTGCATAGCACCCGTATTTTTTTTAAGAGAGAACAATATAAGATAGAGTCCCGCCGGGAAAATCAGTAAAGCCATCTTTCCGGTAAAAGTGAAAGGTTCCGTGAACATCAGACAGATACTGGGAATCAGATTCATGAAGATGTAAAACCAGAATAGTTTTTTAGGACTGGTCAGGAAACGGCTAAAAAAAATGCCGGAATTGAAGTGTGTCATTTTTTGTAATTCAGTAGATTATATTGGGGAAGTTAAAAGGCTTCGTTGATATTGAAATAGAAAGAACTCTGTCCTTTGCCGATACCGTAGTCCAGTCGGACGTTTACCCGTTTTTTGAACTCCCAGCGATAACCGATGCCATACGAGGGAAGGGTTTCGCTCCATTGGAATTTTTTCATTTTGGGGAATACATTCCCGGCTCCCGCCCAGACGGCTACCCCGTGGCGGTTATATATCTTTTGGCGCAATTCAATCTGGGCTTCGAGCATGTTGTTGTCGCGGTATTGTCCTTCATAATAACCCCGCATCTGATAGGCTCCGCTGAGCAGTGCCACCATGCTCCACGGAGTATCACCGTAATTAAACGTGCCGTTGAGATCCGAAGCGATGACAGCACCTTTCCACAACCGGGCGTAATGCCTGAACAGAACTTCCGTCCGTTTGAAAGAATAGGAATTGCCTAAAAATCCGGGGAAGAATTTTTGTTCAGCTTTGATGTATAAACCTTTGTACGGATTGGGAATGAAATCCCTGGAGTCGTATGTGAGGAGTATTCCGGCACCCAAGCTGCTGATGTTTTTTTTCTCTCCGTTGAGAAATGTGATGTCTTTAAAATTTTTCCCGTTTACATGCCGGTACATGCCTGTGACGCCGAGATATGTATTGGTAGCGATTTTACGAAGAAAATCGATTTTAATCTGCGTCTCTTTCCTGTCGTAATCCGTGTAATGGTCATCCCGGCTGCCATTGTCGTAGCCTATCCCCCAGTATTTGCTGGGGAACGAAAAAAAGTAGAGATTCAAATCCAGGCGGTAAAGGTCACGGGGGAAAATCGTATTGCCCTTAATGCCCAGCAGATAAAATCCGGTTGTCGTGATGTCTCCGTAAAAAGAAATATTGGATGGAGAAAGAGTTAAATCGTTTTTATCAATCCGGAACAGGCCGGAAGCGACAATTCCCAGTCCCAATTTGGTGTCGTCTGAGTAATGAGGGCCGCCGATAATGGAAAAATCAAACTTCTTATATTCTTTCGGTTCGTTGGAATCCTGGAAATATTTATAAATCCGTTGAAAAATGTTTCTTCGGACAACGGTATCGGAAGTCAGTGTGTCTGCCGTACCACACAAGTCTGTTCCCCGTGACGGGAAATTAAAACTGCAAAGCAGACCTATAATAAAAAAGATTCGGATAAACATGTAAAAAATGTTTGTTGGCTAAAATGTAGCACGTATTTTGCTGTAAAATTTCTGTTTTTATGGTTCATTTATCGGGAAAAGTTACGGCAATAATGATGCCAATGTTTGATTATCCGGGAATAATTTTAAAAAAAGGATCTCTTCTTTTTCTGTTACTGGTTTTGTTTGCCGGTATATGTTCCGTGTCGGCCCAGGTCGGTCAGAAAGTGTGTCCCGTTACGATTTATGATGCTTATAACAAACCCGTGTCACTGCCTTTTTTGGGTAAAAAACACCTGCTCCTGTTTTATGTCGACCCCGACCATCCCAGCCAAAATAAAGAATTCCGCAATTATTTCAAGAAACATCCTTTTACCAATGAAAATATCGACTCCTACGGTATCATCAATTTGAAAGATGCGCCTTTGCTGTCGAATTCCCTGTTACGTTTTATGATCCGGAAAGAAATAGCGGGGACACAGGCGTATGTGTATAATGATCCGGACCGGACGCTGAGCCGTGCCTGGAAACTGGGAAATGTCAACAATAAGTTTGTGGTGTTGTGGGTGAATAAAGAACAGGTGATTGAATTTTTTAAGGCGGGCCAGTTGACGCCGGAAGAGGTGGAACAGGTGCATGCCCTTATCCGGAAATACAAAGATGCCCCTTCGCCTGTGGAAGAAAAAAAACAAACCGATTCATGGACTTTTCCCGGTAAAGAATTTGTAGAAACTTATCCTGAATAAAGAGGCCAAAGAAAAGAGTTTTACAGTTACAGTCCGTCTTTCCTCTGGCCTCATGTAATTTCGGGGGAAAATCGGAACAATCCAAATGGCAGGTTAGATATGGTCCTTTGCTTTTATCCCGAAAGCTGACATTTCGTCATTTGGCAGGTCTTCTGACTTACTTCCGGATTGAAGCGCCTTCCCGCCGGACGATCCGGCAGTGGCAACGTGTGCTTTTCCTTAAGGAAGATTACAGCAGCGGGTACTGTCCGGGATTTTCACCCGGTTCCCTTTTCACCCTCCCCGGTTATCGGCTCGGGCACCAAAGACGGAACAAAGATATAAAAAATGTTGAAAAGGCAAACTCCTCCCTTGCCCTTCGCCCTTCCAATTCATAGAAAACATCTCTTATTCTCCGGTGTAACACCTCTATATCTCCTCTACAAAGTGCAAACAAAGCCCAAACAGAGTGCAAACAAAGTGCTTCGGGAAGCACTTTGTAAAGACTTTATATAGACTTTCAATGGTTTTTACAGAATATTAACAGAGGGGATGCAGCGGTATAATACAGGCTTTCTGTATGGGACGGAGATAGGAAAATTGAAAGCATTGAAAAGTTTATAGTTTTACAGGGGTTTCGCTAACTCAGCTTCGGTACAGAATGCTTGTAGCATGCTTACAGCATGCTTGGAGAAGCATCCATCAAGCCAGCTATAAGCCTTCTGAAGCGTTCCTGATACGGCGAAACCCCGGAGCAACTATAGCCATCCCTTTGAAAATGTGTTTATTCCGCTTCTCCACTCAACATTTCACCCCTTTTCAACTCTTTGACTTTCCAACTGTTTCAACTTTTTCTTACCTTTGTTCCGTTGCGAATCGGAGTAAGCGTATTCCGTCGCAGCGGACATATTTTAATTTGAGGCGTTTAGCTTTATCCTTGTCTTAAAAACGGCCAATTTTTAACATCGAAGGATAAGCAGTACAAACGCTCGCGTTTGCCGTATATACACATCTATATACCCGGCTAAGCGTGGGTAACTGTTTATTTCGATGTGAGGTGCTTGGCCGTACCTTAAGACAGATAAACTAAAGTTCCCACGCTTGAACCGAGATATGGCTTATATCAATCTGATATATAACTAATATACGCCATCCATATCTCTATTTGATATCGTGAAGTTCCCATAAATATACGAGACTTCTCAACAAACACTTTAATGTAATTGGGAATTGTAAGTCCATTAAACCAATTGCGTTTTGGTATCTTGATATAGTTTTTTCAATCTCCATACAGACATGTCGATAAGCGGCTCAAACATAAAACTGTTAAGATGTATGTTTTCAGGCGTTATCAGATTGACCTCTTTAATAAGTAACTGTATGTTGTTATTAGGAGAGCATAGCTCTTCAAATTTCTTTGTGAGTGCGAAAGTCTGATTTGATGTAATACGGTTATAGAAAATATTGAAATCCTCGATAAGCATTTCTTGTTTTAGCTTGAATATCATATAATCTTCCGCTTTTAATCTTATGGCAGCAGCAAAAACTATCTTGTTCTCAATGTGAATTTCATCAAGAGTCGGCTGGACACAAAGAACTTCCGCCGTGTTGTAAATATAATTTTTTATATTGCAATCAGTATTTGCTGTTGGCAACCTATGCGCATCTATATTGTTACTCACAATTTGAGAAATGTCGTTTACTGTCAAACTTGCCGTTTCAGTTTTAACATGAAGACATGAGGTTAATTTAATATATTCCGATTTGGAAGGATCTGTGGAGATGTCTTTGGAATATTCAATAAGATTACGCACCAAAGGGATTAAGGCTATGAAGAATTCTGGTTTATCCGCATTGCTCTTTATGAGTTTGAATGGTTCTCTCAAATATTCAGCCTGATGAAATTTAATTTCATCATTAGCATCTTTATAGGCCATGTATGTACTATTTCTTTTAACTCTCAGACGGGATGATATTGTTCGATAAAAATCAAAATTGTGGGTAAGGATTATCATCTTGAATCTTGCGTCATCTTTCAAATCGCAAAGGTATTCAACTATCGCGTATTTATTCTTGTAGTCAAACGAGTCTGAAACGTCATCAAATACAAGAATATGCTCTTGCCCTCCATCGTGTTTCATCTTTTCGATAGCAAAGAGCAGTTGTAGAGTATAGAATGCCCTCAGTTCCCCTTTACTTAGAACGACTTCTTCCAAAACTTTTGACTCAACTGCTTTTTGGCCAGCTTGAGTGCTGTATTCAAAAGATAATGCTGCCGCTTCCTCATTAAGTAAAAGGTCGGTCTGATTCTTGATTTTTACTTCAAAAGGAACTGAAAATCTTCGATTGAAAATACTTATTGTCTTTTCCCAAGCAGATCTTTGCCCTGCCGCTTGTTGAAGCACAGAGTCCAATGTGGGTTTGGCTTCTTGATAAGCTGTTAATAAATCAACGGCCTTACCCTTAAATTTGGCAAAATACCCCTTCCATACTTCTTTGTGAAAATTGTCATAGTCAAGTAATTTGTCTACCAAATCTGGTTGGTTTTCAATTATCTCTTTGAACTGCCGCAAAGATTCGTTTGCGCTGGCTTTTTTATCAATCTTTTCAAATGCTTTTTTGACTGCGGTATCGTTAAGAATGCCAGAAAGTTCGTCACTTATTAAATTTGCAAGCGAGGCTGCAGAATCAATTGTGGTTTTATCATCACCCAATACAATTTTATGGCTGACTTCGAAGAATGCATTATCTGCAACAGATTTAGATAGCTCAGAAGCTTGGTAAGTGCCAAATGTTTTGCCATTTTTCTGCCTGAATAGTTTCGAAGATTGTAATATGGCCTGGTATTTATCGGAATAATCTTTTAAGGCCTTATGATTAGCATCAATGAATGCTTTGACTTTGCCATCTTTATCAAAGATGCTGTTATATTTAAAATTATAGCATATCTCGCTCCCAGCAACCTCAGCCATCACGTCCTCAAACTTGCTATAGAAAAGGCTCGGCTTGCTTTCACAGAATGTTCGAACAAATTCTGATACAATATCAGTGCTTCTTGCGTGGTCGCTAATGTCCTTGAACAATGCTTTCTGTTTTTCAGACAAGTTTTTTAGGATATCATCATATTGCTGCTTCAACACACTGTCAGCTAGGAACGAGGTGATATTCTTTGGCGTTTCAGAATCAGGCTCTTCACAGTTTGAGACATATATTGAAGCAGGCAATACGACATTGCCGTGTTCATCCTTTATATCAATACTCCCAGCAATATCTGCTACCACATCTTTGACTTTGTCAGCTTTGCCTTGCCCATATAATTGCAGTGTTTTAGCAAAGGAAGTCTTCATTAAACCGTTGGGTGCATAAATAAGCACCGTATTCTCTCCTTCAAAATTCAACTCTTGTGAAAGCTTTGTAATGCCAAAGCAATGATCCAAATTTAAATTTATTTTATTCATGATTTCTATCTAATGTATGTGATATATAATGTCTTTGCTGCAAAATAAGCCATTTAAAATCACTTATTTTAATTAGGAGAAAAACTTTCTCTAATTTATTACCATATTCAATCGCTGATTCTGCCACCATTGATAAATCTTCTTCAGGTGTTTCATAAGGCTTCACTCTCCTGTCTTCAAGGAATATATGACAAAGCGTATATTCTAATGCTTCCAATGTCTTCTGACGGACTTTAGGCTTCAGTTGGCATTCCCAAACGGTAATGCAATGCCAAACCCATAGAAGCCAATTTTTGCCGTTCTTCCTTGTCTCTGCTTTGATTCCTTTCAATCTTGTTACAAAGATGACAGTTCTGTATTTGCGCAATACAAGATCCGGATGTCCCGGAAGCCGTGGATGATTCAACCTATACCGAAATCCACGGCTAAACAAGAATTTTCGTACCAGCAATTCCGGCTTTGTATTTTTTCCCGTATATACTACTAATATACAGATATCCCTACTATCCAAGTTGCACCAGCAAAGATAGTGCGAGTGCTTGGGACTTTCCAAATTATTCCCGACATGGTTCCAATTATTCCGTTATGAGTTCATTCTTTTCCTTTCTGCTCCCCTTTGTAAGATTGAAAATATGCTTATAATCCCCCAAAACTATGGGTTTTGGACTATATTTGGGGGATTATAATAAGATTTTCTCGTAATTATTTATTACTTTTACACCTAAAATAATAGTGTAGCCCCATGATAATAGGAAGAAAATCAGAACAAAAAGAACTGTTAGACGCTGCAAATGCTGAGTATTCAAAATTTGTGGCAGTGTATGGACGTCGGCGTGTAGGAAAAACATTCCTCATTCGAGAGACTTTCAACTACTCATTTACCTTTCAGCACACAGGATTGGCTCATGGAAAAATGAAGGATCAACTCCTCAGTTTCCGAGCATCTCTCCAAAATGCGTCAGGGAGAAAGTATTCTCAGTTCAAAAATTGGTATGAAGCATTCTTCGCGTTAGAGGAATGGCTTGGCACTCTGCCTGATGGCAAGAAGATTGTATTCTTCGACGAACTTCCATGGATGGATACACCTCGTTCAAATTTTATATCCGGTTTGGAACATTTCTGGAATAGTTGGGCATCTGCAAGAAAAGACATTCTCCTTATTGCATGTGGTTCGGCAACTTCTTGGATTGTCAACAAACTCATTAACAATCATGGGGGACTTCACAACCGTCTGACTAATAAAATTCTACTTCACCCTTTCACCCTTTCGGAATGTGAACAGTATTCAGAGGCGAATAAATTAGGTCTGAGTCGTTATCAGATGGTTGAGAATTATATGATAATGGGTGGTATCCCATTTTACTGGAGTTTGCTTAAACGAGAAATGAGTATGGCTCAGAATATTGATTCGCTGTTCTTCAGTGAGGATACAGAAGGGCTGTCACATGAGTACGACCAATTATATTCATCACTGTTTAATAATCCTGAGCCGTATATGCAGGTAGTTACAGCATTGGCCAAAAAGAACAAAGGACTCACACGCGATGAGATTGTCCATGACAGCGGAATCAAAACGAGTGGAGACTTAACTCGATACCTTAATGAGCTTGAATGGTGTGGTTTCATTCGAAAGTATAATTGTATCGGGAAGCAGTCAAAAGATGCATTATATCAACTCATTGACAACTTTACCTTGTTTTATTTCCAATATATCAAGGGAAATAAGAACAACGATTCTCATTTTTGGACAAACAATATCGGCAGTCCCTTACATCGAGCATGGTGTGGACTTGCGTTTGAAAGAGTCTGTCTACAACACATCTCTCAGATAAAGGAAGCACTCGGAATAGCCGGAGTGTTGTCTAACGTCTATAGCTGGAGAACAGAGGCCGATGAGGATAAAGGAATCGACAAAACGCAGATAGACCTTCTAATTGATCGCAATGATGGAGTAATCAATTTATGCGAGATGAAATTCTCCGCACAAGAGTATGCCATCACCGAAGACGAGGAAATGAAACTCCGTCGCCGTCGCGGCAACTTCATCGAAGCCACCCAAACCAAAAAGGCTGTGCATATTACACTTGTCACTCCTTATGGATTGAGGCAAAACTCCCATTCGGCAATCGCCCAAAATGAAGTTACTTTAAATAATCTGTTTTGAGCCTATGAAATCAAAGTATACTCTTTTCTTATCTTGGCAATCAGATGTTAACTCAGCACGTTCAGCAGTTGAATCAGCTGTTAGAGGTGCAATTTCTTCATTGTTGGATACGGATCAATTAAATATTGAATTAGACGAGTCAACATGGAATGTCCCTGGTATGCCTAAAATAGAGGATGTTATCAAAGACAAAATCGAAAATAGTGATATATTTGTAGCGGATATTACTCCGATATTAACAAAGGGCTCCAAGTTATTACCCAATCCCAACGTCTTAATAGAATTAGGCTATGCATTAAAATGCCTAGGCCCTGAAAGAATTCTTTTAGTTGCTCAGAATGGAACAGGGTGGGATGTCAAAGATCTTCCGTTTGATATAAATCATCATAGAATTCTAACTTTTAAGACGTCAAGTCAGTGCGATTTGCGAAGGTCAATACGGGAAATCACAAAGATAAAAAAATCGAAATATTCATGGCCGAATCTTGAAATTAAATTACCATTTTTTACTTTTGGCTCTATAAAATCGTTGTTTAGGAGAGATAAAAAAGATCAATTTCCCGTTAATCCTACAATCTTTGAGGATTCCGAAGTGTTTTTTAGTCAAAGAGTTGCTTATGCATTTCCAGGAGTACGAGGTGTTAAATGGTACACGAAAGCATCTGACATAAAACTACATCTTGAAAGGTTATTTCACTCTCCTCTTATTTTTAGTACAGGAAACGAAGGTGGACAGTTTTGTCCCATTTGGTGGTTTGGAAGAGGATCGTCAGTTGAAATAAGGAGTTTTAAACATCTTGGAGGCAGACGATTTTTGATTGGTTGGGAAGAATGGAAAATTTCAAGAATTGCAGTATTTCAGGATAGCAGTGTTTACTATCGGGAATATGTATATGTAGAAATCGACCCACAAAAGCCTACTCATTTAGATCAGATTTCCGATAAGGAAATCGAATTAGGAGATACAGAAGAGTATGGCATACTAAAAGTTAATCCATTATTACACATAAAAATGACTCGACATGAGTATGATGATGGTGGCTGTAAAAGATATGGAATCTTGTTTCATGGGCGAACAGAACTCAGAGCACGTTATCTCAGCAAATACAATTTCTTAATTTGTGCACATGGTTCATCGTACAATGCTCCTGAAAATAGCCACAAATTCGATAAGGGTTCAAGATATTATATGGACGGTATTCTTGATGGGTCCGTTGGATATCATGAATTTCATGAATTTTTAATGGGTTTTCCAAAACCTCATTATCGAGGATGCTAAATTAGACATTCGTGAATTAAGCCATGTTATAACGTTTGTTGTGGCATGGCTTAATTACTACATATCATTCTCTTTCTTCGACATGGTGGCGATTTCGTTGGCTATCTCCTCGGAGGATAGCTTGATGTAATCCATGAAAGTTTTCTGCGTCTTGTGGCTGCTGACGTGCATCATTTGGAGGATGGTGTATTTGTGGCTCAGGTACATGTTTGCGATGCCGGTGCGTTGGGCGGTGTGGCTCGTCACACATTCGTAGCGTGGTACGATGACATTGCCGTTGAGGTCGGTTTCCGGCACAATCTTGTCGCGGCGCATCGCATCCTTCTGTTTCATCGTGAGCTTTGTCGGCACTTTTTCTTTAAATGATGGTACTTCCTCCGCCAGCTCCTTCAGGATGTTCTTGATGTAGCGGTTCAGCACCTGTTCGTTAGCTTTCGGAATATTGTAACCATATTTCTCGCAGATGGCAATCAGGTTCTCACTGAGAATTGGAATTGTCACCTCGGTCTTGGTCTTTTGCTGGACAAGCCGGGTTATGCGTGTACCTTTTGCGGGTGGTCTCGAAGTTTTCGGCGTTGAGGTTGTTGTAATCACTGACGCGCTGACAGGTATAGCAGCCGATGAGAAAAACATCGCGGATATGGTCGTTCTTTCCGGTCAACGGCATTTCATAGAGAGCTTGCAGTTCCTCCTCAGAGAGGTAAATTTCGACAGCTTTGTCGCGGTCTTCAATCTTTTTCTTTACGATGAGCGTAGCCGCTCGTTGGTTATCGTGTACGCCGTCAATGAAGGTGGGGTTGATAAGAGCCTTCAAGTTTGTTTGGTGCTTGTTGACTACTTTTGCCATATAACCGTGCTTCTGCAAATAATTGATATAGCGCGACACAAATGCACGGTCAATATCTGCCCACCCGAATTTGTGCAATGGATCAAAACCTTCAGAGACACCGATAAAGCATTTTCCATGTCTTATAGGTGCTGGGAGCGTAGTCATCATTACCTATTTTGAGCGCTCCGCTCTTGATGTCATCTACAAACTGAACAAGAAACGGCCAAATAAGTCGGTTCTTCTCGTCCTCGATACGTTTCTTTTCCTCGGTTTCTTACGGGCTTTTTCTTTCGCAGCCTCCCGTTGGCGATAGCTTTTCGCTTGGCTTCGGCAGCTTCCTCTTTTGCCCGGCGTTCAGCGTCAACTTTCTCCGGCTCGGAAATGTAACGCACATCCATGTCGAGAGCCTCACGGTCAAAATTCACAAAAGTTAATATTGCGTTATTATTCAGTGCATTGATTGAATAAACCTTTCAAATTCATTCGTATTCGCTCATAAATTCAGGTTCCTGTGGAAATGGAGGATATGTTTCGGGAAATATATCTTTGAACGGGACACAAAAGTTGTATGTTTGTGTTGGGGAAAAGGGATCAAATTCTCCGAGTAACGGAACTTTTAACAGTGGAAATTATACCGAATATACTTATGCTTCGTGTTGTGGGGGAGGGTATGCATATGCGGGTGGTGGAGCAAGTGATATCCGTTTAAGAGAAGGTGATTGGAGTAGTTTTGACGGATTGAAAGCTCGAATCATGATAGCTGGTGGCGGTGGCGGCGCTGCAACTTATTATGCCTATTCTACAGGTGGTTATGGTGGTGGTTTGATAGGAGGTTCAGGAAGTAAATACGGCGTGAACGGTTCAATACCATTGGGCGGTAGCCAGATTGCAGGGGGTACTGCAACTAATGGTGTTTCGGGTAGTTTTGGAATTGGAGGAAATCGGGGTGGTGTAGGAAAAGGTGGGGGCGGATATTATGGAGGAGCGGGAGCCTGCCATGCAGGCGGTACAGTTGGTGGTGGCGGTGGTGGTTCATCGTTCATTTCCGGTCATAACGGTTGTAATGCTGTTAGTGCTTCTTCTACTTCGGGCAATATGGTTCACACGGGACAATCCGTTCATTATTCCGGCTTGTCTTTTACGAATACTATTATGATTGACGGGGCGGGATACCAGTGGACAACAGCAAAAGGCAGTTATGTCGGTATGCCTGATTTGGCGGGAACTGGAACCATGACGGGTAATACAGGTCATGGACAGGTAAAGATTACGCCGTTGAATTAAAAAGTCGAAAAAAGAAAAGGTTGAAAAGTTACATTTCTTTTCAACCTTTTCGATTTTATTCTTATTCCGCGCTTTTTGATTTTTCGTGGCGTTTGCGTTCGGTTTCGTCTAAGTAGATTTTACGAAGGCGCATAAAATGCGGGGTAACCTCTACATATTCGTCCTCCTGGATGTATTCCAGAGCTTCTTCCAGGCTGAACTTTACGGGCGGAGCGATATTCACTTTGTCGTCAGAACCACTGGCGCGCATGTTGGTCAGTTTTTTCGATTTGCAGACGTTGATGACAATATCATCCGGACGCGTGCTTTCTCCGATAACCTGCCCGGCGTATACCGTTTCACCCGGTTCGATGAAGAATTTGCCTCGGTCTTGCAGTTTGTTGATGGCATAAGCGAATGAGTCGCCTGTTTCCATCGCAATCAACGAACCGTTGATACGCATTTCAATCTCTCCTTTGTAGGGCTCAAAGCCTTTCAGGCGGTGGGCGATAACCGCTTCTCCGGCAGAAGCCGTCAGAAGGTTGCTTCTCAAGCCGATAATACCCCGGGAAGGGATGTCAAAATCCAGGTGAACCCGTTCGTCCCGGGTTTCCATATTGTTGAGGGTCCCTTTTCGTTTGGTAACCATTTCAATGGCTTTGCCTGAAAATTCTTCCGGAATGTCAATCGTGAGTTCTTCTACCGGTTCGCATTTCTTGCCGTCTATTTCTTTGATGATGACTTTCGGCTGTCCTACCTGCAACTCGTAGCCTTCGCGACGCATGGTTTCCACCAATACACTCAAGTGAAGCACGCCGCGTCCGAATACGACAAAGGAGTCGGCACTGGGCCCCGGTTCCACTCTTAAGGCTAAGTTTTTTTCCAACTCTTTGTCCAGCCGGTCTTTGATGTGGCGGGAGGTGACATATTTACCATCTTTCCCGAAAAACGGAGAGTTGTTGATGGTAAACAACATGCTCATGGTCGGTTCGTCGATAGCAATCGGTGGTAACGCTTCCGGGTTTTCGTAATCGGCAATGGTATCTCCGATTTCAAATCCTTCGATGCCTACGATGGCACAGATTTCACCGGCTTTTACTTCTTCGGCTTTTTGTTTTTCCAGCCCTTCGAAAAGCATCAGGTCTTTGATTCTGGTTTTTTCAAAGGTCACGCCGTCGCGTTTACATAATGTTACGGCCTGCCCCGCTTTCAGTGTCCCGCGGGTTAATTTTCCTACGGCAATACGTCCGATATAGGAAGAGTATTCCAAAGAAGTAATTAGCATCTGAGGCGTACCCTCTGCGGCTTGGGGAGCCGGAATGTTTTCGATGATGGCGTCCAGTAAGGGCGTGATGTCGGAGCTTGGGTTGCGCCAGTCCGTAGACATCCAGCCTTGTTTGGCACTTCCGTATATGGTTACAAAATCCAATTGCTCTTCGGATGCTCCCAAAGAGAACATCAGGTCGAATACTTCTTCCTGCACTTCATCCGGGCGGCAATTGGGTTTGTCTACTTTGTTGACCACTACAATGGCTTTTTTGCCTAATCCCAGTGCTTTTTGCAGCACAAAACGGGTTTGGGGCATGGTGCCTTCAAAAGCGTCTACCAGCAGCAGTACACCGTCGGCCATGTTGAGCACGCGCTCTACCTCTCCTCCGAAATCGGAGTGGCCCGGGGTGTCAATGATGTTGATTTTGTAGTCTTTGTATCTTACCGATACGTTTTTGGAAAGAATCGTGATACCTCTTTCCCGTTCGAGGTCATTATTATCAAGAATTAAGTCTCCTCCCTGTTTTTCGTTGTCTCTGAATTGTTTCCCCTGTAGGATCATTTTGTCTACGAGGGTCGTTTTGCCATGGTCCACATGGGCGATAATGGCAATGTTCCTTAAATTCTGCATTTTGTATTGATAAAATTAGGGTTCAAAGGTACAATAAAAACGCTGGAAAAAGAAACGAGGGTATTGAAATTATGATTGTCGGGAAGCAGTGTGGTTGTATATTAATTAAATAAAGTCTTGGTTGAGACTATTACAGAAGGTCGTTTAAAATGCTTTTCTACAATATGTCCATTCTCGTCCACAAATATGTACCAAGGTATTACAAAAGATGTATTTTTCATGTCATCTTCATAATACAATTTACTTAAATCTTCTATAAAAGACTGCTCTGCACGGAAATGATATCCTTTTAAGTTATAATAACGAACAAGAGCTTTCCATTGTTTTGCATCTTTATTTCCTCTGTCCAAAGAAATATAAAGAGGGGTTACATTATTTTGTTTCAAAATCATTTCCAAAGAATCACAATATTGAAATTCAGTCCGGCAAGGTCCACATGTTGGACTCCATATATCAATATATAATTTTTCCCCTTTAAACCGAGTAAGTAACTTTGACAATGTATTTAAATCAGGTTCGTTTTCTAAAAAATGGATTGAAGTATCAGGTTTTTCCTCTGAAAAAAGGGCTTCTACCCTCTCTATGTGTTGATGAAAATATTTTAAATAAGGACTTAAAGGATATTTTTCTTTAAAATATTGGAAAGCGGGTATACTCGCCTCTATCAATAGTCCGTCACCTACTGCTTGGTTATGTATTAAAAATGCTAAAGCAGATTCTAAGATTTCTTCTGGAAAAGATTGTTTTACTTGCTCAAACCAAAATGTAAAATGTAAATTTGAACTCAATAATCCCTCGATATTATTTCGTGCTACGTGCTTCAGATAAAATGACTTATAAATTTGAATATACATAAATACCCCATAAAAAGGCCATGAAGGAGAGTCCATTAGTCTTATATCATCCGGATAGTAGTGCTCAAAATTTTTTTGTAACCGATTTAATGTTTGTTTTTCTCTCATGATGCTGCTATCCGTTTCCTCATTCCTATATATCTTTAACATATCCCATGAATACAACCAGGAAGAAACAAAAGCGTAAAAACAATCTCTGTCGTTATTTACTAATTGATAAAATGAAGAGGTAATTTTATTCGCAATAAGCAATTGGCTAAATTCAGCCAGTTCTTTCTTTTTTATTTTTTCTATCATTTCATCACGGGATAATGTGTCATTTTTAAACATACTCCAATCCATTGTAGTAGATGTATAGTGCGTAACAGATTGATATAACTCAATCCCCGTTTTATTAGGCCCATCAATCAAAAACACATTATTTTTTAAGGATATGTTATAATTTTCTCCAGGTAGAATAGGTAAAAAATAATTATTTTTTGAATCGGAAGTTTTTAGGATGACAATTTTCCCCCTATCCAAATTAAATATCAACTTTAATTTTCCTGTACTATTAGCCTTAAGAGTATCCATAAAACCATCATAACAAATCTGAATATCCGGATTACTATATAACAGTTTTACATCTCTATCCATCTGTACATTAATAGTAGTTGTTTGATTTTTGCAGCCACATATGCAAACAACAAAGAGTATACTCCAAATCTTATACACTCCCATATATTAAATATTAATATTATATTATAAAGTGATTCCCAGGATAAATATATATCCCTTAGGAATCACTTTTTCTACATTCTTAAATTATTCCTGAAAATCAGGTATTATCTAAGATAGGAATCGCAAAATATATCTCATTATCTACAGCAAGCTTTTACAACTTCATCACTGTTACAAGCCCACCAACCATTTTCTGTTGCCATAAATTGAGCAGATTGTTGATTACCTCCTCCATTAATACATGTGAAGCCTGGTCTCGTGGCATCTGTATTATAAGCACAACAATTCGAGGAACCTACCATACCTCCAGAGATTTTTTTCATCTCTTGTTTGTTTAATTTCGTTGCATATTGCAACATTTCATTTAAATTTTTCATATAAATTAAGTTTTTAATTTTATGCAGATGATTTACAATCAAACTGATTGCCTGTTGTCCTGCAATTTAACAACAGCTATTCAGATTCCGGATCCAAATTAGTAAAATACCTTAAGTCTTCTACGTGATAATTAGATGGTAATTTATAACCATTTATTAATATTGTTGGAGTTGCATGAAATCGCATCATTTGTTTCCACATTTTATGGCGATTAAATTCGTTAATAACGATGTCATCTATGTCTACGAAGTTTTTTTTGAAAAAAACTTCTTTATTAAATTTTCCTACGGAAAACCATTCATTATAAATTCGTTCACATTCTTTTTTGTTTTTTCTCAAATAAACAGCAATTAAATATAATGCTGATACATCTAATTCTGGAGAGAATGATGAAAAAATGTATTGAACTTGTATATGTTTATTGTGTTTTAATAACTTATTTACTTCTTTGTGTATTTTTGCGCATGGATTACAATGAGGATTTGTTAAAATTGTTATGCATACGTTTGCGTTTGAATTTCCTAATAGTATTTGTGAATCATTATAAGACACATTATATTTAGGTTGATTTTCCAATAATAACGTAAATATTTTTTTATTGGCTTTTAAACTATTTATTTGTTGCATTAAATCTGTTATGCGTTTTTTATAAACAAATAGTGGTTTCAATTTAGAAATACTCAATAATGAAAGGAAATATATACATCCAATAACAAAAAGAGAAAAAAAATCCCAATCTGGAATTCGTACTAAGCCTGAACTTAAATTTACAAAAAACAATATCCATAGTATTATTTGAACAATGAGGCATAATGGACACCATTGTTTGAATTTATATTTTTGATACCATATACTCCAAAAACTATAAGGTAGCGCACAAATATTAATAATCGCCAACCAATTATTTAAATTCGGAAAAAGCAACATAATTATTATATTCGAAATAAAATAACTAAATCCTATTTCGCTCCAGCTTACTATTCCAAATAATGATGCTGCGTCTGATTCAAGAAGGTTATTACAATCAGTTTGTTTAAAAAAAGAACATATTTTATCACTATATATTCTGCCTATTTGCAAGTATTTTAAGATTAATAAATAACTGATATATGTTCCTATAATGTTAAAAAAAAGCAATCCTAGTAGTCTAGGCTCATGATATAATCCTGTAAAAAAACACGTAATAATGAAAATTGTTATAACTATCCCTCCTATTATACCATTCTGTATTATTCGGAGGTTTTCCTCTTTTTTATGCTGTTGATAATCAGGCTCTCCTGACATTAAATTAGGCAGGGCTACTAATACAATACCAGACCATATTTTGAAAAAATCCGACATGGCAACTGTAATATGTTTTCCATTCCATAGGTATCCTATTTGTTCTTTATTTATTATATCTACTGTAACCAAATCTCCCCCTGCATATGCAATAAATGGTAATGGAATTTTTGAAATATCTTCTTTATTATCCAAAATAAATGCATTATTATCTACGCCATAAACTGTTAGTAAATCAGATAATCCCAATAAATTATATTTATTAGGATGTTCGTTGAATATTAAAGTCGCATAATAAGATGTATGTTTTACCTTTAATCATAAAAGGAAATAATTGAAAATATTTTTCTGCATATTTAATATATATTGAAAGTTTACTAATACAATTACAATATTTGCAATGATAATAATATTTTTTAAATAAATAAATAATAATTTATAATTTCTGCATTTTTTTTTTGTTATACTTGCACTTAAATTAATCAAATAAGCTTAAGAAATTCATGAATAAAAGTTTGTTATTATCGGGTTTGGCAGTTGGAATAGGAGGTAATTTTTTCCAGGCGGAAGCGGCTAAAGTTACTTCCAAAGTTCCGAATGTCGTTTATATTATAGCGGATGATTTGGGGTATGGGGATTTGAGCTGTTACGGGCAGCAGAAGTTCCGGACGCCCAATATCGACCGTTTGGCAGAGCAGGGAATGCTTTTTACGCAATGTTATTCTGGAACGACGGTGAGTGCCCCCTCACGCGCCTGCCTGCTTTCGGGGTTGCATTCGGGACATGCGCCTATCCGGGGAAATAAGGAGGTGCAGCCGGAAGGGCAGATGGCATTGCCACAGCACATGGAGTCTATTTTTCAGGTATTCAAACGGGCAGGCTATACGACAGGGGCGTTTGGCAAATGGGGATTAGGTGCTCCCGGAACGGTGGGTGATCCCAATCGGCAGGGCGTGGATGAATTTTTTGGATATAACTGCCAGCTGCTGGCACACAATTATTATGCCGACCATTTGTGGCACAATGAGAAAAGGGTGGAACTGCCGGGAAATTATGACGGCGGTTTCGGGGTATATACCCAGGATACAATACAACAAATGGCTCTGAGGTTTTTGGATAACAACAAGGACAAGCCTTTTTTCTTGTTTCTTCCTTACGTGATTCCCCATGCCGAACTGATTGTGCCGGAGGATAGCATTATTCAGAAATTCAGAGGGATGTATCCGGAAAAGCCGTTTAAAGGATGTGATGAAGGGTGTGACTATTTCCGCAAAGGAGGGTATTGTTCGCAGCCGGAGCCTCATGCTACATTTGCAGCTATGATTTACCGGTTGGATGTGTATGTGGGACAAGTGGTGGAAAAACTGAAAGAATTAGGTCTGGATAAGAACACAATTGTCATTTTTACCAGTGACAACGGTCCGCATTTGGAAGGAGGGGCAGATCCAGACTTTTTCAATAGTAACGGTATTTATCGGGGATATAAGAGGGATGTGTATGAAGGGGGCATCCGGGTACCGTTTATTACGGTCTGGCCGGGTGTTGTGAAACAAGGAAAGACTGATTTTATGTGTTCTTTCTGGGATATGTTGCCGACGTTTGCCCAGATGACAGGCAATAAGGCGAGAAGTTCCGTAGACGGAATAAGTTTGATGCCTTTGCTCACGGGTAAGGGCAAACAGAAAGAGCATGAGTATTTTTATTTTGAATTCCAGGAGGCAGGAGGACGTCAGGCTGTGAGAAAGGGCGACTGGAAGCTGATACGTCTGAAAGCTTCTCAGGGAGACCGGTCGGTGTATGAATTGTATAATTTGGCAGAAGACCCGTCCGAAACAACCGATTTGTTGGCTTCCGAACCGCAGAAGGTGGAGGAGTTGAAGGCGATAATGGAAGAGGCGCATGTGTATGACCCGAATTGGCCGTTGCTGGAACATGAGCGGAAGATGGCAAAGTAAAAAAAAGCACCGGGAAAACCGGTGCTTTTTTTGAAGACTGTTTATTATTTTACTGTATTGGCACTGCCTAATACGTTCACTAATTTGTGTTTGTAAAGTTCTTTCAGTGAATCGCGTGCCGGTCCCAGGTATTTTCTCGGGTCGAATTCAGCCGGTTTGGTGGCGAAAATCTCTCTTACGGCTGCCGTCATGGCCAGACGACCATCGGAGTCGATGTTGATTTTGCACACTGCCGATTTGGCTGCTTCACGCAATTGGTCTTCCGGAATACCGATAGCATCTTTCAATGCGCCGCCGTATTTGTTGATGATGGCTACTTTGTCCTGGGGAACGGAAGAAGAACCGTGAAGAACAATCGGGAAGCCCGGGATGCGTTTTTCCACTTCTTTCAGAATATCAAAGCGCAAGGGGGGAGGTACTAAGATACCGTCAGCATTGCGGGTGCATTGTTCCGGTTTGAATTTGTTAGCTCCGTGGGAAGTACCGATAGAGATAGCCAATGAATCCACTCCCGTTTTGCTGACGAAGTCTTCCACTTCTTCCGGACGGGTGTAGGTGTGGTGTTCTGCGGATACTTCATCCTCTACTCCTGCCAATACACCCAGTTCTCCTTCTACAGTTACGTCAAACTGGTGAGCGTAGTCTACGACTTTTTTGGTCAGAGCCACATTGTCATCGTAAGAGTGGTGGGAACCGTCAATCATGACAGAAGAGAATCCCATGTCAATACAGCTTTTGCAGAGCTCGAATGTGTCGCCGTGATCCAGGTGCAGAACGATGGGGATGTTTAAGCCTAATTCTTTGGCATATTCCACAGCACCCTGTGCCATGTAGCGCAAAAGGGTCTGGTTTGCATATTTGCGGGCACCGCTGGAAACCTGGAGGATTACCGGCGATTTGCATTCCACAGATGCCTGGATAATGGCCTGCATCTGTTCCATGTTGTTGAAGTTGAATGCTGCGATGGCGTATTTGCCCTCCATTGCTTTTTTAAACATTTCGCGGCTGTTTACCAGCCCTAAATCTTTGTAACTAACCATACTATATTTTTTAAATTTACAGAATCTGCTTCAAAAGTAGAAATAAAAATAGGAAATAGGAAATAAATCGCTTTTAAACTCCCTAAAGTTACCATTTGATTTCACTCATCCCGTGTTCTTTTAGATATCGGTTGGCCTGGCTGAACTGGTGGTTGCCGAACCATCCGCCCCGGTTGGCTGACAGAGGGGAAGGATGGACACATTTCAGCACCAGATTGCAGTTGGTGTCGATGAATGCCCCTTTACGCTGGGCATAGGAACCCCATAGCAGAAAAACCAGATTGCGTTTTTTTCGGGTGAGTTGCTGGATGACTGCATCGGTAAAGGTTTCCCAGCCTTTGTTCTGATGCGAACCGGCACAATGTGCTTTGACCGTCAGTGTAGCGTTGAGCAACAGGACACCCTGGTCTGCCCAGCGTTCCAGGTTGCCGGAGGCCGGAACCGGAGTGCCTAAATCGTCGTGGATTTCTTTGAAGATATTTTGCAGAGAAGGGGGTTGCTCTATGCCTTCCGGAACGGAAAAACACAATCCGTGAGCCTGTCCCGGACCGTGGTAAGGGTCCTGTCCCAAAATGACTACTTTCGTTTTGCTTACCGGACAATGGTTGAAAGCATTGAAAATAAATTTGCCGGGGGGGAATATCCGTGCCCGTTTGTATTCTTCTTTGACAAAAGAGGTCAGTTCGGTAAAGTAGGGTTTTTCAAACTCCTCTTTTAGTAATTCTTTCCACGATTCTTCAATTTTGACATCGATCATAAACGAAAGATTTTAGATGCCGTATTAATCGGCTTTATTCTGTTTTTATTTCAAATAGTTTGGGCCATCTTTTTCCCGTGACATATACCGTCTCTTTTTCCGGGTTCCAGGCGATTCCGTTTAGCACGTCGTCGCTGTCGTTGAGTTTGGCGCGTTCGGCTCCGGACAGTAGGCGGCTCAGATCCAATTCCTTTTTGACTTCCCCCGTGGCGGGGTCAATCATGACAATGCGGTCCTGCATCCATACATTGGCCCACACCAGTCCGTTGATGTATTCCAGTTCGTTGAGGTTTTTAACGGGACCGTTGTGGTCGTACACTTCCACTTCTTTGATGATATTGAAAGAAGAGGGGGCAATGTGGTATAATTTATGGCTTCCGTCGCTCATAATCAGTTTGTCACCGATGGTGGTGATGCCCCAGCCCTGGGTGTTGTAGGTAAAAGTGGATTCCAGGGAAAAAGTTTTCAGGTCATATATGAACCCTTTTCCGGAAGTCCATGTTAATTGGTAAATTTTGTCGTTCAACAGGGTAATGCCTTCTCCGAAAAGCCGGTTGTCGATGCTCAGTGCAGAGAGTATTTTCCCGCTTTTGATGTCCTGTTTCCGTATGCCTGATTCACCGTATTGTCCCGTACTTTCATACAATATGCCGTCTCGGTATACCAGTCCCTGGGTGTATGCCTTGGGGTCGTGGGGGTATTCCCGTATGATTTTGTATGAAAGGTGTTCCGGTGCCCGGTCGGGTTTTACAATGACAGTCAGATGGGCAACACTCCGTTTGTTGTCCGGATGAAAGGCAACTAATTTGAGTGTGTTCCTGCCTGTTTTGGTTGCCGGAATCCGGTAGTCGTACTCTGTTTTACCTGCTCCTGTTGTGGCTGTTTTTTCTCCGTTCCAGAAAATCTGGATGGAATCTGCCGGAAATTTTTCTTTGGTGCTGAACGCAATTTTTACCGCGTCATGGTAATTGAATGTTGAATTGGGAGAAGGGGAGGTAAATTGTATGCTGTTTATGTATTTCGTACTGTTTTTAGCCGGAACTGGTGTGGGGGAAACGGGTTCCGCCTGTTTGGGTGCGGGACTGTTGTTACAGGAAATCAGCAACAGGCTGCATACGATATGATAGAAATAAGACATAGAATTTCAGTGTGTTTTCCGTTGTTTAAAAATAAAACTCCGTTATCAGTGTGAGTCTGTAGTAAGACCTGCTGTTGGCGGAGTTTTATGTTTTGTATTGCGATGATTGTCTGGCGGAGTTTATTCAACCGACCATTCGTAGCCCTCTTTGGTATCTTTCACATTTACACCGGCAGCTTTGAGCTCGTCCCGGATTTTGTCGGAGGTTGCCCAGTCTTTCTTTTGTTTGGCTTCTGTGCGGATAGACATGACCATATCGAGTACTTTACCTAATACTTCATGGTCTTTTCCTGCGGATTCGCACTCTTTTTTCAGTCCGAGTATGGTGAAAACAAAATCGTGATACAATTTTTTCAGTTTGTCCAAATTGGCAGCATCGATGTGTTCGTGCCCGGCGGCAATGGAATTAATCATGCGTACACCGTCAAAAAGCTGGGAAATCAGCGTCGGTGTATTCAGGTCGTCGTTCATGGACTGGAAGCATTTTTCTGCCAGTTCGTCCACATTGACCGTATTCTTGTCAGAGGGTTTCAGACGGTCCAGCACCTCTATAGCTGCCATCAGCCGTTCGTGTCCTTTTTCGGCGGCTTGCAGGGCTTCGTTGGAGAAGTCGAGCGGACTTCTGTAATGTGCCTGAAGGATAAAGAACCTGACTGTCATGGGGGAGTAGGCCTGCTCCAACACGTCGTTTTCACCGGAAAACAATTGGTCTAAGGTAATGAAATTGCCTAACGATTTGCCCATTTTCTGGCCGTTGATGGTGATCATGTTGTTGTGCATCCAATAGCGTACGGCTTCGTGTCCGTATGCTGCCGTGCTTTGGGCGATTTCGCATTCATGATGCGGAAATTGCAAGTCCAGTCCGCCTCCGTGGATGTCGAACGTGTCGCCCAGGTATTTCTGGCTCATGCAGGAGCACTCTAAATGCCAACCGGGGAATCCGTCGCTCCAGGGGGAGGGCCAGCGCATGATGTGTTCCGGCGAGGCTTTTTTCCAGAGGGCGAAGTCAAAGGAATTGCGTTTTTCGTTTTGTCCGTCTAACTGCCGGGTATTGGCAAACAGCTCTTCCACTTTCCGTCCGGAGAGTTTGCCGTACTGGTATTTTTTGTTGTAGGCTTCTACGTCAAAATAGATGCTGCCGTCGCTTTCATAGGCAAATCCGTTTTGCAGAATCTTTTTTATGAGTTCCTGTTGCTCTATGATGTGACCGGAGGCGTGCGGCTCGATGCTTGGGCTCAGGGTGTTGAGCTGCTCCATGTTTTTATGGAAACGGTTGGTATAGAACTGGACGATTTCCATCGGTTCCAGGCGGTCCAGCTTTGCCTTTTTTTCGATTTTATCTTCCCCGTCGTCGCTGTCGTTGGTCAAATGCCCTACGTCTGTGATGTTGCGGATGTATCTGACTTTATACCCCAGGTATTGCAGGTATCGGAAAAGCACGTCGAACGTGATGGCCGGGCGGGCATGTCCCAAATGGGCATCACCGTAAACGGTCGGCCCGCAAACGTATAATCCGACAAAAGGAGGATTCAAGGGTTGAAACTCCTCTTTCCGGCGACTCATGGTGTTATATATCGTCAGCTTATTCTCCATAATTTTGGCAGTTTTTGTTGAAAGCGTAAAGGTATAATTTTTTTATTGTTTTGCTGCAAAAAATACGTCCGGGATTAGAAAATGCTTGTTAAGACAGTTGGCAGGGCAGGGCGGAGGTGTAGCGGATGAGGGTGTCGGGGGCGATTTTGATTTGCAGGCCGCGGATGCCGGCGCTGATGAAGATGTGCGGGAAATGAAGGCAGGTGTCGTGAATGAAAGTGGGGAAATTCTTTTTCATTCCGATGGGGGAACAGCCGCCCCGGATGTAGCCGGTGACGGGGAGCAACTCTTTCATGGGAATTAAGTCCGCCTTTTTATTGCCCGAAACTTTAGCTGCCAGTTTCAGGTCCACTTCCCGGTCGCCGGGAATGACACAGACGAAATAACCGGTTTTGTCTCCGTGTAATACCAGCGTTTTGAATACGCATTGAATGTCTTCGTGCAACTGTTCTGCGACGTGAATGGCAGCCAGGTTGTTTTCGTCCACTTCGTACGGAATAAGTTCGTACGAAACAGCAGCTTTGTCTAAAAGGCGTGCCGCATTGGTTTTGTTTATTTTTGTCGCCATACCGGAAAATATTGCGGCATCAAAGGTAATGAAAAACAAGGATGCAGGCTACTTTCTGAGAAACGGAATTTTTACCTGTTCATGGAAATCGAACCAGGGGTGCAATTCGTGGGGAAGAATTTTCTGGAAAATGTCTGTTGTTTTGGGGAAGCTGGCAACGGTTGCCTTTCCGTCTGTTTCTAATGTATTTACCTCCCGTTTAAAAACTGAAATCATAATCAGAATGACCAGTGTCAATATACCCGAAATAACTAATCTCATCGCCTCAACTATTAAACTGTGAATAGGGTTTTACGTAAATACTATTGCAAAGGTTTCCTGAAGCGTAATTTTCGCCGGGAATCCCGGCATGATCTCTTGTGGGAGAAGCCAAAGTATTCGGTAAAACGGGAATTTCTTTGTAATTTTGTCAGGATGATGTGAGGAAACGTATGGATACGATAATAGATTTGTTTGAACAGAGTTGTTCTAAATATCCGGATAATCCTTATCTGTGGGAGAAAATCGGTGGAAAATACGAGGCAATGACGTATGCCCGGACGAGGCAGCGGGTGAGGGAAATAGCCGGAGGCTTGCTGTATGCCGGATTGAAAAAAGGACAACGGGTCGCATTGTTGGCGGAAGGTTGTGCGGACTGGGTGTGTTGTGAATTGGGGATTTTGTATGCCGGCGGTATCAATGTGCCTTTAAGTATCCGCCTGAATGAGCAGGAACTGATATTCCGGTTGAATCATGCCGGTTGTCGTTTTCTGATAGTATCTGCTTATTATATGCAAACGGTAGCCCGGATTATCGGGGAGCTGGAGACAGTGGAGAAAATCTATGTTTTTTCATCGGAAACAGGAGAGGATAAAAGGTATGTCCCGTTAGAGAGTTTGGCGGAAAGTGGAAGAGAGTGGCTGGAACACAATAGCCGGAATCTGGATGAGGTACTTTCTTCTGTTTCGGCTGACCAGGTGGCGAATATTATCTATACGTCCGGCACGACGGCTGAACCGAAGGGCATCATGCTGACTCATGGCAATTTTGTCAGTAATGTGCTCCAGTCGGATTCCCTGATACAGATACCCCAACATTACCGTATTTTGTTGTTTCTGCCTTGGGATCATAGTTTTGCCCATACGGTGGGGCTTTATTCGTTTATGTATAACGGAGCTTCCGTAGCAGCAGTGGACTTTGGTCGTTCTTCGATGGAAAGCCTTCGGAATATTCCGGTCAATATCCGGGAAGTCAAGCCTCATATCTTATTGAGTGTCCCTGCCATTGCCAAGAATTTCAGGAAAAATATAGAGACGGAAATCGGGAAAAAAGGGGTTTTTGTGCGTACGTTGTATCGTTGGGGGTTGAAGTTGGCATACCGCTATTACGGAGAGCAGAGAAACGGTCCGAAAGGTTGGAGATACCTGCTTTGTCCTTTGGTCCGATTTTTTGATGTGTTGGTATTTAATCGAATCAGAAAAGTCTTTGGCGGAAATCTCCGTTTCTTCATTGGCGGCGGTGCACTTTTGGATGTGGAGTTGCAAAACTATTTTTCGGCATTGGGTATCCCGATGTATCAGGGCTATGGATTGTCGGAGGCTTCTCCGGTCATCAGTTCCAATACGCCTTTAAAACATAAATTCGGTTCGTCGGGGGTTCCGGTCAGACCGATGGCATTGAAGATTCTTAATGAGCAAGGGAAAGAGGCGGAACCGGAAGAAGCCGGAGAGATTGTTATTTCCGGCGGAAATGTGATGAAGGGATACTGGCGGAATGAAGAATCGACGGCAAAAGCAGTCCGGGACGGCTGGTTATATACCGGGGATTTGGGATATATGGGGAAGGACGGTTTTTTGTATGTTTTGGGACGTTTTAAATCGCTGCTGATTGCGAATGACGGAGAGAAATATAGCCCTGAGGGTATAGAAGAGGCGATTGCCGAAAAATCTGCTTACATTGATGTCTGTGTGTTATATAATAATCAGTCGCCTTATACTTCAGGGCTGATTGTTCCGAATAAACAGGCGTTGAAGGAGTATGTGGAGAGGAAAAGAATGGAATGGGGCACAATGGAAGCCTATAAGTTGATGCTGCAGAAAATCCATAAGGAGCTGATGGAATTTCGCCGGGGTGGTAAATATGAAGGACTTTTTCCGGAGCGGTGGTTGCCTGCAGTGGTGGCAGTCCTGCCGGAGACATTGAAAGAAAGCAATGGGACGATAAATTCCTCTGCCAAGATGGTGCGTCACCGGGTTATTGAGTTGTACAAGGAAGAATTGGATTATACCTATACGCCGGAAGGGAAAAATATACAAAATGTGAGAAATACACAGAATATCAGGAAATTATTTAAAGATTAAAATCACTATGCGTCGGAAGACATTATCGGTAAAAGTCGGGGATTGTGTCTTATCTTATGACCGTCCCGTGGTGGTACAATCCATGTTGAACACTTCGACGATGGATACAGAGGCTTGTGTGGAACAGGCTATTCGTATTATTGAAGCTGGGGGGCAGTTGGTGCGCATCACGGCGCAAGGGGTGAAAGAAGCGGAAAACTTGAAAAATATCCGGGAAGAGTTACGGCGGCGGGGATATTCCACTCCGCTTTCCGCTGATATACACTTTAATCCGGATGCGGCTGTGGTGGCAGCTAAGTATGTGGAGAAGGTACGTATTAATCCGGGAAACTTTATTGACAAACGGGCGACGTTTCAGAATCTGACTTATACGGATGAGGAGTACAAGGCGGAGTTGGAGCGTTTAAGAACGAAATTTATTGAATTTCTGGATGTGTGCCGGGAGTATGATACAGCGGTACGTATCGGTACGAATCACGGTTCATTGTCTGACCGTATTATGAGCCGTTATGGTAATACGCCTGCCGGGATGGTAGAGGCAACGATGGAATATTTGAGGGTGTGCCGGGAGGTGGATTTCCGGAATGTTGTGATTTCTTTGAAATCGAGTGATTGCCGGGTGATGGTCCGGGCTGTTCGTTTGCTGGTCAAAGCGATGCAGGAGGAAGGAATGGAATATCCTTTGCACTTGGGAGTTACGGAAGCAGGCGAAGGAGAGGACGGCCGTATTCGCTCGGCAGCAGGTATCGGTTGCTTGCTGAATGAAGGTATTGGCGATACGATACGGGTGTCTTTGACGGAAGCACCGGAATATGAAATTCCGGTCGCCCGGAGATTGGTTTCCTTGTGTCGTCCGGAATTTGTGTATACCGGGAAGATGTCTGAAAATAAAGATGTCAAGCCCTTTATTGTGGCGGATATTTCTTCCGTACAGGTGTTGAATGAAGAGGTGATGTTGCAGTTGGGATTCATACAACAGCCGGAGGCAGACCCTATTGTGGGAGCCCGATTGAAAGCAGGAAGAAAAGCTCCGGAAATGATTTTTACAGAGGCATTGGGACCTGAGCTGACAAAATTGCCGGGAGAGATAACGGTGATAGTGCCGGGAGAGAATCTGGATATGGCACATGTGTATAACCGGAAAGCCTGTCCTCTTGTGTCGGCGGATTTTGTGAAGGAAGAATCCGGGAAAGTGGATGCCGAGCGTATTTTTGTGGAAGTGGAGAGAGAAGAACAGATTGACGCGGAGTTGTTGGAGAGTGTAAAAAAGAACAATGGTGTGTTGGTACTCTCTCCGGAAGCGGTGGATTATCATGTCTATCGCCGGATGATGGAACGGATACAGGGGCTGTGTCCTGTGATTGTGAGGGTAAAAGGTGTTTCAGGAGAGGAGGGACGTTTGAAAATAGCTGCCCATACCGGCGGACTTTTTATGGATAATCTTGCCGCAGGGTTTTGGGTAACCTTGGCAGGTGAAGTGGGGACGGGTTTGGAATTGAGCCGGAATATTTTGCAGTCGGTAGGCGTTCGTCGCTATAAAACGGAGTTCGTCAGTTGCCCCGGATGCGGCAGGACGTTGTATAATCTGGAAGAAGCTGTGTCGAGAGTGAAGCGGGCTTTTGCCCATTTGGATCAGTTGAAGATTGCAATTATGGGGTGTGTGGTGAACGGTCCCGGAGAGATGGGAGATGCGGATTATGGTTATGTAGGTGCCGGAAACGGGAAAGTGAATCTTTATAAAGGCCGGCAGAGGGTGAAAAATGCCGTGCCTGAAGAGGAAGCCATAGAAGCGTTGAAGCAGTTGATTTGGGAACATGGGGATTGGAAAGAACCCCAATGACGTATTCTTTGGGGGGCGATGTAACCATTTGCCGGGAAAACGAGTAAATAGGTTATGTTGAACTAAAAAGATTACAGTTATGATGTTTATTTGGTATATTGTTATCGGGCTTGTTGCCGGATGGGTGGCAAGCAGAATCATGAGAGGCCAGGGATATGGCTTGTTAATCAACATGATTATCGGAATTATCGGAGGTGTATTGGGAGGCTGGCTGTTCAGTCTTCTTGGATTCTATTCTACCGGCGGTATTATCGGAAGTCTGATAACTTCTGTGATTGGAGCGATAGTCCTGCTTTGGTTTGTCGGATTAGTCAACCGTCCCACACGTAAGTGAGCCTGCCCGGCACTACCTTTTTTGTTTGCACTGTTTTTGCATCGGATGGGTGTCATTACAGCAAAATTCAGGTAAATTTGATTTTGCAGCCGTCTTGCCTTATCTTTGCAAAAAATACACAGTGAAATGAAAATCTTATTGGGAAGTTTATTGCTTTTGTTTGCATTAAATACAGCTCTTTGGGGACAGATGAAAGCAGACACGACAGGATGCGGTTGGAGAGATTTGGCGCCTACTCAGTTTAAAAAATTGTTGGCGGATAGCGTAGTTACGCTGATAGATGTCCGGACGTCTGCCGAATATCACGCCGGGCATATTGAAGGTGCCCGTAATATAGATGTCCGGAAACCGGATTTTGATAAGCAGATAACCGGATTAAAGGCTGACCGTCCGGTGGCAGTGTATTGTAAAGGTGGCGTCAGAAGTCGTGTGGCTGCCCGGAAGCTGGTACAAAAAGGCTTCAGGGTTTATAATTTAGACAAAGGCTACCTCTCCTGGCCCGATAAGCTGAAAAAGTAAAAAAATCCTGTAAGTTTTAACTTGCAGGATTTTTTGTATAGGTAATTTGTTGAAAAAATTACTTGGATGCTTCTTCTATGGCAACGGCAACAGCAACGGTAGCACCTACCATCGGGTTGTTACCCATACCTAAAAATCCCATCATTTCTACGTGAGCGGGAACAGAAGAAGAACCGGCGAACTGAGCGTCTCCGTGCATACGGCCAAGGGTATCGGTGATACTGTGGGGAAAAGCAATTTTGAATCCTGTAACTGCCTGATTATAATTCAGTAATAAGAGAACTTCTCCGATTAATAATTTCTTTTTCAAAAATGGCTGCTTTTAAGTCACAAATCCCTCCTGTACCCGTATATTTCCAATTGGTGGAGAATTTTTCAAAAGGTATATATAAAACTGGAATTACAGTATTTTTCCACCACCCATAAAAAGCCAGTAGAAATGAATCCACTGCCCTGTATTTTATAATAATCAGGTATTATTCCTGACAGAGTAATTTAATTTTGTCTTTGAGTGGTTGTAGTTCCGTTTGTATAGTAGCCCATACTATTTCATCCTTGATTTGGTAATATCCATGTACCAATACATGGCGCATACCAATAACAGCGTTCCATTCTATATTCGGATGATTCCCTCTGAAATCTTTGGTAAGCAAATAGGCTGCCTCACCTATGATTTCCAGATTCTTAATTACAGCAAAACGGAGAATTTTATTCGACTTGTATTCTTCAAAAGTAATTCCTTGGGTAAATTCAAAAATATTGTCAATTGCTTCCAGCATATGCAACAATCTTGTTTTATCTTTCGGCTTCTCTCTCATAAATCAGGATTTTATCTTGTTCTGCTGAATGTTTGGCAAACTCTTTTAATTGCCCTTCTTCCACTAAATCAATCTTTTTGTGTAACAGTTTCTGTAAAGCATTCGCAATACTGACATATTTAAAAAGCGTAATATTGGCATCCTTAGCGAAACGTACCAAAATATCAATATCGCTATCTTTTGTTTCTTCTCCACGCGAATAAGAGCCAAATACCCATGCCTTTTCGATTGGCTGGTATGCGAAAAATTGCTTCAGTTTATTAATAATCGTCTGTTTCATAGGCTCTTTTTGCAAATATACGAATTATTGGAAATATAACCATGAAGAGGTTGTACGAATTTGAGGAAATAGTCGTTATCACGCATAAAAAAAGCCAGCAACGGGTGGGGCGCCGACTTTTCGATACAAATGAATGAATCAATCAATTCTGATTGGGTACAGGTACTAATTCATCCATACGTACTTCAAATGGAGTATCCGGTTTGGTATATTTATACCTACTATTACATTCACGACAGACAGGATAAATATATAAATTACCTTCTTCATCAATGACGTGAGCACGTACCATGTCATTAGAAATTTTTCCAATTGAAATGAGCATGCCGTAATAGGTTAGCAGTAATGAATATAAAGATTCACAATAGAAGTGCAATTCTCCGTCGGCATGCCGACGGAGAATAAAG
>CAJURM010000004.1 GCA_910589025.1 uncultured Odoribacter sp. | reverse complement strand
GAAAGATTCTTCAAGCTTTTATTATAAAATTGCACTGGCTTGTTGACTCTGCAATCATCACATTTTTCTATGATATATTTTTACTTTTCATTTTTTCTCTTACCTTTGCACCACGAAAAATTTATCCTCAGGGGTATTGTAAGCAGACTCAGTCTCACCCCATGGTATTAACTTAATAAACAATCTACAATGTACGCAATTGTTGAAATCGCAGGACAGCAGTTTAAAGTTGAAAAAGACTATAAAGTGTATGTCCATCGTCTGGACGCAGAAGAAGGCGCTCAGGTTGAATTTGAAAACGTACTTCTGGTGGATAACGACGGAAGTGTGAAAATCGGTACGCCGAAAGTAGAAGGCGCGAAAGTTACCGCAAAAGTTCTGGCTCACGTAAAAGCCGACAAAGTGATTATCTTCAAGAAAAGAAGAAGAAAAACTTACGAACGGAAAAGAGGTCATCGCCAAAGCATGACACAAATCCAGATCGAAGCTATCAATGCTTAATTTATTTTGTAACCTCTAAAATCAACACGATATGGCACATAAGAAAGGGGTCGGAAGTTCTAAGAACGGTCGCGAATCCGAAAGTAAACGATTAGGAGTAAAAATTTGGGGCGGACAATTTGCCAAAGCCGGTAATATTCTGGTTCGTCAGAGAGGTACCGTACACAATCCGGGCGAAAACGTAGGTATGGGAAAAGATCACACCTTGTTTGCGCTGGTGGACGGAGAAGTTGTTTTTGCCAGAAAGAAAAACGACAGATCGTATGTTTCTGTTAAACCGGTTGCCGCAACACAGGCTGCTGCTGAATAAAAACATCAGACAACATATAAAAACTCCTGTATTGCAACAATACAGGAGTTTTTTATATATTTACATCCCGAAAATAAAATGTTCTGCTAAAACCAATTCATACCATGTTAAATTTAAAATTTATCCAGGAGAACAAAGAAACCGTTATCGAACGTCTGGCAGTAAAAAATTTCGACGCCAGGGAATCGGTTGAAAAAATCATATACCTTGACGAACAACGTCGCAAACTCCAGCAGGAATCGGAATCGAAGCAAGCGGAAATGAACCGGATAGCCAAAGAAATCGGCGCTTTGATGAAAAACGGCCAAAAGGAAGAAGCTGAAAAAGCGCGTTGTGAAACCGCTGAATTAAAAGAGGCGATTTCCGCCCTTGTACCCCAATTGAATGATTTGACGACCCAGCTTAATGAAGTTTTGCTTCGTTTGCCCAATATGCCTCATCACTCCGTTCCCCGGGGAAAATCGGAAGCAGACAATGAGATTGTCAAAATCGTCGATAATATCCCGGAAAAACACGAAAACGATGTTCCACATTGGGAGTTGGCAAAAAAATACGATTTAATTGATTTTGAAACGGGGGTAAAAATTACCGGAGCAGGTTTTCCCTTATACAAAGGTTTAGGTGCCCGGCTTCAGCGAGCCTTGATCAACTTCTTCCTGGATGAAAATATCAAAGCCGGTTACCAAGAAATGATGCCTCCGTTAATGGTTAATGCGGATTCCGGTTACGGGACAGGTCAGTTGCCCGACAAAGACGGACAGATGTATTACGTAAATGAAGACAAACTCTATCTGATTCCGACAGCAGAAGTTCCGGTAACCAATATTTACCGCGACATGATTCTGGAAGCAGACCAGCTCCCCATAAAAAATACGGCTTACACAGCATGTTTCCGGAGGGAAGCCGGTTCTTACGGAAAAGATGTACGCGGCCTGAACCGCCTGCACCAGTTTGACAAGGTGGAAATCGTACAAATCACCCGCCCCGAAGTTTCTTACGAAGCCTTGGAAGGCATGGTAAAACATGTGGAAGGATTGTTAATCAAGTTGGAATTACCCTATCGTATTGTACGTCTTTGCGGCGGCGATATCAGCTTTACTTCCGCTTTGACCTACGACTTTGAAGTATATTCCAAAGCACAGGAAAAATGGTTGGAAGTCAGCTCTGTATCCAACTTTGAAGATTTCCAGGCCAACCGTCTGAAATTGCGGTTCCGTGATAAAGAAGGAAAGAAAAACCGTATGGTCCACACCCTGAACGGGAGTTCCCTTGCTCTGCCCCGTATTGTTGCGTCATTGCTTGAAAACAACCAGTGTGCCGAAGGCATCCGACTCCCGAAAGTGCTGCACGCCTTTATGGGAACAGACCTGATAAAATAAAATTTAACCCGCTATCTATGAAGTTTATCTTTATCTTATTCCTTATTTGCGTATCTACGGCGTTAACGGCTCAGCAACAGAGTGATTCGCAATTAGCTTACAGGTATTATGCCAATAAGGAGTATGATAAAGCAGCGGAACTGTTTTTACAGCTCTATCAACGTTCGAAAGCGGCTTATTACTTAGATTACCACGTCATTTGCCTGATTAACGGGAAAAGATATGACGAAGCGGAAAGTACCCTTAAAAAGTATCTGAAAACAGACGACAATAACCGGGATTTTCTCATCAATCTGGGGTTCATTTATGAACAACAGGGCAAAATCAAGAAAGCAGAAGAATACTTCACCAAAGCCATTAAAAAATTACGTCCCAACAACAACGACATTCAGAATTTGGCTTACAAATTCAGAAACATCCGCGAATACGAGTGGGCAGCCAAAACCTATGAAAAAGGCCGGGAACTTCTCAACAATCCTCAAGCTTACAAGCTGGAAATGGGAGAAAACTACATGTATGAACGGAATTATCAAGCCATGTTTGAGCAGTTTGTATCCGCTCTTGAAAACAATCCGGGCAATCTGAACACTATTACTTCAAAACTCAGCTTTGCCCGGACTTATGACATAAACAACAATGTAGATACCATCATAAAAAAACAATTGCAACTCCTGCTCAGGAATCCGGATTATGCGCCGGTGTTTGATGAACTCGCCATCTGGTTCGCTTTGCAAACAGGCGATTATGCTAAGGCATTCGAGCACGGAGTCGAGCTCAACCGAAAAGTACCGGGCAAACTGGATGTATATCTGAATATAGCCCGGGAAGCTGCCCGGAGCAAACAATATGCCATTGCCCTACAAGCCTACGACCAAGTGTTGCAGGCAGGCAAGGAAAATAACAATTTCTTTCACATCGCCCGGAAAGAAAGCCTGCAATGCCGGTATACGACTTATGAATCATCAAAGGGTACGTCCGAACAATATCAGAAGTTAGCCGCAGAGTGCCAAAATTATCTAAAGGAGTCGGGCTACATCAACAGCAATGTGGATATTATTTTATTAATGGCAGACTTGTATACAACCAAGCTCCACATGCCCGATAGCGCCAATGTCATCCTGCAAAAAGGAGAAAACATCCGGCGACTGGCTCCCAACAGCATCTATACGCTGAAATCCAAACGTGCCGATGTGTTGGCTTTCATGGAAAATCCCTGGGAAGCCACGATTCTGTATACCCAGATCGAAAAAGCCAATCCGAACAATGACATCGGTTATGAAGCCAAACTGAACAAGGCCTGGATGGCCTACTATGAAGGGGACCTCGTGTGGGCGAAAGCACAGTTTGACGCCCTGAAAGGCTCTACCAGCAAACTCATATCTAACGATGCCATCAAAATGAGCCATTTCATTAATACCAACTACGAAGAGGGCGGAGACAACAGAGACCTGGAAAAAACCGCACAGACGGAATACCTGACATACCGGGGAAAGTATAAGGAGAGCATTGTGGCTTTAGACAGTCTGATTCAGAATAGCAAACCCAGCATAGCGGATTACGCTTCTTTAGCCAAGGCAAAAATATTGCTTTCACAAAACTGCCTGGAAGATGCCCAACAGTTGTTAGAAGAACTCCGAAAAAATTCAACAGAGACTTATATACAGGCAGAAGCTATTTTCAAACTGGCGGATTTAAAAAAACGTACCCGGAACCACCACCAAGCCCTTGAACTTTATAAAGAGCTGGTTTCCGATTATTCCGGCAGTATTTACAGTGTGGAAGCCGGGAAGATATACCGGGAATTAGAAAAAACGATGAAAAAGTAACCCCATGCGGCACATTTACAATACGACGTTCATTGTAGAAGAGAGAAGCGAACGGGAATGGGTCGCTTACATGCAGGAACATTACCTCTCTTCCGTTTCTTCTTCCGGGCTGCCGACAGATATGATTTTCACTAAAGTATCTATTGACCAGCCCGAAGGGAAGACTTATTCCCTGCAACTTGTTTTCCCTTCTGAACAGGCTTTAAACCATTTTCTGAACCAGCATTTAAGCGCTGCGGAAGAAACACTCCTTTCCCGTTATAAAGACCACTATCTTTGTTTCAGCAGCATACTGACAGAAATCTGAGACTGAACTATGGAAAAATTAATTATGGGAATAGACCCCGGGACCAATTTTATGGGGTATGCCATCATCCGCACCCTCGGGAAAACGAAAAAACCCCAACTGGTTGTTTCCGGAGTGTTGGACATTGACAAAGTCACCGACCCCTATATTAAGTTGCAACGCATTTTCAGACGTACCCTCCAGGTCATTGACAGTTATCACCCGGATGAACTCGCGATTGAAGCCCAATTTTTCGGCAAGAATGTGCAATCTATGCTGAAATTGGGACGAGCCCAGGGCGTAGCCATTGCCGCCGCCCTGCAACGGGATATTCCGATTTTTGAGTATGCACCCAAAAAAATAAAAATGAGCGTCACCGGAAGCGGAACCGCCTCTAAAGAGCAAATCGCCCTGCTCCTCGGTAAGTTTATGGAAATCAACACAACCTCCGATGCATTGGACGAAACCGACGCGATTGCCATTGCCTACTGCCACCACCTACAAGGCGGCCTTCCCACCAGTGGCAGTCCCCGCTGCAAGGATTGGAGCGACTATATCAAACAGAATCCGGACAAGGTGAAATAAAAACAACTACCAGTCATACCGCTTGCATCCTCCCGCAGATAGCCTCCACCATTTCGGGGGCATTCTGGCAACCAAGCAAGTATTTCCGTCCGTCTTTCAATACCACCAAAAAGCAATCGGAAGCCTTGCCGTAATAAGCAAAATACCTCCCGAGTTCCCTTTCCCAAAACCATTCCCAATACCCCATAAAACCGCCGCTACCACATATCCGGAACACCCCAATCGTCGGAGAATAAAGTCGCACTTCCTTCACATCAGCAAAAAGGAATTCCTTTATCTGCAAGCTACGCACCACCTCTATTGCCGTATCTGTCACCCGCACACTCATCGGGCTGTAATACAAACCCAACAAAGAAATCCCGACAACAACAATTCCGTAGAAGCAAAAAAACCACCCTTGCGGGACCACCACAAAAATCGCGATAAATACCGCAAAACACCCCACAGTAATAATCGAAGAAAAAATACTTAACCTTACTTTACGTTTCATAAGCACACATTTATCCGTTGGAACTATCTAAACAGCAATAAATATAGAAAAACATTAAAAATAAGTCAATTAAAATTTAAAATTTAAAATTTTAATATATTTATAACGTGTTTACCTGAATCCCCTCCCCAGAATCAACATTGTTGGTAGCAAAGATACACAAATGTTACGACGCTTTCTGCGCCACCGATGCAGCCCGTACTGCCGCTACCACCGGACATGAAATCAGTATTGTGAAAGAGAAACACATCATTGCCAACGAGGCCTTCCCCACCCTGTGCACAAGAGTGAGCGCCTTGATTCTCGTTAATGGCAAAGCTCTTTACAGTGAATTTATCGACCAGCTGAATATCATTATCACACACTTGCTTCCCGGAAAACCCGAGAGAAAGAAGAAAAACTGATCCGCCTAAATACTTTGGTAACAAAAAACCCGCTTCTCAGCGGGTTTTTCTTTTATCATCCGAACACCGGAACGGTGGTGTAGTCACGAAATTCGACATCGGTCGCAGCCTGCTTTTTCAAGCCGGGATTCATCTGAAAGGCTTTTTGTAAAGCCTGTTCCATTGCGGAAGTATCTTTCACCCGGGCGGCGGCAACTGCCATCAGATAATACTCCGTCGCATTCTTCAGCTTCAATTGCTTAAACGTATCCATAGCGGCTCGGTTATCTCCCGCTTTCAGTTGCGAATAAGCCAGATAGACGCTCGGCATTCCTTTCAGATAATTCACGGCTTTCGCATAATCTCCCTGTTGCATCAGAATCAATCCCATATTGAACTTGGCTTCTTTTCTCACCTGGGCTTTATCAAGCATTTCCCGGGCTTTCGTCACATTTCCCTGCTGAGCATAGGCAATTCCCAAGTTATTCATCAAGGCTGGGTCCTGTTTCAGCACAATGGCGGCTTCCAGCAGTTTCTGCGCTTTTGCATACTCTTTGTTCTGGATTGCAACCACGGCAAGGTCATTTAATAATTGCCAATTCCATTGTGTCCCGACAGCCGGCGTTTTGTCGTTCGTCTGAGGCATGTAATAGACGACCTGCGTCTCCTGCTGTATCATTTCCGGGGTCGTATAGAACACAAAGAAGTCAGCCCGTCTCAACAAAGGAAGTATTTCATTTTCCAATTCCGGTATTCTCTTTATATAGGATTCCAATACGGCTTCCCGTTTTGTGTTATTAGCAACACTTTTTAGTTCAGAGATAATTTGTGCCTTATTCGGGATGTCGGAATCGTTCAACAACAAATACAATCCCTCCCAGTTTTCATTCACCATCTGCGGGATTACAAATTTAGTATTGTTAGCAATAGGCAAACCTGCAATTCCCAGGTCTTTTTCAAAAAATGCTTTCGCTACTTTGAAACGACTGGCTGTCAAATTCTTATTCCTTCTCTCCATACCGCCTGGAGAACTGGAGGCATACAATAACATATTGGTTACCGTGGCTTCTTTATTTCCCAATACTTTTTTCATCGCTTCGGCGGCACGACTCATGACAATCGAATGCTGCTGGGCATCCGTAATCTTTGACTGGGATACAGGAAATAAAACGTAACCGCTGACAACACCTACTCGGGATGCAGGAATATCCTCTATAAAAGTTTCAGTCATCACTGGCATATAGGTGATACCATCCATACGGATGGTGTAATTCTGCCATACCTTCACTCCGTTCTTATTCAAAATAACCGGTGCCAAAGAGAACGATTTATTACCCCGAACAGCTTCAATGTCCGCCCACAGTACCCCGTTTTGCATGCCTTCTTTAAAATTCATTGTCATTTTCCGGGTAACCGTCGTTGCCGACTTATAGGCCACCACCTGATAGTCGGAGTGTCTTACTTTTTCTCCCTGCAAATAGAGCGGAGCCAGTTTTTCTACTTTATTGCCATACTGCATCCGGGGGGTAATTTTCAACACCATTTTCTTATCAAACTGTTTCGGAGCAAACTTTACCACATAGTCAAAGTGTATCTTTCCGTTCACCGCCTCTAACTGAGAAGGCGTTACTTGTCCGACAACAGCTGTTTCAATCACCTCGTGCTGCAATTTCTTCATGGAATGACATCCTGTGAATACCCACAGCACTAAAACAGCAAACATGCTCATTAAAAAAGTACGTTTCATAATCTCTTGCTTTAGTTCAACTTATTCGATTTCTCTCACAATCCAATTTAAGATGAATTATTTAACGGCACTTTCCGGCTTTCTGTTCGTTTTTATCTATTAAAATAAGTTATGTACCTAATGAATCCCGTATATGACTCTTATGCGGGAAAATAAAAATCATGCCACCGATTCTACAATCTCCCGGCCATAGCTAAAACTTAAAGAATATATCATTATTTTTGCCCCCGTAAAAACAATCACCCATGAATGATACTCAGGAACTGGCAGAGGATACACTAAAACCGATTGATTTAAGGAAGGTATTTGAAAGTAAAAATCCGAAGTTGGCACGCTGGATGCCGCGTTTTGTTTTTAACTGGCTGAAAAAAATCATTTGTCTGGACGATATCAACGATTTTATTGTCAAACACGGTAACCGAAAAGACCTTGATTTTGCTGATGCCATCATGGAGTACCTCAACCTTTCGCTTGATATACAACATGTCGAAAACCTACCTCCTGCCGACGGACGTTACCTATTCGTATCCAATCACCCGCTCGGCGGACCGGACGGAATTGCCCTGATTTCATTTTTAGGTTCCAGGTATCCGAAACTGAAATTTCCGGTAAATGATATTCTTTTAAATCTGAAAAATCTGAACAATATTTTCCTTTCCGTAAACAAACACGGGAAGCAATCGAAAGAGGCTGTAAAAGCGATTGAAGAGGCCTACGCTTCCGATTGTCAGATAATCATGTTTCCCGCTGGTCTGTGCAGCCGAAAAATCAAAGGAGTGGTCAAAGATCTGGAATGGAAAAAGAATTTCATTACGGAAGCTGTCAAACATCAACGGGATGTCGTCCCCATATACATCGGCGGACAAAATTCCGATTTCTTTTACAATCTATCCAATTTCCGGAAAAAAATCGGATTGAGTAACATCGAAATGCTATGGCTTCCCAAAGAGGCGTACCGGAAAAAAAACAGCACTCTTACCCTGAAAGTGGGCAAACCGATTCCCTGGCAAACTTTTGACAAAAGCAAAAAACCGCAGGAATGGGCGACAGAAGTGAAAGAAATACTCTATTCGTACAAATAATTCTGTATATTTGCATGCAATTAATAAACTTATTCTAAGCGGATGCAACCTGTGATTTATCCCGTTGATAAGGAAAAACTTATCAGTGAACTGACAGAAGACAAATTTCTCCGGAAAACCAACAAAGCCAATAACGAAATCTATACGTTCAACACCTTCAATGCTCCTAATCTGATGCGGGAAGTGGGACGCATACGCGAATTGACATTCCGTAGCGCAGGCGGGGGTACGGGAAAAGAGATTGACATTGATGAATTCGATATTGAAAAGGAAACGCCTTATCAACAATTAATCGTCTGGGATCCGAAGGAAAAAGAGATCATCGGCGGCTACCGCTATATCCTGTGTGATCATCTTTCTCTCAATGCGGAAGGAGAACCCAATCTGGCAACCACCGAATTGTTCCGTTTCTCGGAGGAATTTAAAAACCATTATCTCCCTAAGATGATTGAGTTGGGACGTTCGTTTGTACATCCCCTTTATCAATCCACTCGCATGGGACGCAAATCCCTCTTTGCGCTTGACAATCTTTGGGATGGTTTGGGAGCTTTAACCGTCGACAACCCTGATATCGAATATTTTTTCGGAAAGGTAACGATGTACACCAGTTTCAATATCCAAGCCCGGGACATGATTCTGTATTTCATGAGAAAATATTTCCGGGATACTGATAAATTGGTTACTCCGATTCATCCCTTGGAAATCAATATCGATGAAAAAAAGATGCAAGAGATTTTCACCGGCAATCAATACGATGAGGATTACCGCATCCTTTCCCGATATGTCCGGGAATTGGGAGAAAACATTCCTCCGTTGGTAAATGCCTACATGAGCCTGTCGCCTTCCATGCGTACGTTCGGGACGGCCATCAATCCCGGATTCGGCGGTGTGGAAGAAACAGCCATTCTTATTAAAATTGCCGATGTTTACGAAGCCAAAAAGCTACGTCACATTGCCACTTATATTCCGAGATTTTTAAAGGCGAAAAAGTTGAAGGGTTAACGGATATCGTAGTTATTAAACTCCCCCTGGCCGATGATGGTATCCGTATTCCATAATGAGATGTACGATTTTTCCGCTTTTATCTGCAAAAAACGGGCGGATTTAACCCCTACAGAAGAGTAAGCAGAACGCACATTGGCCTTTTCACAATTGCGGATCTCCAATTTCCCGTATGACACGTTGAAAAACAATTCGGCATCCGGCTGTGAACTGACACTATCCACTTGAATATTCCCATATACTACAGTAAGACTCAACGGCAATTCTGCGTGATACTCCGACAAATGAATATTCCCGAAACGATTCATAACATCCAAGGTTATTCGCCTGGGTACCCATACGTTTATTTCAGCTTTCAAATCTCCCTCCCGACTAAAACCGGAAGCAATCTCCAGATATAACTTCCATACATCCGACCATGCGTCCAAACGAAAGCCCAGATGCTCCGCCAAGTTTTCCTTTTCCCATTCTTCCACATCTTTTACCCGGAATGAAGCCTCAACCAGAATGCTATCTTTCTCCCACTGCTTCAATGCTATCTCCCCAAACCTGAAATCCATCAGACAGTTTATACCCGTTTCCACAGGATACATTTGCCTCACGTACTTCACATAATCACCGGCATACCCCCTGCATATCCCAAAAATTCCAAACAGAAAGAATACAAAATATTTCACACCGTCTCCCTATAAGATGTTAGCCATTGCCCGGATTCAATGTACAAATCTGAACATCCGATTCCAACGTATCTTTCCCAAAAAGGATTTGTCCTTATCCAACGACAACCAAATAAAATAAGCTTTCCCCACGATATGATCTTCCGGTACAAATCCCCAGAAACGGGAGTCGGCAGAACGGTGACGGTTATCCCCCATCATCCAGTAGTAATCCATCTGAAAAGTATAATCCTCCACCGGCTGTTCATTGATATAAATCACAGAATCCCTCACATCCAATTTATTCCCTTCATAAACCGAAATAATCCGTTCATAGAAAGGCAGAACATCCAACGACAAATCTACCTTATCGCCTTTTTTAGGTATATATAACGGACCAAAGTTATCGACACTCCACGGATAGCGGAGAGGGTCAAACGGAAATATCTCCGGATTAATTTCCATATCGACATTCCTCCGGACTTCCTTCACATTAGGATAAGCTTTCAACTTCCTAACCATTTCTCCCGTCAGAGGAAAAACATATTCAGTAGAAGAAATCATACCCATATCGTCGTACGATATGCCTATCTCTTCTTTCAATTTCTTTTTATTCAGAGGAGTCCCGTTTGTACGCACCACATAATCATACTGGAGATTTTCCGGATTTTCAGCAGGTACACCATTCACAAACAATTGCCCCTCGCGCAATTCTATCGTATCTCCCGGCATACCGACCCCCCGTTTAATATAATTCTCCCGCTTATCAACCGGACGCGAAATGATTTCAAAACGTTGTTTCATCAATTTTTTCACCCTTTCTTCCGCTTCCTGCCGCGTCATTTTTACCCCCCGGCTCAACTCTGCCTGCTGATAACTCCGGGCATTGGAACGTATCTGCGAATAATAATCCGGATTTTCATTCCCGACAATCACCGTATCCCCTGTTGGAAAATTAAACACAATAATGTCATTTCTCTTAATATCTGTGGTACCGGCTATTCGTTTATAAGGCCATTTAATGGCTTCGGAATAAGCCTTGCCACTCCGGGTAAAGGGAAGCGTATGATGGGTAAAAGGAACTGCCAAAGGAGTGTTGGGCAATTTAGGCCCGTACGCAACCTTACTCACAAAAAGGTAATCCCCCACCAACATGGATTTCTCCATCGAAGACGTAGGTATCGTATAGGCCTCAAAAAGAAACATGCGTATCAAGGTCGCCGCAACCACAGCAAAAATCAAAGCATCAATCCATTCCACCGCCTTGGTCTGTTTCTCAACACCTTTCTTTTTCCAAAATGTCCAATGTACTTTCTTGGAAATATAAACGTCATAAATCACTGGTATCAGCAACAGCAGCCACCAACTCCCAACCCACAACGTCCACAACAGATATATTACTACGACAACACCAAATTTAAACCACTTATTTCTTAATATTTCTCTCATAGTCTATTTCTTTGATTCTGATACCCCATCGAGTTCATATTTTCAACATGTCTTTCATCCCCAATACTCCCTTTTTCCCCTGCATAAATTCAGCAGCCAGCACAGCTCCATAGGAAAAACCTTCCCGGGAAAAAGCCGAATGGCAAATCTGAATCTGGTCGACCTCCGATTTATAAAGTACCGTATGTATTCCAGGAACTTCTCCTTCTCGCTTGGCTGTGACAGGAATAACGTCTTCGGACAATGGAATTTCATGTACAAGTTCCCACGCTTTATACGCCGGATGATGATCCAAAATACCCTGTGCCAAAGTAATCGCCGTACCACTGGGAGCATCCAATTTATGAATATGGTGCGTCTCCTCAATGTAGACTTTGTAATCGTTAAAACCACTCATCAAGCGAGCCAGGTAAGCATTCAACTGAAAAAACAGATTCACTCCCACACTAAAATTGGACGCATAGAAAAAGCCACACTCCTTTTCTGCACAATACTCAACAACCTCCTTCCACCGCTCCAGCCATCCTGTGGTGCCAGAAACGACGGTTACACCATTGTCGAAACACCATTTATAATTTCCAACAGCAACCGACGGCGCAGAAAAATCAATAGCAACATCCGCTTCTCTCAACTGTGCATCCGTCACCTGATCCCAATTCCCAATATCTACCTTCAATACAATCTGATGGCCTCTCTCTACGGCTATCCGTTCTATCGTTTTCCCCATCCGGCCATACCCCAGTAATGCTATTTTCATATAAACAAAGAGAATAAATTTATTGTGTTAGCAAAGTTAATACTAATTTTCAAGTTTCGGTGAGTTAAAATAAAAAAGGCTGTCTCACGACAGCCTTTTCAGCGATATTTCTTTATAATTACTTTGCAAGCTCTTTTACTTTCGCAACGACAGCTTTGAAAGCATCAGCATGATTCATAGCTAAGTCAGCCAATACCTTCCGGTTGATATCAATTTCAGCTTTATGAACCAAGCCCATAAATTTAGAATATGATAATCCTTCCAACCGAACGGCAGCATTAATTCTCTGAATCCACAATGCCCGAAATTCGGATTTCTTTTTCCGTCTGTCACGGAATGCATATGTCAAACCTTTTTCATATGTGTTTTTAGCAACCGTCCAGACATTCTTTCTGGCACCAAAGTTACCCTTGGTTTGTTTTAAAACCTTTTTTCTACGTGCTCTTGAAGCAACTGCATTTTTAGCTCTTGGCATAATTTTTCGTTTTTTAAATGTTAGCGTTCCAAAACCGGAAACTTATCTGGCATAACATTCAGGTTAATAAACTTTTTTTGTTTCTTATTACATCACCAACATCTTTCTCACGGCATTCAGATTAGCCTGATCCACTGTGGTAGAATGAGTAAGACTTCTTTTTTGTTTGGTTGTTTTCTTCGTCAAAATATGACGCTTGAAAGCGTGTTTTCTTTTAATCTTCCCCGTAGCAGTCAAAGTAAATCTTTTCTTTGCGCTACTCACTGACTTCATTTTTGGCATCTTCTCGTAATTTAATTGTGTTCAGAAAATATGTAATTATAATATCGCTTACCTATTAAAAGAGAGCGGATTCCCAGGAATCCTTTCTCTTCTTGTCTTATTTTTTAGGTGCCAACACAACAATCATTTTCTTTCCTTCCAATTTCGGTGCAGCTTCCACTTTCCCGTAATCTTCCAGTTCAGAAATAAAACGATTCAGAATATCGGATCCCTGGTCTTTAAAAAGAATTGAACGTCCTTTAAAGAACACATAGGCTCTTACTTTCGCCCCCTCTTCCAGAAACTCTTTTGCATGTTTCAATTTAAAATTAAAATCATGTTCATCCGTCTGCGGACCAAAACGAATCTCTTTAATCACCACCTTCACACTCTTGGCCTTGATTTCTTTCTGTTTCTTTTTTAATTGATACAGAAATTTACTGTACTCAATAATGCGGCATACAGGGGGATCTGCATTCGGCGAGATTTCCACCAAATCAGCTCCGGCAGCCTCCGCCATCGCCAATGCTTCACGTAAGGGATAAACACCGGCTTCAATATCTTCACCGACTACCCTTACCATATTTGCTCTGATCAGCTCATTGATTCTGTGTTGCGGTTCTCTTCTGACCGGATTGCGTGAGCCTCTGAATTCCATTCTTGTTGCTATATTAAATCCTCCTTAAGTTAGTTATTATTCGTTATAAATAGACTTCAATTGTTCGTCCACTTCTTTGTGTATCATTTCGATAAACTCGTCTACCGTCATAGACCCCATGTCTCCTTGCCCCTGCCGACGGACAGAAACCCGTTTTTCTTTCGCCTCATTTTCTCCGACTACCAATAAATACGGTATCTTTTTCAACTCGTTATCCCGGATTTTACGTCCGATTTTTTCATTACGGTCGTCTAAAACGGTGCGAATATCGGAATTATTTAACAAATTCAAAACATTTTGGGCATATTCATTCGATTTTTCACTGACAGTCATGACCACAACCTGATCCGGAGTCAGCCACAACGGAAATTTTCCTCCTGTATGTTCAATCAAAACGGCAACAAACCGTTCCATACTTCCGAACGGAGCACGGTGAATCATCACTGGACGATGCTTCTGGTTGTCGGCTCCCGTATATTCCAATTGAAAACGCTCGGGCAAATTATAATCCACCTGTATCGTTCCTAACTGCCATTTCCGACCAATAGCGTCTTTTACCATGAAATCCAGCTTCGGACCATAAAACGCAGCTTCGCCCAATTCGACAATCGTCTTCAAACCTTTCTCTTCGGCAGCTTCGACAATCGCCCGCTCCGCTTTTTCCCAATTTTCATCACTACCGATGTATTTATCCTTGTCGTTCGGATCCCTTAAAGATACCTGTGCCGTAAATTCCGTAAAATTCAAAGCTTTAAAGATGATGAAAATAATATCAATTACCTTCATGAACTCCTCTTTCAACTGATCGGGCGTACAAAACAGGTGGGCATCATCCTGCGTAAATCCACGTACCCTTGTCAACCCGTGCAACTCCCCGCTCTGCTCATAACGATACACTGTACCGAACTCGGCAAAACGCAAAGGCAGATCCTTGTATGAACGAGGTTTGAATTTGTAAACTTCACAGTGGTGAGGACAATTCATCGGCTTCAACATAAACTCCTCTCCTTCCTGGGGGGTCGTTATCACCTGAAAACTATCCTTACCATATTTTTGAAAATGTCCGGAAGTCTTGTATAGATTAACATTCCCGATATGAGGAGTAATTACCTGCTGGTAACCATATTTCTTCTGAACCTTTCTCAGAAAAGCTTCCAAACGGTCTCTTAACATCGCCCCTTTCGGCAACCACAGAGGAAGACCGGCTCCCACTTCTTGCGAAAAAGTGAACAACTCCATCTCTTTTCCTACTTTACGATGATCCCGTTGTTTAGCCTCTTCCATCAACACCAACCATTCATCCAACATCTTCTGTTTCGGAAAGGTGATACCGTAAATTCTGGTAAGCATTTTATTATGCACATTGCCTCTCCAGTAAGCTCCCGCCAGACTGGTCAGCTTGATAGCCTTGATATAAGACGTATCGGGAAGGTGAGGACCACGGCACAAATCTGTAAAAGTACCCTGTTTATAATACGTAATCTTACCGTCTTCCAGATCGTTGATTAATTCAACCTTATAATTCTCATGAATGGAATTAAAATGCTCCAACGCCTCTTTTTTACTCACATCAATCCGGGCAAACACCTGTTTTTCCCGCGCCAATTCCAACATTTTTTTCTCTATGTTTTCCAGGTCCTTGTCCGTCAATACCACGCCTTCCCCCGGCTCCACATCGTAATAGAATCCATTTTCAATCGCCGGACCGATACCGAATTTTGTGTTCGGATATAATTGTTGTAAAGCCTCTGCCATCAAATGGGCTGATGAATGCCAGAAAGCATGTCTTCCTTCTTCATCTTCCCAGGTAAACAATTTGATTTCTGCATCCTGAAAAATTCCGCGAGTCAAATCCCAGATCTCACCATTAACGGAAATTGACAATACCTCCTTAGCCAGCTTCGGACTAATAGACTGTGCAATCTCAAGCCCGGTTACCCCCGACTCGAATTCCTTGACACCACCATCAGGAAATTTAATCTTTACCATGATATCTCTTATAAGTTAGTAATTCTGCTTTTGTAATGTGCAAAGATAAGAAAATAAACTAAAGATAAAAAAGAGTGCTCCCTTCTCTATTTCTGATTATACAATTTATTGAACAAGATAGCCAGATTCATGTAAATAGTCGTATTTTGCACTACAATATGAGCCGGCACTTTAATCCGGGCAGGTGTAAAATTCCAGATTGCCTTGATTCCCCACGCCACCATCAGGTCTGCTACATTCTGCGCATGTTCAGCCGGAACGGTAATGATGCCGATAACGATATTCCGTTCCGCAGCCATTGCCCGGAACTGGTCAATGTGAAAAATTTCTATGTCATTGACTCTGCCCCCCACTTTAACTTTGTCTACATCAAAAGCAGCTTCTATACTAAGACCGAAAGCCGACAACCCTTTGTCCTGCAACAAAGCACATCCCAACGAACCTGCCCCTACCAGAAAAGCGCTATCCACTTTACTAAAACCCAGAAAATCTTCCAGTATCTCCACAAAACTATCCACTTCATACCCTACCCTCGTCTTGCCGGTGATTCCCGTATGCGACAAATCCTTTGTCACCTGCGTCGAGTCTATATCCATATATTCGGCAATCCGTGTTGACGATACATATTTTTCCCCTTGTTTCTGCAACGTCTTCACAAAAGAGAGATAGGAAGGCATCCGTCTCAATACCGGTAATGGTACATTATTATCGGGCTTCATATTTTCCATTCTTTTTAGACCCTCAAAGATAAAATTTTTTTCGCTCTCCTTGCGAAAAATTTTCAATTTTCAACTCCCGGTCCTCAATTGTTTCGTACTTTTGCATCGTAATGAATTTGAGTATGAATTACCAAGAAACATGCAACTGGCTATTTGCCCAATTACCCATGTTCCAACGGGAAGGACAAGCTGCCTATAAAGCCAATCTGGACAACACCCTCCGCCTCGACGAACATTTTCGACATCCCCACCGCCGGTTCAAAACGATTCACGTAGCAGGCACCAACGGGAAAGGCTCCGTTTCGCACATGCTCGCCTCCATCCTCCAGGAAGCAGGCTATAAAACCGGACTTTACACCTCCCCCCACCTGAAAGATTTTCGCGAACGAATTAAAATCAACGGGGAAATGATCCCCGAAAAATATGTCACCGGATTTATAGAGCAAAACCAAGACTTTTTTGCCGCCCTGCACCCCTCTTTCTTTGAAATGACGGTGGCGATGGCATTCAAGTACTTCGCCGACCGGGAAGTAGACGTCGCCGTTATAGAAGTCGGATTAGGAGGCAGGCTCGATTCCACCAATATCATCACGCCTTTAACCTCGGTGATTACCAATATTTCGTTCGACCACATGGCGCTATTAGGAGATACCCTCGAAAAAATCGCCGCAGAAAAGTCAGGCATCATCAAACCGCACATTCCCGTCGTCATCGGTACCCGAGACAGGAATTACGACTTCGTATTCGAAGGAAAAGCCCTCTCGTGTGACGCCCCCCTCACCTTCGCCTCCGATGAATGGAAGATACGCCAAAACAACGACGGCAGCTATGACCTCAGCCACCGGAGCGGCATCTCTTTCAGCTCGCTGGTATGCGAGTTGAAAGGAAGCTACCAACGAAAAAACATTCCGACAGTCCTTGAATCCGTACTTTCTTTGCAAAACAGCGGTCTGGCAATTCGTGAAGAACACATCCGCAACGGCATTGCCTGCGTCATCCGAAACACAGGACTCCACGGAAGATGGGAAAAACTGGCAAACACCCCTTATACCGTTTGCGACACCGGACACAACATTGACGGCTTGACCGAAGTCGTGGCGCAACTCCGCTCCTGCACCTACCGGCATCTCCATTTTGTAATAGGCATGGTCAATGACAAAGACGTCAACAGTGTCCTCCGGATATTACCTCGGGAGGCTACCTACTATTTTTGCAAAGCCTCCATTCCCCGTGCCATGAACGAACAGGAACTGGCAGGAAAAGCCCGCTCATGCGGCCTGCAAGGCACGACCTACCCCACCGTAAGCGAAGCATATGCCGCAGCCCGGAAAAATGCCATACCGGAAGATATGATTTATATCGGAGGCAGCACCTTCGTAGTCGCCGAAGTCCTTTAAAAAAGTTGAAATAGAGAAGTGGAGCAATGGAGAAGTGGAGAAAACCATTATTCCACTGTTCCATTGCTCCACTTCAACTCTTCAACCTACTCCGTTTTTAAGGCATCCACCGGATTAGCCATTGCCGAATGAATGCTCTGATACAAAAGTGTCACTAACACGATAACAAAAGTTAGCAGCAAAGCCCCACCAAATATCCACCAACTCAACTCAGTAGCATATGCAAAATTCTGCAACCAGCGATGCATGGCATAATAACTCAGCCCTATACCCACCGGCAAAGCAGGAAGTATCCGTACCAGGACATAACGGTTCAGGTCGTACACCACGGCACCCACCTGTGCCCCCAACACCCGGCGTACACTGATTTCTTTACGCTTCTGATGGGCAACGAATCCCATCAATGCCACCAGTCCCAACAATGCCAGAATAATAGCCAGCACCGTCCCACTCATCAAAATACGGGAGGTGATTTCATCCTGCTTATACATATTGTTAGCAACGTCTCTCAACTGCACTGCAGCGTACGGCACTCCCTCAAAATGCTTCTTCATCATCTCCGCCGCAATCTCCCTCGCCTGCTGGTATTTCCCGGATTGATAACGTATTCCAAACATCCAGGAATAAGCAGAATAAGCCGTATAAACCAAACGTCCTATTTTCGTCCGCGCCGACCCATAATGAATGTCTTTCGCCACCCCGACAACCGTCATAGGATATCCATTGAACATCACTTTTTTACCTACAGGGTCCCGCAATTCCAAAGCGGCAACCGTCGATTCGGTCAAAATGATACCGGCAGAATCCATCCTGTTTTCATATTTCAGTTCCCGTCCTTCCAAAATCGGTATCTCATACGTCCTGAAATAACCGGGCCCGGTGCGCCGTTCATCGATAGAAATGGTTTCCTTATCCGTCTGATCCGTCCGCCGCAGACTCTGTCCGCTGCAACCGCTGAAAGGATGCCCCTGTCCCATCGCCACGTCCGCAATTTCCGGATATTGCAGCAAATCGGAACGGATTCCTTCATACGTACGGATATCCCCCCCCACATTCACGGTCAATACGTTGTCCGGATTGAATCCCAACGACATGTTCTTCATATAGTCCAATTGGCGCCATACCACAAAGAGTGCCGATATGCAGAAAATAACCACCGAAAACTGGATGACCACCGAAGCCGCCGTCAATTGATACTTTCTGACAACGGTTTTCCGTATCAGCTCCACCGGAGAGAAACGGGAAAGATAATAAGCTGGATAACCACCTGCCACCAACGCAACTAAGACAAAAAGCACAACAAAACAGCCCCACATCATACCAGTTACCCCAACACCCTTCGGCATATTGAAATTAATCAGTCCGGCAAATATTCCGGCAAAAGAGTAATACAGCACTACCGCCAGCACAAAAGCCAAAGAAGTCACCAACGTCGTCTCGGCAAACAGCATACCGACAATGGTTTTCCGTTCCGCCCCATTCGTTTTGCGCACGCTGATTTCCGTCGCCCGCTTTTCCCCCTGAATGATGTACAACGAAATAAAATTCGACAGAGCTACTGCCAAAATAAAGAATGTCACGACGATAATAAATATCAGATTGGATTTGCTGACAGGTACGCTCAAATCGGAAGCGGCACGGGTGCCCGTATGGAGTTCCGTCAAAGGTTCGGTAATGCTCTCAAAAGCGGCACCATATTTTCCGAAACGGGTGTTCAAAAGGTCTGTATTGAGTTTATTGCACTTCTCTATAGCAACCACCGGGTCTACCCCCGGACGCAGTTTCAGATAGGTATAGTATTCCAAACCGCCAAATCCAAATTTCGGCAACTTGGTCAGCAAATCAAACTGGAAATGCGTATTCTGCGGAATATCTTCAATGACAGCTTTTACTTCAAGTGACGTATTCTTCGATTCATACAGCAAACTTTTCCCAACGGGATTGCTTCCGACTCCGAAAAAACGGTCAGCAGTACTCCGCGTAATAACACAAGTATTCGGACTGTTCAGCGCCCCTTCCAAACTTCCGTACAGCGGAGTGAAAGAGAAAACATCCAAAAACGTGGAATCCACCATATAACTCTTCACTGGCGCCTTTTCTCCGTTTTCATACTTCAAATCCATATTTCCCCAAGTATACAAACGGGAAGCCGTTTCCACTTCCGGCACTTCTTTTACCAATGACGAAGACAAAGCGCCCAAGTTAATGGGATAATTCTCCGCCTCGCCCCCCTCTTTCCATACGCTCAGCATCCGGTAAATCCGGTCGGCCTCCTTGAAATGCCTGTCGTAAGAAAATTCAAACTGCAAATACACCAACAGGAAAAGCGCGACAGCCAATCCCGTTCCCAAACCGAAAATGTTGATAAAGGTCAATCCTTTACTCCGAAATGCAGTTCTACACAACCGCAAAAAAACTGTATACTCATGATAATCTGATTTGATTATTCTATTTTTCTCCCTTACAAATCCCATACCATTATTATTAAAATAATATAAAACAAGAACTTATGACATACCACAAAACAACGCCGATGTCTAAAAGACACTTTTATCAATTTTTCTTCATTCGGAATCACCAATGAAGCTGCCTGGTTTCTCCGGCCTGCAAATTCAGTAATTCTTCTTTCCCCCGATACTTCACATAACAAACACCTGCTTTAGAAGCAGTGATACTTGCTTCTTTCAACAGCCCGTCTTTCCAATTCATATCCACGGTATACCCGCCACGGGCTTTCAATCCCTTCACATGCCCCGTATGCCAAGCGGTAGGCAATGCCGGCAATAAATTCACAGTCCCGTCGTGCGATTGCAACAACAACTCCGCCATACCGGCGACTGCCCCCATATTTCCGTCAATCTGAAAAGGCGGATGCGCACACAACAAATTGGAATACGAACCGCTACCGGAAGGATTACGGTAATCTCCCCAGCTAACGGAAGGACGCAGAATATTCCGCAACATCTTATACGACTGATTCCCGTCCAATAGACGCGCCCAGAAATTAATCTTCCAGCCCAGGGACCAGCCAGTTCCTCCCTCTCCCCGGTAGATTAAGCTCCGTTTGGCAGCCTCCGCCAACTTCGGCGTGGTCGCCACGGAAATCTGGTTTCCCGGATAAAGGGCATACAAATGGGACACATGCCTGTGAGGATTCCGGGGGTCGTCCAAATCTTCCTTCCACTCCTGCAACTGCCCGAAACGACCGATTTTTAAGGGAGACAGCCGCTCCCTGGCTTCCCGAATACTGTCAATAAAACCCGTATTCTCCTTCACATACTCATTCGCTGCCAACAGATTGGTAAACAAATCCCACGCAATCTCCTGGTCAATCATAGCCCCGATGGCAATATCTCCGTGTTCGGGAGAATAGGAAGGAGAAGAAACCAAGGTCCCGTCCGTATCTTCGCTCAAATAGTCCAACCAGAACTCCCCAACCTCTTTCATTATCGGCCATGCTTTTCCCCTCAAATAATTTTCATCACCCGTATAATTAAAGTGCTCCCACAAGTGCCTGCACAACCAAGCGGCACTATTCGGCGCATATCCCCAATAATAACTCCAGCCGGGAGCCGTATAACCGTAAGCATTGTTCATCGTGTGCACCGACCAGCCACGGGCATTAAAATACTCTTTAGCCGTCACCCGTCCCGGTTCCCGCAGCTTGTCAATGTATTCGATTAAAGGCAAATGGCATTCGCTCAGGTTGGTCACCTCAGCTGGCCAATATATCATCTGCAAATTTATATTCATGTGATAATCGCATGCCCACGGCGCATTCAACTGGTGATTCCACCGCCCCTGCAAATGAGCGGGCATCGTCCCCACCCGCGAGCTGCTAATCAGCAAATAACGTCCATACTGAAAATACAATGCCTCCAGCCCAGGGTCGTATGCCCCCTGTGCGTACTGCAACTGCCGTTTGTCCGTCGTCAGCTTCTCCTGTCCGGTATGCCCCAAATCTATCTCCACCCTGCCGAACAAAGCTCCGAAATCTTTTTGGTGCTCATGCTTCATCACCTCATAATCCATGTTACGCGCCAGAGTCATGGCACGGTTATTCACAGCTTCATAATCATTCCCCGCATACCCAGGATATTCGTTCTGGTATGCCGTAGCCACGGACACATACAACTCCAGCCGGGTTGCATTTTTTACCCGGTACACCCCGTTCTTCATTCCCGGTTTTCCATCCGTCTTTATCAACACTTTACCTTCAAAAGGCAAACCATTAGAAGCCAGTTTACCTCCAATCTCCAACACATCCTTCCCCACAACCTTTAACGAATACGGATGCGGAGTCCGAAATCTCACAACATAGTTCAATCCCTCTTCAGCATCATTCGTATATTTCATCACCACCAAACGAGCCGGATAAGAAGCAAAGTAGGTATTGTCAAACTGTATTCCTCCCATCATGTATTTCACCTGTCCCAATGCATTCTTCAAATCCAGCGTACGCTGATAATTTCCGAACAAAGTATCAGGCATATCTACCGTAACCAGAAATGAACCGAACGTCTGGTTTCCTCCGAAATCCCCAAACTGGTCTCCGGCAACCGTTGGAGTCGTCTCTCCCACCATATAACGCTCCGCCAGTTCCGCCGCCTTGGCTTTGTCGCCCTGCTTCAACAACTCCCGGATGGTCTCTAAATATTTCCAGCTCTCCCGTTTATTCCCTCCCCTATAATTTTTATTGGCACCAGGACCGCCCGCCCAGAAACCCTCTTCCGAAATCTGTACCTCATCGGTCACCGATCCGCCGAAAAACATGGCTCCCATATAACCGTTCCCAACAGGCAACGCCTCATTCATCCAGATCTTAGCCGGCTTATCATATCTCAACACCAAATCCTGTCCAACCAATCCCGAACCAGCAAACAACAAAACTATCCAAACAAGTATAATCCGCTTACTCATCTTTTAAACTCAACAATTAATTACTATTTAAACCTTTCTTTTCAACTATTTTATGCTGTCCCAACGCTATTTCTTCCCATGTACCGAATAACTCCGGTGACCATAATGGATAATCACCAGAAAGCCAATCAGCGGCAATACGAACGACACATTTACTGCAGGAATCCCCCACACAACACCGCAATCAATGATAGCAGCCTGCAAAGGAGGCATCACCGAACCGCCCAAAATTGCCATAATCAATCCGGCAGCCCCGAATTTGGCATCTTCCCCCAACCCCTGCAAAGCAATCCCGTAGATGGTGGGAAACATCAGGGACATGCAGGCAGAAACGCCCACCAGACAATACAATCCCCAAATATCCCGGAAACCGATGACTCCAGTAATCAATACCGCACCGCCGATAGCCAAAGCCATGAGCAACTTGCCCGGAGAAACATACTTCAACAAAAAAGTACAGACAAAACGGCTCACGCAGAAAATCGCCATCGCTACAATATTATAGCGCTGCGAAAGCACCTCTGCCGCCTGCTCGTTCATTCCCTGGCTCACGAAAATACGAGTGCCGTACTGAATAATAAACGTCCAGCACATAATTTGCACCCCGACATAGAAAAACTGGGCAATCACCCCTTCGCGATAACGTGATATGGAAAAAATACGCTTCAATGCACGCCCGATATGAAGGGAATGGGCACGGTCGGCATTTTTAGGCATCTTCGTAAACCGGATAACTAAAAACAAAATCAGCACCACTAATCCAACAGCCACATACGGAGTAATCAACACCTGTAAATCAGTATGTTTCACCGCCTCAAACTCCTCCGGAGACAACACCGCCCGTTCTGCCGTACTCAACGGATTCAAACGCGCCTGGATAAAAGTCATCGCCGTAAACATCCCCAACAACGAACCGATAGGATTAAACGCTTGTGCCAGATTCAGACGGCGCGTAGAGGTCGCCTCATCCCCCATCGTAAGAATATACGGATTGGAACTGGTCTCCAAAAACGACAAACCGCAGGTCAGGATGAAATAAGCCACCAGAAATGGATAATACACGCCCGTCATACTCGCAGGAATAAACAGCAACGCCCCTCCCGCATACAAAGCCAGTCCAACCAATATGCCCGCCTTATAGGAATACTTGCGGATAAACAACGCAGCCGGAAAAGCCATCGCAAAATAGCCCCCGTAAAAAGCGAGCTGCACCAAAGCCCCATCCATCACGCTCATTCGGAAAATCTTGGAAAAAGCCTTCACCATCGGATTGGTAATGTCATTAGCAAATCCCCAGGCAAAAAACAATGTTGTCACCAGAACAAAAGGCAACAACAAGTGACGCGGCACCAAATGTGATTTTGAATCCATATCGTATGATTTTAAAAACATCCTTTACCCATAACCGACTGCTGACACAGGATATTTCCGATAGCCGTCGCTTCCACAGCACCCGTTACCACCCGGACTCCGGTCAACTCCTCCGTCATTTTATTCAACAGACTATTTTGCGAACCGCCTCCCACAATATAAACTGTATCGATTTTCCTTCCCGAACATTTCTCCAGCATCCGCTTCACTTCCCCGTACTTCGTCGCCAAAGAGAGAACAATGCAACGCATAAACTCGCCTTTTGTCCGGGGCGGCTGCATGCCCCGCTGTATGCAATAGTCCACTATCGCCTCACACATGCTCTCCGGCTTGTTGAAACAAGGCGCATCCACATCCACCACCGACTGCAAGCCGGACTGCTCCGCCTCGGCAATCATTTCCGCATACCTGCATTTCTCCCCCTTCGATTCCAACTCCCGCGCCACATTCTGCAACAACCACAATCCGGTGATATTCCGAAGAAAACGAATTTTCCCGTTCACAGTCCCCTCATTGGTGAAATCGCACGCCATCGCTTCCGGCGTCAGAATCGGTCGCTCGGTCTCTATTCCCATCAACGACCAAGTCCCGGAACTGATAAACGCCCAGTTTTCCTCCTCCGCCTGTATGGAAGCCAAGGCACTAGCAGTATCATGAGAGCCCACAGCCACCACCTGCACACCCTTACCTCCGGTCTCCGCCGCAATCTCCGGCAACAACCCGCCTACCACAGTGCCCGAAGGCACTATCTCCTGCATCAAATGCCGGGGTATGCCTAGTTTACTAAGAACCTCTTCTGCCCAACCGCCCGTAGCATGCCGGTATAATTGGGAAGTCGTGGAAATCGTATACTCATTCACGGCAACGCCCGTCAGAAAATAATTGAACAAATCGGGAGTAAAAAGCAATTTATCCGCCGCCTTCAACAACGGGTCATCCTTACGCACCATGCTGTACAACTGGAATGCCGTATTGATTTCCATGAACTGGTTCCCCGTCAGGCGGTACAACTCCGACTCCGGAATCGCTTCAAATACTTTTCCGAGTATGCCGTTCGTACGCTTATCCCGATAGCACACCGGGTTAGACAACAGACGTCCCCGGCTGTCCAACAGCCCGAAATCCACTCCCCAGGTATCCACGCCTATGCTGACAATCCCGTCATACTTCGCAAAAGCCTTTTTCAACCCTGTTTTCAGTTCCTCAAACAAAGCCAGGAAATCCCAGTACAATGTCCCTCCCAAATAAACCTGACGGTTCGGGAAACGATGCATCTCCTCCAGCTCCACCTTTCCCCCCACAACCGTTCCGACAATCACACGCCCGCTTCCTGCCCCGAAATCCGCCGCAATATACCTCCTCATAAATGACAATAATCTGTGCCGGAAAAAAGCTACTTCGTTATTTTTCCCAGAACATATTTATCCAAATCCTCTATTTCAGCACCCGTGAGCGTATTGTAATTCATTCCCGAATGAACCATAATCTCACAAGCCATTTCTAAAAATTCCGCCTTCTCTATCGCCTCCTTAAAATCCTTACCCACAAACACCTGTCCGTGTTTTTCCAGCATGACGGAATTATGGTGCTGCATAGCCTCTACCACCGCCTTTGCCAATTCGGGCGAACCGGGGCGGAAATACGGCACCATAGCTATTTCACGACCGCAATGGCACGGCAATTCCGCCGTCACATTAAAATCGACCGGTTTGTTCTTCATGCAAGCAACCGTCGTGGCGTAAATACTCTGGCAATGCAAAACTACATTCACCTCCGGACGGTTGCGCATAATCGTCAGATGAAAGGTGCTCTCCATCGAGGGCTTTACCCCGTTAATCCACTCGCCCGTGGCAACCCTGCACACCGACACCTGTTCTTTTCTCAGCTCCGGCACCCACGAACCTGTCGCCGACACCAACGCCAGCTCACCAATCCTCCAGGACAGATTTCCGCTGCTGCAACGCGTCAGCCTGCGGTCGCCCACTTCATGAGCCGCCGCCAAGAACTGCTCTATATGTTTTTCTGTTATCTCCATGAACACGATTTTAATCATATACCCGTATCCGGCACGGACTCCCCCGCCGGAGAATCCGTATCCTTCTACATCAATCCGCTATTTATACAAAGCCCCGTAATTCTTGCATGCCCGGTAATCGGCTCCTTCCGGATCCATGCCGAAAGCATTCCAGGCACTGGGACGGAAAATCTTAGCAGCATCCACATTGTGCATACACACCGGAATCCGTAGCATGGAAGCCAACGTAATCAAATCGGCACCGATATGCCCGTAACTGATTGCCCCATGATTAGCCCCCCAATTATTCATAACTGAATAAACATCCCTGAACGCCCCTTCTCCCGTCAAACGGGGTACAAACCAAGTGGTAGGCCAGGTCTTGTCCGTACGCTCATTCAGAATCTTATGGACAGCCGGGTCGATTTCTACTGTATATCCTTCAGCAAGCTGCAAGACCGGCCCCAAACCTTTCACGATATTCACACGCATCATCGTCACCGGCATTCCTCCCTTGGATAGAAAATTGGAAGAAAAGCCCCCTCCCCGGAAATAATCCCGGTTCGCCGGATACCAGGTCGTTGCTTGCAAGCACTTGGTCACCTCCTCCTCGGTTATTTCCCAGAAAGGTTTCATCGTCGGCTTGCCTTCTCGGGATTGCTGTCCGGAACCGTCCAAAGAAGCCGAACCCGAATTAATCAGATGGATGATTCCATTGGCAGCAGCACCGGTAAGTTTTTTACCCGTCACCCGCTCCACAGCTGCCGGACTCCAATACGTCCGCACATCGGCAAATATCTGTGCCGAATTGGACAGCAGCTTACCAAACAACATAGCCACTCCATTCAATGAATCATTTTCCGTAGCAAACACAAAAACCTCCCGGATACCGTTCCAATCAAAAGAACTGTTCATCAACGCCTCGGCAAAATCCCCGTTGGGCATATGGTCCGTCCACTGGCGCTGTCCCTGGAATCCTCCGACGATGGCATTGCACCCCAACGCCTCCTCCTTGAATCCCATCTCTCTCAACTTGACATTCCCGCACATCAAATCCCGGAAAACAAGAAACATCTTCACTACATACTCCCAATCGGCATCCAGTTCAATCCGATTTTTCTTCTTTTCCTCGATATTAAAATCCGTCCCTTCATTCTTCTTGCAGTATTTTTCCGTCCAAGCTATAGCCCGCACATATTCCTCCTTATCGTAAATACCCTCATCAATACGCCGAATGATCTCACTCATATCCACATACTCATTACGCATGCCCAGATAAGTCTGGAAAAAATCCGCATTCACAATACTGCCGGCAATCCCCATTGCCACCGAACCGATGGACAGATAGCTCTTTCCTTTCATCATGGCAACAGCTATCCCCGCACGGGCAAAACGCAACAGCTTCTCTTTCACATCCTCCGGAATCGACCTGTCATCCACATCCTGAACATCCTGCCCATATATACCGAAAGCGGGCATCCCTTTCTGACTGTGACCAGCCAAAGCCGCTGCCAAATACACGGCTCCCGGACGTTCCGTCCCGTTAAATCCCCAAATAGCCTGCGGCATCCGTCCGTCATAATCTATGGTCTCACTGCCGTAACACCAGCAAGGCGTCACAGAAATAACTAAACCCACACCTTCCTCTCTGAACTTCTCCGCACAAGCAGCCGCTTCCGGTACCCGCCCAATAGTTGAATCGGCAATAACACACTGCACAGAAGTACCGTCCGTATATTTCAGCTCCCCGCTCAATAAGGCAGCAACACTACGCGCCATATTCATAGTCTGTTCTTCCAACGACTCCCGAACACCTCCCTGACGGGCATCTATGACAGGACGAATCCCTACTTTTGGGTACTCACCGACAAATCTTGCTTGTTTCATAACAATTATTTTATTATCAATCACTTATTACACATCCTTTCGCCATTCCCCACACTCCATACAAACGTAAGAAATTTTTCAAAAAATTCACAATATAAAAGGGGAAAAACAAAATGAGTCCGGCAAACTACCGGACTCATTCTATTTAAACCAGACTCTACAATCTACTGTACGACTTATTTTACAAAAGCATGACGATAACCGTCTACTTTCTGCCAGCCTCCGCGGGTAAAGTCAGGTACTGCTACCGGAGCACTGCTATTTTCAATGGACAGACGGGTCAATTCGGCCATACAGCACCATTCTGCCAAGTCATAAACGTCCATATCCAACGGCAAACCGTTACGCAAACAATACACCAAACGATAGTCCATGATATAATCCATACCACCATGTCCGCCAACTTTCTTTGCGGTCTCCTCCAATTCTATATGAATCGGGTGTTTGTATTTGTCCATCAATGCTTTTTTCACCTTCTCGGGCACAGAACCGTGCGCATTCAGATTCTCATGATTGGGCACATCCTTTGAATCTATCTGCGCAGGTCTCAGACAATACTCTTGAATCGGATATTTACTTGCATAACCATCGGTACCCACCAATTGATACATACGGCTGTATGGACGAGGTGTCATCACATTGTGCTGAATCAACATCGTTTTTCCGTTTTTAGTACGAATAACTGTTGTTGTCTGATCACCATTCTGGAAATCTTCCACTTTTTCACCAGTAGATTTTTCTACAATAGCCGGACCATTTACAGCCTTGGTATCCATTGCAACCAGATAATCCATACGGTCACCACGGTGAATACCTAACAACTGACAAGCCGGTCCCATACCATGCGTAGCATATACATCACCCCGGTTTTTCCGGTTATAATCCATACGCCAATTATTCCAGTATTCCGACCAAAATTCCTCCAAATTATGAATATAAGAACCTTCTACATGGAGTACATCTCCGAATACACCTTGCTGAGCCATATTCAACGTCGTCAACTCAAAAAAGTCATACACACAGTTTTCGAGCTGCATACAATGCTTACGGGTCTTTTCAGAAGTATTGATCAGCGCCCAGATTTCATCCAATGTCATAGCAGCCGGTACTTCGATAGCTACATGTTTGCCATGCTCCATAGCATATACCCCCATCAGTGCATGATGCTTCCAATCCGTTGCAATATACACCAAATCAATATCATCGCGCTCACACAACTGTTTCCAGGCATCTTCGCTACCTGAATAAGCTGCTGCTTCCGGAAGACCTGCTTTTTTCAGAATATTCTGGGCAGCTTCTACCCGTTCCGGACGAATATCACACAAAGCAACCACTTTGGTTCCAGGAATATGCGTAAAACGGGAAACGGCACCAGGACCTCTCATGCCCAAACCAATAAATCCCACTCTGACTGTATCCAATTTAGGCGTCGTAAGACCCACCACATCCGTCTGTCCGGCAGGACGCTCCGGAGTAGCTACCACAATCGGATTAACTTTCTTTCTGGCTGCACCCGCCTGCTGTCCGCACTGACAGGACATAAACAGTATACCAGCCACTAAAAAACTAAGAATCTTAAACATAGATAGTGATTTTATAAAAGATTAATTAAAAATAATACAATATCTCTCAACCGTTTGCGGGGATAAAGATATATTATTTTTTTATTAATCACCCCATCTATGTAAATTTTTTTTATAAAGAATAACTATTCACCTTTCCTCTCTTTCAGATATTTCACCAAATCAGGTTCATCTCCTTCCGAATGCAAAGGTTCCACATCATTATTCATAGCATGTTCTTCTCTCACCTGCGACCTCAGAGACTGACTTTTGCAATCTTCATCCTGCTCCGTCTTTTTCTGTCTGGAGAAATCCGGTTGTCCGGTTTCCGTGCCTTTCTTCCCACTCTCCAATTCATCTCCCCAATCTGCCTTTTTATGCTCGCTCATTACATTTTCCATTGTTACGTAGATTAAAAATTTCCATTCATTTTTCCAAAATAAACGCAACCACCCGGAATAATGTTACACCATTCTTCCTGCCTTCAAACGCAAACTATTTGTCACAACTGAAACTGAACTAAAAGCCATTGCCGCAGCTGCAATCATCGGATTCAGCAGAAAACCGCAACAAGGGTATAAAACACCGGCAGCAACCGGAATCCCAATAACATTGTATATAAAAGCCCAAAACAGATTCTGCCGAATTGTCCGGACTGTCCGGCGAGAGAGCTTCAATGCGTCCGGAATCGCATTCAGATCGGACCTAATCAACGTAATCTTGGACACATCCATCGCAATATCTGACCCCCTCCCCATTGCAATACTGACATCCGCCTGTGCCAAAGCCTGTGAATCGTTTATACCATCCCCCACCATCGCCACTACTTCTCCTTTCGACTGTAACTCTTTCACAAACAAAGCTTTGTCAGACGGCATCATTTCCGATCTGTATTCCTTTAAACCAACCTGTTCTGCAACAGCACGAGCAGTTACCTCATTATCTCCGGTAAGCATATATACTTTTATACCCGCTTTCCGCAACTTAGTAACTGCACAGGCAGATCCCTTTTTTATCTGGTCGGCAATCGCAATCACAGCCAAAATTTGCCCCCCTCCGGCAAAATACACAACCGTATTCCCTTCCCTTCTATAAGCATCAGCTTTTTCCAATTGTTCCGGAGCAAAAACAAGGGTATTTCCCTCCATCAACCGCTTATTTCCTACCCAAAACTCCCGCCCCTCAACACTGCCTTTTATCCCCAGACCGGTAATACTCTCAAACGTCCCACTCAAAGCACCTTTTATCCCCTTGCTCGACAAATAAGCCACCACCGCATCTGCCAAAGGATGCTCCGATTTACTCTCCAACGCCATCAATATCGGCGCCAACCTATCGACATCCACCCCTTCTTTCCACAACACTCCTGTCACCACAGGATGCCCTTCTGTTATCGTCCCTGTTTTATCCAAAACCACTGCTGTCGTTTTGTACAATAACTCTAAACTTTCCGCATCCTTAATAAGTATATTATACTCTGCCCCCTTGCCTATCCCCACCATGATAGCCGTAGGAGTTGCCAACCCCAACGCACAAGGGCAAGCAATAACCAATACTGTAATTGAAGTCAACAGTGCATGAGTAAAAGCCAACTCACCACCAACAATCATCCACACAACAAACGTAAATACAGCAATACCGATAACCACCGGAACAAAAATTCCGGCAATCTTATCCACTAAACGCTGCACTGGTGCTTTACTTCCCTGAGCTTCCTGCACCATTTTTACGATATGCGCCAACACCGTTTCACTCCCCACACGCTCCGCCACAAAACGAAAACTCCCTTTCTGATTCATTGTCCCGGCATATACTTTCATCCCGCTCACTTTTTCAACAGGCAGAGATTCCCCTGTTATCATACTCTCATCAACATATGAAATCCCTTCCTTGACAGTGCCGTCAACCGGTATACGCCCTCCGGGTTTCACTAACAAAACATCCCCAAACTGTACTGCCTTCACCGGGATTTCGTGTTCACTCCCGTCCTCCGATACCCGTACCACCATCTTAGGCTGCAACCCCATTAATTTACGAATGGCAGAAGAAGTTTTATTTTTCGCCCGGCTCTCCAACAACCTTCCCAATAATATCAATGCGATAATTACAGACGATGCCTCATAATACACATGAGCCTCTAATCCCCGGTTTGTCCAATATTCCGGATAAAATGTATTGAACAAACTAAATAGAAAAGCAATTCCCGTACTCACTGCAACCAACGTATCCATACTCGCCCGCCCATGTTTCAACTGTAACCAGGCATTAATAAAAAAACTTCGTCCGAAAATTAACACGACCGGCAAAGTAAAAACCAACATAATCCAATCACCATAAGGCATATGCATAAAAAACATACCGATAATGAACACTGGCAATGACAATACAACCGATCCCAAGGTATTTCGCTTCAATTGACAGAACTCCTTCTGCTGTATATCTTCCACTTTATCCTCATCATCAATCAACAAATCATAGCCCGCAGCACGTACAGCCTGCTGCAAGTCCGCCGGTGTTACTTCAGCCGCATCATAATCCACCATAATCGTAGAAGCTGCAAAATTCACCCGGGCTTCCTCCACCCCTTTCTGCCCTGCCACAGTATTTTCCACCGTAGCGGCACATCCTGCACACATCATCCCCGTCACATAAAATATCTTTTTCTGCTTTGAATTCTCATTCATATCTTTTTTCTATTAAAATTTCCCTATACTCTTCCACAAAAGTAATCAATTACCCTATACGTAAAAAGCTCAGCTGTGATACCATTTGTGATACTCAATCCTCTAAAAAGCTCCCACACTATAAACAATCAAGTTCAAAAAAAATCTGAAACAAAAGTTTGTATTCCTGCAAAAATCCTCTATATTTGCACCGCCAAACCGTAAAAGTGTTGGTCCAGTAGCTCAGCTGGATAGAGCAACGGCCTTCTAAGCCGTAGGTCGTGGGTTCGAATCCCGCCTGGATCACTAAAAATCAAGCAGTTACAAAAGTAACTGCTTTTCTTTTTTATATGGTTTTTGAGCGTTTCCGGTGTTCAACGTCAACCAAGACGTCAACCATTTTTCCAACATGGAAGCCTCTATTTCAGTTATTTGCTATAAATACAAGACACTATCAAACGGTGAAAGTCCGTTAATGCTACGAATACACAAAGACGGCAAAAGAAAACTGGTAAGCATCGGTTTATCCATTCATTCCCAACTTTGGGACTTTACCAAGAATGAACCTAAACCGAAATGTCCCAATAAAGACTTCATAAACAAGATTATCCTTGACAAGAAAACCGAATACCAAAAGGAAATACTTGAACTAAATGCAGAGCAGAAAGACTATACAGCTAACTCCTTAGTCGAAGCAAAACAAACGAAATTCCAACTAAAAACTATCAACGAATTTTACAACATTCTAATAAAACAATTTGAGAAAGACGGCAATACTGGCAACCGAAGAACCTACATGTGTTCCCTTAATTACCTAAAGCGTTTTACGAATAACAAACTGAATATCCTATTTAACGATATTGATGTGAATTGGTTAAAACGTTATGAAGCATGGTTTAAACAACAAGGATGCAAAGAAACTACTATGAGCATCCAATTCAGAACATTGCGAAGTGCCTACAATAAAGCTATCGAAGCAAAAGCAGTATCCAGCAAAAATTATCCTTTTAAAGAATACCAAGTCAGCAAATTCAACACTAAAACAATAAAACGTGCCTTACCTAAAGATGACGTGCTCAAAATAATTACCACCGAAACAATTCATGCCACTTTCATTCGTCAACTGGCTCGTGACGTGTTCAAATTCTCCTATCTATGTGCAGGTGTCCCCTTTGTTGATATTGCCAACCTAACGATAGAAAATATCATAGACGGTAAGTTATCATACACACGCCAAAAGACACATGGAGATATTAACGTGACGATATGTGAGCAAGCTATGGAGATTATAGAGAAATACGCCTATCACCAGAAAAAAGCTGCATATCTGTTTCCTATACTTGATGCAAACATACATAAGACACCACAACAAAAGGCTAACCGGATTCACAAAGTAGGGGCACAAGTCAATCGTGAACTAAAGCAGTTAGCCAATGAATTGGGAATAAATGTGAACTTAACAACCTACGTAGCCCGTCACAGTTTTGCGACAATTTTAAAGCGTTCCGGTGTTGATATAGGATTGATTAGTGAGTTAATGGGACACGCTGATATTGCTACAACCAAAATTTATTTGGATAGTTTCGACGAAAAACAAGTCGATGCCGCTATGAGCAACTTGTTATAACCCTTTCCCTCTCACTTCTCTATTGGAGTGAGGGGGTATTTTTTTTACTTTTGAGTGCCATATAGAACTTGTAAAATACTATACCATGTTATCCAACATTCGATTTGCATATATATCAGAATATTGTAACAAATACTATCCAACTGTTGAGTTTGACGAAAAAAACGACCTTCCTTTTTTATCCAATTCCACGGTTGAAGAATTATTCATTCCACGCTTTGATAAGATAGTCCAAGAACTGACCACCCGTAATTCTGCCTTGCAGCCAAGACATTTCACTTTCGAGGAATATACCAACTGCAAGCCTTTGCAGGATTATATAAGCAAGCACAATTGGGGAAATGACGCCATTGAAAAAATGTTTGACATGCAGGCAAGGATAGACAGGGAGCAAAACAAGGAAAGAATATTTCCCAAAGAGGAACGAATGCAAGCCAGAAAAGAAGCCTTCTGGGCTTTTACCGTATTTCTGCATTATGCAGTAGACCGTTATTTTACAAACCAATGGACATCCATTAGCCAAGAAATACAACAAACCAATGAGTTCATCCAAAAGAATATCCATACCTTAAAGCTACGCCTTGTATCTGGCAAAAAGAGTATAGATGTTACCAATGAAAATATAATAAAAGGTCTTCTGGCGACTTTCCACTGCAAAGGGGAATATTACAAAGACATGGAAATTGAACACCGAACCATGCGCAATGGCGAAGTCCTGTTTCAACAAACCCAACGGTTAAGGGATTATGACCCTATGTTTGTGAAGGAAAACAAGGTAACGGAGAGGGAAAAAAGCTATATCATTATTAAAAATATTGCTGATGAACTTATGCCTCCCAAACCCATAGGGGTACAATATACCAATGATGAAAAGATATTATACCAATATGTGTTAATACTCTGCGGTTTCATACAAAGGGATATATCGAAAGAATTTACCTATAGGGACACGGCAGAGACCAGCAAATTGCTAAGGGATTTTAAAGATAAGCCCTCAAACTTACCTTTGCTTGATTTGAAGTTCTAAATAGCCCACCCAAAGACTGACACTGTGTCAGTGGTGTCAGATTATTTAACAGATGTAAACATTTGTGCCAAAATCTGCCAATATGACACTATTCCCCACCTGCAATCAAAACAAGAGCGGAATAGTAATACACTGTAAATCATCATACTAATTACATTGCCTTCCAAAACCCATTTCCAAAATCCTGCATCTTTTGTGATAAAACAGGCGTGCCAAAACACCTGTTTCTTGAATAAATAATAGCAGATATATTATTATCCCCCCAACTCTTACTTCCTCATTCTATCTTGTGCCAAACTTTTTATCCTCTGTAATTAATTAATAATCAGTGCAAGGCAAATAATACGGTCTATATTCTACCGCACATTTTCGCTTCCTGCCGCACATCATTTGATGTTTTATAGGCATCAGCGCTGATAAAAAATTAATTAATCAAATTCCAATATCATGGAAGAAATAAAAGAAGCCGCTGCAATCGCAGCACAAGAAGTTCCCACCTCACAAGGTGAGGTAACGGGAACACAAAGCAGCTCTCAGGCTGCAAAAATAAATGAGGGGGCTACGTCTACGGTAGCAGGGGAAAATAATAACTATATTAATTTAAAATTTCTTGTATTATGAAAAATTTACTATTTATTGAAGGGAACCGCAGTGGAGTTAATAAAAATAATGTGGTTGAATCCTATAACAAAATCAAAGGCATGGGCTTTATTTCCTCCATGCCGATTGAGTACTTGCCGATTGAGGAGGCGGTAAATAAATTAGGGGGAAGACGTCTCCTTAAACCGGTTTTAAAAAGGGATAAAGGAGAAGGGATTCCTGTCATCAGTAACTTCAAAATTGAAATGGAAGTAGTTCCAGAAAGTGATTACCATTTGTACGACGGGGTATGTATTGACGGGCAGCACAGGACATTAGCCCTCATGTTCCCTGAACTGGAAGCAGCCCCCACTTATACGAAAGTGGAGATTCCGCAAGACATGGATGTATTACAGTACATTGCCCTACGGAACAATGGCAAGCCGTGGAAAAATGATGATTTTTACAATTCCCAAATTTCAACACATGACGAACACGCTGACCATATCCTGAGTAAGAGGGGGGAGAAATTCATCATGGCATTCCTGATGAACGTTTACACTTTGGGCACGGCTAATTTAACTCCCAATCAAATAAAAGCGTTGCAACAAGGGTACAAAACCATGGAGGATTTCAAAAAGGTGCAGTTATCCCAAGCTACTGAATCTGTTGGAGATTCTATCTGTCAGCTCTGTGACAGCCATCTGTTCCTGACCAAGGACAAGCTGACAGGACGTTTTGGTACGGGATTAAAAGCCTTTTACAAGAATCATGATGCTGACATCGAAAAGGTTAAATTGGTACTAAATGCCATAGATAAGACCTGTTGGGAAAAATACTTTATTCCTACCCAAGGACAAAGCATGGAAGCGAAAGCCTATGAAGACGCTTTCAATTCTATTCTGGCGGAAGTAAGTAAATAATCCCTCCTATCCTTCCTGCTTTGGTTTTGCCCTGATGTGCACTAAAGGGTAAAGCCGAAGTACTGGAAAAAAGGAATTGGAGGCAGAGGACTGTTTCCAAAGCGGGAAGATTGCAGCCTGAAACTAAAAAAACAGGGTTCAGGCATAGTTCTGCTGTGATTGTTCAGGTGATATATTTTACCCTTTTCACCTGATATGATAGTGAACTATATACTAATAACTAAACTAATAACTATTATTCGGTTTCCGGCAAACGGACGGAAAGAAGGAATTTATATCAGACACGAAATGAGTGACGAAAAGAAAATATCATACAGGAAAATAAGGAATGATGTGCATAGCCAGTTGAATAATAAGGAAGCGGCAGTATTTTTAGCCCTTGTGTTTTGTTCCGACTACAAAACGGGGGAATCACATGTGACACATAAGACGCTTATGGATAAAACGGGTATGCCGAAGTCAAGTCTGAAAAAATATTTAAAGCAGTTGGCAGAAAAGGGGTTTATCTATCCCCATAGTTATTTCAGCGGGAAAACGCCACAGGGTGCTCCAAGAAGGCTGACGGACTATGATATACAGATGCCGGATACCTGTTACATTATGGCAGACAGGAAGCTGTTGGAGGATAAGATTGGAGAGTTGACACAAAAGGAACAGTCCTGTATCAGGGGATTCCTCCTAATGCTCAAATGTGTATGCCTGAATTTTACGGATACCACGCTGTACAATTACAGGGAGTTGGAAAAACACATGAACCTTTCCTATGCCACTATCGCAGGACTGATGAAACAGTGTCAGGAGTATAAATTGGTTAGTCCCAATGAAGGAGGGAAAGGATATACGATAAAGGAGGGGTTGTTTTACAATGGTTATCCGCCTATGGAGATTCCCAAGGATGCAAGGCATGCTGACTGGTATAAGGGTATCTATGAGGTTATCTATGAGTTCTGCAAAAGCAGGAGGGTGATGTGTCCGCCTTATGATGAAAGATTTTTGGGCAGGATTTCTGCTTTTGGGAATACTTCTGAAATGCTGAAGGCTCTCTATGAAAAGAGAATAGACAAGTTGCCTGACAGCATTAGCAGCCTGAATTATTTTGTCAGGGTTATTGACGGCAAGGCTTTTGTGCCAGAACCGGAGAAGCCTAAAACTCTCCTTTATCTGGATTAGGATGTGATTTTAGTTGTTGTTTTCTGAGAGTCCACCTGACGGTGTACTCTCCATTAGCCACTATTGCGACATTGTGCGCCTCTTGCTGAGGCTGAATGTTTTATAAAGGAGTATATGTTCCCCTACTAAAGAGGTAAGTATATATTGAAACAAAAAGCCAGTATCTGTTTGTATTAGGGTACTGGCTTTTATTTATTAGGGCTTGTTCTGACTCAGACGGGTTGTCCAATCTCATAGAGATATTCAGGAGCAAAGCCTATTTCATTGTTCCAATCAATAGTAAAAGGGTCAAGGCTGAAATTGCGGAAATAATTCAGGTCTGCCAGTTTATGGCATATCCCTATGCCCTTATTCACAATGGAGGAAAAGTCTATGATTTTACTCTCTCCAGTGTTAAATCTTGCCTTGATTTTATAGGCATCAACATATTCTGCTTCTTCAATAGACAATATTTTTGTATTCTCCATTATTCCAAAGGTTTAATCGGTTTTGGCGATTCAAATGAAGTCAGACGGCGCCAGTTTTCAAGTAATTCTGACTTGTGCAAGTCCAGCCATTCATATACCAGATTCAAAGCACGTCTGGGCAACTCTCCTTTTATAATCCCGTCTTCTATGGTTATGGTCGCCTGATATTCTTCGTACCAGACATGAAAATGAGGGGGATTGTGCTCACTCATGTACATATAGATGATTATCCCATAGAAGCGGCTTATTTCAGGCATAATATAGTTATTAGGTTATAACACAAAGATATACTTTATTTCCAAAACAACAAAAACCGTACCCCCGACTAAATGAGGAATACGGCTTATTCTATTTCTATGGTTGAATCTATATCTATTTCCTTTTTATCAGTTTCTTCTTAGGATTCTCTATCTTAGGCGGATTCTCACACAACCAGATTTCAGGTTTGAATAAGTCAGGATATAGGGCACACAAGGTGTCCATACCGATATGACGATAAAAGTCTACCGTATGGATTTCTTTGTGATGTTCCAAACCAAACCAGCCGGATGTGGATATTTCCTTATTATTGGTTCTCATTGCGCAAATGATTTTGAAAGTGGTAATTTGAAAATAATGTATCTTGTAGTATCTGAGACACAAAGGTACGAAAGGCAATACCTATAAACTAAAGGACATAGCACATACTTGAAACATCACTGCCAGATGAAAATAAAAGCCATATAATTACCTTTTATCTTAGCTCTCTATCCTAATAAGGAGCAGAAGATGGGACATACCCTTAAAATCATAGTGGGTGGAAATTTGGAAAATTCCACTCTTATATACTTTTTGAAAAATTTTCCACCAGATGTACTATTATGAGTAGAGATATTGCTCAACTCAGAATATCCGTGTTCCTGCTTGTTCCAATCCAAGTATAAGAGTAATAGAAGTACTATTCCTTAGGTGGGAAGGAACTGCACCTTTTTTTCACAGGTTATTGTATATAATAAATATAAAAAGGGTGCACCGCTTTTCTGGACTGGAAATACAGTTCTGCTCCATTTTTACAGTAACAGGTCAGCAAAGAGGAAATTACGAACTTTAGGAGGTGAGACAAAATTATCCGGAGTCTCTTTATATGCCTAAAAAGGAAAATGTCTCACTCCAACAGATTGACTTTAGAAATAGATTGGCTTTAGTTCTTAGGCTGTCATTGATGCCAACTCAAAAAACAGGGTATATACTTACTTCCCTTACCTGTCCACCTTTTTTTCACAGGTTATTCCATATATATAAAATAAAAAATGGACATCTGAATTTTTGGAGTGGAAATATGCCTGAACTATCAGATTAGGAGTGAAAGGAAACAGAAGACAAATCCTGCCCAAGACTGCGGACGGCATCTTCGATTTCAAAATTGCAGTGCATATCACTCCGCATGAAATCTTATTCTTGCCAATGGCTTTATTTTAATCAAAGTGTCGGGCGTTACGCAGTTCTTTCTTATCTTGGCGAGAAAAATAGGCATACCCTACAATAGCAATAACGGAAACCAATGCTGAAATAATGATAGCTCCCATATTATTCTCCTTTCTTTTCATTGTCCTGAACAAGGAGTAAACCAAGCCCAAGCGTTAGTACAATAGCAATGGACACGGATACATACACAATCCATTTCTCTTCAAGGTCATTGAAGAAAGAGGCAAGCAATACCGCTGTTGCCAAATACTTGGCTATGTCCATCAGCCATTTGCCAAATTCTTTTTTCATATTACAAATATAGGTACTCCTTTTGAATCTGCAAACCCTGTCACCAATAAAGAGCGTTAATTTATGTTTCTACCTTTCAAATGGGGTGTGGTGGAAAAATCCCAAAATCTGACTTGTATATACTTTTCAGAAAATTTCCCACCAACCTCTGTTTCCCGACCACATATATACCTTAGCTGAAAAAATACCCCCTCCCCCTTAATCTGAATACACCTGTTTCATTTTAGTTGTCTATGGCATGCTATTGCTTAGACCACCTCTTTACGTCCCCCCTCAGGTAGTGATAGAAAGTAAAAATAATACAATCATTAAAACGCTATTACTATGGGTATCAAATTATCTATTTTAGGAAAAGACCTCGAAGAACTGCCAACTCCAAAAAACGTGCATGCCATTAACGTGGAAAACCTTGCAGAAAAGTACAGACACCAAGTCAGTGAAAAAGGAGTGGCAGGGTTAAGCAATTTCTTCAATTACCTCATTACCGATGAATGGGTGGAGATTGACAAGCCGCACAAGGAACGTCTGCCCGAAGGACAAAAGTGTTATTTAGGGCTTATCACCGTACTATGTGACAAGACCACAGGAAAACCCGTCAAGAAGGGAAGCATCAGCTTGAACAAGTTGGTACAGCCTTATCCCGTTTATGACGGAGACGGTATCAAACTGGTACAGCAGATTGTAAATGTGCCTGCCTTTGCAGATTCCCCGGAAGGACAGGTGGATTATGCCAGAAAACACCTTATTGGCAAACTCTTGCGTTTGACAGGGGAAACCTTCAAAGCCATTAAACCCGATTACAGCATGGGCACTCCTTCCCTCTATGGAATAAACGGGGAACGGTTGCAGGAGAAAGAAGTCGCCTATTTTGAAGCGGTGGAACTGGAACAGTAAACCCACACTAAGGGGAGAGTAACAAAGACTCTCCCTCTTTTCATTACAGACGGATGTAGCCATACGATTAGGGATGTAGCAGCAATCAGGCAGAAACAGGTACAGGCACGAACACAGTGGATAGTCACTTAACTTGTCCGCTTGAAAACTGCTCCTAACAGGGAAGTAGTAAGCACAGGTACAAAAGGGAGGTCTATGCAAATACTTCCTTTAGAAGCTCTGTTCCTGCCGTGATGCTTATCCTGCTCCATGACTGAAAGGGAAGACTGGAAAAAGAAGAATGAGATTTTTAACGGGAAACACTATCTTTAAATACGGAAAACGATGACAAATAAAAACAAGATGCAACAGGTCTGTGAACTGACCGTCACTTACAAGCCGAAAGTGAAGGCGGCTGACAGGTATCTTATCCGCTCGTCCGAAGATGCCTGCAAGCTGTTGATGCAGTCGGCATTCCATACGGACACGCTGGAATACAAGGAGTATGTTAAATTAGTCCTCCTTAACAATGCAAACAAGGTATTGGGGATTGCCACCATTTCAGAGGGAGGCATGAACAGTACGGTAGTGGATATACGGCTGGTATTGCAGACGGCTTTATTGGCACACAGTTCAAGTATTATACTGGCACACAACCACCCTTCCGGTAAACTGGCGCCAAGCAGGCATGACGATGCCATAACACAGCAGGTGAGGAAAGCTGCCGAATTGGTGGATATTGTCCTCCATGACCACATTATTGTCACAAGGGACGGATATTACAGCTATAAGGACGAGGGAAGATTATAAACAGACTGAGAAATGACAAACACATCAATAACGATTCAACTATGGAAACACTGAGAATATTGCCCGCTTCACAGCGGATTAACCCTGCCTTGTTCAGGGATGCTACCGATTACATAGACGTAACGGAAGTAGGAACAGAAACGGGAGCGAAAACAGGAATGGAAATGGAAATTGCGGCTTCAATTCATACGCCATTCAAGGAGCATGTAGAACCATTCCCCAAACACAAGGGATTGCATTTCATCCATGCCAATACCACGGAGGTAGACATGCAGCACCTAAGGAATGATTGCATTGTGCCCGTATTCAGCAAGGACAATGAACTTACCGTATCACATCCTATGTTTATTGAGACGGTATACAGAGCGGCACAGGACTTTTTCAGGAATGAACAGGTAGATGCTCCTGAAATCATGGTCAGCCACATGATTAAGGGAAGGATTCCTGAGGCGATACACAAGCCTGCCAGCCAGTTATTGGACAGTGACAGGACGATATACTATGAACGTATGGCATTTGCCTTTGAGATACCTACGATACACAGCGACATAGCGGGAAACAGGCTCAATCTGTGTATTACGGGAGTGAGGGCATACAACCGTGAAAACCTCATGAGCAAGAAAGGTGCAGAACACTTTAGCGTGGCGATTGGATTCAGGAATCAGGTATGTTGTAACTTATGTACTTTTACGGACGGGTACAAGTCTGACCTTAGGGCGATGAATCCTGCGGAACTGTTCAGGGGAGTGATGGACTTGTTTGGCAGATATGACACGAACAAGCATTTGCACTTCATGAGGGAGTTTGAGAGGTACAGCCTGACGGAGCACCAGTTTGCCCAGTTTTTGGGGAAGTGCAGGATGTACCAGTGTCTGCCAAACAGGGAGAAAAGGTTGCTGCCTAACATGGAAATGACGGACAGCCAGATGAACATGATAGCGAGGAATTACTATATGGATGAGAATTTTGGGAAAGGGGAAGGAGAAAGCAGTATTAGTATGTGGAAGGTGTATAACCTGCTGACGGGGGCGAATAAGAGCAGCTATATAGATAATTTCTTGGACAGGTCACTGAATGCCACGCAATTGGCGGAAGGAATGACGAGGGCAGTAAGGGGAGATTCCATGTATAGGTGGTTTATTGAGTAACTTATATTACTTTTGCCAAACGACACCCCGTATGAGCGTTTGTTGAACGATAATATTTATTATATTTGTTCCGTTGTTAGAGTAATTTAACAGCGGACATATTGTTTTAAATAGAAGCGTTTAGTTTACCCTTACTTTAGAAATCTGGTAAATTTCATACACACGAGGGGAAACGATACAAACGTTCATGCTTGCCATATATGTATTTCATATATTCGGTTTGGCGTGGGGTGTCGTTTTATCCGTGTGTAAGGTTTACCAGAACCTCTAAAGTGGATAATTCTAACAATCCTCACGCTTTCTTTTTATCAAAACTTACCATTTGGAGGATTGGGGTGATAAATAATTATTTATTATGAAAGAACATGAGATTGAAGAACTTAAAAAACAAGTTCAAAACTTTATTCGCAGCAATGAAGTCTCGTTTGTTTTAAATGGTAAACCTTTGAAGGCTTGTACAATTGAGCAGCCCTCTATTCTTTCTCTAACAGAAGGTGAGTTTTCTAATGGGAATAACTATTCTTTTGAAGGAAATTTAAGAGTATCCATACCTGCTCAAGTAGAAAAGGATAGTCAAAGTTTTTACGTAAATTTTAAAGGGTATGCTGAAATAGAAATAGAGCAAGAAAAGGAAAAAAACAAAGAGATAAAAATTATAAAAGTGTCTCCTATTTCACTCACGAAAAAATAAGATTATGAAAAAACTATTTTATCTATTTATGGTAGCCATGTGTGCTACCATGTTTACAGCGTGTTCAGACGATGATGACAAAGACCCGTTAGATGATGATGGAGAAGGGAAAGAGGGGGTGATTACAATGGTCTGTGAAGATTACCATTATGAGATTTACTTAGGTGTTGAAACTTTTAAAGAGGGTGAAATTGTTACTGTTGATTGGGGAGATGGAAATGTAGACGAGTTTAAAAGTTTTAAAGTATACAAAGATTGGGATGAAGATGGTGAAGATGAAATCCATTATGTACTAAGTACAGATGATATTGAACATGAGTATTCCAATAAAAATCCCCATATTGTTACAATTAAAGGTAATATTAAAGGATTGGATTGTTACTACAATAACCTAACCTCGTTGAATGTAAGTGGATGTACTGCATTGACAGAGTTGAATTGTTACCAAAACAACTTAACCTCGTTGAATGTAAGTGGATGTACTGCATTGACATTCTTGGATTGTGGCTACAATAACCTAACTTCATTAGATGTGAGTAAGAATACTGCATTGACATTCTTGGATTGTGACTTCAATAACCTAACCTCGTTGAATGTAAGTAAGAATACTGCATTGACATTCTTGGATTGTGACTTCAATAACCTAACCTCGTTGAATGTAAGTAAGAATACTGCATTGACATACTTGGATTGTAGCTCCAATAATCTAACTTCATTAGATGTGAGTAAGAATACTGCATTGACTGACTTGAGTTGTGGCTACAATAACCTAACTTCATTAGATGTGAGTAAGAATACTGCATTGACATACTTGGAATGTAGCGGCAATAACCTAACTTCATTAGATGTAAGTAAGAATACTGAATTGACATGGTTGTATTGTGACGAAAACAACTTTTCTGCTTCTGCATTAAACCAGATTTTTAGGGATTTACCACAAGTAACAAGTGGGACTATTTACATGAGTGGCAACCCCGGAACTGAAACCTGTGATAAGAGTATTGCAGAAAATAAGGGGTGGCGGGTGATTTGACAACATGATAAAAACAACAAACAAATAATTTATTATTAACCTTTTCACCACTCCTGATTCCTTAGGGAGTTGGGGGTGGTGGAATTAACCGTTTTTAAAGAGTCTCTTTCCACCATTTTTTCCATTAAAAAGACATATTCGAATAGATTAAAGAGATGAAAAATTATTTTCAGATATTAGGCTTAGAAGAAAGTGCTACTTTGAACGAAATCAAAACAGCCTATAGGACATACGCTAAAAATTTTCATCCTGATAAACACAATGGAAATGAGTTTTTCAAAGAGCGATTTCAGGAAATTCAAGAAGCTTACGAGTACTTGTGTCAAAAATATAATAATGACAAAGTAATAATTCAAGATGCTCAATTACTGACCTTTTATATTGAGTTGCAAAATGAAGGGGACTATGTATTGCCTAATGATTGTATTACAATTAAATACTCTATATTACATTGCACTTATATACAATTGATAGTAGAAGATGCTGAACATATGTGGCAGTTAGATATGCCTGTTTGTAATTATGAGAATATCTACTACTTAAATTTATCTAAGTATGAAATTAAGGGAAATATAAAACTTAAGATAAAATATGGAAATTCCCTGTGTAATGGTGAATCTAAAAAAATAATTGATGTCTTTATCGCTACTAATTATAATTTACTGGAAGCTAATAAATACGCTCATAAATTTAGTTATATTGGTAGTGGAATGAATTTTATAGCATTTATTATTGTGATACTTCCGTTCTGTCTTGGATTGGTCGTGGCAATCTTTTCTATATGGATTGACATACCTGATTTCATACCTGATTTTATTTTAAATTGTTACGATAAAATAAAAAAGTTGAAATGGTATCATTGGATAGGCTATATCCTATTTATAGTAATAATTGATGAATTATTTGCTCCTCTAATAGAAGAAAAAAGGAGAAAGTCATATAACAATTCATTACGAAAAAAAAATCGACCACCTTTATAAGCTATATTTTATCTTAATAAAATACAAATACTTAGCCTATCAATCCTTAACTTTTGAGTGTTCATACTCTAACAATATATTAAGATACAAGACAGTAGATTCATTTCTACTGCCTTTTTTATGGGTGGTGGAAAAATACCGTAATTCCAGTTATATATACCTTTTGAAAAATTTATCACCAACTGGAAATATACGAGTACAGGAGGGAATAAAAGATGAATTTTATTACGATAGAAAGAATATGAACCTAAAATGTGAATGCCTATGGAGAATATGGAATATATCTTTTGGTGAGACAAAACAAAAAATTGGTCGTTTATATACCTCCAGATGAAAATATCTCACTTGCAAAAGGACAAGAGATTAAGCATATATTTACGTCACAAACAACAAAACAACAGAGTGAAATAACAATAGTATTAACTTAGTCGAAATTGACACAGACATCAACCAGGACGTCAACCAAGATAAAAAGAGATAACTGCAAAAAGTCCAGTAGCTCAGCTGGGGCGTCGAAAGCGATAGCTTTTGAGGCTTTAATAGAGCAACGGCCTTCTAAGCCGTAGGTCGTGGGTTCGAATCCCGCCTGGATCACAAAAGCAACCTCTTGTGAAGGTTGCTTTTGTTTTTATACACAGTTTCTCCGACCGGATTTTTCAGAATAAAAAAATTCCCGGACAGAAACATCCGGGAATCCAATCCTTATTTTCAAGAAAGAATTATCTTTAGCATCTCTACCTCATGACTTAGATAGCATCTTTTTTGGCATACTCTGAAAACTCACAACCAAATTCATCCGCCAGATAATTATCCAGTTCATCCGCTTTGAAAGCCATATCCGTAATATTCTTCCGGACCTCATCGGCAAATTCCGAAAAGATATCAGAGATATGAATACGATAAGACAAGAAAATCTGATTTCCGTCAAGCCCCAATTGATAGGGTTTTATATTCTCTGCACTCAGCAAATAAGTCAGCAGCGGTTCCAAATTTTTCTTAGGCAGAGTATTCAAAGGTGATGTACAAATCAAATAAGAACGCTGATACACAAAAATCCGGATTTCAGAACTTCCTTTATGAAAAGCCCAACTTTCAAAGCCCACACGCGCCAAGACCGGATTAATACCCATATTCTCAATCGCCTTCTCACAAAAAACAGCCAAATCAGTCAGGCTTCTTTGCTGGAAAATATTCTCCGGCAACTTCTCACCGCAAGACGGGCAATACTCCTCTTCTTCCGAAATAAACTCCTCACAGCTATTGCATTGCACATTAAAACTACTCCGGTCAATTCCCTCTATCTGTTCCAGCAATCCTCTCAAAGCCGATACGGGAATACCAAACCCCATATTATCGGCATTACTCATCTTACTCGTAGTAATTGCCACCACTTCGCCATCCAGATTAAACATCGGTCCTCCGCTGTTCCCGGGATTTACAGCCGCATCCGTCTGGATATAATAAGTATCATCCATTAACTGCCGCGGAGAAGAAACAGTTCCTTCAGTAGCTGTAAAAGGCATACCGAAAGGATAACCTGCGACATTAATCTTTTGTCCCAGCGTTACCTCCTTTTCAGCCAATAAAATCTCAGGCAAAGCAGAAAAATCACCCTCAGCAGCCAACAATGCCACATCGAGCAACGGATTTATCAAAATGACACGAGCAAGATAACGGTTTTTGTTATCATCCTCTAAAGCGACCTGACGGAATCCCTCCACTACATGGTAATTCGTAACAAACAAATCGTGTTTTTTCAGATAAAAACAACTGCCCGACCCTCCGGCATGAGTGATTTTATATACGGTTTGAAATAAATTCTGATCCATTGTAAAATAATTTTATTTTCATTTAATATTCAGGATTGAACGGCAAAACCGCCAATCACGTTTTTAATTACCGAAATTCTTTGCCGCCAGCTCCTGCACCTTGGCAGTATACTCCTCCACACTCATCTTTCCGCTCAGCATCTTCTGCTGTAATACCTGTACCTGCTGCAAATACTCCTGCATCCCGTCTCCCTGCATCATTTGCTGCATGTTTTGCATCATCTGTTGTTGTACAGCCTGGACATTTTTCATATAACTATTCATATCGAAACCATCACCTCCCTCTTCCTCTTCCTCTTCCTCTTCCTCATCCCACTCGTCCAATTCATCTTCCATAATAGCCTCCATCGCTTCATAAAGCACAGGAGCCGCTTCTTCCCAGGCTTGTGCAGACGTCTTTTCCAGAACTTTGACAACAACCCTATTGACATCCTCCTGCAAATTATTGTAATAATACATCTCATAGAACTTATACAACATCATAACACACGCTGTCATATAATCCTCCTCCTCCATATAAGCCGATATACGCTTATAACTGTCTTCAAAATTATCCTGAATATTCTGCAAATTAGAGCGACGCTTGGACGGAATTAATGTCTCGACATAATAAAGATCCTCTGCCAGCTCTTCCTTTGTCATTTTTTGCAACTTCTCAACCACAGCTTTCCCTTGAGCAGTAATATCAGGCAAAGGAATATCATCCCGATCCAATTCACGAATAGCTCTCTGCATATCATTAAGCAACTGCCCCTGCGGATGGGCAAAATACATGAACTTCATCAAAGTCGTACCGATGATATTCCAGATAAAACCATATTTCCGGGCAGGCTCAAAATATTTCACCGCCTCCATACACTCCTTACAACTCAATTGTAAAGCCTCGTAAATATTGTCCACGTCTTTCGCACTATACGGCGTTACCTTCGGTTCATAAATGCGCTTGGCTCCGAACTTCGTCTCAAACTCATCATCATACTTATCTCCTGTCCGGCAAATCTCCTCCAGGACATAATAAATCTTATAAGGTTGAATCAATTGTATCGGGCAACTGTACTCAAAAAAAAGCTCGTCACCACGCAAATAAATCATCGCTAAATCCATCGCATTGAAATTCAACCCTGCCACCTGACGCAAAAGCGGAATCCGCCCCTTCTCCGACAAACCGACAAAAGGTGCCGTAATCATTAATTTCTCATCATCCAAACGGATCGTCACCACAATCGAACCATGAGGAATTTTAAATTCATTGCCCTGAACATTTCCATATTTTTTCCGAAAATCACCATTTATAGAATCCAGCAAAGCATAAAACGCTTTCAGATATTCATGGTTTTCAAAGGCTTCAACACTGGCATCAAAAGCTTCTCCATTAAACTTACTTTCCGTGGAAGCAATTATAGGACGGGTAAAAGTTAAAGTTTGTTTCATAGTATTACATTTAATTTCAAGGTGTTCACCGCACATTCCCCTTCATATAAAATTCCGGTTCATTATAGCACATCACCTACACAAAAGTAACCATGAAATAAAACTTATACAATTATCCTGTCCAATTTTTTACACGTCAAATAATTTTCATTTCCAGCCGAAGCAACCTGTTTCCTATACTTTCCGGCAAACACTGTTTTTCACAGGAAGGAATCCATTACTCACCTCCCACCGCCCTATAATATTCTGCAACAGCCACCTTAAACTGATAATGAACGGAAACAACACTGGTATATGCCTGCAACCAAGTCACCTGGGCAGAAAGAACATCAATAATAGGCAATTTCCCTTCATTATAACTGAATGTATTCAAAAACAAATTATCCTGCGCAATCTCTAAAGAAGAATTTACAATCTCCGTTTTTTTCAGCAAATCACTCACAGTTGTCCAGGCAGTACTAAGCTCCAGACTGACCTGATCCGCCAACTTGCTCCGATCCAGTTCCCGCATATCCTCCTGTAAAATACTTGCCCTGACACTCTGGCGACGCTCTCCCCAGTGAAAAACAGGAATACTGAGATTGGCAAAAGCAAGAGTCGTGAAACGGCGTTCTCCGTCTACATTGAGCAGAAGCGTTCCCCAGTTTTCCTTTATTCCCAAAACCACTTGAGGGAGATAATTTGATTTAACCAAACGGGTTTCCAGCCGTGCCAACTCCACATCCCGGATACTGGTCTGGTAGTCCGCCCGATTATCCAATGCAACAGCCAACTCCGAAACAGAAGGCAACAAAACACCCGACCGAATGGAATCTCTCAATACCGGTTCTGCCTCAACCGCTTCCCCCATCATAATATTCAACGCCTGCAAAGCCGTCTTATAATTCGTCCGGCTGGCATTCAACTGTAACTCCGCCTCCTTCAGACGAGCTTCTACCATCAACACATCCGTCCGACTGATAGCTCCCTCCCGGAAACGCTTGTCTACAACATCATACAACTCCCCTACAATTTCGACAAAACGTGACGCAATAGTATACAAATCCCGATTAGCCACAGCCGTCCAATAATTAACATCTGCCGCATACAACATATTCACCAAAGTATGTTTCTCCCCCAACACCGCTATTGCCTGCTGTACCCGCGCCATTTCGTATTGCTTCCGTACAGCACCTCCCGCATACACACTCTGCACCAGGTCCGCTTCTGCATTATAATTATCATGTTTCAGTCGGACACCCTCCATAAATTCCACATTCTCAAACTGATAAGAATAAGAACCTGACAAATCCAATCGCGGAAAGAATCCGGTTTTCACACTCTTCAAGGCATACAAAGCGGCATCCGCTACCGCACGGGACTGTTTTATATCCTGATTATAGTTCATCACCCGCTGACGGTAATCCCGTAAACCCAACACCTGCGGGTATCCCGCCAGAGACACCCCCAAAACCAATGAAAAAAGAATCCATATTTTCTTCATAACTTCTCAAATTAACCGGGACAACGATCTAAAACAATCAACAAAAATTAAACTGCTTTTATCCTGAAGATCAAAGAATAGGTCACAGGCAACACTATAATCGTCAACAGGCTCGCCACCAGCAATCCCCCCATAATACAAGCCGCCATCCCGCCAAACATAGCATCAAACAGCAAAGGCAACATCCCCAGAATCGTGGTGCCTGAAGCCATTACCACCGGGACAATACGTGACTTGGTCGCCTGCAACAAAGCCTCTAAAGGCGACAACCCGTCATTCGTTTCTATTCCTATCTGGTCCACCAGAACAATGGCATTCTTGATATTCATCCCAACCAGTCCCAACAACCCCAACAAAGCAAAAAAATCAAACATACGTCCCAACACCAGCAACCCCAGCACCACCCCGATAAAAATCAACGGTACCATCAGCAAAATGATAACCGGTTTACGATAAGTACGGAACAACAACAAAAGCACCATAAAAATCAATATAAACGTTAACGGCATATTGGCAACCAGCGCCTCATTCGATTCCACCTGGCTCTCATCCTCCCCGAAAAACTTCATCCGATATCCGTGCGGAACTTCAATCTGCTGCACTTGCTCCCATATCCGGGTAAAAGCCTGTTTCGTATTCGCACCCCGCCTGGGGTCACACTGCGCCATCATCACCCGGTCGCGGTTATACCGTTTTATGACATTGAAATTATACCCGAATTCAAAACGCTCCACAACCTGCGCCAACGGAACCGTCGTACCGGACGGTGAAAAAACAGGCAAAGTCCTCATATTATCGATATTGTGGGCATCAAAATCATTCTCCTTCAGCAAAATCGGCATAAACAAATCTTTCTCCCGATAATCGCCCAAAGCCAAACCATTGGTTGCTACCTTCAGTGTATAAGCCAACGCCTGCCGGGTAACCCCCAGCCTCTGTCCCCTCTCCTGAGAGTACAGAGGTTCCCACACCGGCACCTTATTCCCCCAACTATTCCGGACATCCGTCACCATATCACACTTCCGCATAATTTCCATCACCTGTCCGGTCAGCATTTTCAACGTATCTATATTTTCTCCGATAAACCCGATTTCGATAGCAGCCTCCACAGCCGGAGACAACTTGAACAAAGAAGAACGGATCAGCATATCGGGGTAATTACGGCGGACATACGTATTCAGTTGTTCCTCCATCGCCACCGTAAACTTCTTATCCTTCAACTCTATCAGTATATTCCCGAAATTAGGCTTGGGACCGAAAGACGTACTCGCCAAATAATAACGCAACGGCGTTCCCCCCAACGTCGTAGATACCGTTACCACCTCTTCCCGCTCCAGCAAATAACGCTCAATATCGGACAACATCCTTTCCGACTCCCGGATACTATACCCCTCTGGCAGAAAACAATCGGCACGGAAATAAGGCTTATCCATATTCGGGAAAAAATTCTGAGGCATCAACCCCATCACAACGAGAGAAGCAATAAAAAGCAAGACCACAATCACCACCGTCAGCACCTTAAAACGAATCAGCTTTATCAACACCCGGGAAAAACCGTTATAAAACTTCGTATCATAAGGGTCTCTCCCCGCCTGATCTGTTTTATCCTTTAAAATGAAATTCCCGAAAGTAGTTGTCTGCGTCAGAGCGAGAACCCAACTTAATCCTAAAGAAACCGCCAGCACAACAAACAAAGGTTTCACAATCTCCGCCACTGCCGAAGGCGCCAGATACAAGGGCAGGAAAGAAAAAATCGCAATCAGCGTTGCCCCCAGCAATCCCCACTGCGGAATCGTCGCCCCACGGATTAATGCCTCCCTGCGGCTTATCCCCCGCCGGATGGCAACCTGTGCATTGTCGGTCACAACAATAGCATTGTCCACCAGCATCCCCATTGCAATAATGAAAGCCGCCAGCGACGTGCGATTCAACCCCACCCCCATAAATTGCATCACCAGCAATGTTCCTCCGATGGAAAACAAAAGCGAAGAACCTATCAGCACCCCAGCACGGGCTCCCATCACAATCAATATAATAAAAATCACAATAGCCAACGACTCCACTAAATTCAACAGGAACCCATTGTTTGCCTCCCTGGCAATCCGGTCCTCCGGATAAAGCGTAACCATCTCAATCCCCACCGGCATCAAAGGAAGCAACTGCGCCAAACGGGCTCTCACCAGCTCTCCTGTTCTGACTACATCCTTCTCCGGGTCCGTAGACACCCCGATTCCTATCGCCCGTTTACCGTTTACCCGCATCAACGAGGAAGGAGGATCCATATACCCTTTTTCAACCACAGCAATATCCCCCAATCGAATCTGCTGCCCCGTCTCCGTCACAACCAACTGGTTACGGATATCGTCCAGCGTCTTGTAAGTCCCCTCCGCCAACACTTTCAGTTCGATATTCCCGGCTCTCTTTTCCCCCGTATTAATCAATGAATTCTGGGATTTTATCGTCTGCATCACTGCATTAAGATTCAACGCCGAATTAGCCAGTCTTGACATGGATATACGTACATTCACAACCTCCGTCTGCTCTCCGTACAAAGCCACCTTCTGTACCCCATCAACTGTCACCAGCTCCGTTTTTATCCGCTGTCCCCAATCCCTCAAATCCCGATAGGTAAAACCTTCGGCAGCCGTCAGTCCGAAATAAATCCCGAATACATCCCCGAAATCATCCGAAACACTGATATTGGAAGCCCCCTGGGGCAACTGAGGCTGAATATTCAACACCTTCCGCCGCAATTCATCCCACATCTGGGGCATCTCATCCGGGGGCGTACCGGGACTTAACTCTATACTGATTTTAGACATCCCGTAATACGAATCCGATTTGATTTTATGCACCCTTCTCATCGATTGGATCTCACGCTCAACAGGCTCCGTTATCAGTTGTTCCACCTCCTGGGGTGACGCACCGGGATAACGGGTCATCAGCACCGCCGATTTAATGACAAAAGGAGAATCCTCTTTCTTTCCCAAAGAATCGAAAGCCATCACTCCGCCAATCATCAGGATTGTCAGGAAAAAATAAATCACTTTGGGATTATCAAGCGAATACTTAGCTATATTCATATCCGGTAAATCTTCAAATTACTACACATTTTTATGGATACACATTCGGCAACACCCGAACCCTCTCCCCTTCCGTCACAAAATTGCTCCCTTCCACTACTATCCAATCCTCCGGTTTCAGACCGTTCCGGATTAATATCCGGTCTTCCCCAAACATCTGTTCCGGCACAACACTCTGACGTATTACGACACTATCTCCGGGTCTGAACTTCCAAACCGAAATCTGATTGGACGACAACTCTTCAAACAAAGCACTCAAAGGTACCAAATACGAATCCGACATATCATTGTCTGTCAGGATCTTCACTCGGGCGGAAAACCCTGGATAGACCTTATAACGATTGGGCGTAAAAAGAGTATCTTCCACAACAACCTTTACCGGGATACCGCCTCCATCGGGAGAAGCATCCACCACTTCACTGATACGGGCTTCAAACCATTCTCCAGGATACGTGTCAAACTGAACCCGTACTCCCATCTGTCCACGACTCAAACGAGCACTGGTCTCCGGCAAAACAAACCGGACTGACAACTTATCGGGATTGACCAACCTGACCACACGCTCCCCGGCTTGAACCTTCTGGTAGTTTTCAACATATTTCCTCTCGATAAACCCACGAAAAGGAGCTACCAGACGGGTATCATTCAAAGTATTCTCTGCCATCAGATAAGCGGAACGTGCCCTTGCATAAGCCGCCTGAGCCACCTCATACTCCTGTCTGGAAATAGCCTCCATTGACAACAATCTCTTATCCCGATCCAACTGGGAACGTGCGGTGACATAAGCCGCCCGGTTTGCATCGTAACGGGACTGATAATCCAACGGATCCATCACCGCTATGACTGCACCTTTCCCGACCGTCTGACCGGCATCCACATTCATCTCAACAAGAGGACCGGCAATCTTAAACGCCAGGTCGGCATACTCATCCGCCTCCACCACGCCGGTATACACCCGGCTCAGCAAATTCAGGTTCTCCACCCGAACAATCCGTACAGGATGAGGAATAACGGCATAATTCTTGCCCCGCAGCCAACTGCACGACAAACTCAATAAAAGAAAAGAAAAACAAAACAAATAACGTAGTTTGACCAAACCATCCATATATTTTTACTTATACAGTATTGCCACCAATACCAAATATTATCAAAAATATACGACAGTTTCCTAAAAAAGTTGCAACATCCATCCCCTCCGAACAAACACCTACACCTGCAAAATAACTACATCACGACAGATTTACACTCCACCTATACATAATATTTCCGACGACGGAGATAAAAGAAAAGAATGCCGCCGACAACAACCAAAGCAACAGGAAGAAACAGATTAAACAGCTGCCATTCATACCGTTCCGCCTTCAAACGGGTCTTATTAATTAAATACATATTCAAATTCCGTCCGCGTAACTGCATCCATCCCTCATCATCACACAACATATTGACACAATTCAATAGGAAATCCTTATTTCCGTACATCCTTCCGCTATATTCATCATATCCCAACGGAACAGCCCGGGCATTTTCGCCCACCCCATACCACTTATTACGAATCACATCCCCGTCCGAAATAACAATCATCCGGTTATAATCGCTCCGTTCCCGGAAAGCCCCTTCCAATGCCTGCCCCGATCGCCGGGTATAACGGTACAAAGAAGTAAACTCGCCCTCTATCATCACAGCCACAGGCAAATAACTCCTGTTAAAACGATCTTCCGTCATTTTCTCCTCCGTAATGGAAAGCGTCACCGGACAGGGCGTTTTCATCGAAGCCGCATAACGGGAAGAGGCCAGTAAAACCGTCTTTTTCAATCCATCCTTCCCTCCCACTGTATCAATAGTATTAGCATAGTCCACCCTCACCGGCTGCACACCCGCTGTTACCGGATTCTGCATCGAAGGCAGCAACAAGGGAGAATAATACCACGGCCCGGGTGCATACTGAGGCTCCGAACCGTTCATCCCGGTAATCACCGGAATCAACACACAATTACCATCCAACAGAACATCCGGATTAATCCTCACCCCGTATTTAAACAACATATCTTCAATATTCAGAGGACGATAGAGCGCAAAAGAAGTCTCCTGCTTCTTCAGCACCTCATCATTCACTTCCACCTCATCCACACACCACAACACCCGTCCCCCCCGCATTACATACTGGTCCAGAATATACTTATCCTTTTCCGGAAAATCGCGGGTCGGTTTGGCAACAATCAGCGCCTTATATCGTTCCGGATCTGCAGCAAGCGAATCGGCACTCACAATGTCCACATCGTAATAATAAAGCAGCGTCTTCGCCATATCCATGATTTCCTCATAAGGCAACTCACCGTGCCCCGCAAGAAAAGCCACAGCTTTTTTCTCCTTTCGAGTCACTAAACGCAAAGCCTTGGTCAACTCATACTCCAAGGCTTCTATCGAATGATTGATATTATCGTGGGGACTGTATCCCGGCACATTCTGGAGCAGAGAGACACTCACTTCCGTACTATCGTCATACACCACCAACCCCGGAAAAATAATCTGCTGCTGCAATCGCTCATCCTCCGTTGTCCGGTTCAGATTCACAGGCAAAATCCCCCGGCTTGCCAAATACTGCACAAATTGTTTCTTCTCCTCTCCGTCACTTATATCCGCAGGGTCTATCAGCATATAGCGGAGCTTATTTCCCGTAATTCTCCGGAACTCTTCCAGCATCCGGGTCGTGGCATACTGCAACTTCTGCATCTCGGCAGGAAGGCTTCCCCCCAGAAAAATATCCACCCCGATTCCACGGTCCAGATGTTTCAACAACTGCCGCGTATGCTCAGACAAAGTATAACGTTTATCATTAGTAATATCTACCCGCAGATAAATCCGCCCTGCCACCACATTCAACACCACCAGCAAAGGCAAAACATACACTAACCTCAAGCGCATCGGAGAAAAACGCCTGACCGTCAGCCAGACAAAGAAAAGAATAACGGAAAGAAAATAAACAACGTCACTCAGGGCTATTACCCCTCTTGACATGGGTTCATAGTGATAATTGATTCCCAGATTCAGCAGAAAACTCTGATACTCCGCCAAACCTCCCACCTCCCCGATAAAATCAAATCCGGCAAACAACAGGAAAGAAAGCACCATACCGTAAAGGAAAGCCACAATCTGATTGTCCGTCACAGCCGAAGACCACACCCCCGCAGCAACATAAATACCCGACAAAAAAATCAGTCCGATATAAGAACCAATAATCCCTCCGGTATCAATATTCCCGACAGGCTGCGACAAAAAATATAAACTGACAGGATAGACCAGAGTCGGAAGAATAGACAACAAAACCAACAGAAAACCGGCAATATACTTTGCCCACACAATTCTCCAGACAGACACCGGACGGGTAAACAGCAACTCCAGCGTACCTGCCCGCTTTTCCTCAGCAAAAAGCCGCATACAAATCACCGGCACCAAAAACAAATAAAGCATGGGAGCCAAAGAAAAAAACGGCTGCAAATCGGCCATACCGCTTTCCGGGATATTATATACTCCCGGTATCACCCACAGAAACAAACCGTTTGCCAACAGAAAAAACACCAACACCACATACCCCGACAACGACGTAAAAAAGCCTTTTAATTCCTTCTTTATCAATTCACCCATAGTCTTCTCCCCTATTTCAGCATCCCCGTTCCTCTCAGTTTGATTTCGGTCAATACCTTCTTCGTATACAAAGGAAATTCACTGTTGATAATCCAGGAAAAATATCCCGGCTGTTCCTTCAACACCTTTTCCACTGGAACGCCCTTATTCTTTCCGAAATTAAACACTTCCTCCCCTTTTTCATTATATACGATGAAACCGGCAAAATCCACCGTATTATTCTGCGTGGAAAACTTACTCAAAAACTCAATATTATTTTCAAGCTTATCCCCGTAGCGCTCCAATTGTGCTTTCAGCACCTCATACGTTGCCGTCGTATCGGCAGCAGCCGAATGCGCATCTTCCAGACATTTATCACAATAAAAACGGTAAGCGGCAGAAAGTGTCCGCTGTTCCATTTTATGGAAAATCGTCTGCACATCCACAAACTTGCGTTTGCGCATATCAAAATCCACCCCTACCCTCAGAAACTCCTCCGCCAGCAAAGGAACATCAAAACGATTGGAATTATATCCTCCCAAATCGCATCCTTCCATAAAACGCGCCAGCTCCTTGGCAATCTCTTTAAACGTCGGACACTCCTTCACATCCTCATCATAAATCCCGTGTACCTCGGAAGCCTCCTTCGGAATCGGCATTTCCGGATTGACACGGATCGTCCTTTGTTCTTCCTTTCCGTTCGGATGCACTTTCAGCACCGAAATTTCCACAATCCGGTCCTTCGATATATTCACACCTGTGGTTTCCAGGTCAAAAAAAACAATACAATTGGCTAAATTCAAATTCATCTTCTGCAAATAAAAAAATCCTAAAAACCGGAAAGCCGGAAAGAGCATTCAGATTACTGACCTTTCCGGCTTTCGGATCCGTTGGATAATATTATACCATCATCGGCATCAACAACATCAGCAAATCCTCGTCCTTATCCTCATTTTCAAAAGGCAGGAACAATCCCGGACGGGTCGGGTCCGACAATTCCAACACCACATTCTCCGACTCGATATTGGACAATATTTCCAGCACAAAAGGCGATTTGAATCCAATAGCAATATCCTCCCCTTCATACTGACAGGTCAGTGTTTCATGTCCCGACATGGAATAATCCACATCCTGAGCCGAAATAGTCAGTTGCCCCCCCACCAAATCAAACTTCACCAAATTGCTCGCCTGATTTGCCATCACGGATACCCGGCGCAAAGAGTTATACAACTCTTTCTTTTCAATAATGATTTTTTTCGGATTATTCTGCGGAATCACCGAATTGTAATTCGGGAAACGACCTTCCACCAAAGTAGAAGTCATTTTATAATCACCGAAAACAAAACAAGCCATCTTTTCATTAAAAGAAATTTCCAGATCGGCATCATCCTTCGGAAGAATATTCTTAAGCATCAAAGCCGGCTTTTTCGGCAAAATCAAAGCATGCTGTCCGCCATCACTTTTGGCATCAAAACGTTTGTATCTGACAAGTTTATGGGCATCCGAAGCTACGAAAGTAAAATTATCCTCGTTCATTTCTATCAGGATACAGTTCATCACCGGACGCAAATCATCGTTAGCCGTAGCGAAGATTGACTTCACAATACCGTCCAGCATCAAACCGCACTTCGTGGAGAAAGAGGTATTTTCGCCTTCCGGAGTTCCTTGCACCGGATAATCCTCCTCACTTTCACCCCGAACCGAAAACTCACCCTTTTCGGAAATGATTTTCACTTCATGGGTCGATTCATTGATATCAAACGTCAGGGGCTGCTCCGGAAACTCCTTCAGCATATCCAGCAAAATCTTGGCCGGAATGGTTATTCTCCCTTCCTCTTCCAGATTGTCCAACTCTATTTTGGCCTCCATTGTGGTTTCCTTATCCGACGCCGTAGCATACAGCGAACCGTTGGCAGCAACCAAAAGGATATTATCCAGAATAGGCTGTACCGATTTTCCACCGATCACTTTACTTACCGCCTGTAAACGCGTAAGCATTGCATTACTTGATACAACAAACTTCATACGTTATATTTTATATTAATTACTCTTTCACGAAAAACAAACGCCTAAATTAATGTATTTTTTTCTCCCTCAGAAATTTTAAAGCGTTTTTTTAAAGACAATCCGCAAATAAAAATACAACACATCCTATTTAGAAACAAAAAAAAGCTGACTTTCATCAGCTTTTCAAACAAAGAGTTATATTTCTTTACTCTTCAACCTTTTCAAAAACAAAATACCCTTCCACACCTTGGTCATCCTCACTGATTCCTTTTATCGTCCTGTCATCCAACAGGATGCCGAACCAACAATCCAACTCATAACACACCTCATGTTCCGCATGGATAATATCATACTCATACGCCTCCAGCCTGACCTTCCGGTCACGCACCCATCCCCTCACAAACTCCTGAATCATATAGCCTTCCTCATCATCCACCCTGTCGGTAAAAATAATCCTGCCAGACAACTGTTCCCCCTCCTGGGTCAGAACCAGCTCTCCCTCCGTCATACCGTATCCGTACTCTTCCTGATACCTCCATTTTCCAGTCAGTTCCATAGCATTACCCTTTATTTTCTTCCTTTTTCGCCTCTTCCCAATAACCATCCATTTCTTCAAGCGTCATATCCGATAGTTTCCTTCCCATCCGGTTTGCCTGATCCTCCACATAACTAAAACGCCTCAAAAACTTCCGGTTCGTTTTCTCCAGCGCATTTTCAGGATTGATGCCATACAACCGGGCGGCATTGATTACTGCAAACATAAAATCCCCGAACTCCTCTTCCATTTCTTCCGTATTTCCCTGCCTCATCTCCTCCTCCAGCTCTCCAAGCTCCTCTTTCACCTTTTCCCACACATCCTCCTTTTTCTTCCAGTCAAACCCCACACCTCTCACTTTATCCTGCATGCGGTAAGCCTTCACCAAAGCAGGCAGGGAACGGGGCACCCCTTCCAACACCCGGTGTTTCCGACCTTTCTCCTTCAACTTCAACTGCTCCCAGTTCTGCAATACCTCCTCCGCATTCTCCACCTGCACATCACCGTAAATATGAGGATGCCGGTACTTCAGTTTCTCACAAATTCCTGTCAGCACATCCGCCATATCAAACACTCCGGCTTCCTGTCCCAACTGCGCATAAAACACAATATGCATAATCAGGTCACCCAATTCCTTCTTCACCTCCGCCATATCCTTGTCCAAAACGGCATCCCCCAGTTCATACACCTCCTCAATACTCAGACTCCGCAAAGACTCCATCGTCTGTTTCTTATCCCAAGGACACTTCTCGCGTAACGTCGCTATAACCTCAAGCAACTCTGCAAAAGCCTCTTTTTTCTGAATCAAATCATTCATCACCCTATCTTTCAGCCAAGACTTGTTATTAATCGTTTTTTTGCTAATTTGCACCTGCAAAAATAAAGGTTTTATTTGAAGTTTCATGACAGAAAAAAGAATAAGTATCGGTAACATTGACCCCATTGACTTCTATGGAGTTAACAACACAAAATTCAATATTCTCAGAGATTACTTCCCCAAACTGAAAATCACGGCAAGAGGCGACGAAATCATTATCCAGGGTGAAGAAAAAGACCAGGAACTGCTCTACGGCAAAATTACAGCATTGCTGGAACATTATCACCGCTACAACATGCTGACGGTGGCCAATCTGAAACGGATTATCCTGGAAGACAACACCATCGAAACCCCAGAAGACAACGAATCCATCATCCTGTTCGGCAACGGAGGAAAAGCCATCCGAGCCAGAACAGCCAACCAACGGAAACTGGTCGAACTGTCCAAAACCAACGACCTGTTATTTGCTACCGGTCCGGCGGGATCTGGCAAAACATATACAGCAATTGCACTGGCCGTCAGGGCTTTGCGCAATCGGGAAATAAGGCGGATTATTCTCAGCCGTCCGGCAGTAGAAGCAGGCGAAAGTTTAGGCTTCCTGCCCGGCGACCTGAAAGAAAAAGTGGATCCCTATCTACAGCCCCTGTATGATGCCCTGTCGGACATGATTCCGCCCAAGAAACTGGAAGATTACCTCGAAAGCGAAGTCATACAAATTGCACCTTTAGCTTACATGCGCGGACGTACCCTGAACGACGCCTTTGTCATCCTGGACGAAGCCCAGAACACAACCCGCAACCAGCTGAAAATGTTCCTCACCCGGATGGGCACCAGCGCCAAATTCGTCGTAACCGGCGACATGAGCCAGATAGACCTGCCGCGACACTCCGATTCGGGACTCAAACAGGCATTCAAAATCCTGCGCAAAATCAAAGGCATTGCCTTTGTCGAATTTGACGGATCAGACATCATCCGCCACCGCCTTGTAAAAGACATCGTCAACGCCTATGAAAAAGAACAGAAAAACTCACCCGATACCAAACCCGGTACAGAAAAATAAAAACTCCGGACAACACACCACATCATTTAGGCAGAAATTTATTAATTTTGGCCATTCATAAAACCAAATTATAACCCAAACGAGCATGGAAGCTATTGTAAAAACCGATTTCCACTTTCCCGGTCAGAAAAGTGTATATAAAGGAAAAGTACGCGACGTATACAACATCAACGATGAATATCTGGTGATGCTGGTATCCGACCGGATTTCCGCATTCGATGTCGTCCTTCCGGAAGGCATCCCCTACAAAGGACAAGTACTGAATCAAATTGCTTCTAAATTTCTCGACGCCACCGCTGACATCGTTCCGAACTGGAAAATCGCCACCCCCGACCCGATGGTAACAATCGGTCACAAATGCGAACCGTTCAAAGTCGAAATGGTCATCCGGGGCTATCTGACTGGAAGTTCATGGCGGTTATATAAAGAAGGAGGCCGGACACTATGCGGTCACCCGCTTCCGGAAGGAATGAAAGAAAATCAGAAATTCCCTGCTCCGCTGATTACCCCGACAACCAAAGCCGACGAAGGACACGATGAAAACATCTCCAAAGAAGAAATCATTGCACAGGGACTGGTAAGCAAAGAAGATTACGAACAACTGGAAAAATATACGCTCGCCTTGTTTGAAAGGGGTTCACAGATGGCTGCAGAAAAAGGCTTAATCTTAGTGGACACCAAATATGAATTCGGAAAAAAAGACGGAAAAATCTACCTGATTGACGAAATCCATACCCCCGATTCTTCCCGCTATTTCTATGCCGAAGGCTACCAGGAACGCTTCGACAAAGGTGAAAAACAAAAACAGCTTTCCAAAGAATTTGTACGGGAATGGCTGATGGACAACGGATTTCAGGGACTGAACGGACAGAAAGTACCGGAAATGACCCCTGCAATCATTGCCGGCATCACCGACCGTTACATCGAACTGTACGAAAATATCACCGAACAGAAATTCGTAAAAGGCGAAGGAACCAACATCCTGCAACGCATTGAAAAGAATGTGACGGAGGAGTTGGAAAAGTTGAAAAATTGAAACGGTAAAAAAAAGTTAAAGAGTTGAAAGGAAATTTCTTTTCAACTCTTTAACTTTTCAACTCTTCAACCACGTCCTTCACCGTCCGGCATTTATACTCATAGCCCGACTTCATCAACCGCCAGGGAATCACATGAGCCGAACGCGTCACAACGGCAGAAGCCGGCCCCATAATTACCCCCAGCACCCACGCAGGAACCCTTAAACGCAGCAAAGGTTTCTTATAACCGGACAAAGCAGCAACAAATTCACGATAATTCACACTATTGGGAATCACCATATTATACACTCCATCCAGTTCCGGATGCCTCAATAAATAAACCATAAAACCAGTAATATCTTCCATATGAATAAGCGGAAACTCCTGCCCACCATTTCCCAACACCAAGGCAATCCTGCTTTTCAGCCAAGGCATCATTTTTTTCAATGCACCGCCTCCGGAAGCAATAACAATACCGAAACGCAGAACGACCTTCCTCACATCCCGCAATTTCCCTACCTCTTCCTCCCAAGCATGAGCCACCTTTGCCAAAAAATGATTACCGATATCGGAAGACTCTTCATCACAAAACCTATCGGGCTGATAAATACCGACAGCCGAAGCATTGATGAACAACTGCAACTTTTTTGAACAACGGTTTACCGAATCCACTAAATTGCGGGTAGACACCCTGCGCGACTCCAGAATATCAATCATCCGGTCCTCGGTCCATCTTCCTGTCACCGTCGTCCCGGCCAGATTCACAATCATCTCGGCTTGCTCCGTAATCCGGTCCAACCCCTTGCCTCCCAACAATAAATCCTCCCTCGGCACGGGAAACACCTTGTGCCCACAGCGTTCAAACTCCGCCTTTACTCCCTGACCGATAAATCCATGCAACCCGGTAACAAATACATTCATCCGCCTCCGTTTTTGCCTTTCTTTAACGCCCAAAAAAGCAAAAAGTTATAAACAACGTCTGAATAATTACCTCTATAATTTACAGAAAAGTAGTCAATCCTACGGGGTTAATCCACCACGAATCCGGTAAAGTCCCTACTTAGAAAACGCTTCAACTCCTCCGGAGTAACACGCACTTTATACTTCCCGTCCTTAAAAAAAGTAATACTACCGGTTTCTTCACTCACCACGACAATCATGGCATCACTCACTGCACTCAATCCCAAGGCAGCCCTGTGGCGCAAACCCATACTTCCGGGAATGTCCAGACGATCGGAAACCGGAAGGATACAACGGGCGGCCAGAATTTTATTGTCGGCAATAATGACAGCCCCGTCATGCAAAGGTGTATTTTTAAAGAAAATATTCTCAATCAGTTCATCCGTCACCTGCGCTCTCAGTATCACCCCCGTCTGAGCATACGTAAACAATTCCGTATTCTGGGCAAAAACAATCAGTGCCCCCGTATAGGACGCTGTAAAACGACCGCAAGCTTCGGCTATAGCTTCCGACACATCCTCCTTGATTTCAGGCTTGGCAAGAAAACTTTCCAGATTAAAGATATTCTGCAAATTATACTTACTCCCAAGCAGCAGCAAAAAACGCCTCACTTCCTGCTGGAACACAATCAGCAAAGCAATCACCCCCATTCCCATGAACTGCCCCAAAATAGAGGAAATCAGCTCCATGTGAAACGCCCGGACCAACAACCACGCCAGATAAAAAATAAATATTCCCGCAAAAATATTAATGGCCGCCGTACCTTTTACCAAACGATACACCTGATAAAAAATAAAAGCGACAATCAGAATATCCAATACGTCGAAAAAACCGAACTTAATAAATAATAACGGCATCAATTATCTTGTTTTTATCACACAAAACTAAAGAAAAAATGGGAAAATAACTATCTTTGCTTCTCTAAAAAAAAGATTATGCGCTATTCTGTTATTCTTTTCTTATTACTTACATGCACTTCCGTTTTTGCACAAAACGGAGCCAAAGATATTCTGGACAAATCGGCTGCCAAAATCAAAGCCTATCCGGCAGTGGAGATAGAATTCAGTCTCATCATGGAAAACAAGGAAGAAGACATCCGCGAAGAGCATCAGGGCAAAGCCTACATGAAAGGCAGTCTGTACAAACTGGAAGTCATGGACGTAGTGAACTATTACGATGGAAAAAACATCTACACCTACATGCCCGAAGCCCAGGAAGTAAACCTGAAAAACCCTTCAGACGAAGAGGAAGAAATGCTCAACCCGACCAAGATTTTCAACATTCACAACACCGGTTTCAAACAAAAACTGATTTCCAATACCGGAGGAACAGCCTACATCGAACTCTACCCCAACGATTTGAACAAAAACTTCATAAAAATAGGCATCTGGGTGAAAACCAGCGACTCTTCCATCCAAAAGGTGAAATCCTTTGGAAAAGACGGCAACAACCTGATTATTAAAATCAAAAGTCTGAAACAACCGACCCAACTTCCAACCGATTCCTTTTTTAAATTTGACCCGGCTCAACATCCGGAAGTGGAAATCGTGGACATGAGGTGACCCGGTCTGATTTCGCATTCACCATTATAGCAACCAAGAATATGAACAGAATCTTCACAGCATGTGCTGTCTTGTTATTATGTATCCTATCGGCAAAACAGGGCACAGCTCAATTTAATCTGAAAAAAGCAGTAAGCGGAGCATCCAAAACAGTCCAGGCAGTTACCCTGACGGACGAACAGATGGCCAACTATGTCAAAGAATATATCGACTGGACAGACAAACACAACCAGGTATGTGCCGACGATGATTCCTACACCGTACGATTAAAGAAACTAACGGAAGGACTGACAGAAGTGGAAGGTATCCCTCTGAATTTCAAAGTCTACCACGTAACCGACATAAACGCTTTCGCCTGCGCAGACGGTAGTGTCCGGATATTCTCCGCCCTGATGGACATCATGAGTGACGAAGAACTGTTGGGAGTTATCGGACACGAAGTAGGCCACGTAGCCCACAAAGACTCCAAAAAAGGATTCCGCACCGCATTGCTGACCTCTGCATTGAAAGACGGCATCTCCTCCAAAGGCGGAAAAGCAGCAGCACTGACAGAATCACAATTGGGCAGCTTGGGAGAAGCCCTGATAACTGCCAATTACTCCCAAAAACAGGAACGCGAAGCAGACGATTACGGCTATGAATTTTTAAAGAAAACAGGAAAGAATCCTTGGGCAATGGCGCTCTCTTTCCGCAAACTCAAACAACTGCAGGAAGAAGCAGGAGCAAAGAAAAGCAGTAAACTGAACCAATTGTTTTCCACCCACCCCGACCTCGACACCCGTATCAAACGCATGGAAGAACGTGCCACCGCCGAGGGTATTGCAAAACCTTGACATAAAACCAGTCTATTCTTATAAAAAAACGGAGGTGAGCAATCACCTCCGTTTTTTTAATTCAACTTACCGTCACAGCTGACAGCAAAAGCATAAAAAACAGTTGCCTCCATATCACCCCTACGTACTATAAATATATAATCCGACATATCGGAAATTCAAATTTATGGCAATTATTCGAAATATTCCTCAACACATTAAAAACCAGCTTGTTTCTTTATAAGAATTTTTTCTTTTTTCACCGGGTGCCGAAACTCTATCTGTTCAGCATGCAGATACAACCGCCCGGCAGGACGACCATATAAGGTATCCCCGACAATCGGCATATTCAAACCAAGGGAATGGGCCGCATGAACCCGTAACTGGTGCGTGCGTCCCGTCAACGGATAAAAAGCCACCCGGGTATGACAATCTGAACGTTCTACCACCCTGTAACGGGTAACAGCCTGTTTCCCATATTTCTCATTTACTATCTGGTACGGACGGTTGTCCGGATCAAGGCACAAAGGCAAATCAATGACACCTTCATCGGAGGGAAGCAGACCATCCAACAATGCAACATACCGTTTCCCGATTTCATGATTCTTGAATTGAGCCTGCAAATCCCGGTACACCTCCTTCGTCTTTGCCACCAACAACACTCCCGACGTCGCCATATCCAGCCGATGTACGACAAAGAGATCCTCCACTTCGGGAAAACGCTTCCGCATCACCTCCAATAAAGAGGTTTGAGCCGACTTTCCGGGCACCGACAGCATACCCGAAGGTTTATTTACCGCCCACAACCACTCATCCTCATATAAGATTTCCACTTCTTCCGTTATTCCGCTCTCCGTCTCCAGCGGATTCACATCCACATCCAACCCTCGCAACATATACCGTAAAACAGGACCGCATTTTCCCTGACATGCCGGATAATAATTCCCATGCCGGCGAATTTCCCCCCGCGGCGACTCTCCCCACCAAAACTCCGCCATTGCCACAGGACGCAAATGGTATAAATAAGCATATTGCAACAACCTCGGTGCAGCACATTCGCCCGTACCTGCAGGAGGTACTCTTCCCGCCGTCTCCTGAAAAAGCTCATACAGATTTTTACACTCCCCTCGGGCATTAAGCAAATTAAACTGCTCGAACAACCGCCTCTGCAAAGCCGCCGAACGCCGCTTACGTTCCGCCTTCAACGCTTGAATCTTCGTCGCAAATTTTTCCACCTCTGCCCACCGTCGGACAATCTCCCCCTCCCAATGCCGTTTCAGTCTTTTTAACTCCGCTTTCCCATGCTGGCTCTCCCTCTCCATTTGTGCCATTTCCTCCTCCGTAGGTACCCCAGACCGCCGCTGTCGCCTCACTTCCCGCGCCCGCTCATTACTTCTCTTAGCTTTCGCCAATGCCTGACGGGCCTCTTGCTCTATTCGCTCCGCTTCTTCGCAACATCGTCGGAAGCCTCCATCATCTTCTGCCAAACGGATGCGCCTGGTTATAGCAGAAATTTCCTCTTCTTCCGCCAGAAAAAAACCATCCGGTTCCTGCAAATCATAAATGGGCGGCACAAAATAGTCATGTACATTCCGACCCGCCAAAATACCCGAAAAAGCCGCTAAAAAACCCACTTCTCCCTGTTCATCCTCCACAACCAACACACCAAACATCTTTCCCTTCTCCAACTCCTCCTGCCACTCCCTTCGCCCCATCAGATATACTTTCACCTCCTCTGCCGCCTCCACACACACCTCATGCGGCGTGTAACAAAACGGATACGTAAACCTCTCCGGTAACTTCACTCCCGATGACAAGTTTCTAAACCGATGAAATTTCACTCCTTCCAACGTTGTACCACCATATTTTTGACCATTTCTCTTTGGGTTACTCCCCGTTCGACTACTATTCCACAGCCCCAACGCCTTTTAAAATAATCGTCAACATAACAAAACGCATATCCATTTCAAATACTTCTCCCACTAATTCTTCTTAAATTTAATATTGGGAATCAATATTTATTATCATGCCTTTTATGCAAATATAGGGAAATTACTCAACCATTAAGCAATAATACACCCCAAATTACTCAGTTGTTAAGCAATTAGATCATCATGACACAAAAGCCCCATTTTATTATATTTACTTAATGCAATTAATAAATTTTGCTATAATCTTTAGTACTTCAGTCTCCAGTTTATTTCAATTCTACCATAGTTCAATTAATAGCCGGCCATTATGCATCACACAGGGGCCAGTATGACAATTTCAATTCTACTATGGTTCAATTAATAGTCTTTTCCTTCTTCTCTTTCTTTACATTCTTTATTTATTTCAATTCTACTATGGTTCAATTAATAGGCATAGAAGAGGAGCTTATAAACAAGATTGAAGAAACATTTCAATTCTACTATGGTTCAATTAATAGCAGAAGTGCCCAGAATGCAGCCATATTATACACATTAATTTCAATTCTACTATGGTTCAATTAATAGTCTTTTCCTTCTTCTCTTTCTTTACATTCTTTATTTATTTCAATTCTACTATGGTTCAATTAATAGGCGTCTTTAATGCTTCGTGTCCATTTACTGTCTCCAATTTCAATTCTACTATGGTTCAATTAATAGTGACAACAAAGCTAATCAAACAAACAACAATTAAAATTTCAATTCTACTATGGTTCAATTAATAGAAGATATTGTGATACACGGGGATTTACATCTGATGGATTTCAATTCTACTATGGTTCAATTAATAGCGGGCAATATATACTGAAAGCTCGTTTCCTCTTTCTAATTTCAATTCTACTATGGTTCAATTAATAGAAGCGTTTATCTCCATAAATATTGAACCGGAAGCTGAATTTCAATTCTACTATGGTTCAATTAATAGGGTTTTAGCGTCCGTTGTGTCAGGGAATTAACGCAAATTTCAATTCTACTATGGTTCAATTAATAGTTTCGCCCCACTCCAATAGCTGTTCATTTAATCTCATTTCAATTCTACTATGGTTCAATTAATAGTTTTCTCCATTCTTCTGGGTCTTCCACAATCGGAATATTTCAATTCTACTATGGTTCAATTAATAGGGGAATTGCCTAAAGATTCAGATTTTAAATTTACATATTTCAATTCTACTATGGTTCAATTAATAGTGCTTCAACATTAGCATATCCTATACAACTCCCACAATTTCAATTCTACTATGGTTCAATTAATAGATACCCATAACTATGGCCTTAATTGTGAAATTACCGTATTTCAATTCTACTATGGTTCAATTAATAGGAATTAGTAATTATCCGGCTTTCTTTGTTTCCTCCTATTTCAATTCTACTATGGTTCAATTAATAGTTTTCTGCCAATTCATCTAACTGCTTCCGGCGAAGTATTTCAATTCTACTATGGTTCAATTAATAGATATGGGGATTATTTTGTTTCTGCCAAAATAAACTAATTTCAATTCTACTATGGTTCAATTAATAGACATAACGAAGATAATGACCGCTTTTTTGAACAGAATTTCAATTCTACTATGGTTCAATTAATAGCGGCGGCGTATTCGTTTCTGTTATCTATATCACAATTTCAATTCTACTATGGTTCAATTAATAGAGGTACTGTAAAGAGAATAATTATACCATCAATCCAATTTCAATTCTACTATGGTTCAATTAATAGAAAAATACCCCGGAACTCAGAGAAAAGTTAGAGGAATATTTCAATTCTACTATGGTTCAATTAATAGATTTTGAATAATCATGACACACGGTAGTTTATTTTCATTTCAATTCTACTATGGTTCAATTAATAGGTTTGGTTCTCAAAAGGATTTGAATGAGGTTACTTAATTTCAATTCTACTATGGTTCAATTAATAGTTTCCTGACGTTAATCCTTTTGTAAATTTGCTTTGTATTTCAATTCTACTATGGTTCAATTAATAGATGACGACATTATTCTGTGTTATATTAAATTCTCAATTTCAATTCTACTATGGTTCAATTAATAGTCGTCATAAAATTACGACAAAAGTATTTATAATAAAATATTTACGTCTTCCACAATCTCTCTTTTTATCGGTAAATTGCAGTCGACCTTTAATGCTTAGATTTCCCCCGGAGTTCGACGGCAAAAGATAAAATTCTGATTCCCAATATGTCAAAGAACTTGATATAATAATCTTTTAGAACAACTTTTCCCTCTTTCCCATTTTCAAAGCAGGTCGACGCTACAAAAAATTGGAAACGCTGGCCCTTTCATCTCCGATAATCTCCTTCTCCAACCATTTTTCATCCCGGCTTTTAAAGAAAATAAGACTGTCTTTCTCGTCCATAATATTTTTAGCCTCTGCAGCCAGTTGCTTCAATTGCACTTCCGAAATCTCCCCTTCAAAAACACTATTCTGTATCCAGGAAAGATAACGACGACAAAGTTTCAACATTTTCGCCGTACGCTTCTGGTCCACATCATATACTAAAATTACATACATCTACCACCAGATTTTCAAAGGTTTATACTCTTCCATTCCCAACAGATGCTTCGTCAACTTATAACATTCCAACTTAACCAAATGCTTATAACTTACGCTCCGTCCTAATTTCCGGTGCTTAATTGTTTCCTTGATACGTTCCTCCCATTCCTGTGACACCTTTTTCATTGAAGACGGCTTCAACAGACAGCGGTTCAAGTGCTGGTCAAAATCCGATTCCCGCAACTGCTTCCGGTTAAACATCGAAAAAATCAGACGGTCTGCCAAAATCGGTTTAAATATCTCTGCTATGTCCAATGCCAAAGAATAACGTCTTTCACCCGGCTCATGTAAAAAACTGATTGTCGGATTCAATTGCGTATGATAAATAGCATCCAAACAAAGCGAATAACACATACTATTGGCAAAAGAAATCATGGCATTCACCTCATTCGATGGTGGCATCTTTGCCCGGTTCCCCATTGTAAACCCATCAATAATCCGGTCGAAGGCTTCGTAATACGTCTGCCGGATATTACCCTCGATTCCCATCAACATAGGTACGTCCGTAGCCGTTGCTATCAAAGGCACATACGATTCAATCCGTTCAATTTGTTGCGACGTATCCTTCCCCCGATTACTATAATACCGCAAATTTTTCAGCATATTAAAAGCTGCCCCTTCGATAAACTGTCGGGCAATCATCATTCGCTTGTCATTGCGGATGTGATGTTTCATCTGAGCAATCTGCATCTTTCCGGACAACAAATAATCCTTCGGCATAAATGAACCTGTATAATGCTCGTAGTAATCAAAGAAATGTACTGCCACCTGATTCTTTCCCAAGAAATTATACAACGCACTATTGGCATCCAAACTACCGAATATAAACAAATTATCCACCGTTTCTATCGGAATATAACGTGGCATACCTTCCTGGCCTTCTTCATCCACCGGCGTAAACTTCAACGTATTATCCTTACGACTCAAACGCCCCGGATTAAACAAATAATAGGTCCGTTTCATAATTCCAGATTTTCAATCTCCGACATCCGTTCATACCCCACTTGGGCCAGCCATTGCTTGAACGGCTCTGCTTTTGGGGAAGGAATAACTTGGATTATTCGCAACAATCCTTTGACATTGGCACAATCAGTTGCATATTTCTTTCCATCTTTGCTCTCCAATTTCAGTTGTACCCAAAATGGATACAACTGCTGACTGTCAAATTCCCTTTTTTTTCAGCTTACCCCAATATTGCCGAGGCGTTGGTGAATCTGTAAGCACTTCAACTACATCTACAATTGAAAAATACCACTGCTCCTCCTCATTCCATACGGAACGGATTTGTTTGTGATTAAAAAGTTTAATATCACTCATCGTACAACCCGTTTATTCCATTTCTCCCGCATAACAAAACTCATAATACGAACATTGCCCGCACTTTATTTTCGATAGAGGCGGGGGACAATCCTCCGCTCCGATAATCTCCCGGATTTCCGTTTCCATCTGCTGCAATCTCTCCCGGTCACCTTCTTCCAATTCCACCCGCATCGTTTCCCGCAACAACGGGTATTCCAACCGCCCGATCACTCCTCCTATTCCTTCCTGCTCGAAAAGATACAGGTAATATTTCACCTGCCAGACATGCGCCTCCTCTTTAGCCGCCGATTTCTTAATTTCATGCACCACCTTTTCCCGCGGATCATAAAAATCAATCACCGAACCGCCTATCCTCACCTCCTCATAACGCGCCGCCCGGTTCGGATACGAAATCTCGTGCACCAACTTCCCTTCCGTCACCAAATCCGACGTATGTTCCATATTCACCCCATTCCCGAACAACCACAACTTCCTCCGGCAAATATAATAATAGTTAATGTGAGTTGCCGTTACCATACTACTATCTTTAATTACAAAAAACAATCTTCTTTCATTTCTTGCTCGTCTATCAGCAAACCCAACTCCTCCGTATACCTGCGATTAATCGAATACACACTTTTGTCATGCAATTTACCCGCATCATCCGTTTCAAACGGAAACCTCTCTTTCACAATCTGCTGATTTTTTCTCAGACTCATAAAACGCCTTTCATTTAAGTTAACCAGTAGACTCTCGGCTTTCACAAACTGATGTTCCTCCAGCAACTTTTGATATTCAGAGCGAAGAACCACAGGAAGTACCTGAACTCCAGTGAACTGTTCCTTAAATTCTTCCTCCCTTCTTTCCGAATAATCTAATGGAGCCAATTCATGAAACACCGTATATTCCAATAAACGTACCGTCTGCTCATAATCCTCCTTGTCTTTCTCTTCCCAATCCGGATATACATAATCCATCGCTTCCTGCCAAAAAACCTCACGAACGATTCCCTCTTGCTTCCCTGTCATTTGCTTGAGTATCTCTAACGTCCGTGCAATCACCTGTTCGTTTCGATATATAAACCGGTCAACCTCATTTCTTTCCTCAAAAACCATACAATCGCATATTCCCTTCTCCCTTTTTCGATTAACCCGTCCAAAACGTTGTATCAAAGCATCCAAAGGAGCCGGCTCCGTATAAATACAATCGTAGTCAATATCCAGACTAACTTCTATCGCCTGAGTTCCCACTAACAAGTCAATCCGTTCCTGTTGCAACTCCCTTTCATGCCGGTATCGGTCCCGCCCGGTAAAAGCCCCATGTAACAAAACCCTACGTTCCGCCTTTAAAGTCTGATAAACTTGCTGAGCCATAATCACCGTATTACATACCACCAGCACTTTTTGCCCTTGTTCCAGTCGCTGCTGAATCTCCTCCAAAGAATCGACCAATTTACCCGGCTTCACCTTCACCCGATGCCGCCCGAATTGTTCGTACAAATCAGCAGAAGCACAGATTTCCGTATGAGACCCGACTACTTTCTCCAATTCACATCGCATAAACCGGGGCAAAGTTGCCGTCATAATATGCACACTGGCCTTCATACATTGCAGCATAAATTTCAATAAAACAATAATCTGCGCAAACACCTTCGGGTCATAAGCATGAATCTCATCAAAAATCAGATAACACCCGCACCATTCAAACATCCCTTTTTCAAAACCTTTCAACCCGAACAACGACTTTAGTAACTGAAAAGGAGTAACCACTTTCAACGGAGTAACCAAAGACTTAAAATCCTCTAACAACTGCTTCTTTTCAGCCTCCTCCGGAAAACTGTCCTCTTCTGCCATACGGTATTCCAAATATTGCGACAATTTACCATGCAACATCCCCACCTTCCTTTCTTCTCCTCCGAAATCCCGGTTCAATCTTTCGTACATGGCATTAATCGAAGCAGTATAAGGCAAAACATAAAAAACGCGTCCTTGTCCTTTCACCCCAAACTGTTTCCTCAACCACAACAAAGCCGTCTCGGTCTTTCCTGCTCCGGTTGGTGCTGTCAAAATAACATTTCCCACTGCTCCGGCAGCCTTTCGCTGATGTTCGTATAAAGAATAACCAAGCAGAAAATCAAAGTCCTTCACCTGCAATCCTCCAATCTTTCTTATCCCTGCCGAAGCCAAATGGTCGCATTGCTTTAAAGCCCCGACCAACAATAATTTTTCCCAGAATCCATCATTCTCAGCTACCGGACAAGTACGCTTTAGTCTCCGAATCGCGATTCCGATATCAAACCCCTTTCGCACATCGTTCCATTCAATCGCATAACGACTCAACAGAGCTGTTATATATCCGATATCTATTTTCCGGCATTCCTGCTCAAAATCCGTTTTCTCCTCTTCCCAATCACCCCAACAGCCATCAGTCTCTTCCAATTTATAATTCTTCCGGATAAAGCTGTCCAACTCACCCAATTGCTTATGATGTCCGGCAACGGCAAAAGCCACCAACTCCTTTTGCGCTTCCGGTAGTTGTAATCCGTCTACAAACTTCAACGAAAACAATTCATGCCTTTGCCGATGCCAATTATTTTTCAAACCACGCAACAAAGCCTGAAAATCAGCATGCGCCTTTCCTACATCATGCATCACCACAACCACATACAATACCCTCCAGAAACTTTCAGTATCCGGTAAAGGAATACTCGGTATACACTTCTGCAATTGCCTGCCGATACACAAACAATCCTCAATATGCTGCTCTGCACTCACTACTGGATGAGACTTAGCCAGAATCCGGGAACAATCAACACTCATTTTCCAATGCCAACTGATGCAAGTAAATATCCACGTCTTTCCCTTCGATTACATCCCTGTAAGCAGGAAGCGTCGTCTCACCGCTAACCGACTTACAGGAAATAACGGTATAAGGCATAGTCCCTAAATTCCGTCGAGGAATTTCATCTGTAAAATACTGCGGCAACGCCTGAATCCCTCCCGGCAGGAAATTTCCCCGAAAGGGAACAATTTGCCCGCAAATTCGGTCGGCATCCAAAATCTCCTCCAACTCCACCTCCTCTATACTGTCGATAGAAGCTAAATCACTACTTCTCCCCAATAACAACGGAAAATAAGGACGCCTGAAGTAATCTGCCATTTTCTCATCCTGCAAATAGAGATATAAACGGCAATCATACAAAAATTCACGCCGGAGAACATTCGACTTTACATCATTTTTCGGAGTATTTTTTTCCGTCCGCTCAATCTGATAAATCGTCTCCAGGTCTACCTCTTTTGCTCCGAACTCAAAATAATACCCTATTTTAAAGTCCCGATACTCCAGATACTTTCCGGCACAGGCATTGATAAGTCCTAAAACCGTACTCAAAGGAGGAACTTCAAGCGTCGGCTGGAAACCTGAAAGGATATTGGGATAACGAAAGCCGGCTGTCCAGGAACTGATTTTTATCCGGTAAAATTTCATTCGTCCATCTGATTTTTAATTTGTTCACAATAGGCATCGATTGCTTCATTCACCGTACCCAACACCACCAAATCTTTATATTGCTCCGCCAAAGCTTTCAGGTTCTCATTCTCTTCGTCCCAGAAACCCGTCCGTTTACCGATAAAAATCTTTCCGACAAAAGTATCCCGGTAATCTTCAATCACTTCTTTCAAAGCATCCGTATTCAACTGCGCCGTTTTCTCAAAAGCACCTTTAGCGGAAGCCACATGCGAAAAAGGATGATTCCCGGTATTTGTCGTTGCCAGAACGATAAACTTAGGCGTCACATCCCCCATATTATTGGTCTGCATCGCCCCACCGGAAATATATTTCAAAGCCTTCACCGTATCCACAGCCCGCTGCACACGAGTAGCCTTATCCAAGCGAATCAACTTCTGCCCACAAACAAAAGGATCGTCTGTCTCCCTTGCTCCTCTTTCCACCGCCTCCTTTTTCAAAGCTTCAGAAAGATTCATATAACCGGTTTTATTATAATTCGAAAACGTCCCCACCATCATCAGATCCAGACTAAACATTCCTTTCATCACCGCACTGTACTCCTGCTTGCTGTAGGGAACCGAATCCCCTTCCTGACGTGCCATACTCGACCAGTTTTCCGTAACTGTAACCGAAGCAACCGAAACAATGGCCGAATTTTTTAAAGGCGATACCCGGGTCACCGTGATATTTTCTTTCTTTTCCTTTCCTTTGTTGTTTTTTATAATCTCCGTAGCAGCACGCATATACCCAAACACATCGTCATCGGCATATTCCACCGGATTGGCATTTGTATAGGCAATCTTCGAATCGCGGATAACAGGCGACAATTTCCAACCGCAATTCTTCTGCAAAGATTCCCGCCACCAATATCGCCATGCCTGACCGGAAACATAGGCATACCTCTGCCCGTTCTTGGTGATGGTTTTTGTAGCCACCCCATTATCATTCAATGTAGTTTCACTTTTCCCGGCATTATTCAACGCCACCACATCCACGTCCAAAAGGACAAATCCCTGTGTCTTCAAATTTTTCATAACTATCAGTTTATTCGTTAATATATTCACGTTCTTATCCATTTACAACAGCCCCTTTCCATATTTAGAAAAAAGCCGACTTCCCCCAATCCTGTTTAATTTAATGATTCATCTTCCACAACTGTCTCCTCCGCATTCAGATAAATTCCTTTTTCATGGAGTGTCTGGTAAATACCGATTAAAAAAAGGTCCCTCACATCCCGCCAGAACACCCCTTCCGGAAAAAGATATTCACAACATTCCTGAACCGTCAAAACCGTTGAATTTCTCATTTCCAAATTCTTAGCTAATACCTTACTAATCAACAACCGTGTTAAGCCCGACGAAGATTTGGCATTCTTAATTTCCTGAATACACTTTCCAATCTTATGCTCCCCTTCAAATTCCACCATAAGCTCTGCCAGTTCGAGTATTTTTTTCTGTGCTTCCTGTTTCATATGTCTGACTTTAGTTAAATATAAATCCACAATTTTTAAATTAAAAACATGCTCCTCACACCATGCACGCATCAGAGGCAAAATAGAACGTCCTTCTAACAACCGATTATAAACCACATTCGACCAATTCTGGTAAACCTCCTGCCCGATATTTTCAACCTCATTCTTTCTGCTGAAATCGAACTGTCGGGTCATCTCATTGTATTTTATCCCTTTAAACTCAGAACTCCGGTAATAACTTCCCACAAAACGTTCCCAAACTTCCTTCACTTTTTCATTCCTCGTAAAGAAATAAAAAGCAAACACCTCCGACGGAAGAGTATAAATCTGCACCTCCGGACTAGCCCCGAAATTCGTGAAATGATAAAGAGTCAGTGAGAAATTTTTGATTTCATTTTCATCCCTGCTTGCCTCAACAGCCTCATCGATAAAACGGAAAAGAGCTGTTGCGGGCACTTTACAAGTCGATTTCAAAATTCCATCAGACACATTCATAGCGACATCCTGCAAATTCTTACTGCAATTTTCCGCAGCAAAAAATTCTGTCAGATGATTATCATTACTATGAATCAAAGCAATCCGTCCTTGCAACAAGATACAAGCCAACGGCACAAAATGAAAACGCACCAACATTTCCTTCGACACCATAATTCCCGCTTCAAAGGTGTGGTGAAAATTCACAAACGTACCGGAACCGGACAAAATCGAATTATCCCGCCCGGCAACAAATAACTGGGCTTTCCGTCCGGAAATACGACAATATCCTGTCCCTATGGAAGTTTTTCCCTCTATCAACTCCCTGAAATATTTCATCGTTTCGTCTATCTTCCGCTCCGCCTTAAAAGCCGGTTGAGTCACCTTCGAATTCAGGAAAAACGGATTAATCTTTGCTTCCCACCGATAAACATAGATTTTCGTCACCTCTTCAATCAGTTCCAGAATATTCTTCTCCGGATACCTTTTGGCAAATTCCTTCAAAGCATATCCTCCGGCATCCGCAAAAGAATCACCCGTTGACTCCGTTAACCATTTGTAATCGATATTTTCAATCTGCTGATTCATACTTTTACTATTTATGTTCTTCCAGCGTTTTTTCAAGAAATTTTATCAATTTACTCATATTCCCCTCCAAGCTGTCATCTGACAAAATAAATTCTTTTATATCCCCATCAGAATACTTTTCTCGTTTTAAATCAGCAACTTTCCATCTGATATAATTCATGACATCCACCTCGTCAAATTCGACACCTTCGGTCGAAATATAAGTAAAATCTTCCATCAATTTGTGTATTTTATAATTTATGCCACAAACATAGGAAAAAATAATTATCCAGTATTATGCTATGAGTGATTTTTTTAATTCATTTTCAATATTTGATTTGTATCACAATATATACTATTTTTGTCCTGTCCAATTATACTCATGAACAATAATTGCCCTATATAGAATTGAAATGTATTATTCTATGAGTCTCAATTGAACTAAGCAGAATTCCTTTAACTCCGGAACTTTTCCGGAGTTTTTTCATTTTCCCCATTCATTTTTTTATCCCGTACAAAAATTTGCAAGAACTTCATACGCTTTGATATTATAATTTCTCATTTATTCCTTCTTTTCAAAACTATCACCTCCACACACCCGAACCCCTGACTATTGAGTCGTCCGAAGCCGCCGTCATACCCCAAACGCAAAAGTTCCGGCTGACCTTCCAACTCAAATTGAAACATATAACCTTTCATCCGCGTCTCCTGAGGTGTACCGACTTTCAAAGTAATGGTCTTGGCTTTCGGTATCGACAATAGACGCAAACGGGTTACCGACCAAGACGCATCCGGTTCCTGTCTGTAAAAAGCCCGGTATTTTTCCAACAAATTCAAATGCAGCAACTCGGCAAATTTCGGACTGTCCGGTTGAAGATGCACTGTACGGCCTGTATCAGGAAACTGCTCCTCTATAAAAATGGGAGACAATGTTTTAAACACCATACGGGAAGTAAATTCCGGTTCGGACATCCGCTCGATGTTTACAACTTCAAAAGGCACCTGGGAATAGCGATCGCCCAAAACAAACTCCCGGTTTTTAAACAAACCTATTACAAATGCTTCCATTGCCTCTATGGGGAAAAAAGACACTTTCAGTTTTACCACATCTGATAATATGTGAAAACGATCGCCCTGAATCCGGTAAGACGAAGCATATAAATTAGAAAAGGTAAATAACTTAAACGATTTTTTCTGCTTACAATACCCCTGATCATGCAACCAGGACGTGAAATTGGCATCTCCTTTATTCAATATCTTATATAAGGTGGAGGACAACTCATATACATAGTTACAAGGCAAAACGATACGATTTCTATCGGTTAAATGTAATGTCAACTGAAAACGCATATATAAATTATTTAGCAATGGAAAGGTAAAATAAATTCCTAAATTTAACAAAAAACAGGATGTATATTTAATACATCCTGTCTACTACATATAAAATTCCTCTTTTTAAAAACAGTCTTCCTCGGGATACTCCAGATAAGAGGCAGAGTTTTCATGGAAACGCAAGCGGTTGCGCAAGGAACTTAGTTCACTTTGGAGGCTTTCCATACGCTTCAATAAATGGCGGATGGCATCGATACCCTCAATGTTAATGGAAAGGTCGTAATACATGCGGAAATAACGCTCCACGTCGCATAACTGGGAATAATGCAAATAGCGCGTACCCTCTATTATCCGAATGTCTATCAATCCCTCGGTTTCCAGGAGAGCAATAAACGATGGCTCAATACGACTTTGCTGACAATATTCACTGACAATAATTAAATCTGTTTCCATACATTCCTCCTTTTTAACTGATTCGTTGCAATTCCCTGAACAATTCTTGCTGCTTCTCCGTCAAATGGGTGGGGATCTCCACACGCCATGTCACGATTAAATCGCCGGATTGCCCTTCCTGTTTATACACCGGAAAACCTTTCCCTTTCAAACGCACTTTGGTGCCGTTCTGAGTTTCGGGCTTAACCTTTAATTTCACTTTGCCGCTTAACGTGTCAATTACCTGTTCTCCTCCAAGAACTGCCGTATAAAGAGGAAGCGGGGCGTCTACATACAAATCGTTTCCCAAACGCTTGAATACAGGGTCATCAGGAATGACAAAAGTGAGGTATAAATCTCCGGCAGGCCCTCCATTAATACCGGGAGCACCTTGGCCTCCCAGTTTAATGGTCTGTCCGTTTTCGACTCCGGCAGGAATGGTGATACGGATTTTCTTCCCATTCACCGTCAAGACCTGTTTATGGGTCTGTGCCGCATCCCGCAAAGAAAGCTGTAATTCCGCATTAAAATCCTGTCCGCGAAACCCGGCCGAACGTCCGCTACGATGTCCGCCACGCGAACCGAACAAGGATTCAAAAAAATCGGAAAATTCTCCTTCATCACCCGAAAAGCTACCACCCGACGACGACCAATAAGCGCCTCCACCTGCTCCGCCATATTGCTGGCGATACTGCTGCTGGGCTTCAAACTGGTCCGCATGCTGCCAGTGTTCACCATACTGGTCGTATTTTTTCCGCTTTTCCGGGTCGCCCAATACCTCGTTGGCTTCATTTATTTCCTGAAACCGCCGTTTGGCATCCGGATCATTCGGATTCAAATCGGGATGGTGTTTCCGGGCCAGCTTTTTAAACGCTTTCCGGATATCTTCCTGAGAAGCACTTTTATCTACCCCGAGAATTTTATAATAATCAATGTATGCCATAATTCTATCTCTAAAAACCTTTCTTTTTCATACATCAATTCTACGACCAAAACCTTAAAAAGATTTTCAAAAAGCGGACAAAAATCAAAAGCCCTTGAATCCAAGGGCTTTTGATTTCTCTCTATTGCAGCAACAAAATGGCATGCAACTCCTCTGACAAGGTCAATTTGTCAGAAGACGGAGCTATTTTCCGGTTATTTCAACTCAAAACGTACCAATACGGAATGTTTTAAAGGTATTTTTTCAAAATCCAGTACGGGAGCTGCTTCGTCCATCGCACCGGCGGATTTGAAAGAAACATTGGCAACCGCATTCAGACGGGGATAATAACCGCCACCGCTTTCACTGATATACAAAGCCCGACCGGCCTGCTGTCCCACAGCTTCGGCAAAAGCATCCGCTTTTTCCTTGGCCTCTTTTACTGCATTGATTTTAACTTCCCGGCGGAATTTTTCCAACTGGGAATGATCCACTCGGTCAACAGAAATATTGGAAATCCCCGCCTTCTCAAGTTCCACAATCAAAGTCCCTATCTTTTCCGTCCCATGCAAACAAAGCTGGTATTCTTTCTCCGTCTGTATGGCTGTCCGTTTCAGGAAATATGATTTAAAATCACTGGACAAATCTTTAATGAGCAGATCTTTCCTCACATCTATCCCCAACTTTTTCAAGATAGCAACCATTTCCTTTTCCAGGGTTTCCAATGATTTTTTTCCTTTATCCTTTTCGCTAAGCACAATTTTAAGATAGATCTCATCGGGTACGATTTCCATCTCCGCCGTTCCGGTCACTTCTATGTAATTCTGATCTATGAAATTCTTTTCACCGGTTTGTGCCCGGCTGATTCCCCAACTTAAAAAGAAGCATAAAACAAGTGTCGTCAGTTTCATAATTTATTCTGTTTTAAATTAATAATCCATTATTTACAGGAGATAAGGAGCTACAAATTTCACCAAAGCATAACCTCCAATCATCAACCAACCATACAATATCAATGCCAAAACAAAAGGTTTAGCCCCCGCTTTTTTAAATTTTTCAATATTCGTCTCCGCTCCCAATGCCGTCATAGCCATAGTCAGCAGGAAGGTGTCCAACCCATTTATAAAATCTATTACTCCGGCAGGCAACAAATTGAAAGAATTAAAACCGATTACGACAAGAAATCCCAAAGCAAACCAGGGGATAGGGGCAGCGGTCTGCAACTTTTTCTTTGCCCCGGAAGCCCAATAACCGAGTATCAACAATACAGGAACCAACATAATCACCCGAAGCATTTTCACAATAATGGCAACATCGGAAATTTCTTTTCCCATAGCGTTTCCGGCTCCCACAACATGGGCCACTTCGTGCAATGTCGCACCCGTATAAACTCCCATTTGGTTTGCCGAGACTTCGAGCACACCATTCCGGTAAAGCACCGGATATATAAACATGGAGATCGTTCCGAAAATAACTACCGTAGAAACCGCTACCGCCGTTTTATAAGGTTTACTCTTAATCGTAGCCTCCGCCCCTAATACGGCTGCCGCTCCGCATATTCCGCTGCCGACAGAGGTCAATAGCGCCACCTCTTTATCCATTTTCAGCAAGCGCCCGACAAAGACACCTCCTGCAATAGTAACAATTACCACTATTGCGTCAATAATGATTGCAGACAAACCGACATCCACAATGTTCTGGAAGGTAAGCCGGAAACCATACAGGATAATGCCTAAACGCAACAATTGCTTCGAACTGAACAAAATACCGGGCACCCAGGTCTCCGGCAAACGGTTACGCAGGCTGTTGGCATACAACATACCCAGCATAATCCCGATAATCAGAGGACTAAAAGAGAGTTGCCGCATCAGAGCAGTATCTCCGATATAAAAAGCCGCACACGAAAAAAGGGCTATCAATAAAACACCATGAAGCATATTGCTTCTCTTCTCACTTAATTTCATTGTCTTGATTCTTGTCGTATTAATCTTACAAAGATACGTATTTTATCCGGGCACGTATACAAAATTGTATACGTGAAGTAGTCAAAAGTCAAAAACTTCCGTTACACCAAAGCATAAAATTTTACCTGAGCAGCCATTCATAAGCCGGTATAATATTTATCTTCTTACCCTCTATTTCCACCTCTTCCCTTTGGAAGTCTGTGATAAGAAACAAGTTATCACATCGTGTTTCTTTAGAAGCAACAAGCATTCCCCGAAATTCCCTCCGGCGCGTTTTCTCATGGGAAAGGTCATAGCATACCTGATATATCTCCTCAACGACATTGCCCTTGCATACGACAAAATCAGCCTCGTAATTGTTGGTGTTTTTATAATAGTATATATCCCTGCCCTGCGGTCTGTTCCGCCTTTGCAGTTCGATATAAACCAAGGTTTCCAATCTCCAGCCCAAATTATCCCCCGCAAAAGCATCCGCCCGCGCATCCATAAAAGCCACATCTATCGGATAGATTTTCTCATCACGTATACGCCGTTTGCTTTTTGCCGAATATCTTTGGACACCAGACAGAATATAAGCCTGTTTCAGAAAATTAATATAATTGTTTACCGTGTGATGAGACTTAAATCCGAACAAATCAGCCAAATCACTTGCCACAACCGGTGCAGGAACGATATTAAGGAGATGATTGGAAAGCTGTTCAAAAGCCCTCGTATATCTGATTTTATACCTCTGCTCAATATCCCGTTTCAGTATGCTATCTACCAACGCCGCCACATAACGTACCTTATTTTTCTTGCAAAGCAATTCCGGGAAGCCTCCCTGTTTCAGGTATTCGTCAAATGCAGTCCTCCGGAATGCTTCCGCTTTTGTCGTATTGGAGCAGACATCCATCCCTTTACACAAACAATATTCGGAAAAAGAGAACGGATATAACTCTATTTGTTCGTATCTGCCGGTCAGATGGGTTACGAGTTCCCCACTAAGAAGTTTCGCATTCGAGCCGGTGACAAGGACGTGCATTCTCTGACGAAGCAAACGATTGACGAAAAGATGCCAGCCGTCCACGTTCTGGATTTCATCTAAAAACAGGTATTTGAAATCTCCGTATATCTTATAGAGCACTTCAAGAAGCGTATTGAGGTCTCCCGATTGCAGATGTTCAAAACGCTCATCGTCAAAATTCACATACGCAAATTCTTTTTCATGCTTTTTCAATACATTATAGCAAAGTATGGATTTCCCGCTTCTCCGGACCCCGATTACCACCTGCGCCATATTGCTGTCCAAATCCACAAGCTCTTCTTCATACCGGGAACAGAATTCCATTTTACCCTGTGACGAAAGCTCCTGATACTGCTCAAAAAGCACTTGTTCTATTATCCGCTTATCCAACATGGTTTATCCTTTATTTCACCTGCAAATATAAGAATAAAAAATATACAAACTGCCATACGACGTTAAAACAGAATAACCAAACTACCATACGACGTTAAAATCAAACAACCAAACTGCCATACGACGTTAAAATCAAACAACCAAACTGCCATACGACATTAAAATCAAACAACCAAACTGCCATACGACATTAAAATCAAACAACCAAACTGCCATACGACATTAAAATAGAACAACTAAACTGCCATAAACCGGGAGGGATTATAAAAAACGGGAGCAGGTAAACGCCGCTCCCGTTTTTTTTATTCAGCAGAAATTATTTATGCGCTTCGATCCATTTGCGGGCATTGACAAAAGCCTCAATCCACGGGGTAACTTCGTCACCCTGGCGCTCTTCGGCATAATAAGCCCAATTCCAGGGGAAAACAGAACGTTCCAAATGGGGCATCATCGCCAGATGGCGGCCATCCTTGCTCACAATGGCAGCGGTTGCAAAAGAAGAACCGTTAGGATTTGCCGGATACACATCATAGCTATATTTCAACGGAATATTGTATTCGCTTTCCTCATACGGCAAACCGAACTTCCCTTCCCCGTGAGCCACCCATACCCCCAAACGGGATCCGCTCAACGAACCGAAAAGTACCGAATTATTCGGCTGGACAGTCACATTTACAAAACCGGACTCAAACTTATGAGAGTCATTATGCAACATCTTCGGCATCTCACGGTGTTCCGGATAAATCAGTCCGAGTTCCACCATCAGCTGGCAACCGTTACAAATGCCCAAACTCAGCGTATCCTTGCGTTTGTAGAAGTTTTCTAATGCCTGACGGGCTTTCTCATTGTATTTGAACGCCCCTGCCCAACCTTTGGCTGACCCCAATACGTCCGAATTGGAGAATCCGCCGACAAAAACAATCATGTTCACATCTTCGAGTGTCTCGCGTCCGGAAACCAAATCCGTCATGTGCACATCCTTCACATCGAAGCCCGCCAAATGCAACGCCCATGCCGTTTCGCGCTCACACTGGCATCCTTTCTCACGGATTACCGCAGCACAAACACCCGACTTGCCTTCCCGACGAAGCTCCAGTCTCAAATCAGCCAGCTTTCCCGTAAAATTCTCAGGAAACTTATACTTCAGTTCGCTACTCTTATAACTCTTGTATCTCTCCAATGCTTTCTCCTCGCCACTCTGCCGGCGGTCAAGCAAATAAGAAGTCTTGAACCACAAATCACGCAAAGAAGCAACATCCAAGGACCAGGAAGCAGCATCTTTCCTGATATTCAGACAACCGGCTTTTCCCGGCTTTCCGATAAATCCGTATACCACTCCAGCCTGCTCCAACACAGCTGCCACGTGCTTGGCGTCCTTGTCCGCAATCTGCACCACTACACCCGGATTTTCCGCAAACAATATCTTGATAATATCTTTCTCTGCCAGGAAAGACAAATCCACATCCAGTCCCAAACGATTGTCCGCAAAACACATCTCCAACAACGCCGTCACCATACCTCCCGCAGAAATATCATGCCCTGCCAATACAAACCCATTATCAACCAACTGCTGCACAGCAGTAAAAGCCTTTACAAAATATCCGCTGTCTTTCACATCAGGCACATCCTTTCCAACCTTGTTCAATATCTGTGCAAAACTGGAACCGCCCAATTTCAAACTATCAAACGAAAAATCGATATATACCAACTCCGTATCCGGATTATTTTTCAGAACCGGAACAGCAATCTTGCGGAAATCATTTACCTCTCCCACCGTAGAGATAATCACCGTACCGGGGGCATATACCTTTTTATCACCATATTTCTGTGTCATAGAAAGCGAATCCTTCCCCGTCGGAATATTCACGCCCAACGCAATGGCAAATTCACTGGCAGCTTCCACAGCCTGATACAAACGGGCATCCTCTCCCGGTTTACGACAAGGCCACATCCAGTTAGCGGACAAAGACACACCTTTCAGTCCTTTTTCTATCGGTGCCCACACCAAATTCGTCAGTGCCTCGGCAATCGCCAAACGGGAACCGGCTGCCGCATCTGCCATCGCCGATACCGGAGCATGACCGATTGAAGTGGCAATCCCCCGATACCCGCAATAATCCAAGGCTACCGCCGCCACATCACTCAGCGGCAAATGCAACGGTCCCACCCCTTGCTGACGGACAACACGTCCCGTTACAGAACGGTCTACCTTATTCGTCAGCCAGTCCTTACAAGCCACAGCTTCAATCTGCAATATCTGCTCCAGATACTCTTCCAGCTTATCCGCAGAATACTCCAAATCGTTGTATTTTTCCTTAATGGTCTTATCCTCCATAATCGTTTTCGGAGGATTACCAAACATATCCTTCAACTCCAAATCGATAGGTTTCTCTCCCGTCTTCGCATTCTCAAACGTAAACTTCATATCCCCCGTAGTCTCTCCAATCACATACATCGGAGCCCGCTCGCGGTCTGAAATTTTCTGCAAGGTCGCCACATCTTTCTCTTTCATCACCAATCCCATACGCTCCTGCGACTCATTGCCCACAATCTCCTTGGCCGACAGCGTCGGGTCGCCCACCGGCAATTTTTCCATGTGAATCTTTCCCCCCGTCTCCTCCACCAACTCCGACAAACAGTTCAAATGCCCGCCGGCACCGTGGTCATGAATCGAAACAACCGGATTCACCTCACTCTCCGCCATAGCCCGGATAGCATTACAAACCCGTTTCTGCATTTCCGGATTAGAACGCTGCACCGCATTCAGTTCTATCGCACCGGCATACACTCCGGTATCCACAGACGACACAGCACCACCGCCCATACCGATACGATAATTATCTCCCCCCAGCAACACCACTTTATCCCCCACCTCCGGAGTATGTTTCATCGCCTGCTCACGGTTACCAAACCCGACCCCACCTGCCTGCATAATCACTTTATCATATCCGTAAGTCTGTCCATCCTCCTCATGTTCAAAAGTCAATAAAGAACCGCAAATCAACGGTTGTCCGAACTTATTACCAAAATCGGAAGCCCCGTTGGACGCTTTAATCAAAATATCTTCCGGCGTCTGATACAACCACTTCCGGGGATCTATTTTCTGTTCCCACAACCGGGAAGCATCCAAACGCGGATAAGAGGTCATATAAACCGCAGTGCCCGCTATCGGCAAAGCAGCCTGTCCGCCGGCAATACGGTCGCGTATCTCTCCTCCCGTACCCGTTGCCGCCCCGTTAAAAGGCTCCACCGTAGTCGGGAAATTATGCGTTTCCGCTTTCAGGGAAATAACTGTATCGATCTCCTTCGTCCCATAAAAGTCCGGCTTATCCTGCGTATGGGGAGCGAACTGCACCGCCTGCGGTCCTTCAATAAAAGCACAATTGTCCTTATAGGCGGAAACAATCCGGTTAGGATTCTCCTGCGACGTCTTCTTGATCAGCTTGAAAAGCGTACTTTCCTTCTCCTCCCCGTCAATGATAAACGTCCCGTTGAAAATCTTATGGCGGCAATGCTCCGAATTCACCTGTGAAAAACCAAACACCTCGGAATCCGTCAACGGTCTCCCCAACTTCTTTGCCAACCCTTCCAGATAAGCAATCTCATCATCATTCAACGCCAACCCTTCCTGCTGGTTGTATTTCCGGATATTCTCAATATAGACCACCGGATCCGGCTTCTTGTCTATCGTAAAAACATGTTGATCCAATCCCTTATAAAATGCTTTCAGCATCGGATCAAACGGTGCCTTCTCATTATCGGTCTGCATAAACTCCTCAATACGTAAAATGCCGCTGATTCCCATATTCTGTGTAATCTCAACGGCATTCGTACTCCAAGGGGTGATCATCTCGCGGCGCGGCCCTATAAAATAACCCGCCAATGCTTCTTCCTTCATCCGTTTTGCTCCGCTGAACAACCATTCCAGTTTACTGACATCAAGAGGATTCTCAGACGTATTGTAATGCACAGCATACACCGTAGCATCTTTCTGATAGAAAACTATACTCATGCTTTATATTAAATTTTGTTTTACCTGATTCGTGCAACAAAGATAATGAAAGGCGAGTGCAAAAGCAACAAATTTATTTGATTGCTTTGCCAAGCCGCCTCCTATCCTATACAAAAATACTACTTTCAAAATTGAATCTGTAATTTAGGTAAGATTTTCCGTAAATCAGATACCCCACCGGGAAACAACCCATGATAATTTTACACTCGGAATCTTAAACACAAATTTCAACCTTATGAAACAAGTAATTATACCAATCATTATCGTATGGATTTTAAACACACCTTTTATCATGGCACAGCAAAAAATCACACAGACAGCAGGACGCAACCAACTGGGCAAATTTGCCCCGAAATTTGCAGAACTCAACGATGATGTCCTTTTCGGAGAAATATGGAGCCGTACCGATAAACTCGGCCTACGAGACCGCAGTTTAGTGACAATCACTTCCCTCATCAGCCAGGGCATCACGGACAGTTCCCTGGCTTTCCATCTGCAATCGGCAAAAAACAACGGCATCACCCGCACGGAAATTGCAGAAATCATCACACACATCGGATTCTATGCCGGCTGGCCGAAAGCATGGGCAGCCTTCCGCCTGGCAAAAGAAGTCTGGGCAGAAGAAACAAGCGGCGAAGATGCCAAATCCGCCTTCCAACGCGAAATGATTTTCCCCGTCGGAGAACCGAATACCGCTTATGCCCGGTATTTCACAGGCAACAGCTATCTCGCCCCGATTTCACGGGAACAGGTGAACATCTCCAACGTCACCTTTGAACCCCGCTGTCGTAATAACTGGCACATCCACCACGCCTCGCAAGGCGGAGGCCAAATGCTCATCGGCGTAGCAGGACACGGTTGGTACCAGGAAGAAGACAAACCCGCAATCGAAATCCAGCCCGGCACCGTCATCCACATTCCCGCCAACGTAAAACACTGGCACGGAGCCGCAGCCGACAGCTGGTTCGCACACCTCGCCTTTGAGCTTCCCGGCGAGCAGACCTCCACCGAATGGCTCGCCCCCGTCACCGACGAAGAATACGACCAACTCCAATAACCTAAAAAGACCTGTAATCAAAAGATTACAGGTCTTTTATTACAACTTAAAACTACATTACTCATACATCTTCGCCGCCTGTTCGCGGATGGATTCACTGGTGATGTAATCGTCGAAATCCATTCTCTTGTCGATGATTCCCTGAGGAGTCAACTCGATAATACGGTTGCAAACCGTCTGAATAAATTCGTGGTCGTGCGAATTCATGAGCACGATTCCCTTAAACGACATCAACATATTATTAAATGCCTGGATAGACTCCAAATCCAAATGATTGGCAGGAGAGTCCAACACTAAAACATTGGCATTCTTCAACATCATCCGGGCAATCATGCAGCGCATTTTTTCCCCACCCGACAACACTTTCACATTCTTGTAAATATCCTCGCCGGAAAACAGCATCTTACCCAAGAAACCGCGTAAAAACGTTTCACTCGTATCCGTTGAAAACTGTCCCAACCAGTCAATCAACTTCATATCCGTATCGAAATAAGCGGAATTATCCATCGGCAGGTAAGCACTGGTCACCGTCACACCCCAATTGTAAGAACCTGAATCCGCCTTCATATTATCGGTAATAATCTCCAGCAAAACAGTCATCGCACGCGGATCCTTCGACCAGAACACAATTTTGTCCCCTTTCTCCACCGTAAACTCCACATCCCGGAACAACCATTTCCCCTCAATCTGTTTACTCAAATTCTTTACATCAAGAATCTTATCCCCCACCTCACGTTCGGGAGTAAAGATAATTCCCGGATACTTACGAGTTGAAGGCATAATCTCCTCCACATTCAACTTCTCCAGCATCTTCTTTCTACTGGTAGTCTGCTTCGATTTCGCCACATTCGCGCTGAACCGGCGGATAAATTCCATCAACTCCTTCTTCTTCTCCTCCGCTTTCTTATTCTTAGCCTGTGCCTGACGCAAAGCCAACTGGCTGGATTCGTACCAGAAGCTGTAATTACCGGCAAATAACTGCACCTTACCGAAATCAATATCCACGGTATGGGTACTCACCGCATCCAGGAAATGCCGGTCGTGTGACACTACCAACACCGTATTTTCGTAATTCGACAGATAGTTTTCCAACCACATCACCGTCTCAATATCCAAATCATTCGTCGGCTCGTCAAGCAGCAAATTATCCGGTTTGCCGAACAAAGCCTGTGCCAGCAACACCCGGACCTTTTGTTTACCGCTCAAATCCTTCATCAAAGAATAATGCAACTCCTCCTGTATACCCAATCCGCTCAACAAAGCCGCCGCATCACTCTCGGCATTCCAGCCGTCCATTTCGGCAAACTTCTCCTCCAATTCAGCCGCTCTTACACCATCCGCATCCGAAAAATCCGGTTTGGCATACAACGCATCTTTCTCTTTCATCACATTCCACAAATCCATGTGTCCCTGCAACACCGTATCCAACACCGTACACTCATCATACGCATAGTGGTTCTGCTTCAGCACCGACAGACGCTCTCCCGGACCAAACATCACATTCCCCCTCGTAGGTTCCAACTCACCACTCAAAATCCGCAGCAAAGTCGATTTGCCGGCACCGTTTGCCCCAATCACACCATAGCAGTTACCCGGCGTAAACTTCAAATTCACATCCTGAAACAGAACACGCTTGCCAAACTGAATCTCCAAATTCGAAACTGTAATCATTCTATATCCTTCTTTTTACTATACAATCTAATACTCTCCTTTTATTCAAAAACGCTTGCAAAGATAAAGAAAAACTTCATCCTCCCTTTAACTCTTCAACTTTTTCAACTCTTCAACTTTCCTTCCCATACATATTTTCGTAATACATCTGATAATCGCCGCTTGTCACACCATCCAGCCACTCCTGATTTTCCAGATACCATTTCACAGTCTTTTCAATGCCTTCCTCAAACTGCAGACTCGGTTCCCAACCCAGTTCCTCCTTCAACTTCGTGGAATCTATCGCATAACGGGCATCATGTCCGGCACGATCAGCCACATACGTAATCAATTTATCAGAGGCTCCCTCCGGTCGTCCCAGCAAACGGTCCGTCACCTTAATAACCACCCGTATCAGGTCTATATTCTTCCATTCATTGAAACCGCCGATATTATAGGTTTCCCCGATTTTCCCCTCATGGAAAATCAAATCAATCGCCCGGGCATGATCCTCCACAAACAACCAGTCACGTACATTTTCCCCCTTACCATACACGGGCAGCGGCTTGTTATGACGGATGTTATTAATAAACAGCGGTATCAGCTTCTCCGGAAACTGATAAGAACCGTAATTATTCGAACAATTCGAAATCTTTACCGGCAATCCGTACGTGTCGTGATAAGCCCGCACAAAATGATCGGACGAAGCCTTGGATGCCGAATAAGGAGAATGAGGCTCATATTTCGTCCTCTCCGTAAAGAAACCTCCGTCCGGCTGCAACGAACCATACACCTCATCGGTGGAAACATGGTAAAACAATTTGCCGTCATAATTTCCCTCCCACGCCAACTTAGCCGACTGCAACAGACTCAGCGTTCCCATCACATTGGTCTGGGCAAAAGAAAAAGGGTCCTTAATGGAACGGTCCACATGGCTTTCCGCTGCCAAATGAATCACACCATCAATCTGATACTCTGCAAATACCCGCTGCATAGCCGGAAAATCGCAAATATCCGCCTTCACAAACGCATAATTCGGACGCCCCTCCACATCCCGCAAATTCGCCAGATTCCCGGCATACGTCAACTTATCCAGATTCACAATCCGGTACTCCGGATACTTATTCACCAGCAGGCGGACCAAATGGGAACCGATAAACCCAGCCCCACCCGTAACCAGTATATTCCTTTTCATAACTTTAAAAAACTATCCGTCATCCTTTCCAACGCCTCCCTCCATTCCGGAACCTCTACACCAAACTCCCGTTTTATTTTCGTCTTATCCAAAGCGGAATAAGCCGGACGATGCGCTTTTGCCGGATAATCCGCCGTCGTCACCGCCTTTACGTTACACTTCGCTCCACTCAACCGCACAATCTCCCGGGCAAACTCATACCACGAACAAGTACCCTCATTCGAAAAATGATAAATTCCTGTCTTATCCGCCACACAATCATCCGCCAAAACACGCACTATCGTTACCGCCAAATCCGCCGCATAAGTAGGCGTCCCCACCTGGTCGGCCACCACATTCACCTCCCCCTTCTCCTTGGCCAAACGCAAGATTGTTTTTACAAAATTATTCCCATATTCCGAATACAGCCAAGCCGTACGAATAACGATTGCCAAACAGCCGGACTTCTTAATCGCCCGCTCCCCGGCTAATTTCGTACGTCCATACACCGTCTGAGGATTCACCAAACTCTTTTCCGTATAAGGTTCCGAAGCCCCACCGTCAAAAACATAATCCGTCGAGACATGCACCAACAAACAGCCTTCCCGACTCGCCACTTCCGCCAGATTCTCCACTGCCTTCACATTAATCAGCTCTGCCTTCTCCGGTTCCTCCTCCGCCTTGTCGACCGCCGTATAAGCGGCACAATTTACAATCGTATCTATATCATTGCGGCTCACATAATTTTCCACCGCCTTCTTATCCGTAATATCCAACTCCGCGATGTCCGTAAAAAACACCTCATCCAAAGGAGAAAATCCGATTTTTCTCAATTCGTTTCCCAACTGCCCGCCAGCTCCGGTAACCAATATATTCGCCATAATTCACAAATTACACATCAAAAACATACGCATCACGCAAACCGGGACGATTCAAATCCTTCGGCGACAAAACCATATCTTCCCTCGGAATTTTCCAGTCGATAGCCAATTCCGGATCATCAAAACTGATTCCTCCCTCCGCTTGCGGCATATAATAATCGTCACACTTATACTGCACCACGGCCTCCTCACTCAGCACGGCAAATCCATGAGCAAATCCTTTGGGAATAAAAAACTGCCACTTATTCGCTTCCGACAGTTCCACTCCGGCATACTTGCCAAAAGTAGCCGATCCCCTACGCAAATCCACCGCCACATCCCAAATCCGCCCCTTAACGACCCTCACCAACTTGGCCTGAGCATAAGGGGCTATCTGATAATGCAACCCCCGGACCACCCCATAGGACGACTTCGACTCATTATCCTGTACAAATAATGCCGTACTCATCGCTGTGCCAATCATTGTACCAATCGCCTCTTCAAAGCGCCGTTGAGAAAAACTCTCAAAAAAATATCCCCGGCCATCTTCAAACACCTGAGGCTGTATAATGACAAGCCCCGCTATTTCCGTTTCCTGAAAACCCGAACTCCTATCCATTCGATTCTCTTTATTTTTCAAATTCAGCTACCAAATCCACCAAATACCTCCCATACGGATTACCCAGCATCGGTTGTGCCAACTCCCGCACCCTCTCCGACGTAATCCACCCCTTCCGCCAGGCAATCTCCTCCAAACAGGCAATCTTCAACCCCTGCCTTTTCTCAATCACCTCCACAAAAGTAGAAGCCTCCGACAACGAATCGTGCGTCCCCGTATCCAGCCACGCAAAACCCCGTCCGAACAACTGCACTTTCAACCGTTCCGCCTCCAGAAAATAACGGTTCACACTCGTAATCTCCAACTCCCCACGCTCCGAAGGCCGGACACTCTCCGCCACCTTCACCACCGCATTCGGGTAAAAATAAAGTCCCACCACCGCATAATTGGATTTCGGCTGCACCGGTTTTTCCTCTATTCCCAGTACATTGCCGACTTCATCAAACTCCGCCACACCATACCGCTCCGGATCACGCACCCAATAACCAAATACAGAAGCTTTCCGCTCCTCTTCCACCGTCCTAACTGCTTTCTCCAACATAGCAGTAAACGACTGACCATAAAAAATATTATCCCCCAACACCAAACAAACATCCTCCTCCCCGATAAACTGCTTTCCAATCAAAAAAGCCTGCGCCAACCCTTCCGGACGAGGCTGTTCCGCATATTCAAAATGTACACCGTAATCCGATCCGTCTCCCAACAACCGTTGAAAGCCCGGTAAATCCTGCGGCGTGGAAATAACCAATATCTCCCGAATACCCGCCAACATCAACACTGAAACCGGATAATAAACCATCGGCTTGTCATACACAGGCAACAACTGTTTGGAAACCCCTTTCGTCATAGGGAATAACCGTGTACCCGTACCTCCCGCCAAAACGATACCTTTCATTTTCTGCAACACTTATATAAACTCTTGCAAATGTATACATTCTCCGCTACTTTTTCAACCCTACCCATTTTCAATACTCCCATTTTTACTATTTTTGCTGAATAAATGTTAAATTCTCAAACATGCAACCAACTATAACGCTCTGCCTCCCTATACTTATCCTTTTGAACACAATCTGCCAGGCGACTCCCACAACCACGCCTGACTCTGCCAAACACGAAAAAAGCCTATTCGAAGCCCTCACTCGCATTCGGAAACAGCATAATTTACTGGAAATCAAACTCAACACCCGCATGGCTTTCCATTCCGACCTTTCACCACAAGAATCAGAACAGTCGGCATTCCGCATGGATTACCTCCGCCTGCAAATAACGGGCAACATCACAGAACGCATCTTCTACAAATGGATGCAACACCTTAACAAAAGCGACACCCCACACTCACTGGATAACATGCCAGCCTCCATCAACTGCCTCGGTGTGGGCTTTCACATCACGCCCGCACTGTCCCTCTTTGCCGGTAAACAATACGCCGACTTCGGAGGCTTTGAATACGACGCCGATCCGGCGGAAGTATACTCCTTTTCCGACTTCGGCAATAACATCACCTGCTTCCTGATGGGGGTGCATCTGGCCTGGTGGGTCACTCCCTCCCAAGAGATCAGATTCCAAATCACCGACGCCCGTTCCAACAAAGACGATAAAACCCAACTGCCTGCAAACTATAAAACCGCCAAAACCCCATTAGGATACACCGTTAACTGGAACGGTAATTTCTTAGACAACACCCTTTCCACACGCTGCTCCTTCTCACTGTTCCACGAAAGCCAGAAACAAAACATATACTTTTGGGCATTGGCTGGCGCCTGGCAACACGGTAATTTCAACATGTACATTGACGGACTATTCTCTATCGAAGAAATCGACAAATTAGGCATCCTGTCGGAAATATCCGGGCAAGCAGAACAACCCTACCGGGCAACACACTGCCAATACTTCTCACTGATAAGCCGCCTCAACTACCGCATCCTCTCCAAACTGAACATCTTTGCCAAAGGAACCTACGAAACGGCATCCGCCCGGACAGGCACCAACCTGCCCGAATCCGGCAAATACCGCACCTCCTACGGTTACCAGGGCGGCATAGAATACTTCCCGATGAAAGAAAACCTCCGCTTCTTCCTCGTATACCGCGGCAAGCAAACCGACTACACCCGCTTGTCCGCTCCCTTCCACCTCTCAAACGAACACCCCCAACACCTCTCCCTGGGGCTAACCTACAAAATACCCATTTATTAAACCTCATTATAACAAAAAAGCATGCAATCTCACGACTACATGCTTCTCTGTTATACAATAAAATGAACTTACTTTATCACGCTCCTAACCACATTCACTCCCCGCTCAACATCCTCATCCATCAGCACCAATGAATAATCTTCTATCTCTATTTTACCTTATGGAGATGAAAATACCTTTTCATAAACAGACAATACCCGATGCACAACAACAAAACAACCGCTACGAAATACCACCACCGGTAAGCGTAAAAAACAAGGTAACCCGCAAAAATTATGGCTTGCAACAACATATAAAAAGCGGAAACCGCAGTATGCGGAATCTTCAGTTCATTCGCCATCAACTGATAAAGATGCTTGCGGTGGGGAAGACCGATATTTTCATGCAACATCAGACGGTGAACGATAGTCAGAATACTGTCCACACCGTATACTGCCAACAGGATAACATACCCCGGGTCATTGCTCTGCAAAATCAGTTTTCCCAACAGGAACAGAATCACAAAAGCAATCCCTACCGACCCCACATCCCCGGCAAAGCATTTCGCTCTTTTCCGGAAATTGAAAACACAGAAAACCGCCACAGCAATCAGCATCACCCACAACAACTGCGATTCCACAAAGCCGAAGCGGTACTCGTTCACATAAGCCAAAGCTCCCAATACCACCAGACTGTATCCTCCCGTAATCCCATTGATACCGTCCATAAAATTATAGGCATTGATAATTCCCGTACATACCACTAACGCCACAGGAATATACCACCAGGGCAGTCCGCCCATACCTAACTGGTAAAACAGCAACGCCATAGCCGTAAAATGCACCAATAGGCGTACCTTTTGCGACACCGACCGCACATCATCCGTAAAACTCACAGCAGTAATCAGCGTCAGTCCTGCCATGAACCAGGGATATTCAAATCCATTGCCGATAAAATACAACAATGCGCCGAAATAAAAGACAATGCCGCCTCCCCGTAATGTGATACGCGTATGCGAACTCCTTTCATTCGGTCGGTCGATAATATTAAACCGGTCAGCCAGGCGGAAATAACCCATCTCCGCCACCAGCAGCAAAAGAAAAACAATCAGATAATACATCGGAAAAAATCGAAAAGCTAAAGATTGAAAAGTCGAAAATTACAGAGGACAATTAAAAACTGCGGAGAGTTTTTAAGAGGCCGTCGCGGGCACGGACGGGCATTTGCGAAATACCTAAGGCACTTTTGATTTTGGCATTGGAGACTACATAATTCTCCGTCAACTTCCGCAGCCGTTCCAGATTCAACGGAAGATGTATTGCACTCCCCAGACGGGCACAGCCTGTCATGAACCCTCGGTTCACTTTCCAGATGTGGGGCTTTTTACCCAAAGCCTCACACATCAGGGCAATCAGTTCATTGGTAGACAAAGCCTCATCATCGGCCATGTGGTAAATACCGGAAGGAACCTCCTTTTGAATCAATCCATCAATCACATAACAAAGATTGTCGATAGAAGTAAACGTCCGTCGGTTCTCAAAATCGCCTAATGGCCAAGGTAACCCTTTCTTTACCACATTATACAGAAGATTCAGATTTCCTTTGTTTCCCGGTCCGTGAATCATGCAGGGACGCAGGACATAAACTTCTTTACCGCCTCTCCACTGTGCTTCTTTGGAAAAGATATACTCCTCCGCTGCAATCTTACTCTCTCCATAGGGTCCTATCGGTGTCGGAATCACCTTTTCTGTCAACACATCACATACCACAAAATCCGCCGCCGCTTTCACCGAACTGAAAAAGATAAACTTCCGTGCCCCCGAAGCCAGAAAGAAATCGAAAATCTTCTGCGTTAATCCGGTATTGATATCAAAATACTCCTGTGCCTGTGCCCTGTTTTTCGTATCATGGGCTTTCCCTGCCAGGTGGATAATAACATCAATGTGTTGTAATTTCCTGGCTATCTCCAACTCCTGGGACGTGTGAGGCTGACTGGCGAAGTCCAGTTCTCTCCAGCTGAAAGTCTCTTTCACTCCCGTTTTGGAAGGAGCTACAATATCCACCCCATACAACACATGTTCCTTTGATAAAGCCCCTACAAGATTCGAACCCACAAAACCGTGGATTCCCGTAATTAGTATATTCATAGAAAAGACAACGAACTTACAATTGATGAGTATAGTATTGCCAAACGAATTTGAACAATACATATTGCCGCTTTATTCTTGAAGGTTGTTTCATTAACCTATAAAGCCATTCCAAACCAAGTTTTTGGAAAAATAAAGGAGCCCTCTTCACTGTGCCTGTATAAACATCAAAACTGCCGCCCAAACTCAAGTATGTTGCTGCATGTTTTTTCCATAACCGGGCCATTAATTTCTCTTGAAAAGGAAAACCTGTTGCAATAAAAACAAAATCCGGTTTTTTCTCAATCAACTCTTCTTCCAATTCATTGATTTCTTCTTCATTTTTGAAAAAGCCGTTCCGATAACCGACGATGGATAAAAGAGGATATTCTTTCTTAAGCCTCTGTATGACTTTTTCAATAACTTCAGAAGTAGAACCGCATAAGTAAAAAGTAGACTGATCCCCGTATTTTTTTACAAGCTCCTGCCACAACTCGCATCCCGGAAGCCGTATCGCATTTTTTATACCTTTTTGCTTAATGGCTTTTACCGCTCCAATCCCATCTGTATATCCGATATGTTCATTAAATATTGTTTTAATAGAATTGTCACTACGCATTAAAATTTCTGCATTCACAGAAAGAAATAGCTTTTTTTCGCTATAACATGCATTCGTCAATTCTTCCATAGAAGTATAAGGATATATATTAATTCCTTTTACCGGTATAGGCTGCATATCTTTTTTCATTATTTATAAAATCGTTTATTTCACCCATTTTTACAGTTTCATTAATATCTCTGTGATTCGTTTACAGGCATTACCGTCCCCATATGGATTTTCAATCCGGCTCATTGCTGCATAACGGTCTGTATTAGCCAATAAATCCAGAACATTATTCACAATTTTTCCCTTATCAGTCCCGACAAGAATAACAGTTCCTGCTTCAACAGCTTCCGGGCGTTCGGTCGTATCCCGCATAACCAGCACTGGTTTACCAAGAGATGGCGCCTCTTCCTGTACGCCACCGCTATCGGTTAAAATAATATGGGATTGATTCATTATCCACACAAAACTGGGATAACTCAAGGGAGGGATAAGGTGGACATTTGCTATTCCTTCCAATAATTTATATACAGGTTCACTGACATTTGGGTTAAGATGAACTGGATATACAATTTGAATATCAGGACGGCTCTCAGCAATTTGACTGATTGCTTGGCAAATATTGATAAAACCTTGCCCGAAATTTTCGCGACGGTGGCCGGTTACAAGGACAATCTTTTTATCTGAATAAAGTATTTGCTTTAATGAATCAATTTCATCGTTATCGTAACTTGCTGCAGTAACTTCTTTGACACTTTCGTATAAAGCATCAATAACCGTATTTCCGGTAACTTGGATACTATTCGCTGGAATACTCTCCTTAATCAAATTATTACGACTTTGAATCGTTGGAGCAAAATGAAAATCTGCAATACGTCCTGTTAATTGACGATTCATTTCCTCGGGAAAAGGTGACCACTTATTCCAGGTACGCAAGCCCGCTTCTATATGTCCCACCTTACAATGCGCAAAATAGGCGGCAAGCGCAACTGCAGCAGATGTTGCGGTGTCTCCGTGTACAAGCACCCAGTCTGGCTGCCATTCTTCAATGATAGGTTGTATTTTTACCAAAATATCTGCCCATATCGTATTTAAAGACTGGTTTGCTCTCATTAAATCCAAATCATACTCCGGAACAATTTTAAAAAAATCAAGCACCTGGTCTAACATCTGGCGATGTTGAGCTGTTACACAAATTCGTGTATCGAATAACTCCTTCTCCTGCTTTAAGGCTTTATATAAAGGCGCCATTTTAATTGCTTCCGGACGAGTCCCGAAAGCGAGTAATATTTTTTTCATCGTAAAAAAATTAAAATTGACCGTCTGACACTCCTGCTGATTCAGAAGATTAAATAATTCCTAACTGGCTGCAAAGTTGATTCAGTACCTTTTCTTTCGCATAGCACTTGGCAGTCTGGACAGCAGCAGCTTTTAATGCCTCCTTTTGAACTGGCTCATTGCTTATATGCCACATAATGGCCTCTGCCAAAGAAATGGGAACTCCGGGTTCAAAAAAACAGCCGTTAACTCTTTCTTGTATATAATCAGTCAACCCTCCAATCCGGGAAGCGATAACCGGAACGCCGCACGCCATGGCTTCCAAACCCACTAATCCCAAACTCTCTTCCAGTTTCGTCGGGAAAACAAAGACATCCATTTTATTATATACCTCCGATAATCGGGCATGGGGAACTCCTCCCAAATACACAATATTTTCTAACTTCAACCGACAAATACTTTTTTTTAACATCGGAGTTTCTGCTCCTCTACCAGCAATAATTACCTTTACATTATAATTCCTTTCAACCAAGAGCGAAACAGCTTCTAAAAGAGTATCCCAGCCCTTCCCGCGGTCTATCCGTGAAACATAACCAATTGTATAGACCGAAGATTTTTTTCGAGCACAAGGAGTAAACAAATCAGTATCAATACCTCCTGATGGAGAAACATATAATTTATTTTCGGGAATCATGGGTAAAACTTCCCGGAAACGTGTTTTAAAATATTCCGAAGGAATAACAATCAGATCTGCCTTTTTCAACAAGGGAATAACCAATTTCAGAAAATACGCAGCCAAACGGGATTGGGTAAGCAAATCCTCTCCATGTACATTAAACACTAATGGTAAAGTTTTAAAAAACGAAACTATACGCAAGGGGAGAGCAGCATGAGTGATTAAATGGACGTAGACATAATCATACCTACGAAAAAACAAATGGTAAAAAATGGATGAATAAAAAGAAATATACTTAAATATCTTTATCCAAACCTGTTTACTTCGACCTTTGATTACCACCTTGTTGACCTTCCAGCAAGGTGCAATCTGAGCGACTCCTTCAACAAATTCTTTTACAAAAGTTCCATATACAGGATCCTTCTCTGAAGGATACATATTGGATATAATCAGAATTTTTTTTCTCATACACGAAAATCAACGTGAAGCCTTCGTTTTATAGAACACCAATCCATTAACGATAGCTATGAATATTCCGGCCATACCTGAAAACAGAATATGCCCGGCAAAAGAAGATACACTCAGAATTAAAAAATTGCAGAAAAAAGCCAATGGAGCGTATAAATACCTTTTTTTCCGGAAACGTGCATTCAAAAAAAGATAGAAATAAAAAACATAAACAAACAGCACACCTAAAATCCCGTAATTAAATAAAGTATCGAAAGGATCCATTTCCACTGTTGTACACCCTCCTAAACCCAAAAATATTTCTATGGGACGGCTTTGCAAATAATGACTCATGTATTCTTCAACTCGGTTATCACGTCCGGACAAAAGCGATCGGACACCCGACTGATCATAGAAAGTAAGCCATCGGTCAAGAATTTCACTTTGCGTAATCCCGTAATAAACGATAAAACCGATAAGCATGAAAACCACCGGAACAGTAAGGAACTTCCACTTGTTTTTCTTCTTAATACCAGTATCTGGGCAAATAAAAGGAACACATACTAAAGTAAGAACTGTCCCCAAAATCGCTGTTTTGGTAACAGTTAAAACCCCCGTTATCAAAAATAGAAAACTATAGAAAAAATATTTGCGCGTAAAAACCCCGTCTTCACTGCCTATTTGATAAAGAGTAAAAGGAAAAAGCAAAAGTAACACTCCTGAAACCTCATTCCCCGCATAAAAATAACCTCTGAACCCTATTGTATCACCATATTGCGCATATCCTAATCCCAATAACCCGATCAAAATATTTCCAACCAGAATAAATGTATTGGTACGGATGGCTTTTTTTATATACGTCAATGTTTGGTCCGCATAATACTTAAGTTGATGACGGATATAATAAAAATAGAGAATAACACTGAGAAACTTAAATACATGATTGATGCTTTCTCCCCATAATCCGGAAGGAATGATGAAAGAAAAGTGAATGAATAATGAAATAACATAACACAATACCAGTGGAACAATAATCAGATATTTACTACTGGCAAGCCTGCAAATAACAAAAAACAGAAGTACTGTTTTTAATGACTGAGATATCGGTAAATCTCTTCCACTATGCAAAAAGAAACCGTTAACGGTATCAAAAAGCAGAGAATAACGGATGATAAACCAAATCATCCTGTCCAAAAAAACTGTAGAAACAACAGCTGGCATTACTTCAGCGTATGCAAAGAAGTACGTAAAAAATCAAAAGATTCTGTTTGGTATTTCTTTACTAACGGATTGATGACCGAATAATCGGCATTCTTCCTGATACTCTCATTGGTCAGCATTTCTGCGACTGACTCCACCACAATATGATTCAGGGCATAGCGTTTTTTCAGGTCCATAAGCCTGCTGGCCCGTTGGGCATAGGTATAGTAAGCCAGGAATTTTTTTTGGTACTTTATTGAAAAAATACACCCGTGAAAAGAATCTGTGTATACAAAAGCCGAATGGGCCAATAAATTGAGCCACATATCCGGCGAAGCATCTGTAATGATCCGGTCGGCAAAATCTCCGGCTTCCAATGTACAATCGGGCAATGCTACTGCAACCACGGGCATATCTCCGTATTCCTTTTTGATTTCACCGATTACCTGTTTGTGTCCTCCCTGTATTTCGCCTCCCAGAATATAACAAAAAATATACGGTTCTTTCACAAACGGGGCTTTAAGCAACGTTCCGAAATCATAAAGCAACGTCGGATCTGCCACAACCGAAGGACAAACACCGCTACATTGCCGGACCAAACGGCAGGTACTTTCGTCCCGCACGGATAATGCATCGAACTGCTTTAATCTGTTTCTTATCCTGGAAGCAGCAAACCGGGGAACATGAGTATTTGCACTGCATGCAGCATAACTGATTTTTAATCCTTCGTAAGCCGGAGACCAGTCAAACAAATAAATCAGTTGTTTTTGTCCCAGTCCTGTCCACACCTGATCACTCCCGACTACAATAGCATCGTATTGAGAGGCTAAAAAAGCGATATTCTCTTCGTGAACAATACGAGAATACCTGATTTGTTCGTCAATAAATTCCTGACAATTGGACAGAAGCTGAGAGGATGGAGCCTGTTGCTGTAACCTTCTTTTCTTACAAAAAGTTTTATAACAGTCCTTTATATAACAGAAAAACTCCCGACACGAAGAAAAGGAACTCATCACCATGACCACTCTGCGTAAAATCCCGGAACATTCGCCGGGAACATAACGAATCACTTCCACTTCATGACCTTCTTCTGCTAAAACATTCTGTAAAGCCACGCATTGAAGAATTCCGCCGTAATTACTCTTATAAGGCAAGGTCAGAATACCGATTTTCATGAAAATGAGTTATCTTGTTATTTTACGTAACACTCTTCCAGCAATCGAACGGAGGGTTGGTATGTAATTCCGGCGCGTATATTTCCGGATCAGGTTAGAAAGAGAATCCGCCGATTGGTGCAGGTCCTGAAAAAATAACCTTCTTTCGGGTGGATAAGGAGAAGAGTGTGTGTATGCTCCGTTACCAGTGATAATATCTTTTAATGTTACTTCCTTGGATTCTGATTCTACTGTTTTCCACAGCGAGACTCCCCGGGGACTGTTCAGCATTACGACACTCGTGCCTTTATCGTCATCAAATGACGGACACACTTTTCCTATACCCCAAAAATCACCAAGAGTAATGTCACTGTTGCTTTTTCCTGCCTTATAAGGACAACTGTGGCAAGAAGGGCGTAGATACAGATTCCCGAGAAAACCTCTGAAATAAACATTCCTGCTTTTTTTCTCGCTGCAAGCGATTGATCCCTGCTTTTTTCCCGTATAATGAACTGACAAAGAAGAATCGTTCCAACCGGAACTTTTATTCCTGAAACTGACTTCCGAAAGATGCAGGCGTGAATCCGGATATTTTTGCTGTAACCGTTTGCTGATTTCGTTTAAATAAATTTGCCATACTTTGGGAGAAGGTACGCCGTGACAGATAAAATCGACCGTATATAAATTCTCGTACGGTTTTCTTAAATACCCATATAATCCGGCAATCTGACAAGGAGTTCCGCTGAATAATACTTTTCGCCCGGCCTTCAGAAAACCTTCTGCTTCCCGGTAAGTATCACCGGTCCGGCTCTGTACATACTTGCTTCCGGAAAAAGCAGGCAATTCTTCCGGAACCTCTGCCTTCTCATGTATGACCTCCCAGTGTTCATTAAAGCGTGCCCCGAAAACCACACCTCCATCGGCGATTACTCTTTCTGCAAGCGGTTGGAATATCCCACCCGAAGAACCCAAGCTAAGGTACTTCGCCTGCTTACTCCTGGCCGCATAAGTTGCTAATGGTTGCCGTATAGGAAAGGGATGTGCAACGGAACATACTTTCTCACAAAGCCCACAATCCACACAAATACCTTTATCAACCGAAGGATACCAAAAACCCTCCTCATCCGGTTGCATAGAGATACATTGTTTGGGACAAATCCCGACACAGGCATAACAACCGGTACAGGAAGCCTTGTTTTGTATATCGATCATTTTATTTTTTTGATCAGACGAATGAGAAAAGGGAAAGGAATCAATAACCTTCCGGTACGTTCTTTCCAACTTAAGGCTTTTGCCTTTTTTAGTTTCCGGAAATAGGTAAGAAATTCTTCTTTCCGACAAAAATAAAGTGCCACATAACACCTTTTCCGACATTCCTTTAATTCCAATAAATGAGAACAATACACTTCTTCCTCATGGGTTAAAGGAATACGTTTGAGTGTTTCGATAATGGTTGTTTTCAAGTCATTTTGGATCCTGACACATTTTTCATACGAATTATCCTTCTGCCTTGATAAACTGTTTAAAATCAAGACGTAATTATATAGTGGCTCATCGATATAACCGAATTTACTCTTGTAAAGCAGAGGTAACAATAATTGATAATTTTGCCCGGCCCGGCTTTCAAAAATTGTCCGCTCCGGATTGACAAGCAAAAAAGCCGACGTCCGTACCATGTGGCACGGGCAAAAAATAACATCCCTTTCAAGGATATAATCTTCAAACAATCCCTCTTCCCGGAAACGATTTCTTTTTTTCTTGGTAATAGTCCCGATAGGAGTAGTCAAATTGTCTTCCTTAAAAACAAAAGCATCTGAGCGCACCAGATGATATTCCGGATGGGTGTCCAAAAAATTTTTTCTTTTCTCAATAGAATCAGAAGATAACCAATCATCGGCATCTGGCCAGCACAAATACTCACCCGTAAAATATTTTAGTCCGGTATTTATGGCTCCTCCGACACCTTTATTCGCTTGAAGAACATACTTAAAGATCATTCCCCGGGCTTTGAATTGTGCTTCATAAGATAAAATTACCTCTTCACTATTGTCCGTTGAACCGTCATTAACAATAATAAATTCAATCTTTGTATAACTCTGCTTTAGAATCGACTCAATAAGCCGATGGACATATTTTCCTCCGTTATAGCAGGGAGTGACAATACTTACTAATCCTTTTTCAGGCATAATGAAAGGAATAAAGCCTATCTGTATAAACTGTTAACTTTTAAGAATGGTCCACTCCTTTAACGGAGTTTCAGGAAAATACCATTGTTCTGGAGCAATAATCTCTTTACCGGGAACCTCGGACAACCAGGCACCCCACCAATAAAAAGTACTATTGGAAATAATAAAATGCTTACATTGGGTCAATAGAAAAAGATCGTCAATCTCTCCGCTTTTATAATCCTTGGGAGTAATATAACGAATCTCGTAATGGTCCGACAGATGTTCCTTTACCCATTCCGGAGTTTGAGAAAAACAGATAAAGACCGGATTTTGTACCTGACGGGCCATACACTTCATGGCTTCCAGATAATAATCTTTACCGATGACCGATAAGTTTACAAACTTCTTCACCTCCTGATACCTTCTCACGCACAATGCAATCCCCCGGTCTCCCAATTCCTGTATCATTTTTGCTTCTTCCCGTACAGAGTCGGAAATCGGTTTGATAATCCGGAAATCTTTCCGGATCTGATCTCTGTAATCTTCAAAATATCTTTCCGATTGCCAGTACCCTTCTATATAATAATCAGAAGAAGGGAGATTGACAACTTGCTCCGAAGCAGAAAACAAACGTTCTTGAATATAACGGATATTCAAATAAGGCAAATGTCTTTTTAAACGCCTGCTTATTCGGTGAATAAAGTGCCCGCCAGGATATCCGAATTGAAGCAGGGGGGGCGCTTCTTTGAATTTTATATCAAGATGATTTAAGGCAAAATTACGTCGATAAAGCCGGTCATTTTTAAATCCGTGTTTACAATCCAAATATAGAACTGCATTCATGCGTAAAGCTATGGCACGGGCAGCAGCATACATAAACATTTGGTTACCCAATCCCCCGCTAAGCTGTGTTATAATCTTTCTTTTCATGAACGCATAAATAGATAGTTTGTCTCTGCCGGTTAAATTCTTTTATTTAAGTGAAAATTGAAGATAAAAAAGAAAATTCCTTTACATGAAATAAATAACTTAAAATTACATAACTCGATATCCCGGCTGCTATGCCTGCAACAAGCTGAAGCATGGGAAGAGTGGTTGACATGACTACGGAAAACATGATGCTTCCCATTAGTAAACTCAATAAAAATAAAGGAATAATATTTTTTAACTGTTGCCAATAACCGGTTCGGATGACCTTTTTGGAATAATATATAGCAACAACACAATCCAGCAGATTATAAATAATAATTCCTCCGCAAAGTACACGCGTTCCCCAAGGAATCGTGGCAATCAGGATACCTATTGCGATGATTTTTTTTATAACTTCGGCTTTGAGATAATAGTCGGATTTCCCTTTGACATTGAGAATTTGATTATTTAGCGTCATCACCGGATACCACATATAGGCGATACACAAAATAGACAATAACTCTGCTGCATGCATCCATTTTTCCGTAAGTACCACTAACACTAACGGCTTAGCCAACACGGCCAGCCCTGTCATCAGAGGAAAGATGATAAAACACGCCATTCGCAGATATTGGATAAATGAAGTTTCCAGTCTTTGTGTATCGTTCTGAAGCTCACATTGAATCGGGAAAATAGCACGCGTTATAATTTCTGTAATATTGACGGAAGGGAATTGTGCCAAAGAATAAGCCCGATTATAAAATCCTGCATCCGTTGCGGAATATTTTTTACCAATAACCAGCGTATATAAATTTGTGTATATGACAGACAACAGTCCGGATAGCAATAATTTCGAACCAAACGAAAATAATCCCCGGAAAGACTGCCAGGAAAAAATCCATTGAGGTTTCCAGTCAGAAAGAATCCACAACAAAAAACTATTGATAAAATTATTGGCTAATGACTGCACAACCAATGCCCATACACCATATCCGTAATAAGCCAATACGATTCCTATACCACCACTTAATATAACGGATAGCAAAGAAGCACGCGCTTGGGTTTTAAAATCAAGCTGTATGGTAAACTTCGTCCGTTGTACGATAGAAAAAGCGGAAAAAATGATATTTAGCCCGACCCATCGTGTTACAATCCTCAATAAAGGCTCTTCATAAAACTCAGCAATAAGAGGAGCACTACAATACAGCAATATGTACACTAATACAGCAATGACTGCATTAAAATAAAAAACAGTGGAAAAATCTGTATCTGAGCGTTCCTTTTTCTGGATTAATGCATTTGCAAAACCACTATTGACGAAAAGCTGAGCGACTACTAAAAAAATGCCCAACATGGCAATCAACCCATACTCTGACGGGGCAATAAGACGGGCGATAATAATACTTAACACAAACTGAAGTCCTTGAACGGAAAAACGTTCAATGGCACTCCACATAACTCCTTTAATAGCTTTTCTCCGTACAGAATCGGCCATAAATCAACATCTCAAATATTCGATTAAATATTTTTAGTTTTTTACTTGTGTTTCTATATATTACTCTTTATTAATCTATTATATTTACCTACTTTAAGTAAAAAAACGTAATTTATACCTTAGTTATTTTCCCAAAAAAACGGCCGTTTTTTTAGTGAAAAAAACAACCCCATTTATGCCTGTTTTATTTTTCCCAGATCAGTAAATTTTGTGCTCCGGTATGGTTTATTTGCGCTTCCGAATCGGAAGAAATAATAACGTAGCGGATGTTGCGTTTAATCAAATCTTCGACTTTCTTTAGCAATGAGTTGAAATAGGCTGCATTTATATGATTCCCCATGACAACCAATTCTACGGTATCGCTGTCTTTCCCGCGGGCAAAATCACCTTTTACCCATACTTTTTCAATGTCGCCTGTCTTTTCAACCACCTGGTCGATAATCTGGGTGATGCCGCTGTGTTTCAGCACAAGATTGCGTATATCATGAAACAACGGATGTGCGGAATTGGCCTGGTAAACTTTTTTATTCCCTTCCGATTCAGACTTCAATAACCCCGCTTCCTCCAAATGATTCAATTCCAATCGGATTGAATTGGTAGACTCACCGAATTCTTCCGCCAATCCTCTCAGATATGCCTTTGTGGAAGCGTTGAGGAAAAATTTCAGAAGTAATTTGATACGGGTCTTGGATGTGATTAAACTATCCAGCATCGGATATTGAAAAGGAAACTACTTTTTACAGCTTCGCCCGGTAAGTCCCATGTTTGCTATGAGACAGAATAAAAATACAAGAAAATGTTACAATTAAATCTTGTTTAATTGTGCAACAAATTTACTCATTAAAACAGGAAATAAAAATTTTATCGCCTCAAATTTTTCATTTCTTTATATTGAAAATTGCGTATATACAAAATCTTTAAATAACCCACATTCCATCATTATCCTTACCTTTTCGCTTCAGGATTTCCATTTCCTTCAAAGCAGAAAGATCACGTTCTATAGTACGTTGACTCACCGACAAAGTCTCCGACATTTGCTTGGCGGTGATTGTCGGTGACTCCTTGATGAGATTGATAATTTTCTGCTGACGTTCCGTGAGTTTTGTCTCCGACATGTCTCCGTCATAGTCTCCGACATTCACTATATCGGCAGAAGCAAAGATTGTGGTCTGAAATTGAGTTGGAGTAGATTTGAATACCGGTTTCAGATCATCTCTATACCCATTCAAAGCTTTGGTCTCATTACAAATACGTGTAAGTCCACTACCTCGCTTCTCCATGTAGTTCAACTGTGCCATCACATTTGCGAGTATCGGATTACGTCTTTCAGAAGAAACGTCTTCGATCTCCAGGTTTTGAATCAGTGCACCGTTATACATACCTCCGGGAGATGTTACAGTAAGGCGGTCATCATAAATATCAAGATGCACCTCGCCACCCATAACAGTATAGTCGCGGTGGATAAAATGGTTAACCATCGCTTCAAGAACAGCACGTCCTGCATACTCTGGTTTATTTTTTCGCCCATCAGGTAATTTCTCCCACCCTCTCTTTGTGTTTGATTTTACAAAATTCATCGCTTCTCGAAGCAACATCAGTACATTACCGGCGAACTCAGCATCATTAATAGCATCCTCCTTTATTTTACCGTCCCACCGTGTACAGTAGAGACGTGATTGCCACAATGGGGAATCATCGGCAAACAATGCACCTGCATTCGTGAGACTTCCAGCGTTAGTAACGAGTCCAAACGACAAAAGATACTTTTTATTCCACTCTTGATTTGTACGTGTTTTGAAAGTGTTTGCCAGTATTGTGAAAGAATAGTCTTCAACTTTATAATCCGTGTGTAAGGAGTCAAATGTTTTATTTGAGCCCTTCAATACCAAACGTACCATTTGCTCTGCCGTTGCAGGTAAACTCTCATCGCCAGTACGAACAAAAGCAACACGTTGACCATCACCGACATAATAGTAAGGAGTATAACTGCCTGCATTAACTTTCAATTGTAATATATCAAGATTGCCAATTCTTTGTGGAAACATCTCGACATTAGGTAATGGATCCATGTAGTCACGAATCTTACTACTGATGATTTGACAAACATGCTGTATATCATCAAGACCTCTGACAACACCATCATTGTCTAAGCCGAAGAAAAGGGAACCACCCAAACCATTGGCAAAAGCACTTATACTCTTTAGCCAACTCTTGGGCTTCTTTTCTTCAAGCATCAATTTAAAATCGTATGCGGTGCATTCTGCTATCAGAGTTTCTAATTCCATATTTTATGATGGCTACAATATTATCAGTCAATAAAATTCATTGCTTCACATATATTCTAAGCACTTTTCGTGCAAGTTTGATCATTGAAATCTTTCTTTGAACCTCTGCCTTCAATCGCACTGATTTTCATCGCTGCGATATCTTTATCGGAGGCCAGGCGAATGCCATCTTCCTCAACCACATCATCTATCCAGGAATAAGAAACGACCTCAAGAGTTCCAAAGTGTGGTATTCGACCGTGTCGTATGATAACATCTGTATTCTTCTTTTGAAGTCCCGGACAAAAGACAGATATAAGAAAGGCACACCCTATCAAGTGTACGCATCTGCTTGCAAAACTCAACAATACGCACTAAACCATAATAATCACGTATCAAACGCCAATCATCCAAATTGCCATATTCGAGCACACGTTGCACCACCTGCTGCGGACAAGTATCCATAGAAGCCCCCGAAATATCCATATCCCAAAACAAAGAAGGAGATAATCTGTTCAAATATTCTTTTCCATCCATATGCACTTTTTTCCCGATAAAAATAGCCTAAATGAAATTTATCAAAAAATTCTTCTTGTTTTATGATTTACTTAGAAAACGTCGTATCGGCTCCTATTTACAAGATACAACAAATTTACTCAATAAATCAGGAAATAAAAATTTTATTGCCTTAAATTTTTCATTTTGGGTAAAAGAAGAAGCCGGGAGCACACTTCTTCTCAAGAAACGAAGCAAAAAAAGATAACTTAAAAATTGATTTTTGTTAAAAAATTATTATCATTGTATGTCGGATATGTGTCGAGGGATTAATATAAAATATTATAACAACCGCCTTAAATCCCTGTCTTATGGAAGCCTTTAAAAATTATCTGACTGAAATCCAGTCGGCAAACGTATCGCAAGCCGTTTGTGCATCCCCGTCCTTTTACTTTAACAATGTAAAGGATTACTATGCGTATCAGGGGCTGTTACGCAGTCTTGAATTCAATTGCATTGACGAATACCTCGTGAAAATCACAAGCAATGAAAAAAAACTCTGGCAAAGGATATATGCGCAATACCTCCAACAAACCAGAAACTGTTTTATGATTTGTGAGAAAGGGGATATATACCATCAGAATTTTCACATGACCTCTGTTCCCCTTTGCGGAAAAACAGAAGCCATGCTTGATAAAGCCCGTATTCATACACAAAATTTCATTCATTTGCAATTCGAATCGATTTCCCGTATCCACACGTTAATAACGGACCCGCAAGACGGGGAAACGTCGTCTTATCATTGGACGGGCAAACAGATACAGTTATTGGAAATCGGTCATGCTTTCCTGGTATGCGGCTATGTCCTGCCTCTGGATAAAAATATCAGCAAGCAGCATTGGTTTAATGCCTGGTTCCGCTTTTTTCATCAGTCCCCGCCTGTCCACATGGAGCAAAGTATCTACAAAATGACAAATCGTGAACAGCCTGCCCGCTTTCTTGCTGAGTTTAATGAACAATACCACAAATACATGGATATATATCCGTAACCCATATAGCCTGTTTGAAAAGGTGAAACAGAATAGTTGTATTCCTAACTATCTTGTAATCAATCCTGTTTGTCTTTTTTTCTTCTTCTCTGCGGGATAGTAGCCCACAGAGGGGGAATTCATGCTCTACATTTGCGTCAACATCAATCCTAAATACTGACGCAATGAAAAAAATCACAAATCTGGTAAGTGAAGTCGGTGGAATCATCGACACTCTTTCCCTCTCGGCAAACGAGAAAAAACAAATCCGCTCAACTATTGTCGATACGCTCTACCGCTATGCCTCGGAATTGGAAAAAGAGCAGGCGGCAATCATCCGGACCGAAGCACAAGGGAACTGGCTGCAAAAGTCATGGCGTCCCATCGTCATGCTGGCGTTCACATTTATTGTCCTGCTTGGAGCGTTTATCCCGATTCCCTTGCTTGAAAATACGTCCGAATTCTGGAACTTACTTGAAATCGGTCTCGGCGGGTATGTCATCGGACGAAGTATTGAAAAAGTAACCGGTAAAATCCGGAAAATCTGATCCTTTTTAATCATCTATTAATCCATTCAACCATGTATATCCAAAACCATCTTTTGACAGGCAGATTCAGCGGACGTAGCGTCCATCGCCTGCATTGCGACAAACATAGCGGACAACTTGTACGTCCCGATACGATAGTTCTGCACTACACCGCGGGGGCAGATGCTCTTTCTTCCGCCCATTATATGGCACGCGCTGACAGCGACACTTCCGCCCATTTGGTCATTGCTCGCGACGGAGGTATCATCCAGCTTTTACCGTTCAATACCATTGCCTGGCATGCGGGAAAAAGCGAGCACGAGGGACGCACGAACATCAACCGCTATTCCATCGGTATTGAAATGGACAATGCCGGACAGCTGCACCGCCGGGAAGGACGCTTTTACTCGTGGTTTAACTGCGAATATATGCCCGACGAGGTTTATACCGATTGTGAAAACGGACGCGCGACTTACTGGCACAATTACACGCTGGTACAAATACAGACTCTCTTTGCCGTCTGCAAGTTATTGCTGGGCGAATATCCCATACGACACATCGTAGGACATTCGGACATCAGCCCCCGAAAAGTGGATCCGGGACCTGCCTTTCCGATGGAGAAATTCCGGCATCAGCTTTTGCTGTATCATACACCGCAATCTCCCCGGTAAAACACCGCTCCTTCTTTTAGATACTGCCGTCATATAACCGTATCTCAACCGTTATCCCGCCGTTTCGAAACGGCGAGAACATAGGAAAAATACGAAAATATAAAGAAAGTATTTATAAGAGACAGTAAAGAGATATTGTTTTATTATTAAACCTATTACGAATATGGCAATTATATTTTCATCCGCTCTTCAGCATTTGAAAGGCAAAATAGGCAACTTTATTTTTTATCACGCAAAAGGACAATTGCGGATGAGAAGTTATGGAAAACCTAATACTATTTGTTGGACCTCAGAACAAAAATTACAACAAAACCGTTTGCGGGCGGTTGTCTTTTTTTACCGGGTGAATCAGACCACGCTTCTCCCCAAAATCTGGAAGATTGCAGCCCGGGATATGGTTATGAGCGGCTATAATCTTTTCATACGGGAGAACATGTCGGTTTTCAATGCAGAACACTCTATTGGAGATTACAGTATGCTACATGTTAGCCAGGGGCGCCTGGAGTTTCCCCAAACCCTGCAAGTTTCCAGCTATGGAAGAGGGGAAATTCGTCTGATGTGGGCAAATTTGCTTCCAAAAACTTCCAGTAACATGTCCCACCGTCTGCATGTGGTCTGGCTTGATGGAAAAGGGGATTTTTCCTTGCATGTCCTTAGCGTAGCGGATGTGTCTCGTCGGGATGAGGAAGCTGTGCTACCTCTGCCCGAAGCCGGGAGTAAAGACTTGCATCTGTTCGTCTATTTTTCAAACAAAGAAGAGACTCAGTTTTCGCCGGACAGATATCTTTTCCTGCCGGCAATAGAATAAATCATTCGTTTTCAGAGACAACGACAGAAATAACCACCGTTGTATCAACAGGTAGCCCCGAAAGGGAATGCCCATCCCGATTTTTTCATGTTTCACTTTAAATTTTCATGTTATGGCAATTTTCAGATCAACTATTTTCGACAATGTCAGAAGAAAACTGGCAAACACGGTCATGTTCCGACGCTATTCGAAAGGGATTATGCGCTCAAATCCGGGAACAATCCGCAATCCCAGGACTCCGGAACAATTGGTACAGCGCGCCAAAATGAGCCTGTTGGTGGACTTAGCCCGAAGAATGGCTCCCGTCATTAATGTCGGTTTCAAGCCATTAGCCACCAAACAGACCGTGCACAACGCTTTTGTACAGGCCAATGTACCTTTTGTGAAAGTGGACGAGGATTTCAATGCCACTCTGGCACCGGACCAGATGTTGTGTTCGGACGGAGTTTTAAAACGTCCGAAAGTGACGGCTACATGGAATGAATCCGACAACAAACTTGTACTTCAGCACGCTGCGGAAAAGGTTTCCGGACTTTGCGCCCTGGATGACAAGATATATGCCGGTCTTTACGAAACCGGACTGCGGGAAGCCGTTTTGGTGGAATTAGGCAACCGGAAAAGCGAAACGGTAGAACAGACTGAACTACCCGAGGAATGGAACAAAGAAAACCTTTGTATTTACGCTTTTGCCATCAGCCTCTCGAAACGGAATGCTTCCCCTTCTGTTTGTGTAGAGTTGTCATGAACCGGCTGTTTGATTTCTCGACAGGGACACTGATGACATATATTTTCAGTCATTCGTTGTTTTCTCCGGACATCACAAACATCCTGCTCCGGCAATTGCTGAGCCTTGTCGGCGGCCTTCTCAGCACAATTGTCATCGCCTGGCTCAAACGCCGGTGGGACAACCGCCGTCCGCCGACCCCAGAAACCTGACGGTTTCTTTTCCTCCCCGCCACGCATCTCCCGTGGCGGGGATTTTAACTCTAAGCTCTATTCCGAAATAGCAATAGCCATTTATTAGTCTATATTATTTTTCGTTAAATCTATCCAGAAATGATGCATTAAAAATGTTCCTATTTGATTGTGATAGTGGTGAGTTGAAGTATATTCGTTTGCAAAATTAGTTGAAAGAAGTAATGAATCATGAGGGTATTCACTTGTTATTTTTTTGTTTATTAATGAATACCATTCTTTAGGCGATTTATTCTCAATATAAGCAATGATACCGTTATGACGTAATTTGTAAGTCCCATGATTTTCCAATTTATAACGTTGGATTCCACCTGAAGGATTACCTGTTGAACTTTTGCCAATAACATATTCTTCTTCATATGTAGATTTATACTTAGGTAATCTCTTGGCTTCAACAAAAAAGATGCGTGTATAGTCATCATCATTCAGATAAAAATAAATATCTTCTTTCCCTTTATTATCTATCCTTTCATGTTCTTTTTGAACACCGATCCAAGTTGTCGAAACAACACATGTAGTCCCAATAATATTAAAAGCATCAACTAAGGATTGAGAATTTAATCCTTCCCGTCTGTTTTTATTTAATACCGCTTGTTTTTGCAAAATACCCTTTCTGATAATACCAAGAATATCTTCAAGATATTTATGGGAGTAGTCTATATGGTCAAAGTGCATCATTTAATATCCGTTTTTAAACATATCGCTTTTGACATTCTCTGCATCCCGATAAGCAATAGTACGCATCCAATATTTGAGTTTATTGGGTTTGATAAAGCTTATCTGATTATTCTTTCCGTAATATGTGATAACTTTATTTATTGTTAATGCACTGTTGGTCATATCATCAAAAAGAATCTCATCCAATACTTTTTTGTTCTGATCCGTATACTGCTCTTCTATATCGATATATTGATTTGTATGTTCAAAAGTAACCCATACATAATCATCATTTATTATTTTTCGGATAGTTTTAAATTCATATTTGCCTTTTTGATATGTAAGATTGAGAATTTCACAAAATGCAGTAGAATATTCGGATAAGATTTTTTTGTCAATAGTCTTAAAAATTATGCTATTTGTCTTGTTCAGATCTTCCGCGATAAGTTGTGTTTCAGAAATGACAATATTATCAAAATGATTCGTCAATACAAAGGGAGAAATATTCCCGTTCTTATCTATATCTATTGGTAAATTCAATATGTCTTGACGGTTGATGCTATATCCGCCTCCTTGTTGTACAAATGTTTTTGGGGACAGTGCTTTAATCAAAAATATGTATAAACTTCTATTCTCCTTGAATGCAGAAATAAAATGCCGCATTGTAGAAGAATTCTTTCCTTTAATGAAGAGTATGCCATTAGGTACGGCCAATTGTTTTGTATTATAAACTATAGGCAAATTAACATTGATATTCAGACGAAGTAATATATTGGGTGGATTGAATCCTTGCTTCGGTGACCTTACCCAATCATCACCGGAGATGAGTTTAATAGCCTTTTCAGTAAGGACATCAGAATCAAATCCTTCTGCATCAATAACTTTCAGACCATTTAAATTGATCACTTGTTCTCCTGTATTTCTTTTCTTTAAATCATGAATAACATACTTATCATGGGTATATCCGATATTTGCAACAAAACCGTTCTGTTTAAAATAATCGGAAATTTTTATATGCTGTGTAAATTTTTCAACGAATAAACGAAGCCTTCCTCCCCCCAATAGATTTATCTTCCAAATAAAACTCTTTGAAAAGACGAAATCAACAGGTACGTTGAATTTATCGTATTTATCTATCTGGAATCGGATGGATCCTTTTTCATTTGCAGATGAATTTCGGATGATAATATGCTCGATTGCTCTTGAGAATGGTTCTCCATTGGAAATTTTTACGGCAATGGTAGCAATTTTCGTTTTACCCCATAAATGTTCTCTTAAAGGGGTAAAATCATATATACGTTCAATGTTCCAAAACGAAACCAAACTCTTTTTATACTCAAAAGATTTTGTCGTATATAAAAATGATGCAGCTGGCATTACCATGAACAGTAATCCCGTTGACGGTTTTAGCAGTTTCTCAACGGACCGGTATAAAAATATAAGTGCAGGGTTATTATTAGGAAAAGCTTGTATTGTCCCTTTATAATTTATATATTTTTCTTTCGAAAAATCATCGTCTTTCCCTAACTCTATATTTTTACGTTGTTCTTCACTTGATATATTAAAAGGCGGATTTCCTGCTACAACATCAAATTTTAAAGTTGTTGATTTATACCATTTAAAGAAACCTTGATGTGTAAGATTTCCTTGTTCTTCCAAATTGTCAAAAGTTAACTTTTCCCAAATTTCTTTAGGTCGGATATGGCTGGAAAGTTCTATTTGTAAAGAAGTTGCAGTAATAGATAGTGCATCTTCATTTATATCGACTCCATAGATACAATCAGAAAGTATCTTTTTTATGTTCTTAATATCCTCTTCTCCCTTTATGATTTGCCTATTATTTTTCAGCATCCATAAAGTGATCAATCTTTTGTACGCAAGTACCAAAAATATGCCCGAACCACATGACGGATCCAGGATTTTGAAATTGTGAAAGTCAATATCTTTGTTAAAAGGCAATAATTCGTCTATAAGCAACCTAGCCAAATGAGGAGGAGTATAATATGCTCCGGTACTTTTTTGTTGTCCTTCGACTGAAGTGACAAAACGTTCATATAAACGACTAATAAATTCTATGGGTAATAAATTGAAATCGTAATACCGCCAAATGGACATTTGTCCATCAATGTCTTTATTCCCGTCAAGAGCATCCGCTATAATGCTTAAATTTGCCGATTGTATTTCTATTTTTTCTTGTTCAGAAACTTTAAATATTCCGCCGTTAAATTTTGTATTCAAAAAAGTCAAAAGTCCTACGATATCATTTCCTCTTAATACATCGCAAAACGTGTATTTTTTATTGAAAAGGTTTTTGTTTGTCACAAATCTTTCAAAAAAGCCGTCTTCAAAAACACTGTTTCCATCATCATCAACCTGCTCTTCAAGATATTTTATCAAAATAAACTTGACAAGCATTTTTTTTAAGAGTTCTTGTTTACATCCTATCTTTCTATTCTTATTGAGAATCGCTTTTTCAATATGCTCCAATAATTTCTGATATGGGGATACGCTAATATAATCAGAAGGGGATTCTTCAAGGATACGCCCTTCAAAAATTCTCCGTCTAAGAGTTGAATCTATTTGTCTGGTCGCTTTTGATAGGCTGTCTAAATAGGACGGTTCTGATTCACTTTTTATCGGATTTCGTGTATCTATTATTTTAAATCCGTCATCATAAACAATAAGTGCCAATGCAATTTCTCCTAATGTCCATAATTTCCGGTTTATTTCAACTAAATCGATATCATTTCCTTTGACAGATGTACGTTGGTCGTATATGTATATAAATGGGATCGGTCTATTTTCTACTAAATTATTAAAGCAATAAAAATAATCGGCTTTAACAATTCCTGCCTGCATCTTATAGTATTCCAGTAATTCGTCCGTATACGAATCATAAACCGAATATAAATTACATTCATATTCTGTCAACTCTAAAGCTTGAAATATAGACTTCTCATTTATATTCGTATTCATACAAACCTACAATATCAATAATTTAATAACAAATATAGGAATTTCCCATCTTCGTTCCAATGGATAACCTGCTTTTATTTTGTGTTGTGTTCTACACTATGCAGAGAGATTGTTAAGAGAGGAATCTTTAAAAGATAAAATATATAGCTTTTTCCCCTAAAAAAACGGCCGTTTTTATGGGGAGTTTTTTCTGCCTGTTTTTTGCTTTAAGCAATAGGACGTAAACTATTCTTAATCTAATACATTACTAATACCTTTGGATACCAGAACCTCAAAAGCAGTGAAAAATATTGCGGCCTCTATGTTATTAAAAGGGGGGTCTATTGCCATATCATTGCTGTTGGTTCCTTTGACACTCTCTTATCTGAATGAATATGAATATGGAGTGTGGCTTACTTTGAGTTCTGTTTTAAGTTGGATATATATATTGGACATCGGTTTGGGCAATGGCTTACGCAACAAGTTGACAGAGGCCATTGCATTGGATGATTTGAAGTTAGCTAAAATTTATGTAAGTACAACATTTTATTCGCTAACGTTTATCGTGATTGTGATTTATGCCGTATTCTGGGGGATACATCAATGTTTGGACTGGAATGTCATTTTAAATACAGATCCTCAGAAAGTGGATGATATCAATTCCATTGTTTCTATTGTTTTTGCCTTTTTTTGTGCGAGTTTTGTTTTGAAAACAATAGGTAATATATATATGGCCTATCAACAACCTGCCGTCAATGATTTATTATTATTTTTAGGTAATCTTGTTTCGCTGATATTGGTATATATCTGTACTTTAATCTATCCGGGTTCATTGGAGAAAGTGGCTGTTCTGTTTTCCGCATCTCCTGTTTTAGTCTATCTTGTCGCTTTTCCGGTTACTTTTTTCAAATATAAAAAAATCAGACCTTCTTTTGCTTTTGTGCGATTGGAATATTTAAAACATTTGATGTCTTTGGGAGGGCAATTTTTCATTATTCAGATATCTTCTTTAATTGTGTTTATGACATCGAATTTTATCATATCCCAACTATTCGGTCCCGCACAAGTAACTCCTTTCAATATTGCTTTCAGATATTTTTCGGTTGTCAATATGGGGTTCACTATCGTATTGACTCCTTTTTGGTCTGCGGTGACAGATGCCTATACAAAGAACGATATGGATTGGATTCGGAATACTTTACGGAAAATTATTGTCATCTGGATAGGTTCCGTCTGTGCAACAATTTTAATGGTGATATTTTCTTCTTTTGTATATAGTTTGTGGGTTGGAAAGGATATTATGATTCCTTTTGTATTGTCCATCGTCTGTGGTATTTATGTGACTATTGCCAATTGGAATAACATTTTTGCTTATATGTTGAATGGCATAGGAAAAATAAGGCTTCAGTTGTACTCATCCATTGTTTCAGGTCTATTGTTTTTTCCTTTGGCCTACTATTTCGGAGAGAAATTGGGGATTACCGGGGTTATGGTTGCGATGTGCAGCTGTCTGTTTATCAGCTCAGTTTGGTCCCCCATTCAATTTGGAAAAATTTTGTCAGGTAAAGCTACCGGCATTTGGTTTAAATAGATTTTGGTGAAGCATATCATTTATAGAATTTATTTGAAATTGCATTCATGGAAAAATGTAATTCTTGATTCTTATTTCACTTGTTTTAAGAATACTATAGCTTCTGCTGATTTGTTTTTGATTAAAGTGGATGCCATCGGGGATTTTGTCATATGGCAGGATTCATTACGGGCTTACAAAAAGAAATATGCAGGCAAAAAAGTTATATTATTATGTAATCAAGTAGTTCTCCCCATAGCTTTATCCGATCCTTTTTTCTTCGATGTATGGGGTATTGACAGAAGAAAATTTCTTTTTTCTTTTTCTTACAGGTGTGCTCTTTTAAAAAAAATACGTTCTTATTCTTTCAATGAGGTTGTATCTCCCGTTTTTTCCAGAGAATACGCTTATAGTGACAGATTGGTCAAAATGACTATCGGAACATCAAAAATCGGATACAATGGCGACACTTCGAATATTACGCTTAAAAAGAAACAAAAAAGCGATCGTTATTATACGGCTCTTATCGATAATCCCATTCAGTTTACATCTGAACTATTAATAAATGCTCATTTTATCCAACAGACCTATGATGCGGATTTTGTGCCTTGTCTTCCTTTTTTGCCTGAAAAGAAAATAAATGGCATTTATCTGAAAAGAGAAAATAAATATGCCGTATTTTCACTTTCAGCTTCTTATGCTCCCAGGGCATGGGATGTTGTTTCTTTTGCAGAGATAGCAAAGACCATTCTTAGGGATTATACTATTGTATTGCTCGGCAATGGAAAGTCAGACAGGGAAAAAGGAGATGAGTTTTTAGCCCATGTTCCCAATCCGGAAAAAATAGACAATTTGATAAATAAAACGACCATTCAGGAAACTGTTGAAATTATTCGTAATTCGGAGTTCGTGATTGGTAATGATAGTTCTGCAGTCCATATCGCTGCGGCTACCCGCACACCTTCTATTTGTATTGCACCCGGAGCACATTATAATCGTTTTGTGCCGTATCCGGAAGAAGTGGCTGATCATTTTTACCATCCTCGTGTTGTTGTTCACCAAATGCCTTGTTTCGGATGTAATTATCATTGTAAATTTCCTGTTGAAAAGCAGTTGAAATGTATACAAAATATAAGTGTTCCGATGGTCGCAGGGAAATTAACTGAATTGTTGAACGAGATTCAAAAAAAAGAATATGAAAAAAAGAATTGAACAGGCTGTGAATGACAATATCCGTCTGAAATCACAATTGCTCAATGAAGAGGGTATTAAGTTTATTTCTCAAGTTTCTGAGGTTATTATTTCACAAATAAACAATGGCGGTAAAGTGTTGCTTTGCGGAAACGGTGGCAGTGCTGCTGATGCACAACATTTTGCAGCGGAATTTGTCGGCCGATTTATGAAAAACCGAAAGCCTTTGCCCGCCGTGGCTTTGACAACGGATAGCTCTATTCTGACAGCAGTAGGCAATGATTATAACTTCGAGTCTGTTTTTTTAAGACAAATCCGTGCTTTATGTACTTCAAATGATGTTGTAATCGGTATTTCTACAAGCGGGAATTCCGGAAATGTAGTTGAGGCTTTTAAGTGCGCACGCTCCATAGGGGCGAAAATTGTGGCGTTATTAGGAAACACCGGCGGAAAGTGTATTCAGTATGCTGATTATAATTATGTGGTGGATTCTTGCGAATCGGCACGCATACAAGAAGTTCATCTGTTGCTGGAACATCTGATTTGTGAATTTGTTGAAAAGGCATACATAGATGCCGACTAATATTATTGTTGAATATCAAGTTTATGAAATTAGATATTAGCAGGTTATTGAATAAAAAAGTATTGGTAATCGGTGATATTATGGTTGACACGTATTATATTGGCAAAGTCAAGCGTATATCCCCGGAAGCTCCTGTGCCGGTCGTATTGATAAACCAGACATACAGCGTTTTGGGCGGAGCTGCCAATGTCATTCAAAATCTGGCCACCCTTGGATGTCAGTCTTGCATGATCGGTCTGATAGGCAGCGATTCCAACGGTGAATTTATTAAAGAAAAACTGTCTGAATTAAAAATAGAGAATCGGTTGGTTTATATGGATTATCCTACAATAACAAAGACGCGGGTTGTAGGCAATAATCAACAAATTGTCAGGATTGATTTTGAAGAAGAGGAATTTGTACTTACTACGGAGGAGGAATCGGCCTTGATTCTGGCTATAAGTAAAAATATGGCTGATTATGATATCATTGTCATATCAGATTACGGGAAAGGCGTTTGTTCCTATAATGTATGCCAGAAAATTATACAACAGGCTCGAAAACATAATAAATCCGTAATTATAGACCCTAAAGGCAATAATTGGGATAAGTATGCCGGTGCGACTGTTATTACTCCGAATTTGAAAGAATTATCGGATATTGTCGGTTGGGATATCAAAAATGAAGACGAGGCTGTTCACAATAGTTCAAAATCCTTACTTTCCCAATACCGGTTAAAAAATGTATTGGTTACCCGTTCTGAAAAGGGAATGAGTTTATGTAATTCTTCTGATTGTTATGATATAAAAACTGAGGCGAAAGAGGTTTTTGACGTATCGGGTGCCGGAGATACTGTGGTCGCTACTTTATCCGCCGCGCTTGCGGCTTCGTTTTCATTATTCGATGCTGTTTACCTTTCGAATAAAGCAGCAGGTATCGTTGTCGGTAAAAGAGGGACGAGCCCTATATGTTATAGTGAATTACAAAAAGAACTTGATAACTGATTAACTGAATTGTATTCTAGTATATTCATGAATATCTTGCATCAACCGTTGATTTCTGTTGTTACAGTTTCATACAATGCGGTTTCGACTATTGAGGAAACGATTTGCAGTGTTATTAATCAAACCTATTCCAACATCGAATATATTATCATTGACGGAGGAAGTACGGACGGAACGGTAGATATCATTAAAAAGTATGCGGATAAAATCGCTTATTGGGTGAGTGAACCGGATAAGGGGATTTATGACGCGATGAATAAGGGGATTGATGTGGCGACGGGAGAATGGATTAATTTCATGAATAGTGGGGATACGTTCCATTCTGATAGGGTGATTCAACAATTGATTGAAAACTTACCTTCAAAGGCGGATGTAGTATATGGTGATACATTATTGGTTTATTCATGGGGAAAACATTTACAGGAAGCATTGCCTATGAATGTGATAAAACACCGCCTCCCATTTTGCCATCAGTCTTGTTTTATAAAAATGGCATCCATGCGGGAAATGAAATATAATTTGAAATATAAAGTATGTGCAGATTACGATTTCTTTTATCGCTTATGGCAGGCAGATGGTCTTTTTAGCTATTTACCTGTTTGCATATCAAATTATGAGGCGGAACAAGGGATATCTGCGACTAACGGGCTTCATCTTTTGAAAGAGTCGGCAATCATAACAGGTAAAATAAATAATATCCCCTGGAAACTTAGGTATTCTTTATTACAAATAAGAGTAAAAATCACAACATTTCTAAAAAAATATTGTCAGCCAATATAATAGTATATTACCGTCAAAACGAATAAAAAAAATTTTTTATTTATAATTATGCATGACACTTATTATAGTATTATTATTCCTTTATATAATAAAGAAGCTTATATATCAAAAACCATATCTTCAGTATTACATCAAACATATACAAAATTTGAATTAATAGTCGTTGATGACGGTTCTACAGATAATGGTTGTAGCGTCGTTACAAGTTTTACAGACTCACGTATAAAATTAGTTAAAAAGAGCAATGGCGGAGTTTCTTCTACCAGAAATTATGGAATTCAATTAGCTAAATATAAATATATCGCATTTTTGGATGCAGATGATTATTGGGAGGCTTCATTTTTAGAAAAAATTCACGGATTAATAATTTCTTGTCCCGAAGCTAAAATGTATGGGACAGCTTATGGAGAAGTCATAAAATCTAAAATTTTTCCGGTTAAGACATATTCTTTGTTACCTTTTAAATATGCTGGTTATATTGATTATGTCAATATTTTCTCTAAAAAATTCGTTAATCCTGTAAATTCTTCGTCTATTGTAATAGACCGATTTGTTTTTGATTGTGGTTTAGAGTTTGATGAAAAAATAAAATCAGGAGAGGATTTATTGGTTTGGTTAGCTATTGCATTTAAGTATAAAGTCGCCTATATAAATGAAACCTTGTCTTTTTACAATCATGACGTGGCAGGAAATTTAACAAGTCATTTATGTCCCTGGAACAATTATTTTTTAGTTCGTTTAAAAGATTCTTTAGTCATTGATTCTAAGGCAAAAAAACATTTAATAGATGGGTTGATCCTCAAAGGTTTAAGACCTTATTATGCTTTTAAGATATCTCCGTTAGAATCTAAAGTCTTATTAAGCAAAGTGTCATTTAAAAGGCAAGGCGTTTTTCATTTTTTATTTTACAAAGTTTTTCCTCTCTCATTTATCTCTTTTTTTTATCAAAAGTTATATCAATTCCGTGCACGTTGATGCGTTGTTATGAAAATTGAAAACAAGCAAATATACGTATTTCTATTTTTCTTATGGATGATATTAAAATTGGTATCATTATTGGAATTTTATGACATTTTGGGAAAAATTGCTGCGCTTTTATTGTTAGTTATAAATGGTTTGCTGATTTACAGGGCTTATTCCGCCCGGAATATAATTCTGATTATCGGATTCATTTTCATGGGCATGTATGCTACAATTCCTTACTATGTATTTTATTTACACATGTATCCTTCTTTACGTGCAGCAGATTGCTCTGTCAGCCATTTTTTTGAAGCCACAATGATTTTATTGTTATTTCAGATATTTCTTGCCTATTTTTGTAATTTTCAACGACAAACAAAAATCCCTTCAATAAAAATAGGAGCAGACCGAATTGTGTGGGGCGTTAGTGCTGTTGTTGCATTTCTTATCATGCTATTGGGTAAAAGAGGACAAACTATCTTAGAAGGAGGATATGGTGCAACAGAAACTCAAAATTCAAACCTGAATGAATACTTTATAATATTCATTTTATTGATGTATTTATACTCATCCGGAATCCGTTTTCAAAAGATTATTTTTTATAGTCTAGTGTTTTTATACATCATCAAAAATCTTTTGTATGGTGGGCGGATTGAAACCGTAGAAGTCGGAATTCTTCTGATATATTGTGTGACCCGATATAAATTTTCCTTGCGAGTACACATGTTGCTGATAGTAGCTGCATTCTGTCTGATCAGTTTGTTCGGTTTATTACGTAGCAATATCGATTTTATATTAACGGGACATATAGATTGGGAAAAAATTCTTTCTTTTGAAAACCGGGATTATCTTGAATCAAATGAAGGCGACGTTTTTTATGCTTCTTCAAGAATGTTTTTTTTGATAGAAAATGGCTATTTGGACGTTATCGATAGAATAAATGCCTTTTTTTCATTTACTGGATTAATATTTGTTCCGTCTTCTATCGTTCCGGATATAGGAGTGTTAGCCTCATATAAAACAAATATATATAATAGCGGAGGAGGAGGCTTGGCCCCTATTTATTATTTTGTTTTTCTCGGGTATTTGGGAGTCATTTTACTGGCATTTTTTTGCGGAAAAATATTTTCTTCCATATCCTGTCCGAAAAACAAATATCTCTCTTTTTATTCCATATTATTTATATCCATGATTCCCAGGTGGTTCGCTTATTATCCCATTCATTTAACTAAATTTTGTGCATACGGCTTGCTCTTGTTTTGTGTCATAGAATTTTTGAGAAATAAGTGTTTTTATGAAAATACTGCATGTTACAAACACATTGGAACAGGGAGGTGTTGAATCTTTTTTATTAGATTTATTACCGGCAATAAAAAAACGGGGGCATGTGGTGTCTGTTATGGTAATGGACCGTAAAAAAAACAAATTACATAGCCTGTTTGAAGAAAAAGGAATACAAGTTTATACTGCTCCATTCAATTCACTGTATAATATTTTCAATTTATTTTTTCTATGGAAACTTTCTAAAAATTATCAGGTGATTCATTCCCATTTGTTTCCCTGCCAATATTATGTCGCTTGGATTTCCTTTTTAGGGAGAAAGAGAAAAGTTTTTGTAACGACCGAACACAGCATTAGCAACCGAAGACGTAATCGCAGTTTTTTTAGGATTATTGAAAAATTTATGTACAGCAGATATAATAAAATCATCACAATCAGTGACTTGGCTACTCGTAATTTATCTTCTTGGATCAATAAAAATTGCATTACCATTTACAATGGCATTCATTTAAATAAAAGTCAACAGTCTTCCGCTCGTCGAGAGAATTTCGGTATTTCAGCATTGCAAAAATTAGTAATTATGGTCGCCCGCTTTTATGAAGCAAAAGATCATGCAACGGCAATTAAAGCCATGACACTATTGCCCAAGAATGTAGTATTGGCTTTTATTGGTAGCGGAGAAACAATGGAGGCATGTAAAAGTTTAGTTTCAGATCTTTCTTTAAATAACAGAGTATTATTCTGGGGCCAGCAAAACAATATAGCTTCACTTTTGAATATGGCCGATATATGTCTTTTAGCAACCTGTTATGAAGGATTTCCGATTTCAGTATTGGAATACATGGCAGCAAGCAAACCTATTGTAGCATCAAATGTTCCCGGAGTAAGTAATTTAGTCAAAGATATCGGATTATTATATCAACATAAGAATGAACAAGATTTGGCAAATAAAATAAGTGAAATATTGAATTCTTCTGAATTATCATCTGAATTGTCCCAAAAAGCCTACACTAAGGTTTTAGACTTTTCAATAGAAAAAACTACCGACAATTACTTGAGGGTTTATTATAATTAAGACTATATGGAATCAGAATTAGTGTCTATAATCACGCCCATATATAACGGGGCTGAATATGTGTCGAAAACGATAGATGCCGTTTTAAAGCAAGATTATAAAAACTGGGAGATGCTTATTGTGGACGACGGTTCCAAGGATAACAGTGCCGAAATTGTTGAAAATTACTCCATGCAGGACACACGAATACGTTTGTTCAAAAAAAAGAACGGCGGTTCTGCTTCCGCCCGCAATATGGCATTAAAACATGCTCAAGGAAGATATATCTGTTTTTTAGATTCCGATGATATATGGATGCCGGAGATGCTTTCCCAACAAGTGAATTTTCTCCGGAATACCGGAGTAGGTCTGGTATATGCTTCTTATAAAAAAATAAACCAAAACGACGATGAAATATTCCGTCCTGTCATCGTTCCTGATAAACTGACATATAACGATTTGCTGAAAACAAATTCCATATCCTGTTTAACTGCCATGTATGATACTTCTATCGTGGGGATTCCTCTTTTTGACGAATCATTGAAAAGTATGCGGGATGATTTTGCTTATTGGTTGGCCATATTGAAAAAGATTCCTTATGCATTAGGGAATAAAAATATTTTAGGCTCCTATCGGGTGTATCAATCGAGTACGACTGGAAATAAAAGAAAATTAATTAAACCCACATTTCTATTTTATCGCAATTATTTAGGATTAAGTCTTTTCAAGTCTCTTTATTATACAATGCGGTGGGGAATCAGTGGAATTAAAAGATACAGATAAGTTATGGATTTAATTATTGGTGCAGGTATTTCCGGTATTAGTTATGCGAATTTTACCCCAAATGATTTTCTGATTATTGAAAAAGAAAATGAAGCGGGAGGATATTGCCGGACAATTAAAAGAAACGGATTTATTTGGGATTATTCCGGACATTTCTTCCATTTTCAGTATCCAGATTTAGAACGGTTTGTTTGTAAAAACATTCCTTCAGCCTCCTTATTATCAGTTGAGAAGCATACACAGATTTATTACAAGGGGAAATATATCGACTTTCCTTTTCAAAAGAATATTCATCAACTGGATAAAGAAGAATTAATCGAATGTTTGTATGATTTATTTGCTACTGAAGCACATGCTTATTCAACTTTTAAAGGCATGGTATATGCCAATTTAGGAAAATCCATTGCAGAAAAATTTCTTATTCCTTATAATGAAAAATTATATGCCTGTGATTTGGATATCCTGGATATGGATGCTATGGGACGTTTCTTTCCTAAAGCAAATAAAGAGGAGATTATTTTGAATTTTCATTCCCAGAATAATTCTTCTTACAATAGTCATTTTACTTATCCGCGCGGAGGTGCCATTGAATATGTCAATTCGTTATTACAGAATATAGATTGTAAAAAATTGTTTTTGAATGAAAAATTAGAACGTATTGATATCAGAAAAAAGATTGCTTTTACCGATCAAAGAGAAATCAAATATGACCATCTCATTTCCAGTTTACCTTTTCCGAAATTACTGGATAAATGCGAAATGAATTATTCTGATGAATTTTCTTGTAATAAGGTGTTAGTTTTCAATTTAGGATTTGATTCAAAAGGAAATGATCATGTGAATAGTTGGATATATGTTCCTGATAAAGAATTTATATTTTACCGGGTTGGCTACTATGATAATATCATGGACACAAACCGGATGTCCTTATACGTTGAAATAGGTTTCCCCGAAAATCAAAATCTGATAAAAGAGGGGCTTTACCTGGAGCAAGTGCTGGAGGGGCTAAGAAAAATGGGAATCGTTACCACACAAAAGCTGGTTGATTATGAAACTGTATTGATGAATCCCGCCTATGTGCATATCAATAAAAAAAGTATGGAGGCTGTAGAACGTTATAAGAATTTGTTGGCAAAAAATGACATTTATTCTATCGGCCGGTATGGAAGCTGGACCTATTGTTCTATTGAAGACAATATCATTGAAGCTCAAAGTTTGGCAAAAAGAATCGGTAACAATAACAGATGTCAATTTAACATTTAAATACCAAGTATTTATTATCATCTGACTCTTCTTTCTTTCAGTCTTTCTTATCTCCTAAATTTTATTCAATAATTTTTCTACCTACATATTCATGAAACTTTTATTTACGGGAGCTTCCGGGTTCCTGGGTAATAATGTATACCCTCTTTTGCAGAGGATGTACGAGATTCATACTGTCGGTCTGAGTACAGAAGACGATTATACCGCTAATCTTGCGCAAGAAGTTCCGGACTTACATGAAGAATATGAAGTCGTTCTTCACGCTGCCGGGAAAGCCCATGTTGTACCTAAAACAGATGCTGAAAAAAAGGCCTTTTTTGATATTAATTATCAAGGAACTGTCCACTTATGTCGGGCATTGGAAAAAAGCGGGATTCCGAAAGCATTTATTTTTATTTCAACGGTTGCCGTATATGGATGTGAATACGGTGAAAATATTACAGAAGAACATCCGTTGAACGGTACGACCCCATACGCTGTAAGCAAGCGGATGGCAGAAGAATATTTACAAGAGTGGTGTCACAATCACAATGTAATATTGGGTATTCTTCGTCCTTCCCTAATTGCCGGACCGAATCCTCCCGGCAATTTGGGGGCAATGATTAAAGGCATTGAATCAGGTAAGTATTTTAGTATCGGAGGCGGGAAGGTACGGAAAAGTGTGTTGATGGTAGAAGATATTGCCCGATTGGTGCCTTTACTGACAAAAAAAGGAGGTATTTATAATGTTTGTGATGACAGCCAGCCAACGTTTCATGAGTTAGAACAACTAATTGCCAAACAATTGAGAAAGCCGCTTCCTCACAATATTCCTTACAGGCTTGCCAAATGTATGGCCTTGACCGGAGATTGTTTAGGGAGCAAAGTTCCGTTCAATTCTTTGAAATTAAAGAAGATTACAAAATCACTGACTTTCAGTAATGAAAAAGCCAAACGGGAGTTAGGCTGGGCTCCTCTGAATGTCACGGAATGTTTTAAAATCCGCTAATCTTCCATGTATTATCTGATTGTTTTTCTTTTGCTGCTGGTGGCGGAGATGGGTTATTTCCGCCTGGCTGACCGGTTTAATATTATCGACCGACCGAATGAAAGGAGTTCGCATACGCGTATCACATTACGGGGAGGCGGCATTGTCTTTTATTTCGGCGCATTGTTGTATTTTATCGGCAATGGATTTGAATATCCCTGGTTCATGGCAGGACTGACGCTGATTACTGCTGTGAGTTTTACGGATGATGTGCGGTCGGTGTCGCAAAAGGTACGCCTATTGGTGCATTTTACGGCTATGGCGTTGCTGTTTTACCAGTTAGGTATGGGCGGACTGCCCTGGTGGTATATTCCTGTGGCGTTAGTGGTATGTACGGGAATTATCAATGCCTATAATTTTATGGACGGTATCAATGGGATTACGGGAGGATACAGTCTGGTGGTATTGGGAGCTTTGGCTTATGTGAACGAGTACCGCTTCGGCTTTGTGGAATCGCAGTTGTTGTGGGTGATGCTGATTGCTGTGGCGGTTTTCTGTGTTTTCAATTTCCGGAAAAGAGCGAAATGCTTTGCCGGGGATGTGGGGTCGGTAGGGATTGCTTTTGTGATTCTGTTCCTGTTGGGAAAACTGATTTTGCAGAGCAATGACCCGGGGTATGTTATCCTGTTGGCAGTATACGGTGTGGACAGTATTCTGACTATCGTTCACCGTCTGATGTTGCATGAAAATATCGGTCTTCCCCACCGCAAGCATCTTTATCAGTTGATGGCGAATGAACTGAAGATTCCGCATACTGCGGTTTCCGCTTTTTATATGTTGTTGCAAGCCATAATTTTTGCGGGTTACCTTGTTTTTTACGCTTACCGGTGGTGGTATTTCGTAGCGGTTGTTTTGTTGTTGTGCATCGGGTATTGTCTGTTTATGAAAAGGTATTTTCATCTCCATTTAAACAAATAAGGCAATCTCCTATATTTATAAATAAGGACATGCGATTTAGTATCACATGTCTTTTTTATGCCTTTATATTCTAAATTTATTTACGATATTTGTAAAATGATATAAAAATACAGAACTGAAATTATATATGAAAAGGACAGCATTAATCACGGGGATTACCGGGCAGGACGGGTCGTTTCTGGCGGAGTTTTTAATCGGGAAGGGATATGAGGTGCATGGGATTATGCGGCGGTCGTCGTCGTTTAATACGGGACGGATTGAGCATTTGTATCTGGATGAGTGGGTGCGGGATATGAAGCAGCAGCGGCTGATAAACCTGCATTACGGGGATATGACGGATTCGAGTTCGCTGGTGCGGATTATCCAGCAGGTGCAGCCGGATGAGATTTACAATCTGGCAGCCCAAAGCCATGTGAAGGTGAGTTTCGATGTACCGGAGTATACAGCAGAAGCGGATGCAGTAGGGACGTTACGATTGCTGGAGGCGGTTCGGATTTTAGGGTTGGAGAAAAAGACGCGGATTTATCAGGCTTCTACGTCGGAGTTATTCGGACTGGTACAAGAGGTACCCCAGAAGGAGACCACACCTTTCTACCCCCGCAGTCCTTATGGAGTGGCGAAGCAATACGGTTTCTGGATTACCAAGAATTACCGGGAGGCTTACGGTATATTTGCCGTAAACGGTATTTTGTTCAATCATGAAAGTGAACGACGGGGGGAAACATTTGTCACCCGGAAAATCACACTGGCCGTGAGCCGTATTGTCCAGGGATTCCAGGATAAGTTGTATATGGGAAATTTAGATGCTTTACGGGATTGGGGATATGCCAGGGATTATGTGGAGTGTATGTGGTTGATTCTGCAACATGAAACTCCGGAGGATTTTGTGATCGCTACGGGACAGATGCATTCAGTACGCGAGTTTTGTACGCTGGCATTCAAGGAGGCAGGGATTGAGATTGAGTGGCAAGGGAAGGGCGTGGATGAAAAAGGTATCGACCGAAAGACGGGTAAAGTACTGGTGGAAGTGGACCCGAAGTATTTCCGTCCGACGGAGGTAGAACAGTTGTTGGGCGACCCGACAAAAGCCAAGACGTTATTGGGCTGGAATCCGACGAAAACTTCTTTCGAAGAGTTGGTGCGTATTATGGTGGAGCATGATATGCGGTTTGTGAAGAAGTTGTATAAAAGAAGCGGAGAAGAGTGAGAAATGGAGAAAGGAAGTAAGATATATGTAGCAGGTCACCGGGGGTTGGTGGGCTCCGCTATCTGGAAGAATTTGCAAGAGAAGGGGTATACGAATTTAATCGGAAAGAGTCACCGGGAGTTGGATTTATTAGACGGAGCTGCCGTGCGGGAGTTTTTCGATCGGGAGCAACCGGAATATGTATTTTTAGCCGCTGCTTATGTAGGGGGTATTATGGCAAACAATACTTACCGGGCGGATTTTATATACAGGAATTTACAAATCCAACAGAATGTAATTGGAGAGAGTTTCCGTCACGGTGTAAAAAAACTGTTGTTTTTGGGCAGTACTTGTATTTACCCCAGAGATGCCGCACAACCGATAAAGGAGGATGCCCTTCTCTCCTCTCCTTTGGAGTATACGAATGAGCCTTATGCTATTGCCAAGATTGCCGGATTGAAAATGTGTGAGAGTTTTAATTTGCAATACGGGACGAATTATATTGCGGTTATGCCGACGAACCTGTATGGTCCCAATGACAACTTTGATTTGGAGCGCAGTCACGTATTACCTGCCATGATCCGGAAAGTTCATTTGGGACAACTTTTGTACGAGCAAAACTGGACGGACATCCGCAAAGATTTAAATCAACGTCCAGTGGAAGGAATAGACGGAAAATCACCTGAAAATGAGATACAAAAAGTATTGGCAAAATACGGTATTACTGCTCAACAAGTAGAGCTTTGGGGAACGGGACAGCCTTTGCGCGAATTTTTGTGGAGTGAAGAAATGGCTGATGCCTGTGTTTTTATCATGGAAAAGGTTAATTTTGAGGATTTGAAGGGAGACGGGAAAGAGGTGCGGAATTGCCATATCAATATCGGTACAGGAAAAGAGCTGAGTATCGCTGCTTTAGCCAACTTAATTGCAAAGGAGATCGGATATAAGGGCGAAATCCTTTTCAATCCCGCCAAGCCGGACGGTACGATGCGGAAATTAACGGATGTAAGTAAGTTGCATCAGTTGGGGTGGCATCACCGGATTGAAATTGAGGAAGGAGTCAGAAAAATGTATGAGTGGTATAGGAAAAGTTAAAAGTCTGAGAGAAAAAGTTAAAAACAGGATAAGGTAAGTGTCCCTTTTGTATCAAAAGTATGGTAAAAAAGTTATTGTCTTTGCCGGTTAATCTGGTTCATTATTTTCACAAGTTAAAAAAAGCTGAGGCCGGAGAGTGGTTTTGTACTTCGGACCCGATTGACCGAAAATTAGGTTCCGGGGGAGGAAGCAGTTGGCTGCTGGAAAAATGCAGGGAAAATGAAAACGGAGCCCCGGTTTTCTCGGACTGGCTAAAAAAAGACAAGAGAATCCTGCTCCATGCAGGAGGCCAAAGCCGTAGGTTACCTGCTTATGCCCCTTCCGGTAAGATTCTGACGCCTATTCCGGTATTCCGTTGGGCAACGGGACAAAATCTGGACCAGGATTTGCTTTCGTTACAGGTGCCTCTTTACGAAAAAATTATACAACAGACTCCGGAGAAGTTTCATACTTTAATCGCCAGCGGTGACGTTTATATCCATTGTACGGAGGCTTTACAGGAAATTCCGGAAGCTGATGTCGTGTGTTACGGTCTCTGGACGGATCCGGCTTTAGCTACCAATCACGGCGTATTCGTTGCGAAGCGGGAGTGTCCGGAAGTATTGGACTATATGCTTCAAAAGCCGTCGTTGGAAGAATTAGCCCAATTGACTCAAACACACCTTTTTCTGATGGATATCGGGATTTGGTTACTCAGTGACCGGGCGGTTGAATTGTTGTATAAACGCAGTGTAACAGCCCAAAAAGAGTTTCAGTTTTATGATTTGTATTCGGATTTCGGTCTTACGTTAGGGGTGCATCCTCAGATTACGGACCCGGAGTTAAATAAACTGAGCGTCGCTATTCTTCCTTTGGCAGGAGGCGAGTTTTACCATTACGGCACCAGCCGGGAGCTGATTTCTTCTACGTTAGCGATACAAAACCGTATTCATGACCAACGCATAATTGTACACAAAAGTGTAAAGCCTCATCCGGCAATGTTTGTCCAGAATGCCGATATCCGTGTTCCGCTGACGGCTGAGAATGCGGATTTATGGATTGAGAACAGTTGTATCGGAGCACATTGGAGGATTCACAACAAGCATTTGTTTACGGGGATTCCTGTAAATGACTGGCATATCGAAGTACCGCAACAGATATGTATTGATGTTGTTCCTGTCGGGGAGAAAGGTTACGCTGTCAGACCTTACGGTTTCCTGGACCCATTCAAAGGGGCGTTAAAAGATTCGTCCACTCTTTTTATGGGACAGTCTTTCAATAAGTGGTTTTCCGCCCGGAATCTGAATTTTCCGGATTGCAATTTAAATCCGGATACTGATCTCCAGTCGGCGGCGCTTTTTCCCATATGCGAGTCTACGGACGATATGGAAGAGGTTCTTCTATGGATGATTTCCCATCCGGAGTCGGAAACAGGCAAGGCTATCTGGTTATCTCGTCCGCGTTTTTCTGCCGACGAGCTTTCGACACGCGCTAATTTGGTCCGTCTTTTTGCCCAAAGGGAGGGTTTCCGGAAAGGGAATTGGTCTTTTTTGGCTCGGAATTTTGAGAAAAGTGTGTTTTACCAACTCAATTTAGCCGAAGCAGCCCGGGAGTTCGCCGAACAGCATATTGCTTTACCTTCTCCCCTACCGCCTTGTAGCGACCGCATGACGCAGATACGTGACCGTATGTTCCGGGCAAGAGTTAAACAGTTATCAGGAGAAAGTTTCAAAGAAGAAGAAAATGAGGCTTTTGCATTACTGAGAGATGGACTTATCGATTCTGTTTATCAGCAAAAGCTTTCTCCGATACGTGCAGTGTATTCCGACCAGATTGTCTGGAGCCGGAGTCCGGTTCGCATTGATCTTGCCGGCGGATGGACAGATACGCCTCCCTATTGTCTGAATGAAGGAGGGCGCGTCATCAATATGGCTATCGAGCTAAACGGACAGCCACCTATCCAGGTTTATATAAAGCCTTGTGCAGAATGTCATATTATTCTCCGCTCCATCGATTTGGGTGCTATGGAAATCATAAAAACTTATGAAGAGTTACATGCTTTTACCCAAATAGGTTCTCCTTTTTCCATTCCGAAAGCGGCATTGGTACTTACTGGTTTTTCCCCGAAGTTTTCGGTGATTCCTTACCCTTCTTTGGAAAAACAATTGATTGCCATCGGAGGAGGTCTGGAAATCACCTTACTTTCCGCAATTCCGGCAGGCTCAGGTTTAGGAACTTCCTCCGTGTTGGCAGCAACGGTGTTGGGCGCTCTGTCTGATTTTTGCGGAATGAACTGGGAGAAAAATGAGATTTGCCACCGCACTTTGATTCTGGAGCAGTTGTTAACAACCGGCGGAGGATGGCAGGATCAGTTCGGCGGTATACTTCAAGGGATAAAATGTATAGAGACTACTAAAGGTTTTGAACAAAGTCCTACTATCAAGTGGCTGCCGGATATGCTGTTTACCGAACCGGAATACAAATCCTGTCATTTATTGTATTATACAGGCATTACCCGTACGGCAAAAAATATATTGGCGGAGATTGTCAAAGGGATGTTTTTGAATGACGGGAAGCACCTCCGTATTTTAGCAGAAATGAAGGAACATGCAACGGCTATGTTTGAAGCCATACAACGAGGCGATTTCACGGGAATGGGACAATTGGTAAGAAAGACGTGGGAGCAAAATAAGGCATTGGATTGCGGTACGAATCCGGAAGCGGTAGAAAGTATTATCCGCCAGATAGAAGATTTTACTTTAGGCTATAAACTTCCTGGTGCCGGAGGCGGAGGGTATCTTTATATGGTCGCGAAGGATCCGGAAGCTGCCGGACATATTAAGCAGCTTCTGAATCAAAATCCGCCGAATAAGCTGGCGCGGTTCGTGGATGTGACCCTATCGGATAAAGGCTTACAAATCAGTCGTTCTTAAGTTTATGCCGTTATGAAAAGGTTTTGCCAGACTTTAAAATTAAAAGAGGATCCGGCTCTTGTCCGGGAGTATGTCCGGGTTCACCAGGAGGTGTGGCCTGAAATCAAAGCCGGAATACGGGAGGTCGGGATAACAGACATGGAAATCTATATTCACGAAAATACGCTTTTCATGATTATGGAAACAACTGATGATTTTGACTGGTTTAAAGACAATGCACGTCTCTCGACTCTTCCCCGCCAAGCAGAATGGGAAGCCTATGTTTCCCGGTTTCAACAAACTACTTCTACGGCTACATCCAGTGAGAAATGGACGTTAATGGAACGAATTTTCAAGTTATAGTTATTCTGTAACCAGTTTCCGGAGTTTTTCGTTATCCAGTATATTCGCCAGTGAGGGCAATATGAGTACCAGTCCGATACCTGCAAATCCGCCCAAGAAGGTAAAAAGCACCAAGATGAGCGCCCGTTTGGGTTTGGAGCGTTCCAAAGGTATGGTCACCGGGTCTATTATCGTGAGTATCGGAGTGGTTTCCTTCACTTGTATTTTTGCCTGTTCCACTTGTTTTGCCAATTCAGAGTAGACGCTTAAAGCCAGGTTGTAACGAGTGTCCAGTTGTTCTTCCTGGGTTTGTGCGCGGGCGGAGTAGATGTTTTTATTGGCATCTTTGAATACTGCCCGTTCCTGCTGTATCTGTTCAAAATCATGTTTTACTTCGTCAAAACGTTCCTGGACGAAATCCAGATTGGACTGTACTTTTTCAATTTTAAATTCGGTTATGTAACGCTGTAAAAGGGTTTGTACCCTCTCTGCCAACTGTGCTGCTGCCAAAGGTTCAGGCATCACCGCCGTCAATTCTACATAGCCGTCTTTTTCATTCAGATTCAGTGTAACCAATCTTTTGAGGCTCTCTACACATTTTTTTTCTTTTATGGTTAAGGTCTGTAAAGCTCCTATAGCTTCCGGTTTATAGATTTCATCCTTTTTTTCACCGCGGATAGCCTTTATTATCACTCCGGGTAAGCCTATCGTGTATTTTTTAATTGCCCCTCCGAGAGTGAATTTTTTATAGTCTTCATTGGTGAAGTAGTCAAACAGGGTTACAGGCTGTTCGTATTCCTCAAATTTTATGGGTGTCTGCATCAATTCTTTCTGAAAAGGAATACTTTCCAGTATTTTAGAATACATTTTGGGTGAAAGGGCTTCCCCTCCTCCTACGTCACCCAAATTGATTCCGGCCATAGCAGCCAGTCCACTCAGTCCTCCGCCCATGCTCTTTTCAGAGGTCTGCGGAACCATTGTAGAGCCTGCCGTATATTCTTCCGAACTCAATAAGGCAACCAATACGCCCAGCACCATAAATCCCAGTGTCACCCGGAGAATAAATTTCCTGTTTTTCCAAAGTTTACGGATGATTTCTACCAAGTCAATTTCCTGATCTGTATCTTGTTGCAGACTTCTCTGTTCTGTGTAGATGTTATTTTGTTCCATTTCTATTATCAGAAGGTATTACTTAGTAGAATTTATAATCGAGGTCACCATAGCCGCCATCGAAGTTGTCGAAGAGGCCAAGCTCATAATCTCTGTCAATCCCAAACCTTTACGCTGCGGTTTAAGCGGTACGACGATCTCACATCCTGGCCTTAGTTTTGTTCTGCTTCCTTTGGCAACGTTAACCGTACCGTTCATATAGATCACAAAAGCCCGGCTTTTCTTTGCCCGCTGGGCATATCCTCCCGACTGACTGATGTAGTGTTTCAGTTTGGCTTTATTTTTAAATACGACTGTGTTCGGATACATCACGGCTCCACTGATTTTCACCGTACCGTTGTATTCAGGTATTTGCAGTACATCGCCTTCCCGTAAAATAATGTCCCATTCGTCGGAACCGGGATTTTCCAAGGCTTTATTCAGCTCTATTCCGACAAAATAGGTATCTCCGAGATCCAATTGTTCTACATTGATGGAGTCTTTTCCTCCCTGCTGAGTCAGTTTCAGCAAGGTCTGTACTCTTGCTTTTTCATCGTCCGTCAGTTTCCGGGTTAAACGGGCTCCTTCGGGATAGGCTTCAACGGTCAGCCCTCCTGCCCTTTTTACCAAGTCTGAAAGTCTTTCACCTTTTTTCGCCAAGGTGTATTCTCCTCCGAATACAACTTCGCCCTCTATAAATACGTTCTGTTGTTCCTGATAACCGGGGGAGCGACGCACATAGACTTCATCAAAGGGTTCCAGGGTAAAGTCGGACGGTCCGCTCACTATGAAGCCGTTTTTCAGGGTGAAAGTATAGGTTTCCGCCCGGCGTTCTCCTGCCCTTGTACTTCTGGGGTCTTTAATGCGCCGAGAAACATCAACCCGTATGGTGGAGGCTGATTCCAGCAATCCTCCCGACTGTATGACCAAATCTTCAAGGGTCATGTTATCTACGAACTTATAGGTTCCAGGATGTCCCACGTCTCCTTTTACAGCAATGGTGTAGTCTTCTCTGAGGTCAAAAATAGAGGGGATGTATAGTACGTCATTTTTTTCCAGTTGTACGTCCGGCACGTTACCGGAAGCGATTCCCTGGATGTCAACAGCCAATACTTCTGTGGAAAGATCGGGTTTTTCTCTGTAGATCACCGCCCGGTTGGGGAATGCATCTCCTCTCAAGCCTTCGGCTTTTTCCAGTAATTGTTTCACAGTCTGCAAACCTTCCCTAAGGGCATATAATCCTTCCCGGTAAACGGCTCCCCTTACTTCTATGCGGTTTTCAAAACGATCCAATACGGAGTCAACAGACACCTGGTCTCCGTCGGCCAGTAGAAAACGGTCAAATTCATCGTCATCTACATTAAAAATCTGGCGTTCACGTCCGCTTTTCCGAATTACGCGGATGCTCTTTTTATAGGCATCGCCGGTAAATCCTCCTGCATATTGCAGCAAATCGCCGATCACTTCATTTTTTTTCATTTCATAGATCATCGGCCGTTTCACTTTTCCTTCAAGGGTTACCTGATTTTCATAAGGATTAATGACAATTACGTCTCCGTCCTGCAGGATGATGTTTAAATCGTTTTTCCCTTTCAGCAGGTATTCATAGACGTCTACATCGGCCACCTCTTTTCCTCCGCGAAATACTTTCATGCTCCGAAGCGAACCGATAGGATTCACACCTCCGGCACTATACAAGGCATGAAATGCCGAAGCCAGCGAAGGTAAGGTGTAGGTTCCGGGCATCATCACTTCACCCATTACGTTGACCTGAATACTGCGGATGTTACCTAAGGTAAGGCGTATGGAAGAATTACCCGTATTAATTCCTGAGTATATTTTCGACAATTCGTTTTTAACGCGCTCATTCGCTTCTTTGGCGGTCAATCCACTCAAGTGAAGCGGTCCGTATCCCTGTACGATTATGTTTCCGTCCGGAGAAATTATTTCACGGATATTATCCTGGGATGCCCCCCAAATATCAATAATTACTTCATCTCCGGGTCCCAAGAGGTAATTATCAGGGGTTGCAATGTTGAGTAAGGGTTCAAAAGTCAGTGTCTGATTGTTGAAGATATCGCGTCCGAACACTTTTTTTTCTTTTTCTTTCAAGATTTTGTTCAAGCGTTCGTTCATCTCTATTTCCCAAGTCAGGGAGTCCAGCAAAGAGGTTCCGTCCGGAGTTTCCACATCCAAAAGTTGTTCTTCTTTTATTTCAGGGAATTCTTTCAGGTAGCGTCTGTCTTTCGCCTCTTTTTCTTTTTCTTCAGGGGTGGAGGTATCGTTTTTGGGGGAAGTTTTCTGTTTGCTGACAGGTTTCGTCCGTAAGCGGGAATCGGTTGTTGCAGATGTTCCAATGGATGAAGTGGCCGCATTCTGGGTATTTTCCTCATAGGCTGCTTTCAGTTGGAGCAGCTTTTCTTTGGTTACACCCTTTTGGAGCAGCATCATAACAATCTGCTGCTGGCTCATGCCTTGTTTCTGCGCGTCCTGCACCATCTTGACTATCTGTTCATCTGACATTTGAGCAAATGACTGTCCGATAGTTGCTATCAACAAAAGCAGTAATAACGATATTTTTTTCACTCTTACCAGGATTAAATTAATAATAGTTTCCTCAACTGACTTATAATTTGCAAAATTATTCAAAAAGATTCAGTTATAAAAATGAGCCGGCCTACTTTTTCAGTACAAAAGCATCAATCTTTCAATTTTTCCACCCAACTGACGGGAACGGTTGTTAATGCGCAACCGAAATATTGCAAACGGATAGCTATTTTATATTTCCCCCGCACTTCGACCAGTTCTCCGATTAGCCCCTCCAGGTTACCTTGTTTGACTCTTACTTTATCTCCGACGTTTACGTGGGAGGTCAGGAATTCGATTTCATCAAAGGCATGTTCTACCATCATGCGTAAACGATGTATCTGGTCGTCAGGAATTGCCGCAGGAACCGATTTTTCTCTCAGAAAAGTAACAACCCCAGGGATATTCAATATTTTCAGCATATCTTCAACAGCAATGCGGACAAATATATAACCGGGGATTAGGGGCAGGGAGACTTTCTTTTTCCGGTCACTCCAGATTCTGATTTCCGTACGTAAGGGCAGATAGTTTTCAATACCAGACTCGTCCAGACGTTGCTTTACTTTTTTTTCCGCCCGGGAAGTTGTATATACGGCATACCAAAACTGCATGTATCCAGCCGATTTTGTGATTAGTGTTTGTTTATTCCCTAACGGCTTTTTCCATTATGTATTCCATTTTCACGGCTTCAAGCTGGAAATCTATCTCTTCGTATACCGAGTTTTTGGATTTAAATTCAGGGACGATTAGTTTCATTTTCCGTACGACTTCAAAGGTGTTCCCTTCTTTCATGATTTCGCTCAGTTCCTGCATTTCGCATTTTATTTCTTCGAAGTCGTATTCCCGGACTTTAGCTCTTTTTATGCGTTTGTGAGGGGTTGGTAAGGTCGTTTCTTTGACATTAAGCACTTCTTCGTAGAGTTTTTCTCCGGGTCTCAAACCGGTGAAAACGATATGAATGTCTTTTCCTACTTCAAAGCCTGACAATTTTATCATTTTACGTGCCAGATCAACAATTTTGACACTTTCTCCCATGTCGAATACAAATATTTCGCCTCCCTCTCCCAAGGCTCCCGCCTGTAATACCAGCTGACAGGCTTCCGGAATGGTCATGAAAAAGCGGGTAATGTCCGGATGGGTGACGGTCACCGGTCCTCCGGCTTCTATCTGTTTGGTGAACCGGGGAATGACAGAACCGTTGGACCCCAATACATTCCCGAAACGGGTGGTGATGAATGAAGTTTCGGATTTGCTGTTGAGGGACTGGATGTAGATTTCGGCAATCCGCTTGGTGCATCCCATAACGTTCGTCGGGTTCACCGCTTTATCGGTTGAAATCATGACAAATTTATCGACACCGTATTTTACAGCCAGATCGGCTACGTTTTTGGTTCCGAAAACATTGGTTTTAATTCCTTCCAGCGGTAAGAGTTCGACCATAGGCACATGCTTGTAAGCAGCCGCATGGTAAACAATGTCCGGTTTGTATTTTAAGAATACTTTTTCCACCCTCTGGTATTCCCTGACATCTCCCATTTCTATGACATAATCGTTAAAGCGGAATTTTTCGGATAATTCCAGTTGTATGTCATACAGCGGGGATTCGGCCTCATCAAACAGAATAATCCGGGCAGGTTTAAAGCGGGTCAATTGTCTTACAATCTCACTGCCTATGGAACCGGCAGCCCCGGTTACCAGAATCGTTTTGTTCAGTAACTGTTTGCGGAGCGCATTGTCGTCCAGTTCTATCACTCCTCGGTCCAGCAGGTCTTCAATTTTGATGTTTTTAATATGCCGGATGTTGAGTTCACCGTTTATCCAGCTCTCAAATTGGGGTACTTCCAGTACATTTACGTTGTATTTGAGGCAGGTCTCTATTAACTTCCTTTTTTTATCCTGTGCCAATAGTTTTTTGGCAATGACTACTTTGTCGACGTTGTATCTTTTAAGCAGGTAAGCCAATGCCTGCGATTTATATATTTTTACACCTTCCAGTACTTTCCCTGCTTTTTTATCGTTCATATCCACGAATGCCAGGATGTTATAGGAAGCATCCACAGCATTGTCCAAAGCATGTTTTGCCATCATGCCGTATTCATCGCTTCCGCAAATAATCACATTTTTCTTTACTTTTTCCGCATCGAGATATTGGGCGAAGGTAATTTTAACAAATAAACGGCTAACGGTCATGATACACATCAGTACCATGTATTCTATCAGCAAGAATCCGAGCGGAATAAAAAAGGTCTGGTCAAAAATAAAAAAGCCGGCGTTAAATAGTAATAATACTAATTCTCCGGCAGTCAATACATAAAATATGCGCAATACATCTTCCGTGCCTGTGTATCGGATTATACCCGAATAAGTGCGCCCCAGTATGAAACTGATTACCCTTACCCCCATCACGACCATCATAATCTTCACCAGGGAATTCCAGACAATTTTATCCAACTGGAAGTTAGTCAATACCAGACAAGCTATGGCTATAGAGAATAAGCTCAAACATACATCAATAGCAAATATAATCCATCGCGGAGTGTATGAGATTTTCTGCAACACTCTCATCCTGTTAATCCCATGTGATACAAATGCAACCATATCCGTAAATTGTAAGGCGATGCAAGATATACATTTTTTTTAATACAGGATTTATTTTAAACACTGTTTTTATTTTAAAAATGAAAAACGGTATAAAATCCCCGGGATTTAGGCTTGTTATACGGATTTAATATATTTTAAGTATCCGGACTTCTTCCTGTGTGAGGAAACGCCATCTGCCCCGAGGCAAGTTTTTCTTGGTGATTCCGGCAAAATATACCCGATCCAATTTTTCTATCTGGTAGCCCAGATGTTCGAAAATCCTTCTGACAATGCGGTTTCGTCCGGAATGGATTTCAATACCCACCTGCATCTGGTCGGTAGAGACGTAGCTGATTTCATCTGCTTTGACGGGTCCGTCTTCCAGTTCAATGCCTTTGCTGATGCTCTCCATGTCTCTTGCTTCCAGTGGCCGGTTTAAAAAGACATGGTATATTTTTTTATGTTCGTATTTCGGATGTGTCAGTTTTTTCGATAAGTCCCCATCATTGGTAAAAAGCAGTATCCCCGTTGTCTGCCGGTCCAGGCGTCCTATCGGATATACGCGTTCTTTGCAGGCATCTTCAATCAGGGACATCACGGTCTTGCGTTCCAGCGGGTCTTCCATTGTCGTGACGTAATCTTTGGGTTTGTTCAGCACGATATATACTTTCCGTTCCGGCACAATAGCTTCTCCGTCAAGCTCTATTTTATCGTTCCGTTTTACTTTCACACCTACAGTCTGTACAATGACGCCATTGACTTTCACTCTTCCTTCGGTTATCAGAGCGTCAGCATCCCGGCGGGAGCATACCCCGCTCATTGAGATATAACGGTTCAGCCTCAGTTCGGCATCCGCTTTTTCTGCTTTTTTTATGCGATGCACCAGCTGTTTCTTTTTGCTGTAATGCTTGTCTCGCAGTTTCTCTTTTTTCTGCTCGTCAATCTGTCGGCTATATTCCCTTTTGCGGAATGGTGCAAAAGGCTTTTGTTCCCGGTTTTCTCTTTCTTCTCTTTTATAGCGTTCTCCCGGTTTATTATTGTTCCGGCTAAAATATTCTCTTCTCCGTCCCCCGTTTTCTTCCTCTCTCCGGAATTCCCTCCGAGGTTTTCTCTCCCGAGTTTCTCCTCCTGTCTCCGGTTGTGTGTTCTTATGAAAATATTTTCTACCTCTTTCTGTATTTTCCTGTCTGTTCCGGTTATAACCGCCCTGACGCTTGTTCCGCACATATCCGCCCTCTCTTCTGCCCTCTTCGTTATAACTGCTTCTTTTCTCCTGCTTGTTACTATATCTATCCATGTTCTATAATTAATATCTATTTATACCCTATCGACATACCTTCACGTCTCTCCGTTACATTATTTAGGAGCAGTCTTATATACAAACAAGGCTATAACCGAAAATAATATATTCGGTATCCACACCGCTAGTAACGGATTCATATCTCCGTTTGTTGCAAAAACAGTTGAAAACTGCATGAATAAGATGTATGAAAAACTCAGTAAAAGGCCCAGTCCCAGATGAAATCCCATTCCCCCGCGGATTTTACGGGAAGAGATGCTGACTCCGATAAAGGTGAGAATGAATGTGGCAAATGTATTGGCCAGCATTTTATATTTTTCAATCTGAAATTCAACGACATTTGAACTCCCCCGCAGTTTCATGCGGTCAATGTATTCCTCAAGTTCAGGCAAGGTCAGCTGTTCTTTTATTTTGCTGGGGTCTTTCGAAAACTCGGAAGGCACAAATCCCAGTAAAGTATCCAATTGTTTCCCTACGGTGTATTGCTCTTTGTCGCCATCCAGTTCCCGCAGTTTCCAGTTGGTAATGACCCATTTTTCTTTCTCTTTGTTCCAGGCTATCCGGGAAGAAATCAGTTTGCTTTTCAAGGTATCCCCCACAAATTCTTCAATGGAGAAATCGTAGCCCGTATTTGTTGCGGCAGAATAACTGGACATGTAGATAAACACCCCCGGAGCAATCTGGCGGTGTATGTTGGATTCTTTGTTGGAGTATTTTTTACCCATATACTGTTCCTGGAAGAGGATGCGTTTCTGATTGGCATTCGGTATGATAAATCCTCCCAGGACGAAAGAAAAAACAGCAATAATGCAAGCAGATACGAAATAGGGATACAGAAAGCGTTTGAAACTAATGCCGGTACTGAGGATGGCTATAATTTCACTGTCATATGCCATTTTGGATGTAAAGAATATGACCGAAATAAACGTAAATAAGGGAGAGAATACATTGGCGAAGTAGGGGATAAAATTCATGTAATAGTCGAAGATTATCGCACTGACAGGCGCATCGTTTTCTATGAATTTCTCCAGACGTTCGGAAATATCGAATACGACCACTATACAAAGAATCAGGAGCAGACAAAAAAAGAAGGTGCCCAGGAATTTCCGTATGATGTATAAGTCGAGTTTCTTCATTTCCACAAGTTAAAATTACAAGCGGGTGGTTATCTTTTTCAGCACGGATGTTTTCCACGCCATAAAATCCCCTGCCATGATATGTTGCCGGGCTTCTTTCACCAGCCACAAATAAAATGCCAGGTTATGAACGGAACAAATCTGCAATCCCAATATTTCATCCGCCTTAATAAGGTGCCGCAAATAGGCTTTGGAGTATTCCCGGTCGACGTAAGACAATTCCGCAGGGTCTATCGGGGTGAAATCCCGTTCCCATTTTTGATTTTTGATGTTAATCACTCCTTCGGTCGTAAACAACATCCCGTTCCGGCCATTGCGGGTCGGCATGACGCAATCGAACATATCCACACCTCTGGCAATGCCTTCAAGTATATTTTCAGGCGTCCCCACTCCCATCAGATAACGGGGTTTGTTTTGAGGCAGGATGCGATTGACCACTTCTATCATGGCATACATTCGTTCGGTCGGTTCACCGACTGCCAGTCCGCCAATGGCATATCCGGCACGATCCAACGCTACGGCATGCTCCGCCGCTCTCTCTCTCAAATCTTTGTACACACACCCCTGTACTATGGGGAATAAATTTTGCTCATATCCATACAGCGGTTCCGTTGAACCCAGCCGGGCAACACAACGTTCCAGCCAGCGCTGGGTCAATTCCAACGAGTTCTTGGCATACCGGTAGTCGCTGTTTCCCGGAGGACATTCGTCAAAAGCCATGATGATGTCGGCTCCGATTTTCCGCTGGATATCCATCACCTTTTCAGGTGTAAACATGTGTTTTGAACCGTCAATGTGAGAACGGAAAATAACTCCCTCTTCGGTAATCTTGCGGTTATCCGTTAAGGAAAAAACCTGAAATCCGCCGCTATCTGTCAGTATAGGCCGGTCCCACGCATTAAATTTATGCAACCCTCCCGCCGCTTGCAAGACCTCTGTTCCGGGCCTCAGATAAAGATGATAGGTGTTTCCCAGAATTATTTCAGCCTGTATGTCCTGTTTCAATTCCCGCGCATGCACGGCTTTTACGGTACCGACGGTACCGACAGGCATAAAAATAGGTGTATGAATTTCACCGTGACCGGTGGTGAGTATTCCGCAGCGGGCTTCACTATCCTTATCTTTGGCCAAAAGTTTAAAATGCATGTGCTTTAATTTTTAGACTAACAGTCTGCAAAGATATATTTTTTTATGGATATACGGCAGCAAATGCAAGTTGTCTCCCATTTTTCACTCTTGTTTCCATCGCCGGAAAAAAGGCTCTGTCCGTTCGGGAATAAATTTGCCGTGTCCGGAAATATTCGCCTGGAAAAGACTTTGAAAACAGATATTTTTTTTAAACCTTTGAACCTGCTAAAAAGGGAAGCCCGGAAATGATTTATAATTAATAAATTAATGTTTATCTGAAATGAGAAGAATATACCGTATTGTTTTTTTACTTTTTATTTGCAGTCTTTATTTATCTGGTCAGGCACAAAACCAATCTCTGAGCTTAGAGGATTTTTTCGTCAACGGCACGTTCCGGTCCAAAGGTGTTTACGGACTTCGTTCCATGAATGACGGAGAGCATTATACCGTGTTGGAAAACGGAGGCAAAAAAATCACGCAATACAGCTACAAAACCGGCAAACCGGTTGCCACGTTGCTGGATTTGGAGCAAATTGAACAAAATGACGTAAAACACATCAGTGATTACCAGTTCAACAAAGATGAAAGCCGGATTCTGATCTCTACGAATGTAACCCCGATTTACCGGCGGTCATATACGGCAGATTATTATATCTACGATTTTAAGAACAAGGAAATCAAGCCTCTTTCCGATCAGGGTCGCCAACGCCTTGCCACTTTTTCTCCGGACGGTCTGCGCATTGCTTTCGTAAGGGATAACAATCTGTTTATTCATGACCTGCGATTCGGGACAGAGCGGCAGATTACTTTTGACGGGAAATACAATGAAATCATCAACGGAGCTCCCGACTGGGTATACGAAGAGGAGTTTGCTTTCAATAAAGCTTTTGAGTGGGCACCGGACGGTTCTGCCCTTGCCTATATCAAATTTGACGAGTCCGAAGTCAAGGAGTACCCGATGAATATGTTTGAAGGCAGAAACCCGGCAATAAAAAACAACGAGCTTTACCCTTCTGTATACAGTTACAAGTATCCGAAGGCCGGAGAAGCCAATTCCAAGGTATCGGTACATGTATACGATATTCAAGACAAAACAACCCTCACCATGGACACCGGAGAGGAGCAGGATATTTATTTGCCGCGTATCCACTGGACCAAAGACCCCAAGCGCCTGGCGATTATCCGTTTAAACCGTTTGCAGAACAAAATGGACGTATTGCTTGCCAATGTTCGCACGGGCCGCACCACACCATTATACCGGGAAGAAAATAAATATTATATTGACGAGAGCAATCTGGATCATCTGATTTTCTTAGAGGACGGGGAACATTTCGTCATCACCAGTGAGAAAAGCGGTTATATGCATATCTATCTGTATGATATGAGCGGGCATGAGAAAAAAGCCATCAGCAGCGGCAAATACGATATTGCCGATTTCTACGGCTATGACCCTGTACGGAAGTTATTCTATTATTCTTCTTTTGAGGAATCACCCCTTGAAAAACAGATATATGCTGTGGACGCCAAAGGAAAAAAGACCAAAATAACGAGTGTCAAAGGCTGGAATGACGCTGTTTTCAGTAAAACATTCAATTATTACATCCATACCGTCTCGGATATCCAGACACCTCCGGTAATTCGTTTATATAATGCGAAGCACAAAGTGATACGTGTACTGGAAGACAACCATGATTTAACCGAGGTGGTAAAAAATTACAATCTCAGCCCGAAGGAATTTATCCAAATCCCGTCAGCAGACGGTGAAACCCAACTCAATGCCTGGATTATGAAACCGGTAAATTTTGATCCGGCACAGAAATATCCGGTACTGATTACCCAGTATAGCGGTCCCAATTCACAGCAGGTGAAAAATGCCTGGGGCGGTGTCAACTGGCTGAATTATCTGGCACAGGAAGGCTATATCGTTGTCTGCATCGACCCACGGGGCACAGCAGCCCGGGGTGAAGAGTTCCGGAAATGTACCTATATGCAATTGGGTAAGTACGAAAGCGACGACATGATTGCGTCCGCCCGGTGGCTGGCCAACCAGCCCTACGTGGATGCTCAAAAAATCGGTATCTGGGGATGGAGTTACGGAGGTTTTATGTCTTCTCTCTGTATCATGAAAGGACACGATGTATTCAGCACCGCCATTGCCATTGCTCCCGTTACCAATTTCAAGTATTACGATTCCATTTACACGGAGCGATATATGCGTACGCCCCAGGAAAATGAAAAGGGATACACCGACCACGCTCCGCTCAGCTGGGCCGATAAACTGAAAGGCAACCTTCTGATTTGTCACGGAACGGCAGACGATAACGTTCACATCCAGAATGCGTATGAACTGGCAGAGCGTTTGGTGCAAGCGAACAAGCAGTTTGACATGGGTATCTATACCAACCGCAATCACGGTATTTACGGCGGAAATACCAGTCTGCAACTCTATACAAAATTTGTGAAGTATCTGAACGAACATTTGAAATAAGATTCAAAATAAATATAAAATTATGGCAACATTACAAGACTTACAACCGCAAGCCGTATGGCAAAATTTCTACAAGCTGACACAGGTGCCCCGTCCGTCAAACCACGAGGAAAAAGCCCGGGAGTTTATGATGAACTGGGCAAAAGAGAATCATATTGAGGCCCGGATGGACGAAGCAGGCAATATCATCATGAGTAAGCCCGCTACTCTCGGTATGGAAAACCGGAAAGGAGTTATCCTGCAAGGTCATTTGGATATGGTTCCCCAGAAAAACGAGGACACTGTGCATGATTTCACCAAAGACCCCATCCAGGCATACGTGGACGGAGAATGGGTGCGTGCCAAAGGTACTACGCTCGGTGCAGACAACGGCATGGGAGTAGCTGCAGCCATGGCTGTCCTGACTGCAACGGATGTTCCTCACGGACCAATAGAAGTTTTAATCACCGCTACGGAAGAAACGGGAATGGACGGTGCTATCGGACTGAAAGCCGGAGAACTGAAAGGAGAAATTCTGCTGAATATGGATTCAGAAACCGAAGGAGAATTGTATGTAGGATGCGCCGGCGGTCTGGATTCTACGTTTGAGTTCAATTGTAAGGAAGAAAAAACACCGGAAAACAGCAAAGGTTATAAATTAGCTGTGAAAGGCCTCAGAGGAGGGCATTCCGGCATGGACATCAATCTGGGACGGGGTAATTCCAACCTGTTGTTATTCCGTTTTCTGAAAGCCAATGCAGCAGCTTTGGAACTGAGGCTTGCTTCCATCAACGGAGGATCACTGAGAAATGCTATTCCCAGAGAGAGTTTCGCAGTCGTAACAGTACCGCAAGCCAAAGCAGAAGCGTTAAACCAAAAGGTGAAAGAGTTCGAATCTATCTATAAAGCCGAATTACAGCTTACCGAACCCGATTTGCAGTTTTTTACGGAAGAGGCAGAGGTACCGGTACAAGTGATGGACAAAGATTTACAAGCACGGCTTATCAACGCTATTGTCGCCTGCCCGAACGGAGTTATCCGCATGTCGGATGCTATGGCAGGAACCGTAGAAACATCCAACAATCTGGCACTCATACAATCCAAGGACAACAAGGTGGTTGTCAATACGCTGATGCGTTCATTTGTCGAAACAGCCAAAGAGGCCCTGGCCGAATCTCTGGATGCTGTATTCGAACTGGCAAAAGCCGATAAAATTGTCTTTGACGGAGCATATCCCGGCTGGAAACCCAATCCCGATTCCGCTATTCTGAAACTGATGAAAGAGACTTATCAGAAAATGTATGGAAAAGAACCGCAGGTGATGGCGATACACGCCGGACTGGAATGTGGTATTTTGGGTTCTAAATATGAAAACTGGGATATGATTTCTTTTGGACCCACGATTTGCCATCCCCATTCACCCGACGAAAAAGTGAATATCGCTTCTGTCGGAAAATTCTGGGATTATCTGAAAGAAACACTGAAAAATATTCCTGTTAAATAGCAGGACATACGTTATTCCCCGGAGGAGAGTTATATGACTTTCTCCGGGGATTTTTATAAAAAACAGATAAACATCTACTGTATAGACCGTTACAAGACATCGTTTTAACTTTTCTCTCTTTCTTTTAACCTCTCCGAGCTCACTTTTTATCTTTCTTTAACCCATTAATCAGAAATTCATCGTATCTTTGCGTTGTATTTTCGATAATGAAAGCATGATCTTAACAAAATTGACTTTGCCGGAATTGCTAAGAAACAGTTGTTCTAAATTTAAAGACAACCTTTCGCTCAATTTCGTTCAATCCGGAAACAGAACTTACCAGGATTTATATAATGAAGTTCTTTCTCTATCCAATTATTTACTGAAATCCGGTGTCCAAAAAGGTAACAAGATAGCTATCCTGAGTGCCAATATGCCTCATTGGGGAATTACCCAATTTGCAATTGCCAGTATCGGGGCTATTGCTGTACCCATATTGCCGGGATTCAGTACAGCGGAAATAGAGAATATTCTCCAGCATTCGGAAGCCAAAATGATTTTCGTATCCAAGCTGCTTTATAAATTAGTGGCTGAAATCAAAACGGATTTTCTGGAGCAAAAGATTCTGATGAACACTTTTGCCCGTATTCCGGAGAACTATCCGGACGAAGATATAGAGCAGCTTCAAACTCCGGCATTTGCAAGCGACACCACACCGTTACCCGATTTTGATATCCGGGAAGAGGATACGGCATCCATCATCTATACGTCCGGGACGACCGGATTCTCCAAGGGGGTTGAGCTTACCCACAAAAATCTGGTATGGAATGCACAGCAATGCTGCACCATACAACATGTGGGAGAAAGTGACCGCTTTTTGAGTATCCTACCTTTGGCACATACCTATGAGAATACGTTAGGTCTGCTGTTGCCGTTAATGTTCGGAGCCCGAGTATTCTACCTCGACCGGGTACCGACACCCAAACTCCTGGTACCGGCAATGCAGAAAATCAAGCCGACAGTCATTCTGTCCGTGCCTTTGGTGATTGAAAAAATATACAAAACGCAGATATTGCCTAAATTCACTTCCAACCGTTGGGTAAGTGCTTTGTACCGTCTTACCCTCGTCCGGAAATTCATGAACCGGTTGGCTGGTAAAAAATTGATGACAACCTTCGGCGGAAAACTCCTGTTCTTCGGTATCGGCGGTTCAAAATTGGACCCGACAGTTGAACGTTTCCTCCATGAAGCCCGCTTTCCCTATGCTATCGGCTACGGATTGACGGAAACTTCCCCGATGTCTGCCGGAAGTAACCCATCCCAGACGTTCTTACAAGGAGTGGGGCCTGTCATGGAAGGCGTACAGGTTCAAATTCACAATGCAGACGAAAAAGGAGAAGGGGAAATCTGGATCAAAGGTCCCCATGTCATGAAGGGCTATTACAAGAAACCCGAACTAACAAAAGAGAGTATCACGCCTGACGGATGGTTTAAAAGCGGAGATTTGGGTTCTTTCGACAAAAAAGGACGGCTGTCTATCAGGGGACGCATAAAAACTATGATTCTCGGCGCTTCCGGTGAAAATATTTATCCGGAAGAAATCGAATCCATTATCAACAATTTCCGTTTCGTCAACGAATCGTTAGTCGTGGAAAGCAAAGGGAAATTGGTTGCCATGGTTCATTTCAACATGGAAGAACTGGAAAAACAGTATAAAAAACTGAAAAACCAGGCCGGAACATACAAGAATTTAGTGAACGACTATATCGAAGAGCAAAAGCGGGAGTTACGGGAATATGTCAACAGCCGGGTCAATAATTTTTCCAAACTCCAATTGGTCTTGGTTCAAAGCGAACCCTTTGAAAAAACACCCACGCAAAAAATCAAACGTTTTTTATACCAGAAATAAAGATTTTATCGGAAAACATCATAGCAAAGAAATTGTCCGGAAGAATAAAAATTTTCCGGGCAATTTTTTTATAATTGGTATTATTCGATTCACTATCTCACATAAAAATCAAGGAGGCATTTACCATTTAAGCCCATTTGCAAGCGGTCACCGATTTTCAGGCCTTTGTAGCGGAACGGATTGCCGCAATAAAAGAAGTCGCCGATTTTTATCATATAATATCCGGATGCCTGGGATACGAATTGCTCCATATTTACCGGCAAATCACAGGCATTTCCCTCGAAAACAATATTTCTGTTTACTTTCAGATAATAGTCTGCATTTCCTCCCGTATAACTTTCCATTACACTCAAGGCCGCCGATTCGTCAAAGGAAGAAGCCACCCCACACGGCAATCCCCTTGTTTTCAATGTTTGCTCTAAAGTATCAGCATAGAAGCGGATGCCCACCCCGATTTCATTATAATACCGGGAAGCAAAACGCCCGGTAAAGCCTTTCCCCAGTTTGCAGGCTTTTAACACCAATTGAGGCACACAACTCACCTCTTGCGTGAAGGCAGGAAAATAAAAATCATTATTATTCCTCAGTAGTGCATTATCTCCTACCACACTCAACGCCATTTCCTCAGAGGAGTTATATTCAGCACACAATAATTTCATAATTTATTCCCCTTTAAAAATTAGCTCACCAAGTCCCCTCTTCGGTACATGATGAATCTGCTCCGCATCCCTCCAATACTTAAATTGATTCTCCCGCATCTCCTCTATGACAACTGTCTCGCAAGGTTTTCCCAGAGCTATGACATAATTGATTCTCATATAATCGGGCAATTGCAAGAGCTCCCGGAGTTTTTCATTCTGAAATGCTTTAATCACACACCCGCCATAGCCTTTCTCCACCGCTGCAAGCAAAAGAGTCTGAATCTGTATGCCGTCATCACACAAACAATTCTCTAATATACGCGTATCCAGCAATTGAATCAGATAAGCCGCCGGCCTCTCTCCTTTTTCAGGACCGTCCCAATCCGTCAGGTACCCTGCCCAGGCCAAAGTTTTAAATACCTCTTCACACTCTTCCTTATGACACACCGGAATATATTTCAAAGGCTGAGCATTCCGGGCAGAAGCACAGAAACGCATCAATCCCACCCATTCTTCCAACTGTTCCTGCGGAATACGTTCACTTTCACAAAAGCGGCGATAACTCCGGTTTTTTTTCAATAAATCACTAAGCATACAATCTATTTTTATTTATTTACTCCTTTCCTCCCGTCTCCCCTATTTTAACCTTTCCCAACACCCTTAAACTTTTGACTTTCGAGTATTTATTGTAGATTTGTCCGGTCAAAATTAATAACAAAAATTCAAAGGCTTTTATAAAACCCGTACTTTCATTCATCACATAACCCAATATTTTAAACCCGGAACGTATATGTCTTCGTTTTTGCATTTACTTGCTACTGATTTAATCGGAAAATATCCGGATTTCGAAGATATTACCGTTATCTTCCCGAACAAACGGGGCGAACTGTTTTTAGCGGAAGAACTCTCCCGCCTCATAGACCGTCCGATATGGATGCCTAAAATCATCACGCTCTCTGATTTTATCCGGGAACAAACCGGACTCCGGAAACCGGACGATTTGATTCTGAGCATCAAATTATACAAGACCTATCAGCAAATCGGCGACACCGAGGAAAAGTTTGAAGATTTCTATTTCTGGGGCAATATGCTACTGAACGATTTTGACGACATTGACAAATACCTCGTCGATGCCAAAGATCTTTTTTCCAACCTGACCGCTTTAAAAAACTTAGAGTATAATTTTCCTTATCTTCAACCGGAGCAGGTTGAAGTCATAAAAAAATTCTGGTCCACCTTCAACCCGGAGAAATACAGCAAAGAACAGCAGGAATTTTTAAAAATCTGGGACAAACTCCATACCCTTTACACGACATTTAAAGCCTCCCTGTTTGAGGAAAAAATCGCCTACGAAGGTATGGCGCAGCGTCATTACCTGGAACACATTCAGGAAACACACCATGACGGACCGGTAATTTTCGCCGGTTTTAATGCCTTAAATCTCTGTGAAAAACAGATCTTCTCCCATTTTCAAAACACCCGCCAGGCTTTTTTTTATTGGGATTACGATCTGTATTATGCGGCAAATGAACACCACGAAGCGGGGAAATACATCCGGGAAAACCTGCGGCTTTTTCCTAATGAGTTAGGAAAGGAATATTTCAACAATCTCAAATACAACGGGAAAAACATTGAATTTATTTCCGTTCCGTCTACTATCGGACAAGCCAAGCTCATTCCGGAACTTCTCAAGGAGGTGACACCCGAAGATTACACCCAAACTGCCATTGTCCTGTGTGATGAACGCATGCTGCTGCCGGTGATGCACTCCATCCCCGACCACATCGGGAAAATCAATATCACGATGGGTTATCCGGCACAAAATACGTCCGTCGCCTCTCTCATTCATTTGCTGGGAGAACTCCGGAAATACTCCAAATCCGGAACAAACGGCAACTATTATTACTATAAACCGGTGATTGCCTTGCTTAACCACAAGTTAATCAAAGACGCCTGCCCCGGAGAAATTGACAAAATTACCGACTATATCAATAAAAAAAATATCATATACGTTGCGGGAAAATACCTTCGGTTCAATGCCCTTACGCAAGCCATTTTCTCAACGGAGGCCTCTAAAACCATCGATTATATCCTCTCTGTGCTGCAATTGCTCTCCCGTTCCCTGAACGGTAAGGAAGAACAAATTCATCCGATTGAAAAGGAGTTTATTTTCCATATTTTCACCCAATTGCAAAGCCTACAAAATACGTTTACCGAAGAGGGCATCGAACCCGAAGACAGACTTTACCTCCAGATCATCAACAAAGTGGTTCACTCCCTCACAGTCCCCTTTTCGGGTGAGCCACTGGAAGGCCTGCAATTAATGGGACTGATGGAAACCCGTATGCTGGATTTCAGAAAACTGATTATCTTATCAGCCAATGAAGGGATTCTGCCCCAAACCTCCACCACACCGTCTTTCATTCCCTATAATCTCCGCTTCGGATTCCGGTTACCCACTCCGGAACACCAAGATATACTTTTTGCCTATTATTTTTACCGGTTGCTCCAACGGGCCAAAGAGATACACATTCTGTACACCACGGCAATAAAAGGCATGAACGGCGGTGAAATGAGCCGTTATCTATATCAACTCAAATACGAATCCGGCCTGCCGATTAAAGAAAGTAACTTTCAAAATCATATCTCCGTCTCAGACCACCCCCTGCCAGAGATAGAGAAAACGCCAAGGGTTCTGAACAAACTGTACCAATACGGAGAATCAGAAGAACATACGCTTTCTCCATCCGCTTTAAATACCTATATCGACTGCCCGCTGAAATTTTATTTCAAATATCCCGCAGGAATAAAGGAAAAAGAGGAAATAGCAGAAGAACTGGATCACCGGTTACTGGGAAATATATTTCATGAATGCGCCGAATCCCTCTATGCAACGGTTGCCCAAGAAAGCGTTACCCCTGAAATCATCGACCATTTTTTGCACAATCCGAAACTTCTGGATGAACACATCCAACGCTCCTACCTGAACTTCTATGACCAACAGGTATCCCAACTGATAGACAGCGGGAGCAACGAACTCATTCTGACTATTATCCGGAAATACCTTATCCAGATGTTCCGACACGACCGGCAGACGGCCCCTTTCCGACTGATTTCCATGGAAAAGAAATACAGCTTCCCGATTCATATCGGCACAGGAAGCACGCCCCGAACCGTCTACATCGGCGGTATCATCGACCGGATAGACGAAACAGCACAAACTGTCCGCATCATTGATTACAAGACAGGAAGCGATACCACGACATTCAAAAATATAGAATCCCTTTTTGACGGCGCCAACCCCACACGCAACAAAGCAGCTTTCCAAACAATGCTGTATTGTCTGATGTTTGGACGGGGAGAGTTGCAAAAGAAACCTTTGCAACCCGGCATTTACAGCACCAAACTCCTCTTTGATCCCGATTACAGCCCCCTGTTGAAACAGGATAAAGACCCGATTATCAATTTTGACAGATATAAGGATGAATTTGAAAATCTATTGAAACAGTTGCTGGAAAAACTCTTCTCTCCCGAGGAAGCATTCCCCCCCACCACCAACGAAAAGAAATGCCGCACCTGTCCCTATGCTTCGATTTGCCGGAAATAAAAAGGAAATCGCGATAAAATCATTTACCGCGATTTTCCATTAAAAAATCATGAAAGATTTAACTCACAAACGATTATCACTTTTAATAAAGTCCGTAACCCGGATTCTGCTGAACCGCTTTATCCACCGCACTCATTAAATCCAATTCCCGTACGGCAATCGGTAATATCGTGCGATAATCGTCAAAAGGAATTTCCGCAACCCGGATATTACTCCAATGAAAATTCGGTACGCCTGAATACCGCACAACCGAGCGCTGGTTACGCCACAAATCAAACGCACGGTGTCCTTCACCAATAAGTTCCACCCGCCGCTCATAAAGCACATCCTCCAAATCATAACCAGCATCATAACGGTTGGGCTCCGTCGTCGTGCGATTACGCCGTAATTCTGTCAAATACCAACTGCCCACACTCATTCCCTTCGAACCTCTCAAAGCAGCTTCCGCTGCAATCAAATAAGCCTCTGATAAACGGAATATTTTCGGATTGCATACCAACAAATTACCGTTACGCCCCGGATACTTGTTGGAAATAAAATAGCAATTATCCCAACTATAATCATCCGTTCCGTAAGGCAGCCAATCCCACCAAGCATTATACAGCAAATTAAAGCGTACATCACCGGCATCCCACAAGGAAACAAACTCCGTGGTAGCCATAACTGCCTGGTATCCGTAATGATTTACAAAATATCCCAATCCATCCCAACTGGCATTGTCTGACTCTGTTGTCGGCATCTCAAAAATAGATTCGGAACCATAAGTCTCTCTCCAAGACCTCAAATAATCCTCTTTCGCATACAGCGCATATCTGCCGCTTGATATCACTTCTGCAGCGCAATCGAACGCTTTGTCCCACTGTTCAGTATAAAGATACAATCTGGCAAGAAACATTTTACCTGCCCAATAAGTCAAAGCTGCATGTCGATTTTCTGTAGGCAGGTCTCCTACAATTTCCTCCATCTCCCGAATCATAAAAGCAAATACATCGCTTACTTTATCCCGGTAATATACGCCTTGAATATCCTCCGGTAATTTATCGGTAATCATCACACCCAAAGCATCTTGTTTAATATTTCCTTTCCCCAGATTGGAAGGAAGCGGACCATACCTCAAAGAAGCATCCCAGTGCAGAAAAGCCCGGATAAAACGCAATTCAGCCACCATCCGCTTCGTGTCGTCATTCTGTTCCTTGATGTTTTTCACCTTATCAAGTACCGTATTAATGTCAAACGCTCCCGAATATAAGCGTGCCCAAAGCCCCATATCAGTATAATTTACCGTCCTCTGATCCATACAATAATACAATTCCAGTCTGTAATCCCACGGATAACTTTGCAAATCATCCCCCATAACATCTCCCTGCAACATAGTCGAAACACGATAATACTCCAAATAAGTGTACGCACCGTTAACAGCAGCCTGCAATTCTGCATTTGTGGTGATCATATTATCATCATCCACCACTGCATTCGTCGGCTTAACGTCCAGAAAATCATTCCCACAACTTGATGCAAACATTCCCAATGCTGCAATCAATAATATATTTATACATTTCATACCGTTCTATTTTTAAAATTGCAGATTAATACCCACACGCCATGATTTCAGCATCGGATAAGAGTCAATCGCTTTTGACATCCCGTCAATGCCGACTTCCGGATCAACGTACTTACTTTTTGAAAACGTCAGTACATCATTTCCGTTCACATATACCTTAGCAGACGAAACGCCCAGTTTCCTCAGCCAATTCCTCGGCAGATTATAGCCTATCGTCACATTTTTCATCCTCAGATGATCAGACGACAACATCCGTCTCGTAGAAGTACTTGACGAAGATTTGAGGGGATTATTATGGATTACAATAGGATTTTTCGCATGATCTCCTGGTTTACACCAATAATCTTTGCCAGCATCTTTCCGGAAATTCTGATTTCCAAGTTCCGCACCATCAGTCACTCCGTCATAATGCGTATTATCCCACATATCGCCACCTAAAGAAAAGGTCAATAAAAACGCTAACTCTATCCCCTTGTAATTAAACGTATTTGTCAACCCTCCGAACCAATCGGGATACCCTTTGCCCACCACAACACGGTCTGCTTCATTGACATTGCTCGTAACACTTTCCCGGTCTATCACCACACCGTCCACATTTTTTGTATTCTTTTTCCATGTACCCATACCTGTTGCCGGATCAACGCCAGCCCATTCACGGGTATAAAAAGAATAAATATCCTTTCCTTCCTGCGTAATATAAGGATGGCTGATACGCGCATCTCCTTTCAGTTTTTCCACTTTTGCACGCATATATGAAATATTGAAATCCGTAGTCCAAGTAAAATCCTCACGGGCAAAGTTCCGGCTATTCAATGTGATTTCCAATCCGGTATTACGCAATTCACCATCGTTCACAATATACGAACTCCATCCCGTCATATAGGAAACATTGGTCCAGTCAATCAAATCAGTTGTACGGCGATTATAATACTCTATCGTACCGCTCAAAGCACCTTGCCATACAGAAAAGTCCACTCCGGCATTCCAAGTATAAGAGTTTTCCCAAGTCAAAGAAGGATTCCCAAAGCTGTAAGCTGTCAATGCCGCCTGTTGATTATGACGGGCATTTACGGCAAAAAGTGTCAGCGAATTAAAATACCCGCTTGGTTGATTACCATTCGTACCGTACGATAATTTCAAACGTAAATTATCAAGCCACCCGGCAGCACCTTTCATAAACTGCTCACGGCTTAAAATCCAGGCTCCCGACAAAGACCAGAAATTACCCCAACGGTTATTGGGAGCAAACCGCGATGTTCCATCACGACGGAAACTTCCCGACAGGTAATAACGGTTATCGTAATTATAATCCAACTTACTGATAACGGATACCATCCGGTCGTCACCTGCATATCCTCCTACATTGGCAGGCTGTGCCGCATTACCCAAATACATTAGGTCACTATAAGCAAATTGTTGCCCGGAAGCCTCAAAGTTATCATACATGTATTTCATGGCCTCATAACCGACAAGAGCACCCAGTGTATGCATACCGAAAGCTTTATTGAAATTCAAGGTATTCGACGTCGTCATTTTGTGATACAAGCTTGCATACTGCCACATAAAACCATTGGTAGGAGCACCGTCATTCGATTCCGGCTTCCATATTTGTTTATCCTGCACATAGTTGATATCAATACCATTCACCGTTCTGAAATTCAACCAATCCGCAAAATTTACCGTCAAAGAAAGGTTGGAAATACTGGATAATTCTTTCTCTGTAAATGACAATAATTTCAAATTGGCCACATAATTCGGAATGCTGTTCCAATATCCCGGATTAGGATTCAGCGAACCGTCCGGAAGATAAACCGGTTGCGACGGATTCAACTCATGTATTCCATAAATCGGATTAGAATAGTAATAATTTCCTCCACCAGCCGTCTGCTCGTCCTTAATACTATACCCTATACTCTCTCCCAACGAAAAATCGATATAACGCCCCAACTTCCCGGAAACAGAAGTACGACCAGTAAAACGCTCATATTCACTACCAACAACGATACCCTTCTGATCCAAATAACCCAAAGAACCATAAAAATTCAATTTTTCATTTCCCCCTGTCACCGACAAATTCAACTTATCCTCCTGTCCTGTACGGAAAAGCGCATCTTCCCAATTGTTTTCACGCGGATGGGTCAGATACTTTTCCAAATCACTGTTCGTACTGTAATCATAACTTCCGTCCAACGGATCATCGGGATGCAGCAATTTAGCCACAGAATGCAGATTCCGCAACGCCCAATTACGAGCATTCTCCCGTATAGCTGTATTACCCGGATCATAAGCATCCTGCCAAGGCAACGCATCATTATCATACAAATACCTGTTCTGCAACGCCTCCATAGCATATTCCGTCAATTCCCGGGTATTCATGTGAAATCCCTTTACCGAACGAGGCATGCTCTGCATCGACCACGCATGTTCATAGGTAGCAGAAAAACGCATTTTTCCCTCTCGACCTTTTTTCGTCGTAATAATAATCACACCGTTAGAAGCACGGTTACCGTAGAGCGAGGTCGCCGCTGCATCCTTTAATACAGTCATGCTTTCTATATCTTCCGGATTCAGCATATTCAAGCCAGCACTAATAGTCACTCCGTCCACTACATACAAAGGTGCAGTCGATTCATTCAGCGAACCAATACCACGTATCTGAACAGCAGACAAGTCCCCCGGTTGCCCCGAAGTATTGGAAAAACGTACACCTGCCACATTGCCCTGCAACGCCTGTACAGGAGAAGTCTTGGATGCTGCTGCCTGTGTCAATTTATCACTCTTCACACTGACTGCGGATCCGGTAAAAGCTTCCCGCTTAGTCGTACCATAAGCCACGACCATAACCTCATCCAATTGAGTCTGCAATGCCTCTAACTGCACAGAAATTTCCGTCCGGTCCCCAACTTTAACCTCCTGAGTTTTCATCCCCATAAACGAAAATTCCAATACCACATCCAAACGGTTATCAATCGTAAGCTGATAATGTCCAGAAACATCTGTTGCCGTCCCAACATGCTGCCCCTTGATTTTCACAGCTACACCAGGCAACGGCACCCCGGATTCATCCGTTACAACACCTTTTACTATTTTCTGTGCCTGGAATAATTCATTCGTCACATTAATTCCATTTTCTGCATTTGAATTACCAGCCCACAATGAAACGGAAGGACACATCAGTCCTAACATCACCATCAGAGCCCACCTTTGGCAACTCCGAGGCCTAACAAAAATACTTGTCCATTTCATAACATTTGATTTATAATCTCACTGACAAAGCAGAAGCAGTAAGACAGGTTAATAATCAGACTTTTCCACGACAAAAAAACGGACGTTTTTATTGGATGGCTGTTTTGGTTCTTTTGTCAAATATATACATTTTTTAATAAAAACAAACCATTCCTTAATCAATTTCATATATTTTCTATTTTTGTCTTTCAATTTTTTCTGACAAAAAACGGACGTTTTTCAGATATTTTTGTAGTACTCACAAAAAACAAAATACACCAGATAAGACGATAAAACAATAGCGCGACAAACAGATCATCTTTGTTCATCGCGCTACCTAAATAAGTAATCTATTAAAAACTAATCAATATTCGTCTTCGTTGAAGAAAAAGTCATCCTTACTTGGATAATCCGGCCAAATATCTTCGATACTTTCAAAAATCTCCTCATCGTCTTCGATGTCCTGAAGATTTTCAATCACTTCCAACGGCGCCCCCGAACGGATAGCATAATCTATCAATTCATCTTTGGATGCCGGCCACGGCGCATCTTCCAGTTTAGATGCAAGTTCAAGAGTCCAATACATACTTGCTTTGCTTTAAATGTTGGCGTTCTTATTTTGCCGCAAAAATATACTTTTTATAAGAATAAACAATGCCTATTCTTCAAAAATAGATATAAAAAGAATTAAACCAACCCCTTTTCTACGTTTCACATGACTTATCACACTCTTTCCAAAGGCTCGATATGAATGGTGGCATCCACATTCATTTCCGAACAAAGCCGCTGCTCCACGCGGGTAGCCAATTCGTGTGTCTGCCGCACTGTTTCCTCCCCCGGAACTTTCACATGAAAGGTAAACTCGGTATGGTCTCCATAATTATGAACATGAAAATGATGGGGATAAGCCTGCTTCCCCATCTCCTCTCCGACAATCTTTTTTACTTCGGCAATCATTTCCTCTGAAGGCTTTTCACCCAGAATCTTATTAACAGCTTCCCGGATAATCCCATAAGCAGCATAAAAAAGCATCAAGGAAACCAAAATACCCAATGCACTATCCATCCACCAAACATACGGATTGAGAAACACCCCTGCCAGTACAATAACAGAAGACAAAGCATCGCTCCGATGATGCCAGCCATCGGCCTTTACCGCCATATTTTTCGTCAACCGGGCAATATGAAAAGCATAACGCGCCAATGCCTCTTTCAACCCAATGGATACCAATGTTGCTACATATGCCCACGTGCCATACCGGGCAGACTCGTGTACAACTAATTTCGCGACGGCATCTTCTATGAATCCCCAGCCGACAACCGCCAGCAATATCGCAATAATTACCGCAGCAACCTGTTCCCAGCGACCATGTCCGAAAGGGTGTTCCTGATCCGGCTTCCGGGAAGACAGCCGCAATCCCAGAATCACCACGACAGAGGTCAGAGAATCGGAAAGTGTATGCCAGGCATCCGCAACCAAAGCAACCGAAGCAGAAACCACCCCGGCATAATACTTCAATACAAAAAGGAAAAGATTTAAAACAACCGAAACAATACCCTCCCGGTAGCCTAATTTCGAATTTTCATTCATCGTCATCATTGAAAAACTTCCGGTCACGTGAGATCATTCATCAGAAAAATGCTGCAATACCCGTCTGTAAGTATTGAATATCTTGGCCTTTGACACAAACCCGACATATTTCCCTTCCTGGATTACGGGGAGATTCCAAGCCCCGGTATCTTCAAATTTTTTCATTACCGTATCCATCAAATCCTCCACATCGACAATCGTCGGAGGTGTCGTCATATAATCCCTCACATACGTCGTGGTATACAAATCCTGGTTAAACATGATTTTACGGATATCATCCAACAACACGATTCCCAGCAACTCATTGTTCGCGTCCACCACCGGGAAAATATTCCGGCTGGAGCGGGAAACAATCTTTACCAAATCCCCCAACGTGGCATCCACCGACACGGTTTTCAAATCCGTTTCAATCACTTTATTCAACTTCATCAACGTCAGCACCGCCTTGTCCTTGTTATGCGTAATCAAATCCCCCTTCATCGCCAAACGGCGCGCATATATCGAATGCGGCTCCATTCCCCTGCCCGTCAGATGCGCCATGACGGAAGTAATCATCAGCGGAACGAGCAACGAGTATCCTCCCGTAATCTCCGCAATCAGGAACATCGCCGTCAGAGGCGAATTCATCACTCCGGACATGACACCCGCCATTCCTGCCAGCACAAAATAGCTGACAGGCACCGTAGCTATGCCGGAAAGATTAATCAAAGTTGCCACCAAATAGCCCCCGACGCCCCCGGTAAACAGACTGGGGGCAAAAACACCGCCTACTCCCCCGCTCCCGTTCGTCAAAGCCGTCGCTATCACCTTCACAAAAAGCAGTCCTATGACATACAAAACAATCATAAAAGCACTGCCTTTAAAATCGAAGAAGTAGGTATTTTTTAAAATATTGTCCGCATTGTCCGTCAGCAAATCCTGCAAAGAAGAATATCCTTCCCCATATAAAGGCGGGAAAGCATAAATCAGCACACCCAACAAGGCACCCCCGACAGCCACTTTCTTAAACGGATTTCCGATTTTCGCCACAAACTGCTCAATCCGTATATTCATACGGATAAAGTAGACGGACAGGAAACCGCAACAAATGCCCAAAATGATATAATAGGGCACGTTCGCCAGCGCAAAACGGTCGTGCACCGCAAAATTCAGCACAATACCGTCCCCCATCATAAAATAAACGAGGACGTAAGAGGATATGGCCGAAATCATCAACGGGATCAACGAAGCCATCGTTAAATCCAGCATCAGGACTTCCAGAGTAAATACAATACCTGCAATAGGGGCTTTGAAAATTCCGGCAATGGCCCCCGCAGCCCCGCACCCAATCATCAGGGTCATGACCTTATAGTTCATCCGGAAAAAGCGCGCCAGATTGGACCCGATAGAAGCCCCTGTCAAAACAATGGTAGCCTCCGTACCCACCGAACCACCAAAGCCGATCGTAATGGTACTCGCAATCAAGGAAGAATAATTGTTATGCGGTTTAATCATACTGTTTCGCCTAGAAATGGCATACAACACCTTGGTCACCCCGTGGCTGATGTCCTCCCGCACAAAATAACGCACAAAAAGAGAAGTGAGACATATCCCGATGAAAGGATAGATAAAAAACAACAGACTCCCGCTGTCGACCTGAAGGCGTTCGGTAAAAAACACATGGGTGGAGTGCACCATGTTTTTCAGCAAGATAGCCGCCAGCCCCGAAACGATTCCCACCAACAAGCTCAGCACCAGGATAAAATTCTTTTCCTTTACATACTTCACCCGCCAAATCAGGAAGCGTCCGAACCAACTACTTTCGTTGCTTTCAGTCATAATCTTATGATACAAAAAACATCAAACCGCTACGGAGTTAACGCACAGTCTTATTAATACTTTTTATCGAACCATATTCCGGATAAAATTCCAGTTGCAAACCTTCTCCGCTGATTACATCCGTTGGAAATTTCTTAATCATGCCCAATTGGGGAATAACACAACGGAAACGCTGTAACTCTTCCGTCATCCGCACCAGTTTCACGTCTGCCACTGCCGGTACCCGGTAATAAACCACAGCCTGCGTCTGTTCTGTTTGCATCCCTGACGCCGCAGCCGGAATAATAACCCGTTCAGCAACCAGACTATATGCCATTGCCGAAACATTTTTCCTGTCCACAAATCCGTCTGAAGCACTGAAACGGAAAGCCACCGTCGCATCATTTTCCTTTTCTATCGTACAAACAAAAACACGCTCAAAACTCTGTCTCACCTTCTTCCCCATAAAAAGACTCAGGTAATCCCGTTCCATCCGGTCAAATTCTTTCAGAATCACTTGCAACGACTTTCCATCCGGCACCTCATTTTCAGCAGCCAGCAACTTCACCCGTTCGGAACGGATACGAAATATCTCCTTTACAGCTTCTGACATCAGATCCCGTCTTGTCTTGGGTTTATAACTGATGATCGGATCCCATATCCTCTTTATTACTCCGTCAATTTCCTGCTCCACGTAATTCGTATCTAACACTTCTTTCAAAGGATTGTATGTCCGCAAATCCGTCATCCTGATTTCCCGTTGGCGGTCAGGTTCCTGTGCCCGGTATTCCATTTTTTCCACCTGTGGTGTTATTGCCAAAGGACCGGCTGCAATCCCCGCCAAAAATCCCTCCGGGCTTAAACTCAACATAACCGAGCTATAATCTCCCGTCGTTGTCATGGAATAGACCGCCTTTTCGTCCGGTACAGAAAAAGGGATCACCTCCACCGACTTCACTTCCCATTGCTCTTTCAAAGCCGTAACCATCGGTTTCATGCCCAATTCCTTCTCCGCATATTCCGCATAAGGCCCGGGAATGTGACGCACCACTTCCGCTTTTACCTTTACCTTGTATGAAACTTTCGGCAAACAATAGCTGACCGTAACAGGGGTATTAACCTCCTTTTTCTTCTGGGCAATACACGCAGACGTCAGTACAATCCCCCAGACCAGAATAAATAAAATCTTTTTCATAAAACACTAACAGCGTATAATATTATTCCAATATTTTCCAAACTCTCCCTATAGCTTCTGCCACCAATCCAGCACACGTGCCCCGCATCCCGTTTTCCGCTGCAACCCTGTCTCCAGCCAAGCCATGAGCAAACACACCAATCATCGCAGCTTCCCACGCTTCCATTCCCGAAGCCAGCAATGCCAGCAAAACCCCTGTCAATACGTCTCCCATTCCTCCCTTTGCCATTCCCGGATTCCCGGTCATGTTAAAATAACATTTCCCGTCCGGCGTCGCGATTATGGTATGAGCCCCTTTTAAAAGCATCACAACCTGATATTGTTGTGCAAAATTGCTTAATTTATTTAATCTCTCAAAATCATTTCCACTTTTTCCTGCCAATCTTTCAAATTCTTTCGGATGGGGTGTCAGAATACTGCCGACCGGCAAAAGCGAAAGCAACTCCCGGTTTTCCGCCAAAATATTTAAAGCATCGGCATCGAGCACCATTTTCCCCCTCCAACGCCGGATCACTTCTTCCAAAGCCTTTACTGTTAAAGCATTCTTACCAATTGCAGGACCGACCCCGACGGCAGTATAACGGTCCATGTCCTCCACTGAAGTAAAACAGCGGTCGGAACAGTCCGGCTCTATCAAAGCTTCCGGCACTGCCGTCTGTAAGATTTCCACCCCCGACTGCGGCACATGGCAGAAAAGCAAACCAACACCGGATCTTACTGCCGCCTTGGCTGCCAGCACTGCCGCACCCATCATATACCGGGAACCGGCAATAAGCAGAGCATGTCCGTTACTTCCTTTATGGGCAAAAACCGACGGACGGGGCAATAAATCACGAACCAGTTCCTCTGACAAACAGTAATAATCCGTCCTCACCCCCGCTATGCCTTGCGGATGCAAACCGATATCCAGCACCTGCCATTTCCCAACAAACGGTTCATTTTCCGGGAACATAAAAGCCAGCTTCGGGCATTGGAATGTCAGGGTATAATCCGCCTGCACGATGGCATCCCGATCGTTCCGCGAATTATCCTCTCCCATCAACCCAGACGGCATATCCACCGCAATCACCGGATTCGGCAGGCTGTTTACTTTCCGAATCAACTCTCCAGCCACGCCACTCACCTGCCGATTAAGTCCTGTCCCAAACAAAGCATCCACAATCCACGCCTGCGGGTCGGGCTGGAACGCCACCGCACTTTTCAACTCCACACACTCCCCTTCCCACCTCCGGCTGTTCCATTCACAATCGGGAGACTTCCGGCCTTCCAGCAACTGATACACTACGACCTCATATCCTTGTTCCCGCAACAAACGAGCTATAACATAACCGTCACCGCCGTTATTTCCATTCCCTGCCAATACCGCTATTTTCACCTCCCCCGGAAAAATTTCCACCGCTTTTTCCACCCATTTCCCCGCAGCCCTTTCCATCAGCTCCAGCGACGTTACAGGCTCGTTTTCAAGCGTATACCTATCCACCTCAGGAATACTGCACGCCGGAATTATCTTTTTCAATCCATTCATTGCTTTCTGTTCAATCGTTTCAGAATCGAAAAATAAATAAAAATTCTTACATTTGCGTTCGTGCATAAATTAATAATAACTTAAATAAGTAAAATCCATGTTTAACAACCAACCCAAAGGACTGTATGCCCTGGCTCTCGCCAACACGGGAGAACGTTTCGGGTATTACACCATGCTTGCTATTTTCACACTTTTCCTGCAAGCAAAGTTTGGCTTCAGTTCCGCAGCTACCTCTAACATTTTTGCCGGATTCTTGGCCTTTGTCTATTTTCTGCCTGTTTTAGGTGGTATCTTGGCCGACAAGTTCGGTTACGGGAAGATGGTTACAGCAGGTATCATTGTAATGTTTGCCGGCTACACCTGTCTTGCCATCCCTACTGCCGGTAACTCATTCGGAATAGCCACGATGTTCGGTGCCCTCTTTCTGATTGCTTTAGGAACCGGACTTTTCAAAGGAAACCTTCAGGTAATGGTAGGTAACCTTTACGATGATCCCAAATACGCTGACAGACGGGACACCGCATTCAGTTTATTCTACATGGCTATCAATATCGGCGCACTTTTCGCCCCGACCGCCGCTTCCAAAATCACGGAACACTTTTTGGGTAAGGCCGGACTGAAATATCAAGGCGACATCCCTGCTCTTTGTCATGAATACCTGGAAAAAGGACAGCAAATGGCTGCCGAATCTCTCCAGACCCTAAGCGAATTCGCACAGTCACAAGCGGCTGCTTTCAATGGTGATTTGGCTGCTTTCGCCCATAAATACATCAATGAATTGTCTCTCTCTTACCACTACGGTTTCGCCGTGGCATGCGTTTCACTGATTGTTTCCATGCTGATTTACCAGGTATTCAAAAGAACATTCAAACATGCCGACGTCAATACCAAACAAGCCGCTACTTCCGGAAAACAAGAAAGTGTAGTCGAATTGACCCCAGCACAGACCAAATCCCGCATGACGGCCTTATTCCTGGTATTTGCAGTAGTGATTTTCTTCTGGATGGCCTTCCACCAAAACGGCCTGACGCTGACATTCTTTGCCCGTGACTATACAGCCAGAACGGCAGCCGGAGCATTAGGCATGAGCTTTAACGTATTCAATTTAGTATTTGTCATCACTTTAGTATATAGCTTATTCTCTTTCTTCCAATCGAAAGAAATGAAATCCAAACTGATTTCGGTCGGTGTTGCCTGCCTTTCCATTGGTATTTTGGTATACAAATATATGGCTTTAACCCCGGGTTCATTTATTGAAGTTCTCCCTCAAATGTTCCAGCACTTCAATCCGTTTTTTGTGGTTGCCCTTACCCCGGTATCGCTGGCGGTATTCGGTGCCTTGGCAAAAAGAGGCAAAGAACCCTCAGCCCCGCGGAAAATTGGCATCGGAATGCTTATCGCAGCATTGGGTTTCACCATTATGGCCTTCTTCTCTATGGGCCTTCCGACACCCAACCCGGACGGCGCAACAGTCGTTGCCAGCAATTTACTTGTATCCCCTTCCGTACTTATCAATACCTACCTTGTACTGACTTTTGCGGAACTGTTCCTTTCACCGATGGGTATTTCCTTCGTGTCAAAGGTAGCTCCTCCCAAATACAAAGGGCTCATGATGGGTATGTGGTTCGGCGCCACCGCTATCGGTAACTATTTGGTATCCATCATCGGTATGCTGTGGGGACACATGGAACTATGGGCACTGTGGTCCATCCTTATCGTGCTTTGCCTGATCTCCGCACTATTCATTTTCATGATGATGAAACGTCTGGAAAACGCGACCAAATAAGCTAAAGATGTCTATCACATGAATAAAAGCTGTCCTTCCCGGACAGCTTTTATTGTAAAAAATCAAAAAAAATATTTTTGTTCTTTGTTGAAATAAAAAAAAAGACTACTTTTGTGCCGTTAAAGTACAACACACCTTGTTCAATGGTGTAATGGCAGCACAACAGATTCTGGTCCTGTTAGTCAAGGTTCGAATCCTTGTTGAACAACAAAACCGTCGGGATTCCGACGGTTTTTCTTTTCTCCCCTCCATGCTTCGCAGCAAGTTATGATTCTCCTTGAATAAATCGGTTGTTTTTTTATAATTTTGTCATACTTGCAAATGTTAAAACATAAGAGTATGAAATCCATGAATAGAAAAATAATTGCTTGTTTCCTCTTTTTATTTGCTTCCATATGGCAACTGAATGCCCAGGACTATCCTTTTCGCCGGACGGATCTGCCGGCAGAGGAAAGAGTGGAAGATTTGGTCCGACGAATGACACTTGAAGAGAAGATTGACTTGTTGACAGGCTATCGGGATTTCTATCTCCATCCTTGCGAACGGCTTGGCATTCCTGCTTTTAAATTGGCTGATGGTCCCCTGGGTGTTGCTTCATGGGGGCTGTTTGGCAAAGCGACAGCCTTCCCATCAGCATTGTCTTTGGCTGCTTCATGGAACAGGGAGTTGGCCGCCCGGGTAGGCGACTGCTACGGGCAGGAATGGCGTGCCCGCGGCATTCATTTCCTTCTGGCTCCAGGAGTAAATACCTACAGGGCTTCAAAAGGGGCCCGGAATTTTGAATATATGGGCGAAGATCCGTATCTCTCTTCGGAAATGGTCGTTCCTTTTATCAAGGGGGTGCAAGGAAGAGGGGTAATAGCCACCGTGAAACATTTTGCAGCCAACGATCAGGAATACGACCGGTATACAGTTAGTTCGGAAGTGTCCGAACGGGCGTTACGTGAAATATATCTTCCGGCATTCAAAGCGGCAGTACAAAAAGCAGGGGTAAAAGCCGTTATGACTGGCTACAATCCGGTAAACGGCACATATTGTACTGAAAACAAATATCTTATTGACATCCTGAAAAAAGAATGGGGATTCAAAGGCATGCTGATGTCCGACTGGGCATGTACGTACTCGGCAGACCAAGCCGCCAATAACGGACTTGACCTAGAGATGGGCAGTAACGACTGGTTTGTCAGAGAAAAACTGTTACCTCTCATCCAACAAGGTATAGTGACAGAAGAGACAATCAATGAGAAAGTGCGCAGGATTTACGGAGCGTGTATTGAAATGGGGTTCTTTGACCGTCCGCAATTGGACACAAATATCCCTGTCTATAATCCGGAAGCTAACCGGACGGCATACGAGGCAGCCAAAGAAGGAATGATTTTACTGAAAAACAAAGGAAAGATTTTGCCGTTGAAGCAAGTGAAAAAAATTGCGGTAATCGGTCCCAATGCCTGCTATAACCTGGTGACGGACCGCCTGCATAATGTAAACGGCATTACTTATGGAGGCGGAGGAAGTTCCAAAGTACACCCTTGGTATGTGACTTCTGTCTTACAGGGTATCGAGGCGGAATATTCCGACGCGGAAGTGTGGTATTCGGAAGGTATATCCAATGCTTATAAACAGAGACTGTTTCGCTCCTGTAATTTTTATACGGAGAACGGGGAACAAGGATTGACGGCAAAATATTATACGATGGGAGGAAAAAGCGGAAATACTTTGTCCGACCAGTTGATTCAGCAACAGGCAAAAGCAGCCGGAAGGGTTGGGAATGGCAACAGCTCTTCCGTTACTTCCTCCTCTACCGACGGAGCCAAAACAGATCAGGGTTTGGTGATGGAAAAGACGGACCGTCATGTGGATTTCTCCTGGTGGGGGACTCCAAAAGAGGGATTGGGTGAGGACTTTCGTGTGGAATGGGAAGGTTATGTCCCTGTAGAACGGAATGACAGCCTGCTGTTCTTCGTTGACGCACAGGGAGGCTACCGTTTGTGGATTGATGGCAAGATGTCTTTAGATGCATTTGATTCTCAGTCGTTCGATTGCAGGCAAGTTGCTGTGAAAGGATACGAGGGGACGCGTCTGCATGTAAAATTGGAATATATTAACCAACGGAGTCTGCCGGCAGAGATCCGTCTGGGATATGATTACAAAGGCAATCTGGATTTTTCGGAAGCTATGCGGTTGGCTCGTCAGGCGGATGTAGTGATATTCTGTGGCGGTTTGGACGGTAGTATCGAACTGGAGGGGCGTGACCGTCCGTTTGAATTGCCTTACGGCCAAGATTTGCTGATAAACCGACTGGCAGAGGTAAATCCGAATCTTATCGTCAGTCTGCATGCCGGAGGCAGTGTAAGCATGACCCCGTGGATTGACCGCGCAAAGGCGGTGGTGCATCTGCTTTATCCGGGTCAGGCCGGAGGAAAGGCATTTGCCGAGATGTTGTCGGGGAAGGTGGTCCCCTCTGCAAAGCTGCCTTTTACGATAGAAAAGAAATGGGAAGATTCCCCGGCTTGCGGCCACTATGACGAGACGCGGAAAGAAAAGAAGGTATATTACAAAGAGGGTATATTCGTAGGCTATCGTGGCTACGACCATAAACAGGTCAACCCACTCTATCCGTTTGGCTACGGGTTATCTTACACTTCATTCGAATATTCGGACTTAAAAATAGCGGAAGTAAACAGAAAGAACAAATCGGTTATGCTTTCCTTCAATGTAACGAATACGGGAGACTACGAGGGTGCGGAAGTAGCACAGGTGTATGTACGCGACGTGGTTTCAAAAGAAGCGCGTCCCTTGAAAGAGCTGAAAGAATTCCAGAAGGTATTCCTTCGTCCGGGTGAGACCAAGAACATTTCAGTGGTATTGGATAAAGAGGCTTTTCAGTATTTCAGCGAAAAGAAATCCAACTGGGTATTTGAATCCGGAGAATTTGAAATATGGATAGGAGCCTCCTCCAGGGACATCCGTCTGAAAACAAAAATAAAGATGTAGGGATAATATCCATATCTTGAACACAGCAGGAAAACCCTTTTTATAAATTTGCATGAGGTTTATCGGCAAAAAACAGAATACGATGAAAAACATCATACTATACATTATATTATTACTTGCCGGATGTTCATTTTCACTCCGTAAAGAAGGGGAAGAACTGATGAGGGCAGAAAGTATGATGCAAGAAAAACCGGACTCCGCCCTGAATATTTTAAAACAACTCCCGCCCCATACATTGAAAACCGGAGAGCAGCAGGCGTTGTTTGCATTGCTATATTCGCAGGCACTCGACAAGAATTATATCGACGAAACAAACGATTCGCTGATAGGTATTGCCGTGGAATATTATAATGCGCATCCGGAACCTTACCGCCTGATGCTTGCCTATTATTATCTTTCGCGCATACAATTCAACGCCGGAAGTTATACGTCAAGTATCCTGTCCGCCCACAAGGCGCAGAGGCATGCGGAAAGTATCGGGAATTATTTTTTCCTCGGACTGATATACCGCGGCATGGCAACTACTTACAACCGTCTTCATAATGCCCGTGAGGACGTTAATTATTGCACCCTGGCCCATCAATACTTTTTGCAGGCACATGCCGAGACGTATGCAGATTTTGCTTTGCTTGATATAAGCCGTGCCCACCACAATAACCGGAAATACGACGAGTGTATCCGGATTGCCCGGCAGGCTTTTGATTCAGCCTGTGCGAAAGGAGATACGACTCTTATGGCAGAGAGCCTCCATCTGATCGGCTGTTCTTCTGTCGCACAACAAAACTACCGGGCAGGCAAGGATATTTACCTCCGCTTACTGTCCCTCTGCCCCACCTGTCTGTCTGATACGGATTACAAGAATCTCGCTCTCATCTATTTTTCGGAAAATAATATGGACAGTACGGTGTTTTATCAACACAAAATAAATAAACATACCTCTGCCATTGCCAAGATAGACTACGAAATGTATCTGCTTCAGGGAAAAACTTCCCAAGCACTCCAAGCTCTGAATGTCATTACCACAACCCAGGATTCCTTTATCCATCATGTTCTGAATCAAAATATCAGCAGTACCCTTACCGATTATTATAAGCAAGAAGAAGAGTTCCTGAAGAATAAACTGCAATACGAAAGCAAACAACGGTTCGGCATTATTGCATTCAGTCTCCTGCTTACCGTTTTTCTTTTTGTTTTCTATCACATACATTTAAACAGGAAACAACGAAAAGTAGAGGAGAACATGCTGCTTGCCCAGGAATTAAGCGAAAAACTGAAACGGCAAAATTCAGACATAACGGACAGAAAGGGCCATATTGACGAACTATTGAAACAAAAATTCAATACCATCGACCAGTTATGCAATACCTATTATGAATGTAAAGACACCCCCCGGGAAAAAGAACGTATCTATACAGAAGCTATCGGCATGATTTCCAAATTCCGAGAAGACCCGCATACACAAAGGGAATTGGAGACTTTTCTCAACACCTATAAAAACAATCTTATGGCTGACTTCCATCAGGAGTTCCCCAAATTAAAAGATGCGGATTACCAGCTGTTCCTATACTATACCCTTGGTCTATCCTCATCCACAATAAGTATTTTTTTGCAAGAAAAAGCAGACGTAATATACAACCGTAAAAATCGCCTGAAAAATAAAATCAAAAACAGCGACAGCGATAAAAAAGAACTCTTCCTGAAAACACTCTCATAAAGTAATACAATCATTATCAACTGTTTAAAATCATCAATACAATTACAACTGTATAATCAATTTATTTTCAATATTTTATAAATTCTGATAGAAATTTCATCTACACATACAAAATACAATAGTGAATATCAATGTATTATAAAATACACTTGATAGTTTTTTATCCAATATTTTTACAACGTTTACGATACAAACAGATACTTTTAAAGTACAAAATTTAATCAAACAGGCTAAATATGAAAAAATTTATCTTATCTATTATTGCGTGTGTTTTTATCCTCAGCATCTGCGGTCTGCTTCCCGCCCGATCCGAAAACAATAAAACAATCAAAGAAGATGAAACGACCCTATATTTAGACACTCCAGTCAATCGTCCCCGGATGCCGTCAAAAATTGCCATTCACTGCATGTACCGGAACGGCGAGGTTCGTTTTTCGTTTCCGGAAGAGCTCGAATATCTTACAGTAACTATTGAGCACGCAGAAAGCAAGACGACGTGGACGAGCCAGGTAGGCCATGAGGAGTATATGCTTATCTCCACAGCCAACGGAACTTATAACGTATCGGCGATAACCGAAAGCGGACAGCATTTCTCAGGCATATTGCATGTAACAGAATAAAAACAGGGAAAAAAGGGATACCGGCGATCTCAATAGCGTTATCCACTGCCGGTATCCCACACTCCCTTAAAGAAAGGAGGTTACCAAAATAGCAAGAATTTAAGAAAAACAAAAGCCTCGCGCTTTTTCTGTTGAAAGGATACAGACAGAAGAAAGAATTTTAAAAAAATCATTAAATTTAATAATAAGATGAAGAAAAAAATCATCGCTATTGCCGCTATTGGAAGTTTGGTACTATTAACAGCAGCATACAGCATCTTCTCCACAGAGAAAAACCAAGTAAATTCACTGATGTTGGAAAACATCGAGGCGCTGGCTCAAAGTGAAGGAGGTGGCTCAAGCAGTAGTTGGACATGTTGGAGCGGAACCGTTTTTAAAGATGGGGCTTCAACATGGCAATGTGGAAACCCATGCCAACTAGTTCAAAACCGAACAGGTGAAAGAGGCAAAGGAACATGTTACAAATAATTATTTACTTAAAACGACATCTTACAAAAGGTATCTTTAAATAAAGATACCTTTCATTTTCGGATAAAAAATATAATTACAAAATGAAAACAATATTTTACTACTTGCTAATTCTTTATTTATTTTCATCTTGCAATAAATCGCCTAATATTTATTCTAACAATATCAATATATTTTCTTTCCATTCTCCCATTACACTATCTTATGATACAATTTTTCAAATGCCTATCGGATTTGAAGATGTTTATATTATTGATTCTTTACTCCTATACATTACCAATCAACCTAACAAACTTTTTCAAATATATTCTGAAAATAAAAACTTAGCATCATTTGGAACAAAAGGTAAAGGACCTAATGAATTTCTTAGTATAAGTTATAATGGGCAATTTTCAAAAACCGGAAATAATATCATTTTTTGGATAAATAATATTATGAAAAAAGAATTAAATGCTATTAATTTATCACAATCTATTGAAAAAAACACAATATGTATCTCCCAAAAAATTCGCTTACCTCAAATAAGTAATAATAGTATTATTCTTTCAGATTCCACCATCTTTCTAACTATTGAAGATTATAATACGAACACAATATCAAACATTTTCTACAATCATCTCACGCAAAAACAAAAAATACAATCACTTTATCAAGCTACAAAACAAGATTTACAGCAAACTTATGGTAGTATATGGGAATACAACCCTTATAAAAAATGTTTAGTAACAGCCATGCCAAGCATTAATCAAATTAATTTTCTATATTGGGAAAATAATCAAAAATACGCATTAACTTCCGGTAGTCTTAAGGATAATACTATTGAATCCATTAATCAACGACCTCAAAATACCACTCCATATTACTACGGACGAGCCACTACAAATTCACGATATATTTATATTCTTCACTCAGAAAATCAAAAAGGGAAAAAAGCAATTTCCGTATTTGATTGGGAAAGAGGTTTAATAAAAACACTATATACACCTGAAAGTTTATCAGGTATCAGAGTCGACTCCAAAAATCATTATCTATATGGCTTTATTTATGAAACAGAAAAAATATATAAATACAAATTACCTCAATTGTAATATAACTTACTTAAATACATGGCATAATTATTATAATTTCATTAAATTCTTGTATCCAAGTCACATTCTTAAGTCTGGATGGATTGTTATGATGATTAGAATTATTGTGTGCTTTTTGAGTTTATTTCTACTTTTTGCCTGTCAGCCCAAAGATAAAAACCGGGTAACCGAATTAATCAAAACATGGGATGGGAAAGAGATTCTTTTTCCCAAAAAAATGAATATGGTTCAAGTTGGCGATTCCATTCCCCAAACTCTATCGTGGGAAAATTACAAGATTCTCATCTATGTGGATACAAACGGATGCTTCACTTGCAAATTGCATTTAATGGAGTGGGAGGATTTTATGAATGAATTGGATTCCGTACCTGCACTCTTTTATTTTGCCCCCAAAAGTACAGAAGAAGTGAAAGATATTTTAAAAGAGAATTTGTTTTATTACCCCGTTTATATCGATGAAAAAGACAGCCTCAACATTCTGAACCATTTTCCCAAAGACGAACGGTTTCACACATTTTTATTAGACCGAAACAACCGGGTAAAAGCTATCGGCAATCCCATTACCAATCCCCAAATCAAAGAACTCTATCTGAAAGTGATTACCGGAGATACTTTACCGAAAAAGCAGGCGGCACAAACAACGGTCGGGTATGAAATAACCGTATGTGATTTAGGGGAGTTCACGCCCAAAGAAAGCCGGGAAGCCGTGTTTTCATTGAAAAATACCGGAACACAGCCTTTATTGGTGGCAGATGTTGTAACCTCATGCGGATGCGCAACACCCCGGTATGATAAAAAGCCCGTAAATCCAGGAGAAACGATAAATATTATAGTGGAAATGAAAATAAAGGAAGAAGGATACTTTGAAAAGACAATTTCTGTATATTGCAACATTCCCGATTCGCCTGTCCGGTTCAGAATAAAAGGGAGTGTGGTCCATGAAAAAGAAAGAACTTTACGATAAAGAAAAATATCAAAACAGAAGTATTCAAGAGCAGAAACCTCGTTCTTTTTCTGTTACTTTTATCAACAAACCAATGAATTTTTCAATCTTAAAATGAAGCAATATATAGCCATATTCGTTATCTATTTAGGATGCATCGTTTACTCTTGTCACCCCAAACAAAATACATTTTCATCTACATCCACGCAATACACATGGAATGAAAATAATAAAATTTCAATATTTGATTTATTCGATACAATCCAATATATTATTCTGGAAGAAAATCCTCAAGCCTATTTACAACAAATAGATAAATTAATTGTTCAAGATGATAAAATCTTTGTTTTCGACCATTCAGGCAGGAATCAGGTTGTTATTTTCGATACGGCCGGCAGGTTTCTCTATGAGGTGGGTCGGAAAGGCCGAGGTCCCGGTGAATTTATCAGAATATGTAATTTTACCGTGGACTCCAATTATATTTATATCATTCACGATATTGAACCTTCAATTATGTATCATTCTGTGAAGGATGGCAGTTTTATCAAGAAAAAAAGGATGTTCTTCTCCCCTTCGGATATTGCTGTATTTAAAAATGGCGATTTCGCTTTTACGTTACCTTTCTCTCCTGCGGTCTCATCACCTAAAAATAAAATTGTTATTACAGATGACCAACTGAATGTAAAAAAGTATTTGTTTCCTTTAACCCCACAAGATAACGAGATTATTAATAAATGGAGTCCTTTTTTATATACAGACCAATCCGTTGTTTTTAATTCTTTTTATTCAGATACACTCATTATTTTCGACAGGGCGAATCCGGATATATACGAAACCGTCTGTATAGACTTCGGCAAACATCAAATTCCATTATCATACCGAAAGAAAGAAGAACTGGATAATAATTCATGGCTTTATATTAATGAAAATGTGATTGTTAATGACTCTTTCTTATTCGGAAAATTCGGTGAACACTTTTACCTCTATGACCGGAAAAAACAAATAGCCTACCCCGCAAACAATAAAGAAAACTTTCCCTACACCCGAGTGCATTATGCAACAAACAACTATTTTTTATCCTTTTTCTTTAATCGATATAATGTTTATTCATCCTTTGTCGAAAAAGGTATGCAACGCGCTCCTCTGCATATTGAAAAACAAATGGAACAAGGGAACTGTGTACTTATCAAATATGTATTGAAATGAATATCATGAAGACTAAATTCATATATTTTTTATTATCCTTTTCCGCCCTATGGAGATGCAGCCAACAATCTCCGACGGAAAAATACCAGTCCGAACGAAATAATGTCGTGAATGTACACGATAAAATCGTGGAGATACACATAGAAGAACCATACATCAGTTCTAACTGTAGGGTTTATGTAATGGATAAATATTTAATCATTGGAGATTACCTTTCTCCTGACAAGCTCATTCATCTGTTTGATAAAAACAATTTCAAATACATTTGCAGTACCGGCAGTAAAGGAAAAGGACCGAGTGAAATTACAAACCTGGGACATATCGCTCCGGATGAAGGTCACCGAAAATTTTATGTCTCCGACCACGGAAAGCTAAAGATATTCAGTTTTGATTTGGACAGTCTTTTGGCTGATCCGCTATACCTTCCAAGTATAAAAGTCAGTATGGATAAAAGCCGATTCCCTTCCGAATATAAATATATAAACGATACCTTGTGCTTCGGGCGCATTATTGAACCCATAGGCAATAATGACTTTAAACCGTATGTCGGAAAATGGAATATGCTGACCAATGAAATTGAGTTGATGAAATACGAGCATCCCAAGGTAAAGAAAAAGCGAATAGTTGCCGATGTTTCTCCGGAATCAGGTTTGTATGTAGAAACACATTCACGTTATGACTTAATCACTATCGGAACTCTTGACGGTGAATTAATATGTAATGTTTACGGCCCGAAATGGAGTACGGAGATTACCAATACCTGCCACTACAATATGGATGTCCATATTTGCAAGGATAAAATACTCGCTCTTTATTCCGGAGCAGATCACCGTTCCAATGAGTTTTATCCTTCAACAATCCATATCTTTGATACCGCGGGGAATTACATCAAAACACTCGAAACAGGATTCCATATCCTATATTTCTGGTATGACAAGGAAAAATACCGCATTGTTTTCTGCACTTATTACGACGAGATGCAATTCGGGTATTTGGATTTGGAAGGATTGTTATGATGGTAAAAGGGACTGCTAATGAAAAATAAGATTTCGGTATGGGTGGTGAATGTGCTGTTCTGGATGTGTATCCTGTTTGTGGTGTGGGTAGTGTTGCAGGTGGTGGGGTACAGTTCTTTCCGGATTCCGAGCGATTCGATGGCACCTGCTTTGGTGACAGGCGACCGGATTTGGGTGGCTAAACCCGTGTTGGGGGCACGCATTTTCAACCCGTTTGCCGCACTGAACGACAGTCACGTGAAAATCCGGCGATTGCCGGGCTGGAGGCAGGTGGAGCACAATGACATACTGGTGTTTAATTTTCCCTACCGCTCGTCATGGGACACGGTATGCATGGATTGGAGCACCTACTACGTGAAAAGGTGCATCGGTCTGCCGGGCGATACCCTTGCCATCCGGGAAGGTTTCTATTTCATCAACGGAGAAAAGGGGAAGGTGGGGAACCAAGCCGCCCAGCAGGAACTATCCCTGAAAAAACGTGAAGATTTTGAACCGGAAGTCTATAACACCTTTCCCTATCGGCCCGCTTATCCCTGGAATATTCATACTTTCGGTCCGCTCGTTATTCCCGGAAAAGGTATCCGGATTCCACTCACGCCGCACACCCTCTGCCTATATAAACGATGGATTGAATGGGAAACAGGAAAGTCCGTAAAAAGCCGGGGACAAGACGTATACATCGGAGAGGGTAAAGCCGAGGCATACTGTTTCCAAAAAAATTATTACTTTGTAGGCGGAGACCGGGTGGAAGATTCCAAAGACTCCCGGTACTGGGGATTTCTGCCGGAAGAATGTATCGTGGGAAAAGCATGGATTATCCGGAGTTCGGAAACGGAAGGCAGGACAGGAAAACTGATACAATAGATGAAACTAAATAGCAAAGACACAGGAAAACTATTCGGTTGCATTGCCACCGCCTTGTGTGTGGCAGGCCTGCTGTGTCCCGTTGTTGTCAGCGATGCTCTGAAAACCGGCAATATGAATCCGACCCGCTTGGAAGTAGCTGCAATAAGCATACCTGCCTCCCTGTGTCTCCTCTTTTTTTTCTCTCTTTTCCGGAACATCCGCTTTCATTTCACCATTACTGACGGTTGGTTTGCCGCCTTTACCGGATACTGGTTTTTCCGCTATTTCACAACAGGGAACCTCTGCCCCACTCATGCCCTTCTGTTCGTCTTATTAGCAGGCGTATATTTCGCCGTCCGCATACTGGTATCCACAGACCGGACGTCACGTAGCATCGTGATCTTTTTCCTTTGCCTTACAGGCATTACGGAAGCCGTCTGGGGATTGGCACAGCTATACGGATTCCTGCCTTCCTACCACGCCCTGTACCGCTTCACCGGTTCGCTTTTCAATCCGGGTCCCTATTGCGGTATGTTAGCCGTCCTACTACCGTTGGCATTGCATACGGGAGTGCACAAACCGTCCACTCCCCTTCTTCACTATACCGGTACAGCCTGTGCCGTCGCGGCAGCCATCCTCCTTCCCGCAGGGATGAGCCGGAGCGCATGGGTGGCAGCCCTTTCCGGAGGCGGACTGGTGTTGTGGCAATACTATTCCCTTTCTTCTGTCATCCGGAATTTCTACCGGAGCAGGAAACGCTGCTTTCTTCCGGCAGCATTGATTTGTTTGCTGCTGCTTTTCGGAAGCGGCGCTGGCATGTATGCCTTAAAAAAGGACTCGGCAGACGGTCGCCTGTTGATGTGGAAAGTGTCGGTACTGGCACTGCGGGAATCTCCCTGGACGGGACAAGGTCCCGGCAGTTTCGCAGGCGCATACGGCAAGGCGCAAGCCCGCTACTTCACTTCCGAAACACACTCCCCGCAGGAAGAACATGTGGCAGGCAGTCCGGAATACGGTTTCAACGAATACCTGCAAATCACAACGGAACTCGGCCTTATCGGGTTGCTACTTTTTGCCGGCATGGTCGTGTCTGCATTCCGGCAGGCATACAGACAATGTCAGACGGGTATCGCGGGCAGCCTCATCGCATTTGCAGTCTTTGCCTTTTTCTCATACCCTTTCAGCGTATTGCCCCTCACCCTTCTGTTTGCCGTTTTCACAGCCCTTTGCTCTCCGCCTGCCGCCGACACCTGCAAACCAAAGATATGGCGGACAGCCGTCCTGCTATTGGCAGGCGCCTGCCTGTATCCCGGACTCGGTTTATCGGAGAAAGTGACCCATCTTCGTGCTTGGAAAGAAGAAAAAAGATACTTTGACATGGAAATCTACAAAGGCACCGCAGAGGGTTACCGACAACTTTATCCCTCACTAAAAGAATTTGCCCCGTTCCTGTTCGAGTACGGTCAGTGTTTAGCCAAAACAAGGCAACACCCAGAGAGCATCATTATTTTATCAGAAGGGGCACGCCGGAGTGCCGATCCGATGTTTTACAACATCATCGGCAGGAATGAACAGGCACTCGGCAACTGCGAAGCTGCAGAAGCTGCATTCCTCCGGGCTTACCGAACGGTGCCCCACCGCCTCTACCCCCTTTACCTGCTGGCGGAACTCTATGTATCCACCGGACAATACGGAAAAGCTGCCATAATCATCCGGAAAGCCCTGGAGCAAAAGCCTAAAATCATGTCGCCCGCTATCGAAGAGATGCAGCATAAACTGAAAAAACTCTATGAACAGATTCCGTCTTAACCCACTGTGGGCTATCGCCCTGTACCTGTTTTGCCTCGCCTGCCGCACACCGGAGGAGAAACAACTGGAGACGGCGTTGCAATTTGCCGGTGAAAACCGGAGCGAATTAGAAAAAGCATTGCGCTACTACAATCCCTATTCTATCGACAGCCTGAAATACCGTGCCGTTCATTTCCTCATCCGGAATATGCCGGGCTGCTGGGGACCGGACAGCAGTTTTTTGCAGTCGTATAAACACTTTTATAAAGAATACCGCAATTTAACTATCCGCTATCCGAACCAATACCCCATACTCGGACAAAAAATCGATTCGCTGTGGGAACTGAAACGCCCCCTGCTTCCGGGGTTGGAAGAGTGCGGCACACCTGACATACGCCACATTACCAGCGACTACCTGATTGAGGAAACGGAAAACGCTTTCCGGGCATGGGAGGGAAACGCCTATTGCCGCAAGTGTTCGTTTGAAGAGTTTTGCGAATACATTCTGCCCTACCGCCGCAAAAACGGTTTAATAGCCGACCGCGCCCGAACAATTTTTTACGCACGCCACCACAGACACTTCTATCATAACGATTCCCTTGCCCGGCAAGGCATTCACGCATTTGTCCGCGAAACGGACAGTCTGCTGTATCTCTACCGCCACATCACCCACACGCGTTTCTACGGGAACGGCATTCCCGTCCCTTCCGCCCCGATGCTGGAATACTTAGGCAAAGGGCTGTGCGAGCACCGTTGCTGGTTTAATTCTGTATTATTATCCTCCTTGGGGATCACAACAGCCGTGGACTTCGTTCCCGCTTGGGGAAACCGGAATAGTTCCCATTCCTGGAATGTTGCTATCATCAACGGCCAAACGCATGCTTTTGAATCTTTCTGGGATACCAACCGCTGGAAGTACAAACACATTTATAATAACAAGACTTACGACAAGGAATGGGGCAGCTTCCGCCTACCCAAAGTGTACCGGCATACCTATTCCAGCCACCCGACCGCTCCCGCTACCGACCGCCGGGTCAGGAGTGAGGACGTTCCCCCACTTTTCAAGAACTATAAAAAGAAAGATGTATCGGCAGAGTATTTCGACACGCTCAACCTCACACTCCGCCTGCCGGAAGTCCCGGAAAACATGTATTATGCTTACCTGTGCGTTTTCGGTTACCAACAGTGGCATCCCGTGCAATACGGAGAGATCCGAGGTGACAAGGTAACGTTTGAAGGCATGGGCAAAGACCTGGTCTATCTACCTGCTTTCTACTGCAACGGAGAAATCATTCCTGCCGGGGCACCGTTCCATTTGCGTCCAGACAACAGCATCGATATTCTGACGCCCCGGGAAAGCCATCAAACCATAGCTGTCAATCACGTTGCCGGAGCACCGTTTTACGAAAAAAATCAACAAGAAATAGCACACTTGGCACACTGCCGTTTTATCGGGAGCAACACGCCCGACTTTTCCACTGCCGATACATTAGGCAAAATACCGGGATCCGTATTTATGGAAGCCGAATCGATTCCAACAGACACGTCCTGCTCCTACCGATATATCCGGTTAATCAGTCCCTGCGATACATTTGCAGCCGGAGACATCCGCTTTTACACAGCCTATCAATCCGATCCTCTCCCCTCCCGCATTCTCCACTGCAATTATACACCCCTTTCATCCGCCGACTGCCCCGAACACCTGACAGACGGATTTGCGGCCTCCTGTTTTAAAGGGAAAATCCGTACGGACACCCCCCGCTTTATCGACTTCGATTTAGGCAAGGCATACCGTCTGATCCGCATCGGGTATTCCCTTTGCATTACCAACGGAATCATGCCGGATGCGGAGTATGAGTTGTTCTACTGGCAGGGAAACGACTGGCATTCCTGCGGCAAGCAAAAAAGCGGGAAAGGCTGGCTGCGCTTTACGGACGTTCCCTCCCACGCTCTCTATCAGCTACGGAACTGCAACTGGAACAAGCGTATAGAAAGGATTTTCACCTATGACAACAACGAAACAAGGTGGAAATAATAACATTTCTTTAACTAATTTTTTAGTAGGAATAGACACATTTTATCTAAAAAATAATTTAAGTTTGTAAGCATAATGAAATTTAACCCATACTCCCTACCATGAAAGCGGTGTTTTTATTCTTTTTCCTGCTCCTGAGAATATTTGTCCAGGCACAGCCGACAGACTCTTCCCAACAGGTTTCTTACACAGAACGCCTCCGTTTGGGAGACGTCATTACGTTAGCCAGCCAGCGTTCCATCGACGCCATATTACACCGCCATCAGTTTCTGTCCGCCTACTGGCAGTTCCGGGCATTCAAAGCCGAACTGCTTCCCTCGCTGAATTTAGGGCTGACAGCGCCCAATTTCAGCCATGCTTTGGTGGCATTGCAGAACGCCGTTACCGGGGAATACAACTACGTGCAGGACTATTCCATGCGTAACAGCGTGAACCTCTCCATCGACCAGAACATCGCTCCTACCGGCGGTAAGGTATCCCTTTATTCCAGTCTGGAACGCTTAGACCAGTTCGGTGACCAACGCTACCATTCCTACAATACCAATCCGGTGAGCATCACTTACACCCAGCCCATTTTCGGCAGTTTCAATTCGCTGAAATGGGACAAGAAAATCGAACCGGAGGAGTATGAAAAAGCGAAACTAACTTACCTGGAATCCATGCAGGCGGTGACGGTCAAAGCCGTGGACATGTTCTTCACGTTGGTCAACGCCCAGCAGAAACTGGAGATGGCAAAAACCAACTATGCCAATACCCGCAAATCCTATCAGACCGCCCAGGAGCGTTTTAAAATCGGTACCGTTACACAGAACGACCTGATGCAATTGGAGCTGCGCATGCTGAATGACGGCATGACTATCAGCCAAAGCGAAATCGACGTACAGACCGCCAAATTCCAGCTTGCCTCCTTTTTAGGCTATCCCAAAGCAGACATTAATTTCGACCTGGTCATTCCGGACAACATTCCGGACATCGTACTGAATTATGGAGAAGTATACGACCTTTCCGTCAACAATACGTCTTTCAAACTGAACAAAGAGATTCAACTCCTGCGGGCAGAAATGGCAGTGGCACAAGCGAAAGCCAACCGAGGAGCCAAAGCCGACTTCTTTGCCCAGTTCGGTCTTAACCAGAGTGCTACCGACTTGGGCGACAGCTACCGCAAGCCCCAAGACCAGGAAAATATCCGGCTGGGCATACAAATCCCTATCATAGACTGGGGTATGGGGCGCGGACGCATACGCACCGCCCAATCCCAGATGAATGTCATCAAGACCCAGATTGAGCAGCAACTGATTGACCAGCAGGAGGACATCATGATCCGGGTGCTGCAATTCAACAACCAGAAACGACAATGCGACATTTCGGGGAAAGCCAATGAGGTCGCCCGAAAACGCTACGAACTGTCGATGGAACAATTCAGCAAGGGAACGCTGAGCGTGCTCGAATTCAACACGGCACAGAGCGAAAAGGACGAAGCCACCAACCGTTTTATCACCGAATTGCACAATTACTGGAAATACTACTATTCCCTACAAAAATCGACCCTGTATGATTTTGCATACAAACGGAATATTTCCACCGATTTTGATTTACTGATTCAGCATTAATTATACAACATCCAATAATACACCGGAATATGAAACATCTGCGCACCCTGGCATACCTGTTGCTTGCCGCTTCCCTCACCGCCTGCGGTTCCAAGGAACAAAAAGAAGAAGAAAACGGAGTGGGACGAAAAAAATATGAAATCGAAAAAAATCCCGTCGACACGATAGTCCTGCGGAAACAGGATTTCAACAGCCAGTTGCTGAGCAACGGGAAGCTGCGGGCACTGAATAAAAGTTCCCTGAAATTTGCCAACACGGGCATTGTCACCCAACTGTATGTGAAAAACGGTACGCCGGTTGCACAGGGAGAGGTCATTGCCGTACTGGATACCCGCGATGCCATGCTTAAACTGGAACAAGCCCGGCACCAGATGGAGAAAGCGCGGATTGAGCTGGAAGACAAGCTCCTGGGTTACGGCTATAAAATGGAGGACTCCCTGCAAATTCCCGCCGGGACGATGCGTATCGCCCGCATCCACAGCGGATATAACGACGCGGAAGCCAGTCTGAAAAGCGCAGAGATGGGCTTAGACAACTGTACGCTCAAAGCCCCCGTCGACGGGCGGATTGCCAATCTCGCGACAAAGCTATATGAATATCCCTCCGGAGAGGAGTTCTGCCAGGTTATCAACGATAAAATCTTTGAGGTGGAATTTGCCGTGCTGGAAACCGAGTTGAGCAGCCTGAAAAACGGGCAACGGGTATTGGTTTCGACTTTCACCGAACCGGAAAAAAACTACGCGGGACAGGTGACGGAAATCAACCCGACGGTCAACGACAAAGGTCAGGTCATAGTACGTGCCCAACTTCCGAATCCCGGTCATCTGATTGACGGGATGAACGTGAAAGTACACATCGAAAATATCATCCCCGGCAAATTCGTGGTGCCGAAGAGTGCGGTGCTTATCCGGGACAACCAGGAAGTGCTTTTCCGTGTCGACAAGGAAAACAAAGCCATGTGGACGTATGTGCATGTGCTGATGGCAAACAGCAACAGCTATGTTGTGGTGCCGAACGCCGACAAGAGCGCCGAACTGAATGAAGGGGATGTCGTCATCATTTCCGGCAACCTGAACCTGGCACACGGGTCGGGAGTTATGGTGAAACAAGAGTAAGAAGCAAGAGGTATGGTTGAATTTCTGATTAAGAGACCGATAGCCGTCACCATGTCGCTGATAGCAATACTGGTGCTGGGGATACTGGCTATCAATCTGCTTCCGGTATCCCTGATGCCGGAGGTCAAAATACCGCAAGTGACTGTGCAGGTGACTGCCGAGAACCTATCGGCACGGGAACTGGACGCCACTATTATCAAGCCGTTGCGCAACCAGCTCACCCAATTGAGCCATTTGACGGATATCCGCACGGAAACCCGCGACGGACGGGGCAATATTTTTATGGAATTTGAACACGGTTCGGATATCGACTTTATCTTTATCGAGGTGAATGAAAAGATAGACCGGACCAATCTGCCCCGCGACATCGAGCGTCCCCGTACCATCAAAGCCAATGCCACCGATATTCCGGCTTTTTATATGAATCTTACCCTGAAAGAGAGTACGGGAAGCGCTGCGGGCGACATGCGGGAGTTTGTCGGACTCAGTAAATTCGCGCTGGCGGTGATTTCCAAAAGAATAGAACAGATACCGGAAGTCGCGATGGTGGACATCAGCGGACAGACGCTGTCCGAATTGCTTATCATTCCCGACCATTTCAAGCTGAAAGCCCTGGGACTCCAGCCTTCCGATCTGGAAGAGGCCATCAAGAACAATAATATCAATCTGGGAAACCTGACCATCCGGGACGGGGAATACCAATACAATATCCGTTTTTCCTCAACGCTGACCAACAAACAGGACATTGAAAATGTCTATTGCAAGGTCAATGACCGGCTTTACCAACTGAAAGAGCTGGCAACGGTCAAGGAGGAGCCGCAGAAACAGACCGGTTCGGTACTTTCCGACGGCAAACCCGCCCTGACAATGGCTATCATCAAGCAAGCCGACGCCCGCATGGCGGACCTGAAAGAGGAGATAACCCAATTGACGGAGGTATTCCGGAAAGATTACCCGCATATCGATTTTGTCATGACGCGGGACCAGACCGCACTGCTGGATTACTCGATTGACAATCTGACCCAAAACCTGTTGGCGGGTATTTTCCTGGCGTGTTTCATCATCTTCTTTTTTATGCAGGATTTCCGGTCTCCCCTGCTGATTACCATTACTATCCCCATTGCGCTGATTGTCTCGATGCTGTTCATGTATATGGCGGGCATCTCCATCAACATCATTTCCCTATCGGGCATTGTACTGGGCGTAGGGATGATGGTGGACAATTCCATCATTGTCATCGACAACATCACGCAACGCTGGGACAAGGGCGAACCACTCCGGACTGCAACCATACGGGGCACGAACGAAGTGTTTACCCCCATGCTCAGTTCCGTACTGACAACCTGTGCGGTATTCATTCCCTTGATTTTCATGAGCGGCATCTCCGGCGCCCTGTTCTACGACCAGGCGATGGCGGTGACTATCGGGCTGTTGTCCTCGTTAGCCGTTGCCATATTGATTATCCCGGTCTATTATTACCTGATATACAAGAAATACCAGACCCGGCAGCAAAACAAGTTTTTTGCGCGTTTCCAGGTGGTTAATTATGAAGCCTTGTACGAACGGGGGCTGAAATGGATATTCCGCCACCAGCTATTGGCATGGAGTATCTTTCTGGGCATGATTGTATGCAGTTGCCTGATATATTCGGTCATCGAGAAAAGGAAACTGCCACCGATTACGCAAAATGACCTGTTGCTGAACATCGAGTGGAACCAGAAAATCAATGCCGCCGAAAATGAAAAGCGGACGGGCAGACTGGTGCACCATTTGCAGGACCTGCTCTCACAAAATACGGTCATGGCGGGGACCCAGAAATTCCTGCTCTCCCACACCAGGGAAAATTCCATTACCGAAGCTACCATCTACCTGAAAACCGTGCATCCCGACAGTGTGCCGCCTTTGTTGCAGCGCATCGGAGATTTCATGAAGAAACAGTATCCCCGCGCCGTTTACTATACGGAAAGTTCCGGCAACATTTTCGATATGATTTTCGCAGAGAGAGAACCTTCGCTGGTGGCACGCATCCGGAGTGTGGACGGGAAATCTCCCGACCCAGACAAGCTGAACAAATTGCTGACCACCATCAAGAAGCAGCTTCCCGATTATTATATCGAGCCCGTAGCCTGGCAGGAAGTGGTGCAGCTCCGCACCTCCCCGGAACTCATGACGTTGTATAATGTGGATTACAGCACGCTTTTCTATAAGCTGAAAAGCGCATTCAATGAGAACCGGGTGTTCAATCTGAATGAGGGGGAATACTCTGTGCCCATTATTTTGGGAGACGAAGAACACACTCTGCAAAATATCCTGCAAAACAATTCCGTCCGCAATAAAGACGAGGTGGAGATTCCCCTGAACACGTTAGTCCGGGAAAGCCGGGTCAACGACCTGAAAAACCTTATTTCGGGACCGGAAGGCGAATTTTATCCCCTCAATTTAGAGGTGGCGGACAAAGAAATCGGTGCGGTGACGGACAAAATCTCCGCCATCGTAGCGGATAACGCCGATTTTGAGGTGAGTTACAGCGGCAGTTATTACTCCAACCGTGCCCTTATTAAGGAGCTGTCGGTGATTCTGGCGGTCTCCCTGCTGTTGCTTTATTTCATCCTGGCAGCCCAGTTCGAATCGTTGGTTCAGCCTTTTGTCATCCTGTCGGAAATCGCCGTCGACCTGTTTGGCGCGCTGTTCCTGCTGTGGCTCTGCGGTTCAAGCATCAATATCATGTCCATGATTGGCATCATTGTCATGTGCGGTATCGTTATCAATGACTCCATTCTGAAAGTGGACACCATCAACCAGTTGCGCCGTGCGGGCTATCACCTGAAAAGAGCCATCATGATGGCGGGCAACCGACGGCTGAAACCCATTATCATGACTTCCCTGACCACGATTTTAGCCATCGCCCCGTTCCTGTTCACCGGGAATCTGGGCGCGGACCTGCAATTCCCACTGTCCCTGGCAATCATCGGAGGGATGAGCGTCGGTACTGTTGTGAGCGTATATTTCATTCCGTTGGCGTATTACTACATATACCGGAAAGAAGACAGGCACACCGGCAGCCGGAAAGAGTAAAAAACCGATTTACCCGTATCCAGATTCCACAGGCTTATGAACGAGACAGGCGCAAAGAAACAAGGGTTCTCCCAGTTTTCCATCATTCTGACCATGGTGGCATTCATGGTGGTCGGCATCAGCATGATTCCCATGCTGAACATCCGTTATACGCCCTCGCTCAAACAGCAGGAGCTGACCCTCTCTTTCAACTGGTACGGGGCTTCCGCACGGATTATCGAACAGGAAGTGACGTCCAAAATAGAAGGGGTATTGGCGTCCGTCAGGGGCATCAAGGAAATGAGGTCAGTGACAGGCAAAGGCTCCGGACGCATCACCCTGTCCATCAAGAAGAACGAGAATATCGACGCCGTGCGGTTTGAAATAGCCACCCTCATCAAGCAACTGTATCCCCGCCTGCCGGAGCAGGTCAGTTACCCCAATTTCTCTACCAATACTTCCGGGGAGGAGCACCAGACTCTGATTTCGTACACACTGAATGCTCCCATTTCCACCTCCCAGATTCAGAAATATGCGGAGGAGCATATCGTGCCTGTCATTTCCCGGCTGGACGGTATCAACAGTGTGCAAGTGTACGGCGCCACGCCCTACGAATGGGAAATCCGCTTCAATCCCAACAAATGCACTGTTTTGGGAATTACCGCCGGCGATATTGCCCAGGCTATCAATACCTACCACACCGAAAATATCCTGGGGCTCACCACGGAACGGACCGTGTCGGGGGATACGCTACAAATACGGGTGCTGCTGGTGAATACATCCAAGGAGCTCTCTTCTGCCGACAGCCCGTCAAAACGCAACAGTAATACTGTCAGCGGTTACGAAATCTGGGACAATATCCCCATTGCCAACAACAACGGGCGCATTATCTATCTGAAAGACATTGCCACCGTCCAGTATAGAGAACAGCTCCCGACCCATTATTACCGCATTAACGGACTGAACAACATCAATCTTTCCGTCATGGCGGAGAAGCATATCAATACGCTTGAGGTCACGGCACGCATCAAGGAGGAGATGAAAAAATTAGAAACCCGTTTCCCCGAGAACTATTCTGTAATTGTCGCCTACGACTCGTCGAAGGAGATTCAGAAGGAACTCGACAAAATCTATACCCGGACTATCATGTCCACGTTGATTCTGTTGCTGTTCGTCTATGCCGTGAGCCGCAAGCTCCGCTATCTGTTTCTCATCATTGTGACCCTGCTCGCCAATATATTGCTGGCATTCATTTTCTATAATCTATTCGACCTGGAAATCCATCTCTATTCCATGGCAGGCATTACCGTCTCGCTCGGACTGATTATCGATACCAGCATTATCATGATAGACCATTACAGCTATTACCATAACCGAAAAGCCTTTTTAGCCATTTTCGCCGCCCTGCTAACGACTATCGGTGCCTTGACGATTGTGTTCTTTCTTCCGGAAAACCAGCGCAATAATCTGATGGATTTTTCTTCCGTCATCATCATCAACCTGACGGTATCCCTGATTATTGCCCTACTGTTTATCCCCGCCCTGCTCGATAAGCTCCCCATCCGTCCGCGCACGGGTAAAAAGCTCATCAGGTCCCGGCGGCGTTTAGTCCAGTTTACCCATATATACGCCAATTTCATTTCTTTCAGCAGACGTCCGCGGTATAAATGGATTCTGATTACCCTCATTATCCTGGCGTTCGGGCTGCCCGTCCATTTCCTCCCCGCTAAGCTCAAGGATGATAAGGACAAAGAGCGGAAAGGATTTTTCCCCGAATTGTATAACAAGACCATCGGCAGCAAATTCTACCAAAGCACGCTGAAACCGTATTTGGAACCCGTTTTAGGCGGCACGCTGCGACTTTTCACCGAACATGTCTTTAACGGGAATTATTACAACGACCCGCAACGCACCCGCCTCTATGTCCGGGCATCCATGCCGGAAGGCTGTACGGTGCACCAGCTGAACGAGGTAATACTGAAAATGGAGAATTTCCTCAGCCAGTATCAGGAAATCGAAACGTACCAGACGTATGTGTATAATTACGATAACTCCGGTATCACTATCACGTTTCGCCCCGATGTGGAAAACGGCAGTTTCCCGGTTATGCTGAAAGATATCCTTATCGCCAAAGCCAACGACCTCGGCGGGGCTGACTGGAGCATCTACGGTATCGGACAAGGGTTTTCCAATGCCCTGGGCACAGGTTACAAGAGCAATAAAATCCGGCTTACCGGCTACAATTATGACATGCTCTATTCTTTTGCCCGGCAACTGTGTGACAGCCTGAGCCTGAACAAACGGGTGTCCGCCCCGGAAATCATGGGCGCCGATAACTGGAGGAGCAAGAACTCGACAGAGTATTTTATCGATTTCAATTTCGAACGCTTCGCCCAGCAGGAGTTGCGCCCCAACGATTACTATACGTTCCTGACCCAGCAGCTTTACCGCAATGCGCTCAATCCGGTACTGATTGACAATCAGCAGGTAGCCGTTTCGCTGGTGTCGTCGGAAAGTAAGAATTTTGACGTATGGCACCTTGAAAACGACATCATTACGATGAAGGACAAGTCGGTCAAACTGGCAGAATTGGGAAATATCGAAAAACGCCGCTCCGGCAACGATATTTATAAAACCAACCAAGTCTATTCCCTGCTGGTCGCCTATGATTTCCTCGGTCCCTACGAACTGGCGAAGCGGGTGATGGAGCACAACATCGACAAGCTCAACAGGCAATTGCCTCTGGGCTTCAAGGCAGAGAAGAACGGCTGGGATTGGGAGTGGTCTACGCAAAAGAAGCAGTATGCTCTTCTTTTTTTAGTGATTGCCATTATTTACCTTGTCTGCGCCATTCTCTTCGAGTCGCTCTGGCAACCTTTCGTGATCATCATCATGATTCCCATTTCGTTTATCGGGGTGTTTCTGACGTTTTACCTCTTTAAGTTCACTTTCGACCAGGGTGGGTTTGCCTCTTTCGTATTGCTGTGCGGCATCGTTGTCAATGCGGGCATTTACATCATCAACGAATACAACCTCACCTGCCGAGCTGTCCGCAAACAAGGCTTAAAATATTATCTGAAATCCTATAACCACAAAATCATCCCGATTTTTCTGACCATCGTCTCCACTATTCTGGGCTTGATTCCGTTTGTATACGAAGGTTCGAAAGAGGTCTTCTGGTTCTCTTTTGCCGTCGGTGCCATGGGCGGCATGGTTTTCTCCATCATTGCCCTGGTGCTCTACCTTCCCCTCTTCATGAAATTCAAACCCCGCAAATCAAATCCGTCCTGAACCCGGATATTCTCGGTTTTATTTTTTATCTTTGATTCCAAATAAAACGAGTATGGCGGAATGTATTGAACACCCGGAAAATTCACCGGAATACGAAGGATTGAAAGTAAACAGGGGCATTGAGCAGCCCGAAGCGATGAATCCGAATATCGCTGCACGCTTAAAGTGTATTAAGAAGAAAGTGCTGACTACGGACGACTATGTGGAAGGTATCCTGAAAGGGGATATCAATATCCTCAGCCAGGCGATTACTTTGGTGGAGAGTTCCAAAACGGAGCACCAGCTGGTGGCACAGGAGGTCATCAAGCGCTGTCTTCCCTCGTCGGGCAACTCCGTCCGGATTGGCATCACGGGAGTGCCGGGAGCCGGCAAAAGCACGTTTATCGAGAGTTTCGGCAAATACCTGACCGGGCAGGAACACAAGATAGCCGTCCTGGCGATAGACCCCAGCAGCGAACGCTCCAAAGGGAGTATTCTGGGAGACAAGACCCGGATGGAGGAGCTTTCCTGCGACCCGAAAGCCTATATCCGCCCTTCCCCTTCCGCCGGGTCTTTGGGCGGCGTAGCCCGCAAAACGCGGGAAGCCATGATTCTTTGTGAAGTGGCGGGATTCGACATTATCCTGATTGAAACGGTGGGCGTGGGACAAAGCGAAACGGCAGTCCATTCGATGGTGGACTTTTTCCTGCTGTTGCAAATCGCAGGTGCAGGCGACGAACTGCAGGGCATCAAACGCGGCATCATGGAAATGGCAGACAGCATCATTATCAATAAGGCTGACGGCAATAACATACAACGGGCAGAGTTAGCTAAGGTACAATTGCAGACCGCCCTGCACTTTTTCCCGCCACACGAATCGGGTGTCACCCCGCAGGTCATGACCTGCTCGGCATACGAACGGACGGGCATCGATGCTATTTGGGAAAATATCCTGCACTATTGCAGCGAAACCCAGCAGAACGGCTATTTTGACCGCCGCCGGAGGGAGCAGTCGAAATACTGGATGTATGAAACCATCAACGAGCAACTGAAGAACCGCTTTTACCAGTACGAAAAAGAGCAGCTCAAAGCCGCAGAGGAAAAGGTACTGAACAACGAGATGAGTTCTTTTACAGCTGCCTTTGAATTGCTGGAAGATTATTTCAACAAGCAGGATTAAAGGGCGGGAATCCAGAGAGGAAAGAAAAAGTCCGGTCTTCATTCAGCCTGCCGCAATAATGGGTCACCCCATTGGTGATTGCCACATAGGGGGCAGCCATGACTAAATTGTAGCGAAACACCTGGTCGAATACAGTCTGGGACAATGCAACAGCCGGAGCCTTACACTCCACAATCAGATAAGGCTCCGATTGCCGGTTGTAACAGACCACATCGAAGCGCCTTTTCAAACCGTATAAATTAATCTCTTTCTCCACGGCAATCAAGGTGCGAGGATAGTGTTTTTCCTCTACCAAATAATGAATCAGATGCTGGCGCACCCACTCCTCGGGCGTCAAGGTCACATATTTTTTCCGGATGATGTCAAAAATCAGCGTCATTCCGTTTTGTTTTTTTATCTGATAGGCGAAGGGGGGAAAAGTAAGTGTCTGCATAACGACCGGTTCGGATTATTTTTTATTCCGGATGCGGAGCAAGCTGCTGTCTCCATAACTCAGGAAGCGGAAGTCATGAGCCAGGGCATAATCGTACACTTTCTTCCAATCGTCCCCGATAGCCGCCGCCACCAACAGAAGGAGTGTGCTTTGCGGCTGGTGGAAATTGGTAAACAGCACATCCACAACCCGATAGTGGTAGCCCGGCAATATGATGATGGTCGTGGCAACTTTCAACTGCTCTTCCTTTGTCTCCTCAAACCAGCAGAGCAGGGCTTCCATGGCTTCCCGCAGCGTATAGCGGTCGGGCAGCGTGTAGCATTCCCACTGGCTGACATAGCCGAAGTCCTGACAGCCTTCCAGGCGTTTTACCCCCATCCAATACAGGCTTTCGAGTGTCCTCACGGAGGTGGTTCCCACAGCCACTATGTCGTCCGATTTATCACGCAAACAGGCTATCAGTTCCTTTGAAATCACGATGTGTTCGGTGTGCATGTCGTGTCCGCCGATTTTTTCGGCTTTCACTGGGCGGAAGGTTCCCGCCCCCACATGCAAGGTCAGTTCTTCAATAGCGACCCCTTTTTTCCTCAAATCCGCCAAGATTGCCTGCGTAAAATGCAACCCCGCCGTCGGCGCCGCCACGGAGCCCTCTTCTTTGGAGTAGACCGTCTGATAACGGATTTTATCGGATTCTTCCGATTCGCGGTTCAGATAAGGCGGAATGGGTATTTTGCCGCAATGCTCCAATACCTCGCTGAAAGACAAATCTCCGTCCCAAGAGAAGCGCACAAGCACCTCGCCCCCCGGTTTCGCCTCCACTTTGAGGGCTTGCAGTGTCCGTTTTTCCCCTTGCTCATCGAAAAAGCAGGAAATCGTCCCCTCCCGCCACTTTTTCAGGTTTCCCACCATGCAGCTCCACTCGCAACTCCCGGTAGCCGAAAAATTCCGGGCATAGTCCGCCGGCTGAAAAGGCTCCAAGCAAAACACTTCGATGTGAGCCCCCGTTTCTTTCTGAAAAAACAAACGGGCATGAATCACTTTCGTATTGTTGAATATCAGCGTCTGTCCGGCTTGCAGCACACCGCGCACATCCCGGAATTCGCCCTCCGTGATTTTCCCGCAGTCATACATCAATAATTTGGAAGATTCCCGGTCTGCCAACGGAAATTTTGCAATCCGCCCTTCCGGCAGCTCATACGAATAATCCTCTATCTTTATCTCTTTAAGTTCGTCCAGCCCTGTTACCATTTCTTTCACGATATACACGCCACCACTATATCATCCAGCGCCCGGCAAAGATAAGGAAAAAGTTGCAAGGGAGCAATGGAGACTACTTTGCTTCTCTTTCTGCAGAGTCAACAAGCCAGTGCAATTTTATAATAAAAGCTTGAAGAATCTTTCTT
>CAJURM010000003.1 GCA_910589025.1 uncultured Odoribacter sp. | reverse complement strand
GTGCAAAGATAACACAACCATCTGCAAATATCCAAATTTTCTTGTAATATTTTTTGAAATATTTTTAACAATAATACACAATAACCTCAAAATCAAATATAAAAATACCACACAAAAAGAATAACACTGAGGAACGGTCATGCTTTTACGCCTTTTACTTCGTCAAAGCCTTTACCAAATACCCCCATCACAGTGTTCATGGTCATAAAAACATTCGGATCAACCCGTTTCGCTATCCGCAATACTTCTATCGCTTCATTTTTACGCACTACAATAATCAGCATTTTCTTAGCCTGTCCCGTATACCAACCGGTACAATCCACCAACGTAACACCGTGCGCAAATTGTTCCGTAATCTTCTGCGACACCTCCTGGTATCTTTCCGTAAAAATAAATAACTGAGCCGATTGTTTCTTCCCGGTCAGCACAAAATCAACGGTAAACGACACAACTCCCATCATGACATATCCATACATTAACCCTTCCAGATTAAAATTGATCAGCAAGCTACATGCAATGATTCCACAATCGCTATACATGATCATCTTTCCGGGACTGACATTCCTGTACTTTGTAACAATCATGGCCACAATATCCGTTCCTCCGGTACTTCCACCCTCTGACAATGCAATGGCAATCCCGATTCCGGTGAGCATTCCGGCTATAATGGAACTCATAAATTTATCACTGACAAAAGCTTCCGGGATAAGAGGCTGTAAAAAGCTCAGGAAAGCACTCCCTATCACAATGGCAAATACAGTCTTGATACCAAATTTAGGTCCCAACACCTTCAAGGCTATCCCGACCAATACAACATTAATTACGAAATAGCTAATCCCTACCGGAACAGTTTTACCGGAAAGATAGTAAATAATCGTACTCATACCGGTTGCCCCACCGCCTACAATTTTATGAGGCACCAAAAAACCTAATGCTGCAACAGCATAGATCAACATTCCGAAAGCGATCAGCACATAAGAGCGAATCTCCTTATTTAAATTATTCATTTGCATATCTTACACATTCCGGACTTTCGCCCAATTATCTTTTAATCCTACTGTCTTATTAAAAATCAATTGTCCCTCCTGGGTATCAGGGTCTACACAAAAATACCCCAGACGCTGAAACTGGAACCGCTCTCCGGGCTTAGCCGTTTTCAAACCGGGTTCCAGCTTACATCCGCGAAGAACTTTCAACGAATCTTCATTGATAAATTCTTTAAAATCCACATCTTTATGACCGGCAGGATCTTCGTCTTTAAAAAGTCGGTCATACAAACGCACTTCCGCTTCAATGGCTTCCGACGCCGATACCCAATGAAGCGTGCCCTTCACTTTCCTGTTGCTTGCTTCCGAACCACTGCCACTGCGGCTATCCAGGTCACATGTACAATGTATTTGTATGATGTTCCCCTGAGCATCTTTCTCAACACTTTCACACTTTATAATATAAGCCCCTTTCAACCGCACTTCACCTCCCGGCGTCAAACGGAAGAATTTTTTAGGAGCCTCTTCCATAAAATCCTCTCTTTCGATATACAGTTCCCGAGAAAAAGGCACTTTCCGGGTTCCTGCATTTTCATCTTCCGGATTATTTTCAATCTCCACCATTTCCGTCCGGTCCGGATAATTATCCAATACGACTTTTACCGGATCCAGAACTGCCATTACCCGCGGAGCGGTTTTGTTCAGATGTTCCCTTACACAATATTCCAACAAAGCCATATCGACCACAATCTCCCGACGAGCCACTCCTACTTTCTCTGCAAAAGCACGGATGGATTCAGGGGTATATCCCCTACGCCTCAACCCACAAATGGTCGGCATCCGGGGGTCATCCCAGCCGGCAACATATCCTTTCTGTACCAATTCCAGCAACCTGCGTTTACTCATCACGGTATAGTTCAGATTACGACGGGCAAACTCTATCTGCCTCGGACGGTATTCCGTTGCCGTCAACTGGTCGAGAAACCAATTATATAAAGGTCGGTGGATTTCAAACTCCAACGTACAGATAGAATGCGTTATCCCTTCCAGGTAATCGCTCTGTCCGTGAGTAAAGTCATACATGGGATAAATACACCATTTATCTCCCGTCCTGTGGTGACTACTATATATAATACGATACATGATCGGATCCCTCATCAGCATATTCGGTGAAGCCATATCAATCTTCGCCCGCAACACCCTTGAGCCTTCTTTAAACTCTCCGTTCTTCATCCGGCGGAACAGATCCAGATTCTCTTCTACACTCCGGTTCCGGAAAGGGCTGTCGACTCCCGGTTCATTAATCGTCTTCCGTCCGGCACTGATCTCTTCTGCCGACTGGTCATCCACATAGGCCTTCCCTTCCTGAATCATCTGTTCTGCCCAATCATACAACTGCTGAAAATAATCGGAAGCATAGCGCACTTCCCCATCCCATTGAAAACCCAGCCATTTTATATCCTCCTGTATAGCATCCGTATACTCCACATCCTCCTTGACAGGATTGGTATCATCAAAACGCAGATTACATTTCCCGTGATATTGTTCGGCAAGACCGAAATTCAAACAAATCGACGTAGCATGACCTATATGCAGATAACCATTGGGCTCCGGCGGAAACCGGGTATGCACCCGCCCCTCATTCTTACCTTCTGCCAGTTCTTCTTCTATAATTTGTTCGATAAAATTCAACGGTTTTACTTCATCTTCCGTTTCAGTGTTGTGATGATTCGTATCCATATTGTATATATTAAATTCCGTACAAAAATAAGTAATTTATGAGAGTTTTAAAAGTTTACGTATATTTGCGGCAATGAAAAAATTAATCTATATCATCATCCTTTGCAGCCTGCAACTCATCACGGTTGCACAATCCCGCCCCGTCTCCCGGGGCAGCATTCCGGGCAGGGATGGAGCTATGCCACAACCGGATTCCTCCCGCACGGTAACAGAAGATATACCACATCACCACAAAAGCTGGAAATGGATGAATGAAGGGGTTTACAAAACAGAAATACCCATCGACACCACCTTAGACGGACTCCACAATTATAATTACATATTCAAACAAAGCATAGCCAACACCTATCTGGCCAACTTCCCTTCTCCTTACGAATCGGATATTTTCATCCGGAGGGCTACACAGGAAGATTTCTATATCCTCAACAACATCCGTGCTTATCTTTTCAAACCGATAGACGCATTGCTATTCAACACCACTACCCCTTACACCCAATTAAACTATTACACCGGGGGAGGCAAAGGGAAAAATGAAACATTCATCGATGTATGGCATACCCAAAACATCACCCCTTTCTGGAATGCAGGTTTCCGGTACAATCTCATTTCCAGTGACGGAAGATACATGAACCAAAAGTCCAAAGCCTATAACTTCTCTGTTTTTTCTTCTTACGAAAAAGAAAGGTGGATGATTAACTTCTTCCTGAACCAAAACAACGGTCATTTCAACGAAAACGGTGGAGTTTCGGACAAAAAATTTATTCGGGACACTACACTAAACGCCGAAAACGTACCGGTGAACCTTTCCAATGTAAAAAATAAGTATCGGAATTTCAATTTCTACACCCTATTGCAATACAACATAGGAAAAAGAAAAGAGACCGTACGGGGAGAAGATACCCTTCAGTCTTATCCGGCAAAAGCATTATTTTCGGCCACGATTGAAGACAACACCCACCGTTTCAAGGAAAACAGTGTCAATTTCGACTTCTTTCCCTTTACTTATTTGGACAGCACCGCCAATACTGATTTTCAAGGCAATCACGTCTACAATTTCACTACCAAACTGGTCGTAAACGAACATCCGAAATACAAATACCTGCCGGGAATTTATGCCGGCCTGGATTTCAAATATTCAGACTACACCAGGCGAACGGGGTTGGACTCCACACAAGCCAAAGGAACCGAGAAATACAATGGCACCTGGCTAACAGGAGGCTTATTCAATGTCGACGACAGCGCTTTATTCAACTTTGACGCCAATGCCAAAATATGCCTGCTCGGCGATTACATCGGCAACTTTGAAATCCAGGGATTCATAAAACAATATTTCAACAAAAATAAAAGCAGTTACATTCAGGCTAATGCATTGATTCAATCCAAAGCCGTCAATCCATTCTTTTCCGGATACATCGGAAATCACGACATCTGGAAGACTGATTTTAAAGACACGAAAACCATCAATATTGAGGGCCGCTATGTCAATAAAAAATCACGGACCGAACTTGGTGTAGGCTGGAGCAATATCATTGACTATGTCTATTTTGACACGACGGCCATGCCGCAACAAACATCAAAAGCCCTGATCGTTCTGACCGCCTGGGGAAAACAGGTATTCAAAGCCGGTCATTTCCGCTTCGACCAAACCCTGTATTTTCAAAAAAGTACGCAGAAAGAGATTCTGTCTCTCCCTGCCCTCTCTCTGTACTCCCACAACTACTACGAAAATGCTTTCTTCAATAAAGTACTGAAATTCATTATCGGCATAGACCTGTTCTACAACACAAAATTCTATGCCGACAATTATTCTCCTTCCACCATGCAGTTTTACAACCAGAGAAAAGAAAAAACAGGAGGATACCCAAAACTCGATGTATTCCTGGACATACGCATCAAACGCGCCGACTTTTTCCTGAAATATGAACATCTCAACTATTATTTTACAAACGGAGAATATTTCAGTGCATTGGACTATCCCATCAATCCGGCGATGTTCAAATTCGGACTGAAATGGAACTTCTATAACTAAACAGGCTTTCCGAAGTTGGGATTTTCCGCTACTTTGATTACTTTTACGCTATGCAGATCCGAAAGATAGTGCTTTATATGCTCCTTTTCCTGGGCACAGCTTGTCAAGAACCCAAGAAAGAAACACCGGAATTTGTCTTCCCGGCCTCCTCTCCTGTTGAAAAAATCTTAGCCAAAGGGTTCTTAGACGTTTCCACATTCTACTCCACCACTGATTATTACATTTACAAGGGCATCACGCGGGGATTTCATTACGAACTGGCACAGAGCTTTGCCGATTTCTTAGGCGTAAAACTGCGCATCATTGAAGTAAACAACAACTTAGACAGTGCCATTCACCGTCTCCGTGAAGGGAAATACGACCTCATAGCCGTAAGTATGACAGTCACCCCGGAACGACAAGAAAAAATCAGATTTACCCACCCATTGTTTGAAACCGGAGAAGTATTGGTACAAAACAAGAAAAAAGGCCTTCTCCGTCACATCACCGACCTAAATGGCAAAACCGTTTTTATAAAAAAAGACGGGCCTTATAAAAAACTCCTGAACCATCTCCAGGATTCTTTACAAATCCATTTTAAAATCTCGGAAGTTTCCGGCTACTCTTCCGAAGATTTGCTGCATCTGGTCGAATCCGGAGAAATCAATTACCTGGTATCTGACCGCAACATCGCCCAGGCTCTCTCCGCTTCCATGCCTGACATCGACTACTCCGTCACCCTCAGCGAAGGCATCGCCGTTTCATGGGCCACCAATCCGGTTTCCAACGACCTGTCGAATGAGATAAACACCTGGCTTGCCGGTTGCAAACGCAGCGGAAAACTAAACATGACCTACAACCGTTATTTCAACAACCGCAACCCACAGAATCCGCAAAGGTCCAAATACTCCTTAGTAAAAAAAGGAGACATCTCCCCCTTTGACAAACAACTCAAACAGGCAGGCAAATCGCTGAACTGGGACTGGCGGCTATTGGCTGCCCTCGTCTACAACGAATCCAGATTCAACCCGGAAGCCGAATCACATGTCGGGGCTTACGGCTTAATGCAGGTCATTCCCGAAACCGCCAACATGTTCAACGTATTTGACTACTTTAGCCCCGACAGCAACATCTATACCGGAGTACAATATTTAAAATACCTGGACAACATATTTTCAGCATATCCGATTTCCCCCCGGGAAAAATTAAAATTCACGTTAGCCTCCTACAACGTCGGTGCCGGACACGTGAAAGATGCCATGCGCCTGGCAGAAAAATACGGTAAAAATCCTTACGTATGGGACAATAACGTCGACTTCTACCTCCGGCATAAAACAGACCCGGAATTTTACCGCGACCCCCTGTCCCGAAACGGTTACTGCAACGGCCAGCAGGCCTATGATTACGTACACCGCATTCTCGACACTTACAACAATTACAAACACATCCGGCCTTAAGGAAAAAAAACAGAAAAATCAATATACGAATATTGATTTTTTGTATTTTATTCAATATCTTCGCATCGTCTATTTCAACAGTGGTTCGGTTTGTCAATTGTTTTAATTACGTAATATATGCCTTACAGAAGATTACCCAATACAGATGCAGCACGGATAAGGGCATTGAAAGCAGCTTTACGGAAGGGAGAAAAACTAAACGACATCAATACGTTAGCCTATTCTTTCCCCTTAAAACAAAAAATTGACGTCTTCCTGACTAAATTTGAAATTGCCATAACCAATTCCAAAGCGGCACGGGAAAAACAGATCGAAAACAGTCAGAAATTTTCTGAACTGACTAAAAAAGCCCGGCTATACATCTCCCATTTCATTCAGGTCCTTAATTTTACCATTGCACGGGGAGAATTAAAACCGCAGGCCCGGGCATTCTACGACTTGGATGAAGAAGACTCAAAAGTTCCGTCCCTGCTGACCGAACAGGAATTGCTGACCTGGGGTGAAAAAGTAATCAATGGCGAACAGGAGCGTATCAACAACCGGGGAGGCAACCCCATTTACAGTCCGGCAATCGCCTTGGTTCGGGTAAACTATGAAAACTTCAAACAGGGCTACGAATTTCAAAAGCGTTTGCAGGCCAATTCGGCCCGTTTCAGTGCCGAAGTCGCCCAGTTCCGCGATGAAGCCGATGCCTTGATTGTAAACATATGGAACGATGTGGAGAAATACTTCTCCGGAGTCAAGGACGAAGAAGAAAAAAGATACATGTGTGAGGAATACGGCTTGGTATACGTATTCAGACGGGGTGAAAAAGAACGTCTGAAACGCAAAAAAGACGCCGAAGAAATCACACTAAAACTGCCCTTTTAAGAACAATGTTTCTTAAAAGGACATCCGTCACAACTACCACACTTGTTTTTATTCTTTTTCCCGGTTCGCTTCCACAGATACCTGAGCGCAACCAACAGGGCAAGTCCGACAACAACATATACAATTATTTCCTGCATCAGCATTTAAAATAGCATTCCTGTCTGGTATACGCAAAAAGCCACAAGCCAAGCCAATGAAGTCGTATAGAAAATGGTAAAAAGAGCCCACTTTCCCCCCGCTTCCTTCCGTATTGCAGCTATCACCGCCATACACGGAAAATAAATCAGCACAAACAACATAAAGCAATAAGCCACCAAGGGCGTAAACACAGGACGTCCTGCCGGGTCTTTCTGCTGTTGAAGATTCGTAGCCAAAGCCTGTACATCCTCTTCTGCTTCGGGCACATGATAGAGGATTCCCATCGAACTGACAACAATCTCTTTTGCCGCCAGTCCCGTAATAATGCTTACCCCCATTTTCCAATCAAAACCCAACGGTTTAATTACGGGCTCTATAGCCTTCCCGACACGCCCAATATAGGAATTTTCCATCTGCTCCGGACTCTGCTTGGCATACTCCGCATGACGGGGATAATACCCCAACGCCCAGATCAAAACCGAAGCGAACAAAATAACCGTCCCCATCTTTTTGAGATATTGCCCGGCCTTGTTCCACATGTGCAGCAAAGTATTACGCATGGTCGGCATCCGGTAAGGCGGCAACTCCATCACAAAAGGATCGGAAATTTTCTGAAACAGCAACTTTTTCAAAAGCAAAGCCGTCAATATCGCCAATCCGACGCCTATCACATAAATAGACAACAATATCAGTCCCTGGTTGACCGGGAAAAACGCGGAAACCATCAAAATATACACCGGCAAACGGGCACTGCACGACATAAAAGGAATAATCAGCATCGTCAGAAGTCTTTCCCTCTGATTTTCCAGTGTACGGGTTGCCATAATCGCAGGCACATTGCAACCCACACCAATCAACAACGGAATAAATGACTTTCCGTGCAGCCCGATTTTATGCATCAGTTTATCCATAATAAAAGCAGCCCGGGCCATATAGCCCGTATCTTCCATCAAAGAGATAAAGAAAAACAAAATCAGGATATTGGGTAAAAACACAATCACCCCTCCCACACCGGCAATCACCCCATCCACAATCAAATCGGTCAAAGGTCCCGGAGCCATCACTCCCGCCACCCAACTTCCCAGAGCATCCACTCCCTCCTGTATCCATTCCATAGGATAACTCCCCAAAGAAAACGTCGCCTGAAACATCACCCACATAAACAGCAACAACACCGGGAAACCGAACCAGTGATGCGTCAACACCGTATCAATCGCACTCGTAAGCTGGCGTTTGTCTTTGTCGCCCACAGTATAAGTCTCTTTTAAAGCGCCGCGTATAAAACCGTATTTGGCATTGGTAATAATCGTCCGCGTGTCCTCTTTATACTCCTTTTCCAGACGCAATACATCCCGCCGGGTCACCTCTTCAATCTCCTGGTAATTGGCGGCAACAGCCAACACCTCCCGGATAATCCGGTCGCCCTCCAGCATTTTAATAGCCAGATAACGGGGGGCAAACCTGTCGGTAATATCCTTATTCGGCACAATCACCGCCTTTACCCGGTCAATGGCATGTTCTATCTCCGTCCCATAATTAATATGGATATGCCGTGAAGTGTCATTTTTGTCTTCAAACACCTCAATGATTTTATCCAGGACCTCATCAATTCCTTCCCCCTGCGAAGCCGTTGTCGGCACAATCGGGAAACCCAGCAAATGTCCCAAATAATGATAATCCAGCGCAGCCCCTTCCTTTCCCAGCTCATCATACATATTCAGTGCCATCACAACCCGGATATTCATATCTATCAACTGGGTCGTCAGAAACAGATTCCGTTCCAAATTGGAAGCATCCACCACGTTCAATACAATATCGGGATGATGCTCCGTTATGTATGTCCTGACAAACAACTCCTCCGGAGTATATTCCGTAATAGAATAAGTTCCGGGTAAATCTATCAGATGAATCGTATAACCTTTATGCTTGAAAACCGCTTCTTTAGCATCGACCGTCACCCCGCTGTAATTCCCGACATGCTCCCGGAGACCGGTGGCACGGTTAAAAAAAGAGGTCTTCCCGCAATTCGGATTTCCGACCAACGCAATTTCTATCGTATTGGTTTTCTCCCGCAACACCTCCTCCGCCGCCTCATCCTGGAATGTCCCGTTATAACCGGAATCTTTCATATCCTCCCCCGTCAATCCGGTCAGGTTCATCACCTCTATCAATTCCGCCTCACTCCTCCGCAGAGAGAGATGCCCATCCATAATCTTATACTCTATCGGATCACGCAAAGGGGCATTCTTTATGACCGTCACTTTCTCTCCCTTTACAAATCCCATTTCCACAATCCGGTTCCGGAAACTGCCGTGTCCATGTACCTTTACAATCACACACGCTTCACCGGTAGGGATATCGGACAACCTTAAAAAATGATTCTTCATTCCTGTTAAACTATTCGGGTGTTCTCAGTCTTCCCCCCTCTGCGGGTTGAAAACCGAACACATCTGTTATCAACATACAAAAATAATACTTCTGTAGCACAATTGAAATCCCTGCCGACAGGGATTAAAAGCAGCAAACACAAGAATAAATTACATATACAAATCGCGCTCACCGGCAGCAATCCGCTTGTAATAACTCATAAACGTGGGGAGTAATCTTTTATCAGTAAAAAAAGCATTCCTTTCAATCTCCTGCAACTCTCTCGCTATCAGTTGTTCTCCAACAATCCGGGTCTCTGCGGAAGCATAGTCGTTCAGGTATTCGCGGAACGTCAGCACGGCATTCAGCTTACAGAATTTTCCTTCGACTCCCTTCTCCAGCAACCCCATAATTTTATCACCCGTTCTCCCGCAGCGATAACCCGCCGTACAGAAAGAAGTGATATATCCGTCAGTTGCCAGTTCGCGCACCACCTCATCCAGGCTCCGCTGGTCTCCCAGCATAAACTGCACTTTGTCTCTGTTCTCTTCCTGCAACTTATTTTTCGAATAAGCCCCTATTCCTATTTTAGACGACGCATCTGTCTGCGTACAACCGTAACCGATAATTTCCCTCCGCAACTCTGCCCGTTCCCGTGCCGTAACAATCAGTCCCGTATAAGGCACAGCCAAGCGCAACACCGTCACCAAACGTTTAAAAGCATCGTCACCGACAAGATAAGGGGAATTTTCACTCACAAAACTTCCCGGAGCAGGTTGCATACGCGGGAAAGAAATAGTATGGGGACCTATACCGAACTGCCGCTCCAAATCATGGGCATGTCTCACCAGCCCCATCACTTCAAAACGCCAGTCATAAAGCCCGAACAACGCACCGATAGCCACATCGTCTATCCCGGCATCCATAGCCCGGTGCATCGCATACAGACGCCAGCGGTAATTTCCTTTCACCGTATCTGCCGGATGAAGTTCCGCATAACGCCCTCGATGATAGGTCTCCTGAAACACCTGAAACGTACCGATGCCCGCCCGCCACAATTTACGCAAATCGGCCACACTCATCGGCGCAGCATTGACATTCACCCGGCGTATGTTATTAAAACCGTTTCCCGTCGGAGTCGTCCGTTTGACTGAATAAATTTCAGATATAGAATCGGCGATATAATCCGCACCGCTCAACGGATGCTCGCCATACACCGCAATCAGGCGTTTATGCCCCTGGTCAATCACCGCCTCCGTTTCCCTCCGGATCTCCTCCGGCGTCAGCACATGCCTCTTTTCCTCGCAATTATCACTCCGGAAACCGCAATATACACAACGGTTGACACACACATTGGAACAATAGAGCGGGGCAAAAAATACGATTCTGTTGTCATAAACCCGTTTTTTCACTTCCAGGGCAACAGCTTTCATCTCTTCCAGCAACTCCGGGTCTTCAACATTCAGCAACACCGCCGTTTCGCGGGGTGTCAGCAATTTTATTTCCAGAGATTTCTGCAAAATATCCCTCACTATCCCGGCATCCGGACTGCGGGTCTCTTCCAGCTCCCGCACAATCTCCCCTTCATCGATAAAATCCTTCCCGTTTACCAGGTATTTGTCGATTTCATCCTGTCTGACAACCTGTGCAATCCATTCTTTCGTATTCATCTCAAATCCCTTTCATAGCCCAGACATCCTTGTATTTCGGATACAGTCTCCTGATTTCAAAAACCTTATCCCAAGCCTCATCGTGCGTTGCAAAAACACCGCAACTCACTCGGAACAATTCCCGTCCGTGATGAAGAATTTGAGTATCCTTAAAACCGAGTTGTATCATCTTATTCTTCAAATGTTCCGCTTGCTGACGGTTCTTAAAACTTCCCACAATCACATACCAAGGCGATTCCTCCTCCACCATCATCTCTTCCTTCACCGGACTGATAACCACAGGTTCGGCTTTAACAACAGGAGTTGCCGTGTCTTTCACTACTGTATCTTTTACTATCGTATCTTTCACCACCGTATCCTTTTTCACTTCCGGAGCTTTCTTCACCGGCACCACCACCGTCTCCATGACAGGCTCTTCCTCTTCTTTCTCTTTTTTCTTCTTATCCCGATGGCCAAACAACAAGTTGATGCCGAAACGTCCATTCAGCGATTGCGTACTGGTATAATTGGCCGCCAGCACATTATCGGTTGAGGCATACAACTGAACAGGTCCCAACTTGGCTGTCAGGGCAGCCCCCACATTCACATAATTGCCGGGCATCACACTATACGATACTGCGGCACTCACATTTCTCAACAACCGCACATCGGCAGAAGCGGTCAGAGAAGGATAAAACGTTTTGTCCAGCAACGTCAGTTCCGCCACTCCGGCCACATTCACCATCTTCGACAACTGATAGGTTGCACCTAAATACACTTGGGTGCGCAGCATATTCGTATACGCTCCCTGCTTCTCTTTCAGCCGGAAATTGTCTTTCAAACTGTCTATCAAATCATCGAAAACATCGTCTATCGACTTGCTGTCTTTACCTATGCTATTGGACAAATCTCCCCCCTGCCAGTCGAAAGTCGCATTCTGAGTAAACCGGTAATTCTCCGCTCCCCAACGAATAAAACCCAAATCAAGAACACTGGCATAGAATTTCAATTTATCATTAAACTGGTATTCCGCTCCCAAATCCAAAGCAAAACCCGGATTCTTCGTATTCAGGACCATCGAAACGGAAAAATCATCCGTATCCACATCAAAACTATCCCAATTGATGTATTCCCCATCCTTCTCATATTCAAATGTCAGCGGCGCGGAAACCCGGATATCCTGCTTGGAACGGATCTTCATAGAAGAGGCATCTTTTGCCGACTCGATGCTGATTTTGGAATTGACCAGAGAAGCATTCGCAATACCCAACAGGAATTTTGCCCGTCCCCCGACTGTCCATTTGTCATTCACTTTCTTGGATAAACCAAAGGCAAACTCCTCATAAGCATTCAGCTGCAATCCCAAATCCCCAATATCCATCGTCTTGCCCAGATAAGGCTCATTTCCCCGTTTCAGAAAAGAAAACAAATCCTTGTTTGCCCGGAAAAGGAAATCATTCTTTTCCGTCACATCCAGCGTGGCATACCAGCTATTTATTTTCACACCAACCGTCAGCAAAGAAATATCATTCCCGAAATGAATGATATTCTGCTTCCGCAACGACTTATACATCCGGTCCATATCGACATACAGCGAATCCTTCCCTTCCTTCACCAACAAATCATCTATCCCGAAAGCCGAATTCATGTAATTAACGGAAATACCACTCAACGCCGGCAGGCCCACCCACACTTTATATTCCGGCTGGTAAGCGGGATTAAACCTTACTCTCTGAGGCAGATTAGGTAAAAAATAAGCCGTACCGTTTGCATCCTGTCCCCGCAAAAACTCCGAACACAAGCACACAAACAATACCACAAGAACAATACGCATTTTTTTCATTCTGATCTAAAAATTACAATCCGGTATCACCGGAACCAAACCGCTCTTTTTAATTTCGCGGCACCACATTTCTTCGCACGTTTGAAATAGCAAATGTATGTTAAAAAAAGCATATATACAATAAACGGAAATTCAAAAATATGCCCTCATGCGGGCACATCCGTCTCCATATTGGAACGTATTTTTTCCAGTCCCGTACGTTCAAGGGGAGTGTCTTTAAACAAACGCAAAAAATCCGCTTCCTCCATCGTCCGCCAATCTTCGCCGTTAAGATGCAACAACTCCGGTCGGGGTAAAAATTCCGGAACCCGGTGTTCTTCCGCCTGTTTATTCCAGGGACACACGTCCTGACAGAGATCGCAGCCGAATATCCGACCTCCGGCAACCTGCCTGATTTCCTCCGGAAGCGGTTCTTTACTTTCTATCGTATGGTAAGCAATACAACGACGGGCATCCACCCGATGAGGGGTCAGCGCTCCAGTAGGACAGGCGTCCACACAACGCGTACAGGTGCCACAATAAGAGTTCTCAAAAGGCTGGCTGTAACTGTCAAAAACCAGAGGGGTCACAACAATTCCGATAAAACAAAACGACCCTTTCCGGCGATGAATCAACAACGTATTTTTTCCAATCCACCCCAGTCCGGCCCTCCTTGCCCACTCGTGTTCAAACACGGGAGCCGAATCGGTAAAACAACGTCCCGGAATCCCTCCCAGCTCCTGCATCAACCTCCTCAAACGGTCTTTCACCACCAGGTGGTAATCCTTCCCATAAGCATAGCGGGCTATCAGAGGCACTCCCGCCTCCTGCCGAAGCGGTGAATAATAATTGGTAAGCGTAACTATCACGGAACGGGCATTTTCCACCAACAGGGAAACATCCTCCCTTTTTTCCAGATTGCGGGACATATAAGCCATTCCCGCATGACACCCGTCCTCAACCCACTGCTGTAACCGTTCCCTCTCCCCCGTCAGATTTTCCACCGGAGCCACTCCCGCGGCATCAAAACCGATTCCACGGCTTTTTGCCAATAAAGTGTCCAGATGCAAAACCGTCTCCATGCTCAAATATCATATCCCAACTCCAATCGGGCGGTTTCACTCATCCGATCGGGCGACCAGGCGGGCTCAAAAACCAAATTGACGGTAGCACTCTCCACCCCTTCCACCTCCATCACCACATCATGCACCTGCTGCACAATCTCGTCGGCGATGGGACAACCGGGAGCCGTCAGGGTCATCGAGACAATCACTTCCGACGGTTTGGGGAAAGCAATATCATAAATCAATCCCAAATCCCAGATATTTACAGGAATTTCGGGGTCATACACCGTAGAAAGTTTCTCTATAACCAACTCTTTCATCAAACTCTCAGCCATAATGCTATTTTTTGAGTGAACCTTACAGAAATCCTACTTGGCAGAAAAAGCGATCGCATACATTTTAATCTGCCGTATCATAGACACCAAACCGTTCGAACGGGTGGGCGAAAGATGTTGCGTCAGTCCGATTTCATCAATAAAGCTCAAATCGGCCTTGGCAATCTCCCCGGGTTTCTGACCGGAAAACACCCGCACCAACAAGGCAGCTATCCCCTTCGTAATGATGGCATCGCTATCCGCCATAAAATAGAGCAGCTCTCCGCGCATCTCCGGATAAAACCAGACTCTCGACTGACACCCTTTAATCAGGTTGTCATCCGTTTTATACTGTTCATCCATCGCCGGCATACCGTTCCCGATTTCTATCAGATAGGCATATTTGTCCATCCAGTCGTCATACACTGAAAACTCGCCGACAATCTCCCGTTCAATTTCTTCTATACTCATCGCCTAAACATTTAACATCTTTTCCACCTTCCTCAACCCCTCACACAATTTATCTATTTCCGCCTTCGTATTATAAACCGCCAGTGAAGCCCGGACCATTCCGGTCACTCCGTAGTGCTGCATCACCGGCTCCGCACACAACTGACCCGTACGCACCGCAATCCCCATCTGGTCCAGCAACGTGCCCAGGTCAAAATGGTGTATCCCGTCTATCTGGAACGAAATCACCGAAGCCTTATGCTGTGCTTCCCCAAAAATACGCAAACGCGGAATCTGTTTCATCTGCTCCATGGCATAGTGCAACAACTCCTGCTCATATTCGCCGGCCTCGGCCACACCTATCTGCCCGATGTATTTCAATGCCTCTCCCAAACCTACAATTCCGATAAAATCGGGCGTCCCCGCCTCAAACTTAAAAGGCAATTCATTATAAGTGGTCTTTTCAAATCTCACCTCGCTAATCATCTCCCCGCCCCCCTGCCAGGGAGGCATCTGCTGCAACAGACTCTCTTTTCCATACAACACGCCAACCCCCGTCGGCCCGTAAATCTTATGTCCCGAAAAAGCAAGAAAATCACAATCGAGGTCCTGCACATCCACCGGCAAATGGGCGATAGCCTGTGCGGCATCTATCAACACCTTTGCTCCGACAGCATGGGCACGGGCAATCATTTCGCGGACGGGATTCACCGTTCCCAACACATTGGAAACATAAGCCACTCCAACCAGCTTCACCCGTTCATTTAAAAGTTTTTCATATACATCAAGCCGCAACTCCCCCTTCTCGTCAAAAGGGACCACTTTCAGCAACGCCTTCTTCCGCTCGCACAACATCTGCCACGGCACAATATTGGCATGGTGTTCCATCTCCGTCACAATAACCTCGTCCCCTTCTTCCACAAAAGCCTCCCCAAAAGTATACGCCACCAAATTTATCGCTTCCGTCGTGCCCCGTGTAAAAACAATCTCTTTTTCGGAGGCAGCGTGAACAAAACGCTGGACCTCACGCCGGGCGGCTTCATTTGCATCCGTACACTTATTGCTCAGATAATGCACCCCCCGGTGGACATTGGAATTGTATTTCAGATAATACTCCGTCATTCTGTCAATCACAGGCAAGGGACGCTGGGAAGTTGCCCCATTATCCAGATACACCAACGGTTTCCCGTATACGCTCTCTTCCAATATCGGGAAATCAGCCCTTATTTTTTCAACATCAACCATGATTTTCAGCTTTTAACCCCGTTTTCATTTTTTACATTGCAACACGCAATTGTGGCACTTTGAAAATTCTCCCCTCAACCGGCGCTCTATCATATCGTCTATTTTCTCCCGCAACGGTTCCAACTTCACCCTCCGGATAATATCGTGGGCAAAACCAAACATCATCATCATCCGGGCTTCGGCGGCACTGATGCCCCGGGAACGCAGATAAAACATAGCCTCCTCATCAATCTGACCCACCGTTGCCCCGTGGCTGCACTTCACATCATCCGCATCAATAATCAACTGGGGTTTGGTATTCACCCGGGCCGTATCCGTCAGCAACAAATTATTATTCGACTGGTAAGCCTCCGTTTTCTGGGCATCCGGCTGCACCCGGATACATCCGGAAAAATTAGCCAGCGACGCATCATCCAGTACCCCTTTAAAATGCTCATTGCTGGTGCAATGCGGAGCAATATGGTCAATGTATGAAAAATTATCCACCTGCTGGTTCTTATCCAACAGGTACAAACCGTACAAATTACACGTTCCGCCCTCCTCATTCAACGCCACATACAGATTGTTCCGTATCATCCCTCCGTACAACGTCACCACATTCGCATCGAAAACCGAATCCCGGTGCTCCGATACAAACACGGAATTGATCTGCGAAGCCCCCAAGTGCTGGTTTTGCACCTGATAATAATCCAAGCGGGCATTTTCACCCAAATACACCTCCGTGACATTGTTCATCAGAAAATTATCCTGGGAAAGAGTGTGATCGCAAATCAACACCGTAGCCTGCGCCCCGTCTCCCATCACAACCAGATTACGCTGGAAAGCCAGCAAATCCGCTTTCGCCCGCAACAGATTCACCACCTGCAACGGCTTCTCCATCACCACCCCATCCGGAACATACACAAACACCCCGTCCTGGGCAAAAGCGGTATTCAGCGCCACCAGGCCATCCTTGGCTGCCGCTTGCGAATAGCGCGCATAGTGTTTGGCAAACAACTCCAGATATTTTTGTGCCGCCTCCTTAAAACTGCAAATGACAACCCCTTCCGGCACTTCGGCTTTTCCGTTGCCGTCAAAATACCATCCGTTTACCGTCAATATGAGATTAGTCGACAGATTCGGGACAGCACAACGGAACACCTCTTTGAGGTCCACCTCCTGGGGAATATATTTGAAAACGGCATTATAATCGCGCGAAAAGACCGGCAAAAAATTCGTATACAGGTAATCTTCCGTTTTGTAAGGGACACCACCCAACGCTTTAAAACGCGAAAAAGCCTCGTCCCTTTTAGCATTCACCGTCTCTCCCTGCCCTGCGCAAAGCAATGTTTTCCCCTGCTCAAAAAGAGCTGAGAAATCGTTATTTATTTTTTCTACTTCAAGCATGTATATCCCCTTTAAGACCGACCTTTCACTTCTTCCTTAATCCAGTCATATCCCTGTTTTTCCAATTCGGCCACTAACTCCTTGCCCGCAGTCTTTACTATCCGGCCATCATACAAAACGTGTACGACATCGGGTACGATATAGTCCAGCAAGCGCTGATAATGAGTTATGACAATCACCGCATTATCCGGCTTTTTCAATTTATTCACTCCCTGGGCCACTGTGCGCAAGGCATCGATATCCAATCCGGAATCCGTCTCATCCAGGATGGCCAACTTCGGCTCAAGAACAGCCATTTGAAAAATCTCATTCCTCTTCTTTTCTCCTCCCGAAAATCCCTCATTCAGCGAACGATTCAGCAACTTATTATCAATGCCGACCAGTTCCATTTTCTCCCGGATCATTTTCAGGAAATCGCCTGCCGGATAAGGAGGCTGTCCATGATATTTCCGGTGTTCGTTAACAGCCGTTTTCAAAAAATTCACCGTACTGACCCCCGGTATCTCCACCGGATACTGAAAACTCAGGAAAATACCCTCCCGGGCACGGTCCTCCGCCGGCATTTCCAATAAATTTTTACCGTTGAACTCAATCTCTCCTGCCATCACATCAAAACGCTCCCGCCCCGTCAGCACGGCAGACAGCGTACTTTTTCCGGCCCCGTTAGGCCCCATGATAGCATGGATTTCACCCGGTTTCACTTCCAGATTGATTCCTTTCAATATCTCTTTGCCGTCAATTGAGGCATGTAAATTTTTAATCTTTAACATAGTCGCTTCCATCATTGAAACATTTCGTTTTAGTTACCTATCCGACACTCCCTTCCAGACTGATTTGCAATAATTTCTGGGCTTCCACCGCAAACTCCATCGGCATCTTATTAATCACATCCCCGGCATACCCCTTAATAATCAGTCCGACGGCATCTTCGGTCGATATGCCCCGCTGATTACAATAAAAAATCTGGTCTTCCCCGATTTTGGAGGTCGTCGCCTCGTGTTCGACCTGTGCCGTTGAGTTTTCTATTTCAAGGTAAGGGAAAGTATGCGCCCCGCATTTATCTCCCAGCAACAACGAATCACACTGGGAATAATTGCGCGCATTCCGGCAACTTTTCACCACCTTCACTTTTCCCCGGTAGGAATTGCTGCTATACCCGGCAGAAATACCCTTCGAAACAATCCGGCTCCGGGTATTGTTTCCGATATGTATCATTTTCGTACCCGTATCCGCCTGCTGGTAGTTGTTGGTAACCGCCACGGAATAAAACTCACTCACCGATCCGTCCCCTTTCAGAATAGTACTGGGATATTTCCAGGTAATGGCCGACCCGGTCTCTACCTGCGCCCAGATCAGCTTGGCATTCTCCCCGCGGCAAATCCCCCGTTTGGTCACAAAATTATATATACCGCCTTTCCCGTCCTTATCGCCCGGGTACCAGTTCTGTACAGTGCTGTACTTCACCTCGGCATTCTTTTCCACAACAATCTCCACGATAGCGGCATGCAACTGGTTCTCGTCCCGCTGGGGAGCGGTACAGCCTTCCAGATAACTCACGAAAGACTCATCGTCGGCAACAATCAGCGTCCGTTCAAACTGTCCTGTTTTGGCGGCATTAATCCGGAAATAAGTAGACAACTCCATCGGGCAACGGACCCCTTTCGGAATATAAACAAAAGAACCGTCGCTGAAGACAGCGGAATTCAGAGCCGCAAAAAAATTATCCGTGTAAGGCACCACCGTACCCAGATATTTTTTCACCAAATCCGGATGATTTTTCACCGCTTCCGAAAAAGAACAGAAAATCACCCCTCTTTCCGCCAGCGTTTCCTTAAACGTGGTCTTTACCGAAATACTGTCCATCACGGCATCCACCGCCACTCCCGCCAGTGTCTTCTGTTCATTCAGCGGAATGCCGAGTTTATCAAACGTAGCTTTCAGCTCCGGATCCACATCCTCCCAATCCTTCTTAGCCTCCTGCTTCGGGGCCGCATAATATATAATGTCCTGGTAATCTATCTCCGGTATCGTCAATTGAGCCCACTGCGGCATTTTCATTGTCAGCCAGTGGCGGTATGCTTTCAGACGGAACTCCAGCAACCATTCCGGCTCTTCCTTCTTTGCAGAAATCGTACGGATCACCTCTTCATTCAGCCCCTTCCCGATCGTATCCGTAGCGACATCCGTCACAAAGCCGTATTTGTAATCGCTCCCCGTGACTTCCTGCAATATTTCATCCTTTTCTTTAGCCATTCTGCATTCTCCTGTTTCTGTTTTGCTAATCCCTGCAAAATTACAAAATATATTTAACACACCAATCCGATGTCCCGGACATTCTGGCAGATTATCCGTACGTCCCGGCAGGAGCCTTTCCACACTCTTCGGACAAGATGCTGCACAATGCGGGAAATTTACTATTTTTGTGAAATCAACCAATCACAGTTTACATGAGCGAATCCAAAAAATATACGGAATTGTCGGCCTTGGGAGAATTCGGTTTGATTCACCACCTGACAAAAAACATCCGTTTAAAAAATGCCTCTACCCTGAAAGGCGTGGGGGACGACGCAGCGGTACTCAGCTACGAAGGGAAAAAACTACTGGTCAGTACAGACATGATGATTCAGGACATCCACTTCGACCTGACCTATACGCCACTGAAACACTTAGGCTACAAAGCAGTAGCCAGCAACGTAAGCGACATCTGCGCCATGAACGGCACACCCCGGCAAATCGTCGTGTCGCTGGCCCTTTCCAACCACTTTTCAGTAGAAGGGACCGAAGAACTTTATGCAGGTATTTATTTGGCCTGCGAACATTACGGCCTGGATCTGGTCGGAGGGGACACCACTTCTTCCCGGACAGGGATGTGCATCAGCATCACCGTCATCGGGGAAGCCGAAGAACAGGAAATTGTCTACCGCAACACAGCCAAAGAAAACCAACTTGTTTGTGTGAGCGGAAACCTGGGGGCTGCCTACATGGGTCTGCAATTACTGGAAAGGGAAAAAACCGTTTTCTCCGGTAATCCGGAGGCCGCCCAACCGGATTTCAGCGGATACGAATACATTCTGGAGCGGCAGCTGAAACCGGAAGCACGGGTTGACATCATACGGCAGCTCCGGGAAAAAGAGATACATCCCACAGCCATGATAGACATTTCCGACGGACTGGCATCGGAGATGCTTCACATCTGCAAAGACTCCGGTATCGGATGCAACCTGTATGAAGAAAAAATCCCGATAGATTACCAGACCTTCAAAATGGCTGAAGAGCTGAATATGAATGCCACGGTATGCGCACTCTCAGGCGGTGAAGATTATGAACTGCTTTTCACAGCTCCGTTGGAAGCCTACGACACCCTGCTCACCCTGGAGTCCGTCAGCATCATCGGCCACACCTGCAAAGTGGGCGAAGGCTGCAACCTGATTACCCGGGACGGAAACAGTTTTGAACTGCAAGCCCAGGGATGGACCAACTTTAAAAACAATGCCGAATAAAACATGGAAGCCTACAAAGATTTAGAAGACTTACTGAAAGAAATAAAATGCTGCTGCGACCAAGGAGACCGCAAGAAACTGCCCGGTATTTTACGGGAACTGATGCAATTCCGCCAGCAGTATTACCAGGACAGCATCCTGCGGGGACGCCAGGATGATTTCAGCGAATCCCTGTTTAAAATTCTACTGCTGGAACTGGACGAAGAGGAAAGCGACAGCATCGAAACGGCAGAACTGGCCTACACCGGACTCACTTCTGTCATGAATGACCCGGAGGCGATTACGCCTGCCCACTACAAACGTCGTCTGCTGCTACTGCATTACTTCAGTGACTATTTTACAGACGCCATCATCGAAATCTTTTTGAAAAAATACCGGGATGACAATCTACTGGAAGCCCGCAACATGGCTCTGGAATGCATAGAAAAGATGCAATTGTCGGACATGCTCCTGCTGGAAGAACACCATCCGGATTTCATAAACGGAGACGAACAACTCGCCGATGCCTGCAATGCCATCAGCCTCCCTCCCGAGCTGTCAGAAGCCGAACGCACGGAAGCTGCCCTGTTACACAAAGTCCTGCATGCCTACCTGAAAGCCAAATACAAAAACTGAGAGCCTTGTGGCTCTCAGTTCCTTTCCGGCAATTGCCTGAATCAATAATTCTGATTAAATCTTCTCTCACCTCTATTCTCTCCGTTTCTGTGGAACGAACGGTGACCGCCATTCCGATCCCCTTCTTCTCTGGGACGGGCTTTTTTCACCACAATCATTCTTCCCTGGAACTCCGTCTCATTCAATGCGTTGATTGCGTTCATCCCTTCTGTTTCGTCTTCCATTTCCACAAAACCGAAACACTTTGAATTTCCGGTTTCCCTGTCCATGATAACTTTGGCAGAAGTAACAACACCATGCTCTCCGAAAAGAGCTTCCAAGTCCTCACCGGTCGTGGCAGAACTCATTTTAGCAACAAAAATATTCACAATAAAAAAATTAAATTAGTAAAACATGTAAAAGAATACGCAACAGCTATTTTTTAGTTTCAAAAAAAACAGTTCAAATTCTTCTACACGCGGCAAAGATAAACTAAATTATTAATAATCAGAAAAAAATATTACCAGGAAGCCACTATCAAAAAATATTTTTTCATTTTATACCGCATTTTATTTGGCGTTTTAAGAAAAAGCCCTACATTTGCACACGCAAAAAGACGGTGTCATAGCTCAGTCGGTAGAGCAAAGGACTGAAAATCCTTGTGTCCCTGGTTCGATTCCAGGTGATACCACAGAAATTCAAACAAAAAACGTTGTAACAAAACAAGTTGCAACGTTTTTTATTTTTACTTGGTAAAACATAGGTAAAACGCAATCATCAAAAAATAGTGCTCTATATCAACAACTTACACTTGCAAATGTAAGAACTATTTTGTAACTTCACGATTGTATTTCAAAAAAAGCAACATGAAAACAAATACGAATATTGAGTTACTTCATATAGATAACTTAAAGACTATTCAGAAACAGATATTTGATAGTTTGGATGTACTGGAAAATACGCGAAAAGAATACGGCATACGAATCAAACATTTCATTCATTACATACAGACGCACGGCATCAACAATAACACGTATTTGGATTATAAACGTTTTTTGAGGGATGTGAATACTTTAAGCGTTTCAACCAAAAACAAGTATTTGATTTCGGCAAAAGTATTTTTAGACGGATTATTCCGGTTGCAATTGTTACCCGTCAAAATAACAGAAGGCATTAAAGGATTCCCACAAGGTCGCCTCCATAAAAAAGAGGGTTTACATGACGAAGCTATAAATAAAATACAAAATTACTGTTCCACTTTAGAACCGACATGTACCAATTTGCGACTAAAATCCATTTTGGCGCTACTTATTTTTCAAGGATTACGACAAGTCGAAATTAGCAGACTAAATATTACAGATATTGATATAAAAAACAAAACGGCTTATATTCTCGGGAAAGGACAAGAGGACAAAGAGATTATTCATTTGCATCCTATCACCGTAAAGATTCTAAAAACTTATTTGGCAAAGTTGCGAGTTAAAACCGGAACTTTATTCCGAAGCGAAAGCAATCATTCATACGGCTCGCGACTAACCACAAAATCTATTCGGGAAATAGTCAGACAGGTTTTAATCCATTTGGATATTGACGGAAGCACCCACGGCTTCCGTCATTTTTTTGTTACAAGGCTCATCAAGCATTATAAAGGAGAATTACTGACTGTCTCAAAATATAGCAGGCACAGAAGCATTCAGATGCTGGAAGTCTATAATGACGAAGTTATCCGAGAAGAAGATTTACCGAAGTTCTATCATGTTTTTAATGGCATCGATTTATGAGAAACAATTATGCAAAAGAGAAATTTATTTATTGTCTGGAGGGGAACTGGAACAGGAACCCAAGGTGCCTGCAAAGCATAAAGCCCATTTTGGAACTACTTTGCAATTTTTCCAAAGTGAAATACATATACCATAAGTGCACAACGAAAGAGGAATTTATCAAAGGTTTACAGAAGTATACCCAAAAACGATATGACAATTATTCCGTTTTATACATAGCATACCACGGACGTAAAAACCGAATTTATTTCGGGAACGAATATATCACACTAAAAGAGATTGCCGGCATTTTAGAAGGTAAGCTACATGGAAAGACGGTACATTTCGGAAGTTGTTCCACACTTAATACAAGTGAAAAAAATATTTCCGACTTTATCGAATGCACAAAATGCTCTTTCATTTCCGGATATAAAAAAGAAGTGGAATATATTGACAGTACCGCTTTTGAACTAATTTATTTTGAGATTTTACAATATTATTACAGCTTTAACAAAGTAAAAAAAGTCATTTCCCAAAAATACGCGACATTAGTAGAAAATTTAAAATTCACGATTTGTATCTAAAACAGATTTCCATTTCAAAGGTATCGTATAAGATTTACCATCTTTAATTACGACATCAGGCATAATACTATTTATAAATTTCTGCCGATTATTGGCTAAATACACAATTTTACCTTTATGGCTAATAATATTATTCTTTAAATCAGCACTACTAATCGTAGGCGGGAAATAAATTCTAATTTTTTTATCTGGATAGTTTTTCTGAATAAATTCTACGGGTGGAATAAAATCGCTATCACCGCTAACAAGTACAAGTGTATCTGTATTATCTTGAATGCAATCTCCAATCATTCGGATAGATAAATTAACATCCGTCTTCTTCTCTTCTGGACGTAATATGGAATATTTGCATCGAGGACATTCTATTTCTTTTTTCAGATACTTTCCCCGAACAATCTCAAATTTTGTTGAATTTAATAATTTATTCGCATTAAAGAATGCCCCTTGTCTCCTGCTTTTATTCTCATTTAAAGGCGAAGCTGTAAAATAAATTACTTTAACCAATTTTTGATTGGGACCTAAAAATTGACTAAATAATTTTACAACGTCTATCCAATATGTAATGCGCCATGAATTATCAATCAATTTCGCAGCCCGCAACCCCCGATAAAAATTGAAACCATCAACATAAAAAGTTACTCTTTCCATAACACATATATAAAAATAAAGCCACTAAAAAGTGGCTTAAAGTCATTCAAGAAAGAATGACGGTGCTTTATTATAATGCAAATATATATCCTATTTTTTTATAAACAAAGATTTAGAGATAAATATCACTCATATTTTAGACAATAACGATACTACTATTCTTTTTTTACATAAGGGTTTCTTATCCACTCTATCCAAAAAGCTGTTTGTAAATCAGAAGTTTTATAATAATCCGTTCCCCTTGAAATGAACTTTACTTTCCATACACGAGATTTTTCCTCATCTCCTTGATACCAAAATTCCAATGGGATGTTTTTCTTTTCTCTTTTAGAATAAATGTAATAAATATCTGTGATGCCATATTTCCCTTTTTCATGTTTTGCCCCTTTTAAGAGCATGGATAAACTATCCTCAGCAATTCCTATCGCCATACGCGCAAATTCTTCGGCATCCACCCTTTTCTTAGAAAGGGTGTCATTCAAAATATTTTTATCTTGGGAATAACATTTTATTATCCCCAAGAAAATGAAAAATAAAATTAATTTGAAACGCATTATTCCCACTTTTAGGTTCGATAAATATAATTACAGAACATTGATTATTTCACAGCCTCAGACCAAAGTCTGTCCAATGAACAAACATCAGGTATCAACACCATATCCTCACTGATAATTCCCAATTCTTCCAATTGATTCATAATACGACAACTTCGATTATAACCTGTTGAAAATTTCCGCTGAATTGAAGAAGCAGTTACTCGATTTTGTTTCACAACAATCCATTTTGCAGCTTCATATAATAATGGATCTGTTTTTATTTTTTCTGTTTCTTCAGATGTAGGAAGATATGAACTTATTTTCTCAAGGATTTCTTCCCACATAGGGTATTCCAACGATAAATCATACTTAGCCTTTATATAAGGATGCACCTTTAATTGTGTTTCAAGGTCATCATATTCTTTCTTAGCTGTTGCAAATGGACCGTCAACTTCCAATAATTCCTGTTTTCGTTTGAAATCATCCAAATAAGAAATATAATTTTTCTTCCATTTTTTCTGTTTATGATATAAGTAAATATATATTGCAACCATAGGTAAGCCTAGGACAAAAATTTTCATCCAGGCAAATAAAGCCGAAAATATACCACATATCACAAGGCCTGGAAGAAATCTATCACGTGATTTAGGAGATAACGTTCTGTTTTTTTCATACTCCTTTTCCAAAAGTATTAATTTCTTCTTTTCGTCCATTAATTGAGATTGCAGTTTACCATAATCGTCCTCCGAATCCAAAAGCGTATGAAAAGCACTTTCCAAATACTTATCTTTCATCACTAAAGTTTGTTCTGCATTTACTTTCAAAACCTTTTCTACTTCTGAACAAAAAACTTTATCCGATATTTCTTCCAAATTTTCTTTTGCTTCTTGAAGATGCAATTTGAAAACATCCGAAAACAGATGATTCAGAAAGAATTTGAATGCTATATCTTCGGTATCGGCAACTACATTTACAGCCTCCCTTACATTATAAACCAACGTTTTGTAATATTTCAAAGATTCTTTATGCTGTATTTCTCTTAGTTGATTCTCTAATATTTGACGGGTCATACTATTGCTGACGTCTATTTGTTTCCGCAATTGTATTATCTGCCCACACTGTTCAGCTTGGTAACCCATCATGTACGCATTATACTTCCTAATTGCTACCAGATTTACAGATTGATGTATTCGTAATAGTCTATCTATACTCATAATAAAAATTATAGTTTATATAAAACTTATCCTTTCAATTTTTCGCACACAGGCTGTAAGATATATTTATTGAAATCTTCGGCACACCGATTTATTTTTTCCACAGAAAGCGTTTCATCCACATCAAATTCTATCCAGATACTACTATTATCTTCCGTGGAATCGATTCCCCATTCCGCTGGAATATTTTGTTTTAATTCATCCAATAATTCACTGTCTAAAAATTGTTTTTCAGATTCATCGAATAATTGAAAATAAATCACGTTTTGGCTTCTATCACATACATGCCCATCGTCACATACGTATCCAAACACTACCGCCAGTTTTTGAGATGAACGCTTTAAATCTTGTTCTATTCCCAAGCGATATTTAATTTCCATAAAAGGTATGGGAGCTTCTAAATACCTACGTTTATAATCATCACTAAACAAATAAATAGTCCCCCGTTCCCAATCGTCTAATAATTGAAATTTTGACGGTAAATTTTCTTCCAAAAAATTTTCTATTTTATCATAAATAGAAGAAAATGGGATTTCTAATTGGTCAATGGTAGTTGTCATGATGTCCAATAACATCGGCATATCGGACAAACATTTCTTGTTTAACTGAGACAAATCTTGCATAATCAATAGATTTTTGAAATAATACGGTTAATAAATAAATTATAATCATACAACGAGGTCTCCTCATTATATAAGTTCGTGTCAAGTTGCTCCTTATTAAATAATAAGGAATAAAGGGTTTTCAGATAATCTTGTATTATATCACCGCATTTGCTGTATTTTAGCAATGACTTCATCACAGAATAGTAATCTGTATATCTCCAATCACTTTTCTGTGCATAAGATTTATTATCGCAATGGCTTAAAAGAATAAACGTGCGTTTATAACTGGGAAATATACGTTCGCAATAATCTTTGTAAATTTCCAATTGATTACGCCCACCTCTTTTTTTAACATGCACTTCGGAGCATATTTTATTTTCGATGACAACCAACCATTTGTGCGTATCGTCCTTAATGAACAAATCTATCCTGTTATTGCACAAATCACATTCCCTATGCTTACCGGTATAATATTCTTTTGTTATACTGTATTGATTACAAATTACAGTTTCAATCCAATCCTCCTTTATTCCTGCTGTTTTAAAAAAATCAGTCAGAATAATACTGCCTGATGCTGTTTGACTATCCCAAATTTTCTCCAAAAAACAAGAATGGTAAGTTTCTTGATTTATTTTACCTATAACACTAAGAGAAGAAAGGGAGTTTAAAAAAGAGTATTCACTAATAAAAGGACGGATGTATTGCTGGTAAATCTGTTCTTTTTCTTGTTGGTACGACTTATGCAAGTCTTCCCAAATATTAAAAACATAAGTTTCTTTCTTTTGCTGAACGGATTTCCGCTCTTTTTTCTCCTGTAAATAAAGTAGGCGAAGTTCTTCAATGAGTTGTAATTGAATGTTTGGCATAAAAAAGCGTGGATTTACTACATTTGCTATTAAGGTATCGCCAAACACCGCGCTGTCAAATGAGTAAAGCCCACGCTAATTTAAGCATGGGCATTAACGCTTTACTCTTAACAGCTAAAAATTGGCGATTCTTAATAGTAAGAATAAAAGCTAATGCTTTTAATCAGTATGTTGTATTATTAATTACTATCTGTTTTTCTTCTTAGATTTTAATTTTTGCAAATATATAAAAATTAGCTGTTATTTCTATAACAATAAAAATCGCTGCATTTTCTTCAGTTCTCTAATATAGACGAACTACCCGAATCTATATTGAAATAAACCTCCATTTAAGGGTACCCGTAAGTAATTCAAATTCTAAAAATTCGTGCATTAAAAATTCTGAGCTTTTCTCCACAAAATCTAATTCTAAAAATACGAGTAATAAAATTCTGCGTAGAAATACTCCGTGCTTTTTAGCTATTAAGACTTATTACTACTATAAGAATAAATACACACAATAAAATCCTGTGCTTTTTTGCCGTAGAAATCTAATTCTAAAAACTACGTATAGTAAAAATCCGTTGTAAGTTTTATTACAATAAAACTAAATAACCTATGCTTTTTATCCGTTCTTATGCTTAGCTACGCAGCCAGCTGTCTATCCGTAATCTTGTACGCCAGCTACTCTTATCTGAATGTCCCTTACCCGAACACTTGGTTGCATAGGTTTATGGTATCTTTTATTCATACGTTACTATTATATATTAATAGATATAATCAGACACATTTTTATCCGCGAATCTTTATCCGTGTATATGTCTGTACTTAATTTTACACGTATATTCATATAAAACCGCATTTTTACCCCGTTTTCTCAAGGTTACTATATGCAAGTATCAAATGTAATTCTACATACATTGCTATTGTTTATTGGTGTTTTGGAGGATTTTTCACATAAAAATAAAAAAGCCCCAAAATCGGATATTTTGAGGCTTTTGAAAAAATAGAATTTTGAGGTTGCATAGGGTTAAGGATTAAAATTTAACTGTATATTTTTCTATTAAAGCATTAATACTATCTTTTTGAAAAGAACAACAAGAACTTCTTTTTAAAAATTCTACTACATCTTCAACCCGATAACGGATTGTTTTCCGACTAAGTTTATAATACATTAGCTTACCCTCTGAACGATAATTTTGCAAAGTTCGGGGACTTACCATTAAGATAGCCGCAACAGCTTTTGAAGTTAAGAGCAAATTAGATTTATTCATAATTACAACCGATTTAAAACATTTATCGCTTCTTCTTTCTTTTTAGATACCACTTTGGCATAAATCTGAGTAACTTTTACATCACTATGACCAAGCAACTCCTTTATTACAAAAAGACTAACATCTCCTGTCACCAACATTGTCGCAAAAGAATGCCGGGCTACGTGTGTTGATAAATTCTTTTTTATTCCTAATTTTAATGCCATATATTTTAACCTCTTATTTATTATTGCCGTAGCAGAAGAAATTGTATTCAAAGCATCTCGGGCAGATGCTTCATCTACGTCAATTTTTAATATATTAAATACATATTTTTCACCCGTTATCTTTACTCCATCCTCCTCAAGCAGTCTCCGACGCTTTTTTAATATGAATTTTACGTAATCATGCAAAGGTATTGTCAATGACTTTTCCGTTTTGCGCATACAAATCGTTATACTATTATCCGTTACATTTTTCCACCTCAACGTAAGAATATCAGAAATTCTAAGACCTGTAAAACATTCAAATAAAAAAACTTCTCGAGCATCATACAAAGGACTTTGAAGTTTTACCTTAAAATCTTGAATTTTCTTTATATCCTCTATTTCAAGGTAAGTCCTCTCCGTCTGTTCTTGATGAAATTTTATTTTACGAAATGGATTCGTATGCTCATCTAAATCATAATTACGGTAAATATCCCCAACCAATTTCCCCAAAGTTTTCATATTAACTGTGGTTGTATTACGATTATTTCCTAATGTATTCATTAGATAAGATTCATATTTCCGTAAAAAAGTCTCTGTAATACATTTTATCGGCAAAGTTTCTTTACCAACATAATGGCGCAATTTCCATATGACAGACTTACACTTCTTATAAGTAGAATACTTACCTTCTTCCAATAACTCCCGGATATATTTATCGGCATATTCAAATAAATCAAAAGAAGTTCTTGTATTAATCTTATTACGAATGGTAGAAATACTAACACTATTTTCTGTCATTGCTAACATATAGGTCTCCTGTTCCATTTCTGCCCGTTTCTTAGCAATCGTTGCATTAAGTAATTCCGCATTAGGACATTGTTTTTTTACACGTTGAGCATTTTCATCCCAATAAGCCGGATTTAAATGAAAAAGAGTTTTATAAGTACATCTCCTGTCCTTAGTTATCCGTAAACAAACAGGAGCCTCTCCATGTTTTGATACTTTGTCTTTTCTCAATACGACTTTAAATTTTGCTACAGTCATTCCAATAAATTTTAATCGATGAATACTAAATACTTTGGTAAGTTGCTTGAAGAGGGTAAAACATAGGTAAAACTTTTTACCCTCATTTCAATTAAGTATAAAGATTCTTTTGGAAAATTGCAAATCGCGATAACCGTGTAACACGTTATAAATAACCGTATAATTTTTTTCAAAGAAAAAATCAAAGCCAATTGAAGCAACCTATTTTATAACAGGTGATACCACAAAAATTTAAGCACAAAACGTTGTAACAAAATAAGTTGCAACGTTTTTTTTGTTTTTATCCGATAAAACAGAGATAAAACGCGACACTTTCAACAACAACCTATTCCCTCTCAATTGCACGCCCACAACGATAGATTTATAAAATTTGGCACATGTGACAAAAATATTAAATACAACACTTGCTATTTCAATATCTATCCGTACCTTTACATTTACAAAAATCGACACATGTGACAAAAATATTAAACCATGGAGATTAAACGGAATCAATATCTGCAACAGCTCATCGACGGGAAAGGGAATCATCTCATCAAGATTATCACCGGATTACGGCGATGCGGAAAATCCTATCTGTTATTCAACCTATTTCCGGCATATCTGCAACAAAACGGGGTTCCCTCTGATCACATTATAAAAATAGACCTCGAAGACATAAGAAATACTGAATTGCGTTCCCCCCTGGCATTGGTCAGATATATAGACAAACTGATGACAGACGAGAAAATGCATTACATCCTTTTAGATGAAATCCAACACGTAGAAAAGTTTGAGGAAGTATTGAACAGTTATCTCAAAATTAAAAATGCGGACATTTATGTAACAGGCAGCAATTCAAAATTCCTTTCGTCCGACATTGTGACAGAGTTCAGGGGACGCGGGGACGAAATACACATGCATCCACTTTCCTTTGCAGAATATTACTCCGCCGTTAAAGGCGATATGGCGGAAGCCTGGCGCAACTATTTCACTTTCGGCGGTTTGCCCCATCTCGTGGAATTAAATTCCGACCAAAAGAAAATACAGTACCTTAAAAATCTCTACCAATCCGTCTACAAAAAAGATTTGCTTGAGCGACACAAAATCGGCAAGGAACATGAGCTTGACGAACTTGTAAAAATAATGGCTTCGTCTATCGGTTCCCCCTGCAATCCGAATAAACTTTCCAACACGTTTAAATCATTAAAACATACGGAACTGACACCTCATACCATATCTTCCTATCTGGGTTACCTTGAAGACGCATTTCTCGTAGAAAAAGCCTGCCGCTATGATGTAAAAGGTAAAAAATACATCAATTCTCTGGCAAAGTTTTATTTCACAGACAGCGGCCTACGCAATGCGCTTCTGGATTTCAGACAGCAGGAAGAAACGCACATCATGGAGAATATTATTTACAACGAATTGCGCATCCGTGGATTTATGGTTGATGTCGGAGTTGTAGAGGTACGCAAACGGAATTCCTTACAAGTTATGGAGCGCCGACAACTTGAAGTCGATTTTGTTGCAAATCTCGGTTCAAAACGATATTATATCCAGTCTGCCCTTGCTCTTCCGGATAAAGAAAAAATAAAGCAGGAGTCTGCATCATTCAGCAACATCCGCGACAGTTTCAAAAAAATAATCGTCGTCAAAGAGTACATTCATCCCTGGCACACAGAAGACGGAGTCCTGATTCTGAACCTGTTTGACTTTTTGCTCAATCCCAACAGCATCGACTATTAAAAACCGCCTTTGATGCCAAATAAACGACATCAAGGACAACCTATTGTTTTTACAAAGCAGTTACAAAAGTAACTGCTTTTTTATGTGCCATTATCCGAGCTGCCTTTTCCGGTTTGAATTTTTACTTCGTGATGCCGGGAATAGGCAGCGGCAAGGCGTTCGGCGTAACGGTTAAGGGCATAATCCGGTCCGTTATAGGCACGGGCAAAGGCTGCCCAATCGTGCAGACGGAGACAACAATCCAAACCGCGGGCAAGGATGAAGCGCACAAAGGCTTCAAGCTGGACACCTTCGGAGGTGTGCATGGCTTCGGCAAAAGTAGCTGCTGACGTATAACCGCAAAGAGAAGCATTGAACCCCATGACCTGAAACATGCCCCACGATGCCGCCGACAAAGCAGCCTCTTCGTGAATACGCACAGCCCGTTCCAACCGGGTGTATTCAGCCGTGCCACCCCGATAATGCCGCCGGTCCCATTTCGGATATAAAATATTCTCATTACCGGGCGCATAGGCTTCGGGCGAAATTCCCCGCTGCCGGAGTTGTTGCCAAAAGACATGCCCTTCAAAAAGAATCACCGGACGCCCGTCGGACAGGAAACCGCCCTTTCCTCCGCTCTCCACCTCTGCCACAGCTTTCACCACTGCCGTCTCCACACCAAGCAACGAAGCCACCCGCGTGTAATCAGATGCTGTTATTTTCATAATTTCCCAAAATTGTGGGGTCCCTGCACTCCCACGATGAAGACAGGGACCCCGGATTAATAAAAGTTAGGCTTTGACAACCACCGTTTGGGATGCCGTATGTTTATTACTGCTCAACGTGAAAGCATAGATTACAATCTGATCCATGTCCCAATTTTCGGGCAGGGTGATTGTAAAAGGTTGTGTTTCGCTCACCTTGTCAAGCTGATACACACGGGCCTTATTTCTGCTTTTTTCATACACGACAGCATAAATCACGTCATCGGGCAAAGCGTCGACTTCATACTCAACCACGGAATGGGTAAAAGTCAGTTCCCGCACATCCGCCTTTTTTTCGACCGACATTTCAGGCACTTGCAATGTACCGTCCGAACAAGCCAACCGCTCGTAATTGACCGTCACCTCCAGGCTGTCATTCACCTCAACCACATCTTTGTTCTTGCGGACAAAAGCGTTATAGAGGGTTTCTCCTTTCTGACGCCGGGGAAATCCCAACTTAGCCGCCGAAGCAAACACCACCGACAGCTCCACCAACTTGCCCATCCGCAAGCGCTGCTTCCGTTGTCCGGAGGTATTCGGGTTATTCACAAAAGTAACCTTCGTTTTCAAAACATTCATCCCCCGATTCATACAAGTTGTCACATTCCCGAAGGATTTTCTTACGCGGGTAAATACCGCAGATGTAAAAATTGCCATAATTTTAAGTTTTAAATTGTTATACATTCAAATTGAAATACCTGCTCTCAGACACCTCACCATCTTGCGGTGACTTGAAAAAGCAATAGCAATGGGGACAGGCAGCCAGCGCCTCCGGCAATTCGATCCGGGCTTCGCAGGCGGCACGGCAAACATCACCGCATTCCGCCAGGCGTATGGTATACACCGACTCGGATTTCATAAAAGCAAGCACCAACACATCAGCCTGTCTTTTGGGGCTGTAACAGGATTTCAATTCCCACTTCACGCTAAGAATTCCCGGCGAAAGACGCCGCACCTGCAACATATCCGGCAAAGGTAAACGCCCCACAACAAGCCGGATGCGGGAGAAATCGGTAATCAGTCCCCGGGCGGAAAACACGTGTATGTTCAAACGTACAAAGAGGTTATAACCGCTGACGCAAACCTCTTTCGCCGCCCTGTTCCAGATTTCTTTCAAACCCACGGCCTTAAGAGCCTGGTAAAAAACAGAGACAGAACGTATACGCCTACGCTGTTGCTGCTGAAGTTCCGTTCCCGGTCCCACAGACTTTTCAACATAACGCCGGACACATGTCTTTCCGCACCTCCTGTAATAGACCAGCTCTCCTATCCGTCCGGAAATTTGTCCGAGTAAACTATTTTCTATAATAGCCATGACTTTCCGGTATTAGTTTCTGACTTTTTTCTTCATGCCGGGCAACCATCGGTTAAGCCCTTCAATGCTGCGCCCGATGACGTATCCGCCCAAACCGATTTCAATCAGATTCCAAAACTTAGAATCATTCTCGAGAAAGGGGATGTCCATTACTGTTCCCAGTAGTACCACCGACGCAAACGCCAGCATCACCAAAGGCCTCCACGAGCGTTGCAGCCAATTGCCCTGCGTTTCCGAGCGGACAATAGTCGCCTGCTCGGAGGCAAGTTCACCCACATAACGATAAACGGTGCGGACCACCTCGGTTTCCAACTCTTTTTTCTCCTTCGAGGAGATGGAAAGGCTACCGATGATTCCACCGATTTCGCCCACCAGATTTTTAATCATTTTCATAAACATTTTTTTAATCATTAAACAAAAACACGTCTGCAGACAAAGGAGGTGTTTACAAAACTGTGCTGCTCCCGTCCAATCCCATAACGTCAAGGCTTTTCAGAGGCACTCCTGGCCAGTTAAGCACCCACAATCCAAGCATTGGCCCGTTGTGAAAATGGTATGGACTACACCCGTTCCATCATCTCCGAGACAAAAGTAAACACCTATAAAACAATTGATTATAGAGTAACAGAAACAAAATTTACATCCCCGCGTCCTTCCCGCATGGAACAAGGGGGAAAAAAGAAAAGTGACAAGATTATACTATTGTAATCCAAACTTGCCACACCATATAAACACACATCACGCCAAACCGTCCGGGAAATGTGTCACAGCCTTATTTCCTGTTATGCAGATAAGTAATGAACGAGGAGTGAAGAAAATTCCAGAAAATGGTTCCCCGGCCCCGCTCCAACAGTTGGGATTTCAACGAATCGTAATTATTGGGGAACACCACCCCCAAAACCTTGGCAAGATAGCGGGCCATGCCTATCATAGTGGAGCGTCCGCCGATACACTCCATCCTCCCGGAAGTCTGAAACAGCATGGTAAGTTCTATAAACTCCGTCGGATTGAGATTCATTCTGTAATCTTCCGTCTTGGCAGGCAGAAAAGGCAGAAAAATGTCTCCGATACGCTGAAAGGCTTCATGCTGAAATTCCACATACTCCCCCAACTGCCTGCGGGTGGTTTGGCAGAGCTCACCGGCAGTAACCCGTTTCCCGTCCCTCATCACATGCTGGCAACGGTGGCTCCACCCGCCCTCCGCTTCCTGATGGAACAAACGCGACAGATAAGTCAGATACCTGGTAAGTAGCATGCGTATATTCTGGTCGGTCTGTGCCATCACGCCGATATCACTCAATTTTTTCACGATCATAATTTCTTCCGAAAAAATACGGCTGTTAAAACTCCCCGGTGTAGAAGCGTCGTTAAAAACCACCCGTTCCTCCACCTCGCAATGAATGACCGCGTCCGCCCTTACAAGATTATGCAGATAGCTCCGTATAAGTTGCATGCCTTCCATAGTATATTTATTTAAATTCAACAGGTATAACTTCCCTGCAAATCCCCCCTCTCTTTTATCTCTCCTGTACCTTTCCTGTACTCCCTCCGACCTGCCGGTTACAGGAGTAATACAGGAGACATAGAGCATATACGGAACAGAGTGGGACCCTATAGCAAGATGCCACGGACATTCCTCCCCAAAACAATACAAAAAACTTACTCTATGCCGCACCGGATTTATTGATGTATATAAATTTACAAAAAAAGTTCAACATAACCAAACATAAACCAAGATTACAAAAAAGGGGGCCAGAAAAAAAATACACGGAAAAGGGGGTGTAGTTTCGCACAGGAGAGAATAAAAAAAATTGCTCCGGAGACGGATGAGCCGCTCCGGAGCAGTGAATAATTTACGACAAATATTTTATTTCACTCTATGGGCGTATTTCAGTTCGGTCAGGAAAGCAACCAACAGTCCGATTCCACCGAAAATGAACAGACAAGCCCCGTAAATGATTCCGGTAATATCACTATAATGCCAATTAGCGGTTCCGAAATAGTCCGGCACACAGATCGAACAAATGACAAAGCCGGCTAAAAATCCCAGACCGATGCCTATCATCAGGCAACCTGCTTTCAGCGCCCCGAAAGAGAAGCGGCGGCCTGACATCAGATTCAGATTAAGTTTGCCTTCCAAACAGGCAGGGTCCAGTTTATCCCCCAGTTTTTCGATAATCGCCATTCTTTCCCTTCTGCGGACAAACAATTCAAACAAGCTGTAAATACTCATAAAAACAATAAACGTAACCAACGGTGTAACAATGAAATTCATAATCGTTAAAATTTAATTAGTAATAATTCAGTGATCTGTTTTTTCTTTGCCCGTTTGACGCCGGAATGATTCGCAGGTTACACCCTTTCATCCATTTTTTTCACCGATAAAGAAAAAAATCGTTTTTCACCATTTTTATTTAATTTTATCCTCCGGAATTTGTAACCGGAAAATCAAACCTGCGTCCAAAGGACGATATGAATGAATGGGACGATACATATTACATTAAAAAAATACTGGACGGTCACACCGAATATTTTGCCCGATTGGTGGACAGATACAGCCATTGCATGTATGTCCTGATACTGAAAATCGTACGCAGCAAGGAAGAAGCCGAGGAAATTACGCAGGATGTATTCCTGAAAACATTCCAGAATTTATACAAATTCAAAGGAGAGTGCCGGTTTTCCACCTGGCTCTACCGGATTGCCTATACGACGGCAATATCCGCTACCCGGAAAAAGAGGAATGAATTTCTGTATTTGGAAGACCTGACCATAAATAATGTTGCCGACGAGCAAGTGGACGAAGCATTCAACAAGGACGATTCCGCACAATTGCTGACGAAATTAGAGAAAGGCATCGAATTGCTTTCTCCGGACGAACGGGGATTGATTACTCTTTTCTATATGGAAAATCATCCCGTCGAAGAGATTGCCGCCGTAACCGGACTGAGCGAAAGCAACGTAAAAGTGAAACTGCACCGGATACGCAAGAAGTTGTATTTAATTATAAAAGAAATGCCATGAAACAAGAGATATACAAAGACAAAGCCCTTTCGCAATTATTCAGCCGGGAAGAGACATGCCCTGTTTCCGAACTGCTGAACAAGCAAATCATGCAGAAAGTGTATAGAGCCCAGAAAAGACGGGAAATACGCAACCTGTGCATCGCCGGGACAATTTCTTTACTCATGCTGGCAGGACTCTTCGTGACACTGAAATATTATCTGAACGTCGATTTTTCAATCGTATTTCAGGATGTTATAAAAAAGCCGGACAATTTTTTATTGTCCGACCTTTTTCCTGTGCTTTTTATCAGCGTTATCGCATGCTGCCTGTTGTGGATAGACTACCGCATGCGCAAAAAATGGCTCCGGACTTAATCCGGATACAGAGGTTGCCGCACCAGTCCCGTAAATAATTCCACATAACGGGCGGTAATAGCCCTGGCAAAGCGTTCCCCTTTCTCTGCCGAGGCTTTACGGGGGTTTCCGATACCGGTATCTTCCGTCACTTTCGTCCAGTGCCGGGGCACCCAGGCCACTTTCTCGTTCAGGGCTTTCACGCCGAAAGGCTTGCTTCTTCCTTCGCCCGCTTCTTTTATGTCTACCCATTCGGGATGGTAATACATCATGACCGACGTTTCCATCTCTCCCGCATGATCGTCTTTTTCTTCAAAATAGCCGGATGCCGGCTCTACGGTAAACCATTCGGACGAAGCAATCAGAAAATCGGGATAATCCACCGCCAGGTCCCGGATCATACTTTTAAAACTGTTCCCGCCGTGTCCGTTGACAATCACCATTTTACGAATCCCCTGATGATACAACGAGGCCACTATGTCGCTCAATATCGCTTTCTGGGTTTCATAACGGTAATGAATGCAAAACAACAGGTCCCTTTGTCCCGGGTTCTGGGCCCCCATTGCCACGGGAGGCAGTACCATCACTTTGAGTCCTTCTTTCTCTTCCGCCTGTCTTGCAGCGTCCAGTGCTATCGCCTCCGAAAGGATACAATCCGTCAGATAAGGCAAATGCAGGTTGTGCGGTTCCGTTGCCCCCCAGGGCAACACAACCAGGTCATAGTTCACTCCTCTGGTCTTCCCGTAAGGAGTTATCGCCAACTCTCTCCCCTTATTTTCCATGCTTAGCTGTTTCAAATGTTATTTTTTATCGTATATGCGTTGTAAAAGTAGCAAAAATCCCCTTACAAACCGTTTTTAAAATTTATAAGCCAATCCCCAGGAAACCGTAACGGCATTGGAATGGTAACGGCCTTCAAATTTATCTTCCATGCCGGTGACGATGTTCCGCGAAGTATAGGAGCCGTTGCGCGCCAGGCCCTGTATGTACAAAAAGGCGAAATCAATCTGCAAATTCCGGTAAGGTTCAAAAGAACATCCTGCCGACATGCCGATTTTGTTCATCCCGGGGGTTTCCGGATTGTAGTTATCTTTCCGGATGGGGCTCTGGTCAAAATATACTCCGGCTCTCAGAAACAAACGGTCGGTCGTCTTATACTGTGCCCCCACCCGGGCAACAACCGTATTTTTATAATCTTTTCCGGCTTTAATCGGTGCAATCCCCAGCTCTTCCTCATTAAAATAGACATTCAATGAATCGTAGGCATTCCAGCCGACATACTGCAAATCAAAAGCCAACTCCCATTTTTCCGACGGCCGGTAGCTTACGCCCAAAGTCGTATTGGAGGGCAACGGCAGTTGCGCATGGAATGTACCCTGGTCATATTTAGGCACGGCCAACTGGGGCACTTTCTGTCCCAATACCCCCATCAACTCCTCGATGGTACGGTTGGCATAATTCAATTCCGCCTCTCCTTCCTTGACTTTCATTTTAATTTTGGAGCGGTAAGAAAGGCCTACGGAGACTTTTTCGGAGATGTCATACAAAATACCGACATTAAATCCCGCCCGGACGTGTGCTTTCCCATCCAGCGTTGCTGAGGCCGGCGGTACCTTCGTATCCCGGATTACCCCCGTGATATAAGCCTTTTCCTCAGGAGAAATCACATTTCCCGGCAACCCTCCGATCATCGCACCTATCATTTGGAAATCAGCCGTACTCATCAAAGCCCTTGACAGTTCGACATTTCCGATGGCCAGCATCAATCCGGCTCCGATGCTCAATTTGTCTGTAATCTTATAGGAGAGAGTCGGTTGCAGGACAAAGGATTTCAACGAAATATCCTGTATCAGATTGGCTCCCGCCCAATGTTTCGGCCATTTCAAAGCATTTCCGTAAGGGGTGGTCAGGCTGATGCCGGCAGCCAGGTTGTCATAAATCTTGTAACCGGCATAAGCGTACAAAGGCGTACTGACCGGATTGTCGGTCCGGGCAGTGTAACCGTCGTGAGTATATTTCGCTTTTGCCCCGATGCCGGAAATCCCGACGGACAAGTCCATGTGTTCTTTGAGGAAGACAAGACCTGCCGGATTAAAATGCATGCTTTCGGCACCTAATTTCATGGCTGTCCCAACATGGCCCATTCCCGTCTGTTTCGCACTCAGCACATTTACCTGATAACCTTCAGCCCATGCAGGAATTCCCCAGATACAAGCCAAAGCCCAAATTACTAATTTCTTCATTCAATTCTTTTTTCGTTCATATTCAAGAAAAACGAATCACATCCTAAAAAGTTTTTGATGTTTTTGCTTTTCGTTCAAAATTTAAGGGGGCAAAATTAGCACTTTCCCTCCGCATTGTTTCTACTTTACGGTATGTGTCTCAACGCGTTCATCCTCTTCACTTGTTTTATCGCCGAAATTTCGTCACCTTTGTCCGGCTAAAAGAAGAGATGATGGAATTCACATTGACAGAGGAATATATTGAACTGATCCGCTTATTAAAAATAACCCGGATTGCCGAAAGCGGAGGCCAGGCCAAACTGATGGTCGACAACGGCGATGTGTGGCGCAACGGGATACAGGAATACCGGAAAAGGGCTAAAATCCGTAAAGGAGAGACCATTACGGCAAACGGCACCACCATCAACGTGCAGTGATTCCTTTCCTTTGCTTTTCTATTTCAAAAGCAATGCGATGGCTCTCAAGCGAAGTTTTTATATCCGTCCGTAAAAAGGCGGCATTTCCCGTCCGGACAGCCTGTATAAAATCACCGACAATATTCAGGTCGGCCCCTCCGTGGAAATTACACTCCCCGTAATAAGCCGAAAAATCATACGTTTCATCAGGACGGGCATCAAAATACCTGACAGTCAGATTTTTTTCATCTCCACAAACCTCTCCCCGACTGCACATGACATGGGTCTTTCTCCCTCCTTCTTTCGTAAAGCCGTCCATTGAAAAACTGACGGTAATCCCGTCTTCCATCTGCATGGACACAACCTGATGATCCACCACGTCATTGTCACAGCGGTAGACACAGCGTCCATAAGGACCTTCTTTCAGTTCGCGCAGAATATAAGGCTCCGGATCTCCTCCTTCCGGTATATCAAAATGGCGCAGCCAGCGTTTACGGCGAAGATACAAAGCGCAGGCAGAAAAAGGACACTCCTGTTCCACGGCACATCCGTCAATGCAACGTTCCGTACTTCCCTGGGGGGCATTTTTTTCGCAAAACCATTTCAGTGAACCATACGAACTGACGTCCGTACACTTCTTGCCCGTCAGCCACACCAACAAGTCCAGGTCATGGCAAGCCTTGGAAAGTATCATCGGATTGGTTTCCTCTTCTTTTCTCCACAAACCGCGGACAAAAGCATGTGTCATGCGCTCTATCCCGACCGCTTCAACATGATTGACACTTATAATCTCCCCCAAGACTCCGCTTTCCAGGATTTCTTTCAACCGGACAAAATAGGGATGATAGCGAAGCACATGACAAACACTGACAATACGATTCAACTCCCTGGCTTTAGCGACAATGGCGGCACACTCCTCCCACGTACGGGCTATCGGTTTTTCCAGCAGGATATCGTAGCCTTTTTCCAAAGCCCGGATTGCCGGCTGATAATGAAGCGAATCGGGCGTACACAAAAATAAGGCATCCGCCTGTTTCGGCAGGCTCAGAAAATCTTCCCAGGCAGAATAGCAGGCAGTTGCAGGTATCCCGAAACGACGGCTGTATTGCTCCCGCCGTACATCATTGGGTTCCACCACCGCCACAATCTCCATCTCTTCCGGATGTATCCGGGCATATTCGGAATAGGCGTTCATCCGGTTACCGGCTCCCACGGCTGCTACCTTCACTTTTGCCATACGTCAAAATGAGTAAGTTAATACATTTCAAGCATATCTTTGAGCGACCCCAGATAACAGGTTTTCCATCCTTCGATGATTTCTTCCTCCACTTCATCGGGGATTTCGGTATGACTCAGGGTAAGACAAGTCGCATTGCCCTCCTTTTTTAAGGTCAGTGTGACAATGGAATTTTTCTCGTTTTCACCGAAAAACCACTCCTGCACCAATTTTTTGTTCGGAATAACCTCGATATTCACGCCGCAGATGTCCCCCTCCCACAAAGAGAAGACATATCCCTTTTCCGCTTTCATGTCCGCCGGATAACCGCTCCACAGTTCAATCTGGAAAGGGTTGGTCAGGGCTGCAAACACCTCTTCCGGGTCTGCCGCTATTTTCAGCTCATAATTAAAGTTTCCCATAAGCCCGCTTTTAATCTATGCTAAACCGTATTTGACCGTGCTCCTTAAAGCACGTTCACAAAGATAGGAAAAAACCGGTAGTTTTATCTTCCGCACGTAAAAAGGAAAGAATATCCCGGGAAGAGCCGGGACACATCCTCCCGCATGCCTCCAACAGTTCTGTCACCGCAATTTCAACAGGCTGTTTTTCAATGTATCCGTCATGCACAAAATTGAGATATTTCAATACCCGGAACGCATTGAAATAATCATAAAACCTTTTCCGGAAGAAAGGAAGCGAAGCCACATTCCCGTTGATTTCCCGGATTTTTTGAGGGAATGCGGCATTTTCCAAAAAACGGCACAGACACTCCGGCTGCCGCTGCATGTAGTCAGTAACCGTCTGTTCTTCTGCCCGGAACAGCAAAGGTATGCCCTCAAAAAATGTCCTCAATATCCGGAACGCCGCCGGATTGTAAGTCAGCAAAGTACCTCCGTCCTCCATTATCTTACGGACGGACTGGCCTGTACCGAAAGGAGTACGTGATGAAATGCGGGAAGAGGGCCAGACGGTTGTGGCCGTCAAATCCGCAAAACGTCCGGTAGCTATCAGTTTCTGTAAGAAATAAAAATCTTCCCCCGCCTGTTTTTTATTCATTCCTCCCTGCGCCACGTAGTCAGCTGCCCGGCAGGCAAAAGCGGAACCGATACACTGATAACCATACGGATGTCCCGTATAGCGCAAGGCCCAGCAGTAGTAACGCAGATACATCTCATATTTTATAATGGCTTCCTGCAACTTCCGGTCAGCCGCGTCCCAGCGGTGAGCATAATGAATCGCCACACCTGCCACATTCGAAGCCTCAAAATACCCTATCAGCTCTTCAAAATAATTCGCTTCCACCAGCGTATCGGCATCCAGGGAAGCAATTACCCCATCGGGGCGCCTCCGGCTGTAAAAATACCATGCCGCAGCATCCATCGCCATTTTCCGTACCACACCGACGCCGGATTCCGACACTGGCAAGTCAAAAGCGGAAGCGGCACAAAACTCCAGCCCGGGCGTACGCGTAGCAGAAATGTAGTCTTGAAGAGCCTGAAAAGCCGCTTCGTTTCTCTTTTTTACTTCCGCATGACAATTTTCCGCATGGTTCAATACAACGATTACCCCCACGTTCCCATTCGTCAGACGACAGGCCCTAAGGGAATCCAAGGTGTTAAAAAGTTCCGGTTCGTCCAGTGCGGGTATAATGACAATCAAAGAGAGTTCCCCGGAAAAAGCGGGAGAAAAGGGAAGCCGGTTTCTGTTGAAATAGCGTTCAAAGACTTTCATAAAAAGAAAAAGGCTGATTACTCAGCCTTTTTTTTATATTGTTCGTTCAATCTTTTGACCACATCCTGTGTGATGTCAAAGCCGTCCGCCGCATAAAGGACATTGCCGGCAACAACCGTGCTCAACACAATTTCATATCCCTTTTCCTTATTGTATTCGACCAGGAAATTGGTGATGGACTCAAACAATTTTTTATTCAGCTCACTCTGCTCCTTCATCATTTTCTCCGTCATTTCCTGTTGCAGTTGCTGCAATTTCTGATTTTTCTCCAGCAAATCCTGTCGTGCAGCCTCTGCCCGTTCGGCAGATATAAATCCGTTGTTTTCCAGTTTCCGCTGAAATTCGCGTGCCTGTCGGTCCAGGTCTTTGGCTTTTATATTCAATTCGGTATTTCTCTCTTCCTGTTTTTTCAGGAAAGCCTCATTCAATTCCACAGAAAGTGTGTAATTACGCAACAACGTATCCGTATTTATGTACACGATCTTCGCATCCCCTTTCCCGATATTATTTCCGTTTTCTCTGACATTAGCAGAAGTACAAGCGCCGGCATTTGTAAAATGCAGAACATACAACACACCGACAGCAATTAGTAACACTACATTTAATGCTATAGAATAACTCTTCATAACCTTATAACTTTGTTAATAAAATACGTGCTGATTGTATCAGCAGAATCGTTTGACAAAGATATATTTATCTTCTTGGAATTGATACAATTTTCCTTTTTTTCTGGCGTTTAAATTTTATTTCATGACATCTGCCAGCAAAAAGTTTTCAAAATCAATATTTTAAGAGCGGATTTTTCATTTTTTCCTATCCAGTGAAAAGAGCATTTTTACCAGATCAATTTCTTCCCGGTTCAGCAAAACCGGGGTTTCTTCTCTCAGTTTTCCGGTTTTGCGCATGTCCTGCCAAATGCGGTAGCTTTCCAGCCCCACCCCCAGTTTGACATCCACATGTCCCTTGTTGGTGCTGGCGGCAAATTCATTCAGTATGCGCTGCTGGTTCTGTTGTTGAGTCATAGGAAGAGCGGGAGAAAAGGCCTCTTGCCGCACACCTGCCATATTATTACGGGCATTCATCCGGTATTGGCGGGAGCGTTGGGCAAAACGCTGCACGACCACCACTTCGGGTAAGAGCAAGGTGTCGGACGACATGAAGACCGCCAGAATGTATTCCTCTCCGGCCAATGTATCAGGCACGACGACCTGATAGGGCAGCATACCGATATGAGTGAAAAAAATCGTATCCCCCGGCTGCGTATTCAAAGCAAAACGCCCGGCCCCGTCTGTGGTGGAGACCCTGTTCCCCATTCTGCAATTCACCCCCGGAACGGGGTCTGTCGTCTCACTGTTTAATACCACTCCGGAAAAACGCACACGCTCCTGCTGAGCCATCGCCTTACCGGACAGCACAATAAAAATCAGGATACCGATGAAGTCAATTCTTGTCATTTTCTCTGGCAATCTCCGTATGCTGCAATATATTCAACAACAACTCCCTTGCCCGGAACAGCTGAGCTTTCACCGTGCCCAGAGGAATCGCCAGTTCATCTGCAATCTCTTCGTACGAAAATTCATCAAAATAGCGCAGCTCTATCAAACGTCTGTAACGCCCTTTCAGCATGGACACTTTTTCACGCATAAAGTCAGCACGCTGCGAACGTATCGCCTCCTCATCCGGAGTACGGATATCCGCCGGGATACTGTTTATATATCCCCGGTCATCCGGATTGATATCATCTTTGTCTAACGAAACCGTCTGAGTCTTACGCTTCCGGATAAAATCAATGGTATTGTTGGAAGCTATTTTGAATAACCAGGTACTAAAAGCAAACTGAGGGGAATAATAATTTAAACTTGAAAAGGCTTTTTCAAAAGCCTCAAACATCAAATCTTCAGCATCGGTCCTATTATTTACCATCTTCAGTATCATAAAGTATACCGAATCTTTATACCTTTTAAATAATTCCGAATACGCTTTTTCGTCACCGGCAATGGCATTTTTTACTACTTTATAGTCATATAATGCCTTTTCCGACAAATTATTTGTTATCTCCATTTCTTATTAGTAAAAATTGAGTTTACATTATAGTACCATCTGTATAAAAATCCAATAGAACTAATAATAAACGAAGTTAAGAACAATTTCTTTTGTTTCAGATGCTTCAGATAGATATTTAGGGTTACAAAATCCATTAAAAAGGTTAATAAAACACCTATAACCATGTAATTTTGTAAAATTTTCACATTTATTAAGTAAAAACTCAAAATATAAAATACCATACGTAAAAAATTGTCAGCATTCGCCCTCAATTTTACCGGAAGCTCCCATCTCCGTCTATTAAAACAATAATACGTAAAATCTTCCGAACGGGTTTTCTTTCTGCTGTCTTTTATTTCAATAAAAGTATTTTTATTTTTTGCGACTTTTACTTTTCCGGCTTTCGATAAGGCCCGGACAATTTCATTATCATACCCGGCATAACTCTGGGAATTCCTGGAAAAAACTTTGCTGGTAAGATAGAGGCTCTTGCGGTAAGCCATGTTGTAGCCGTCGCCCAAAACATAGGATTTTCCTTTCACCAGCAACAACATTTTCAGATAGCGGAGGAAGCGGTACATCCGGTGGAAATTGATCTTTTCCTTTTCTGCCGCATAATTCGCATACCCGAGGACCACCGCCGTATCCGGTGTAAAGTAGGAAGCCATTGCCTTCACCCACGAACCGGACAGCGGACGACTGTTTATCTCTGCAAAAAGCACAATATCATAACGGGCAGCAAGGATGCCTATATTAATAGCCAATTTTTTCGTACTTCTGAATTTGGTATCGGGAAAAATCCGTGTCGTACGGAGTGCGGGATGCTTCTGTTGCATTTCGACCAGCACATCCTGTGTATCGTCTTCCGAACATTCGTCCACCACAATCACTTCATAGGGGGCATAATCCTGGCTCAAAAAATAGTCCAGATTCTCTTTCAGCTCTTCCGCTTTATTGTTTGCCGTAATAATGAGGGAAACACCGGTCTTTCCGTTTTTTGAAAAAGATTTTTCCTTCCGGCAAACCAGTACCGTACAGTAAATTATATTTATCAAACGGAACAGGAACAATCCTGCACACACCAGAAGCAAGTATCCGTTATACCCCAAACTTTCCCAAAATCCGATAAAACGATCCATGATATTCCGACAAAATCTTTAAAATTTATAGAAAACCCTTATTCTGAAATTTTATGCCGAACGGCAAAAGGGTGACATTCCGTTCACTCTGAAACTTCTGTACGCTGATACAAAGCCTCTTTGTAAAAAAATCAGACAAATATAGTCACTTATCCATGATTTTTTTTGCAATTCAGAATATATTTTATCAATTTTAGGTGATTTTACAACCAACAAAAAACAAATGCATATGAGTCAAAAACCAAAAGGAATCATTGGCATCCTGACAGGAGGCGGTGATGTTCCGGGATTGAATCCGGCAATACGTGCAGTGACCATCCGGGCACTGAGAGAAGGATATAAAGTAATCGGTATCAAACGAGGCTGGAGAGGTCTGATTGACATTGTCCGCGACAAGAAAGCCGATAATTCCGGCAACTTCTTCGAACTGACCGAAGACATTGTCAACAAAGCCGGACGCACAGGGGGAACGTTCCTGCACACCTCCCGTACACGGGCTTCCCATGTGCCTTTAGAATCGGTACCGCAACATTTGAGGGATAAGTATACGGAAAAAATCAACGACCTGACACCGGAAGTGCTTCAGAACCTTGATTTCATGGGGATTGACTACCTTATTCCCATCGGCGGCGATGACACATTGAGCTACGGAGTACGCCTGAGCAAAGAGGGGGTGAAAGTCATTGCCATTCCGAAAACGATGGACAACGACGTTCCCGGAACGGACTATTGCATCGGTTTCAGCACCTGCATCACCCGTACCATTGAGCTTACCCACAATCTCCGTACCTGCGCCGGTTCGCATGAGCGTCTGTTGGTACTGGAAGTATTCGGTCGTTATGCCGGTTTCTCGGCCATGTTGCCGACTTTAGCCGGAGCTGCCAACCGTTGTGTGATCCCCGAATACCAATTCAATATCGACCACCTTTGCGAATTACTTTGCCAGGACCGGTACACCAATCCGAGCAAATATTCGGTGGTACTGATCTCAGAAGGGGCTACTTACAGCGGCGGAGATATGATGTTTCAGAGTGAAGAAGCCGATATGTTCGGACACAAAAAACTCGGCGGTATCGGTGACCACATTGCCAATCAGTTGAAAGAGTTGTCGCCCAAATTCAACAACGGCGAAACCATCAATGTTATCAACCAGAAATTAGGCTACATGGTACGTTGCGGTAATCCGGACGCCATGGACTCCATTGTTCCCATGGCCTACGGTAACCTGGCACTGGACCTGATCGGCAAAGGCATGCACGGACGTTTGGTCATCCTCCGCAACGGACGTTATGACAATGCGCCGATTGAAATTGTCACCAGCACGAAAAAACTCGTGGATGTGGATAAATTTTACAATACAGAACGTTTGCGTCCCAAATACAACAGTTTTGAATTTATGCCTCAAATGATTCTGTAAAAACAAGAGGGTAAAAGTAAAAGAGCCCCGGCTTTTTTACTTTTACCTTTCATTTCATTTTCTTGTGGTGTCCGGAATAAGTGTATCCACTTCAATCACCACCGACTCCTCTTCCACGACAATGGCTGAATCCTGAGGAACTTTCACTTCCACTTTGTTTTTCCCGGAACGCCCACAAGAGACCAATGCCAGGATAAAGCATACGACAAGCATATAAAGCAATCCGCGTCTTACGTTTGTTTTCATTTCTTCCTTTTTTATTTATTATACAATCCGCTCCGGTAAAGTCCGGAATATTCCCGTCAAAGCGCGCGTCAACCTACCGGATCATACATTGGTACGTAAGTGCCCGGATAAAGTTTACATGAACTGGAACTTTATGCCGACGGAAAGACTGAATATGTCCGTCAGGCTCAAATACTTATTGGTAAAGTAGCTGATCACATACAGGTCGTTGGTGGCAAATTCATAAAAAAGTCCGATTTGGTTTGACAAACCGACAGGTTTGATTTTATAGTTTATACGCTGTCCGAAGGCCAGGTTAAAGCGGAGATTGGTTGCCACCCCATAATAGCGATCCGGATAGCGGTCAGGTTCTTTATCCCAGAATTCGTCTCCCAGAATTTTGTTGATATACAAGCTCACGGTCAGAGGTTCCGCAAGCCACCTTTCTTTGCCAAAAGTTTTCTTCCAGGGGATATAATTTTCTTTGAGCGTAAAAGTGACATGCCCCTCTTTGCCGTCAAATTTCGGCAAATAGCCGATAAACAAATCGGTTTCCCACTGGTTCTTTTTCCCGTAATCCCATCCGACGCCAAACGACAACAGTCCCATAGACCCGGCATATTGCAGTTTGTTATAAGAGGGAATAAGACTGTTCCAGATCGTTTTGTACTTCTCCAGCTTTTCATCATGCCGGGTCTGGGCCAGGGAAGACAAGACTCCCGCCATCAGCATGCCCGCCCATAACATCTGTTTAAAAATAAACCACTTCATACGTATAAGAGTCAGGAGTAACCGTAAACAACAAATAATTCCGGTGAACGATGGCATCCGAACCGTAGTATATCAGACCATCCTGAAAGAAATCTGTCACCATGAGGCGATGGTTGTGTGCATGCAAACAAAATCTCAGGTTGGTAAGCCGCCGGATGTACTCCTGAAACGGTTTAGCCACATTGTTGTTAAATTCCGTGCCTTCCGGAGGGACATGCATCGCCACAACAGACGAATGATAATAACTCGTATCGGCGATCTGTTCTTCAATGAATTTAAAATCCGGTACAGGCATGGAATAATCGTATTCCAATGCATTGGTATTCAAATACACAAACTTGATCCCGCTATAAATAAACGAAAAATTCAGGGCACCATACATTGCTTCGTATACCTCTTCTCCCGAACCCAGATTGTCATGATTTCCGATGATGGCCACGTAAGGCACATTTAATCCGCTCATGATGTCATGTATCCAGTAATACTCTTTTTTCAGCCCGAAGTCGGTAATATCTCCGCCATGAATAACGAAATCAACGTCCGTCCTCCTGTTCACCGCTTTCACAAAAGCCTTGGTTTCGTCATACCAGCGTTGGGTATCTCCCATCATGATAAAGCGGACGGTGTCGCGGTTCCGGTCGCGCGCCAACAACTCTTCCATATTCCGCTGGTTGATGTTTTTATACTTATTCTGTAATTTAAGTTCATAAGGATGGTATTCAAAGGTGTGGGAACATCCCCAACACCCCAATACAATCCCGCAAAGCCATACTGTTTTCCACATATCGTCATCCTATATTAAATCCAAACCTATTCTTCCCTGCCTGCGCCTTTTCCTCCCTAACAAATTACATGCCTCGTCCATCATTTTTCAGCTAAACTTTATCATTGTCTTATTTTTTCTCTTACTTTGTGAGCAAGAAATACAAAAGCGACAATACCCTATGAAAATACATTTTATCGCCATTGGGGGAAGTGCCATGCACAACCTCGCTCTGGCTTTATACGGGAAAGGATACCAAGTGAGCGGTTCCGATGACGAAATTTTTGAACCCTCCCGCAGCAGACTGGAAAAAGCCGGGCTTCTCCCGGCTCAGTGGGGCTGGTTTCCGGAAAAAATCACGCCGGACCTGGATGCCGTTATCTTGGGCATGCATGCCAGAGAAGACAATCCGGAATTAATCAAAGCAAGGGAACTGGGGCTTCGCATCTACAGCTACCCCGAATACCTCTATGAACAGACCAAGGATAAAAAGAGAATCATCGTAGGCGGGAGTCATGGTAAAACCACTACCACGTCTATGATTATGCACGTGCTCAAGAAATGCGGTGTGGAATTTGACTATATGGTAGGCGCCCTGCTGGACGGATTCGACACAATGGTTCATCTGAGCCATTCCAGTAAGGTAGCGGTTTTTGAAGGGGACGAATACTTGTCCTCCCCCATTGACCTGCGCCCCAAGTTCCATCACTACCGCCCGGACATCGCCATATTGACGGGCATTGCCTGGGACCACATGAATGTTTTCCCTACATTCAGCAATTATGTGGAGCAATTCGCCCATTTCATCGAGACCATACAGGAGAACGGAAGCCTTATCTTTTATCAGGGAGATGAAAACATACGGCAGATTACCTGCCGTGCCCACCCTTCAGTAAAGGTGATCCCTTACGAATGCCTTCCCCATACCACCCGGAACGGCAAGACTTACCTCCGGGGCAATGAAGAAACGGAATTACAGATTTTCGGTCTTCACAACATGCAGAATCTCGCGGCTGCCTTTCTTGCCTGCCGGGAAATCGGCATTCCGGAAAGCGATTTTCTGAAAGCCATCGCCAGCTATAAAGGAGCAGCCAAGCGTCTGCAAAAAATTGCGGAGACGCCGCAATCCATTGCCTACCTCGATTTTGCCCATTCACCGTCCAAGCTGAAAGCTACAATACAAGCGGTGAAGGAACAATATCCGGACAAAAAGCTGATTGCCTGTATGGAGCTTCACACATTCAGCAGCCTGAATGCCGCTTTCCTGCCCCAATATAAAAATTGCATGGACCAGGCAGACACTCCCGTCGTGTTCTTCAATCCCGAAGTGGTGGCCCATAAAAAACTCCCTGCCATTGAAGCCGAAGATGTAAAAAAGGGATTTGATTGCCAGCACCTCCGGGTGTTTACTGATAACCGCCAACTTTTAGACTATTTGCAACAACAAGAGTACGGGAACACTGTCTTGTTGATCATGACTTCCGGCAATTTCAGCGGAATCGACATTAAAGCAACTGCCAGACAATTATTGGGTTAATCCTATTAACCTCGGGAAGCATTGTAAGCCTGCAATGCTTCCCGAGGTTCCTTTCCCCGTTTACTTCCACTTTTTTTTCTTTAAAAGTAATGTGATTTCCGATTTTATTTTATCTTATCAGACGGAAAGGATGCGTGTTGTAAACTTTTATTTTCACAAAGAGTATAACACTATTTACAAGTAAATACTTAAAAGATTAAACTTATGGATTTATCCGTAAATCAAAGATTGGAACGTTTTCTTTTTGAAAAGAAGATCTCACAGGAAGAACTTCGTATTCGGTTAGGATTAAAGGCAAGGCAACAGGTAAGCAACTGGATAAATTGCCAGGATCCTATCCCCGACAAGCACTTGCTGTCTATCATCCGTGAATATCCGGAGTTGAATGCCAATTGGCTGATCCGGGAAATCGGCCCTATGTTTATGGATCAAAAGCAATTGCGTCAGATTAACCGGAATGAATACGGTTTTTGTGAAGATTGCATCGATAAGGAAAAAGAAATCGCGTTGTTGAAGACTCTGCTTGAGAGGAAAGAGTATGAACTGAAAGAACTTTACCGCGAATCGGGCAAGCTGGAAGAGCGGCTGAGCCATTACGAAAAACCAGAAAAAACCAAAGGTAAATAAGGAGGAGAAGAAAATCTCCTCCTTTTATTTTTCTTTACAATAACGCTTAATGATATTATAGGCTTCCGGTATTCCGATTTCCCCCGCCTTGCTCAAATCGGCATTGGCTTCCGCCTTTCTGCCAATGTAAATATACAACAGTCCCCGGTTAAAATAGGCTTCCGCCATATCCCTGTCCTTGGCTATCACCCTGGTATAGGTATCTATGGCCTGTTCTATTTTTTCGTTCTTCACATACACATTGGCGATATTAAACAGGGCATAGATAAAAGCAGGATCCAATTCCAGACATCTGTTGTAGTCCGCCAGCACCTGCGAGTAATCAACTACGGTTTTTACCTCTTTGCTCTCTTCTCCCACAACATAGCGGGACGCCTTTTCGTCGATGGTACCGATGTAGTCATACATCAGCATCCGGGCATTCGCTCTGTTAAATATAGCCAGCAAATGATCGGGATTCTTTTTCAGTATTTCCGAAAAATCGTCCACCGCCTTCGGGTATTCATAGTTGGCCATATAAAATATGCCTCTCAACAAATACAAGTCCTCGTCTTCTTTCTCTTGCAGATGCCGGGTCAGTTCTTCGATACGGCTCTTCACCAGCTCCGGAGAATAATTGAAATGCCTGTTTGACAACGCCAGTGCCGGATTGTAGTCATGCCGCTGATTAAAGTCGGTGATGTGCCGGTTGTAGTACTGGAATTTCCCTGTCCTCAAGGAGTCCATACTCTGGTACTGGACACAGAATATTTCCTGCAAAGACACGATGACGTTCTTGTCCTGCACCCTTCCATTAATCACATCCCGCATTTTATCCGTACGGGCATTGAAATCGATCAGGCGCTGAAAGTTTTCCGTCGTATCCACCAGGGCATTTTTATCCCCCTCTTTCATCTTCCGGTAGCGTTCCATGATGGACCTTGCCTGACGGGAGTCGTTGTCGGCAGAAGCATAATCCTGCATTTCGTTATTCACCATAGCACGCATCATGTATGCCTTTACAAAATCCGGATATAACCGGATACTCTCTGAGAAGTCGTTGTAAGCTCCGTGCAAATCCTTTACCTGCAACTTCAAAAGTCCCCGGTTGAAATAAATCAGGATGTTGTCGGGATTCATCTCAACAGCTTTGTCCAGGTCAGTAATAGCATGATTATAGTCCCCGATTTCCGCCAGCAGCATCGCCCGGTTATAAAATGCATAGATATAATTGCTGTCTATCTCTATGATGCGGGTATAATCGTCCAGGGTTTCCTGGTATTTCTTCATGTCATACCACACCATAGCACGGCTCATCAGAATACGTTCGTTTTTAGGATTCGCTTTCAGTGCCCGGTTGTAGTCTTCAACAGCATTATGGTAGTTTTTCTGTTTATACCACAGGTAGCCTCTCAATCCGTAAGCATCATCCGAAAACATGTTCAGTTTTACCGCCGCATTGCAGTCTGCCATTGCCCCGTTCACGTCTTCCATTTTCTCCCGCATGATAGCCCGGTTCAGATAGGCCGCCATCAGTTTATCGTCAATAAGCAACGATTTGGAGTAATCTTTTTCAGCTCCCTCGAAGTCTCCGGTTTCCGCCTTGGTCATTCCCCGGTTGGCATACACATAGGCATTTCCGGGATCGATGGAAATGGCGGTATTGTAATCCTGCATCGCCACCTTGAATTTCCGCAGGTTATGATAAGCTACCCCCCGGTACATATACGCATGGAAGTAGTTCGGATTCAGCTCAATGGCTTGGGTATAGTCTTTTATCGCCCCTTCGTAATCATCCAGGTTCATCTTGGCCAAGCCTCTGAAAAAATAGGGTTCCGAGAGATAAGGTTTAATCCTTATGATGTTGTTGAAATTCTCTATTGCACTGATGTAGTCGTCGAAATAAATCGCACTTTTCCCCATCTGTAACATGTTGTAAGTATTCCATTGGGCAGAAAGGGTCAGCGACAAACCAAGAAAAAAGAGAATTAAATAGCGTCTCATCCGGCAGTATTTTCTTGCGTGATTAAGGTCGGGTAAATATAAACAAAAAACGGGATGTTCTCACACCCCGTTTCAGATTCATTATAGAAAATTAATCATCATCCTGATCATCATCGTCTATGCCCGGTTCGAACAAATAAGTGGTTTGTTTTACAGATAACGAACTGCTGGCCGGAACACTTGTACTACCTCCGACAGCAATATAACCCACATCATTCAGAACAAAAGCACAAGCGGCTTGTCTCAAGGCAAAAGAAGGCAAGCTGGTCACTTCATCCCATCTTCCTTTTTCTCCCTTATAAGGATTGAACTCCCAGCAATCAGCCAGCAAATTCCCTCTGGCACCGGAAGCCAAATAAATACGGGCAGACTGGTCGGATTCCTTACCGACAGCAAAAGCAACAGCATATCCTCTCGGTATCATGCCGTAATCATTATCAAAACTCTGTCCGTCTTTATCTTTTAATTGATCCAAAAATTTTAACGGTTCTGATTTAAAAGGAGAAAAACGAATCACATCGTTCGGATAGGAACTTCCGTCCTGTCCGGTAAAGATATAAGCATCCGATCCGATTACAGCAACACATGCTCCAGCTCTTTTTTCTCCGAATGTCCAGGTCACTTCTTTCCAGGTTTCCGTTTCCAAATCAAACTCCCACCAGTCTTTCAATGGTCCGGAACCTTCACTTCCTTTGTTATACTGGCCGTAAGCGACGTATGCTTTTCCTTTTCCGCTGTTATTCGGGTCCGGCACATAAAAACCTAACGCATAACGACGCAGCTCGCCAGGGAATTTAGCAGCCACTTTCGTCCACGTTTTTCCATCGTATTTATAAAAATCATCAAAATATTCTTCTGTTCTCGTAGAACCCTGGTGCTGACCGGCAGAATATCCCAATCCGACATACGCCACTTTACCGGTAGAAAAAGCAACCGCACCTAAACGAGCCCCCCCGGGGAAAGTTGCCGTATCTCTGTTCCAGACAATATCCTTATCACTATTGGCAGTGCAGTAGTAAAAATCCTTCAACTCCCGGGCATTTTCACTTATACCTGTTCCGACGTATGCTCTTTCCCCCAAAACAAAAGAAACTGCGCCCAAACGCCCCATCCCGCCAAAGGATTCCACCTTCTTCCAGTTTCCCACCTCGTCATCATTGGAATGACAGCCGGCAAAGAAAAGTCCTGCAACGAACAAAAAACTTAAATTTCTAAGCGTTTTCATAAATAATTTATATTTCAATTTTTCAATTTTTATCTAAAACTCGGGCAAAACTACATATTTTATGACTAAATCCAATAGGTTTTCCATTAAATTACGTTACCAAACACTAATTATTACTGCTTCTGTAAATTAAGGCGTTATCAGGATATTATTTTTAGAAAATAATTTTACCTTCGCATCTTGATTATCGCAAAATGTATAAAATGAAAAACTTTTCTTTTATTTTTTGTCTGATTCTATGTTGGGCTTGCAATAACGACGTGACTTCCATCGGACAGGATTTGCTCAATGATGACAGTTACGTGGAATTGGTAAAATATAACATCGAGAACAGTTCTACCATCAAGCTGGACTCTTTCCCTACTTCCACGGCTAAAACAGGAAGCGAACTTTACAATCTGATTGTCGGAGCAATCAATGACCCCGTTACCGGCTTTACCAATGCCCAACCTTATTTTTCGCTTGTGCCCGCCGGCGGAGACCCGATCAATTCGATTCACAGATTCGATTCCATTACCTTTAATATCAAATACAACGGACAAATCTGGGGAGATACGAATCAGATCCAAACCTTTCATTTACACCAGCTCACACGGCTTCCCATCCTGCATGAACAAAACGATTTTTTGTATAATACGACAGTCACACCCTATAATCCGACACCGTTAGGGAGCTATCAGATTCTGCCACACCGCCGCCATCTGGATAAATTTTGTATACGTCTGGATGACTCGTTGGGTCTGGAATTGTTTGACAAAGTGAAATACAATGATGAATACATCAAGAATGCCCACTATTTTGTCCAGTATTTCAAGGGCGTAACCCTGATACCGGACAATAACAATACCTGTATATTCGGCTTTGCGGCGGCTGCGGACAGTATTTCCATACAGTTGCATTTCCACGACGCGGAAAACGAAAAGGTATATAAATTCACACCGAGTATTGCCTACAATGAATATACATACGAAAAATTGCATAACGACGCTGCCGGCACACCCTATGCAGCCCTGACCAAACAAACAGAAAACCTGTTGTTTTATGAAGCAGCACGTCCGGGCATAAGCTATGGACAGCTTGTCACGCAAGGCCTGAGCGGCTATGCCATAAAAATGCGTCTGCCCGTAGCTCCCGCCGGAGATAAATACAAGACCATTGTCAAAGCGGAAATAGAATTACGTCCTCAACCTTCAAGCTACAAAGAAATCAAATTACCGGAAACGCTCTATCTCTATCAGTCCAATCCGGACAACGACCTCATCAGCGCAATTACCAAACCCGACGGAAATGCTGTGACCGGAACATTAATCCGCGAAGAAAACCGCCCGGAAGAGGAACGGTTTGTCATCAACATTACGGATTATTACAATACCCTTTGTCAAAGCAATGATGCAGACACTAAAAACTACGTTATCGTGAGTGTTCCCGCCGACCTGATGTCAGGCAGTTTCAACAGACTGACGGTGGACCGTATCCCCGTTTTAAATATTTACTATGCTCTCTACGAATAATATTCACTTTCCCATGAAAAAAATTATTCCGTTATATCTGCTGTGTTTTCTGTTTTCCTGGCAGGTTTTCAGCCAGAACAACACCGGAACTCCTTACTCCATGTATGGAATCGGCCTTTTACAGGATAATTACGGTCCCTATACGTCTCTGGGCGGCGTTTCCGCCGCAATGCGCGACAACAATAACATCAACTTCCTGAACCCGGCCTCTTATACCGCTTTAGACAGCAACCGCTTCTATTTCCAGTTTGGCGTGACCGGTGAATATGTGCACATCTCTACCCACAAAGAAAACAGCAGTTACAGGGTAGCCCAGAACGCCTCGTTGAATATGGCATTCCGCATCTATAAAAATCTGTTTACCTCTTTGGGTTTCAATCAACGTTCCGACATCGGATACGACCTGTACTATTATAAAATGATCAACGGAAGTGACAATGAATATTACAACCAGCAGATTTCCGGTGAAGGCGGACTGAATGATTTCTATCTGGGAGTGGCATACAGATTCGGGAATCTCTCCCTCGGTGTCAATACGTCTTTAGTATTCGGGAATATTGAAAAAAGAGTGAATCTTATTCCGTTGATTTCGGACAGTTATTACATCAACAGCCGGAATAAAATCGCTGTTTTCGATGCAATTTTCACGGCAGGTATCCAATACGGCATGACGCTTTCTCCCAAGTCCAAACTAACGCTTGGAACAGCATTCAATTTTTCATCCAAAATGAATGCCCGGAAAGATTTAGAATCTTACAAAGTAAATACCTCAACTCAAAGCAGCGAAACACTGGACAACGAAAGACTGCATAACGGAAACATCTCTTATCCGCTCCGCATCTCCGGCGGTTTTGCTTACGATTATAAGGACAAATGGACTGTTGCCGGAGATTATACGTTTCAGGAAATGTCTTCTTACAAGGAATTCGGCGAAGACCAGGAATACAATGACTATCACAAAGCGGCTATCGGAGTTTCCCTGTTACCGGCACGCTACGGCAGGTACTGGTGGCAACGCAACAAATACAACTTAGGAGCTTATGCCGTCCGGTCACAAATCGAACTCAACAATGTACACATCAATACCTACGGCGTAACCTTCGGAACGCAAATGCCCGTATACATTTCCAATCGGGAATTGCTGTTAGGAGTGGCTTTCGATCTGGGCATAAGGGGAACCGAAAAGAACGGTCTGATCCAGGAAAAATATGCTAAAATCCGTCTGAACATCGCTTTCAAAGAAGGCTGGTTCATGAAACGTAAAATCGATTAAATCCAATAAAACAAAAACTATGAAAAAATTCTTATTTCCTTTTGCAGCTATCGCCCTGTCGTGGGTAGCCTGCACTCCCACTACCCAATACACCATCAACGGAACCGTTGAAGGCGCACAGGAAGGGAATGTATTCCTTGTGAAATATAGCGGACGGACGGCAGACACGTTGTCCACAGCTCCCATCAAGGCCGGAAAGTTCACCATGCAGGGGAAGGTGGAAAACACCACCAATGCCTATCTTATTGTTGAAGGTAAAAGAGGAGGTACTCCGATTCTGGTAGAAAATACAAAGTTTACTGCCACTTTAAATCCGGAAGATAATGCCCTGTCTAAAGTAGAAGGAACGGAAAACCAGAAGATTCTGAATGAATATCTCGTTATCTCCAACGAACTGAGAAAACAGCAGTCCGAACTTTACAAAGCCTATTCGGCAGCCATGCAGGAGAAAAATGAAGAAAAAGCCAACGAAATCCGCGCCGAATTTGACAAAGCGGACAGCCTCTCTTCAATTAAAGAAGCCGAACTGATTAAAGCCCACGCGGACAGTTATGTAGCACCCTATATCCTGGCAGGAAAGATGTACAACATGGACCTGAAAGAGTTACAGGAAAAATACAACGCCCTGGGAGCAAATGCCAAAGCCAGCGAATACGGTAAAAAAATTGCCGAAAGAATTGAAAAATTAGAAGCTGTAGCCATCGGGAAAGTAGCCCCCGATTTCACCCAGGACACTCCGGAAGGCAAACCGCTGTCTTTATACGACATCAAGGGAAAAGTAAAAATCATTGATTTCTGGGCATCCTGGTGCGGGCCGTGCCGTCGTGCCAACCCCGAAATGGTGAAACTTTACAAAAAATTCCACCCGAAAGGCCTGGAGATCATCGGTGTATCCCTGGACCGCAACAAAGCAGACTGGGAAAAAGCCATTGCTGACGACCACTTAAACTGGAACCAGGTTTCCGACCTCCAGTATTGGAACAACGCAGCAGCACAGGCATACGCCGTGAGCAGTATTCCTCACATTGTAATATTGGATAAAAACAATGTCATTGTAGCCCGCAACTTACACGGCGAGGAACTGGAAAATAAAATCGCCGAATTACTGAAATAAGAAAGCGTTAAAGTATATGAATGAGGGTATCGAGTCTTTCGTTACCCTCTTCTTTTTACTATTTTTGTCTGCCCGTAATCCCGGCATGCTTTCCGCCCGGTTTCCGGTTTTACCTTGTAGTACAATTCACCGTTATGCAGAAAGTTTGTATTGTATTTTTTATTCTGATTTTCAGTTTATCAAGCCGTGGAAACCGTCCGCAAGTTCCGGACTGGTCCGAAGAGACGCTGCGCGCCATGACTCTGGACGAAAAAATCGGACAGCTCTTTATGATTGCCGTATACAGCAATAAAGACAAGGAGTACCAGGAAAAAATCGAAGGAATCATCCGGAAATACCACATCGGCGGGTTGATTTTCTTCCAAGGGGAGCCTGTCAGACAGGTCGAAATGGTCAATGCCTTTCAGAAAATCAGCAAATATCCCTTGCTGATTGGGATTGACGCGGAACATGGTTTGGGATGGCGCCTGCAAAGTGCAATGGAATTTCCCCAAATGCTTATCAACGGCGCCGTAACAAATGACTCACTGATTTACCGTTTAGGCCAGGCTATTGCCCACCATTGCAAAGAAACAGGCGTACACGTGAATTTTGCCCCGGTGGCAGACATCAATAATAATCCCGCCAATCCGGTTATCGGTACACGTTCTTTCGGAGAAAATCCGGAGAATGTATACCGAAAAACAGCCATGTATATCGCCGGAAGTCTGTCTTCTCAAGTGCTCCCCGTAGTGAAACATTTCCCCGGACACGGCGATACGGACACGGATTCCCACATCTCCCTTCCTGTCATTTCTCACGACTTGAATCGTCTGGATTCGATTGAATTATATCCTTTCAAGAAGTTAATCCAGGACTCACTGCCCGCTGTTATGGTTGCCCATCTGAACGTAAAAGCTTTGGATTCGGCCCGGATTCCCGCCACATTATCGCCCCGCATTGTGAGTTACTGGCTACATGAACGGCTCGGCTTTAACGGTCTCTGTTTTACGGATGCCATGAATATGAAAGGTGTCAGCCAAGGGCTGGAAAAAGGAACCGCCGAGGTAAAAGCCCTCCGGGCAGGAAATGATATTCTGCTTTTCCCTGAAAATATTGACCGGGCTGTCGGCCAAATAAAAAAAGCCCTCCGGGACAGTCTGATTTCGGAAGAGGAGATAGAAGCCCGATGCCGAAAAATACTGAACACAAAACGTCAGTACGTCCGGTCTTCCATTCACCCTTTACCTACCGGACAATTGTGGTCCCGATTAAACCGTCCCGAAGATTTTGCCTTGAAACAGGAACTCTATAAAAACGCTATTACACTCATCAAAAACAAGGAGGCGCTGTTGCCTCTGAAATGTCTGGACACACTAAAAATAGCCTCCCTGCATTTCGGTGCGGACGAAATCAACACATTTCAAACCACCTTAGACAAATATACCCGGGTGAAACATTTCGTCACCCCCAAAAACATTTCGGACGACGCAATGCAAAAATTGGTCCGGAAACTGGCACCCTACAACTGTATCATCCTGTACAATAACAGTGCATCCGACCGGATGGCACGTCAGTACGGTTACTCGCCGGAGTTGTCACAACTCATCACCCGGCTGAAAGGGAAAAGGATCATCCTCTGTCATCCGGCAATCCCCTATGGGCTAAAACCGTACATACACCTTCCGATAGACGCCATACTCGTCAGCTATGAAGATCACCTTTACCCAAGAACGTTCGCAGCGCAAGCCATCTTCGGAGGCATCCCGGTGACCGGACAACTGCCAGTCTCCATCACTCCGGAGTATCCCGCGGGAACAGGTATCCCGACAGAAAAAAGCCGTCTGGGCTATGCTCTTCCTGAAATGTGCGGTGTATCAGCAGCACTCCTGCCCTCTGTAGACTCGATATGCAAAGCCGCAATCCGCATAAAAAGCACTCCCGGTTGCCAGGTACTCATAGCCAAAGACAATTATATCATATACAATAAAGCTTTCGGATACAATACGTACGAAAAACACAAAGCCAACCACACTTCCAATATTTATGACATTGCTTCCATCACAAAAATAGCAGCCACATTACCGGTTATCATGAAACTCTATGATCAGGGAAAAATCGCCATAGACACACCGGCCTGCCGCTATTATCCCCTCTTACAAGGCTCAAATAAAGAAAAGATTACGCTAAAGGAAATTTTAGCCCACAATGCCGGACTGAAAAGTTTTTTTCCTGCTTTTTCCGAACCCATCGATATGGAAAAACTTCCCGGTCCCCTTTTCACAAAAGCACCGACTAAGTACAATACCCAAAAACTAAAGGACCATCTATTTGCCAACCCCGGCTATCAATTCAAAGACAGCACGTTATCACACACGCCCCGCCCAGGCTATCAAGCGTTTACCCCCGGGTTATATCTCTTTACAGGATACCGGGACACTGTCATGGCCCAAATGATCCGCTCGGAACTGAATCCGAAAAAAGAATATACTTACAGTGACTTAGGATTTATCCTCCTGCAAAAAATAGCGGAACACCAGACAGATTCCTCATTGGACGTCCTGGCTAAAAACTGGTTCTATGAAAAATTGGGCACCTGTCACACGGACTTTTTAGCCGACAAACGTCTGCCCGGCGATTATATCGTTCCCTCCTGCGTCGACAAACTTTACCGGAAGAAAGAAATCAAGGGCTATGTCCACGACCCCATGGCTGCCTTGTTGGGTGGCGTTGCAGGACATGCCGGACTGTTTTCCACAGCAGAAGACCTGGCAAAAATTATGGCACTGTATTTAAATAAAGGAAGTTACGGAGGCGAACAACTGTTAACCCCTGCCACATTGGAGCTTTTTACTCAAAAAACGGATTGTTTCCCGAATAACCGACGGGGATTGGGATTTGACAAGCCCGAAATGGACGAAAAGAAAATAGGCCCTACCTGTAAAGAAGCCCCGGCATCCAGCTACGGACACACCGGGTTCACAGGTACAATGGCATGGGTTGACCCGGAAAACCAACTGATTTATATCTTTCTCTCCAACCGGACTTATCCCAACGAATTCAACACAAAACTCACCGACGAAAATATCCGGACCACTATCCAAAGTGCCATTTACCGCGCTTTGAAAGACAAATAGAATTAATGACACTTTTCTTTATTGATTCATGGCAAAATCAAAGAAAAAAGATACTTTTGCACATGAACAGAAAATTTAACCAGTTATTAATAAATAGAATAAATTATGAGTAATTTTTTGACTACCTCAATCGGGAAAAAAGTCATCATGAGCTTATCAGGACTTTTTCTGATTTTGTTTTTGTGCATTCACTTATCGGTGAATCTGCTGTTACTTGTCGGCCCGGACGCCTTCAACGCGGGATGTGAATTCATGGAATTGCCCTTTATCAAAGTAATCGAACCCATCCTGGCTTTAGGCTTCATCATCCATATCGTGTGGGCAAGTATCCTGACCATTCAGAACCAAAAAGCCCGTCCGCAGAAATACGCCCTGCGTAAACAGTCACAGAACTGTACGTGGCCTTCCCGCAACATGTATATCCTGGGAGCATTGGTGCTGGCATTCTTAGTACTGCACATCTGCAATTTCTGGTATTACTTCAAATTCAGCGAAGTCACCAGCCAATATGAACTGGTAAGTACCACCCTGATGCAGCCGTTGTATGCAGTAGTTTACATCATTGCCGCCATTCTGTTGGGACTTCACCTTTCCCACGGATTCTGGTCCGCTTTCCAGTCTATCGGTTTTTCCAACGATATTTGGAGAAAACGCCTGGAATATGTAGCCTATTTCTTTGCGATTGTGTTTGCTGTCGGCTTCAGCATTATTCCGGTTTATTTTCTGATTTTCGGAAACTAATCCCTCAATCCACATTAAATCAAAAATTTAAAACTACTTAGTTATGTCAATATTAGATGCTAAAATACCTGCCGGCCCGTTAAAAGACAAATGGTCTGCCCACAAGGCCCACATCGGCGTTGTAAGCCCGGCAAACAAGAAAAAACTTGATGTTATCGTTGTAGGTACCGGATTAGCCGGAGGCTCCGCTGCTGCCAGTTTAGCTGAATTAGGCTACAATGTAACAGCTTTCTGTTACCAGGATTCTCCCCGCCGAGCACACTCTATCGCCGCCCAGGGAGGTATCAACGCAGCCAAAAACTATCCGAACGACAATGACTCTGTCTTCCGGTTATTTTATGAAACCATCAAAGGAGGTGACTATCGCGCCCGCGAAGCCAATGTATACCGCCTGGCGGAAGTAAGTAACGCCATCATCGACCAGTGTGTTGCTCAAGGTGTTCCTTTTGCCCGCGAATACGGCGGTTTGTTGGCCAACCGTTCTTTTGGTGGTGCATTGGTAAGCCGTACATTCTATGCCCGCGGTCAAACGGGACAACAATTGCTGTTGGGCTGCTACGGAGCTATGAACCGGCAGATCGAAAAAGGAAAAATCAAAGTATACAACCGTCACGAAGTACTTGATGTAGTTGTTGTTGACGGCAAAGCCCGCGGTGTGATTTCCCGCAACCTGGTTACGGGAAAAATTGAACGTTTCGGAGCACATGCCGTAGTATTGGCAACCGGAGGTTACGGAAATGTATTCTTCTTGTCTACCAACGCTATGGGATGTAACGGAAGTGCTGCATGGCAAGCCTATAAAAGAGGTGCCATGTTCGGTAATCCCTGTTTCGTACAGATTCACCCGACCTGTATCCCTGTTCACGGAGAACAGCAGAGTAAACTGACGCTGATGTCTGAATCCCTGCGTAACGACGGTCGTGTATGGGTACCGAAAAAAATCGAAGATGCCAAAGCATTACAGGCAGGAACAAAACACCCGAACGATATTCCGGACGAAGACCGCGATTTCTATCTGGAACGCCGTTACCCGGCATTCGGAAACTTGGTGCCCCGTGACGTTGCTTCCCGTGCTGCAAAAGAAAGATGTGATGCCGGATTTGGTGTGAACAACACCGGTAAAGCTGTATTCCTGGATTTCAAATATGCCATCCAGCAGTTAGGTCGCGACACGATTGAAAAACGCTACGGCAACCTGTTCCAGATGTATGAAAAAATTACGGCTGTTGACCCGTATGAAAATCCGATGATGATTTACCCGGCTATCCACTATTCTATGGGCGGACTTTGGGTAGATTACAACCTGATGACGACCATCCCGGGGTTGTATGCCATCGGAGAATGTAACTTCTCTGACCACGGTGCAAACCGTCTGGGTGCTTCTGCCCTGATGCAGGGATTGGCAGATGGATATTTCATCCTGCCTTACACCATCGGAGATTACCTGGCAAAAGAAATCCAGACTCCGAAAATTCAGACCAACACACCGGAATTTGAAGAAGCAGAAAAACACGTTACCGACCGTCTGCGCAAACTCTATGATATAAAAGGAACGAAATCCCCTGACCATTTCCACAAACAACTGGGACACATCATGTGGGATTACATCGGTATGGCACGCGAAGCCAGCGGACTGAAAAAGGCCATTGAGCTGATTGCCGAATTGAAAGAAGAATTCTACAAAGACCTTCGAGTGGTAGGTGAATTCTCTGCCATGAACAACGAACTGGAAAAAGCTGGCCGTGTGGCTGACTTCATCGAATTGGCAGACCTGATGGCTCATGACGCCCTCGACCGGAACGAATCCTGCGGAGGTCACTGCCGTCTGGAATCCGTTACCGAAGAAGGGGAAGCCAAACGTGACGACGAACACTTCAAATATGTTTCCGTATGGGAATACAAAGGAGAAAATACGGCTCCGGAGTTACACAAAGAAGAGTTAGAGTTCGAAAATGTTCAATTAACACAGCGTTCCTATAAATAACAATGAACATGTTCCGTTCTGATTTACAGGAACAATAAATTTTAAGATTATGGCAGATAAAATATTAAAAGAACTGACACTTAAGGTATGGCGTCAAAAAGATGCCAAATCCAAAGGCGCGTTTGAAACATACAAGATCCATGATATTTCTACCGGTACTTCATTTCTTGAAATGCTGGATATTCTGAACGAACAGTTGGTAAGCGAAAACAAGGAACCGGTAGCTTTCGACCACGATTGCCGGGAAGGAATTTGCGGTACTTGCAGTTTGTTCATTGACGGAAGAGCCCATGGTCCCGATGACGATGTAACGACTTGCCAGTTACACATGCGCCGTTTCCAGGATGGCGCTACGATTACCATAGAACCGTGGCGTTGCGGAGCATTCCCCGTAATCAAAGACCTTATCGTCGACCGTCAGGCATACGATAAGATTCTCCAGGCAGGAGGATATGTATCCGTTAATACCGGAGGTGTACCCGACGGCAATGCCATCCCCATCTCCAACGACAACGCAGAAGAAGCGATGGACGCTGCTGCCTGTATCGGTTGCGGTGCCTGTGCCGCTACCTGCAAGAACTCCTCCGCTATGCTTTTTGTAGCTGCCAAGGTTTCCCAATTGGCTTTGTTGCCCCAGGGAAAAGTGGAAGCCGCACGCAGAGCCAAAGCGATGGTTGCCAAAATGGATGAACTCGGTTTCGGAAACTGTACTAACACCGGTGCCTGCGAAATGGAATGCCCGAAAAGTATTTCCATACAGCACATCGCCCGCCTAAACCGGGAATTCTTAAAGGCAAAACTGAAAGATTAAGAGTTTCATAGCGATACTGCAACCCAAGGGTGTCAATACAATTTGGCACCCTTGATTTATTTCCAACCTTATGAGACTATTTTACAGAGAAGAAGGCAGCGGTTACCCGATAATTATCTTGCACGGTCTTTACGGTGCCTCGGACAACTGGTTGCCGATAGCCCATTTGTTAAGTCCCTTTTTCCGGGTAATCCTCCCCGATTTACGGAATCACGGCCATTCCCCCCACCATCCGGAACATACTTACACAGCCCTGGCAGACGATGTGGCAGGACTGATTGACACACTCCGTTTATCCGTAAAACCGCATCTGGTCGGACATTCGATGGGTGGTAAGGTTGCTATGTTACTTGCACTGAATGATCCTACACTGACCGCCCGGAATATTATTCTTGACATAGCACCGAAAAGCTATTCCCTTTCTGAGGAACACCAACGCTTATTCCATTTCCTACATACGGCAAACCTGCATCAGTTTTCCTCTTACGAAACACTTCGGCAACATCTTGCCTTACATTTTCCCTCCATACGGGAACAGCAAATTATCCTGAAAAACATCACCCGGCAACAAGGGCATTTCCATTGGCGGATAAACGCAAAGGCGTTGCTCCACGCCAAAGAGGATTTACTGTCCTGGCAAGAAACAGAAAAACGCTACACGAAAGAAATCCTGTTTATTAAAGGAGGAGATTCCCCTTATATTCCGGATTCCGAAATACTCAAAAAAAATTTTCCGGCTGCCCTGCTGTCCAATATACCTGAAACGGGCCATTGGTTACATATAGAACAACCGGAAAAGCTAACGGAAATGATATTATCCTACCTGAATCAGGCTTAATTCAGAACTTGTAAAACCGAAACATTCGCCACCGCCTGACGATTGATGTAGCTGTTGTTGCTAGTCAAAGGCACTCCGGATTCCAGCATCACCACCGACCAACGAATCATAAACTTACCTCCCCTGCCCTGCTCAATTAACTTCCGGATGTCATTTAAGGTACCCGACATGGTTTTGGTATTACTATCAATATCTAAAAACAGCCTGTTTTTTTCCAGATAATCGCTTTTAAAATATGAAATTTTCTCATCCTCCGACAATATTTCCACCTGATAACAAACATCCTCATCCACATAGGGGTTTCTCCACCTAACCGTAATATTACTGCTGGTATTGCTTGCCCGCAAATCAAAAGCCTCATACTCCACTTTTGCGAATCCTGCCTCGGAAACATAATCGGAAAACTTAAATTCACGCCCGTTCCCCTCATTCACATAAAAAATAATGTCCCGCCCTTTTCCCGGCATACCCAAATTTTTCAATACGTCCTCTCCTATAGGCTCTTTTTCTATCATCACCTGGTCGCCCGCATATTTCAACTCCCTCACCTGGTTTCTCGCCAATATTACTTTGGATTCTTTTACATTTAAGGTTTGCGAACCCTCCAATTCAATACGCAAAGAGGTCCTGCTTCCCTCCCGGTCTATTTCGGTCAGTAAAAACGCATCTCCGGTCAGATTCTGCAAATATTCCACGTCTTTGTTCCCTTCCGAAACATATTCCCGCTTTCCGCCGTTCACCATCACCGTAAATACCCCCTTCTTCCAGTCCAGCACATGCCACGTTTCATTTTCTCCATTTTCATAAACCACCTCCAGTGTATTCGCTTTGACATCAGCCGTCCATGTCCCCCAAAATATTTCCTGTTTCCCTCCGAAATCAACATTCCACAATTTACAATCGGAAGTAAAGCGAACAACCTCCACCATGCCTTCCGTCGTGTATGCCTCTTTATTATTCAACCACTTGTTATAATACAGATTCTTATTCATCACCTGCTCCATATCCAATTCCCCGTCCTGTTCTTTCGGATCATTATCACTACATGACAACCCCACTGCCGCAAATACGGACAATATAAATAACCTACTCCATTTCATAATCTTATTGTTTAAAATAATTTCCGATTTTCAATCTACCCTTTTTCAATAAATTATACCTTTGCGAAGATACAATTTTCATACCAAAACAGCAGAAATCATCTGTAAAACAAGAATAACTATGCTCTATCCTTTGAAATTCAGCCCCATCCTCAAAGAAACCATCTGGGGAGGTGAAAAACTGGCTTGCAAAAGTGAAGACCCAACCATAAAATCAGGTATCGGAGAAAGCTGGGAAATATCCGGCGTCCAAGACAATGTATCTGTCGTATCGGAAGGGCCTTTAGCCGACAATACGTTACAGGAACTCACCGAAGTATATATGGGCGATTTAGTTGGAGACAAAATATACGAACAGTTCGGCGTAGAATTTCCTTTGCTGATTAAATACATTGATGCCTGCGACGATCTTTCCATCCAGGTTCATCCCAACGATGCAGTTGCTAAAGAACGCCACAATGCATACGGAAAAACTGAAATGTGGTACGTCGTGGATGCCGATCCGGATGCACAACTGCTCATGGGTTTCAACAAAGACACCGACAAGTCGGAATACCTGACCAAACTCCACAACAACACACTGCCGGAAATATTGAACACTGAAAAAGTGAAAAAAGGAGACTGCTTTTTCATCCCTGCCGGTACCGTCCATGCCATCGGGAAAGGTTGCTTCATTGCCGAAATCCAGCAAACCTCCGACATCACCTACCGCATCTACGATTACGACCGCCGGGACAAAAACGGCAATCCGCGGGAACTGCATACGGAATTAGCTACCGACGTCATTCATTTCAAAGAACAAAAAGAACATGGTGTCCACTATCACCAACACGAAAATCACACGGAAGAATTGGTGGAATGCCAATACTTTACCACCAATTTTCTGAAATTCGACAAAGAAATCGAAAAGGACTACATCGACATTGATTCGTTTGTCATTTATATGTGTCTGGAAGGAAACTTCTCAGTCGTATACGACACCGATAAATTCGTAAAAGTAAAACAAGGGGAAACCGTCCTCGTACCCGCCTGTCTGAAAAACATCTTCCTCATTCCGGAAAAAGAAGCAACCCTGCTTGAGATTTATATCCAATAGAGACATAACACCCCAAAAATGAAAAAAGGATTGTCGTAATAATACGACAATCCTCTGTACTAACAAGAAAACTTCCCGCGAAATCAAATAATCTCCAGGTGCTTTTCGTCGGTGAGTTTCTCACAATAGTGACACTTCAATACAATGGGCCGTGTATTAACCACATCGAATTTCGTGCGTACATACTCGTGGTTGGTGATACACTTCGGATTCATACACTTCACAATGCCTTCCACCCTCTCCGGCACATTCACCGTCTTCTTCTCCACCACATCATAATCACGGATAATATTGATTTTAGCGGAAGGAGCCACCAACGCCAATTTATTCACTTCGTCATCTTCCAGAAACTTATCCCAGATTTTAATAATCGCTTTGGTACCCAACTTGCTGCTCTTCAGATTCGTTCCGAAAGTCATTGCATTTTCCATTTCTGCAATTCCCAGCACATTAATCACGTCAAATAATTTATCAGCCGGTATATGATCGATGACAGTACCATTCTCAATAGCACTTACCTGTAATTCTTTTTTTGCCATAACTACATTTTTATTTTAATTCCTACTTTATTCCCAACGCCTTGCAAATGATTGCCTGACGTGCAAACACACCGTTCCTTGCCTGCTCAAAATAATACGCTTTCGGATTTTCATCCACATCTACATCAATCTCATTCACCCTCGGCAGCGGATGCAGGATGCGCATATTTTCTCTCGTACCGCTCAGCATTGCATTTTTAAGAATGTACACGTTTTTCACCTTCTCATATTCCAGCGGATCGGCAAAGCGCTCTCTCTGTACGCGGGTCATGTACAAAATATCAGCCTCGTTGATGACCTCATTAAGTTCCGTATGCTCGTAATAAGGAATATTCAACTCTTTCAGATGCAACTTATACCCCTCCGGCATCTGCAACTCTTTCGGCGCAATAAAATGGAAAGTAGGATGGAAATGACTCATTGCCTGCAAAAGCGAATGCACCGTACGCCCGTATTTCAAATCCCCCACCATAAAAATATTCAGGTTCTCCAGTGTTCCCTGGGTTTTATAGATAGAATAAAGGTCCAGCATCGTCTGGGAGGGATGCTGATTGGCTCCGTCCCCGGCATTCACCACCGGCGCCGCAGCTACTTCACTGGCATAGCGGGCAGCACCTTCAATGGGATGGCGCATCACGATCAAGTCGCAGTAATTATCCACCATCTTAATGGTATCCTTCAACGTCTCTCCTTTGGTTACACTGGAAGAAGAAGAATCCGAAAAACCGACAATACGACCGCCCAAACGGTTGATAGCTGTCTCAAAACTCAAACGGGTACGGGTAGAAGGTTCAAAAAACAAAGAAGCAACCACCTTACCCTCCAGCAATCGCTGATTGGGATTCTTCTCAAATTCAGAAGCCGCCTGCAACACTTCCAGAATTTCCTCTTTCGTGTAATCTTCAATGGATACTAAGCTACGTTTATTCATATCGCTATTTTTAAATAATACTTATCGCATCACACATAAAAAAACCAGCATCTGTCATACAAAGACAATGCCGGTTTTTATAAGTCTGTTTTGAATCAAACTATGATGTTCCTGCTGATTATACAGGGATTTAAACGGATCGGTATGTTTAAATTCTGATCTCATATCAGAATCCAAATGTAAACATTATTTTAAATCCTGCAATAGATTTACCACTCTTTTTCAGCCCGGAATTATTTTCCGCCGTTCTGATTTTTCACCATTTGCGCTATCCGGTCGACAATATCCGCAGCCACTTCCGATTTCAGTTTCAAATCAAGCACTTCGATCTTTTCACTTCGGTCAATCAAAGTCACCTTGTTGGTGTCTACACCAAAACCTGCCCCTTCATCCCTCAGGCTATTCAACACAATCAAATCCAGGTTTTTCTTTTTCAGTTTCAACAACGCATTACACTCTTCGTCATTCGTCTCCAAGGCAAACCCCACCAACAATTGCCCCGCCTTTTTCTTTTTTCCCAATTCGGCGGCAATATCCCGCGTAGGGAGCAATTCTATACACAACGACTCATTCCCCCGTTTCAGTTTTACACCCGACTTTTCTTTCGGCGTGAAATCCGCCACCGCTGCACAGGAAATGACAATGTCTGCCGACAAAGCTTCCTGCATCACCGCCTCATACATCTCTGCCGCTGACACCACATCCACACGTCGTATCGAAGTCCTTGTCGTCTTCAAACGCACAGGGCCCGCAACCAACGTGACCTCCGCACCACGCTTCGCCAACTCCTCTGCCAAAGCAAACCCCATCTTTCCCGTGGAGTGATTCCCGATAAACCGAACCGGGTCTATCTGCTCATACGTAGGCCCAGCTGTCAACAACACCTTTTTCCCCCTCAACTCCTCGGTCCGAACAAAAAAATTACGTATTTGCTCCACAATCTCCTCCGGCTCAGCCATACGCCCTTTACCGGACAAACCACTTGCCAACTCCCCCTCCTCCGGCTCTATGATCAGATTACCATAACTGCGCAATATCTCCATATTCTTCTGTGTAGCCGGATGACGGTACATATCCAGGTCCATCGCCGGAGCTATCATCACCGGACACTTTGCAGACAAATAGGTCGTCAGCAACAAATTATCAGCAATACCGGCAGCCATTTTTCCCATCGTATTGGCAGTAGCCGGAGCAACCAAATACAAGTCCGCCCATAAGCCCATACTCACATGCGAATTCCAATCCCCGTTTTCGGGATCATAAAAATCCACCATGATGGGATTCTTCGACAAAGTAGCTAAGGTCAGAGGAGTAATAAAAGCCTTGGCCAACGGGGTCATGACGACCTTTACTTCCGCCCCCTCCTTTACCAAGAGACGCACCAGCGAAGCTGTCTTGTAAGCTGCAATACTCCCGGTCACACCTACAACAATATGTTTTCCTTTCAGCATAATTATCCCATAAAAAAATGGAGAATGAAAAGGTCTTTCCAGCCCCTTTTTCACCCTCCATCTTCAGTTTCAAATTCTTAAGCGTTCTCCTTTACAGCTTTCTCTCTGCCGGATGTATTACGAAAATAAACCCGGTCGTCCAAAAATTCCTGTGTGGCAATCAATACCGGTTTCGGAATACGCTCATAATACTTCGAAATCTCTATCTGCTCGCGATTTTCAAAAATCTCTTCCAGATTGTCGGAATAAGAAGCAAATTCCTGCAATTTACGACTCAGTTCGTCCTTCATTTCCACTGAAATCTGATTGGCCCGTTTAGCAATGATAGCCACAGCTTCATAAATATTGCCGGCTTTCGCTGAAAATACGGCAGGATTACGGGTAATCGTGTTATTCGGAGCTTTTACTTTTTTAAAATCCACCATAATTGATTTTATATTAAACTAATCTTTAAACTTATACGTGTCCAGAAAAGCATTGATGGCCTCATACTTTTTCTTTATGTCATTCACATATTTGCTGTTCGGATACTCATCCGCAAAATAATAGTACTCTTCCTTGGCTGCATTATAACGCTCCAGCTTTTTGTCCTCCACACTATTCACAGCCATCTGATATTTTGAATTAAACAGCAGATACATAATCTCTTCACGGTATTTCGACCCCGGATAGTCTTTCAGACAATTCTGCAAACTGACCACAGCCGCTTTATAATGTTCCCGCTGATAATAATTTTTAGCACTCAGATAATCTTTATAGGCGAGCTTATCCAGCATTTCATCCACATAGCCGTTGATTTTATCCTTCCGGGGGCTGTTGGGATAACGCGTCAGATACAACTGAAAATCATTAATAGCTTTCCGTGTGGCCGCCTGATCCAGACGAGGTTTCGGGGAAGCCAAATAATTACAATACCCAACCATATACAAACACTCATCCGCAAAATTACTCTCCGGATAAGTCACGACAAAATTCTTAAACAACTCCGACGCATACTCATATTCTTTCTGGTTGTAGCTGCAAAAAGCACGGTAGTAAGCGATGCTCTGAGCCTTACTCGTTCCCGTAAACACACTACGTATTCCATCGAACAAGTTCATGGCTTTCTGGTATTCACCCTTATTGTAATATTCCACTGCCTTCTTGTAAATCAGCTGATAATCATTGCTTTTCAAAAGCTTTTGATACTCACCACAAGAGCTGAGTAACAAAACAATGAATATCAGACCTAAAAACTTCTTCATAAACGGAGTGTTTTTTTGCATCATGCAAAGATAGAGGAAAAAGTAAAAAGTAAAAAACAAAAAGTAAAAACTTTTCCAGGGGCTTCCGGATTCAACGTTATTTAAGTTTTATTTTCTTTTCATCGCCCATCGGTTCAACTTTTTAGTTTCCCGCTTTCTCCTTTTACTTTTTTATTATACCTTTGCTTCGATTTTCATGATATATTAAAAATTTCAAAATACTATAGACGTGGATATTTTTGAAAGAGTAAAAAAACAAAAAGGTAATATCGGCCAGTATGCCAAACAGGCACACGGCTATTTCGCTTTCCCGAAATTAGAAGGAGAAATCGGTCCCCGGATGAGATTCCGCGGACGTGAAGTCTTAAACTGGAGTCTGAATAATTACATCGGGCTGGCTAACGACCCTGAAGTCAGAAAAGCTGACGCAGAAGCTGCAGCCCAATGGGGATTGGGTTACCCGATGGGAGCCCGCATGATGAGCGGCCAAACCTCCCGCCATGAATATCTGGAATCACAGTTGGCCGATTTTCTAAAGAAACCGGATGCTTTTCTGTTAAACTTCGGATACCAGGGTATGATCTCCATCATCGACTGCCTGACCAGCCGTTTCGACTGCATTGTCTATGATGCAGAAGCCCACGCTTGTATCATGGATGGTCTGCGCCTTTCCCCGGCTAAACGTTATGTATACCTGCACAACGACATGGAAAGCCTCCAGAAACAACTGGAAAGAGCAACCAAATGGGTAGAAGAAACAGGAGGCGGCATATTAGTCATTACGGAAGGTGTGTTCGGTATGGCAGGAGACCTCGGTAAACTGGATGAAATCGTAAAACTGAAAGATAAATTCAACTTCCGTCTGTTGGTTGACGACGCCCACGGCTTCGGAACCATGGGCCCCACCGGTGCCGGAACAGGAGAACACTTCGGAGTTCAAGACCAGGTAGACCTTTACTTCGGTACGTTTGCCAAATCTATGGCTGGATTCGGAGCTTTCGTTGCCACCGACGAAGAGATATGTATGAATCTGCGCTACAACATGCGTTCGCAGACTTTTGCAAAATCCCTGACCATGCCTATGGTTGAAGGAGCCATCAAACGTCTGGAATTATTAAAAACACAACCGGAACGCCGGGAAAAACTGTGGCAGATTGCCCATGCACTGCAAAACGGGCTGAAAGAAGACGGACTCAATATCGGCAACACCAATTCCATGGTTACCCCCGTTTATCTGTCTGGAAGCGTTGCAGAAGGCATGCAGGTTGCCACCGACTTGAGAGAGAACTACAACCTGTTCTGCTCCATCGTGGTTTATCCGGTAATCCCAAAAGGACAATTGTTGCTGCGTTTGATACCGACATCTATGCACACCCTTGAAGATGTGAAATACACTATCAAGGCATTTAAAAATGTCGCTGAAAAATTAGCAAACGGTGAGTATAACAAAGAAACCTTAGTAGATGCCAGCACATTGTAACGGCATACTACTATATAAAAAGAACGGTCGGAAATAAAATTCCGACCGTTCTTTTTTATACCCTCCCAATTACAATTTATTCAAAGCCGCTTTAGCTTTATTCACCATATTACCAGCAGGCTCCGAAGCCAATTTACTAATCTCAAAATCCTTTAAAAGGTCATTGAGCATTTTCAATTTATAGGCATTCTTCTCTTTCGTATACTTTTCTTTCAAAATCCGTACTTTCTCATAAGCCTGTATACCTTCTGTCAAACGCTCCATACGGATAGACGAACGTCCGCCAGGATAGGCCAAATAGCAATCGCCACCACCAAAAGCACGGAAACGGGAATCCCTCAGCGGGTCAACAGTCCAGCTATTATATGCCCAACGCAAATAACCGTCGAAATCCTTTGCCGCTGCATACCACCCCAACCAGGCAGCTTCCGCAGGAGGCGAAAATGTAAAGGTATTGGGATAAGATTCCGAACAACAGGTATAATAAGTACTAACCATACCCTTTTTCCGTCTTTCCTGCAACACGTTTTCCGGAAAAAACTTTCCCGAAGCCACACAATAATCATCAATATCCGCCTCAATCTCTCCGTGGTAATTGCCTGCCAAGGCAATCTTATAAGCAGGATCAGCCTCCCGGATTATACGGATAGCTTTACGCATAGCCTCTTCCGGTCGTTCGTCCATAGCTATCATTGTAATGTCAAACCACCCCTTTGTCTTCAAATGACGGGCAAAATCAATCAGGAAAGGCTGCCAGTAGTCCACATACTCCGGCGTCCCCACTCCCGCCTTTACCATTTGCAGGGAATTCGTTGCCTGGTCAAAATACTGGAAAGAAAGATCCCAGGGAATCATGGTATAGCAGTTGATTTGCTGATTGATACCAACACTCATCATAAATTCAATCCACTTATCAAACACGGCGTAATCATATACCCAACGTCCATCCAACGTCTTGATACGCATCACCATTGACTCGAAATAGTCTTCCGTCTGACCGCCCCAGGGTTTGTGCATAATGCTTGCCGTAATAATTTTTTGTCCCGCATTGGCAAGTAGTTCCATCACCGGACGCATCGCATCGAAATGCTCTTTGCTCCACACAGGCACCTGATGATACCTGGCCACGGCATACGGATTCTGCCACAAATCAAGCCGGAATGCCCAATCTTTCGGCGCAGGCAATTCCCGATTCAGCACTTTCAGCTCAATTGCCAACGGCTCTATCTTCCTATCCGGAGCAGTAAAACGGATTTGCCCCCGGTACACTCCAGCCTTCACCCCTTGCGGCACCTGGACAGTCACCCATAACGGGCGGGTCTCTCTGGCATTCAGCACCTGAGTCGCATTTAAATCAATGACATCTGCCACCACCGAAGAATCAAACAACGTATGATCCGGACGGTAACCGCAAGTTCCTCTTTTGTCTTTGTTCAGCTCATCCGTCATAACGTAACGGACAAATCCCAACCGCACAGCCGAAGCTGGAATAACATCCCCTCCCGAACTCTTCAAATCAGAAGCTACGGCCGTCACTTCGCCACACGCCTGTTTCGTCCACAACAAAGCCACACCATTGACACGCTCTCCCTTCCAAGCCGTCTCTCTCCACACAGAAACAGGCTTTATCCCTGAAGGAACATTTTTCTTCTCATAACGCACATCCGTCGAACCCCAACTGACCGCCACATTGTCCCCACATTTCTCCCACTCCTCCATTCTTACCTCCCGGCTGTCCGTCAATTCTTCATAATCCCGGTCCGTAACAGCCTGCTGCGCATACCCGTTTCCTACCCACATTGCTGCCAGTCCGAATAACAACACAATTACTTTCTTCATACTTTAATTATTTAGCAGTTTATAATTACATCAAAAACAACACCTTGCACCACATTCTGCCTCTACCATGTACCTCCCCCAAAAGCACATTGTACAAATCTACAAAATAATACGAAAAAAGAGAGCCGATGGCTCTCTTTAATTTCTTCCCTACAGGCCTGCCAATTAAATAATCAGCATCGCATCCCCGTAAGCTCCGAATTGATATTTTTCTTTCACGGCCACATCGTAGGCATTCATCACCTGCTCATACCCTCCGAAAGCAGCAACCATCATCAACAAAGTAGAAAAAGGAAGGTGAAAATTAGAAACAAACGCATCGGGAACACTGAAATCGTAAGGAGGGAAAATAAACTTGTTTGTCCATCCTTCAAAAGCCGTCAAACGTCCCTTGGTCGTCACACAGCTTTCCAATGTCCTAACAACGGTTGTACCTACGGCACACACTTTCCGTTTCTCATCTTTTGCCTCATTCACATATTTCACCACATCGGGACCGACAAAAATCTGTTCCGAGTCCATCTTATGCTTCGTCAAATCCTCCACATCAACTTCCCGGAAATTACCCAGCCCCACATGTAAAGTCAAAAAAGCAAAATTAATACCCTTGATCTCCAATCTCTTCATCAATTCCCGGCTAAAATGCAAACCTGCAGTAGGCGCTGCTACAGCCCCTTCATTTTTAGCAAAAATGGTCTGATACCTTTCCGCATCCTCAGGCTCCACTTTCCGTTCTATACTCTTAGGGAGCGGCGTTTCACCCAATCCGTACAATATCTTTTTGAACTCGTCATACTCCCCGTCAAACAAAAACCGCAACGTACGCCCCCGTGAAGTGGTATTATCAATCACTTCAGCCACCAGACTGTCATCCTCACCGAAATACAACTTATTTCCGATACGGATTTTACGTGCCGGATCCACCAACACATCCCATATCCGCAAATCCCTGTTCAGCTCCCTCAACAAAAAAACCTCAATCTCCGCACCGGTCTTCTCCTTATTTCCATACAAACGGGCCGGAAAAACCTTTGTGTCATTAAACACAAACACATCTTTCTCATCAAAATAATCAAGTATATCTTTAAACACCTTGTGTTCAATCTGCCCTGTTTTTTTGTTTAAAACCATCAACCTACATTCATCCCGGTTTTCAGCCGGATGCAGTGCTATCAACTCCGTAGGTAATTTGAATTTAAACTTAGATAACTTCATAGTAAAATCCTTATATTATGTCTGTTTTATACCAAGAAAAAAATCAAGGAACACCCTTACCACATAAGAATATTCCAATATAAATAAAAATAAGTTGCGCAATTTACGGCTTTTCTTGCAAATAAGCAACCAAATCCTCCATATTGTTTGCATTCTCCACCCGGAAATCCCCGATAGCCGTACGGCGTAAAGCTGACAAATAAGCCCCACTCCGGCAAGCTTTTCCCAGGTCATTTGCCAAAGAACGGATGTACGTCCCTTTTCCGCAAACAATCCTTAATTCCACAACAGGCAGCTCGAAGCGGACAATCTCAATCTCTTTGATGTACACCTTACGGGACTGCATTTCAGGTCCCTTGCCTTTCCGGGCTTTTTCATACGCCCGGACACCGTCCACCCTCACCGCCGAAAACACCGGAGGAACCTGGTCCACTTCCCCGACAAACTGCTCAATAACAGAAGCAAGGTATTCCCGCGTAATATGTTGATAAGGATAATCACCTTCCACAGCCGTTTCCAAATCGTAAGAAGGCGTCGTCCCCCCGAATGTCAGCTGCGCCACATACTCCTTCTGCTGTCCCATATAGCTTTCGATTTCCTTTGTCCAACGCCCGGTACATACAATCACCAAACCCGTAGCCAACGGATCCAGTGTCCCGGCATGTCCTACTTTCAGCTTGCCGCACTTCGACCGCAGACACCAACGGATTTTGTTCACTACATCAAAAGAAGTCCAGTGCAAAGGTTTATCAACCAGCACCAACGCCCCTTCCCGATAATCTCCGTCTTCCTTAAACAACACCATATCAATGCAATATCAGGACAACGACACCCACCACAAGGCAATACAAAGCAAACCAGATCAGTTTTCCCTTTTTCACCAAATTAATCATCCAGCTGCAAGCAAAATATCCGGAGACAAAAGCTGCACAGAAACCGACAACCAAGGAGAGAGCGGAAATTCCGCTTTCTGCCTGCGCAAAATCACCCTTCATCAGCTCCAGCAACGCCTCTCCCAAAATCGGCACCAAGACCATCAAAAAAGAGAACTTGGCCACCCGTTCCTTGTTGTTTCCCAACAGAATACCAGTCGCTATCGTAGAACCCGAACGCGAAAGGCCGGGAATAACAGCACATGCCTGTGCCACCCCAATCACCAGCGCATCCCGAAAAGAAATGACCGTTTTCTGACGGGGTTTTGCATAATAAGCAAAAGCAAGCAAAACAGCAGTAACAAGCAAAGCTACCCCCACCACCAACAAGCCCGAACCAAACAGTTCCTCCACAGCATCCTTAAAGAAAAGTCCGACAATGGCTACCGGAATCATGGAAACGGCAATTTTCGCTACATATAACGTCTCTTCATTCCAACGGAATTTAAACAAACCACCAAACAAAGCTGCAATCTCTTTCCATAACACCACAATCGTACTGCAAACCGTAGCCGCATGCACCACAACAGCAAAAGCCAGATTCTCCTCCCCCTGTATACCAAACAATGCACTGAAAATCTGAAGATGCCCGGAACTGCTCACAGGCAAAAACTCTGTTAGTCCCTGGATAACTCCAAGCACCAATGCTTCAATCCAATCCATACCTATTGAATATTAAACAAAAATAGCCCCTGCGGACATCAATCTTTTATCTCTTTTTTCGGCTTTCTCATAATTGCCCAAAAAACAAAACCAAAGCCTGCCAGGACAACAATCGGCGCCAAGGTGATTCTCCGGAAACTGAATATATCATAATTGAACTGATTCGGGTCTTCACTTCCTCCACCCATCATCAAAATAAAACCCAACACCACGATTGCAAAACCAATCAATATCATTTTATAGTTCCCTTCCGGAATCGGGAATCCGGCTTTATTCTCCGCAACCGGTTTCTTCAAATTATTTTTTACTGCCATATTTTATTAGTTTTTCTCTCAACTATCTATCATCCGTAAAGATCATTCAGATCCGTATTCAAATACTTCCTCACCGAAAGCCAGGAGGAGATAAAGGACAAAAAAATACCCGACACAAAAACAAAAACCACCATCACTATCAGCAAATCCTTGTTCATGATATCTATGACGCCCCCCACCTCTTTTTGCAGAAAATAAACGGCCAGCAACAACACCATATTGGCAAACATGCTGCCGAAAAAACCGAACCACACATTATTATGAATGAAAGGCCTACAGATGAAAAAAGGCTTCGCCCCCACCAACTGCATCGTCTTGATCAGAAAACGCTGGGAATACACCGAAAGATGAATCGTATTCCGGATCAACGTAAAGGAGATCAACACCAGCGCTGCTCCGGCAATCAGCAAGATGATACTTATTTTACGGATATTGTCATTGATATACTCCACCAAAGATTTCTGATAGGACACCTCCTGTATCACATCATAAGCCGCCAGCCGCTTTTCAATCATCACCAACGAATCGTTATTGGCATACAGCGGATTCAACTTTATCTCAATGGAAGGCAACAAAGGGTTGTACCCCAAAATCTGCTCGAAATCTTCGCCCAGTTCCTTCTTAAACTCCCGGGCCGCCTCGTCCTTGCTGACGAAAACAGAAGATGCCACAAAAGACTTGGTATCCAATATCTTTTGCATTTTCTTTATTTCGGCTTCATTCACATTGTCCTTCACGATAATGGAAAAACCGATATTCTGCTTCACATGTTCGGAAATGGAACGGGCATTCAACAAAATAAACACCAATATGCCCACGACCACCAATACCAAAGCGATACTGAGGGTGGAAACAAAATAAGATCCTGCAACTCGTCTTTTTGCCGACATTTTTCGTCACTTTAAAGTTCTGCAAAGATACGAATAAGCCGAGAGCAAAAGCAAATTTTATTTGTTTTTGCCGAGCAAGAGTATCTAAGACGGAGTCAAAGATAATAATAATTCATTGTGTCACAAAATTCTCTCTCCCGACTACTCCGCCCGTCCTTCCTCAAAATAATTCCAGAAAAAAGAAAAAAAGTACGCAGCTATTGTGCAAACTAAAAAAACACATTATATTTGCACTCGCTAAAGAAAGCACGTTCTTTTTCAATTTTGAGAAAAGTTCCGCAAAAACAACACACGCGAAAATAGCTCAGTTGGTAGAGTACAACCTTGCCCCTCAGATACAAAATCCGACCTTGGCAAGAAACACGAAACCAAGAGCAATTTTAAATATACGCGAAAATAGCTCAGTTGGTAGAGCACGACCTTGCCAAGGTCGGGGTCGCGGGTTCGAGTCCCGTTTTTCGCTCTCTCTACGGAGGATGCTCGAGTGGTGGAACTGGTAGACACGCAGGACTTAAAATCCTGTGGCCATTGCGGCTGTGCGGGTTCAAGTCCCGCCTCGAGTACTAAAAAAGGAAGTTATCAGATTTAACTTCCTTTTTTTGTTTGAATGAAAACAAAGCAGCCTTTTATGAAAACAAAAATTCTACAAACAGCAGAGAGAGTATCAGCAAGCAATCTTTCAGACAATTATGTTTTTCAGCGCTCCCTGCTGGCCTACCTCAAAGCGGCGGAACTCGTCCACGGACGGGTACTGGAAATCGGCACCGGTGACGGTTACGGAGTAGACATTATTGCAGACAAGGCTACGGAATTCACCACTCTTGACAAACACCCCAAAGAGTCGTTTACCCACATAAAAAAAGGAAACGTCCGGTTTATCTGCCAGAAGTTCCCGCAAAAAAACAATCCGGCTTTCCCTGACGGTTATTTTGATTTCGTGATTACTTTCCAGGTTATTGAACACATAAAAAAGGACCACTTGTTTATTCAGGAAGTCAAACGCATCCTCAAACCCGGAGGCAAACTCATCATTGCCACCCCGAACATCCTGATGTCACTGACGCGCAATCCGTGGCATGTCCGGGAATATACCCCTGCCCAGTTTGACACCTTGCTTTCCCGCTATTTCAGATCCGTAGAAAAATACGGCGTCTTCGGAAATGAAAAAATCATGACCTATTACGAAAAAAACAAAGCCTCCGTCAACAAAATCGTACGCTACGACATCCTTAAACTGCAATACCGGCTCCCCCGCCAACTCTTACGCATCCCCTATGACATCCTCAACCGCATCAACAGGCACCGTTTACTGAACCAAAATACCGCCCTGGTACAAAACATCACCAAGGACGACTATTATTTGGCTCCGGTGGAAGACCACTGTTTCGACCTGTTTTACATCGCCTCCGACTTGTAAATCAAGCCCTCCCCGCCGTCTGAACAAACCGCTCAAACAAAGGAAGCATGTCGCCGGAAGCTGTCAACAGCATTTCCGGATGCCATTGCACCCCGACTACAAAGGGTTTACTTTCCATTTCCACAGCCTCAATCACCCCATCCCCGGAACGGGCCGTTACACGCAAACCTTTCCCTACCTCCCACAAGGTCTGATGATGAAAACTGTTCACAAATAAAGTGTCGCCGAAAATATCACCCAAGAGCGAATCCGTTACAATGCGAACCGTATGAATACGATCTGCCCGGTTGGCCAACTGGCTATGCCTGAAAACAGGCTGCGGCATTTCCGAAAGATCTTGGTACAAAGTTCCGCCACAAGCAACATTCAACAATTGATGCCCCCTGCAAACCGCCAAAATCGGTTTGTCCGTATTCAAAACCCGCCCCAACAAGGCCAGCTCTGCCCGGTCCCAGTGTGTATTGACATTCCCCAGGGCTGCATGAGGGTCACGCCCGTACAACAGCGGATTCACATCTATTCCCCCCGAAAAAAGGAATCCGTCACACAAAGCGGCAAAATGAGTTTGTGCCTCTTCATCTTCCAAGGGAGGCAAAAGCAAAGGAATACCCCCGGCCCTTTCCACTGCATCTACATAATCCCTGTTCACATACACTCTTTCCATCCCGGCAAAAACACCTGTTTCCACCGTAAACAAACCGGTCGTTATTCCAATCAGCGGTTTCTTCATCATAACATTCATTTCAGTAAGGTTGCGGCAAAATTACAAATAATCCTCCATCCCTGCATCTCTTTCCCTCTATTCCCCAACCGCCCTCGCCGACACCGTCTTTCCGCTCATCAAACGCATTTTCCCAAATAAATTACGAAAAACTGAAACCTCCGGCACATTTCCCCCGTTTGACTTACAGAAACATAACTCGACTAACCTATAACAATAACACAATTTTACAGATCTTGTGTCGCTCCTTGCCTCCCGCAAGGAGTTTTTTTTATTACTTTTGAACAACAAAACCACACAGAAAAGAATATGGAGAAACAGACTGCGTCTTTCGTTTTTGAACAGGAGAGGAAGAAACTGCACCGCAGTTTCAGTGTCATGGTCAAAACCGCCGGTCCGGTATGCAATCTGGATTGTGACTATTGTTACTATCTGGAAAAAGACGCCCTGTATCCCGGGAAAAAATTCAACCTGTCTTCATTCCGGATGAATGAAGAGGTATTGGAGAAACTCATCCGGGATTTTATCACCTCCCAACCGCAACAGACAATCGAATTCGTGTGGCACGGAGGAGAACCGACACTCTTGGGCATCGAATATTTCCGGAAAGCCATCACCCTCCAAAAAAAATATGCCGGGGAAAAAGAAATACTCAACTCTTTTCAAACCAATGGCACTCTGATTACCGACGAATGGGCGGAATTTCTGGCAGAAAACCATTTTCTTTGCGGGCTGTCGATTGACGGACCTAAAAAATTTCATGACAACCACCGGCGTTTCCCTAACGGACAAGGCTCTTGGGAAAAAGTGGTGGAGTGTGCCCGGCTGTTTCGCAAACACGGCGTAGAATTCAATACCATGTCGGTCGTCAATGCCTCCAACAGCAAAGAACCCGCCACTGTATACGAATTCCTGAAAAGCATCGGGAGCCGCTTCATGCAGTTCACGCCCATTGCCGAACGCATCGCCCTCGACCCGGCCAATCCCCTCTCTATAGTAGACAACCGCTACAACAAAGCAACCGCCGTCATGGAGGAAAATGTCAGTGCTACCGACTGGGGCAATTTTCTATGCCGCATTTTCGACATCTGGGTAAAAAACGATGTGGGCACCTATTTCGTCAACTATTTCGACAACACCTTAGCCGCATACGCCGGACAACACCCCAGTCTCTGTTCCATGGCCCCTTATTGCGGCTGTTCTTTAGCCGTTGAACACAACGGAGATGTGTATACTTGCGACCATTTTGTCTTTGAGGATTACAAACTGGGGAATATCTTTGAAAAAAATATAGCCGAAATGGCGAAAAGCGACCAACAACTGTTTTTTGAACAGAGGAAACAGGACACGCTGTCGCGGCAATGCCGAAACTGCCCGTTCATTAAAGCATGCGGCGGCGATTGTCCGAAAAACAGATTCGTAAAAAACGAAGACGGGGAATCTGTTTCCTGTCTCTGTGAGGGCTTCCGTATGTTTTTCAACCACACCCGCAAGCACTTTGAATTTATGGCAAACGAATTGAGACACCAGCGTCCTCCCGCCAATATCATGAAAGCGAAATTATAACCGATTTCCTCCTCCGGAATCAAACAAATCCATTTATGCCTATGAAAACCTATGAAGCTGCCAACCAACGCTACAATACAATGACTTACCGCCGGTGCGGCAACAGCGGTCTCCTGCTCCCCTCCCTTTCCCTGGGACTATGGCACAACTTCGGGAGTGTAGACGCCTTTGAAAATTACAGTCAGATCGCTTTCTCCGCTTTCGACAACGGCATCACCCACTTCGACTTAGCCAACAACTACGGTCCTTTACCCGGAAGTGCCGAAGAAAACTTCGGACGCATTCTGAAAAAAGGACTGGCGACCTACCGGGACGAACTTATCCTATCGACTAAAGCCGGACACGACATGTGGCCCGGACCATACGGAAGCTGGGGCAGCCGCAAACACCTCATGGCAAGCATCGACCAGAGTTTAAAACGGATGGGCGTCGAATATGTCGATATTTTCTACTCCCATCGTCCCGACCCGGATACGCCGATGGAAGAAACCATGCAGGTGCTGAGCGATATTGTCAAACAAGGAAAAGCCCTCTACATCGGGCTGTCCAAATACAACGAAGAACAAACACAAACCGCCCTCCGGTTGCTGAAACAATGCGGTACACCCTGTTTGATTCACCAAGACCGCTATTCCCTTTTCGACCGGGGAGTGGAAAACGGACTGTTGGATACCATCGGGACGAACCGCATAGGCATGATAGCTTTCTCGCCCTTAGCCCAAGGATTACTTACCGACCGTTATTTAAACGGCATTCCTGCCGATTCCCGTGCTGCCAAGTCTACCGGATTTCTGAAACAGGAACAAGTGACTCCGGAAAAAATCAGTCAGGTACGCCAACTCAACGAAATAGCCCGACAAAGAGGCCAAAGTCTGGCAGAAATGGCCATCGCCTGGTTGTTGAAAGACCACCGGGTTACCAGTGTCATCATCGGCGCCAGCTCCGTCACCCAACTCAAAAACAATTTAAAAACACTCCAAAGCCCCGGATTTACCGCCGAGGAACTCGAAGCAATAGACCGGATTACGAGAAGATAAAAAATAGAGAAAGGGAGCAGAAGAAAAAAACTATTGCATTTCTCCACTGCTCCCTTTCACCTTTTTAACTCTTCAACCTTTTAATTCAACGGCGTAATCTTTACCTGTCCATGACCTGTATTACCCGTCATGGTTCCAGTTCCTGCTAAATTCGGCATATTGGTTTTGGAACCTTTTGTATTCGTCCACCGGTATCCCTCACCATCAATCATGATCGTATTTTTGAAATAGAAACCGGAATAATGGTTCGGTTGTCCTGTATGAAGAATGTTATCCGATGTAGAAGAAGCATTGATTGCATCGCAACCGTTATGACCGGATATAAATGACGAACCTCCGGCACCGGAACCGACAACATGGTATGTCGTAAGAGAACCTCCACCTCCATAATATCCACCACCAGCACCACCACCAGAAGTTCCTACACGGTCACCTCCTATACCCAAACGTCCTACATTACCTTGATTTTCATTTGAATATGCGGCTGTTCCTCCCGCCGTTTGTGCTCCACCAGTAGCAGGTGTATGATAAGTACCTCCAGCACAACAAACAGAATAAGTACCACCATATCCTGTCAATCCTCCACCAGAACCTCCACGTCCGGTAGCGCCGCCTACTGTTCCATACCCAGAAGCACCGCCACCACCTCCTGCTACCATAATACGGGATTTCAGACCATTGAAATTATCCCATGCAGCATTTACCAAACGGACATCCGTTGCTCCACCACCGCCACCACTTCTATAAAGTGCTCCACCCAAACCTCCCCCATTGAATCCTCTTTGTCCTGTCGCTGACGGTTTAGAACCCACGTAAATAATAAAAGAAGTTGCTGTCGGTAATTGTATTTCTCCTGCCGTATAACCACCGTAACCACCTATCCCGGTATGATAATAACTTCCATTCAATCCACCTGCCCCCCACGCTTCCACTTTATATTTACCCGCTGGCAAAACGACACACTGAGCTGTTCCCGTATAACCGAATGTCGTAGCCTTTGATAAAACCAAAGAATTGGATATCTGAACTTTCGTAGTAAACACATCCGGACATCCTTCCGTACTACCCATTAAAGTATATGTACCATCTCCCGTTAAATTAGCCACCAACAAATTGCTGCCATCCTCCACAACAAATGCTTTCGGCTGTTCCTGTATACGCCAGGTATTCTTCATCCCTTCCCAACGATGCGGTATCGCTACCGGACAAGGATTAAAGGTATAGGAGGAAGCAATAAACGGTTCCGGTAATATCGTTACCGTTACTTCATTACTCTCTGCCACTCCCATAGCACAAATACCTGTACGACGGAATGTATAAACCACCGGAGCAGTGGTTTTGTTTGTAAAATGCTCATAATTTAATGATTCCCCGCCTGCATTGGCAACTATATCAAACTTCGCTTCTCCGGGCTTCTTCACATACCAATTGTATTGGAAACGCACATCGGGAAAATCCGGGCAAGAAGCTGCCGTCACATTCGCTATCTCTGTACCTCCCCAACAAGCTGTATCCTCCGTATTTTTAATTGTACCTCCGTCAATCTCAATCCCCGAAAGACTATACACTCCCCGGAATCCCACCGTACTGTCACGTTGGGTGATTGCCATAAAATAATTCATCACTTCCGACCGGTCGGAAGTACGAAGCGAAGAATCGGCAGAAGAAAAGCCGCCACCCCGAACGCCGTATTTATTTGCTGTCTTGTCCCACAGATTGGCATTGTACACTCCCGTTCCGCAACTTCCTCCGTTAAGTGTCGTGTAGTTCACATTCGCACACAACTCTTTCACATTACCGCTCATCTCCATCACTCCCCAGTACGTCGCACCCGCTTGTGTCTGGTTCGTGGCAGAGGTGGCAAACAATCCGCATCGCACGGGACCGTTAATGCTGTTCGTGGTACCGCTGTTCACATTCTTCAGATAGCTCACAGCCTGCTCCCGCTGGTCACCCTGATAGCTTAATTCATACAGTCCGCTGAGACGGTTTACTCCGTTGTTCGTATTCCAGGCATATTCCCCTTTATCGGGTAGTTGGGGATAAAACCTGCGGCATGCCTTTTCGTATTCCAGCTCACTCATCGGACGCAAACCGCTCCAACTGCAATAGGCTATCATATCCTCCACGCTCATGTAATTACAGGCCAGAGTCTGCCCGTCATCGGTGGAAAAGAAATCGTTACCCGGATTCAGATTATTACCGAACACGACGGGAGCATCGGACTGTTTCTGCTCCACGAAAGCGATACCGTTCCGGCAACTCGGAGTCTTCAACTCTCCAAAGACGTAATCCCCTTTCTTCATCGTAGAGAAATTGTTGTTTGCCACACGAGCCTTTTGCTGTTCCAACGTCAGAGAGTTGAGGAACTCGACATACTGCTCCTGGCTTGTTTCGTACTTCATGACGTAAAACCCGGCATATCCTTTCGGGTAGGAAGCAGCCAAAGAGACAAAACTATTCTCTCCATTCAAACACAACGTCAATGCATCTTCCGAATCAACAGCCACCGGAAAAGCATCTTCCATTAAAGCTACGTCATAGATTACCAGATAATTGCCCGTCTCGCGGAAACGGTAATATTGATAAGCGCCCGGATTCGTTATCTTGTGCTTGCTTTGGGTGGTACTCCATGCCGAACCGCTACCGCTCCACAAGGTAGACCAATTACTCCCATCGTTGCTGCCTTCCACAAAATAACCTGACCCGCCGTAATGTGTACGGATGGTAAAATAACGCATCGTCTTCGGGGTTCCGAAATTGATCATAAACCACTCGTTTGACCTCCCGGCTGAATGGTAATGGGTATTTATGTCCGCATCAATAGCATATTCCGGAGGATATTTATTCTGATAAATGGAAGAAGAACTCAGGCTCTCATAGCCTTTTGTCCGTATCGGATTCCGGTCGGGTGAAAAGTATTCGTGAAAACAAAGATGAGAAGCGGCATCCCCTAAATAATAAGCCCCGTAAGGAATGTAAACCATTTCTATGGCATGTGCAGCGACGTAGATTTTATCCAACGCATCCCCGAAATCACTTTTCGTCAGTCCTGTACCACTGAGAGGCCACTTCACCTGTAGCTTTACACTGGCATTCCCTTCCGAGATACTGTTACGCATTACATACAACCCGTTCACTTTTCCTCCGTTGGCACCAGCCATATAGGCGTAGCCTCCTCCTTCATTCCCGGCACCGGGAGTCAATACATGACCGGAAGAACCCAGATAAGCATGCTGCCAGGGATTCTCCAGTCCCCGTTTCTTGAACTTAAAGAACACCCAGGCGGCATCCCAGTTGAAGTCATCGCGCCAGGAGTTGTCCCAACGAAGATTCACTTCGATAACTGCCGTATCGGTTCCAACAAAATTCACAAGCCGTGTTTTTCCCTCCACCCGGATGTTATTCGCTTTGAGTCCCGCTATCGTACACAACACCAATAGGACGGGCAGTAACATTTGACACACACATACACATCCAAATAATTTCTTCATACACGAAAATTACTTAGCACCTTAAAAAGTTCCCGGAAAGGTATATTTGTGATAAAAAGAAGCGTGGGAACTTTCGTTTATCCGGAGAAAGGTACGACCAAGCACCCACACTAAAATAAACAGTCACCCACGCACACACTGTATATAAAGTTATATACGGCAAGCACGAACGTTTATACTGCCTATCCTTTAGTGTTAAAATTGGTCGTTTTTTCTCCAAGGATAAAGCTAAACGCTTCAAATAAAATATATCTGTTACGATAGAATACGCCTACTCCTCCGTAACGAGACAAAGATAAAGAAAAATATGAAACTTGTTTTCAAAATAGAAAAAAGGATTACAAGAAGTTGCCATTACTTTATAATACCGCTATAAAAGGCAAGTAGTGAGGGTATAGCAAGGGTTAATAGAGGGTTTAGCGAGGGTTTATATAGGATTAATAGATTTTAACACCCCCGGGACCCCTTACCCGATAAGGGATACAGAAGGTCTTATAGAATTACCCGCCCTCACCATTTTATAGCGGGTAAGGGCGGGTAACTAATTTTATCCTTCAAAACGCGTATTTAAACCTCCCGTTTGTTGCGGAATACGATTTGGTTGTCCTTGACATCCACTTCAATGTGGCTGTCTTTGGTCACTTTCTCTGCCAGAATCTGTTTGGACAAATCGTTGAGCAATACCCGCTGGATAATCCGTTTTACCGGACGGGCACCGAACTGCGGGTCGTAGCCTTCGCCGGCAAGCCAATCCACGGCTTTGTCCGTGACTTCGAGCACAATGCCGTTATCCGCCAGCATTTTATTGACACCCTTGACCTGCAAGCGGACAATGTCCACAATTTCCGCTTTCTGCAAAGGCGTAAACATGATGACCTCATCAATCCGGTTCAGAAATTCGGGACGGATGGTCTGTTTCAACAGTTCGTATACTTCAGCATTGGTTTTCTCCAACACCTCATCCCGGTTCTTATCGTTCAGGTCTTTCAGTTTTTCCTGAATGATATGCGCCCCGATATTGGAGGTCATAATGATAATGGTGTTTTTAAAATCCACCACACGGCCTTTGTTGTCAGTCAATCGTCCGTCGTCCAACACCTGCAAGAGGATATTAAAGACATCCGGATGCGCTTTTTCTATTTCATCCAGCAAAATAACAGAATAGGGTTTCCGGCGCACAGCTTCGGTCAATTGTCCGCCTTCGTCATAGCCTACATATCCCGGAGGCGCTCCAATCAACCGGGAAACCGAATGGCGTTCCTGGTATTCCGACATATCGATACGGGTCATTTGTCCCTCGTCGTCAAACAAAAATTCCGCCAATGCCTTGGCCAATTCCGTTTTTCCGACACCCGTGGTACCCAAGAAGATAAATGAACCGATGGGACGCTTGGCATCCTGTAGCCCCGCCCGGTTCCGGCGAACGGCATCCGCCAAAGCAGCTATGGCAACATCCTGTCCCACCACCCGCTGGTGCAGCTCGTGCTCCAGCGTAAGCAACTTCTGTCTTTCGCTCTGCATCATCCGGTTCACGGGAATACCCGTCCACCGGGATACCACTGAAGCGATGTCGTCCGCCGTCACTTCCTCGCGTATGAGAGATTCACCGTTTTTCCTTTCCGCCAATTGCTGTTTGAGCTCTTCAATACGCTGTTCGGCTTCTTTCATCTTCCCGTAGCGCAATTCGGCCACTTTCCCGTAATCCCCGTCACGCTCCGCCCGGGAAGCCTCAAAACGGTACTGCTCTATGGCATCCTTGTTCTTTTGTATCTCGTCAATCAAGGCCCGTTCCGACTCCCACTGCGCCCGCAGTTTGGTGCGTTCTTCATTCAGGTCGGCAAGCTCTTTTTTGATGTCGTCCAGTTTTTTACTGCTGCCTTCCCGTTTCAGTGCCTCTTTTTCTATCTGCAACTGCTGTATTTTACGATCCAGTTCGTCTATTTCTTCCGGTACGGAATTCATCTCCAGACGCAGGCGGGCGGCAGCCTCATCTACCAAGTCAATCGCCTTATCCGGTAAAAAACGGTCGGAAATATAACGGTGGGACAATTCCACCGAAGCGATGATTGCATCGTCCGTAATCCGCACCTTATGATGGTTTTCATACCTCTCTTTCAGCCCCCTCATGATACTGATGGCGCTCATCACATCCGGCTCATTAATCATCACTTTCTGGAAGCGGCGTTCCAACGCCTTGTCCTGCTCAAAATATTTCTGGTATTCGTTTAAGGTCGTCGCACCGATAGCCCGCAAATCTCCCCTTGCCAATGCCGGTTTCAAAATGTTGGCAGCATCCATGGCCCCATCCGATTTTCCGGCTCCCACCAAAGTATGGATTTCATCTATAAACAGAATAATCTCTCCTTCCGAAGAAATCACTTCATTGACAACAGCTTTCAGACGCTCTTCAAATTCCCCTTTGTATTTGGCTCCGGCAATCAAGGCTCCCATATCCAACGAATAAATCTGCTTGGATGACAAATCGGAAGGCACATCCCCGTTTACAATACGTTGCGCCAATCCTTCTGCGATAGCAGTCTTTCCAACTCCCGGTTCTCCAATCAGTATCGGATTGTTTTTGGTACGGCGGGACAATATCTGCAATACCCGCCGGATTTCATCATCCCGGCCAATCACCGGGTCCAGTTTGCCGTTCCGTGCTCTCTCATTCAGGTTCACCGCATACCGCCCCAAAGAATCGTAGGTTGATTCTGCCGACTGGGAATTTACCTTGGAACCTTTTCGCAACTCACTGATGGCAGCTTTCGTCTCTTTTTCCGACATCCCACTGTCTTTCATCAATTGTGCCACATGGTCCTTCCCGTCAAGCAACCCCAACAGGATATGTTCCAGTGAAATATACTGATCGCCCATTTCGGAGGCAAAACGGGTGGCCTTTTCCAAGACTTTATTCGCGTCGGATGAAAGATAAACTTCGCCTCCCGACACTTTCGGATAAGTATCGATTATCCGGTCCAATGCCGATGAAAGCGCCTGGCTGTTTACACTCAGTTTATTAAAGATGAACTGGGTGACGTTTTCCCCCACCTCCATAACCGCTTTCAGCAAGTGTCCGGTCTCAATAGCCTGCTGTCCTTTACTTTGCGCATACTGCACCGCTTTTTGCAACGCTTCCTGCGACTTAATGGTATAATTATCCATATTCATAATCACATTCTCCTTTCTGCTTTACAGGATGTACAAATTTTATACCGATGCCATTTACAAAAGGTTTCAGGCCTTTTTTACAGACATTCCGACAATTTGACATAATTAAATAAAAATCACACGACAAAATGTCCGGTCAGAATATCTCCTTTTTCCATCGATAGTTCGCCGGATTTTCTTAAATTTGTTTAAAAGACGTGTGTTATAAGGAAAGACAACCCCAACGGTCATACATTATCCCAAAGCAAGACGGGTATACATCAGCCTCAGTAAGTTCAGATACCCCATACTCCGTATTTGCTTTGGGACTTTTATAAATTCCTCCCGCTTCAATTCATGAATACATAGGAGATGATATTGGCACCCATTTCCAGGGCCTGTTCATGCTTCATGTCCGGATCTTTATGCACTTCCGGATCTTCCCAGCCGTCTCCCAAATCGGTTTCGTAGGTGTACAGCACCACCAACCTCCCTTCTTTGATGATTCCGAAAGCCTGGGGACGCTTGGCATCGTGTTCGTGAATCTTAGGAAGCCCTTCCGGGAATTTGTATTTCTGATTGAAAATCGGATGATCCCAAGGGAGTTCGACGAGTTCGTCCTCCGGGAATATCTTTTTCATCTCCCTCCGGAAAGCCGGGTCCAGTCCGTAATTGTCGTCCGCATGCAAAAAGCCTCCAGCCAACAGATATTCCCGCAGGTTCTGCACTTCCACCGGAGTAAAAACGACATTCCCGTGCCCTGTCATGTGGACAAAGGGATAATTGAAAATATCGCGGTTACCGGGCTCCACCGTCACAGGTTCCGCAGCCAAATTGGTTTGCAGGTTTTTATTGCAAAATCGAATCAGATTCGGCAGGGAGGTCGGGTTGGCATACCAGTCACCGCCCCCTTTGTATTTCAGTAAAGCAATCTTCACTTTCGTATCCTGTCCCCACATCCAGCGCGGAACAATTACAAACAAAGCTACCAGCAATAAGATTTTCAACACATTTTCCATAACATCCTCTTTTTGAACTACACTCTATTTATAAAATTGATACTATGACAAGCCACGACACCCGCCGTTTCAGTCCGCAACCTGCTCTCCCCCAACGTTACGGGTATGAATCCGGCATCAAGCGCATACCGCACTTCTTCCTCCGAAAAGTCCCCTTCCGGACCGATCAGAATGACAGCATCGGAACCCGGCACATACACATCGCCCAAATGCTGCTTTTCTCCCGGATTACAATGGGCGATAAATTTCTGCCCCTCTTTCTGCGCCCGGATAAAATGTTTGAATTCCGTCACCGGATTCAACCGGGGCACGTATGCTTTCAGGGATTGCTTCACCGCAGAGACTATCACTTTTTCCAGCCGTTCTTCTTTTACTATTTTCCGTTCCGAACGGGCACTTTCAATCATGGTAAATTCATCCGTACCGATTTCCGTACATTTTTCAAGCATCCATTCCGTACGGTCGATGTTTTTTGTCGGAGCCACAGCCAGATGGAAACGGAAGGGACGCTTGCCGTAGTCCTCCGTCTTAGCGGTAATCTTCACTTCACACCCTTTCACCTCCGCCTTGGAAATCTGACCGGAATAAAAGCCTCCCCGTCCGTCAATCAACGAAATTTCATCCCCTTCATTCAAGCGCAACACGCGTACGCAATGTTTCGATTCCTCCGGACTGAGACGATAAGTCTCCCCCTCTATATCGGGCGTATAAAATAGATGCATAGCTGTCAGTTTAAATCCGTTCCGGCTGTAAATCCCGGATTCCACGGCCAAAGGTATAAATAAAAAATGCCGCTGACAAGCGGCATTTTCTATTGGAAGACCGATTTATTCGTCGTCGTCCGTTTCCTTGTAGCTGTTCAACAACTCTTCCTGTATTTCGGAAGGTACTTTTTCATAGCCTGCAAACTTCATGGTGAAAGTGGCACGCCCTCCCGTAATTGAACTGAGTGCCGTTGAATAACGCTGCATCTCTTTCAGGGGGACTTTCGCCATGATTTTCTGAAATCCGTTATCCGTATCCATGCCCATAATCAGAGCCCGGCGGGTCTGCAAATCGCCCATCACATCTCCCATATCTTCTTCGGGCACCAGGACTTCCACATCATAAACCGGCTCCAGGACTTTCGGCATGGCATTTTTAAACGCTTCACTGAAAGCATGACGGCCTGCCAGACGGAACGATATTTCGTTTGAATCCACGGGGTGCATTTTTCCATCGTAAATACATACCCGGATGTCGCGGGCATAAGAACCTGTCAAGGGGCCTTCTTCCATCTTTTCCATGATTCCCTTGAGGATAGCAGGCATAAAACGGGCTTCAATCACACCGCCTACAATGCAGTTGTAGAAAACCAGTTTCCCGCCCCAGGGCAAGTCGTACACCTCTTTTCCTTTCACCGACATTTTACTGTCCACGCCTCCTATTTTATAGGAGGTCGGTTCCGGCATACCGTCTTCATACGGTTCTATCACCATATGTACCTCACCAAACTGTCCGGCACCTCCGGATTGTTTTTTATGGCGGTATTCCGCCTGGGCGAATTTGGTAATCGTTTCCCGGTACGGAATCTTAGGCACCACAAATTCTATCGCCACTTTATCGTTGTGTTCGATACGCCATTTCATGGTATTAAGATGGAATTCTCCCTGTCCGGAAAGTATCAACTGTTTCAGCTCTTTTGAATACTCCACCAACAAAGAGGGGTCTTCCTCGTGCATCCGGTTCAGCACCTCCGCCATTTTCTCATCATCGCCTTTGTTCACGGCACGCACGGCAGTTCTGAAACGAGATTCCGGATATTTTATCAGAGGGAATTTATAGTTGCAGTCCTTTTCGTTCAATGTATCCCCGTTGCGGGTGTTTTTCAGTTTCACTGTCGCCCCGATGTCTCCGGCCTTCAATTCCGTCACCTTCATCCGGTTCTTTCCTGCCACGGCAAACAGCTGGCTCATGCGCTCTTTGGTCTCATTGCTCATGTTGGTAAGGTCTTCCCCTTCTTTCAGTGTTCCGGACATCACCTTGAAATAATTTATATCTCCGAGGTGAGGCTCAATGGAAGTAGAAAAGACAAATACCGATGCCGGGCCATTTTCATCATAAGGCACCAAGGTACCGTCCACCGTCTCGGTTCCGGGCATGGCTCCCGCACTCGGTGCCACATTGACCAGAAATTCCATGAATCTTCTGACACACATATCTTTTTCAGCCGATACGCAGAATACGGGGAACATATCCCTCTTTATCAATCCTGCCCGGATTCCGGCTCTCATCTCATCTTCGGAGAGGCTCCCTTTTTCAAAATAGAGCTCCATCAGCTTGTCGTCGTTTTCAGCAGCAGCCTCCACCAAGGCATTATGCAGTTCGTCGGCTCTCTCTTTTTCGGTTTCGGGGATAGGCAGCACTTCCGGTTTTCCTCCCTCCGGTTTCCATTTGTACATTTCCATTTTCAGCACATCCACCACCATATTGAAGTCCGCCCCCTGATTGACAGGATATTGCACTAACACGACCTTTTTCCCGAAGGAGGCTTTGGCATGCTCAACGGTCTGTTCGAAATTGGCTTTATCATGGTCCAATTGGTTAACGATGAAAATCATGGGCTTGCCTAACTTTTTAGCATGGCGACTGATGATTTCCGTACCCACTTCAATTCCTTTCACGGCATTCACCACCATCACAGCGGTATCCGCAACATTCAGCGCAGAGATAACACCCCCGACAAAATCATCGGCTCCCGGGGTATCGATAAAGTTCAGTTTCTGGTTTTTCCATTCGGCATACAACACAGCCGGAAAAACGGACGATCCATACTCCTGTTCCACGGGACGATAGTCAGAGGCCGTATTTTTGGCACTTACGCTACCTCTGCGCGGGATGACCCCGCCCTCATACATCATCGCTTCGGCCAGTGTGGTCTTACCGGAACCGGCACTGCCAACAAGAGCGATATTTTTAATTTCGTTCGGATTGTAGGTTTTCATGGTCAATAGTTTTTAGTGATTATCATTACACGTTTCAAACGTTTTAAAACAGTTCCCAAATTAGATACAATTTTTCAAAAAAACAATAACGCGTTTATAAAAGAAATATTCCGACCCGCTTTGTCCCCGACAAAAACCTCCCCGGCAGAGTTGTATAAAAATCAGAAAGACAACAGACATATCCTGAATTATCTTATTATCTTCGCGGACTCAAATAAATCCGAATAACGATGAAAAAACTGATTTTCCTTTTCTCTTTCCTTTCCGTCTGTTTCTGTCTGAAAGCAGAAGAGAAACAGGGACCGGCTCTCCATTTCAGCGGTGATTTTGTGAGTTCATACACCTGGAGAGGTTTATACATGAGCCCTGCCGCCATTCAACCTTCGATAGAGTTTGAAGCAGGTAATTTTACGATAGAAGCCTGGGGTTCTGTCAGTTTCAACGGAGAGGACAAAGAAGTCGATTTGACAGCTTCCTATGCCTTAGGCAATTTCGTTTTTTCCGTGACCGACATGTGGTGGAGCACACAAGACTCTGAAATCAAATACTTCAACTATAACAGCCACGAAACGGAACATACGTTTGAAGGTTCCGTCGCCTATACTTTACCCTGCGAGCGTTTTCCCCTTAGTCTGTCGTGGAGCACCATTTTTGCAGGGATGGATAAGAAAGCCGACGGCAAACAGGCCTACGCCTCGTATGTGGAACTGAGTTATCCTTTCAACATTAAAAATACGGAATTGGAGGCAATATGCGGTTTCACGCCCTACAAAGCGGAAATGCAATACGAAACGTCGGGTTTTGCTTTCACCAATCTCGCCTTGCGGGCTACCCGGGAAATACGGCTCAGTTCTTCTTTTACGCTACCTCTGTTTGCGGAGTTAGCTGTCAATCCGGCATTGGAAGACGTTCATTTCGTCATTGGCTTCACGTTACGATGAATCCGGGATGGCAGCAGGTGTTAAATTTCCCTAATGCCGGCTTCTTCACAGAGGGGATTTCGTATGTATATAAAAGATGGTATATTTTTTGTACCACGATGCTTATGCGGACTACAGCGGAAAACAGACGTGTCTGAAAACTTTTTCTGCGTGCCGCTTGTATAGAAATTAAAATTAAATCACTTCAATCAATGGAACACACCACGATGTTAGGAGGAAATCTGTGGATCTGGGTTATTTTTATCGGATTCATGATTTTGGGCTGGTTAGTCAGCCATCAGTTAAAAAGCCGTTTTGCCAAATATTCAAAAATTCCGACCGACAACGGGATGACAGGACGGGATGTCGTTGAAAAAATGTTGCGGGACAACGGGATTACGGGCGTAAAAATCGGGAGTGTGGACGGACAGCTCACCGACCATTATAATCCGGTAAACAAGACCATCAACCTCAGCAAAGAGGTCTATTACGGGAACAGCATTGCCGCAGCAGCCGTGGCGGCACACGAATGCGGACACGCCGTACAACACGCCAAGGCATACAGTATGTTAAAACTGCGGTCGGCACTGGTACCGGTTGTCATGTTCGCATCCCACTGGGTACAATGGGTTCTGCTGGCAGGCATCCTGTTGGTGAATACCTTCCCCCAGCTTTTGTTGGCAGGGATTATCCTTTTCGGTTTGATGACCCTGTTCAGCTTTGTTACACTACCGGTTGAAATTGATGCCAGCCACCGGGCGTTGGCATGGTTAAGAAATTCCGGCATCACCAATTACCAGACGCAGGGATATGCCTTCGACGCGCTGAAATGGGCTGCCTATACCTACGTTATCGCCGCCCTCTCTTCTTTGGCGACACTGCTTTACTACATTATGATTTACATGGGAAGACGGGATTGACCATAAAAAAACAGGCTGAATATTCAGCCTGTTTTTTATTGCATACTTTTCTTTACTCCTGGGTGGGTTGCTCTTTGAAAGCCTTTTTTATCTCTTTGACATAGTCCAGTTTTTCCCAGGTAAAGAGTTCCACTTCTTTTTCGACTGTCGGCCAGTAATTAGAGGTGTACACTTTTTTCACGACCTGAGGTTCGCGTCCCATGTGTCCGTAACTGGCAGTTTCCTGGTAAATGGGATTGCGCAGTTTCAAGCGTTCTTCTATCGCTTTCGGGCGTAAATCAAAGATTTCATTTACCTTATCGGCAATTTCCACATCGCTCATCTGCACTTTTGCCGTTCCGTATGTATTTACATACACACCCACGGGACGGGCCACACCGATAGCGTATGAAATTTGTATCAGTATTTCATCCGCAATCCCGGCAGCAACCATGTTTTTTGCTATGTGACGGGCGGCATAGGCAGCAGAACGGTCTACCTTGGACGGATCTTTCCCGGAGAATGCCCCGCCTCCGTGTGCACCTTTCCCGCCATAGGTATCTACTATGATTTTGCGCCCGGTTAATCCGGTATCCCCGTGGGGACCGCCAATCACAAACTTACCCGTCGGATTGACATACAATATCAGTTCCTTATCAAACAACGCCTGTACACGTTTCGGCAGTTTCGCCTTCACCCGCGGCAAAAGAATGTCGGTAATATCCTTTTTAATCCATTCCACCATAGCCTCATCCGCTTTCAGCTGGGCTTCGGAAGTCTCATCCGCCGGCTGGATAAATTCGTCATGCTGTGTCGATATGACAATGGTATGTACCCGTGCCGGTTTTCCGTTGTCCCCGTACTCAATCGTCACCTGCGATTTGGAATCGGGACGCAGGTAGCTCATCAACTGCCCTTCCTTCCGAATTTGTGCCAGTTCGCGCAGCAACAAATGAGCCAGTTCCAATGACAAAGGCATATAATTGTCGGTTTCATTGCATGCATAACCAAACATCATTCCCTGGTCACCGGCCCCTTGTTCCATCGGATCCTCACGCACGACTCCCCGGTTAATATCGGGTGATTGTTCATGAATGGCACACAATACGCCGCAACTGTTTCCGTCAAACATGTATTCGCTCTTCGTGTACCCGATTTCATTAATCACCTCCCGGGCAATCTGCTGTACATCAACATAAGTCCTGGTTTTAATCTCTCCGGCGATAACGGTTTGTCCTGTCGTCACCAACGTTTCACACGCCACCTTGGCTTCCGGATCAAAAGCGATAATCCGGTCAAGCACTGCATCAGAAATCTGATCGGACACCTTGTCGGGATGCCCCTCCGACACCGATTCTGAAGTAAATAAATATCCCATAATTTTATTGAAATTTAAACATCGAAAACAGCAGGCCCGAAGCCATTTGTTCTCAATTTAATTCATACTATGGAAAATACTGGATGGTTGAATTCAGAAGTTATGCGTTTTAGCAATTTTTTTCCGTGGTTGCAATCAGCCAAATCTTTCCACTCTTAACGGGGGCAAAGGTAAGAGAATAAAAACAAAAACTGAAAGCAAATGGTGAAAAGTTTTCTTACCTTTGTCTTCAATTGATGATATTCACTTTTTCAACCGAATATGGCATTTCTTTACAACATCGGCATCCGTACCTATACGTTAGCGATACGGTTAGCTTCACCTTTCAATGAAAAAGCCGCTCTCTGGATAAAAGGACGAAAAAACATACAAAAAAAGATCAGCACAGTAAACAAAGGCTCCCATCGGCTGGTGTGGTTTCATGCTGCTTCTTTAGGAGAATTTGAACAGGGACGCCCCGTAATGGAAGCGTTGAAAAAAGAGCAGCCGGACACCAGGATACTGCTGACTTTCTTCTCCCCCTCCGGTTATGAAATCAGGAAAAACTATGCCGGAGCCGACTATATTTATTACTTGCCGGCAGATACACCGCGGAATGCCCGGCATTTCATCGAATCCGTACAACCGGATGCAGCCGTATTCGTCAAGTATGAATATTGGTATAATTATCTGAACCAGTTAAACAAACGGCATATCCCGACATATCTGATTTCGGCTATTTTCCGGAAGGAACAGCCTTTTTTCAAAACTTGGGGCGGCCTTCACCGCAAGATGCTGCATTTTTTCACCCGGATGTTTATCCAGGACGAAGAGTCTGCCCGTTTGCTTTCTTCTATCGGCATCCAGGCTTTTGAACAAACCGGAGATACCCGCTTCGACCGGGTAAAACAGATTGCCGATACCGCCCAGGATATTGACAAAGTCACCCATTTTTTAAACGGAGCTCCTGCCGTCGTATGCGGAAGCACCTGGCCCCCCGATGAAGAGTTACTTTTAGATTATATCAACCGCGATAACACGAATTTCAAATGGATTATCGCCCCGCATGAAATCGGGGAAAACCACATCAGAACTATTCTGGGCAAGTGCCAGAAGAAAGTCATCCGTTACACCCAGGATGAAGCCGGCGAAACGGACGCTAAAGTATTGATTATCGACTGCATCGGATTGTTGTCATCCATTTACAGATACGGCAAGATTGCTTATATCGGCGGCGGATTCGGCGTAGGCATCCACAACACACTGGAAGCTGCCGTATATGGCATCCCGGTGATTTTCGGTCCCCGCTACCAAAAATTCAATGAAGCGGTTACGCTCATTCAGCAAGGAGGAGCTTTCAGCATCCACAACAAAACGGAACTGGACGAATTACTGGACAGCCTGCTCCAAGACCAAGCAATAACAGAAACTGCCGGACGGCAGGCGTTAGCCTATGTAAACAGTCAGCTCGGAGCCACCGCCATTATCATGAAATATCTGGTATAAATATTCTTTTCAGACTATTTCATCCAGTCCTTCAAAGTCTCTATAATATCCATTTTGGTTATCTCCTCAAAATGGCTGATGCGGCACTGATGCCCCATGTCTCCCCGGATGTATTTGCTGCATTTGTTGTTTTTCTTCAAATCGACAGCCGTAGCACTCCACGGGTCTTTTCCGCCATAGATGAAAAGCATTTTTTCGGCATCGGTCTGCAACCAGTCGTTGACGGCTTCCATCTGTTCTTCATTGAAGGGGATGCGTTCCACCCCTTCCGGGAAAGCGAAATCGAAGGTGATATTCTCTTTTTCCTCCAGGTATTTGCGGAAAGGATGCACATTGTATTCGTACATACCGATTTCTGTCGCCGCAGCATAAAAGAAAGGATACATTTTCTCAATATCCGCATCGTTAAAAAAGGAAGGCGACGAGACTTTTACCAAATATTCAAATACCATATCGAGTTCATCCTCTTCTTCCGGAATATTTCCGCATTCATGTCCCCACTGCCAGAAAGCGAACTGAAATTCAAGTATTGACAATTCCAATGCCCGTTTCACTCCCCCGACTTTCGTATAAGTATACCCCTGTTCTGCCACATATCCCTCAAAAAGGGGCAACAGGTCGTTGAAGCGCTTAAAGCACAGCAACTGGAAATCGCGGACACTGTAAAAACAGTCTTTCTGTGCATCGCCATTCCCGAAAAACAGGTTCCCCCATTCTTTTTTATTAGCTCCCGCCTTATTTAAAAAACGTTCTATGCGGGGATCCACCTCTTTTAAGTTCAAGGGAGCGACGTATGGCACACTAACGTCTGCATCTTCCGGATAAAAATAGCGGTGAAAAATGGTCGTCTGTCCGCCCTTGCTGATTCCTGTAGTCACCCATTTCGACCGGGGATAGAGTTTGGCTTTCAGTGTCTGAATGATAGCATGATGGTCGGCTGCCGCCTGTTTTATCGTGAGGTATTGCCAGGGAATTTCCCCTGCGGGCACACTCTTTTCAAAAAAGCGGTGTTCCACCGTCAATTGGTTTCCTTTCAGCAGATTTGCCAGCTCCCCTTCCTCTTCCGTCCAAATGCCATAGCCCTCCAATTCCACAATCACGGGAGCTTTTTCCTTTTTATGCCCCAACAGAACCCGTTGTTTGAAGGTTCCGGCTGAAGGGTTTTCATGGTCAAGCGGCTGTTCGTACCAAAATTCATAATATTCACTAAAAGGAGATACGTTCATTTCCCGTATACCGCTGATTTCAGCAACCTGCTGCAATTTCTCCAAGATGTATTTTTCTGCCTGCACCCCAAAGGAAAAAGTAAGCAGAACGATTATACTTATCAATGCTTTCATCATAGATATTCCGTTTTGAATGTGCAAGGTATAAAATTTCCGAAATAATCGGAAATAGGAAAAGGGGAATAAGTTATCTTTGCTTCCTGAATCAATTTCTGTTACAGCAGATTGGGCAACCATGAAATATTTTAGTCAGTTAAAAACACATTACCGCGCCCTTATCCGGTTAGGAGTACCGATTGTTGTGGGACAATTGGGTATTGTTATTGTCGGATTGGCCGACAATATCATGGTGGGGCAATACGGCACCTTCGATTTGGCGGCAGCTTCTTTTGTCAATAGTGTCTTCAATATTCCCATTCTCTTCGGTCTCGGCTTTTCATACGGCTTGACCCCTCTTGTCGGACAATTTTTCGGACGCAAAGACAAGTTCAAAATCGGTCAGCTTTTACGCAACAGTCTGCTGGTAAACGGATGTATGGGAATATTGCTTACCCTTTTGATGGGCATTCTTTACCTGAATGTGGATAAAATGGGGCAGCCGGACGAACTCCTGCCCCTTATCCGTCCTTATTTTCTGCTGCATCTGGCTTCGCTGCTTTTTGTGATGCTTTTCAATTCGTTCAAGCAGTTTTCAGACGGCATCACCGACACCATTACCCCCATGTATATCATGATTTCCGCCAACGTCCTGAATATTGTCGGCAATTACGTTCTGATATATGGCAAATTGGGTATCCCGGCAATGGGAGTCGTCGGAGCCGGCATATCGACTCTGACATCACGTATACTGATGTTCATTGCTTTTGCCGTTCTTTTTTACCGACGGCTGTACTACCGGAAGTATCTGGTCGGCTACAAACGCAGCCGCTATAACCATCCGGATATTCTGTCATTAAACAAGATGGGATGGATGATCGGTATCCAAATGGGACTTGAAACAGCCCTGTTCAGCATTACGGGAGTCATGATCGGCTGGTTAGGCAGTATCGCACTGGCCGCCCACCAGGTCGTAGTTTCTATCTCTACGTTAGGGTTTATGATTTATTACGGTGTGGGAGCTGCCATATCCGTGAGAGTGAGCAACTATTACGGTCAAGGCGACCTCGCCAATGTCCGTAAAACGACTGTGGCAGGATTCCATCTGATTCTCTGTCTGGCACTGACAGCCTCCTCCGTTTTCCTGATTTTCAGAAACAGCCTCGGATACCTTTTCACGACTTCGGAAGAGGTATTGCAAATTGTTTCCGTACTGATTTATATCCTGGTGGCATTCCAATTCGGCGATTCCTTACAGATTACGTTTGCCAATGCACTGAGAGGCATCGGAGATGTGGTTTCAATGGCTATCATTTCTTTTATCGGCTATTTTCTTATTGCCATGCCTATGTGCTATCTGAGCGGATTTTCCTTTGAAGGAGGCATCACGGGAATATGGATAGGATATCCTATCGGATTGACAGTTACCGGCTTGATGTTATGCTGTCGTTTTTATTACATAACCCATCCCAAAAGAAAATTTTTTCCTACACGTTAACACCCTATTCTATGTTTACCGGACAGCGCATATTGATAACAGGAGGCACAGGCTCTTTCGGACAAAAGTTTACCGAACTGGTTTTAAAAACTTATCCGGACGTAAAAGAAATCGTCATTTTTTCCCGCAACCCGGAAAAACAGGAAACGATGCGCCACCGTTTCCCAAACAGTCCCCTCCGCTTCATCTGCGGCAACATGTCTCACCCGGAAGAAGTCCTGCACGCCTGTGAAAAGATTGACCTCATAGTCCATACCGCAGCCCTGCGAATTGTTCCGGAAGCGGAAGCCAATCCGTGGGAAGCGGTGGAGAGCAATATCATCGGAGCCCACAATCTCATTCAGGGCGCTGTCAGCCAAGGTGTAAAACAGATTCTTGCCCTGTCTACCGACATGGCGTCCCTGGTAAACAATGCTTACGGCGCCTCCAAAATGTTATCGGACAAGCTGTTTATTGCCGCACACAAACAATATCCCCAGCTAAAAACCTCCGTCATCCGCTACGGAAACATGTTCGGTTCCACAGGTACGGTTATTCCTTTTTTCATGAAAAAAGCAAAAGAGGACGGGATACTTCCCGTCACCCATCCCGACATGACCCGCTTCATGGCAACAGTAGACGAGTGTGTGCATATAGCCTTCCGAACCATAGAAAATACGTTGGGAGGTGAAATCATCGCTCCTAAAATCAAATCTTACGACATCCTGACAATTGCCCGAGCGGTGGATGAATCCGCAAAGATAGAAATCGTCGGACTGCGGCCAGGCGAAAAATTGTACGAGGAAATGATTACCCGCTTTGACTCCTTCCATACAATAAAAGCGGAAAAGGCTTACATCATCGTTCCTTCTTATGGAGACAAAGCAGCTTTTTGCCGCCACTATGCCGCCCAACCCGTCCCGGCAGGATTTGAGTTCAATTCCGGAAACAACCCCAACAAAATGACTACTGACGAGATAAAAACGTTAATCCGGCTCTTGCAATAAGGCTGAGTTTTCTTTAATGCTCAACCCGCAATAAAGCGGTCTATCGCCTGGTAACCTTTTTCCCGGTCGGCAAAAAGAGCTGTATGAAAGCCCAAGTCGGCAGCAGTCTTTACATTTGCCGGTAAATCGTCGACAAACAGGCATTCATGAGGCTCAAGTCCGAAGCGTTCAAGCAACAAATGGAAAATAGCTTCATCGGGTTTGACCATGCCTTCGCGGGCAGAAATAATCTGTCCCTTGAAGTAACGGAATACCTCCCGGCCTTTCAGGTAGTCATAAAACTCATGGGACATATTGGACAAACAATACAAAGGGTACCCCTGTTCCGACAAATTCCGGATAAGTCCGACCGTACGCGGAATATCCACCAGTGAATGTTTGATATATTCCATAAATTCCCTGCAATCCGGAAGGGGAAAACCGGAAAGAGCCGACATTTTGCCGGTCATCTCTTCTTCCGTGTAGGTTCCCCGGTCAAACTCCGTCCAGTGTTCCTGAAAAAAGCCACTGTCAAACAAGAAACGGGGCAGTTCCGGATTGGTGGTAAACTCTCTCCTCACCTTCTCCGGATTCCAGTCCAACACAACCCCGCCTAAATCGAATATAATATTTTTCATAAGGTATCAGTAAAATCTTTCCTGCAAAAATAACAGAATCTTTACGAACCCGTCCGCCGCCCTCCCCATATTCTGAAAAAAAACAGGATCAGATTCATAAAATCCAGATAGAGTATCAAAGCTCCCTGCACAGCACTTTTAAAACAGGGCTGGCCATCCAATACCGCCCGATCACCCATGACTTTGATTTGCCGGACATCCGAAACAGTAAGACAAGTAAAAATCAATATCCCCGCAAAAGAGATAATCCAGTAAAAGCCTCCCCGGCTCAGGATGAAATTGCAAAGAAGCGTCATCGCCATACCGCCCCAAAGAAGCCCCCAGATATTTCCCGGACGGCTCATATCCTTTGACGTCAGAAAACCATACAAACCGCCTGCGGCAAACGTCAGTGCCGAAATATAAAATACCAGTGCAACAGACTCCCCGGCAAACAAAAAAAACAGAGCCGACCAGGTAATCCCGTTCAGAACGGCATAACACAACAAAGTAAATACGGTTCCGGACGGCGACATTCTCTCTACCCGGAGGGTCATGCCCCAAACCAAAAACAATTCGGTGACAAACAAAGCCACAAACAATTCCCGGTTGCTCATCATGACCTCCCGAATCACCGGAACAGACAACACCCAGGTCGCCACACCTCCCGTGATTCCCAACCCCAAGGCCATCCAGGCAAAAACGGCGGACATATAATTCCGCCGAAATAAAGCATCCTGGTAGCTACTCTGATATATAAGCGCTCTCATATTCCGCTCTCTCCTCCTTTAACCTATTCTGTTTACGCAAGCGGAAACAAAGAGTTCAGCAAAGAAAGCAATCCCAAGATTCTTAAAGGTATTATAACATTTACCTCATAAAAAACCGCCCGGGAAGCAAAGACTTCCCGGACGGCACATTGGTCAAAACACGTTTTTACACTTCTTAATATCCCGGGTTCTGATCATCTTTTAATAAAGGATTTAAGTCTATTGCTTCCTGAGGAATAGGCATCAACATCAACCTGTCATCCCATTTCATAGCAAAGTTGAAGTTATTATCCACAGAATACATCGTCATGTTCATACACTTAGCCGCATAATCCTTTCCATAGCGACGGATGTCAAAATAACGGTGGCCTTCTCCCGCCAATTCGATACGTCTTTCATTGCGGACAAATTCAACAGCATCATCTTTGGACAAACTTACGGGCACATCCGGCATTCCGCAACGAGCGCGCAGTTTATTCAAAGCGTCCCTTACCTCCTGGTCATATCCGGTCGTATGCAAATGAGCTTCGGCAAAAATCAGCAGGATTTCCGCATAACGGATTACCGGATAATCCCCTTCCGCTACCGGATAGTAATCCCAAATTAAAGTATTGGTTCCTAACGGTACCATCTTCCGGAACATATAGCCGCCTTTAGGATCATTATTGGAATGTTTCCATTCATACACAAAATCGGGTCCCATATCTGTTTCATACCATCCTTTGAACGGGAAAAGAATGGATGCATACAAACGGCTGTCCCGGTTGCGGAATTCCTGATTATAAGCATAGTTTTTAAAATCGCCGATTTTATCCTGAACAAATTCGGAAACTGTTGTATACTCATCACGATCAGCAAGCATGACTTTAAAACGATCTGCCCGTTCTTTGGGTGTCAATGTTGCCGGTTTTGTTTTTCCGTCTGCATTCCAGTAAGCATCCACCAAACTCTGTATCGGCTCTACGGAAGCCCATCCTCCGTTCATCTGGTCCGGACGCATCTGGATATAACGCGTAAAATCACCGTAATCACCATTTCCTGCCATATACTGACGAGTCAGAATATATTCCGGATTGGCAGGAGAAGCATTTTCGGTAGCCCAAATTCCCTCATAACTGAATATACCTTTGGTAAATTCATCTTTATCTATACCTAAAGCTGCAAAGTCGACATATTGCTCCAGTTCATCCGCTTCTTTTTGCTGAACAGCACTCAAAGAAGAAACTTTAAACAGGTCAAATCCGCCGTCTTTCATGATTTCACGGGAAACGGCTTCTGCCGTTGCATAATCCCCCCAATACAAAGCAGCTCTTGCTTTCAGTGCCAAAGCAGCCCAGCGGGTCACACGGCCTTTTTCATTCAAATAACCTCCACTATAGCTCGAAGGCAGAATCTGACTAATCTCTGTCAACTCGTCCATGATGAACTTTCTCACCTCCTCTTCACTGTCGCGCGGCAAATTCGGGGAATCATACGGCAGCACTTCGGTAATAATGGTAGCCTTTCCGAAAAACAGGTTCAGCCACAAATAGCCGTTTGCTCTCATAAAACGGGCTTCGGCTTTCATCCGCTCTTTCAACTCCGGATCCATCTCACAATTCTCCACATTTTCCAGAAATACATTGAACGAACGGATATCCGTATATCCGTAACCATAATCCACAGAAGGATTCATTGTTGCTGTCTGCAAAGTCTGTCCTTTACTCTCATGGGCATGATGATTAAAAGCATTGTCCACATAAGCATCCTGAAAAACATCACATCCCGGCATGTAGGCATAACAAGCATTCAAACCGTACCAGGCATCTTTTTCCGTTTTCCAGAACGTGTCCGGACTGATGGAAGCAGGAGGTGTCACGTCCATGTCCACACACCCTGTCATAGCCGTTGCAAAAGCAACTCCCACGAACAGATTCTTTATATTTAATGTCATCTTATTCATAATCTATACTTCTTTTAATTAAAATGATACATTCACACCAAAAGCAAAGGTTCTGATACCCAATGCACCTACACCACGACCGGAAGTCGCTTCCGGATCAAAATCCTTCATGCGTTTGTCAGCACGGATTGTAAACGGATTTTCAGCCGTAAAGAAAATCTTGGCACTGTCCAGGAAGCAACGGTCCATCCAGGCTTTCGGGAAAGAGTAACCCAGGGTGATGTTTTTAACACGGAAATAGTCTGCATCAAACAACCAGAAATCAGAGAACTGCTGATTGTAATTCTGGTTCGGATTTCCTTTCAGATAAATACGGGGATAAACGGCGTTCGGATTCGGATTGGCTTCCGTCCAACGATTCAAATGCCATTCGCGGGGACTGGCGTCTTCAAAAAATGCCCAGGCCTGTTCTTCGGAGAATTTCACTTTCGTTCCCGCAACGCCCTGACCGAATACACTCAACTCAACCCCTTTGTATTGTACATTGAAGTTTACACCATAAGTAACATCAGGCACATCGCAACCAATAAACGTACGGTCATCACCATCCAGTTTACCGTCTTTCTCTACATCCACGAATTTAATATCACCGGCCTGCGGAGTCGTTCCGTTAGAAATATAATTACCGTTATCAATATCTTCCTGAGTCAGCAAACCATCCGTTTTGTAACCATAGAACGTACCAATCGGCTGACCGACCGTCTTAATCCACGGAGCTTCAATCATCGGATCGGAAGTTCCCAGGTCTTTTACCTTATTCCAGTTTTTGGACACATTAAATCCGACAGAGTAAGAAACATCCCCTACCTTATTCCGGTGGTTAAGAGCGATTTCAATACCCTTATTCTCTACCTTACCCAAATTCTGAGAAGGTTTGTTGGCGCTCGGAATACCCACTTCTACCGGGACATTGTATGCCAACAGAATGTCTTTCGTATTTTTAATATACCAGTCGGCAACCAAACTCAGTTTTCCGTCAAAAATATCGAAATCCACACCGATATCGGTAATGGTTACCGTTTCCCAGGACAATGTCTTGTTAGCCGGTTTGTTTTCAATCATACCGTTTACAATTACATCTTCAAAGTTGTAATTGTTTCCCATACCGTAAGTAGGCAGATAATCATAATCTCCCACGTTATTGATATTACCTAATTGTCCCCAGGATGCTCTCAGTTTCAAATTGCTCACCCACTGCACATCTTTCATGAAGTTTTCCTGATTAATTCTCCACCCTGCAGAGAATGAAGGGAATATACCCCAGCGTTCGTCTTTATGGAAACGGGAAGAAGCATCGGCACGCAAGTTGGCTTCAAACAAATATTTGCCGAAAAGAGAATAGTTTACACGCCCGAAATAAGACAACATCTTATTTTCCGTTGCTCCTCCTTCCGCATAAGTATCCGGGTCTGCACTTGAACCGCCGTTCATGTCCTCCATATTGTTGTCGGGGAAACCTTTACGCCAGGAATAACTCTTGTTCCATTTGTAATGTTCATAAGAAACACCCGCCAATACACTCAAATCATGATCGTCATTGTTCCAGTTGTATTTGGCCAATCCGTTATACAACAAGCGGCTGGTCGTCTGCCAATCATATTCCATCTTATTTTCATCCCGTCCGCTACCTGCAATTTCCAAACCTGTCAGGAAGCTGCTTACATTATCCCAGGATGCGGAGTAGGACTTATTACGATAATCCCATCCTTTATACACGAATTGTCCGGTCAACACCAATCCTTTTACCGGTTTAATATCAAAGCCCAAATCAATCATGGAATTCTTGCGGTGTTGTTCCTGCCAGTCTCCGCCTTCCAAGTTACGCAACGGATTCTTCTTGATATATTCGGCAGGAGCCTGTGAGCCGCCGATTACAGTACCCCAGCTACCGTCTGATTGTTTGGCAGCGTAAGTAACGGGGATGGTCAAACAGGTCATCAATGAGGGAGCCCCGTCACGCTGATACTGTCTGTAAATGTACTTCACATTGGTATTCAACGTCAACCAAGGTTTAACATCTGCACTGATGTTACCTGACAGATTGAAGCGGTCACTGTGAGCACCCGGAGTCAGGTTCTCATCATACACATAACCCATTCCCACAAAATAACGGATGTTTTCACTTCCTCCCTGGAAATTCAACTGATGCTGGGTCGTTACAGCCATATCGTTCAATACCAAATCATACCATTTCGTATTCGGATAAAGATCCCTGTCAGAACCGTCTTTGAATTTCTGAATCTGTTCCTGTGTATAACGGGGCTGATTAGAGGGGTTGGCATTGTACATCGCTTCATTATACAACTCGGCATACTGCCATGAATCAACCACTTTCGGTCTGTACGTATCTACCTTGAAGCCCATATAGCCGTTATAGGTGACTTTCATATCTCCTTTTTTACCGCCTTTGGTTTTTACCAGTACCACACCATAGGCAGCACGGGATCCGTAAATAGCCGAAGAAGCGGCATCTTTCAAAAACGAAATACTTTCAATGGTCGAAGGGTCCAGGCTGGAGAAAAATTCTGCGTCAGCGATAGCCCCGTCAATCACATACAAAGGAGAAGAAGTTCCCAAATTACCACGCCCACGAAAGTTAATCGTTGCATCTGAACCCGGACGCGAAATAATCGTAACTCCCGGCACAGTTCCCTGAACGGCTTTCAATACGTCCGTATTGACACGATCTTTCAATTCCTCCTGTCCTACAGCAGCAATAGATCCGGTCAGGTTTACTTTTTTCTGCGTACCGTAACCCACAACCACCACCTCTTCCATCATCTGCGAATCTTCTTTCATCACCACGTTAATGGTCGTCTGATTACCTACCACAATCTCCTGGGTTTTATACCCCACAAAAGAAAAGACCAGCACAGCACCCGGCTGAACGGTCAAGGAATATTTACCGTCAATGTTCGAAGATACGCCATTGGCAGTTCCCTTTTCCATAATCGTTACACCCGGAAGCGGACCACCGGCATCCGAAACCACACCGCTAACCTCATGCGCACTCTGAGGAGCAGCGATTTCGCCTGAATTACTTGCCTGTGATTGAACAACCACGGCCGTCGTGAGAAGCAATGTAAATCCCATTGCCATCATTACTCGCAAAAACGAATAATATAACCGTTTTTCTCTCATAATTTAACTGTTAAAATTCATAACTATTCATCATATATACTGTCTGTTACACAGCTCTCTTTATGCCATTACACACAAACCTTCAGATTTGCACAAATCCCGCATCTGAACGCACATCAAGAAAATCGCCGACATCGCAAACGTTTGTTTCAAACAACCCAATTAAACGTCCGTTTTTATTGGAAAAATTTTTCTTAATCGGTCGCAAAATTAAGAAATCATTTAAAATTTTAACTCTTTCGTTACCAAAATATTATTCCCTCTTTCACTTTTCTCTCAGCTGTTCATCCTTATTCCAATAAAAACGGACGTTTATTATTTAGCACAACAAACTAATAATTAACAATTTACATCCGATTAAAATAACCCTTTTCGTCCGACATAAAGATTACTCTTTTTTCTTTGAAAATCTGAGGATTTAATAAAAAAAACGTTACAAATTAACATTCGTAACGCTTTTTAACTCACAAGATATGAAGTGAATAGGAAAAGAACCCGTCAATACACTACAATTTCGTCCGTAAACATAAACCCGGCTTGTTTCCGGGCAAAAATCCGGACATAACGGGCACGGGCAGAAAATTCCACAATAAAATCCTTAAAAAACAAATCCGGTTTGTCAGCAGGAATGTCATTCTTTACTTGCCCAACCTCCGTAAAATTCTTCCCGTCCTCCGAAACACTGACCCTGACATATTGCGGCATATATACTCCGGGACCTGTCAACTGCATAAATTTGATTCCCACAGAATGCAAGGGCTGCACCGTCTCCAGGTCTATCACAACCTCCAGATTCTTCAAAAATCCCTGCCAACGGCCATCCCCATATGTCAGTCCGCCACGATAACCGTCAGTAAGTGTTATATCTCCGGCAGCCGGATAGGAACCGCTATACCTATTGGTGTAGCTTACTCTTTTACCTATTGCTTTGTGATAATCAAAACGTCCTGTTGAAATAGCCTTACTTCTTTCCCCCTTTTGGAACAAAGCTGCTTTTACCTGAGCCGAATCAATCCAGAACGGTCCCTCATAAACGGCAGAGCAGGCATCAGGCATTGAGCCGTCAAGTGTATACCGTATTTCCGGATTATACTTTTCGGAATCAAAACTCACCCGGATCTGCTTTCTCGATGTATCCACTTCCATCTCCATTTCAATCCTGTCACTTAACGGAAAGACATTCACCCCTCTTTGCTGCAAACGGCAGATATGCGCCTGGACACGCCGTTTGAAATCTTCATTATCTTTCTTTTCTTTCGGAGACCAAACCACTTCCGACAAAGCCAATACACGGGGGTATGCCATATATTCCACATGCTCCGGCGTACAGATATATTCCGTCCAAATATTCGCCTGGGCACCCAAGATATGCCCGGATTGCTCCGCAGACAATGCCGACGGCACCGGATGGTAGGAATACACCTTCAGATAAGGCAGAAAACCACCAATGGCATACGGCTGTGTAGAGGGTTCCGCCTGGTAACTGTCAAAATAACAGTACCCTCCCGGAGTCATAATCACATCGTGTCCCGAACGGGCAGCCTCAATCCCTCCTTTTTCTCCCCGCCAGGACATCACCGTAGCATCAGGAGCCAGACCACCCTCCAGAATTTCATCCCAACCGATAATCTTCCGCCCCCGGGCAGTCAGAAACTTTTCCATCCGCCTGATAAAATAACTTTGCAGCTCTTTTTCATCCTTCAAACGCTCTGTCCGGATTCGTTTTTGACACAATGGACATTTTTTCCAGGCACTTTTTGATGCCTCGTCTCCTCCGATATGAATGTATTCCGAAGGGAAAAGTTCCATCACCTCTTTCAATACATTTTCAAGGAAATGAAAAGAAGCCTCATTACCGGCACAAAATTCCCCACCTTTCCCACGCCCGGAACAAGATAACTGCGGATAGACAGCCAACACCTCCTCCGAATGTCCCGGCATTTCAATTTCAGGGATTACATCTATGTGTCGTGCCGCCGCATAGGACACAACATCCCGGATTTCATCCTGCGTATAATAGCCGCCGTATGCACCTTCTTCCCCCTCATCCAGGTAAGCCCGGTCACCGCCATTCCACCACACTCTCCAATCCTCCTGCGTACGCCATGCCCCCCGACGGGTCAGCTCCGGGTATTTTCTGACTTCAAAACGCCATCCGCCAGCGTCCGTCAAATGCCAATGAAAACGGTTCAATTTATACACAGCCATCAAATCGATGTACTTTTTGATAAACGCAACAGGAAAAAAGTGACGGGACACATCCAGATGAAGTCCGCGGTACGGGAAAGCAGGTTTATCGGCAATCTGTACAACAGGTAAAAGCCAACACTGCTCCGTTTCTTTATAAAAATGCCGGTCGCTCAAAATCTGCATAAAAGTCTGCAAACCATAAAACAACCCTGCGGAAGTCGCAGCTTTAATTTCAACACCCTGCGAATGAATATCCAGTAAATATCCCTCCGGAGCTATGCCACACAAGGAATCCAACAAAAAACGGACATCATTCTCTCCGGAGTCCCCACTGTTTCTATCCCAACGGTAAGCGGCCAAAGAATCGGTCAGGGCATCCAACTCCTCCGCTAAAAACCGACCGCCTGGAAATTCAGAAAGATATACACAAGTATGCCGATCGAGACGACATACCCCTTCTCCGAATTCCACCTTTTCAGGTACGGGAATAACCTCCAACTGCTTACACACCTTTTCCGTCCCGCAAGACGCACAACAGAAAATTAAAACGGCATCAAAACAAATACAATACCACAAACCACGCATAGCACAACAAATTTATATCTGCAAAAATAAGAATAAACCACCAAAAAATAATCCCCTGCCGTCAAAACTGCAAGGGACTATTCATGAACATGAGTATTGAACATTGAGAACAGCAATAAATACGGAGAAATCCTATAAAAGATTCAAAAAAACAGAAAATGATTTGCAGATATAAAAAAATTACCTACTTTTGCACCCGAGTTCTTTGCCCAGGTGGCGGAATTGGTAGACGCGCTGGACTCAAAATCCAGTGTCCTCAACAGACGTGCGGGTTCGATTCCCGCCCTGGGTACGCTAAAAAAAAGGAAATTAAACAGAGTTTAATTTCCTTTTTTTTGTGCCTTGGTGTTCCGTCATTTGGGGCCTTTTCACTGGGATTTTGGCAAGTCATGCCAACCGAGATTCGGCCTCTCTCTCACAAATCAAGATTTTATCTTGTTCCGCGGAATGCCTGACAAACTCTTTTAATTGCCCTTCTTCCACCAAATCAATCTTTTTGTGTAACAGTTTCCGTAAAGCATCCGCCATGCTGACACATTTAAAAAGGGTAGGTGCCTAAATTTATTTATACATGACTTCAACGCACCAGCAACAAAGCCCCCTTTTTCACATACTTCGGGGGATTGTTCTTTTCGAGCCCCCGGGCCGTGACAATATAATAATACGTCCCCGGACTGGCATACGTCCCATTGATTCTCCCATCCCATCCCCCCTCCGGGTCAGTCCATTCATACACCTTGCGTCCCCAGCGGTTGATAATCACGGCATGAAAGGAGGTCACAGAGAGCATCTGCACCCGGAAAATATCATTCACACCATCACCGTTAGGTGTAAACACATTGGGCACATTGACCAAAGAAGGGATTACCTTTATATTTTTCAATTCCGTCGTATCCCAGCAATGATTCACTCCCGCCGTATTAATTACTTTCAATCTCACACCATACAGTCCCGGATGCTCATAAGTATACGTAAAATCAGGGGCATAACGCAACCGATTATCCATCAAGCTGTCTTCCAGATTGGGCAGCTTCTCTTTCAAATCAATTGTATCCTTATACAAATACCACACATACGACTGCGCATTCACACTTTCGTCTGTAAATTCCACCTCCAGAGGCGCCTGTCCCATATCCTCCCCGTATCCGTCCACCTTTACCGTATTAAGCAATTTAAAGCTCATTTTCGCTTTCGGGACAACGGATACATATTCCGCTTCCGAACTTGTCCAGGCAAACCCGAATTTATCCGTAACCGTCAGCGTATAACGTGCATCCCGGTCATCCACCGTCTGATAAAGCTCCATCCCATCCCGCCAATAATCGGGCGAAATTATCGGCTCTTTGCGGGTAGACAAAAGATACTCGACACTATGGGCACCATAATAACGCACATCCTCCCCATACAAGTAATATGCCGGCTGGAAACCATCTATCCTCAACTTGATACCTTCACAATCATACTTCGTCTCCTCCACCACACTCAACTCAAATTCGGGAACATGCACATAAAAAATGCGGAAATCTCCCGATGCCTCAGGCTCTTCTCCCTCCTTCTCCGCGACAACGGAATAGACACCGTTTCCCTGTAACGGAAAAACAAAAGAAGACGAATCGGCAGCATAAGTCCCCGACGCATACTCTACACCCTCATGCATCCACTTGTATATCCACCCCGGGCTTCCGGTACGGAAGCGGACCTGTCCGCCGCGGCCATTTCCTGTCACATCCTTCACTGCCACAAAGGGAAAACCATCCGGAGTATTCAATGTTTCGACCGTATACACACACCCTTCCAACTGCGGCACCTGAGCCTTAGTGGCATACGCACACAACAATCCGAAACACCATATCCACAAAAACTTCATCTCTTTTAACACTTATAGTTTTTCAGCATACAATATTAATTAAAAAATCGGAAATCAGCTCCATTTTAAACTTTTGATTTCTGCCCGCCCTGCCATACGCCCCGACCTTTTACGGCACTTATTCCCGATTCTAAAATTAAATTTCTAATTTTGCATGAGAATAGCGGACAACCGCACTGACCAGAATAAACGACCGTGGATTTTTTAAACGAACTGAATAACAACCAGAAAGAAGCCGTCCTGCATACAGAGGGTCCTTCTCTTGTCATCGCCGGAGCCGGTTCCGGGAAAACCCGTGTACTGACCTACCGCATTGCCAACCTGCTGGGGAAAGGGGTGCCTGCCTATAAAATCCTGGCCCTGACCTTTACGAACAAGGCCGCCCGGGAAATGCAGAAACGTATCGCACAACTTGTCGGATCGGAGAATGCCGCAAACCTGTGGATGGGGACTTTCCACTCCGTATTTTCCAAAATCCTGCGTTTTGAAGCTGAAAAGTTAGGCTATACGTCCAATTTCACCATCTACGACACCCAGGATTCCAAAAACCTCATCAAGAGTATCATCAAAGACCTGAAATTAGACGACAAAATCTATAAACCCAACGATGTGTTGGGACGGATTTCCATGGCTAAAAACAACCTGATTGTCGCGCAGGTGTACGCGCAGTCCGCACGAATCATCGAAGCCGACAAGGCAGCCCGTAAACCTAAGATAGCAGAAATCTACAACCACTATCAGCTACGCTGCAAGCAAAGCGACGCCATGGATTTCGACGACCTGTTGCTGCAAACCAATATCCTTTTCCGTGATTTTCCGGAAATACTGGACAAATACCAGAACAAATTCAGTTACCTGCTGGTAGACGAGTACCAGGACACAAACTACTCCCAGTATCTGATTATCAAAAAACTGTCGGAAGTCCACCGCAACATCTGTGTTGTAGGTGACGATGCCCAAAGCATCTATTCTTTCCGGGGTGCCCGGATTGAAAACATCCTGAATTTCAGAAACGACTATCCCGACTATAAAATCTTCAAACTGGAGCAGAATTACCGTTCCACGACCACAATCGTCGATGCCGCCAACAGCATCATAAACAAAAACAAAGAACAGATCCCCAAACGGGTCTTTTCCGAAAACGAAGAAGGAGAAAAAATCAAGGTGCTGAAAGCCCTTTCGGACAAAGAAGAGGGCTTCCAGGTCACCAATGAGATTTTCAAAATGGCCAACTACGAACAACAGGAATACAGCGACTTTGCCATTCTCTACCGCACCAATGCACAGTCCCGTATTCTGGAAGAAGCCCTGAGGAAACGGAACATCCCCTACAAAATATACGGCGGTCAATCCTTCTACCAGCGAAAGGAAATCAAGGACCTGCTGGCCTATTTCCGGTTGTCTGTCAATCAGAACGACGAAGAAGCCTTAAAACGGGTCATCAACTATCCGCGGAGAGGTATCGGAGACACCACCATTGACAAAATCCGGGACCTTGCCTTGCAACACCGGGTAAGCATGTGGACCGTATTGTGCAACCTCAACAAAATTTCCGGCGTTATTAACGCCTCCACAGCGGCAAAACTCAACAATTTCCGGCTGCTGATAGAGCGTTTTTCCACCCAGGTTTCTACTGAAAATGCCTACGACCTGGCTGTTACCATTGCCCAATCGTCCGGGATTGTTGACGACCTGTCCAACGACAGCACGCCGGAAGGTATCTCCCGGAAAGAAAACATCCAGGAATTGCTGAATGCCATCAAAGATTTCAGCGAAACCAATTACAAAGAAGGCAGGGACGACAAACTTCCGGCATTTCTGGAGGGGGTTGCCTTGCTTACCGACCAGGACAGCGAAAAACCGGAAGACAACAACAAAGTCACCCTCATGACCATACATGCCGCCAAAGGCCTGGAATTCCCCAACGTATTCATGACCGGATTGGAAGAAGACCTTTTCCCCGCCCAGCAGTGTGTAGCCAACCCCTCGGCTCTGGAAGAAGAACGGCGGCTGTTTTATGTCGCCCTGACCCGGGCCGAAAAACGGGCAGTCATTTCATATGCCACCTCCCGTTACCGCAACGGTCAGATTATACCGACGCGAGCTTCCCGCTTCATCAGTGAAATCGACCCTCACTTTTTGGAAGGATTTATCACGCCCCGTTCTGAATCTTCCGGCTTCAGACTGAAAACCCCGGCCACCGGATTCCGGAAACCGCAATCCGTCTCTTTCACACCGGCAGCCGTTCACGACATCCCCACCGTCGACCAGTCCAAACTCAAACCGATAGATGCGGCACACGTCGTACCGGGTATGATTATCTACCACCCTACCTTCGGGCCCGGCAAAGTACTCAGCTTAGACGGCCTGGGTGTAAACAAAAAAGCCAAAGTGGCTTTTGCCGGACAGGGGAGCAAAACCCTTTTGTTAAAGTTTGCAAAATTATTCATACAAGAAGAATAAACTACACGGGAAAAACCGGAAAAATGTCCTATATTTGTACCGTAATCATCAGAAAGACTACTCCGGTCATTCCCGGAGTTCTCCCTTGAAATTATAAACTTATTGGTACAGAATATTTAGCCTGAGGTTGAATAAATAAACAACACCGCCGACACGCGCACCGGGTTTTGACCCTTTTCTGCCGGCAATCCAACAAAATCATTTATTCGTACTCTGAATCAGAAAAAGGACTTTAACTTAATTGAACAAAATCTGCGTACTACGCACCTGCAAAAACACCCTGAAATGGAATACAATACCCAAAAAAAGAAGCTACTATTACCGGAATACGGACGTAACATACAGAAGATGGTGGACCACATTATGACCATTGAAGACCGGGCGGAAAGAACCCGGGCTGCCAAAACCGTCATTGACGTGATGGGAAATCTTTATCCCCACCTGCGGGACGTCCCCGATTTCCGTCACAAACTGTGGGACCATTTAGCCATCATGTCAGGCTTTAAATTAGACATTGAAACACCGTATCCCCTGCCCTCGATAGACAAAATCAACGAAAAACCGGAAAAGATAAAATACAGCACCAACCACATCAAATACCGGCATTACGGTAAATCGGTTGAAAAGCTGATAGACAAAATCAAGGAACTGGAAGATCCGGAACAGAAAAGAGCCCTTATCGTACTGACGGCCAACCACATGAAAAAATCGTTCCTGACCTGGAACAAAGATTCCGTAGAGGATGAACAGATCTACAACGACATCAATGCCTATTATGGATGCCCGATTATCCTGCCGGAAGGCATGACATTATCCAACCCGAAAGACCTGTTGCAAAAGAAGAGCAAACCCAGCTCCAACAAACCCGTCGTCAAGAACAACAACAATATCAAAAACAACAAACGGGACAACAACAACCACACTTACTACAAAAAGAATTACAAAAACAACGACCAGCAGGGGAACAACAAAAACCAGAATTAAACGATGGTTATCACCGTCATTTTAGGAAGCAATTCAGGCAACAAGGCAGAATACATCCGGCAGGCTACACACCTTTTAATTCAACAAACGGGAACGCTTGCCGCTTTTTCCTCTCTATATGAAACCGCCCCCTGGGGATTTGAAAGCGATGAACCTTTTCTGAACCAGGTCCTCCAGCTGGAAACTGGTCTTTGCCCAGAAACTTTTCTTCAACAGGCTTTAGCCATTGAAAAATCACTGGGACGCCTCCGTCCGTCAGAAGTCCGCTATGCTTCCCGTACCATCGACATAGACCTGCTTTTCTGCGACGACGAAATCATCCGGACCCCTTCACTGACCGTTCCCCACCCCCGGATAGCGGAACGCCGTTTCGTCCTTGCTCCCCTCAACGAAATAATGCCCGGTTTCGTCCACCCCCTCCTCCACAAACCCATCTCCCAGCTCTTTGCCGAATGCAACGACCCCCTGACGGTGAAAAAACTTCCGGGATAATTCCGGCTTATGCCCTGAACAACCCAAAGGGGTGCTGACATCGATATATACGATACATCCGGGATGAAAAACCCGATACTCCAAACTATTTAAGCAGAATTTTGCATTTATACGTTTTTTTTCGGTAAATTTACCCAATTGAAATAAAAACGATTATACACGCGGATAATGAGCAGATTCGTAATAACCGGAGGACGGCGGCTGAAAGGAGAACTCTGTCCCCAGGGGGCTAAAAATGAGGCATTGCAGGTAATATGCGCCTGCCTGCTAACCAAAGAAGAGGTAACCATTTCCAACGTCCCCGAAATTTTAGATGTACTGAAACTCATCGAACTATTAGAGGGCCTGGGAGTAAAAGTGGAACATCCTACACACGGGGAATACACATTCCAGGCTGCCGACATCCATTTCGACTATCTGCAAACGGAAGATTTTTACAACAAAGCTGTCAGCCTGCGGGGCTCAATCATGATTCTGGGGCCGCTCTTAGCCATTCACGGTTGCGGGTTAGTACCCAAACCCGGAGGGGATAAAATCGGACGGAGAAGGCTGGACACCCACTTCCTCGGATTTGAAAAATTGGGCGCCACCTTTGAATACGACGCCATAAACAGTTGTTTCAAAGCCTCTGCCCAGCAGCTTCACGGCAATTACATGTTACTGGACGAAGCCTCCGTCACCGGAACCGCCAACATCATCATGGCAGCCGTTCTGGCAGAAGGGACCACCTCCATATACAACGCAGCCTGCGAGCCTTACGTACAACAGCTCTGCCTGATGCTGAACTCCATGGGAGCCAGAATTTCCGGTATCGCTTCCAACCTGCTGACCATTGAGGGCGTGAAAGAATTACACGGCTGCAAACACCGTTGTCTGCCCGACATGATAGAAGTAGGCAGTTACATCGGACTGGCAGCCATGACCCGCTCGGAAATCACCATCAAGGATGTAAACATCCGGCAGTTGGGAATCATCCCGGAGGCATTCCGCAAATTAGGCATACGGATAGAAGAACGGGACGACGACCTGTACATTCCCCGCCAGGAACACTATATGATCGAAGACTTCATCGACGGCTCCATTCTGACCATCGCCGATGCTCCCTGGCCGGGTCTGACCCCCGACCTGTTAAGTGTTTTCCTTGTCGTTGCCACCCAGGCCAAAGGAAGCGTGCTGATCCACCAGAAGATGTTTGAAAGCCGGCTTTTCTTTGTGGACAAACTCATCGACATGGGTGCCAAAATCATCCTTTGCGACCCGCACCGGGCCACAGTCATAGGACAAAACCACGAATCCCAGTTGCGCGCCACCAAAATGACGTCGCCCGACATCCGCGCTGGTATTGCCCTGCTGATTGCCGCCCTGTCCGCCAACGGCAAAAGTTCCATCCACAACATCGACCAGATTGACCGGGGATACGAACATATTGACGAAAAACTGAACGCTATCGGGGCGGAAATCGTAAGATACAATTAATAAAAAAAACACAACGACACTTTAAAAACATTTATATATGAAAAGTTTCTTCAAATACGTACTGGCTACCATCGTCGGTTTCGTGATTATCAACATTCTGGTATTCGTTTTGTTTTTCGGTTTCATCGGCGCATTAGCTACCATGGGAGACAAAACCGTCGAAATCAAAGACAATTCCATTCTGGAAATCACGTTGGCAAACTCCATCCCTGACCGGACGTCCACCAATCCTTTTGACAACCTGGATTTCATGTCGATGAAATCCACCCCATCCCTCGGACTGAACAACATACTAAAAAGCATACGCCATGCCGCCAGCGACCCGAAGATAAAAGGCATCTACCTGAACATCACAGACATACAGAGCTATTTTCTGCCTTTCGCCACGGCAGAAGAAATCCGCAACGCCTTAGTTGACTTCAAAAAAAGCGGAAAATTTATTTACAGCTATACCAATTTAGGCTACTCACAGACCGGCTATTACTTAGCTACGGCAGCCGACAGCGTTCTTGTGAATCCGGAAACCCCGCTGATGCTGATGGGTTTAGGCAGCAACGTAATTTTTTATAAAGACCTGCTGGAGAAAATCGGCGTAAAAGCAGAAATCATTAAAGTAGGAAAATACAAATCGGCCGTTGAACCTTTTACCCGGACGGAAGTCAGCGAAGCCAACCGGGAACAGATTTCGGCATATATGCATTCGTTGTGGGGAACGATGCTGAAAAGCATTTCCGAAAGCCGCCATATTTCCGTAGACTCCCTGAACTGGCTGGCCGATAACCTGAACTACCGCACCCCACTGGAAGAAATGGCCTTCGGACTGTATGACGGTGTATGTTACGAAGACCAGATGCTGCTTTTCCTCAAAGGGAAATGCCAGATTGCCGCAGACAAGAAACTACCCCTCGTCTCGTTAGCGGATTATAATAAAAGCATAACAAGCAAAACCCTCTCCGCCGGAAAAAATAAAATAGCCGTTATCTACGCTTCCGGTCAAATCGGGATGAGCCAGAGCCCCAAAACCATTGGCCCGGAATTAGCGGCCACAGTGCGTAAAGTCAGACAGGACAAAAACGTCAAAGCCGTCGTGTTGCGTGTCAATTCGCCCGGAGGAAGCGCCTTAACTTCCGACATCATTTGGAGAGAAGTCGAACTGACCACCCGGGAAAAACCGGTTATTGTTTCCATGGGCAACGTGGCTGCTTCCGGAGGGTATTACATCTCATGTGCTGCCGACACAATTGTCGCCGACCCCATGACACTGACCGGCTCCATCGGTATTTACGGACAGTTCTTTACGGGCGAAAAACTTATCAAAGACAAACTGGGACTGACAAGTAGCAGCATAAAAACAAACGCACACAGCGACTTCGGAGGAGCCTATCCGCTTCCCTTACCTATCGGCAACCGTCCACTGAACGCTTATGAAAAACAAGTGCTCCAGAAATACATTGAAAACGGTTATGAAACCTTCCTGAACCGGGTGGCACAAGGACGCCACATGACCCGCGACGAAGTGCATGAAGTGGCACAAGGACGCGTCTGGACAGGAGAACAAGCCCTCCGCGTGGGATTGGTAGACGTATTGGGCGGACTGAACGATGCCATCAGCATCGCTGCCGGAAAAGCAGGCCTGGACAAATTCAGCCTCTCTGAATATCCGGTAGAGAAAAATCCTTTTGAAGAGCTGTTCAGCGGACTTTCCGCCTCCCTCAAAGCCAGGATTCTGAATGCGGAATTGGGCGGATATTACGACACATTCTGCGACTTGAAAGAAATGATGAATACCCAGCAAGGGCTGGTGGCCCGTCTGCCTTACGATATAAAATTTTAATCACCTGTCTGCTAACTTCCCGCAACATGGCTGTTCTGAAAATCATATTGCTACCGCTCAGTTTAATCTACGGCATTGTTGTCGGGATCAGGAATTTCTTTTTCAATACCGGGATACTGAAATCCAAAAGTTTCCGCATTCCGGTTATCTGCGTCGGAAATATCACCGTCGGGGGTACCGGCAAAACCCCCCATACGGAATGGCTTCTTTCAGAACTGTCGAAAGACTTCCGGGTGGCCTGCCTGAGCCGCGGATACAAACGCCGCACCAAAGGCTTCATTCTGGCGACCTCCCAATCCACTGCCGAAGAAACCGGTGACGAACCGTTGCAGATCAAAAGAAAATTTCCGGAGATAGAGGTCGCCTGTGATGCCAACCGGGTCAGAGGAATCGAAAAACTGCTTTCCTTGCCCCTGCCGCCCGAAGTCATTGTATTGGACGATGCATTTCAACACCGCTATGTAAAAGCCGACAAAAACATCGTACTGGTTGATTATAACCATCCCTGCTACAAAGACTGCCTGCTTCCCGCGGGACGTTTGCGCGAAACTCCCGGAGCCTTGAGGAGGGCGGATTACATCATTGTTTCCAAATGCCCGGACAACTTGACCCCCATCGAACAAAGATTGTGGTCAAAACACCTGAGGATAAAACCCTATCAGCGACTTTTTTTCACGACGATGCAATACGCTACGCCCCGCAGCATGGAAACAGGACTTCCTGTCCCCATACCGACCGGACAGACCTCCATCCTGTGTGTGACAGGCATTGCCCGGCCAGAACCTTATATCCGTTACCTGAAACAACTGACGCCCGATATCACAGCCTTGAAGTATCCCGACCATCACCGTTTTTCCAAACGGGATATCCGGAATATCCAAGCGCTATTTGAAGAAATTTACAATCCGGAAAAATACATTTTCACGACAGAAAAAGATGCCGCCCGTCTGAGAGGTTGCCGCCTGCCGCAGGAAATAAGGGAAAAAATCTGTTTTATCCCCATAGAACCGGTATTTATCAACAAAAAAGAAACATTCATCCAAGAATTAAAGAGCTATGTTACAAAGAATAAAAGATAGTGCGGCTTACATCTCCCGCTTTTTAGATAAGGAAAAATATACCATCGGCATCATTTTAGGCACCGGGTTGGGCGAACTGGGCAAAGCAATTGAAATCAGACACACCATTCCCTATGCCGCCATACCGAATTTTCCGGTATCTACCGTTGAAGGCCACAAAGGCAATCTGCTCATCGGACAATTCGGCGGAAAAAATGTCATCGCAATGCAGGGACGTTTCCATTTTTATGAAGGCTACCCGATGCAGGAAGTGACCTTCCCGGTAAGGGTGCTCCATCAATTGGGCGTTACCCGGCTTTTCGTATCGAATGCGGCAGGCGGAGTGAATACCAATTTCCTGGTAGGTGACCTGATGATTATCACCGACCACATCAACCTCTTCCCCGAACATCCTCTGCGCGGCAAAAACATCAATGAATTGGGACCGCGTTTTCCGGGCATGACAGACGCTTACAGTCCGGCACTCATCCGGTTGGCCAAGGAATGTGGCAGGGAATTAGGCATCAAACTGCAAAAAGGCGTCTATGCCGGATTACAAGGCCCCTCTTTTGAAACTCCGGCGGAATACCACTGGATACGTGTCATCGGAGGCGATGCCGTAGGCATGTCCACCGTCCCGGAAATCATCGTTGCCCGCCACATGGGCATGGAGTGTTTCGGTATGTCGGTCATCACCAACAGCACCGCTTCCCCGGAACTGATTAAAACAAACCACGAAGAAGTGCAGGACATCGGCAATACCGCCCAGCCCCGCATGACTGCTCTCTTCCAGGCAATCATCTCTAAATTACAATAAGAGTTTATCCGAAACAAACCACTTTTGTCACAAATTGACGGATTAAAAACTTTCATAGGCGGGACTCCGCCTATAAAAGCCCATTTAAAGACAAGAAAGACAAAGATTTAGACTACCTCTTTGTCAATTCAACAGGGCCTCAACGACAGGGACAAGAATGGCTGTCATGGTTCCCATCAGTCCAATAGCCAAACCGCTGATGGCACCTTCCACCGTACCCAGTTCCATCGCCCGCGCCGTACCCAGACCGTGGGCGGCGGAACCCATCGCCAAACCTTTGGCAATGCGGCTTGTTATACCCAGTTTATCCAGTACAAAAGGCCCCACCACACCGCCGAAGATACCAACAACAATCACTACTATCGCCGTAATGGAAGGGATGCCGCCCGATTTGGCAGCAATACTCATCGCTATCGGAGTCGTAACGGATTTAGGCTGTAAAGAGGCTATCAACATCCGGTCGGCATCAAAAAAGCCGGCAATATATATGACACTCAGTATTCCTACCGCACTCCCGACAAACACCGCTGTAAGAATAGAAACCATATTCTCTTTCAGGCAAGCCACCTGTTCATACAACAAATAGCCCAACACAACCACGGAAGGTCCCAGTAAGAATGTAATAATCCGGCTGCCCTGTTCAAACGATTCGTAAGAGATGCCCAACACCCGGGTCACCACGGCCAACACGGGTATAGATACCAACACCGGGTGAAGCAGGGCCAGACGGACTTTACGATACAACCATACGGCAAAAAGATAGACTCCGACCACCAGTGTCAGAATAAATATTTCGGAATTGAATACATTTTCCATGACTATCCCCTCCTTTTTTCAAACCATTGCTGGATATAAGCCACAATTGCAATAACCAACACCGTACTGGCCGCACATGCCGTCAGGATTGCCTGCCAATGGCGGGATAAAATATCCGTTGCATTGACGATTCCTACTCCCGCAGGTACAAAAAATAACGCCATGTTGTCACACAGGAATTTCACCACAGGCTTGATCTGTTCCGGTTTTACGAGTTTCAGACACAAAGCCGTAAAAAGCAGCAACATCCCGATCACGCTCCCCGGAATAAACCCCTGAACCAACCACGCAACGCCCTCTCCCAAAGCATAAAAAAACAATATAATAAAAACACCCGCTAACATAGCACTCCGATTTTATTCTCTTTTCCAGGAGTGCAAAAGTATATATATTTTCCAGACCTTAGTCGCGTTCCACGATTTTATCTTTCTAAAAAATAAAGCAGTCTCCACATGCCGCAGGCATGTGTGTCTCATTTAAGCATGATACCGGTTCCGAAACGGAAATCCGTATCACCGCCCCGATAAGAAAAGAAAGAGGGGACAGTACATTTAGTACATACCCGCGCCAATTCGATGTGCGAACCGCTCACGCTTTCCGACAAAAGCTGCATTTTGTTAGCCTCCCGCAAATCCACATGCGGGCTGTTTCCTTTCCGGGACACAGCAGCGGAAAATCCCTGCTCTTCAAAACGGGCTGCCACTTCTTCCCCCACTTCAAAGCAGCATTTCCCGATAGAGGGGCCTATCGCCGCCAAAACATTTTCCGGACGGCATCCCCATTCCTTCTTCATCACATCAAGCGCCCGAATTACAATTTTCCCCACGGTTCCTTTCCAACCGGCATGTACCGCCGCAACCACCCGGCATACCGGGTCATACAGCAATACCGGGACACAATCGGCTGTCAATACCATCAAACAGACGCCTTTTTCCGCCGTCACCAAAGCATCCGTATCCGGAATGCGGGACAAGTTATCACATCCGCCCCGCCCCCGTTCTTCCGACCGGACAATGGCAACATGTGTCGAGTGAGTCTGTTCTCCCACTGTGAGCTGCCCTATTTCAAAGCCGACAGCTTCCGCCAGGCTCCGTCTGTTCCGCAAAGCATCCGGATCAACAAAACTCAGATTGGAGCAGTTGCCCTGTTCTCCGGAAGAAACAAAATGCAACAGTCCTTCCTCTTTGCTCAAAAGGCCGAACTGATAATAGGGGGAAGAGGGGGTTCCGCTTTTATTCATGCCCTGCCGACTTTAAATAATTTTCTGCTGCCGTCAAGGCTTCAGGTTTTCCCAAATCCATCCAGAGCGCCCCCGCAGAAGCCGGACAAGCCTGGATTATCGCCTCACCAGCCACTGAAAGATAAAAATCAATAATCGAAAATTTTTCTCCCCAGTCCTGCATCCGCTCCAGCAAGGCAGGAGAAATCACGTGAATCCCGCCAAAGGCATACGGTTCGTAGGCAGAAGGAGAAAAACCGGGGAACGGTGATTTCACCTCTCCTGTTTTTGTGTTCTCCCAACCGCATAGCCTGTGCTCTTCGTCAAACAAGAGATAACGCGACGTGCTGCGTTTGCTCACCCATAACGAAGTGGCAGCCCGCGACCTGCCATGTCCTTCATACAAACCTGCCAAATCCGCATCGGACCATATATCGACATTGTGAATCAGAACCGGGCTCCCTTTCCGGAAATAACCGGCGGCTTTCCGGATACCTCCTCCCGTATCGAGTAAAGCGTCCCGCTCGTCCGAAATATCTACCGCCACTCCGAAGTTCTTATGCTCTTCCAGAAAATCAATAATTTTCTGACCGAAGTGGTGCACATTGATCACGATATGGGCAAAACCTGCCGCCTTCAGGCGCAAAATGACGTGTTCCAGCATCGGTTTCCCTCCCACAGGCACCAATGCTTTGGGCAAATTGTCCGTCAAGGGACGCAAACGCGTACCCAATCCGGCTGCAAAAATCATAGCTTCTTTCATCCGCTCTGCCATTGTATCACTGGTAAATGGTTTCAATATGCCGCTCCCGGTGTACCAAACGCACCCGTACGCCGTACTTGCCGTATAAATGTTCTGCCAGATGCTGGGCGGAATAAACAGAACGGTGTTGTCCTCCCGTACAACCGAAGGCCACAGTCAAACTGGTAAATCCCCGTTTCAGATAGCGTTCCACGGAAGCATCAACCAGAGCATAAACATGCGAAAGGAAAACTGTAATCTCCCCATCCTCTTCCAGGAAACGGATGACCGGTTTATCCAGTCCCGTCAAAGCCTTATATTGTTCGTACTTCCCGGGGTTGTGTATCGCCCGGCAATCGAATACAAATCCACCACCATTGCCGGAAGCATCCTCCGGAATGCCTTTCGGATAAGCAAAACTGTAGACACTCACTTCCAGGCAGTCTTTCGGCGGAGCCGCCTTATAGCGGTCGGACTCCACCAGGCGGGACAGAACAGAAGCCAAGTAAGGGCACTTATCAAAACCGGACGCCAGCCATTCCCTCAAATTAGTCATGGCAGCCGGAACACTTTGCAGAAAATGCGGTTTCTTCTCAAAATAACCTCTGAATCCATAAGCCCCCAACACCTGCAACAGGCGGAAAAGTACAAAATAGCGCAGCCGCTTCCGGAAATCCGCTTCATCCACAACCGTGTAACGGCACAATCCGTCCAGGTATTCTTTCAGCAACATTTCCCGAACAGCAGGCGGGAACTTCGCCCTTGCCTGCCACAGGAAAGAAGCCACATCATAATATACCGGGCCTTTCCTGCCTCCCTGAAAGTCAATCAGCCAGGGTTCACCGTTCCTCACCATCACATTCCGGGACTGAAAATCCCGGTACATAAACGTGTCCGTAGGGTTTTGCAGCAAAATATCCGCAAACCGCTCAAAATCCTCTTCCAGCAGGTTTTCCTGAAAATCCGGTACGGCAGCCTTGAGAAAGCAATATTTAAAATAATTCAAGTCCCAAAGTACGGAACGGCGGTTGAAGACGGGCAAGGGATAACACTTCCCGAAGTCCATTCCTTCCGCTCCCCTGTATTGGACGGCGGGCAATAAGCGTATGGTTTTCTTCAATAAGGCGCATATTTCTTCACTCCATTCTCCCGTATTCCTGCCTTCCGCCATTACGTCAAACAAAAGGGTGTCGCCCAAATCCTCCTGCAAATAGGCCAGTCCGTCGGCAGAAGAGGCATATACCTCCGGCACCGGCAATCCCTGCTCTTTGAAATGGACAGAGATGTATTTAAACGCCCGGTTCTCTTCCGGAGAGTTCCCCCACACGCCAATCAAACCGAAATGCCTGCTTTTCAGCCGGTAATAACGCCGGGAAGAACCCGACGAAGGAAATTCCGTCGCCTCGTCCACGGATTCCCCCGTGTAGTCCCGGAATAATTTTTTCACTGTTGCAACCGCCATACGCTGTTTTTATTCTTTGTGCGAAAATAATATTTTAAAACCAGTAATCTCAAACCGCGGGCAGAAAATCCGGGACACACAGGCAGGCATTTCTCCCGAAAAACGGAAGAAAGAAAAAAAGTTAGTAATTTTCTTTGTGATTTATAATGAATCACATATCTTTGCGAACCGTTTAAGTATCCCGGATTGGTCCGGTAAAAAAGAAATAATAATAAATTTATATACGATATGAAAGAGGGCATACATCCTGAAAATTACAGATTGGTGGCATTTAAAGATATGTCTAACGGAATGACTACGCTCACCAAATCAACCGCAGTTACGAAAGAAACCATCGAAATTGACGGTGTTGAATACCCATTGGTGAAATTAGAAATTTCCAATACTTCACATCCGTTCTATACAGGTAAGGTGAAATTGGTTGACACCGCAGGTCGTGTCGATAAATTCATGAACCGGTATAAAACCCACATGGAAAACAGAAAGAAATAATTTCTTTATCCCCATAATAAAAAAACCGCTTTCCAGGCGGTTTTTTTTATTTTCCTCCGGCAAAACGCCTTCTTTTCACATAAAAAAACACGTTCCAGCCCCCCGCTGCTGTTTTTGGCACAGGAATTGCCTTACATAGAAAGACATCATATATCTGCATCTCATTGACAAAATGTCAGTCAGGACAGATGTAAGTTCTGTTATAAATAAAATCGAGAGGAGAGAATACATGGAAAAGATAGATTTCAAGAACCTGTTACTGGAAGAGATTACAGATGAATCGAGCGAGTTTTTACCCATCATTACGGATGAAAAAACAGCGTTGAATGACAAAAACATACCGGACACCCTGCCAATATTGCCGCTTCGGAACACCGTATTGTTTCCGGGAGTGATTATTCCCATCAATATCGGAAGGAATAAGTCCCTGAAACTTATTCAGGACGCGTATAAGCAGAATGCTTTTATCGGGGTCATCACCCAAAAGGATACCAACACGGAAAATCCGGAGCTTAACGACCTGTATAGAATCGGGACAGTGGCCGCCATATTGAAGATCCTGGAAATGCCGGACGGAACGACTACCGCCATCATACAGGGTAAAAAAAGATTTGAACTGGAAGACATCCTTTACGATGCTCCCTATCACATGGGGAAAATACAACTCAAAAACGAGGAAAAAGTACCGGTAAACGATCCGGAATACGACGCCATCACCGAATCGCTGAAAGAGATGGCGGGGAAAGTAATAAAATACTCCGAACACCCTGCGGGCGAAGCGACTTTTGCCATGAGAAACATCGAAAGCATGTTTTTCCTGATTAACTTCATTTCTCACAATACGGACGTGGGGTACCAAAGCAAACAGGAGTTGCTGGAAATCGACGACCTGAAATCCAGGGCTATCAAATTGCTGGAACTTTTGAGCCAACAGCTCAGTCTGATGGAACTCAAACACGATATACAGAAAAAAGTAAAAAACGACCTTGACAAACAGCAAAGGGAATATTTTCTCCACCAGCAGATAAAGACCATCCAGGACGAATTGGGAGGAACGCCCGCCGACCAGGAAATTGACGAGCTGGAAGAACTGGCACAGACAAAAGAATGGGACGCCAATGTGAAGGAGACGTTTGAAAAAGAGCTGAATAAGCTCAAACGGCTGAATCCCTCTTCACCGGACTATTCCGTACAGTCCAACTATTTGCGGGAGTTGATTGAATTGCCGTGGAACCACTGTTCCACGGACAATTTAGACCTGAACCATGCAAAAGAGATTCTGGACGCCGACCACTTCGGATTAGAGAAGGTGAAAGAAAGGATACTGGAATATTTAGCGGTTCTGAAATTAAAGACAGACATGAAATCGCCCATCCTTTGTCTTTACGGCCCTCCGGGAGTCGGGAAAACCTCTTTGGGCAAATCGGTAGCCCGTGCTGTCGGGCGGGAATTTGTCCGCATGTCATTGGGCGGACTGCACGACGAATCCGAAATCCGCGGCCACCGCAAAACCTATATCGGAGCCATGCCGGGACGGATTATCCAGAATATCAAGAAAGCCGGGACATCCAATCCCGTATTCATCCTGGACGAAATAGACAAAGTAGGCAAAGACTTCCGCGGTGATCCCCAGTCCGCCCTGTTGGAGGTGCTGGACCCGGAACAAAACACCAACTTCCACGATAACTTCCTGGACATCGATTACGACCTGTCAAAAGTGATGTTCATCGCCACGGCCAACGACCTGTCCACCATTGCGCCTCCTTTAAGAGACCGCATGGAAATCATCGAAGTCAGCGGTTATCTGTTGGAAGAGAAGCGGGAAATCGCCAAACGCCACCTTATCCCGAAGCAGATGGAGAATCACGGTATCAGCGAAAGCAACGTCCAAATTCCGGACGAAAGCATCGACCTGATGATTGAAAAATATACCCGGGAATCGGGCGTGCGAAGCCTGGATAAAGTCATTGCCAAAATCATGCGGCAAGTGGCGCACAAAGTTGCCCTGAACAAGAAATTCCATGTCCTGCTGGATGCGGACAAAGTGAAAGAATACTTGGGTTCGCCCATTTTCTCACGGGAAGAGTATCAAGGGAACGAGCTTCCGGGCGTAGTTACAGGATTAGCCTGGACATCCGTAGGCGGGGAAATCCTCTTCATCGAATCCAGTTACAGCAAAGGCAAAGGCCACCTGTGCCTGACGGGTAATCTGGGAGACGTGATGAAAGAGTCTGCCACTTTGGCACTGGAATACATAAAATCCCATGCCAAAGAAATCGGCATCGACGAAAATATATTTGAAGAAAGAAACATCCATGTCCATGTTCCGGCAGGCGCCGTACCCAAAGACGGTCCTTCGGCAGGTATAACGATGGTTACTTCACTGGTATCATCACTGACCGGCAGAAAAGTAAAAAAAGCACTGGCTATGACCGGCGAAATCACCCTCCGGGGCAAAGTATTGCCTGTCGGCGGTATCCGGGAAAAAATCTTAGCTGCCAAACGCGCCGGCATCAAAGAAATCATCCTGTGCAGCGAAAACCGGAAAGACATCGAAGAGATCAAAAAAGAGTATCTGAAGGGACTGAAATTCCACTACGTCGATACCATTGATGAAGTGTTGAAAATAGCACTGCTGTAAAGAAAAAATTAAAAGGAGCCCAGGCGGGCTCCTTTTAATTTTTACCCCCCTACCTCCCAAATTATCTTTTTCACAAACACTTATTTCAACAAACAATTACGTTTACAGGAATATAAAATTACTGGTCCATTTGCCCGTTTTTTATTCCCGTGACCGATACATTTACCGAAAAGATAATTTCATTCATATTTTTTGCATAAAAGGAATAAAATCCGGATAAACTTGTCAGTTTGCCGGTTTGGAGAACAAAATAGGAGTGATTTTTGAGTGATGGTTTGAATTTCAAGGACACAAATGTTTAAAAATATCAATATTTGTATTGTATTTACAAATACCAGAGAGTGCAATGCTTATTATGATGGATGGGACTGGGCAGGCATTTCGCTATGGATTCGCCGTAGTTTCGCCGTATCAGAGACGCTTCAGCATGCTTGTAGCTGGCTTGATGAAGGCTTGGCCAAACATGCTGTAAGCATGCTACAAGCATTCTGTACCGAAGCTGAGTCAGCGAAACCCCTGAGAAACAGCTTTTAATTTTGATCGGTCATGTTATCGGTTGCGTTTGACAATTATATCACGGAACTCACAAAGGCTGAAAAGTGGTGTGTCAGCGCAATTGGTTAATCCGTTGCGGGGAAGTGATTGGACGGGACTGCATATTGGGCTGCCGGAATTGGGAGATGCACATGGGAGATTCGGGAAAGTGACGTCCACCGTTTCGGGAGAGAGCAAACGATGGTATTTCAAACCGTCTGTCCGGTTATTTCAATTTGCCGGTCCGGAAATCCCGGAGCGTTTTTCATTCACCGCTCCTCCCTATCTTAGCAGGGGGAGGCATCAGAAATCAAACATGAGGTCGAAGCCGAAGCTGATGTCCAGCCAGCGGAATTTCCAGCGGTCCCGTTTCCACACCTCATCGGTTTTCAGGTCCGTAATTCTGGAGCGTTCATACCTCAGGCTCATGACGGTGGCCTGCACTGCAAGATGATCCGTGAGGCGAATCCAGATGCCGGGTTTCAGTGCAGGTGTCCACAAATAATGCCGGGCGTCGTTTCCTTTGTTCAGGTCGCTTTTTCCCCAGCCGAAACTGCTTTCCGCCAGCAGGAAGGGGCGCATCCGACCGCCACCGAAGTCATAGCGGAGAAACGGTGTCACTTCAAAAGTATTCTGATGCCCGTTTACATCTTTCATGTATTCATATCCCACGCCAACGCCAACAGCTAATCCGTTGCGCACAAAATAGCCCAACGAAGGAGCCGCTTTAAACATAAATCCGTTGTTTTTCTTCTCTCCGGTTTCCGTAATGACCCTGCCGCCGTTCACAAAATTGAGGCGTTCCCCCAATATCCACTGTCCGCTATATTGTGCATGTGCCACGCCACTCAGCAGAAGCAACAAAAAAAGAAAAAATCCCTTATTCATATTTTCCCAGACTTTGCGTGAGTTTTTTCACCAATTTGTATTTATTGAAAAATTCGCGCAATATCACCCTTAGCACGGTGTAAGAGGGGATAGCCAGTATCATTCCGGGGATGCCCGCCATACTTCCTGCCATCAGAATGACTAAAAAGATTTCAAGCGGGTGGGCGTGTACGCTGTTCCCATAAATAAAGGGCTGAAAAACGACATTATCAACCAGTTGGGTAAACAGCATGGCCAAAGCCATGTAAAAAAGCAACGGCAACACATCCGTATAAAAAGGAAGGTCGATATTCAAGACCAGTCCCACCACCATTCCGAAAACAATCCCGATTAAAGGGCCGATGTAGGGAATCACGTTGAGCACTCCCGACACCAAGCCGATAACGATGGCATTGGAAAAATTCATCCCCACCACACACAGGCCTATCGTATTCAAAGCCATCACCCCCAGCACTTCCAGAAACAATCCGCCGAAATAGCGCACCAACAGACGCTGTATGGATTCCAGTGCATTCCTGCCGCTCTCCTCATACCGTACCGGCAACAGCGCCAGGACTATCCGGTGAAATAAATAACTGTCTTTCAAAAAGAAAAAAGCGATAAACGTGATGGAAAAGAGGGAGACAAAAATACCGCTGACGGTTCCCGCCACCACGCTAAATAAGGATTTTATGCGGGTGCCGCTGACAAAGGATGCCAAATTGTCCGAACTATAGCGTTTCACATCCTCCTGCTGGCCGATGATGCCATAGTGTTTGAGCGTGTTTCCGATATCCGTCAGAGGAGACTCCAGTTTGGCGACAATCTGCTCCGCGCTGGTGTTGCTCAGATGCTGAAATTCATTGGTAACCAAGGGAATAATGGTGACAAAGAAAAAGACAAACACCGCCCACAAAATAAGCAGTGTAAGCCCCGCCTTCACACCATTGGGCAATTTCACTCCCCGGATTTCAATTTTCCCCAACAAGGCAATGATCGGCTTGCCAATGAAAGAAATCACCGCGGCAATCAGGACATAAGCGATAACGGAGGAAAAGTACCAGCAAAGGTATGCCACGACGACCAAGGCCACAACGCCTAAAAAATATTTACCCCAGTTATTCATACGGTATCCGCTTTGTGTTCAACGTCTTAAAAAATACAGTCAAAAGTAAGGAAATAATCGATACATCGGACACCAAAACATTTTCAAATAAAAAAATAGGTAAAAAAACATTTTAGAAAAAACATTCATATCTTTATTACGTTTCTTTATGGAAAAAAATAGATAAAAAAAAGAAAATGCTGAAACGCGTATGGCACCTGTATTATGACGGTTTCCGCGACATGCCCCGTTGGGGAAAAATGTTGTGGGCGATTATCCTTATCAAGGTACTGATACTGTTTTTCGTCTTCAAATTTCTCCTGATGCCCAACTACCTGAACACGCACTATGCGACGGACCGGGAGAAAAGCGAACATGTCCTGAATGAATTAACCAACAAACCCTAAAATCCCATGATGTACGAAATTTCTTCCGCCTCGTTAGTAGAGTGGTCGCGCTGGCAATTTGCCATGACCGCCATCTACCATTACATGTTTGTTCCCCTGACCCTCGGTCTGGCCTTTCTGATTGCCGTTATGGAGACCACATGGGTGAGAACAGGCAAAGAAGAGTGGTTGCGAACCACCAAATTCTGGATGAAGCTGTTCGGTATAAACTTTGCCATCGGCATTGCCACCGGTCTGATTCTGGAGTTTCAGTTCGGCTCCAACTGGTCGAATTATTCCTGGTTTGTCGGGGACATTTTCGGTGCTCCCCTGGCCATAGAAGGCCTCCTGGCCTTTTTCCTGGAAGCTACGTTTGTCGCCGTAATGTTTTTCGGCTGGCATAAGGTCAGCCGTCGTTTTCATCTCCTTTCGACATGGATGGTCTTCGTCGGCGCCAACATTTCGGCACTCTGGATTCTGGTTGCCAATGCCTGGATGCAGAATCCGGTAGGCATGGAGTTCAATCCGCTTACCGCCCGAAATGAAATGGACGATTTCTGGGCTGTTCTCCTCTCCCCCACGTCGATAAACAAATTTTTTCATACCGTCACATCCGCCTATACCCTTTCGGCTTGTTTCGTCGTCGGCGTAAGCACCTGGTTTATTCTGAAAAAGAAACAGTTTGAAATGGCCAGACGCAGCATCCTGCTGGCTTCCGTTTTCGGTATTTTAAGTATTCTGGCCACCATCTTTACCGGTGATACCAGCGCACAGGACATTGCCAAGACGCAACCGATGAAATTTGCCGCCATGGAAGGATTAAACCGGGGAGGACGCAACATGGAACTCACCGTGTTCGGCGTGCTGACGGACAAAGCGGACGCTCCTACTCCCCGCATGAAAGAGACTACGATGACTATCGGGTTGCCGGGCATGCTGTCGTTCCTGGCATACAGGGACACCGACGCTTACATCCCCGGCATACAGGATATTTTAGACGGCTACACTTCCGAAACCGGACAGGTATACCCTTCCACCCGGCAAAGGATGGAAAACGGGAAAAAAGCCATCAACGCCTTAAAGAATTACAAACAGGCGGTTGATGCACAGGATAAACAAACGGCTCACGCCGCACTGGGCACATTAAAGGCACATTACCGGGACTTCGGATACGGATACCTCCAATCGGAATACGAATCCATTCCCAATGTCCCGTTGGTATTTTACAGTTTCCGCATTATGGTCGGCCTGGGCTTCCTGTTCGTTGCCCTTTTCGTCGTCAGTTGGTGGTATGCCCGCAAGCGCAAATTCGAGAAATTCAGATTCATTCCCTACGTGGCAATTGCCTGCGTTCCGTTGGCCTATGTAGCTTCCCAATGCGGATGGATTGTAGCAGAAGTGGGACGCCAGCCGTGGGTGGTACAGGACCTTATGCCCACCTCTGCCGCCGTAACCCGCATCGCCTCCCACTGGGTGGTTACCACGTTCTGGATGTTTGCCGTGCTGTTCACCGTGCTGCTGATTGCCGAGCTGAAAATCATGTTCACACAGATAAAAAAAGAAGCCCAATAAATTCATTAACACAAAAAAACGATACGCCATGTCTTTAGATATATTACAACACTATTGGTGGATACTCATTGCCCTGTTAGGAGGGATATTGGTATTCCTGCTTTTTGTACAGGGTGGTCAGAGCCTGCTGTACACCATCGGCAAGACTCCGGAAGAAAAAGACCTGCTGACCAACAGTCTCGGCAGGAAATGGGAATTTACGTTTACGACCTTAGTGGTTTTCGGCGGGGCTTTCTTCGCCAGCTTCCCTCTTTTCTATTCTTCCAGTTTCGGCGGGGCATACATCGTGTGGATGCTGATTCTGTTTTCTTTTGTCGTACAGGCAGTGTCTTACGAGTACCGGAGAAAGCCCAACAATTTTTTAGGGCAACGCACGTATGAAATCTTTTTAATCATCAACGGGATAGCCGCTCCCCTCCTTATCGGGGCAGCCGTAGCCACGTTCTTCACCGGTTCGCCTTTCAAGCTGAATGAAATGATGCAGGTGACCTGGATGACGCCCTGGCGCGGACTGGACGCCCTGTTTGTCCCCACTAACTATTTTCTGGCTTTCGCCGTCTTTTTCTTAGCGCGGACCCTGGGTTGCCTGTTCTTTATCAACACCATCAACCACGCCGGCATCCACTTGCGTTGTATCAAACAACTGCGTTGGAACGCGGCTTTGTTTGTAGTGACTTTGCTTACATTTTTAGGCATCATTCTTTGCAGCAAAGGTTACGGCATCACGACAGGAGGTCAAATCGCACGGATACCCTACAAATATTTCCACAACCTGCTCCAAATGCCGGTGAACACGTTCATTTTGCTCTTAGGGGTTGTCGCCGTCCTTTACGGCATCATCAAAAGCCTGCGTCATCCCCAGTGGCGGAAAGGCATCTGGTTCACCGGAGCCGGAAGCATTCTCGCCGTATTTTCCCTGTTTATCCTGGTCGGGTTCAACCATACATCATTCTATCCCTCTACCGCCGACTTGCAGTCTTCGCTGACGATTTACAACGCTTCCTCTTCCCATTTCACCCTGGAAGCCATGTCCTATGTCTCCCTGATTATACCGTTTGTAGTCGCCTACATCTGGTATGCCTGGCGGGCACTCACCCGCAAACCCATCAGCCCCGAAGAGTTGCGGGACGGCGGACACCATTATTGATAAACAGCACAAAAAAATCCCCGGACTGTTCATTTATCAGTCCGGGGATTCTCTTTATACCGCTACTTTATTGCTTTTTTACAGGGATAAGAACAAAGTTGAAGGAGTAGTCGCCGTAGGGCAGGCGGTACTGCTCCCAGGGCCACGCACCCCAGCTGTCTTTGCATCCCAAGCCCATCTGGTGGCCGTCAAGCGACACCGTTGTGTATTCCCGGGGTTTCAGTTCGCCGGAATGGCGCTGTTCTTTTGCCATGCCGTCGTCCAAATCTTCCTGCGCATAGTTCAGTGCCGAGGCATAGAACGGCACATCGGAACGCACCATCAGCCCCCGTCCGTCGATGTCCACCACTTTCCACCAGCGGATGTCGGATTTCGTACCGGACTCCTGCGGACGGATATAAGGATAATACTGGTCCTTCACCAGCTGTCTGTACCGACCGATATGTTGAGAAAATTTCCGGTCGGCATAGTTTTCCACCGGACCTCTTCCATAGTAGTCTATCCGGTCAAACTGTCCGGGCATCACGAATTGCATGCCGAAACGGAACAGGTGCGGCATCTTTTCCTTGCTCTTATCGACGGTCATTTTCTCCTCTACTTTCAGTTCGCCGGCAGCATTCATTTCATACGTCATCGTCAGTTCTGCCGACAGAGCCGGCAGTTCGTATGTAACCGTTACCAAAGCATTCTTTCCGTTGTTTTTCACGTCCAGACTCTTCTTCTTCATTTCCGGGTTCTTCCAGGCTTTAAAGTAATATTGCATGCCTGCCCCCATGTCGTTATCGGTGGGAGCACGCCAGAAGTTGGGACGCAAGGCAAAGCCGTCTTTCAACAGCTCCAGACCGTTCATGGAAATGCTTTCCAGCCAGCCCGTCGCCTTATTGAACATCGCTACCACTTCATCGGCTTTCAGTTCGATGTGTGCCAAATCCTGATACACTTCCACCTCCTTATCCCCCTCAGCAATGGCGGCACTGAACGCGCCATAGGATTTCACCGGCAGCTGGTCCTGGGCTACCACATGCCCGGCTTCCAGGAGCTGTTTCGCTCTCCTGAGTTTATAAGCCACATTCAGCAATATTTCTTTAGCAACAGGCAAGTCCGCTTCCCGGTAGCCCAGTGTCACCGGACGGGTTTCCTGAGGCTGCACATTCAGGTCGTTCACCACGCCCTGGAGCACCGTTTCTCCGTCACATACCACCTGCCACTCCATGTAGCAATCCGAGAGGTCGGTAAAGAAATTTTCATTGTAAACGTTCACTTTACCGTTTTTCACATCCACCGGGGTTGTCCAGACGGACTGATATACTTTTTTCACTTCATACATGTGGGGATTGAGTACCCGGTCGGGACTAATCAACCCGTTGCAGTTGAAATTGTTGTCGGAACCAAGGTATTTGCCATAGTCCCCGCCATAGGTATAAATCATCTCTCCCTTTTCGGTATATCCGCGGAAGCCCTGGTCCACATAGTCCCAGATGAAACCGCCCTGGAGTTTCGGATACTTGCGGATTAAATCCCAGTATTCTTTGAAACCGCCTTCGGAGTTTCCCATCGCGTGGGCATATTCACACATAATCATCGGACGTTTGTCGTCATTTTCCGCCCATTTTTCCATCGTCTCCAATGTGCTGTACATCGGGCAATACACGTCGGTATGAGACGCTGTACCAGCCCTTTCGTACTGCACCGGACGACTGTGGTCGCGGTTCTTTATCCAGTTGTAACACGCCTCGAAGTTGGGACCGTCGCCGGCTTCATTTCCCAACGACCAGAAAATAATGGAGGGATGGTTTTTGAAAACTTCCACCATCCGCTGGTTGCGTTCCAGGTGGGCTTTGGCAAAAGCGGGATTTTTAGCGAGTGTTTTCTCTCCGTATCCCATGCCGTGGGATTCGATGTTGGCTTCACACACCAAATAAATTCCGTATTCGTCGCACAGTTCATACCACAGGGGGTCATCCGGATAGTGGCACGTACGTACCGCATTGAGGTTGTTTTCTTTCAGGATACGAATGTCCTCTATCATCCGGTCTTTGGTCACCACATAGCCCGTCAGCGGGTCCATTTCATGACGGTCGGCCCCCTTGAACAGGACAGCTTTGCCGTTTACCCATATCTGTCCGTCTTTCTGTTCTATTTTGCGGAAGCCCACTTTCTGGGGGATCACCTCCACGATATTGCCTTTGCTGTCTTTCAGGCGCACCAGCAATTCATACAGATTCGGTTCTTCAGCACTCCATTTCGCCGGATTTTCCACAGCAAGGACAGCATGGATATTTCCCTTTCCGTCGGGTTTAACTGCCGTCCGGGCAATTTCCCGTCCCTGCCGTTCACACAAAGCAAACTCCACGGTTGCCGCTGCCGGCTTACTCAGTTTAGCCGTCACATCCAGGCTTCCGTTTTGATAAGCTGCATCCAGGTCGGGAATGACAAACAAATCTTCGATATGCAAGGGATTGCGGGCATACAAATAAACGTCCCTGCCTATGCCCGACAACCGCCAGAAATCCTGGTCTTCCAGATAGCTCCCGTCACACCAGCGGTATATCTGCATGGCTATCAAGTTTTTGCCCGGCTTGATGTATTTCGTGATATTGAACTCGGCAGCCATTTTGCTGTCTTCGCTGTATCCGACAAACAGCCCGTTCACCCATACATATAAATTGGAGGTAGCGGAACCGACGTGCAGATAAACTTCTTGTCCTTTCCAGTCAGCCGGGATGTCCACCGTCCGGCGGTAAGAACCGACATAGTTGTTTTTTGCCTCCACCAAGGGGGGATTGGGCGCAAACTGGTTCGCCCAGGCATAACCCACATTTTTATAGATAGCATCCCCGTAGCCGTTCAACTCCCACAGGGCAGGCACCGGGAAATCCACCCAATGGCGGTCCTCAAAGTCGGTTTTGTAAAAATTCACCGGCCTTTCGGTCTGATCCTTCACCCAATTGAATTTCCAAAGCCCGTTGAGCGACATAAAATTGGCTGCCTCCACTTTTATCCCCTCCCTGGCGCATTTCTCACAGGGATAAGCAAAATAAGCAGTCCTGGCAGGTGCCCTGTTTATCTGGTTAACAGCAGGATCCAGCCACTCTTTTTTTTGTGCAAACGTTGTCACGGCAAGCGACATACACAGCACAACAAACCATTTTCTCATCATATTATACTTTATTTAACAAACGAGGCATAAAAGTAGGACAAAAAAATGCAATTACCTAATATCCACTTCTACATTGTAATTGGATGTATGAGAAAGAAACGGGGGCCAATGCGGGTCCCCCGCCGAAAGAGAGATATAGGAGCCATCGGGATTTTTCGCATTGAAAACTTCTCCGTTCCGATAGGCGATAATCGTAAACTCATAATCCACAATAGCCTCCGTATCGGGGGTCGGAACCGCCAAATCCATACTCAAATGAGCCCGGTAGGATTTAAACGCCGGATGCACATGCACCAACATCGTTGCCGTAGCGGGGATCTTGACATATCCGGCAATCCCGGCATCCAAGTCGGGAGCCTCCCCCTTCTTAATGTACAGTTTACCATCCTGGGTGTATGCGGCAAATTCGGTATTGAATACTTTGGCCAAGGCAATCATGTCTTTCAGCATAAAGACTTTTTCCTCCACTTCAAGCAAAAAGTGATGGCGGAAATAGCCCCCCAATTTTCCCGAAGGCAAGGCTTTTGGCGCAATCTCCTTTTCAGGAATCTCTTTTGGTTCATACACGTTTTTGTCACTCAAATAGAATATTTTCATCACATTTAATATTTAATTCCTACTCTTTCTTCGGCTTTTCGGTTCCGCCGCTCTTTTCTTTTTGTAAACTTACCGATAGAAACGATATAGCATCGCTTTTTAATTTTTGACTTTGCAACGCCTTTTATTTTCCCATACCCGGCCTCTGTGAGCCGTCGGATTTCGTTGTGCTTTCCAGATTATCCTGTGCAGCCTGCAACTTCCGCAAGGCGGCAATGGCCCGCTGCGATCTTCCGCGGTCAATGTTAAGCCGCAGGCGACAAGCAGGACATACCAAAGCATTTGTCATAATCAACTGGAACATGGATATTTCAATAAACGCACCGCACTGCGGGCAGTTCATCCCTGACTTCCGTTCCTGCTGCAGATTTCCGGAATTTGTTTCACTCATGGTCACCTCCTTTCGTCATTTCCTTACGGGGCATTTCTTCCGCCTCCAGGTCTTCCACTTGCATGTTGGCAGCTGTCAAATGCAAAAGATTGGACAACCCGGCGGGCATATCCGCCTGCCGCATCTTCACTTTTACCTTCATATTGGCAGACAAACTTTGTTGCAACTCTCCCGTCTGCTTCCGCTCTCCCTGCTGAGGGGCCAAAGAAGCCCGCATTTTAAAATTAGCGGACGCCGGACGGTTGGGCAGACGGTGGGCAGCTTCCGCGGAGAATTTCTCCTCCACATTCTCAGATAGGGCATCGAGTATTTTTATATCAAAATCAAAATCCGCCTCATGTATCTGGAGCAAAGGCAACGGGAGCAAGGTCAGCAGAGGGATACTGACACTCCGCTTGCCGCTTTCTCCACCATTCCGCTCGTGATAAGTAAATGTTAGCATCCGCAGTTTGCCGTTAATTCCCGTTTCCGGATTATAGGAATCAAAAGCGATCCGCATCAGGCAGTCCAGATACTTCTGTGCAGAAAGTGCGTCCGCTTCAATGGTTGCAATCAAGGGGCCGGCGATGAGTTGTTGCAACTCCATGACCTGACTGCTGGTTTTCTTTACCTTTTTTTCTTCCATAACCTCTTTTTTTATTTAGTCCATCACAAAATCGCCCCATTCGTCCTCCTCTTCCAAGGAAGTCACCGAGCACACCGACGGACTGAATTTCAATTTAAAGGAGTGGATGGCCTTGCCGGACATTTTTTCCAGTTCCTCCGCCGTCACCGCAACATCCAGCTGCGGAAAAGATTTCACCCGTTTAAAAGAGAGCCCCGCCGAAAGTTTTTCCACCAAGACGGTCAAAGCGTTTTCCGCCGTGGTATCGGCAGTTTCCCTCAACGCCTTACCGTCGATCCCGTCAAACAGATTATCCAAATCCGTATTGTACAGAAATTTTTTCCGCACCACATCCATCAGTCTGGAAACCACCACTCCGGTCTGCACATATCCCGTAGCAGTCTCTAAAGATTCGTAGAGGTTGTTATCAAAAGCCTTGCGCATATTACGCATCAGAAATGTATGGAATTTCTTATTCAACGCCTCTTCCTGCCTGAGACGGTAAAAAAAGCGTTTATCGTCCTCACTCCTGCGGATGGGTGAAATAAGAACGGAAGAGACCACATTTGCAATAGCGGTTTCAGACGCTTCATAACAAAGTTCTTTGATAAATTGCCGGAACTTCGAGTAACGGATGTTCTGCTGCTCCTGATTTTCGGAAGCACTGACGACTCCGTATTTCAGTTCCAGTTCCATATCACTGATTACGATATTGGGCAATTGAAAATCTTTGGTCTTTCCATCCTTCCCGTAGGATTCGCTCAATGAGAGGGAATACAGGTTGGCTTCATGCTGCGCGGCAATAATGTCGCGCAGGATGGAGCCTATAACAGAGCTTAATTGTGCCATAAAGTTTATTCGTTTACCACTTCCACACGGACAGTCCGCTCTCCCGCTTTGATTTGATAAGTTCCGGGAGTCTCCACCACGACGGCGGCATAGTCTCCTTCCACCGCCAGTGCCAATTTATTTTCCTCACACGTAATCGCTTCCGGGGCAAACAATCCATCACTGTTTTTGTAGGTGACAATCAGTTTTTCACCCACCTTTAATTCGGAGGCGTTCAGTTCCAGCGTTCCTTTCGGGTCGGATACATCGAGCGAATTTCCCAACAGTTCCAGCACCTTCGCCAATCCCGCAGGCATGCTGTCCTGTCCCGCTTTCACCGCAATATCCATCGTATATTCCACGCTATATTTGGATTCTTCGGTCGCTTTGGAGTCTTTCTTTGAAGAGTAGTTGGCATTCAGTTTCGCATCCATGTGAAAGGGGCCGATTTTCACTCCGGTGGAAATATCGGCGCTGCCGCCCATTGAGGTGCTTTCCGTCTGCTCGCTCACACTGGAGGAAGAAGCCGAAATACTGGCCTTAAAATTAATATCAATACTGTGTATCGCGATATACGGAATGGGGACTATCGTGAGCAAAGGCACATTCAACTGCACCATGCGCCCGTTTTGCAGGAAAGAAAACGCCACGTTTACGGCGCTTTTTTCGCCTGTCTGAGGGTCCACGTTCAGACCCACTTCCTGAATAAAATCCCATGTGGTTTTCGCCGCCATAGCCTGCGCCTCAATACAAGCCTTCAACGGCCCGCCAATCATCGAACTAAAAGGTATCGCCTGCAACGCGCTGGTTGCCACTTGCGACGGAGCATTACTTATTGCCATCATTTTTCATTTTAAAGTTAACACTGTCTTATCGGTAAGATTACAGGACAAAAATGAATCTTTCCCCCCTCCCGAACCAATTATTTGTGTGAACCCCCTTTTTGCAACAACCAAACGACTGTTCCGAAAGGCCAGTCCCTCCGTCACACTTTTTTGACCAATTCATTAAAACAGGAAAAGGTATACTTACGAAAACTTTCACTTACCAGAAACAGGTGGCTGCCGATGTGAAGAGAGTTACCGCAGTACTTGTCCACACAATGAATATTGATGATTTCGGAGCGGTTAATCCGGGCAAAATAACGCACAGGCAAGAACGCCTCCAGTTTTCCCAGATTATAAGCAAGCGTGATATAACGGCTGTCCCTCAAATGGACATGGCTGTAATTGTTCATGGCTTCTATCCAAACAATATCCGCATACCGGATTTTGACCTTAAAATCGTTATTCCACGCTTTAACAAAGAATCCGTCGGTAACGTAGCCGGGAGGCAACCCGGCTCTTTTCAACGCTTCCAGTTCTTCAAATGCTACGATTTCACCCCCTGTTTCCGGTTTATCCGTCTTCTCATCTCTTTTTTCTTTTTTTTCGGTTGTTCCCATCTTTCATTTATTTTAAAGTTTGACGATGTCGTTGGGAGCACACCGCAACAACTTAACAAAACATGAAATTATTACCGAAAAACAAAATTAACCGAAGAAAAGAAAAGGGAAATTATATTGTGCAAAACCCCCTGTCCGAATAACGAACAGGGGGTTTCCGTAAACGAAAAGTATTATTCCATATAGCTGGAGTTATCCCAGCAATGTGTGCACAATTGTTCTTTAGGCAAGCCGATAGCCGCTACCAAGTCATCCAGGCGCTGGAACTGGAGGGAATCCAATTGCAGGTGCTGGCACATCACTTTCACCATTTCTTTGTATTTGGGGGAGTCGGGATCGGTATAAGGCTTCAAAATCTCCTCCGTCAGTTCGGATGTCCCTTCCAAATCCCGGATAACCCGGCGGGCAAACAAATCAAACGTAGAACGGGAGGTTGAGAAGTTGAGAAAACAACAAGGATAAATCAACGGAGGACAAGCAATGCGGATATGCACTTCTTTAACCCCGCACTCCCTCAGTTTCACCACATTGTCTTTCAACTGCGTCCCCCGGACAATGGAATCGTCCAGAAATACGATTTTAGAATTCCGGGTAAAAGCCTCGTTGGGCAACAGTTTCATCTTAGCCACCAGGTCGCGCATACTCTGATTCTGAGGCATGAAGCTACGCGGCCACGTCGGTGTGTATTTCACAAACGGACGTTTGTAGGGAATTCCTTTCTCGTTTGAATAGCCGATGGCATGTCCGACGCCGGAATCCGGAATCCCCGCAGCAAAATCCGCTTTCAGCTTGTCGCGTTTCGCCATAGCGGCCCCGCAACGGTAACGCGCATCCTCCACATTGATGCCTTCGTAATATGCCGAAGGATAACCGTAGTACACCCACAAGAAAGAACAAATCTGTTTGCGGCAACCGGGGGCGATAATGGTCGTAAAACCGTCCTTGGATACACGCACGGCCTCTCCGGGACCTAAGTCACGGACAATATTATACCCCAAATTTGTAAATGAAGAACTCTCACTCGCCACCACATAACCGAATTCATTTTTCCCCATAATCACAGGAGTCCGCCCGAATTTGTCCCGGGCAGCATAAATACAACTGTCCGTCAGGATCAGGAAGGAACACGACCCTTTTACTTTCTTATACACGTTTTCGATTCCCTCCTTAAAGGTCTCCCCCTTATTAATCAATATGCTTACCACCTCCGTCGGATTGATGGTCGAACCGGATAACTCTGCAAAGTGGATTTTTTCTTTCAGCAATCCCGCCACAATGTCATCAAGGTTATCAATACGCCCCACCGTCACCACAGCAAAACGCCCCAAATGGGAAGTCACCGTAATCGGTTGTGACTCCATGTCGCTGATTACCCCGATACCTAAATAAGATTCCCGGAATCTCTCCAACTCCGGCTCAAATTTATTTCTGAAATAAGCACTCTCAATACTATGGATGGAACGCACAAAGTCCTCTCCGTTAAAAAAAGCCATCCCCGCCTTTTTCGTTCCCAGATGGGAATGATAGTCCGTACCGTAAAATACATCGGCAACACACTCTTTGCGGGACACGCAACCAAAAAATCCGCTCATATAGTCGTTATGTGATAAGTTAAGAGACGCAAATTTAATAATTTCCCGATACAAAAATACCCGAATCCCATTTTTCACTCCCAATATCCCCCATATCCGGCCCCGGAAGAATTCTTCCCAATGTTTATCTGCCGGGAAAGAATTGCACATTATCTTGCGGAGTTCCCGAAAGTTCGGTTATCTTTGCGTAGGTAATTTTAATTCAAGAAACGATGAACATGGTATATATGATCGGGACAACCGAGTTGTTGGTTATCGGTTTGGTAGTGCTGTTATTTTTCGGCGGGAAGAAAATACCCGAACTGATGAAAGGATTGGGGAAGGGAGTCAAAAGTTTCAAGGACGGGATGAACGGAGTGGAGGAAGAACTCAAAGATGAATCCGGGAAAGAAGAGAAATAGTTTTCCCCATGACTCATGAGAATCAGGAACAGGAGATGACGTTCTGGGATCATCTGGATGAACTCAGAAAAGTTATTTTTCGCATAGTTATTGCCGTCAGTCTCCTTGCCGTCGTAGCGTTTATCAATAAAACGCTTCTTTTTGATATCATTTTTGCCCCCCACCGCTCCGATTTCATCACCTACCGCGTCCTTTGTGCCTTGGGGACACATTTACAGATGCCTTCCATCTGTCCGGGTGAGTTTCATGTAGACCTGATAAACACGCAACTGGCCTCCCAATTAATGGCCCACATGAGTGTAGCATTTTATACGGGGTTGGTCGTCGCTTCGCCCTATATCATCTATCAGCTTTTCGGCTTCATCAAGCCTGCCCTGTATGAAAACGAAAGAAGATATTCCACCCGGACCATCCTCGCCGCTTTCGTCCTGTTTTTCTGCGGACTCCTGCTGAATTATTACGCCATTTTCCCCCTCTCCTTCCGTTTTTTAGGTACCTACCAGGTCAGCGAATTTGTGGAGAACAAGATTACCCTGTCTTCCTACATTTCCACATTCACCACGCTCTCCATTGCCATGGGCGCCGTGTTCGAAATTCCCATCCTGGCATTCTTTTTCGCCAAAACGGGATTGGTGAAAACGCACCATCTGAAAAAATACCGCCGCCATGCCTTTGTGGTGATCCTGATTATTTCAGCCATACTGACCCCTGCCGACCTGTTCAGCCTCTTCCTGTTGGCCATCCCCATGTATATGCTCTATGAATTAAGCATTTTGGTGGTAAAAAGGACCTCTCCGAAAACTCCGCACACAGTGGAAGAGAGCCCCAAAGAAAATTCCCGCGGGGAGGAGTAAGAGATTTGGGAATACCGACCAAAAAACCTATATTTGAAGACACTAAAAACAATCATCATTTATGAGTATCATAGGAAACATCATTTGGTTGCTCTTCGGAGGGATTCTGATTGCCCTGGAATATTTTATTTCCAGCATCCTGCTGTGTCTGACCATCATCGGCATTCCTTTCGGTTTGCAAACCATCAAATTGGGGGTTCTGGCACTCTGGCCTTTCGGCAGCGAAATCGTCCACCAAGAAAACGCACACGGCTGCCTCTCCATTTTGATGAATATCATTTGGCTGCTTTTCGGCGGTTTATGGATCTGCCTGTCGCACATCGCTTTCGGGATTTTCTTTTGTATCACCATTATCGGCATCCCCTTCGGACTACAACATTTCAAACTGGCGATCCTGGCACTCACTCCGTTCGGACATGCGGTGAAATGTTGAAAAAGTTGAAAAGGTTGGAGGGTTGGAAAGCCGTTTTCCTTTTCAACATTCCGACTTTTTAACCTTTCAGCCCTTTATCCCTTTAAACTTTATCCTTTCCCTTACGTTAATAAAGCATATTTTTCAAACTATGTTACTCAATATTCTATTCTTATTTACCGGTTTTGTCATTCTGATTTACGGAGCTGACAAACTCGTGGACGGGGGTTCCGCGCTGGCATCCCGGCTGAATGTTCCCAACATCGTCATCGGTCTGACAGTTGTCGCTTTCGGCACCTCTGCCCCCGAATTGGTCGTAAACATCATCTCCTCCGCCAAAGGCGAATCCGCCCTGGCTTTGGGGAACGTGTTGGGAAGCAATATTTTCAATATACTCGCCATTTTAGGGGTCACCGCCGCCATCTACCCGATAGCAGTCAAAAAAGCCACCACCTGGGTGGAGGTCCCGATGACACTTTTTGCCGCCGCACTGATTTTCATCACCTTCTGCAACGACCACTGGCCCGTACCCGATTCCTACATTATCAGCCGCACGGAAGGCATCATCTTTCTGTGTTTTTTCCTGATTTTCGTCACCTACACCTTAGTCCTGGCACGCAAAGGCCAGGGCGAGGAAGTAACCATCAAAGCCTATACCCTTCCCAAATCCATATTACTCATTGTCATAGGCCTGACCGGACTAATCGCCGGAGGTCAGCTCCTGGTAAAAGGAGCTGTCAGCATTGCCGAATCCCTCGGTATTTCACAACGCATCATTGCCATCACCATCATATCCATCGGCACCTCCCTGCCGGAATTAGCCACCTCCCTGGTCGCCGCACGCAAAAAAAACGTAGACATGGCCATCGGCAATGTGGTCGGCTCCAACCTTTTCAACACCTTTCTGATTCTCGGCACCTCCGCTGTCATTCAGCCCATTCCCATGTCTGCAGAAAATCTGACAGACATCCTTACCAATCTTCTGGCCACACTGCTCCTTTTCCTGTTTATCTTTACAGGCAAGGGGCGGCAGATAGAAAAATGGGAAGGCATCGTTTTCCTTCTTTTGTATCTGATTTATTTATTTTTCCTGATTTTTCACTAAAATACATTTTTGGCACAGATTTAGCTGAGATGTCAGGGGATGTAACAGAATCGTTCTCATTTATCGTATAACTTTAAATTTATCAACACCCATAAATATGAAAAAAGGATACATTGTTTTAATTGTTATCGCCGTATTGATTTTAGGTATTTTCCTTTGGTTCAAAGGAAGTTACAACGGCATGGTCCAAATGAGTGAAAACGTGTCGGAACAGTGGTCGAACGTAGAAAACCAATACCAGCGCCGTCTGGACCTGATTCCCAATTTAGTCAACACAGTAAAAGGGTATGCCGCCCACGAACAAAAAACGCTGACAGACGTAGTCAACGCCCGGGCAAAAGCCACGCAGACACAAATCAGTTTCGACAACCTGAACGAGGCCACCATGAAAAAATTAAACCAGACACAAGGGGAACTCTCCTCCGCTTTATCCCGTCTGATGGCCATTTCGGAAAGCTATCCCGACCTGAAAGCCAACCAGAACTTCCTGGAGCTGCAAGCCCAGCTTGAAGGCACGGAAAACCGGATTGCGGTGGAAAGAAGGAAATTCAACGAAATGGTCCGGAGCTACAACGCCTACATCCGGAAATTCCCCAAAAACATCGTGGCAGGCATGTTCGGATTTGTTCCCAAACCTTACTTTGAAGCCAACAGCGGAGCAGAAAATGCCCCCAAAGTAGAATTCTAAATCCGACCTTATGTCTCCGGAAGAACAATTTACCGAAACCCAGAAGGCTGCCATGGTGGCAGCCATCCAGGAAGCCGAGAAAAGCACATCGGGAGAAATCCGCATCCACTTTGACAGGCACTGCGGCTCTTCTGCCCTCGAAAGCGCCACCCACACTTTTTCCCGCCTGGGGATGTCCCAGACGGCATTGAAAAACGGCGTACTGATTTATGTCGCACTGGAAGACAAAAAATTAGCCATCATCGGAGACCAGGGCATCAACGAAAAAGTGCCTGCCGACTTCTGGGACAACATCAAAGACCGTATGATAGAAAGATTCCGGGCGGGAGAAATATGCGAAGGGGTCTGTGAAGCCGTGCTTGAAACAGGCATTCAGCTGAAACACTATTTCCCTTACCAAGAGGACGACATCAACGAATTACCGGACGACATCTCTTTTCAAAAATAAAAAAGCATGAAATACCTTTTCCTTCTCATCACATTACTTTGGTATGCGGGAATCTGTCCGGCACAGGACTTTCCGGCGCCCATGCAACCCAAAAGAGTTGTCAACGATTTCACCAACCTCCTCTCGCGGCAAGACCAGGCACGCCTGGAAAACAAACTCCGGAAATTCAATGACACCACATCCACCCAGATTGCCATTGTCACGGTTCCATCCCTGCACGGATACGCCCCGAACGACTATGCCCAGCGCCTCGCCGAACAATGGGGCATCGGACAGAAAGGAAAAGACAACGGCATATTGGTGTTGGTGAAACCCAAAAGCCGGGATGAAAACGGCCAGGTAGCCATTGCCGTGGGATATGGCCTCGAAGGAGTCGTCCCCGACGCCATCGCCTCCCGGATCATCCGGAATGAAATTATTCCGGAATTTCAGAACAACCGGTATTACGAAGGATTAGACAAAGCCACCAACGTATTGATGAAACTGACCTCCGGAGAGTACAGCGCCGATGAATATGCCACAAACAAGTCCACAGAATACATATTGGCAGGCATATTCCTGTTGTTTATCGTTTTCATTTTTCTGACTTCCCGCTTTAAATCCAAAGGTCCCGGCCAAGGCTCCGGAACCAGTTCCCAGGCAGGCCCCTTTATCTTCTGGGGCGGACTCGGCGGCGGCTTAGGAGGGGGCAGAAGCACGGGAGGAGGAGGCTTTGGCGGGTTCGGCGGATTCGGTGGCGGAAGTTTCGGAGGCGGCGGAGCCAGCGGCAGTTGGTAAAAACAACAACATTTTTTAATATCCCGTCGACAACCATTTCCTGCGGATTCGGGTATATATACCGGAACAACTGCGGAAAGAAATGGAAAAAAACCAACGCAATATCGAACCCGGGACTCCCGTTGCCGGAGGAAGCTATTCCCTGATTATTGACACCAAAGGACCTTATTTCGTATACGGGAACCCGCCTTTCCGGCAAGAAATCATCGAACCCAATGAAGAAGGGGAAGCCTGGGACTACAAAGAAGGTATCACCTTCCAACCGGATTCAGAACCCATTGCGATATGCCGCTGCGGACATTCTGCCAGCAAACCCTATTGCGACGGAGCCCACACCCAGGCGGAATGGGACCCGACGCTGACCGCCGACCATAAACCTTTATTGGAAGATGCGAATGTATATGACGGTCCCCGCCTCGAACTCACAGACAATCCGAAATACTGCATCCATGCCCGATTTTGCATGGCCAAGGGGAGTGTATGGAAGTTAATGAAAAAATCCGGCCAGGAGGAAGTCGAAAAATTAGCCATACACGAAACATTCTTTTGCCCTTCAGGACGGCTGAAACTGGCAGATAAAGTGACAGGCAACTTCCTCGAACCCGAACACTCCCCGTCCATCAGCATATTGGAAGACCCTCAGATGAATTGCAGCGGTCCGCTTTGGGTGAAAGGAGGCATCCCGATAGAAGATAGCGAATGCCACCCCTACGAAGTCCGTAACCGGGTAACGCTCTGCCGTTGCGGCTCCTCCAGCAACAAGCCTTTTTGTGACGGCGCCCACATGAAAAGCGGTTTCCAGGACGGTCTGGAACAGACAGCAAACCCGACAATAAACCCATCCAACACCCCCGTATGAAAACAAACATCTCTTCCGGTAAACCGGTAACTCTCGTCTTCGGCACAAACGACAGCCCCCTCATCAACCCACAGGAACTGTCCTGTCCGGCACAAAAAAAGTTTGTTCCCCGCTCTCTTTGCCGTTGCGGCCATTCCGGTCATAAACCTTTTTGCGACGGCAATCATGCAAATGCAAACTGGCTTCCGACATTGAAAGCTCCGTCCCCCCTGAACGGTCATATCGTCCGCCTTTAAAAGGGTTTTATCCCTTTCGTGTCCTACGCGAAACTTTTTTCGCGCGCCCCTTCGTGCCCGCCTCCATTTCCCGTTCTGCACACGCCAGATACTGCACGACGGCATATTTCGCTGCGGCTATGGTCTCCCGGTTCACCTTCTGTATCACACTTCCCCGCGCCACGTCCTCCGTCGTGATGTACCCCTCCATCAATAACAACTGCACAATCATGTTATTGATATTGGTCTCTTCACTGTATCCGTCCGCCATATAGAGCTGACCGACTTTTTCCGTAAACTCCCGGGCGAAATCGCCGTAATTCGGAAGGCTCATCAACTCCTCAAACGTCTCACTGAAACTGCTCAGCTCGATGTTCAGATTCGGATTCACCAACAAGGGGCTGAACTCTTTCTCCGGAGCAACCGGAACAAAGTTCACCAAATTACCCATATCCACTTTCCGGCTGATATCGTCCATGCGCCGGTAATCCGCCTTCCGCATATTCTCCAACTGATAGATAAAGAAATTATAGCGCCACAATTCGGAACTATTCATCTCCCCACGGAAAATATGACGGTATTTTTCATTCAGCAACCGCTTCACCAAAATCTTTCCTTCATTGATTTCGGGACGGGTGACACGCACTTCCTGAATCATCCGCTTCAACTCCATCGCCGCCTTCTGAGGTCCCGTAATCTCACGCCCTTTCTTGCCGATTTCGGTAGAAAGCACGCCACACTGTATATTGCGCGCACCGCCCTGCCCGTTTTCTCCCCCTCTCATCACCCGTATCAGATTCATAACGGTCTCCAACTGCCCTTCTTCCGCAATAAAAGGCTGTCCCCCGGGCGTACTTGCCAACGAATCGAAAATGGCACTGAACATCTTCCTGTCGAGCAGCATCTCCCGGCTTTCTCCTTCCCCGAAAGACACGACAGCCGGGAATCGGTTCTGTATCATATCAAACGACACGGTTTCGATCCTATACCCCACGCCATCCCGCTTAAACCGTTTTCCGGCAAAAATCAGGTTCACCACTTCCGTGATGTCTATCTTATCGAGCAACTTATATGAGGAAGAGAGATAATATTGTTTTGTATTCGCATCAAAGTCCCAATCCAGAATATCATCCAAGTAATTCCCGTGGCGGGCAATGACGGTCACAATATTCTTATCGGCGGTATAGCGCTTCAGCGTACGCTGGAAATTGGGGCCGTCCTGGCTTGTCGCTTTCTCTTTGCGCTCGCCGTGGGCATCCACATACAACAGGAAATTCTCCGGATTATCCACCCGTGTAATGCCCGCCTCATCCTTCGAATAATTGCTGGCACTCAGCATAATATCAATTTTATAGGGCATTGTGATGTCACACATACCACTGACCGTACTGCGGGAATTCAAATCCTCCACATTGCTGTCGGCACTGCTCTCAAACAGGTATTTGTAATAGCGGATATAATCCGGATCAAAATCTGTCGTACGGGAAAAATCCCCGACTTCCGTCCCAATGCCATACAGGTTGCCCCGGGCATCCTGGAACTCGTGGAACATATCTCCGGCTATCAGTTTCACGGAACGCACACCCTGCAAATTGTTGCGCAACCACTTCAAGATGAAGGCGGCAATCATCTCCGACTTCCCGACACCACTGTCGCCATTGATTTCCACCACAAAAATGCTCCCGTCGTTTTCTTCCACGGCAAACAGTGAACCGTGGCGGGGATTGCCCCCGATTTCCTTCATCTTCTCATTTATCACCGTCAGGCGGGGTTTCTTCACATCACCGAAATAATCCACCTTTTGCTTCAAGGGGGTCACAATGGTTTTAATGTTGCCGTAAGGTCCCGGAATATCAAAATAGCCTATCTGGGGGAAAGAAATCAGTTTTTCCGGAGCCCCCAGGAAGCTGATGACATCCGGCACAAAATTGCGTATATCCGCCAGACTGATGTCTTCCGTATAATTCAGGCGGTAATTGTCCGTCAGATACTTCATATATCCCTTCTGGAAAATCACCAGTTCCCTGACCATCCCGTGTTTTACCACCTTACAGCGATAATCGTCCGAATCCATGTTGGCAATAAACCGCGCCAGCCGGTCGGCAAAGAAAGAGGAATCGGGACGCAAATCGAGCAATTTCAGATAATCATTGGGCCCGGCATCCTCCGTAAAATTCTTCGCCCGGGATTCCAGGCGGTCAATCTTATGAAACGGATACTCCCGTTTCTTGGCATCCGTCACAATGCGGGTATGCTCCTGTACCGGTTGTTCGGAAGAAATCACCCCACACTTGCGCATCAATTCGTTAATCCAGCTTATCCGGCCATTTTCAAAAGTTTCCAGCACCTTGTTTTCCATCTCAAAACCCTTGTAAATGGAAATCCCGTGCTGCACCATTTCATTCACACTGGAGTTCTGTTTCATAAACGCCGTTTCCACCAGACGCACCAGAATGTGGGTGTAACGTTTATAATAATCCGTACCCTTGGTGCGCTTAATCATACTGATATAGAACAGCACCACCCGGCGGCTCACCCGGTGTATCTCATTCTCAGCCACTTTAATATCCTTCTTGCGCAGGATGTAGTCGTTGATTTCATTCAACTGGGAAGGCATAATCTCGCTGATAAACTCTTCCCGGAACATGCGCAATTCGTTGTCCTCGCAGTTTTCGATTTTCTCACTGAAATATTTCAGTTTGCCGATAACCAAATCATAGAAAGAATCGTCATTACGCAGCAGATAGAGGTAGAGAATCTTGTCGGTGACACTCGTGGAGGGGTCATTGATTCCGGCAGTCACCGCGTCCATAATATACCCGATGGTCTTCTGAGACAGAGTCGTTTCCTTAAATCCGGGCAGTTCTCTCAGCTTTCCGATAAACTCGTCCAACCAGATATTGAGATTCAAGTCTTTCAATTTGATGCCTATCACCTCTTCAAAGGTCTCCCCCGCCACCTTGATAATCTCGCTCCGGCTGGGCTCCAGGCTCTCCTTCTCAAACGGCAGATTGAAATGCAGCAATATCTCCCGGATGTATTTTTTCAGAATCACATTAATTCCTTCCAGCTTCGACTTATCCAGTTCGGGCCGGCCGGTCGCATCCACCGCCAAAATCTTCACCTTGCTGTCGGAGAAAAGAATATGTTCCATCTCTATCAGAATCTCCCGCATGATATTCTTCTCCATAGGCTCGTCGAGCACATTGTGATTGGGCTGAAACGTCCGTTTGTTCGTAATGTACTTCAAAATAACGGCCTTGCTGTATTTGGAACTCACCGTATTGAAATCCAGGTCGGCAATGTCGGGCACCTTCTTATAAATCTGTGCCAGCAGGTTTTCATACACTTTCGTAAAAGCGGCACTGCGGATAAATTCAAACACATCCCGGCAAGAGCCGATTTTGTCCCCGTGGAGTTCAATCACCGAATTGACAGAACGGTCGATGGTCGTAATCGTCACACCGCTTTTTTCAGGGGAGGCATGATACAAGGTGCGGATGTCGCGTATCTGCAAAGAGGGCGCCTTGTCTTTTTTCGACTTGCCCGACAACGGATAATCGGCAATAATCGCCTCTATCAACTCCTTGTCTTTCCCGTAAGCAAAAACCTCCTCCAGAATCAAATGACTCTCCACCTCATTGTAATCCGGATTCTCGCGTTTGGCAGCAAATTGCAGCCAATATTTCAGAAAGATAGTAAACCCGTCCTCCAATTCATTCCGGAACACGCTGATACTTTCGCCGTTGTCCGACAGATAGCCGCCTAAGGCAAAACGCACCACACCGGTAGAATAAGGCACCGCAGCTATTCCCCGGTTCTGAGCCAGGTACTGGCAGAAACACAGCAAATCGGCATAGGAAAAATGTCCCTGCACCCGGAAATTAAACAGATAGGAACCGTCCGAAAACAAATACGTCAGACCACAATCCGGGAATTTAGCCAACGCCCGTTCCGCCGCCTCTTTTGCCCACGCCATCCGTTCCAGGGACTCGCTTCTGAAATTCTTATTCACCCGGAACTTATTCAGGTTTTTCACCAATCTGTTCTGGTAGTAAGCGAAAAACGGCTCATTCTTATACTTGAAATCGTCCGGCAATGCCAATATATCCAACTTATCCAACGACACCAGTTCATCCAGCAAAAACAGGTACAACGGGCTGCCTTCGAAACCGGCGGTTTTGTGCAACTGACGGTTGGCACGGCTGTTGGCATTCGCCCTTTCCGTCCTGCCAATCTGCTCATTGATAAAACGCACCAGCGACTCTTTTATCTTATAGCGGGAAGCATTCTTAGGCAGCTCACTTTCCATCGTATCCTTGATTCTCTTTGAGACCTGCGCCACCTCCAGCAAATTATTAAGCATCAGCAACGAATTGTTGTTCCCGTGAGAACTGGTATTGTGCTGCCGTACAAAAGCAGCCACGGCACCCGCCTGCGGGGTAACAGCCAAAGCCCCCAGCCGGTCACCGGTTGCCGATAAATTTTTCGTCGTTGACAAGGACGACACCGCCCGGATATTCGACTGCGCATTGATGTTATTGATGATATACCGGGAAATCGTCCGCCATTTCGGCATGCTGTTATCCGTCACCTTCACACTGTCCGCATACGCTTCGTCCAGGAAAAGGGTAATTTTGGACGTGTTCATCAACCGCAGAAAGCCATTGAGTGCCTCCGTATTGAAATCCGTGTATCCGGTCGGATTGTTCGGGTCGTTAATCAGAATGGTCGTATTCTCACAGAACAAATCCCACAAACTGCCGCTATCGTCGAAAAGCGCCAGGGTGGACTTAATCCGCAACAACTTATCGGTCAGACGCTCATACGCCATACGCCCGTCGTCCAGATTCTCGATTTCGATGTCGAACGGATTGATGTCGAACGTATCGTCCGGAAGCAAGTCCTTATACTCCCATGCCTGTATGGCATTGTAAATCACATACGGTTTGGGACGTCCGTTCGGATTAAACAGCAAATCCCGGATAATCATCTGCACCGAGTCGGACACCGACGTCTGCTCCAGATTTCCCAATGCCGACAAGAAATTCTTGACCACATCCTGCTCATCCTTACTCAGAGCCGCATATTTCTCTTTAATTCCGAGATCAATCAGAAAGTTATCGAATCTTCCTTTGTTATTCGATTCATTATCTACTTTGGTGATATACGCCTGGTATTTTTCCAAAAACAAGTTAATTCCGAAATTTTTATGGAAATGATTTTTCAGCGTACGTTCGTAATTGCTGGGAATAATGTCCAATATCAACCGGCAAGCGTTCACCACATTTTGATTCAGGGTGTGAAAAGGCTTTTGCAACAAATACTGCCCATAGGTACGTATCTGGTTCCGCCCTCCGCCTTCAAGTACACTCAGCACGTCAATGCTGGGATTGCCAGAGTAAAAATACTGCCGGATGCGGGTTTCAAACTCCTCTATCAACTCCCGGGTCTGATTCTGCCGTTTCTCCTCTTTGTGACAATTTTCAAGAAAATATATAAAATCGCGCAGCTTTTCCAGCGAATATTTATCCTGCACAATCTTCCGGGAAAACATATCCAGCTTGAAGACATTCAACCTTTTCACCGGATCATCGACAGCATCAACCTGTTCAATCAGTATTTTATTGATTTCCTTCTCATACTCCTTGATTTGCATCTCCATCTTTTCCCGGAACTCAGCCAGATAGAGCGGATTCACATTTTCCAGAATCAGACGCAGGTTCAGTTGCGTATTGGCAGGAGAGCCCAATTTCTTGGTGTGGACTTTATTCAGCGTATTGATGATGCCGTTGTGGAAACAGAATACCAGTGACGTATTGGAACTCCGCGACTCTTTGGAATCGTCCACAATCACCAGCCGGGTCAGCAAAGGAAACCATTTTTCTCCGGAATAGAGATTCACACGCATGTGTTTCACCTTTACAACAAAAATAGAAGTTGTATCCACACACATCTGTTCATACAGATCTTCCGCCGAAGGATTTTCGAGTACCTGCACACTGGCTTTGCTGAACACATCTCCCCGAATGAGGCTAACCGCCTTGTCTGCATTTCCGGAAACGACAGTGCGTATCATACCGTTCAGCCCCTTAAAGTTCACAGCCCAGCGGGTACGATTCAAAAAATCCGCCACTTCCGCTTTCGTCGTATAGTGCGTACTCTGACTGATCATCTGTTCCAACGTATCCATCAGATAATTCCAATGGCCTTCATTGATGTCTCCGGTAACGCCTATAACATCCCTGTATTTCCTTAACTCACTCACCTGTCCCCCCAGTTGAACCTGCGAAATAAAATCAATGTGGCTACTCTTTACGGGAGGCGTCCCGACCGAAAAATCATGCGTATCCTTTATGTTCCGCAACAACACTTTATACTCAGGAGCCACCGCCTCGGTATCCAGAAAGCCGCTTAACTTCTTCATGAACTCTCCCCGCCTGCCGCTCAGCTCAAATGCCTTTGAAGCGGCATGCGGGCACAACATCAGCGATACATCCGTATAGCCCGGTATGTCTTCCCGGAATTTCAACAAATAGTGGTTAATTTCCGCCTGTTGCGCCGCAGGGTCGTCGGGTTCCTCAAAACACAATTTGACAAAACCGGTCAAATTGTCGTAAATATGCCGGGGCAAAAAGATTTCCGCCCTTTCCCCTAAAGATTCATAAAGATTCAGTAATTGCTGAGCCTCACTGCTCAAAAATGCTTTCGGTTCTCCTTTGATGTACATGCGTATAAGTCTCTGTTTCCTATTATAATTGTTTTCCAGCTACAATATTAGCAAGTAATCGGTGAAAAAGAAACTGTTTGGAAAGCGGTCGGAAGAAATATCCGTCGAAAACGTTTTAAAATATCAATTTTAAACAAATTGTCCGGATTTTGACAAAATACACTGAACACTTGTTCAAGAACAAGAGCTCACACATTACCATTACAATTCAATACATCTCCCTGTCTATCAGAAAATATAAGGCTACGAAGAAGTATTTTCCGGTTTAATGCTTTTTCAATACATATTCCTCCCGTTGGTCTGCAACCATACGTTCGAATTCATGAAGTTTGCGCTCGCAAATATCGAAAGTCAAGTCCCTGAAACGCTCAATCCATTTCATCAGCACTTCCACATCCTCTTTATGAACCACAAATTCCTTATTGTAACGGGATTGTACATAGGACGCCCTCAACAATTCGAACAAGTGTTCATTTTTTGCCGTCTCACGGGGAAAGATTTTTACAATTTCCTGCGAATACCTCTTATTAAAGTCTATCAGCATCCGGATATCGTGTTCCTTGGGCTTATATTGATTAAATGTCAGACTGATGGCATAAAAGAAACTCTCACACGCCTGATGCAAATGAAAAGAAGCCATTTTGTATTCCCCGTCCGGGTAATCAAATTCCCGTGCCGTCTTCAGAAAACGTTCTCCCTTATGAAAAAAGTCCTGGAAAAAGTCCTTTGCCTGTCTCTCGAGTTCAATCATTTCAGGGTCGCGGGGCTCCGGCAAAATAAAAGAACCGGTATCGTAGAGAGCAATTCCCTCCCGCCGGATTTCCGAATAAAAAAAGTCGCCTTTCTCTAAAAAGTCCACCACTTTTTCCACGGTCTTGTACACTATTTCAAGACGAATATCCGACTTCGCCTTTTCTTTAAAGATAGCCCCGACACCATTCAGCTTTTTGGCAAACACAGGCTCATTCTTTATCCGGCTCGCAATAACAAGAATATCATAATCGCTGCGGTAGGAGGTCGATATTCCGTATTCCATCTGCCGGTCAAACGCCACCTGGTTTCCACGGGCATAACTTCCGAAAAGGATTATCATCTCCACATTCAATACTTCTTCAAGTATCGTAGCCACGATGATTTTTAAATCTTCCTGATTTTTCTCCGGCAAATGGGCGATGGAGGCATTCATCTTGTTCATGTACACGTACTAAATTTAACTCATAAAGGCTTTACAAATATAACCATATCTTTGATTCCTGCAACGCTCCGCCCACACAGATTCACAATAGAAATACAATTCTCTATTCCACCCCCGACAGAAAACAGCCCGGACAACACAACATATAAACACATCCGTCCGGAGAGGAAACCGACAACCGCCTGTACATTCCGGTTCTGAACAAAGCATATATATATCATAACTACCTCATATATAAAATGAAATTAAAAACAGAATAAAACTACATTAAAAACAAGTCAATTGTTTTTACGATTGGATTTAACCTGAATATAATCTGGGTTTACCTTGGATTTAACCTGGATTTAATCATGAATCGGATATAAGGGAATCATTGTGTATTATCCTACACAAATTGGTTTCCGAAACACCCCAAAGGGCATCTGCATTTTAAAGTAAAAGTATATTGGCTTATTGACCCGTTCCAACGCCCTGTCTGTATGGAAAAATTGTCCGGTATCTCTTTTTTTACTATTATTGCATAATAAATGGAAAGATCATGGAAAAAGTAATCATCACCATTGGACGTCAATTCGGCAGCGGAGGCAGTGAAATCGGCAAGAAATTAGCCGACAACCTGAATATCAAGTATTATGACAAGGAGTTGATCCAACTGGCAGCCAAAGAAAGCGGCATCTGTCCGGAACTTTTTGAAAAAGCGGATGAAAAAACATCGGGAGGATTACTACAAGCCTTCGCTATGGGCTTTTCCATGAACGGCGCCCTCTACCAGCCCAACGACTATTTCACGGACGCGACCCTTTTTCAGGTACAATCAGATGTGATACGCAAAATCGCCGCAGAACGCTCCTGTGTGATTGTAGGACGTTGTGCGGACTATATCCTGAAAGACGACCCGCATTGCACCAGCGTATTTATCCACTCGTCCGAAGAAGACCGGATAAAACGAATCATCGGGAAAAATCCCGTCACCGAAAAAGAAGCCCTGGAACAAATGCGCAAAACCGACAAAACCCGCGCCAGCTACTATAATTACTACACAGACAAGACCTGGGGCGCCGCCATGTCCTACCACCTCTGCCTCAACTCATCCGTAATAGGTACCGACCATTGTGTCCGACTAATAGAAGAATTTATCAAAAACCGTTTTTAAACCACTGTTGCCAGTTTCACCACCGCTAACCTCAGTATCTCTTCCGGATTGGCCTTATCGGGTTTGATTTGAAAGACAATATAATCTTTGCTCACAAAAAAATCCTCAGCAAAACACTCCGGCAACGGATATTCCACTATCGGATTGAAATTGCTGTCCAATATCATCAGATACATTTTTCTTATCCCTTCCCGTTTCTCATCGGCATGCACCCGGCTATATACATTCGGTCCTTTATGATAAAACAGCTGACGGTAACGCGCACAATCCAATTCATATTTACTGCGGTTACGGATTTCCGTATTCATATATCCGGCAAGAGAGGTCGCACAACTCCCCAAACGACTTCGGGGACGATAAGTATTCAATTCCTTCGTCTCTTCATTGTAACTATATACGTCCGGACTGTAAGCATAATTAAAAACTATCAGACTGTCATGTTGGCAAAATTGTGGTGCACCCAACGTAGAACCGATAAAATCATAATTAAAATCCTCCGGATAATATATAGGCAATGCCTCATAACGTTCTTCATCCAAATTAAATTTCACCCCTATCGCATATTTCCCCCACGTCCTGGATTTAGGAAAAAGTTGATAAAAAAATGTACGGGTATCAGGATTATAATAAAAATACCGGAAATTCCCGACATGAACCCCCTCCCCACTCATCCGGTAAGTGTCATCCTGTAAATCGGCATCCAATTCCGCATCCGGTTTTTGTGACAAAATTCTGCCGTGTAAATCCAATGTCAAAAAGCAGATAAAATCTTTTATCAACATCAAAGAATCCTCAACCCACAAAGCTTTTACATAAGAAACAGGATCCGGTCCCTGTTTCTCTAATGGAATATATTTTACAGCTTTTTTCTCTGTAATATTAATAATATCAATAGAATAAGTAAAATAATTAAACCCTGCCAAAAATAGAGAATCCCCCTTTTGCCATAAATTTGCCTGTATTATATATTGTGTTAAATAAGGGGCATCCACCGGAATATTTACCTCTTCATAAAACAATTCCTCTACCCGGTGCGAAGAATGGGAACATCCCCAACACGCTAAAATCAACATACCCACTCCCCATATTTTCATCTCAATCCAGGATTTCATCGCAAAATAAGGCAATAAATTATCCGTTTTTCTGCATTTTAAATTTCTGAATTTCTGCATCTTCATATAATACGTATAAAAAATCCCGGTCTACAAGAAAAGCCATTACGAAAAAATTATCAGCATTCTTTGCCGGAACTTTTAAAGAATATTTATACTTACCTAAACTGACATCATACACATCAACAGTAAAATAATTCGGGTCCTCTCCTGAAAAAATCAATTTGCTAAGTAAAAACAAATCGTCCTTATAAATACAACCATACGTTTGAACCGGATACTCATGAGTTAATTTCACAGATTCAAACATTGAATTTTTTACCACTGTACCTTTGGGAGGCTTCACCGGGATGATACTTTTTTGAGCATATTTGAAACCATTTTTATCAAAACAGAAGAAATAAGGCGAATAGCGGCAATAATACACAGCATATTCATCATCTGCACACATATTTCCTTGATAAATGTAAGAAATTCCCTCTCCAAACTCTTCTTTTATCAGATTTTGTATATCCCATACTTGTTTAACTCCCTGCTGATTATAGAATGTAAACAAGAAGTCATTAGAAGCCGTCAAAGTATTTTGATACACCATATTCCCGTTAAAAACGATTCCATTCCGGACAAATCCCGATAATTCGCGTGTAGACAATCCCTTACGCTCGGTATTAGTCAAAATAAACTTCTTTTTGATTCCATCTATCACCCAAATAGAATCATTTCTGACATCAAAACCGGTTATACGGGAATATTCTCCGGGGCCATTCCCCTTTCCCCCCATTTTTTTCAAAGCTTTAAAATCTTTACTAAACGCATAAATATTTTGATTAGCAACATCCAAACCCACAAAATAATCACCTTTATTCCTCAATTCCCGAATATCACATCTTTCTTCTATCACATATTTTTCTAGCAATTGCAACTCTATCGGAAAAACGCGATTCTGTGCTTTTATTCCACTCCATAAGAGCACAAACATTAATAACACAACTACTTTCATATAGTACTATTTAAATTTCAAAAATTCCCCCCACTTTGTATTTTACTAATATTGCAAAAACATCAAGATATTCGAAAATATAAAGTCAATTATTCAATTTCAACCATTATACCCACAAGCACATTAATCTAAATCATTAAAAATAGTACGATAAAAGCGATCAATCCTTTTTGAATAATAATTCAAAGAAATTGGTACAGATATCTTCCCATCTTTTGTCATATAAAATAATATTGATTCAGAAGAAGTAAAATTCAAAAAATCAGATGAATAAATTATATTTTTTATATGATATATTGAATTATTATATATATCAAATTCTTTCTGTATTGTTTTTGGAACTACAAGAACTAAATTATTCTTCTGAATTTCTGATAAATCCTCTATTTGTCTAAATAACCCTTCCGAACACCCCATACACATTCCCTCCGGTAAAACAATAATCATTTTTCCAAAACATTGTTCAACCCCCTCTACATTTACATACCCCATTTGCTCTCTAAACAATATTTTAAAAATCTCATCCTCACACAACTCAACTTTTTTCTCCAAAACATTCGAATGAGAACAAACTTTAATAGAAAAAAATATACCTAATATATTCAAAAAAATAGAAACACAAATTATGATATTTTTCATTATTATCTTACTCCTTGCTTGTATAAAAAATTAGAAACGGATTACTCTCATCACCCAATCTCTTTAATTTTTCTGCAAACCACTCCGGGAATCTCTCCCACTGACCTTTTATTGACAATTGAACATAAATAAGTGGATATTCAAAACAAAAAAGCCTATTTGTGAGATCTTCCACTCCCACCATATTCCCAGAAGATATTCCTAATTCCGAATCTTTTAAGGAAACCCAGTAATCTCCCCGACCACTTTCTTTGGAAAGCCTCATCAATCCGAGCCCGTTAGTTTTAAAAAAAACAGATGAAGGTGTTTCTTTTACATTCACAATAGAGAAAAAATAATTTCCTTTTCGTAATTCAGCCCTCTTTTCTTCTTCTTCCTCCCGAGGTGCAAGCAGATGCACCGGAACATTATAGCCATTAAAATCCAAGATATAACGAGGAATTACTCTGTCTCCTTCCAGTGAATATAATGTATTATCAAAACGCCGGGCAAATGTCATTTTTTCACCACTCAACAACAAAGATCCCACCGTATATTGATTGGAATTTATTTTTTCCTTAAAAGAAGAAACCCGTTTTTCTGAAATCTCCCCCTTATCATTGAAAGATAGGAAAGTAAAATAAGGCGAATTTTCCTGTAAAGAATTAACCAATATCAACTGCCCATCCTTCCAACTCATTGCTGAAACTAAAGATTTATAAGGTATTTCATTCTGGAAGCGACAATCCAGATTAAAAAACAACAACTTCCCCGGACGATGGGCATGAACAATCAATTGGCCCTTCTCCCGGTTTATCGTAAAATCACTAATTCCCATATACTCCTGAGGGCCCCGACCGGATGGACGAATTGCAGAAATAAATTTGCCTGTCGTATCAAATACAACAATGCTATTGGCCGGTTCATCTAAAATATAAATTCTATCCTCAGCACAAATTATTTTTGTTACCTCTGTCAACAATGACTCTTCTAATGTTTCCAAAAAAACAATTTTCCGGTCTTCAAATACCTCAGAAACATCACCCGTTTTTCCCTGATTGACATCAAATACTATTTTTACTTCCTTATTTATTTCATTACAACCCATCAATAAAAATAAAATATACCAAAACAAATATTTCATATCTTGCATTTATTAAATTAAATAATTGGAGACTCCTTTATTCAACCTCATTGGTTATAAAAGGAATCTCCAATACAATTTGTAATTACGGAACAATCTCTGTAGTTCTACCAATTGTTGTAGAAACAGAACCAACACAATTTATCTTTCCCTCTCCGATGCAAGTTACCCTATGAACAGAAACCTCCACACCATCAACAAGACTTGTGGTTGTTTTTTCTTCTTTTGTTGCAGCTCCATCTTTAACCTCTGCATTAACTGATATTGAACTCCAAATACATATTATTCCCACAATAAGAATAAAAAATATACATGATATAACCTTTTTCATATTCTTCAAATTTTAAATATTAATTAAAAATTCATTCTATAATTTTTCAAACAAAAATTCAAATGAGTATTTATTGTTACAATAACCAAAGTACTCAAATTATTTTTACCTAAACGTGCTAATTTTCTCATAGCTAATTAATTTTAATGATACAACACACAATTATTGACGTCAATATCTTATTACCTTTGAGTATTCAAAAAATAAATACTAATTTTCTTTCTGATTCATTCGGATGTAAATTTATACAAATAAATTATAGAAACAAATATTTACTATTATTTTTCAAAAAATAAATCGGAATCGTTTGCTCTCGTATTTACTTTTTTCCGCTGCGATTAATTTCCATTCAAAAATTATACCTTTGTTGGAAGCTATGAAAATGTGTATTGCAGAAAAACCGAGTGTGGCAAAAGAAATTGCCGCTATCCTGGGAGCATCCGCCCGGAGAAATGGATATTTTGAGGGGAACGGGTATTGTGTGACCTGGACATTCGGACATTTATGCAGCCTGCAAGAACCCAATGAATATACGGAAAAATGGAAACAGTGGAATTTAGCAGTATTGCCCATGATTCCGTCGAAATTCCGCATCAAGCTAATTGAGGACGAAGGCATTAAGAAACAGTTTGCCATTATTGAAGAACTGGTCGGTAAAGCGGAAATGGTGATTAACTGCGGCGATGCCGGACAGGAAGGGGAGCTGATACAACGCTGGGTGCTGACCAAAGCGAAATGCAATGTGCCTGTCAAGCGGCTGTGGATTTCCTCTTTGACCGAAGAAGCCATCCGGGAAGGATTTAACAAACTGATGGATGCGACCGACTTTGATACACTCTATGCCGCCGGTTCGGCCAGGGCTATCGGCGATTGGTTATTAGGAATGAATGCCACACGGGCATATACACTGAAATACGGAAGCGGAAAAAATGTCCTCTCCATCGGGCGGGTACAAACTCCGACGCTGGCATTGATTGTCGACCGCCAAAAAACCATTGAAAATTTCAAGCCCGAAACGTATTGGGAAATCAAAACCAACTACCGGGAAGGTATTTTTTCAAGCGTCAAAGGACGTTTCACAACCAAGGAAGAGGCGGAAGCCATGATTAGCAAAATTGCTGAAACGGAACTGGAGATTACCAGTGTCGAACGCAAAAAAGCAATGGAGCATCCTCCTAAATTATTCGACTTGACACTGCTGCAGGTAGAATGCAATAAAAAATATGCTTTCACGGCGGAAAATACCTTGAAAATCATACAATCGCTATACGAAAAGAAATTAACCACCTATCCGCGCGTAGATACCAATTTCCTGCCCAACGACCAATATGCTAAAGTGCCGGGTATTCTCAAAGGGCTTAAACCGTATGAAGCACTGACCGCACCTATTCTGACAGGGGCAAAAATCCGGAAATCCGCAAAAGTTTTCAACGACAAAAAGATCACAGACCACCATGCCATTATTCCGACCGGCGTGTTCACGTATGATATGACTCCGGATGAAAAACGGGTGTATGACCTGGTGGCGAAACGCTTCATCGCCGTGTTTTATCCGGACTGCGAAGTTGCCAACACAACTGTCCTGGCCAAGGTCGGCGAGGAAGAATTTAAAGCAACCGGGAAACAGATTATCGATCCGGCGTGGCGGGTGGTGTTCGGGAATACCGCCGACAAACAAAATGATGAAAACGTGCTTCCCGTATACGAAAAAGGCGAACACGGCCCGCATCTTCCCGAAATACAGGAAAAAGAGACTCAACCGCCCAAATACTACACGGAAGCCGATTTGCTTCGGGCAATGGAGACTGCCGGCAAACAGGTAGAAGACGAAGAACTACGCGACCTGATGAAAGAAAACGGTATCGGGCGCCCCTCTACCCGTGCCGGGATTATCGAAACTTTGCTGAAACGCCACTACATCCGCAAAGACAAAAAACGGATTTTAGCAACACCAACGGGTATCGAACTCATTGACACCATTCAAAATGACCTGCTGAAATCAGCGGAACTGACTGGTCAATGGGAAAAGAAACTCCGTATGATTGAAGACGGCAAATATGAAGTAGGGCTTTTTATGGAAGAGCTGAAAGGCATGGTCAATGAAATCGTCCATTTCGTCAAACACGCATCCGCCAAAACAATTACCGTCACCGAGGAAGAGCCCGAAGAAAAGCCGAAAGAGAAAAAGAAACGGGCATCCAAAGCACCTGCCGAACCGATCACATTAACCTGTCCCAAATGCGGGAAAGGAAATATCGTTAAAGGAAAAACAGCATGGGGATGTACACTTTATAAAAAATCGTGCGACTTCCTGATGCCCCAAGTCGTCGCAGAAAAGAAGCTGACATCCAAACAGGTGGAAACACTTATCCTGAAAGGAGAAACCGGAAACCTAAACGGATTTAAAGACGCAGAAGGGAAACCATTCAGCGGGAAATTAAAACTTGACGGGGATTTTCAGGTCACTATCGAAAAACAGGCTTAAAAACGCAATTGCAACCGCGCCTGTACAAAATTCACATTCTCTTTTCCGTGAACGGCACGTTTATTTGTAAATATAGACGTGTAATTCAATTTTGCCGTCACGTAGTCATTAAAGAAATAGTTCGCCCCGAAGGTAATATCCTGTGCGCGCCCACCGTATATTCCGGCTTTTCCATCATCCAAATCGGTATAATTATACCGGAACACGATTTCTATGTTTTTCGGATTGGGGTTGGCAACCCAACCATTCACCCGGTCATACCGGTATTGCTTATCCCCCCCCAACAAACAACCGATTTGGGAATATACCCCTTTCCCCGTATAATTCCGTCCGCCATAACGGTTAACGTGGTTCACCAAGCATTCGCTTTGGAAATAAAATCTCTTATAAAGCACAATAATATCGGCGCCTGTCTTCCATTCATTAATCGCCTGATTTACCTCCGCCCGCAATAAAACATTCTTTTCTTTGTTAAAAACATACGAAGGAGCTCCGCCCTTATAAACCATCTTGTCCTTGGTTTCTTTGTCCGGGTCACTGAAATGGGCGGACAATCCGATGTGAATCACCTTTTCTTCTTCATACACCGGACGTCCAATCACTTGTGCCGCCAGCGTATAACCCGCATCTCCCTCCTTTGAATTTTCCAGAGAAGTATTTCCGAAAATACCACCGACCACTGTAAAAAACTTGCGATTGTATTCATAAGACACACCCAGTTTACGCCCATCTCCCAAAACTGTACTGGTTGTTGCCATAGTCATAAAACGATAAGCAACGGTCGACACCCGAAGTTCCGTACCGAAAGGCTCGAAATAATATCCCGCCTTCCAAACGTGATCCCCTTTTTTATAAGCGATATAAGTATCCTTCAACGCCAATTTATTATACGCATATCCCGCTTCTATTTTTCCGCTCCAATGCTGTAAAAAACGCACCGTTGTCCCCAATCTGACATCCCCCAGCACAACACCGTTTCCCAATTTTGTCGAATCGCCCCGAAAAAAGCCCGCATCCATTAATACCCTGCCTATGAGACGCCACTCAAAATTACCGTCGGATGATTTTACAAAAGCCTGACTTCTTCCTGCAAACGGCAACAACATACAGATTAAAACGACAATAACTCTCATGCTTTTATTCTTCTGAATTACAAATAACTGTTCGCCTTTTGTAAAGCCTCATTGATATTACTGCAAACATTCTCCTCTCCGATGCGGTGATACAGTTCCGATTTTTCCAGCACTTTCCTTACCTGTTCATTCACGCCGGAAAGAACGATTTTAATCTTCTCTTTCTCCGACAATCGGAATAAACTCTCCAGGTTGTGCAACCCCGTTGTATCCATAAAGGGAACTTTACGCATCCGGATAATACGTACTTTAGGCTTGTCTCCCAATACTTTCATACATTCGTCAAATTTGTTGGCAATCCCGAAGAAAAACGGTCCGTCAATTTCATAAACCTCTACTCCTTTCTTCAAATCCAGTTTTTCATCCTCGTGATAAATCTCCCCTTCGGAAGAAAGGTCGATCCGGTCTTTTACCACCGACACCTTCGTCGTTTCACTCATCCGCTTCATAAATAACAGCATGGCCAACAACAAACCAAGCTCTATAGCTATGGTCAAATCAAAGATTACGGTTAAAATGAAAGTTGTCAGTAATACGCAAACATCGGCTTTAGAGTTCTTTAATAAAGAACGGAAAGTACGCCATTCACTCATGTTATACGACACAATCACCAACACTCCCGCCAGACAAGCCATCGGAATATGCTTGGTCAAAGGTCCCAGAAACAAAAGAATCAGCAACAAAACGACCGCATGAATCAATCCGGCAACAGGAGTACGCCCACCGTTGTTGATATTGGTCATAGTACGGGCAATAGCTCCCGTGGCAGGGATTCCTCCGAAAAAGGGCACCACAAGATTCGCAGCTCCCTGTGCAACGAGTTCCATATTGGAGTTATGTTTATCACCCGTCACACCATCCGCTACCGTAGCTGACAACAAAGATTCTATAGCTCCCAATATGGCAATAGTAAAAGCCGCGGGAAACAAATGGTTTATCGTGCTCAGACTGAAACCGGGCATATCGGGTTCCGGCAGCGAAGCATTAATCACAAAACGGTCGCCGATAGTCTCAATACCCGTTATCCCGAAATAAGTTTTCATCACCCACACCAAAAGCGTCATAACGACAATCGCAATCAAAGAACCCGGGATTTTTTTAGAAAACTTCGGAGTAATCACAATCAGAACGATACTCAATACACCGACCAAAGCGGACCACAAATGAACAGTGGAAGCACTTTTGAAATAAGCTCCCCATTTCGAAAGAAAATCAGCAGGCACGCTTTCCATCGTCAGGCCGAACAAATCTTTCATCTGCGTGGTAAAAATGGTCAGTGCAATACCACTGGTAAAACCGACAATTATCGGATAAGGTATAAACTTAATCACTGTACCCAACTTCAAAAAACCCATCAACAATAGCATCACCCCAGCCAATACGGTAGCAATCGCTAACCCTTCCATACCGAACTCCTGAATGATGCCATATACAACCACAATAAAAGCACCCGTCGGTCCTCCGATCTGAACGGTAGTACCCCCCAGAAAAGAGATAATAAAGCCCGCAATTATCGCCGTTATCAATCCCTGTTCCGGGCTTACCCCCGACGCAATACCAAAAGCAATCGCCAACGGCAACGCCACAATACCCACAATAATACCCGCCATCAGGTCGCTGAAAAACTTTTCTCTGGAATAATGCCTGAGGGTCATAAAGAGCTTAGGCTGAAAATCAAAACTATGTTTCATTGCTATAAATTTTACACCTTTTTCAAACAAGTCGCAAAATTATATAAAAAATCCTAAACCCGAAGGATATCCAATGACAATTCCTGACAACCCACCTAATGAATTTAAAGCATACTGATGCATTACTTGGGATATTTAGGAAATCTTCTGTTTTTTTACCTCTCACACAATCACCCCCCTGCTGCTCGCAGCGTAAAAACGGTGTTAACCAAATCATGAAAAATATGAAAACAGCTCTTTTAATGACCTTTATAGCATTACTCTGCTGCTGGGGATGCAGCGAAGAGGAAAACACACTCTGTCCCAACAAAAATCCGGAGGGGACAAGAATTGCCATGTCATTTGTCACAACCGACACCTTCAACACCCGGGCTTTCGGGAACAATCAGGCGACGATAGCCGAAAAAACAGTGAAAAGCGCAAAGTTATTTATCTTCAGAACCGGAAATAAAATTTTCGAAAAATACCTGACGAGTTCCGAATTGTCCGCCTTAGGAACCCAACCCCTCGTATTCACGGTGCCGGGCCTGCTTGCCAGTACATCTTATGATTATTACCTGATCATCAACAACGGAGATGTAACAGCAACCAATCTTACCACTTTACAATCACTCTCTCAAAATGATATTGCAAGTTACAACGGTTCGTGGAGCAGCGTCAATGATGCCAGCACCACTCCCAACCGGAGCGGCGGTTTCGTCATGACCGGGAATACCTCGGCAACAACAACCGCCGACCTCACTCAGACTCAGAATGTCAATATTACCGTCAAACGAATTACCGCCAAAGTAGATGTCAATACTCTCATTGACAATACCGTCTTCGGCAGCGGTAATAAATATACAGGAACCATCAACATCGATTCTGCCATCATCAGCAAAACCCAAGGCACGTCCTCTCTTCTCTTAGGGACACCTCCCACCACGGCAGGTACCCTGACTCTGGCAAAACAGCTCTCAAATGTAACCGCACCCAACAGCAATTATCAAAACCGCTTTTATCTGTTTGAGAACGGAGCATTAAATGTCGGGAGCAGAGTAACCCTTACCCTTTACGGGACATATACCAACAACGGCGTATCCACTCCCGTCATGTATCCCGTTGAACTCACAGGAAGTGCGACCGGTGCCATTGTCAGAAACGGCGCCTACACCGTAACGGCAAACATACAAGGACTTAGCGGAACTTCCGTTTCCGTCACCATAACACTGAGCGACTGGGAAACCATTGTCAATCAGAATGCCAATTTAGGGACTTAAGAGGAAACCGATATATGTTGAATCCACGGCATATCCTGCCATTTTTGATATTCATCAGTTGCACCGCTCCCTTTCCGGAAAAAGACATTCCGGAAAGGGAAGAGGGTGCACGCCTTTTTATAACACTGGAAAACCCGGAAACAAGGTCACTGAACGGCTCGGCCGCCGAAAGCTGGGAGAAAAGAATCAATACGGCATACATCTATGTCTTTCAAACCGGCACAGGACAATTCCTACATCTGCATACCCTAAGTTCCTCCAACATCAACGCTCTCAACAACGGGACAAACAATACGGTTTCATTTACCATCCCTATAACCGGATCCCAAAGCTGTAACGTCTATATGGTCGCCAACACCTCCCCTTCGGCCTCTGTATCCACCGAAAGCAACTTCCTGACTTCTATAGAACAAGACATAGCCTCTTATAACGGAAAATACAGCGATGTCACCACCAAAGCCCTCCGCTCTCAGGGCTTTACCATGACGGCAAGCTCACCAGGGGTAACCCTCACCAACGGAAACAACACCTCTGTCAGCCTGTCTTTAAAACGCATTGTCGCCAAAATCGGTATCGAAATAAACCTTTCCGCAGTCATTTCTTTAGGCACCTCGGTCGTCACCAACGCTACTATCAGCCAATCCGCACCGGTATCCAACCTTTTCCCGTCGCCCACAAGCAATACCACAGGCAATGCTATCAACCTCACGCAAACGGCACAACCCCATACTTCCAATACCGGAATATACAACGCATTTTTCTATATATACGAAAACGACGCCCGCAGTGCAAGCGCCAACCGGGTAAAACTCACTTTCAAAGTTGTAAACACAAGCGTATTAAACATCCAAACCACCTATACTTACAATACCGCCCTCAATGGCGACGGCAACGGCAAATTTACCCGAAACAAAGGCTACTTCATCACAGCCAAAGTAAACAAACTCATCAACATCCTCTCCCTGTCCCCCTCACAAGCCTGTGAAATCCATACCTCCCATAAATAACCGACTTGATCACCTTATCTCTTCGCTATCAACATCCAAAATTCCTCCTGCCCCAGGCTGCAATCCCAATATGTTTTTTGCATTCAATGGACTAACCACAGATTTTCCGGTTTTCTTTTCCAATTCCAATTTCGCATTCAAAGCAATTGCTCCGCCTTGTTTGGCGACATTCACGTGTTCATCAAAACACTCCGGATTCTGTGCTTCTGATATTTCTTTGGTAGAAAGCTCGGCAAGCATACTCAATACCAACTCCTTATTGGTCATATTGTCGCGCAGGTTCTCTTTTTTGAGCCCTTTGAATTGCTTGTATTCTTTCGCAGTCTTGCCTGCCCATGTTTTATAAATGATGTCTGTCAGGGTGGCAAAATGTACGCCCTCCTGCAATCCATGCCGTTTCCATTCGTCGGTTAAATCCTTCCGGATCTCTATGCTTTTCAACCGCTGATTAATCCAGTTATCGGAATAGCCTAAGCGTTTATAATCCCGCATCGCCTGTTCGACAGACAATTCCGGGTCCTGCATCTGGTCCAACCGCTCTTTCGCCACTTGTGCCATCCACAACTTGAAAGGCTCGGCCTTGGGAGAGGGGATGGACTGAATTAAGCGGAATAACTGCTCTGTATCAGCAACATCCGTATATCGCATCTTCCCATCAGGCGCGGGCATTTTCAAAGCGTTACAATTTGTAACGGTTTCATTGCCCTCATCCATTAATCTTTTTTTCAATACTCTCCAATAGGTTGTTGGATTTTTACTTTCCGTTAAAATAGCTATCACATCCACGATAGAAAAATACCACTCCTCTTTATCGCTGTCCCATACTGTACGGACTTTTTTGTCTTCAAAGACTTTAATTGCATTCAGACTGGTCATAACACCCGTTTTTTGATATATTACAAATATAGGAAATAAAACGTTACCTACCCCCATTTTTCTCCATTTATCTCTCTCTGAATCATTCAATTCACACATCCGCAAATACCGAAAACTTCCGGGATTTCACCCGTTTATTTACAACGCCCCTGCTTTCACTCCCGTTTTTTATCCTTATCTTTGTCTGAAAGAAAAAGACAGATAAAAGTGGGAAGCAGTATTTCACACATTTTGGTCTCCCTGAAAACCCGGAATTTCAGATTATACTTCACCGGGATGTGTGTCTCTTTAGTCGGCACATGGATGCAGCAAATAGCCATGAGCTGGTTAGTGTATGAACTCACCGGCTCCGTCCTGCTTTTAGCCACGATTACCTTCGTCGCACAGATTCCCATCCTGATTGCCACTCCATTTATGAGTGTTTTTGTTGACCGTTTCGACCGGCATAAAATACTCCTGTTTACACAATCCCTTTCCGCCCTTCAAGCCCTGCTGCTGGCATGGCTCACACTGAGCGGACAGGTACAGGTATGGCATCTCATTGCCCTTAGTCTTTTTATCGGACTGATTAACGCGCTGGATAACCCCACCCGTCAAGCCTTTTATCCCAGCCTTGTACCGAAAGAAAACCTGAGCAACGCCATCGCTCTCAATTCTGCTGTAATCAACGGCTCCCGACTCTTCGGCCCTGCTATCGGCGGAGTGCTCATCGGATTAGTCGGCGAGGGATTATGCTTCCTCCTTAACGGCATCAGTTATTTGGGAGTTATTATCGCACTGCTGGCCATGCAACTCCCTGCCCATAAAACAAAAAGCGAAAAACAACACATCTGGCACGATTTGCAAGAGGGTTTTCACTACGTTTCCCGCCACATCCCTATCCGGACATTATTAATGTTGATGTCGGTGATCAGCTTTTTCGGACTGCCCCTGATGACGTTCCTTCCGGCCTACGTAAAAGACATACTGAACGGCGACAGCCAATTGTTAGGTATCCTGCTCTCCTGTATCGGCATCGGTTCTTTCAGTGCGGCAATCTACTTAGCCGCCCGAAAAAGCGTTATCGGATTAGCCAAAGTCATTATGTTTGCCGCCTTGATTTTAGGTATCACCCTCTTGTTACTCTCTTTTATCGACATCCCATGGCTGGCGGCAGTCGTCTGTATTCCGGCAGGCTTCTCCATCATTATCACCGTAGCTTCTATCAACACGCTCCTCCAGACCCTGTCGGATGAAGACAAAAGAGGACGGGTCATGGGCTACCTTGCCATGACATTCACGGGCATCGCACCAGTAGGAAGTATGATGTTGGGATTCATCGAAAAATACACCGGACTTCCGCTTATCATTCTCCTTTCCGGCATTGCCTGCATACTTGCCGGGAGCATCTTTGAATACTATCGTCCCCGCATCATCCGACACGTACATTCCTCCGAAAGAAAATAAATAAGAACCAATCACCACCAGCCGTAAACAGAACAGCAGCAAAGAAAAACGGCCACCGGAACCCGGCAGCCGTTTTACAATCACTGGATAAATATTTATTTCTTCGCCAGCTGCAAAAGAATATCCATAACCTGAATGGCACTCTTCGACACCTTCGTACCGGGTCCGAATACGGCAATAGCACCGGCATCAAACAGGAACTGGTAATCCTGGTGGGGAATCACACCGCCCACATACACGAGGATGTCTTCCCGACCTAACTTTTTCAGTTCATTGATAACGGCAGGCACCAATGTCTTGTGTCCGGCAGCCAAAGAAGATACACCGACAACATGCACATCGTTTTCAACAGCTTGTTTAGCAGTTTCTTCCGGCGTCTGGAACAACGGTCCCATATCCACATCGAAGCCCATATCGGCATAACCGGTGGCTACGACTTTCGCACCGCGATCGTGACCATCCTGGCCCATTTTGGCAATCATGATACGCGGACGGCGTCCGGTCAGTTCAGCAAACTCATCGGTCATTGCTTTCGCTTTCTCGAAATCGGCATCTTCGCCGGCAACACTTGAATATACTCCGCTCACAGTTCTGATTACAGCTTTATAACGTCCTACAATTTTTTCACACGCATAGGAGATTTCTCCCAAAGAAGCACGCTTCTTGGCAGCGTCTACCGCCAATTCCAGCAAGTTCCCCTCACCCGTTTCCACGCATTTGGTGATAGCATCCAACGCAGCATCCACTTCTGCCTGGTTCCGGTTGGCTTTCAACTCTTTCAAGCGGGCAATCTGCGCTTCACGCACAGCGGTATTGTCCACTTCGAGAATATCAATCGGGTCTTCCTTGTCCAGACGGTATTTATTTGTACCGACAATAGTCTGTTCACCACTGTCAATACGAGCCTGTGTACGAGCAGCAGCCTCTTCGATACGCAGTTTCGGAATACCGGATTCGATAGCGGCAGCCATACCACCCAATTTTTCAATTTCCTGGATATGCGCCCATGCTTTTTCTACCAACTCCTGTGTCAGGCTTTCCACATAGTAGGAACCTGCCCACGGGTCAACAGCCTTGCAGATAGTTGATTCTTCCTGGATATAAATCTGGGTATTGCGGGCAATACGGGCAGAGAAATCGGTCGGCAAAGCAATCGCCTCATCCAATGCATTAGTATGCAAAGACTGCGTATGTCCCAAAGCAGCACCCATAGCTTCGATACAAGTACGTCCCACATTGTTGAACGGGTCCTGTTCGGTCAACGACCAACCGGAAGTCTGGCAGTGCGTACGCAAAGCCAAAGATTTCGGATTCTTCGGATTGAACTGTTTTACCAATTTAGCCCACAACAGACGACCGGCACGCATTTTGGCGATTTCCATAAAATGATTCATACCGATAGCCCAGAAGAAAGACAAACGCGGTGCAAAAGCATCGATGTCCATTCCGGCATTCACTCCGGCACGCAAATATTCCAATCCGTCTGCCAACGTATAAGCCAATTCGATGTCGGCGGTTGCACCTGCTTCCTGCATGTGGTAACCGGAAATGGAAATCGAATTGAACTTCGGCATATTTTTGGACGTGTATTCAAAAATATCGGCGATAATCTTCATGGAGAACTTCGGCGGATAAATGTACGTGTTACGCACCATAAACTCTTTCAGAATATCATTCTGAATGGTTCCGGACAACTGATCCAACGTAGCTCCCTGTTCCAGACCGGCAACAATGTAGAATGCCAAAACAGGCAACACAGCACCGTTCATAGTCATGGATACGGACATTTTGTCCAACGGAATCTGATCGAACAGAATCTTCATATCCAGAATAGAATCTACAGCTACACCGGCTTTACCTACGTCACCGATTACACGCGGGTGGTCGGAGTCGTAACCGCGGTGCGTTGCCAAGTCGAACGCTACCGACAATCCTTTCTGTCCGGCAGCCAGGTTACGGCGATAGAAGGCGTTGGACTCTTCTGCCGTAGAGAATCCGGCGTACTGGCGAATCGTCCAGGGACGCAACGGATACATAGCAGAATACGGTCCGCGCAGATAAGGAGGAATACCGGCTACATAGTCCAAATGTTCCATACCTTTCAAATCCTCTGCGGTATATACGGGTTTTACCGGTATCAATTCCGGTGTCGTCCAGTTCTTAGCGATATGATTGGCTTTTTCCCACTCCGCAGCATTGGTGGCAGCCTTTTCAGACGCTTTAATATTTATATCTTTAAAATTCGGTTTCATCTTTTCTTACTTTTAAATGCCCAATTGAGCCTGATAACTTTTCAGTTCTTCCAATACGTTGTTCTTCACGTGGATGTAGTTTTTCAATCCTTTGGCTTCCAGTTCCGGACGGCTTTCGGGATTGCCGGCTACCACCACGACGGCTTTGTCTTTCAGCTTTTCGTAGGCTTCCGGAGCAAATCCAGCATACTCGTCATCGGAGCTGCAAAGCACCACGATGGCGGCTTTGTTTTCCATGCAGGCTTTCACGCCTTCGTCCACGGTCTTGAAGCCGTTGTTGTCCTTCACGTCGAAACCGGCGCAGGCGAAGAAGTTGCAGGCGAACTGTGCCCGGGCTTTCCGCATTGCCAGATTTCCCATCGGGAACATGTATACCACCGGACGGCCGTTCTTGGCGGCATAGGCGTCGGTTTTCAGACGCAGCGCCTCGAATGCCTGCGTGCCGCGGTACGGTTTCAGCGTCTCGATAGTGGCACTTTCTGCCGTCTGGTCTTCCGGTTCCAGCACACATGCACAAATGGATTTTTCCATCTTTTCGTTGAAATTCGGGAACTGGTTCACACCAACAAAATTCTCTTTCCGCTGAGCAATAGCCAGATCACGAGCCTGAGCCGTAGCCTTCACGGCAGCCTGTACGAAACCTTTCTTCAAAGCCTCTACATAACCGCCCTGCTCCTGCACTTCGAGGAACAGCTTCCAGGCAGCCTCTGCAATATTCTGTGTCAATTCTTCAATATAATATGAACCTCCGGCAACGTCCACGATTTTACCGAAGTGCGATTCTTCTTTCAGCAACAACTGCTGATTGCGAGCTACACGCTCACCCAATTCACTCGGATGGCACTCATACACGTAATCGAACGGATGTACCGTAAACGAATCCACACCGCCCAAAACAGCCGACATGGTTTCGGTCTGCGTACGCAGCATGTTCACGTTCGGATCGTAAATCGTCTTGTTCCATTCGGAGGTCTCCGCATGGATATTCATTTTGCACTTGCAGTCGCAAGCGGGTTGGTAAGCCTTCACGATGTGTGCCCACAGATACCGGGCAGCACGCAATTTGGCAATTTCCATGAAATATTTGGAACCGGTGGCAAAATGAAAGCGGATACGCGGAGCCACTTCGTCCACGCTCATACCCGCATCGGTCAGCTTATCCAGGTATTCCACGCCGGCAGCCAAAGAGAAGCCCAATTCCTGTACAATAGAAGAACCGGAGTTGTTGAATACATACCCGCCCACCTCGATGGTCTTGAAATTGGGATAAGCAGCCATTTTTTCCGTATTCTCTTTTGCAGAAGCGAAGGGATTTTCGCAACATACCTTGCCCTTGAGCGCCATCGCTGACAGCGGGTCGATGTTGATGCCTCCGTAAATCTTTTCCGGAGCGATGCCCCGCTCTTCCGCCACCGCTTTGAAAGCGTCCACAATGGCGCATTTCTTGCATCCGGCAACGAAGTTGATTTCAACACATTCCAGACAGATGTCTTTCAACAGGGCAGCCATGTCGGCTTTGGTGAAATTCTTGCTGTCCATCAGCACGAAACCCAAAGAATTTACCCCTCTGTTGAGCACATCCAACGCTTTCTTGTTGGCTTCCGCAAGGTTTTCCACCACAATATCCTGACGCACATACCAGTCGTTGCTGTCTTTCTTATTTCCACGCACATAGGGGAATTCTCCCGGAAAACAATCCAGATTCTTCAGGTCCTTCATGTCCTCCAACCGATACATCGGCTGCACATTAAAACCTTCATTGGTTCTCCACACCAGCTTTTTATTAAAATCGGCCCCTTTCAGGTCCACAGTGACTTTGTCCACCCACTCCTGCATCGTGTTCGGGGCAAATTCACTGAAAAGCTTCTGATTTACTTTTTCTGCCATAATTTATATATTTAACTGTAACTGTTTATGTATAAAAACGAACAAATTTAACCCTTTCAAGGGATTTAAAAAATAATTTACTTCCTTTTTTCCGTATTCCGGCACTTATCAGCTCATATCTCAACACAGTCCAGTAATTTTCTCATAATGACTCCGCACGCCTCCGCATCAGCCAAAGCATGATGATGATTTTCAAGCACAAAACCGCAATGGGCAGCCACCGTATGAAGCTGATAGTTCTCCAAACCTTTGAAATACTTCCGCGCCAGGCGGCAGGTGCAATAAAAACGATAATCGGGATACGGCATCTCAAAAAAGGCAAAGGCTGCTTTCAGACACCTCTCGTCAAACATGCTATTGTGCGCCACCAACGGCATACCCTTCACCATCGGTGCCACCTCCCGCCACACGGTCGGGAATGCCGGCGCATCATCCGTATCTTTCCGCGACAATCCATGAATCTCCGTATTTTTCCGGAAATAATAATTAGGCTCGGGACGAATCAGGCTGTAATACTGGTCTTCTATTTCCCGCTCATTCATCACGACAATCCCGACAGAACACACACTGGTCGGCTGCCAGTTAGCTGTCTCGAAATCAATGGCCGCAAAGCGTTTCATCTTTTCCATTTCCATTAAGTTATCTCCTGTCAAAAACTCCGTCGCGCCACAACTGCACAACATCGTCAAAAGAGTCCGCAAGGGCAGGCATACCGGGAAGTACTACGCCGGCACCCGCCTCCCGGAGCTTCTCCACGGGAATAGGTCCCGTATTGACCGCCACCGTGAAAATGCCGGCTGCCACCGCTGCCTGTACCCCCAACGGAGCATTTTCCACCACCAACGCCTCCGCCGCCGTCACACCCGCCTTTTCCAACCCTTTCAAATAAGGTTCCGGATGCGGCTTCCCCTGCCGGACGTCAAACGCAGTCACCATACGCTCCGCAACAAACACTCCCGGAAATTCTCTCTCCAACCTTTCCAGTAAAGAACGTTGCCCCGAACCCGTCACCACCACCGGAATCAAATCCAGCTCCCTCACCTGTTCCAACACCTCTTTTGCACCCGGCATCACTTCCACCAAAGGCAATTCGTTAAACCAACGACTCTTCTCCGCATAAATGCACTCAATCTCCTCCGCTGTGGCCTCCCGACCATAAACCCGCCTGAAAATATGATTGATCGTCCATTCCCCAGTCGCCCCTTCATACAGGTAAAATTCATTCCGTTCACACACAATCCCCATCCCGGAAATTGTCTCATACCAAGCCAACGTATGATTCTTCATCGAATCAAACAACACACCGTCCATATCAAACAACACGGCTTTCAGCAACGGCCTTTCCATTTCTTCCTCCTTCTTTTTCATCCTATCTCTTTAGAAATTATACAAAAATAGACAAAAAACCGGCTACCTCAACAGGTAACCGGCTGTCAATTTTATTGTGCTTTTTTCCCGTTTACAGAAGATGAGGCGGAATTTTGCCGGTAGCCTGCAAAAAATCTTCAACCGTATCCAATTCCATAGAAAAATAAGAGGTCGTATCAACGATGCCGAATGTTTTCCCCTGGGGTATCAGACGCTCGAAAGCCGCCTCATAAAACAAGTTTACCTGCTTTTCCCCAAGAATCATACGGTCAAGCTCTCCGACCAAAGCCGAGGTATAGGCGGGCGACATTTTTTCCACGCCGATGGATTCCCCGACGGCTTCTTCAATGGAGCAGGTTTTGCTGATTTCCGCCACTCTGCCCTCTGCATCCGGAATCACTTTTATTTCTTCTTCCGACAAAGGATGGGCATTAAGCGCCAAACATGTCGCCTCCAGCGATTCCAAGACCGCCTTTATCAACAACGGATCAAAGACAATGTCGCTGTCCAAGAGCAAAATTTCTTCCCCCCGTATTTTCTCTCTAACCAACCAGAGCGAATAGATGTTATTGGTGGAAGCATATCTTTCATTGCAGACATACTCTACCTTCAAACCGGGATAATGCGTACCAACGAAATCCATGATTTGTTCCCGAAGATACCCGGTAACCACGACCACTTCCCGGATGCCGTTCGCCAAAAGTCCGTCGAGCGTCCTGGCAAGCAAACAGCGTCCGCCGATTTCCAACAAACATTTAGGCGTGTGGTCTGTCAGCGGACGGAGGCGCGAAGCGATGCCCGCAGCAAGTATGACTGCCTTCATGAGTGGAGAATGCGTTTAATGGTAGCGATGACATCCTCGTTCTGACGGTGCGTACCGAGCGTAATGCGCATGTGGGTATTGATGCCCGGTTCGTTCATAAACTTAATCTGGTAGCCCTGTTCCTTAAAAGCCGCCTGCAATTCCGCCTTCCGTTCAATCGGGTATTTGACTAAGACAAAATTCGCATCCGACCGGTAGACTTTCAGTCCCTCAATCCCGTTCAGTTCCTGCATGTACATTTTGCGGTCTTCCGCCATTTGGTCCGCCACCTGCCGATAATACTCCGTAGATTTGAGCACGGCAATGCCGATTTCTTCCGACAAGCGGTTGTAGCCCAAATATTTGGTGCTGTAATTCAGAAAATGCGTCAGGTTCGCGCCCATAAAGGCAAATCCCAGACGCAACCCGGGAAGACCGTAGAATTTGGACAGGGTCCTGACGATTAAAAGATTCGGGAATTTATCCAGCAACGGTTTGATGTAACTGGTATTTTTATTGGTGAAAGAAGCATACGCCTCGTCTATGACGACAACCGTTTCCGGAGAAATGAACGAGAGTATCTCGTCCAGTTCCGCCGGAGTGAGCGAATTACCCGTCGGATTGTTCGGCGAAGCCATCAGGACCATCTCCGGCTTTTCCCGCTGAATCATCTCTTTCATTGCCCGGAAATCGTACCTGAACGTATCCCCGTCTTCATACAAAGGATAAAGGACACTGCGCCCCTCCACTTCGTCGGCAATCGATTTGTAATACCACCACGAAAATTCCGGTATCAGCAGGGTCTTTTGCTTCTCTTTCCCAGCCAGGAAACAGTGTACCACCTGTTTCAATATATCCTCCCCGCCGTAACCGAGGACAATCTGCTTTTCAGGGATATTATAGACGGTTGAAAGATAATCGGAAAAGATGCTCTTTTTCCCTTCATCATAGATGCGGGTGTAGAAACACAGATCGTTCGGATCAAATTGACGGAGCACTTCCCCTACAGCAGGACAAGGACCATAATTGTATTCGTTACGATCGAGATAGGTAATTTTTTCCCCCATGACAATGTTTATTGGTAGAATACTGAGGATATACGCATATCCTGATGATTGCGCAAAATTATAAAATATTATAAAGAAAACCAGATTTGCACCGTTTAAAACCGTTTTGCGAATGAATTGCCATTCGGATTAAATTTATATTTTTGCTCCAAAAACAGAGATATGGCTACTTACGATATTCGTCCCCTGCAATTGCGCATGCTGAAAATATTGCTGGCTTTCGACCGGATGTGCCGGGAACAAGGCTTACACTATGGCATCACCGCCGGTTCCATGATAGGTGCCGTCCGCCACAAAGGCTTCATCCCCTGGGACGACGATATGGATGTTATCATGCCCCGCCCCGATTACGAGAAATTTATCGCACATTGCAGTGAATGGCTGCCTGCCCCTTATGAATTTGTATGCGGGGAAAACGACCCGAACTATCCACTGCCTTTCGGGAAGATACAGGATTCCGGCACTACGCTGATTGAACGCCGACACCTCAGTTATCTGGGAGGCATCTATGTAGACGTATTCCCGTTGGACGCCGTGCCGTCCAATCCGCTCGCCCGCAGGTGGCACTATGCGCAGTATCAATTCTATAAACAGGCTCTTTACCTGGTGCACCGCGACCCCTATAAACACGGGCACGGTCCCAGTTCATGGATACCCTTACTCACCCGCAAGCTGTTTACGATGGAAGGCTTGCAGCGCTCTATCCGGAAATTGCTTAACAAATACGATTACGACCAAAGCAGTTTAACCGCCGACTATACCGACGGACTGCGCGGCGTGATGAGGAAAGAAGTAAACGGTGTGTATTCCCCCTACGAATTTGAAGGGGAAACCGTGATGGGCATCCAACGGTATGACGATTACCTGACACAGATATATGGCGATTACATGCAGATTCCACAAGGCGACCACCAGCGGCAGCACAATTTCCATTATCTCGACCTGAATAAACCCTACCGCGAATACAAGGACGCCGAATCTCCGGCATCAGAACCCGGGCAGATGGAGGAGGACGGTAGGAATCAACAACAGGAACCCCAAAAGGATAAAGAGCAATAAGAATTTGCCGAACCATTTCACCCAGGTTTCGTAAGGGATGCGGGCGATGCCCAAAGCACCCATCAAAACAGCGGAGGTGGGGGTAATCATATTGGTAAATCCGTCCCCAAACTGATATGCCATGATGGTTGCCTGACGGGAGATGCCGACGACATCGGAAAAAGGAGCCATAATAGGCATGGTCAGTGCCGCTTTTGCCGAACCGGAAGGTATCACGATATTGATTAACGTCTGGATGCCGTACATGATGCCAACAGAGGTCACCTTGCCCGCATCGTACATCCAGGCTGCCAAAGCATGCAGTATCGAATCGATGATTTTCCCGTCCTGCAATACCTGAATGATTCCACCCGCCAATCCCACGACAAGGGCTGCCGAAAGCATGTCTTTCGCACCCGCTAAAAACAATCGGATAATATCGTCTGTTTTCCGCCCTGCAGCAAATCCGGACAAGATGCCCATCGCCAGGAAAAGAGCGGAGATTTCACGCAAATACCACCCGTAGCCCATAACTCCCGTCACCAAAAACAGAATGGTGAATGCCAGTATGACCAAAATAAAAAAATGGAACGATTTTCTCAGTCCCAACCACCCTAATAAAGCAAACAAGGCTGTCAGGACCGGCACGGCACAAAAGCGGATTGCGGCAGCGCCCACCCGGAACTCTGTCTGCGGATAATGCCACGAAAACAGAAACAGGGCAGTTAACATGAGAAAATAGATGCACCACGCCCGGCGGGAAGCCGCATACTCTATACGGACCTCAGCCTGCGCTTCCCTCTTGCGCCAATACTCATCGGCTTTATACATGGGAGAACGCAACGGATTATTCCGAACTTTTTCCCCATACCATAAAACACAGCCGATTAAAAAGAGCGTTAATATCACCCAACATACCAAACGGTATTCAAACCCCGAAAACAAAGGGACATCGGAAAGTCCCTGCGCAATTCCTATCGTAAAAGGATTCAGCACCGCCCCGGAAAAACCGACATGAGCTGCTACATACACCATACACAAACCGGTGATGGAATCATAGCCCATAGAAATGGCAAGTGGCACGACAATAATCACAAAAGCCAGCGTCTCCTCACTCATACCGAAAACGGCACCAAACAAACTGAACAAAATAATCACAGCAGCCACAATAATCCGGTTTACGCCCAACCTCCTCATTATTCCGTAACGCTCCAACCTGCGGGACGAACGCAGGAAAGACAAGATACCCGCATCTATGGCTTTACTATCATTCAAAATCTGAAATGCACCGCCAATAATCAGCAAAAAAGCAATAATCCCCGCCTGCATCTCAAACCCGTCCAGCAAAGAAGCAAAAACCTGCCACGTCTGCGGAGATGGCTCTACCCGGTGAAAAGAATTTTCGACAATAACAGTCCGCTTCACACCATTTACGTCCGAAACCACCCTGTCGTATTCTCCGGCGGAAACAATCCATGATAAAACGGCACACAACACAATAATTGAAGCCAGAATAGTATAGGTATGGGGAATTTTCTTCAACAACGCCATAATGGAAAATTTAATCCGGACGAAGGTACCAAAAAGTTCAATCCTGCACAACCCGGGGAAAATCGGTTGAAAGACAAACAAAACACAACAATCCTTTTGACGCCTTGTAAAATATTTGCAATTTTGCTTCGATTAAACACACAAACAAACTACCGATATGAAAAAAACGAAAGCCGCCATCGTAGGCTATGGCAACATCGGGAGATATGTATTGGAAACACTGCAAACAGCTCCCGATTTCGAGATTACGGGCATTGTACGCCGCGATGCCTCAAACATTCCTTCTGAGCTAAAACCTTACAAAGTTGTCAGCAACATCAGCGAACTGCCCCAAACGGACGTAGCCATTCTCTGCACACCCACACGCAAAGTGGAAGAGTATGCTTCCGAAATACTTGCCAAAGGCATCCACACCGTAGACAGTTTTGACATCCACACCCAGATTCCGGAACTGCACCGGCAGCTGCATACCATTGCCCAGCAACACAACCGGGTAGCAATCATGTCTGCCGGCTGGGACCCGGGAAGCGACTCCATCGTACGCGCCCTGCTGGAAGCCTGTGCACCGAAAGGCATCACCTATACCAACTTCGGACCGGGCATGAGCATGGGACACACTGTTGCCGTAAAAGCCATAGAAGGCGTAAAAGCAGCATTGTCCATGACCATTCCTACGGGTACAGGCATCCATCGCCGAATGGTGTATATCGAACTAAAAGACGGATACGATTTTAAAAAAGTGGCGCAAGACATCAAAAACGATCCTTATTTCGTAAACGATGAAACCCACGTCATGCAGGTAGAAAGCGTGGATAACCTGCTGGACATGGGCCACGGCGTAAACCTTACCCGCAAAGGAGTATCGGGCAAAACCCAAAACCAGCTTTTTGAATTCAACATGAAGATCAACAATCCGGCATTAACCGCCCAGATCATGGTCTCCTCAGCCCGCGCCGCCATGCTGCAAAAACCCGGTTGCTACACGCTGATTGAAATCCCTGTCATTGACCTCCTCTACGGCGACCGCCAGGAACTCATCAAACATTTGGTATAAAGGGTAAAGTTAAAGAGTTGAAACAGTTGAAAAGGTAAAAAGCTCCCTTTCAACTGTTTCAACATTTCAACGTCCCTTTCTATCGCATTATCAATGAAATAGTATAGTTTTGCATAAAGTTCATCTTTTTGACTATGACCGACCAATTAAAAGAAGAAATACGCCAGGCCTGTGAAGTTCTGAAAAACGGAGGAGTTATTCTCTATCCGACAGACACCATTTGGGGATTGGGTTGCGATGCAACAAACAAAGAAGCCGTCAAGCGGATATACGACATCAAACAACGGGCAGACCACAAGTCGATGCTGGTTTTACTGGACGATGCCGGGAAAATCGCATCCTATGCCGATGTGCCGGATATTGCCCTGCAACTGATCGAGGTATGTGACAAACCGACCACGATTATTTACCCCAATGCCCACCATTTGGCTGAAAACCTGATTGCCGAAGACCGCACCATCGGAATCCGGATTACGACCGAAGAATTTTCCAAATCGCTCCTTTACCGATTCCGTAAACCGGTGGTGTCCACTTCCGCCAATATCAGCGGCCAACCGTCACCCCAATGTTTTGCGGAAATCAGTGAAGAAATCAAAAATGCCGTCGATCACATCGTCGGTTTCAGGCAATCAGAAAAGAAAGCCTGTGCGCCTTCCGGCATCATTAAATTAGGCATCAACGGAGAAGTTCAAATCATTCGCAAATAAACTATTTTCAAATCCTGATACCCGTATGGCTCTCATTCTGAATATCGACACTTCCACATCCGTTTGTTCCGTAGCCCTGGCACAAAACGGACAACTTCTGGCTTTAAAAGAGAACAAAGAAGGCTTGAACCATTCCCTCTTATTAGGCACTTTCATTGACGATATCTTAAAAGAAAACGGAACCTGTATCCACGCTTTGGATGCCATAGCCGTAAGCATGGGTCCCGGCTCCTATACCGGTCTGCGCATCGGCGTCTCCATGGCAAAGGGACTGTGTTACGGAGCCTCCAAACCGCTGATCGCCGTAAACACGTTGCAAGCCCTGGCACAATCCGTTTCTTCCCGGATACAAGAAGAAGCATTATATTGCCCTATGATTGACGCCCGCCGAATGGAAGTTTATACCGCCTTGTTTGACAAAGACAACCGCACCATTCAGGAGACGAAAGCGGAAATCATCGACCCAGCCTCTTTTTCGGAGATCTTAGCCCTTCAGCCTGTCTACTTTTTCGGAAATGGCAGCGACAAGGTAAAAACCGTCCTGACTTCCCCGCAAGCCCGTTTCTTAGCAAATATTGAGACCTCCGCCACCAATATGGTGCAGCTGGCAGAACAGAAATACGAAACCCGGAATTTTGAGGACGTCGCTTATTTCGAACCTTTTTATCTCAAGGATTTCATCGCCACCACCCCCAAGAAGAATATTCTGAAAATATAGAAAGTTTTTATTATTTTTGCCTACAGAAAAATTAATCAAAATAACATCAACAGAATGGCAACAACAGCTGATTTCAAAAACGGATTATGTATCGTATTTAAAGACGATTTATATACAATCGTTCAGTTTCAACATGTAAAACCGGGTAAAGGTCCCGCTTTCGTCAGAACAAAACTGCGGAACGTAAAAACCGGCAGAATCTTGGAAAACACCTTCACTTCCGGGATAAAAATCGACACCGCCCGCATCGAACGCCGTCCGTATCAGTTCCTTTACAAAGACGGAGAAGACTATGTGATGATGCACACGGAAACCTATGACCAGGTAAATATTCCGATGGATTTAATCAATGCCCCCCAATTCCTGAAAGAAGGCGATGCCGTAGAAATGGTAGTACATGCCGATACGGAAACACCTTTATACGTTGAACTATTACCGAGCGTTGTACTGGAAGTAACCTACACCGAACCCGGATTAAAAGGAGATACGGCATCTTCAACCGCATTAAAACCGGCAGAAGTGGAAACCGGCGCCAAAGTAATGGTTCCGCTTTTCATTGAAATGGGTGAAAAAATCCGCATCAACACAGCCGAAGGTTCTTACATGGAAAGAGTAAGATAGAAAACGTCCTGTTCAGTACCTGATCAAAATTTTAGATTGTAAATTGAAACAATTTACAATCTAAAATTAAATTTCGAGCACGTTCTCCGGTTCGCAACTCATTTCCCTGATTACCTGCTCTGCGGCATTCTGTTCCGCCTCTTTTTTGGAAGCCCCTTTGCCGCACCCTTTCAAGTCGTCTGCAATCAAAATTTTACAAATAAAACGGTTTCTCCGGCTACGGAAGTTCTCCTCCACCTTAAAGGAAATTTCCATTTTATTCTTTTGCCCCCATTCAATCAGGCGGCTTTTATAATTCCGGTCAACCGTCACCAGGTCTTTAATATTAAAGAAATTGGGGAAAATAAACTTATCGATGAACTTTTTGGTATTGGCAAATCCCTGGTCCAGAAACATGGCTCCGATAAAAGCTTCAAACACATCTCCGTAAACATGTTTATTCCGGGATATGTCCGATTTTGCAACAACAGCCTTATCCAAACCGATATTTATTGCCAATTCATTGAGGGATTCACGACTCACCACTTTTGAGCGTACTCGGGTCAGAAACCCTTCATCTTTTAAAGGAAAGAATTTATAAAGTAACTCGGCCACGATAGCTCCCAATACGGCATCGCCTAAAAACTCCAGTCGCTCGTAATTCAAAACTTTCCCGTCTTTCGTATAGCGGGAAGCGGATTTGTGAAGCAAAGCCAGTTTGTAGAGATTCCGGTTGCCGGGAACAAAGCCGATCTGAGAAATAGACAATCCATAAAACTTATCTTTACGATGAAGATAAAGTCTTATGGATTGAATTATTTTCCTAACCACACCTAAAGGAATTCAGAGGTGATTATTTTTTGATTACAACACATGCATTGTGTCCGCCAAAGCCAAACGTATTACTGATGGCTACATTTACCTTTCTCTTCTGCGGCGTATTGAACGTGAAATTCAATTTCGGATCCAATTCCGGATCAAGAGAATGGAAATTGATGGTCGGAGGAACAATATCATTTTTCACGGCCAACACACAAGCAATTGCTTCAATTGCTCCGGCTGCACCGAGTAAATGTCCTGTCATTGATTTTGTCGAACTGATATTCAACTCGTAAGCATGTTGCCCAAAAGCCTTCTGAATAGCCTTCGGTTCAGCCACGTCACCCAAACCGGTAGATGTTCCATGTACATTCACATAATCTACATCTTCTGGTTTTAAGCCGGCATTTTCCAAAGCTCCCAGCATCACATCACAGGCACCTTCTCCGTTGGGATCGGGAGCCGTCATGTGGTATGCATCACAGTTGGCGCTTCCGCCCGCCAGTTCCGCATAAATCCGGGCACCTCTTTTCACTGCATGCTCGTACTCTTCAATAACAAGACTTGCACCACCTTCACCGATTACAAATCCGTCTCTCTCCGCATCGAAAGGACGGGAAGCTGTTTTCGGGTCATCATTGCGGGTAGAAATCGCCTTCATGGCACTGAAACCGCCTACTCCCGGAACGCTGATAGCAGCTTCCGATCCGCCGGCAACAATCACATCAGCTTTTCCCAACCGAATGATATCTAATGCATCAACCAAAGCATGAGCCGAAGAAGCGCAGGCGGAAACTGTCGTATAGTTCGGACCTTTAAAACCATTTTCGATGGCTATCATTCCGCCGGCCATGTTGGCAATCATTTTAGGTATAAAGAACGGGTTGAAACGCGGCGTACCGTCTCCGAGTGCAAAATCCCTGCATTCTTCAAAAAACGTCTGTAAACCGCCGATACCAGCCCCCCATATCACACCTATCCGCCTTTTGTTCTCCTGTTCCAGATTCAGACCGGAATCCTTAATCGCTTCTCTGGCGGCAATGATTCCGAACTGAGTGTAAAGATCCATTTTACGGACTTCCTTCCGGTCAAAATAGGCCGTAGGCTCGTAATCTTTCACTTCACAGGCAAACTGTGTACGGAAATTTGATGCATCAAAACGAGTAATAGGACCGGCGCCACTGACACCTTTCATCAAATTGTCCCAAAACTCCGGTACACTTTTACCAAGCGGGTTTATTGTTCCTAAACCTGTAATTACTACTCGTTTCAAAGTCATAAAATTATCTGTTGTTTTTTACTTTGCGTTAGCTTCTACATAAGAGATAGCGTCACCTACCGTTGTGATCTTTTCTGCCTGATCGTCCGGAATAGTAATGTTGAATTCTTTTTCCAACTCCATGATCAATTCCACTGTATCCAAAGAATCAGCACCCAGATCATTCGTAAATGTAGCTTCCGGAGTAACTTCTGATTCATCCACTCCTAATTTATCAACGATAATAGCTTTTACTCTGCTTGTAATGTCAGACATAACCTTAAATTTTAATTAGACATAATTAACTCTATGCGAAAAACACGCGCATAATTATCAAAATTCGGAGGCAAAGTTAGAGTTTATTTTTTTTCTAAAAAATTTTTTGGCAGGAATATAACTTTTACTAACTTTATCGCATTGATTCTTAATTAATTACACACATGAAAAAAATAGCAATATTTGCCTCAGGCTCAGGTTCTAACGCTGAAAATATCATCACCGCTTTGGCAAATAATCCCGATATAACGGTCGATTCCATCTTCTGTAATGTGCCGGACGCCTATGTTCTGGAAAGGGCAAAAAAATTCCACATTCCCGCCGTCGTATTCAACCGCAAAGAGCTGAATGACCCGGCAAACATATTGCACCAGCTCCGGGAACGGCAAATCGACTTTATCGTACTGGCAGGCTTCCTTTGGCTGATGCCCCCGGCCATCACGACTGCTTATCCAAACCGCATTGTCAATATCCATCCGGCTCTATTACCTGCCTACGGCGGGAAAGGGATGTATGGCTCACGGGTGCATGAGGCCGTCATTGCCGCCGGAGAAAAGAAAAGCGGCATTACTATTCACTACGTCAACGAACATTACGACGAAGGGAACATCATTTTCCAAGCCAGTTGTGACATCATTCCGGAAGACACGCCCGACACCCTGGCACAAAAAGTACATGCCCTGGAATATGAACATTTCCCGCATGTCATCATAGAAACAATTTCTAAACTCCGGTAACCGGAGATAAGCTCTGTAACACTCGGTCCTATGAAATTCACCCACTTTCACGTCCATTCCCAATATTCCATACTCGACGGTGCCGCCAGTATTCCCGGATTGATTGACAAAGCCCTTGCCGACGGCATGCCCGCTTTGTCGCTGACCGACCACGGCAACATGTTCGGCATCAAACTATTTTACGACACCTGCCGGAAAAAGGGCATCAAACCGATTTTAGGCTGCGAAGCATACGTCGCCCGGGTCTCCCGATTCAACAAAGAAAAACCGATAGACCGCTCCGGTGAACACCTTATCATATTGGCAAAAAACCTGAAGGGCTACAGGAATCTGGTAAAACTAACCTCAGCTGCTTTTGTTGACGGTTTCTATTACCGGCCACGTATCGACAAAGAATTATTGGAGAAACACCACGAAGGCCTGATTATTTCCTCTGCCTGTCTGGGTGGGGAAATCGATCAAAAAATCATGGCGGGCGACCTGGAAGGAGCTGAAAAAGCCGCCCAATGGTACAAAGACCTGCTCGGTGACGACTATTACTTAGAGGTAATGCGCCATCCCACCACCGACCCCAAGCAAAGAGCTGAGATATACGACAACCAGGAACTCTGTATCCGGGAAAAACGGAAAATAGCCCAAAAACTGAACATCAAAATCATCGCCACAAATGACGTACATTTTCTGAATGCGGAGGATGCAGAAGCCCACGACCTGCTCATTTGCCTGAACACACGCAAAGATATTGACGACCCCAACCGTATGCGCTACACACGGCAAGAGTGGTTTAAAACCACCCAAGAGATGGTTGACTTGTTTCCCGACCTGCCGGAAGCCATAGAAAACACCCAAGAAATCACTGAAAAAGTAGAAATATACGAACTGGACTCCGACCCGCTGATGCCCGTATTCCCCATTCCCCCCGAACTCGGCACGGAAGAAGAATACCGGGAAAAATTCACCCAGGAGGACCTGTTCAACGAATTTACCCGGGATGAAAAAGGCAACGTCGTCCTCTCTGAAGAAGAAGCCAACAAAAAAATCAAGAAATTAGGAGGATACGACCGCCTCTACCGTATCAAACTGGAAGCCGACTACCTGAAAGAGTTGACCATGAAAGGCGTAACCAAACGCTACGGTGAAAATCCTTCTCCGGAACTCATGGAACGCATCATTTTCGAGTTGCACATCATGAAAACAATGGGTTTTCCGGGCTACTTCCTCATTGTACAGGATTTCATCCAGGCTGCACGTGAAATGGGCGTCATTGTCGGTCCGGGACGTGGTTCGGCAGCCGGAAGCGCAGTGGCCTATTGCCTGGGGATCACAAACATTGACCCGGTAAAATACGACTTACTGTTTGAACGTTTTCTGAATCCCGACCGTATTTCCCTCCCCGATATTGACGTAGACTTCGATGACGCCGGACGCCAGCAAGTATTGGAATGGGTAACACAAAAATACGGAGCAGACAAAGTGGCCCACATTGTTACCTTCGGCAGCATGGCAGCCAAAATGGCCATCAAAGATGTGGCTCGCGTACTGAAACTCGACCTTGCCGAGTCAAACCGACTGGCAAAAATGGTGCCGGAAGCACCGAAAATGACGCTGAAAAAGGCATACAAAGAAAATCCGGACTTAGAAAAAGAAAAAAATTCGCCCAACCCTTTAATATCCAAAACCATTCAGTTTGCCGAAACCCTGGAAGGCTCCGTGCGGCAAACCGGCGTACACGCTTGTGGAATTCTGATTAGCCGGGACCCGCTGACCGACCATATTCCCATTATGCCCACCGAGGGGGAGAGTCTGATGACCACCCAATACGACGGGCACTTTGTGGAACCCATCGGCTTGATCAAAATGGACTTTCTGGGACTACGCACCCTCTCCATCATAAAAACATGCCTGGAAAACATCAAAAAATCCAAACACATCACACTGGATGAAAACGAAATCCCCCTGGACGACGAAGAAACCTTCAAACTTTTCTCCCGGGGCGACACCACAGGCCTGTTCCAATTCGAGTCCCCCGGAATGAAAAAACACCTGCGGGCACTGCAACCGAACCGTTTCGAGGACCTGGTTGCCATGAATGCCCTCTACCGTCCGGGACCTATGGAATACATCCCGCAATTCATCAAACGTAAACACGGAGAAGAACCGATTGAATACGACCACCCCATGATGGAACCCTATCTGAAAGACACTTACGGAATCACCGTATACCAAGAACAGGTAATGCTCCAGTCACGCGCTTTGGGTAATTTTACCCGAGGTATGTCGGATACCCTGCGTAAAGCGATGGGAAAAAAACAATTCGAGATGATGGCCAAACTGAAAGGCCAATTCATCGAAGGTTGTAAAAACAATCCGGAATTTGTAAAAGGAGCCAAAGAAAACGGCAAAGAGGTGGAAACTCTGGTAGATAAAATCTGGGGCGACTGGGAAGCCTTCGCTTCTTACGCATTCAACAAGTCACACTCCGTCTGTTACGCTTACATCGCCTACCAGACCGGTTTTCTGAAAGCCCACTATCCCGCCGAGTTCATGGCTGCCAACCTGAGCAACAACTTGTCACAAATCGAAAAAGTGACAGTATTCATGGACGAATGCAAACGCATGGGACTGAAAGTGCTTGCCCCGGATGTCAACGAATCGGACAATGACTTTACGGTCAATACCCACGGGGACATCCGTTTCGGTATGGCTGCCATTAAAGGGGTCGGTGAAGCCGCCGTCGAAAAAATCATTGAAGAACGGGAGAAAAACGGTCCGTATAAAGATGTATTTGATTTTTTTGAGCGGATAGATTATAAATGCGTCAATAAAAAAACGCTGGAAAACCTGATCATCGCAGGAGGTTTAGACAGTTTCGGTTTCCACCGCGCACAATATATACAACCCGTGGATGCCGTCAGTACCGTACTGGACACATTGGTCAATTTCGGACAGAAAAATCAAAAAGACAGCATGAATCTCCAGGTTTCCCTTTTCGGAGGAATGGAAGGATATGAAGTGGCACGCCCGAACATCCCGCACTGCGAACCGTGGAGCGACCTCGAAAAATCAAAACGGGAAAAGGAACTGATTGGTATTTACCTCACTTCCCACCCGTTGGACAGTTACAAACTGGAAATCAAAGCCATGTGTACTCCTCTGGAGGAACTTTCCGCGAATATGGAGGCTTTCCGGGAAAAAGACATCACCCTTGCCGGCATCATTGTCAATATGCGGCAAGGGAAAACCAAAAAGGGCAATGATTTCGGCATCTTGACAATAGAAGATTTCAGCGGCACCTATGAACTCCCGTTTTTCGGAGAAGACTACATCAAATACCGGAATTATTTCATCCTGGAAACAGCCATTTACATCCGGGGAAGGGTACAAACCAAAAAATGGAGCAACGACCCTACTGACCTTTCATTTAACATACAAAGTATCGACTTGCTGGGGGTTATCGGAGATAATTTGATAAAATCCATCACCTTACTGGTCGACATCGAGCAACTGAATATGGAAACGCTCAACGAAATCAACCAGCAATTCATCCAGTCCCAGCATGCAAACAATGCGGAAAAGCACACAGAAGAAAATACGGAAGTACCTCTGAACTTCGTCCTCTATGACAAAAGCGGCAACAATGTCAAAATGTTCTCCCGAAGCTGTAAAATAAACCGTTCCCGAGAATTGTACGAATATTTTGAAAATAATGATGTTATTAAGATGAAAATTAATTAATTTCGCCGGATAAAGTGGAAGAGTGTTCCGCTTCAGGATGTGAACCAATCTATTTCTTATCTTTTCCGTATAAAAAAGAAAAGATATGTAATTTATGAACTTAAAATAATTGATATGGCTATTTCAGTGAATGATTCTAATTTTGAGGAAACTGTTTTACAGGCAGGGCTTCCCGTTTTAGTGGATTTTTGGGCAGAATGGTGCGGACCATGTAAAATGATGCTCCCCATTATTGAGGAAGTTTCAGCAGAATATGAGGGAAAAATTATCGTTGTCAAAGTGGACGTGGACAGCAGCCCCGCCACCGCAGCAAGATTCGGCATCCGGAATATCCCGACGATTCTTTTCTTCAAAAACGGAGAAGTTGTCGACAAACAAGTAGGTGCTGCCCCAAAAACATCATTGGTTGAAAAAATAAAGGCTGTACTTTAAAAAATAACGGAGAATCCGGGACTGACAGCACTCTCCGTGATTCTCCGTTTTTATTTATCCCCGTCCCGATATGGCTGCCACGTTAGAGGAAATCATTCAATACGAACAATTCGATAATCTCGAGTTTATCGCTTCGCAGATTGTGTCGGGATTTATCACAGGCTTGCACCGCAGCCCTTATCACGGTTTCTCCGTGGAGTTTGCCGAGCACCGAGTATACAATAACGGGGAATCCACCAAACACGTAGACTGGAAACTCTACGCCCGAACGGAAAAGCTCTTTGTCAAACAATATGAGGAGGAAACCAACCTGCGCTCCTACATTGTGCTGGACACTTCTTCCTCCATGCTTTTCCCCTACAAATCGGACAACAAGGTTTCCAAACTTCACTTTTCAGTGTATTGCGCCGCCGCGCTCATTTATATGCTCCGCAAGCAACGCGATGCTTCCGGCATCTGCCTGTTTTCGGATAAAATCGAAACGCTGACGGATTCCCGGCTTTCCCCCACTCATGCGCAGATGAAATACGCCCTGCTGCAAAACCTGCTGCGCGAAAATGCCGTGCCGCTGAACAAACCGACCGCCACGGCAGAGGTGCTCCACCAATTGGCCGACAGTATCGACAAACGGGCGCTTGTCATCCTCTTTACCGACATGTTTTCAAACGGGAACACCGAAGAACTGTTTTCCGCCCTGCAACACCTGCGTTACAACAAGCACGAAATCATTCTGTTTCATGTGAAAGACAAACGCATGGAGGAACAATTCGAGTTCTCCAACCGCCCCCACATCTTCATCGACATGGAAAGCGGACGGGAAATCAAATTTTCGCCCAACGAAATTCGGGAGACTTACAAAGAGAAAATCCGGGAATTTTACCAGGAAATAAAACTCCGCTGCGGACAATACCACATTGATTTCGTAGAAGCCGACATCAACGAAGGCTTCCGCGAAGTGCTGCTTCCCTACCTCATCAAACGGAGCAAACTTTATTGATTTTCTTCTTTTTTCAATTCATCGTAGTAAGTAAAAATCCGGGGCATATCTTCCGGATTAGTTTTCAACCTGTTTTCTTTACAGAATTTTTCCACCCTGGCCGCATAAACTCCGAATATCCGGAAAAAATCCCTCTTAGTACGGGGCAATGCAGTTATCTCTGCATCCTCTATATTATAATATAAGGTATGCTGCTGCCGGAAAGCATCCTTTTCGCGTTCCTGATAGCCGTTGGCCTCCCTGCCTTTCTCTATTTTACAGGTATGAAGCAAAAAAACATTACCAAAAGTACCCCGATAAAGCAATTCCAGAATCCCTTTTTTCATCTTACTTCCCCAGTAATATTCGTCGTAAACGAAAATACGGTCTCCGATTTTCACATCCCGGACCTGTTCCGACAAATTCAGACTGCGAATGGAATCCTGTTCATTCTTCAACAAAATCTGGTCCGTATACACAAAATATTTCATCGGATACTCCAACACCTGTCCGGATTCCATCACCACCCGTCCGGCAAGCCATTCACTCTCCAAAAAAGGATTACCATCATAATACCGGCCAATCGTCTCAAAAGAAGCAACCTCCGGCAACATGCTCAACCGGAAATTATTCATCGTAGAGTTGATACTATTTACGTCCTGTGCCCGTAGAACACAGATACAACCGAAAAAGAAAGAAATCAAAAATAATTTTTTCATATAGCCTCCGAATTTAACTACTCATCTTAAAAAAATAGGCTGTCATCCCTTCGTCCGACAGCCTATATCATCACATTATGTCAAAAAGAAAAATATTTCTACTCTTCCATTTTTTCCATAGTTGTAACAAATGGAAACCAACCGCTGTAACTTTCATTCAAAACACCATAAGTCCCCGTTACGATACCTTTATAGCTAACTTCACAAATGACAGGTCCATTTATTAAACTGGTCCCCTGCACATTAAAAAAGAACAAATGTCCCAAAGTATTGTGTGTATACATATATTGTCCCATCGGAATTTGTATTTGTGAATTATCCCAATCTACAATCCCTTTCAGAACAGCAGGCGTACCCCATAATCCTTTGATAGCAATCGTATCTCCATTAACTTGCTCAATGGCCATATCATAAGGATCACCATCCGGTGCTCCGTTTTTCGTATCCGATGCCAGCCAATTACCTTCCAACCAATCCATATTGAATTCAAAGAAACGGCTCAGGTTCAACTTACATACGGTAGTCGTTCCTTCCTGAATCATGCCTTCATCAACATTTAATTTCAAGGTCAACGTCACCCCTTCCGGAGTCAGATTATCATAATTTCCCTTGATCTGCAGTTTTCCGACATACTCACCTGCCGGAATTGTCACAGTCTTGGATACAAAATCAAAATCCGTTCCTTCTACCGCCGTCGTATTGGCTGCATCAACAGCCACAGTAAACGTACGGGCTTCATTGCTCTTACCGGCACAACCGATTTCTATCGAAACAACTCCGTCTTCACCGGCACGGATAGCTTTGGAAACAGTAGCTTCCGAAAACGAAACGAAGTCCGGACCGCTGTATGTAATAGTATCATTCTCACAGCCTGTCAGAAACAATGCAGACAAGGCTATAAATAATATATATATATTCTTCATAATCATCAATAATTTTAATATCCGCTATTCTGTTGTATTTGAGGATTGGCATTCGTTTCATGGGTCGGGATAGGCCATACGAAACGGAAGTCACTCGCCTCTTTACTGATTGCAGTAGAATTGGCATTATTATTCAGATAAACAAAGGTGCCGTTCTGCGGAACACGACCGGAGAATCCGGTAGCGTAACGCTTCAAATCCCACAAGCGATAACCTTCCATATAAAATTCCCTCTGACGCTCTTTGCGAATCTCGTTCATCAATGCGGCTCCAGTATAGGATTGAGCCGTATATCCGGCAATACGTTTTGCTCTCAAAGCGTTCAAATAAGCCAGCGCATTCGTTGCATCCCCCGATTCATTATACGCTTCGGCCAAAATCATATACATCTCGGCAATACGCAAAATCTTCGGCATATTCACAAAATTCGTTGATCCTGTATACAAAGCAGGATTACCCGGATATTTCGCACAATAATACAGCGTAACTGTTCCCGATGAAAAAGTCATTTCACCCGCTTTAAAATATACTCCGAAACGCAGGTCATTGGCCTTGTCATACAAATCAAGAACCGTCTTTGTAGGAATGAAATCCGGTTGAATCTTTGTTCCGCTTGCCGACTTATCAATCAGAATAGCACCATTGGCACTTCCCATCTGCCCTGTTTTAAATATCGGCTGGAAAATAGTTTCCGTAGACTCATCATTGGTCCACATTCTTGTCATCTCTTGGGCAGAAGTAACCAGTGGATAAGCACCTTCGTCCACCAACGGTTTAGCCGCTGCAATAGCTGCCGGATAATCTTTCATCTGCAAAGCCACCCTTGCCTTCAAAGCCCTCACAGCATCCACAGTCACATAACCTGAATTACGAGCACCCGGAACTGCAACATATTTAGTAGCCGAATCCAAGTCGCTTTTTATCAAAGCATAAGTTTCAGCCAATGAAGAACGGGCAGGATAAGTAGAAGAACTACTGGAAGGCGCATACTTCTTTACCAAAGCAACTCCCAAATCACTGCTTGCCGTTGAAGAATTATAAGCTTTACAGAAACGGAGAGTCAATTCATTGTAAGCCAAAGCACGCATAAAATAAGCATCTCCCAAGGCACGCTTTGCAATCGCCTGGTCTGCCGAAGAAAACGTCGGAATCAAATCGCCGGATTTTTCTATCATCAAGTTACAGTTACTGATCAGAGAATAGAACGTCGGCCACTGACCGCCGCCGTCTTCTGCCGTAAACTGCCAACGGTAAAAACTACCGTAAGTATTGGAATAGTCGATAACAGCATTCAATCCGTCAGCCTGTATTTCCGGTTGTAAAACGTAATCACCCGTAAACTGTCCGCGAACATAAGCATAAAAACCATTCCGGAAATTTTCAAAATCGCTCGCTGTTTGCAAAGCCTCATCGGTAGGAATTTTATCATACGGATATTTATCCATATCGCATGACGCAAATACCAGACTCCCTATACCGATCAATGTATATAATATCTTTTTCATCTGCATAAATTTAAAATTAGAAGTTCAACTCAACACCGAATTCATACTGTCTCGTATTGGGATATTTTCCCAAAGACAAATTCGAATCGATTTCCGGGTCGTATCCGGAATAATCGGTCAGGGTCCAAAGATTACGTCCCACAGCATATACCCGGGCGCCTTCAACAAAACCGGTTTTCTTCAACAACTGTTTCGGGAATGAATAAGACAACGTCAGATTCTTTAACCGCACAAAAGACGCATCTTCCAGGAAGCGGTCATCCGCCTGTATCTGTTCTCCCACTTTGGGAATATCCGTCTTCTGTCCCGGAGCCGTCCAAATATTCAGCATCTTCTTCATTTGATTATTTTTTGAGGCATTTCCAGAATTCTCAACAAAATAACGGTCATTATTCCACATGTATTTATTAGCCACCCAGGTAAAATCGGCATTCAAAGAAATGCCTTTCCATGCCAAAGAAGTAGCGAAACCACCTGCCCAGGGAGCAAATCGACTCTTACCCATAAACTGTTTCAAATCATCCGAATAGGTTTCGGTTACACCGCCTTCCGGAGTGTACCAAAGCTGTTTACCGTTAGCAGGATTCACGCCGGCATATTTTGCATAGAAAAATTCACCGAATTCATGTCCTTCCGCATATTTCAACCCCGTACCAGCCTGTACAAAATTCTCGAAGCCTTCATACAACTTCACAATCTCATTCTTATTGTAGTTGAAATTGGCGCTCACATTCCAATAGAAAGCACCTTTGCTGAAAATATCATAACCGATCGAGAAATCGATACCCGTGTTCGTCATCTCACCGACATTACCATAAGCCGACGAATGTCCGGTGGTATAAGAAAACGGCACGCTCATCAACATATCCGTGGTCGTCTTTTTATAAAATTCCACATCCACATTCAATGCGTTAAGCAAACGACCGGAAACTCCCACATTCCAGGATTTTACGGTTTCCCAAGTCAATCCGTTGTTCTGCACAGCGGAAAGCCACCATGCCGACGCATCATTATACTGACCGCTTCCGATAGAACCGATATACATATAATCGCTAATACCGGAGTTACCCGTAGAACCGTAACTCAATTTCAACCGCAAATCATCCACTACATCCACATTTTCCAGGAACGATTCTTTTTTCACATTCCACATCAGACCCAAGGAATAGAACGTACCCCAACGCTCGTCTTTCGGAAACAAAGAAGAACCGTCCCGACGAACAGAAGCATCGAAATAATATTTATTCCGATAGTCATAATTAAAACGGGCGAAATAGGAATTATATACAGTCTCCGTCAAAGATGAACCGAAGGCACCACTTTCTGCCGGAGTCTGAGAAGCAGAAAGCAACATCAGACGACGGTCACTGTGTCCTATCGTGTGAGCATTAAACGTCTCATTTTTCTGAATAATTGATTCCTGTCCCAACAACAAAGAAAGGTGGTGTTCCTCTTTTACATCCATCTTATACTCTGCCGTATTGGTAAATGTAAAAGAATAAAAACGCTGGAAAGCTTCCTGAACATCTCCGCTATTCTCATTGAACTGCTTATCCGGATATTGTTTATAGCTTGAACGCCAATCAAACGCATCGGCAGATTGCTGAGCCCGAATAGTCAACCCTTTTATCGGAGTTAACTGAAGGAAAGTATTTCCCATAATACGGGTCGTTTTCTTAACCGTCGGCTGCATTTCCATAACGTATGAGGCATTCCATATTCCCATTTCATCACTCCAAAGCCAACGTTCACCCCATTGGATATTCCCGTGTTCATCATACGTATAGGTATAAGGAGAATAAGAAGGATCTGCCCATTTGGCAAAGTTTACTGGATTGTATATATTGTTCGTCGAAGAGAACGTGGTTTTATACTTTTCATGAGACAATCCCAAATTCACACCCACTTTCAACCAAGAAGCAACTTTTGAATCCACATTGGAACGCAAAGTCATACGCTGCAAACCGGAATGGTGGGTGATACCGTCCTGACTAAAATAACCTGCTGAAAAATAGTAATTGCTCTTTTCCGAAGCTCCCGTAACAGAACCATCCAACTGATAAGTCGGAGAACTGCTCTTAAAAAGATAATCTTTCCAATCGGTATTTACATTATACTTCGTTGCCCATTCCTTGTGAGCCTGGAACGTAGCATTTGAAGCCAACGTCGGATCAACAATCTCACGGAATCTTAAATATTCCTGAGCACTCATCATGTCCACATTGTCTACTGCCATCTGGGACCAACCGTATTGAGCACGTATCTGCATTTTGGGCTTTTCACCCAACTTACCGCGTTTGGTAGTAATCACCAACACACCGTTAGCTGCACGGGCACCATAAATAGCCGTAGCCGAAGCGTCTTTCAACAACACCACATTTTCAATATCGTTGCTATTAAGAGCACTGAAAGCGGAAGACGTTACCGGCGTTCCATCAACAATCAACAAGGGCGTATTGCTGGCATTCATGGAATTCACACCTCTCAAACGCATAGAAAATCCGGCACTCGGTTCTCCGGATGCCGTATACACCTGCAATCCGGCCACCTGTCCCTGCAAAGCATCTGCCACGTTAGCCACCGGGCGGTCTTTCAATTTCTCTTCTTTCACCGTAGAAACACTACCCGTGATAGAACCTAATTTCTGCGTTCCGTACATCCCTTCAATCACCACTTCATCCAACATCTCCGCATTAGCCTCCAATTCTACATTTATTACAGTCTTTCCGGCAACCGCTACTTCCTGCGATTTCATACCGATAAATGAAAAGACCAACACTTCATTTTCTTTCACTTTCAAAGAAAACTTTCCATCCATATCCGTTGCGGTTCCCTGAGAGGGATCGCTCTTCAAGGAAACAGATACCCCTGGCAACGGCATCCTGTCCTTTTTGTCAATAACCGTACCGGTTACCTCCCGCGTCTGCGAGAAACATATCTGTATCCCCGCAAACGCAAGGAACACAAATAGTCCAATCAATTTTCTCATACATTTTAATTTTAAGTTAGACATATTTAGGCTGTTTTGTTTCCTAACCGTTAAAATGTGTATCAAGATTCACCCGCCTTTGTTAAAATATTCTTAAAATTATTCCTCTAAGAGAAGTGATACCTGCTTGGTAAGCATGTGACACACATTTATTTTCTTGATTTTAAATTATTTAGTTGTTTCTAATAATAGCTGCCCTATCTAAAAATCGCTTTTTTAAGAAATTCTTAACGCAACAAAAATACAATAATGCAAATATATGTAAAAGATTATATCTTACAACATCTGCGGGAAATATTTTCATTATGTAATCGATTGCTGTGATTTTTTTTTGATAAAGAATCACAAAAAAGATGATTTTAATCTTAAATTTAACAAAAAACCACATATAACCCGAAAAAGGTCAGCATAGAAGAATATCTGGTTTTTCTCTTTTTCTTAAATTCTCTCTGATAATTTCAGTATAACGCTATGCTGTCTTAAACATCCCTTTTATATACTTCCTTTGTTGTTACTTTTCTCTACCGCCACAACTTTCTTGTGGAACGGAGTTGTAACGGTAGTATAACGGTAGCGTAACGGTAGTATATATAAGGGATAATAGTGTTACGACGAGGAGATAATGGGTTTATGCAAAAAATACTGCTTATAATTTTCAAGCTCTTCTTAACCAGTTATTCTTATATATTGTTTCCTTCCCTTTTTCTCTTCTTTACTTAAGAACCATGCTTACCAAGCAGGTATCACTTCTCTTAGAGGAATAATTTTAAGAATATTTTAACAAAGGCGGGTGAATCTTGATACACATTTTAACGGTTAGGAAACAAAACAGCCTAAATATGTCTAACTTAAAATTAAAATGTATGAGAAAATTGATTGGACTATTTGTGTTCCTTGCGTTTGCGGGGATACAGATATGTTTCTCGCAGACGCGGGAGGTAACCGGTACGGTTATTGACAAGCACGACAAGTCTCCTCTTCCGGGAGTATCGGTCGTAGTGAAAAGTAATCCGGGAGCGGGAGTTGCCACGGATGTCAACGGAAAATTTTCACTGAAAGTAAACGACGGTGATGTGCTGGTGTTTTCTTTCATCGGTATGAAACCGCAGGAAGTGGCAGTAAAAGGCCAGAGTAATTTTAATATAGAAATGGAACTTGCCAATGAAGCGTTGGATGAGGTAATGGTCGTGGCTTACGGTACGGCAAAGAAATCCAGTTTCACCGGATCTGCTGCTACGGTAAGCGGAGACAAGGCATTAAAAGATGTCCCTGTAGTATCTTTTGAACAAGCATTGCAGGGGTCTACACCGGGATTGACAATCAACACCAATAGCGGACAGGCAGGTTCAGCCATGTCTATCCGTATTCGTGGTACGGCTTCCATGAATGCTTCCAAGAATCCGCTATACGTGGTAGATGGTGTTCCTTTGACTTCCGGCGACATTGCTATTTCGGGAGTAAATGGTGACAGTAAATCTTTTAACGCGATGGCTTCTATCAATCCCAATGATATCGAAAACATTACCGTTTTAAAAGACGCTGCCGCTGCCTCTTTGTATGGTTCGAGAGCAGCCAATGGGGTGATTCTGATCACAACGAAAAAAGGGAAAACCGGGAAAACGCAGTTTAACTTCAAAGCCAGTTGGGGTATTTCCGACTGGGCTGTAAAAAACCGCGAAATTGTCAATGGTGAACAACAGCGTGAACTGACTTACGAAGCGTTTTATAATGAGGCTATCCTTTACCGGGGATATAGCGACAGCGATGCACAGGATTATGCTCAGGCATATACGGATATATATTCTCCCGAATTAGACGAATATTCCGATTGGGAAGGTGAAATGTTCAAGAAAAACAGCTTCGTTCAGAATTACGAATTCTCTGCACAGGGAGGTAGTGAAACGACTACATTCTATGCGTCTTTAGCCTATAAAAAAGATGAAGGAATGGTTGAGCACTCCGGTATGGAAGGTTTTACAGGGAAGATAAATTTAACCCACCGTTCTTCGGATAAACTGAATTTAGGAGCAAATATTTCTTTTTCAAAACAACGCTCCAATGTCATATCTGAGGGGACATCTTATTCAAACCCTTATTTTACGACACGTTGGTATTACAAACCGAATTACAGTATTTATAATGAAGACGGTTCCTATAATGAAGGCTTCCCTTTTGCCAATCTACAAATCCCTAATATTGCAAAAGATAAAGGATTAGACAAAAATACTTCGGATGTATTAAGAAGTACTAATTCTTTGTGGGCATCCTATGAATTTATAAAAGGACTGAGCTTAAGACAAACATTAAGCTATGATTTTATCCTAAACGAATCCACTACCTATTGGCCGAAAACATCCAATAATGGAGAAGCCCATAACGGTTTAATGATAAAGATTCCGTATCAAGTACACGACGTTTATTCCTCAACGGTACTTAATTTTACACGTACTTTCAATAACCTCCATAATTTGGATGTTCTTGTCGGTTGGGATGTAAACCAGAAAAGGGAAAAAGTAGTGCAGGCTGTAGGCCGTAATTATGCTACGGACAAATTACCGGAATTAGCCAATACCTCCGAGCCTATGACAGCTTACTCGAATGTGGACAATGACCATCTTTTCTCCCTGTTGTCACGTCTGAACTATGATTACGATAACAAATATTATTTGTCAGCAACATTCCGGCGAGACGGAAGTTCCCGTTTGGGCAGCAACAACAGATGGGGTAACTTCTGGTCTGTATCTGCCGCATGGCGTATGACAAAAGAAAATTTCATGCAGGATGTTGCATGGCTGAATGATTTTAAACTCCGTGCATCTTACGGTGTTAACGGAACTTTGCCCAATTCTTATTATGGCCATTTGAGTCTGTTTGGTTCCGGTTATGATTATCAGGATGAACCGGGTTCTGCTCCGACTTCCATCCCGAATCCTGATTTGGCTTGGGAAAAGAACAACAACCTGAATGTGGGATTCGATGCTACTCTTTGGGATCGGGTAAATCTGACATTCGACTATTACCACAAGAAAACGAAAGATTTATTACAATCTGTTCCCGTTTCTTATGTAACCGGTTTCAGTTCATCCCTGAAAAACGTTGGTTCAATGGTTAATAAAGGGGTTGAAATTGATTTAGGGGTTGATATTTTCAAGGATACTGAAGTGAAATGGAATACCGGCATCATTTTATCTCACAATAAGAATGAAGTGACGAAACTGTATGAAGGCAAGGATATTATCAGCGGCAGTTCTATCATCCGGGAAGGAGAAGCCTATTATTCTTTCTGGAGCAGGGAATGGGCAGGGGTTGATTCTGAAACCGGAGAAGAGATGTGGGTATTGAATACGGAAAATCCGGATGGTTCTTTAAATAAAGAATTAACAAAAGATCCGTCCAAGGCACAACGCATTGTTGTAGGCAAAGCGGATCCCGATTTAACAGGCGGCTGGCGGAATACCGTAACTTGGAAAGGATTGAGTCTGAATGCCTTATTCTCTTTCTCTTTGGGAGGTAAAATTATGGATGACCCGGCTTTACTCTTTACGGACAGTGACGGAGAAAATCCGTTGTACAATATCGGCAAGGCCCAGTTGAAAAGATGGCAGAAACCCGGTGACAAGACAGATGTGCCGCGTCGTATCAATGGTTATCAATATGCCCGTTACGGAAGTGACCGCCATATGGAAAGCTCTAATCACCTGCGTCTGAAATCAGTAACGTTATCTTACGCTTTACCTCAGGCATGGATGAAGAAGAGCGGATTGAACAGTGTCAGAATTTTTGCTTCCGGCACGAATTTACTGACATGGGCCAAATATGACAACATCGATCCGGAACAACCGATTGACGGTTTTGCAACATGGTCCATGCCTCCTTTAAAGACCTGCACATTCGGTATTGAAATCGGATTGTAATAAATATTTAAATTTAAAATTGACATGCAATGAAAAAATATAATTTGAAATACATAGGCGGTCTACTCCTGCTTTGTTTGAGTATCTGCTCGTGCAGTGATTTTTTGGAGACCTATCCTGCTAATTCGCTTGTCAGCAATCAGGCCATAGAAAATGAAGAAGATATCCAGACCGCTTTAAGGGGGGCTTATCAGGGATTGCTTTCAGAGGCTTATTACGGGTGTGACTTTGTTGTTCAGGGAGACGTACAAGGCGATGACGTACAACCTATTTCCCAGGGCGTAAGAACAGAGAACCTGTATCGCTTTACCGCCCGTCAAAACAATGCTCCGACGGGATTATGGTCCAGACCTTATTTGGTTATCAACCGGGTGAATGTGATTCTGAATGCCATTGAAACAAAGGATTTTCCGGCAACGGCAACTTTAAATGATGCTAAAGGGCAAGCTTTGGCATTAAGAGCCCTTTGCCACTTCAACCTGTTAATTACTTACGGTTATCCTTACCTGAAGGATCAGGGTGCTTCTTTAGGAGTTTCTTTAGTAAAAGAGGTATTGCCTGCAACGGCACTGCCGGAACGCTCGTCCGTTGCCGAGGGATATGATATGGTAATTAAAGATTTAACGGATGCATTGGCTGTCATCGGATCGGCTGAAAACGACGGACATTTTAATAAATGGGCAGTGGAAGCGCTGTTGGCCCGTGTAAATCTATACAAAGGCGATTGGAAACAAGCTTTTGATTATGCAGATGATGTTATTCAAAACAGCCCTTACACCCTTATTCCTAATGCGCAATACGTGAATGCCTGGAAAGAAGAATATACATCGGAATCTATCTTTGATTTGCATATTTCAGGTTTGTCCGCGGGCAATCGTGAATTATTGGGATATGTTGCACATCCGACAGGTTATGCAGCTTTAATCGCAACTAAGGATTTCATCGATTTATTAAATGAAGATCCGCAGGACGTACGTTTGGGATTGTTGCAGACTGATTCTGAAAACCAGAAACGCTTTATCAATAAATATCCCGGACGGAATGGTTCGGTTGCTGTAAACAATATGCGGGTGTTGCGTTTGTCAGATATTTATCTGATTGGCGCTGAAGCAGCCTTAAAAAAGCCTCAACCGGATCAAACGAAAGCCGATGAATATTTGAACGCAATCATTCAGCGGGCCAATCCGGCAGCTGTCCATGTTACTGCCACGGAAGAACTGGTTTTGAAAGAAAGAAGAAAAGAGCTGGTTATGGAAGGGCATCGTTTCTTCGACGCCATGCGCTTGGGTAAAGCCATTACCCGAAGCGGAGGCTTCCATTTTCTGAATAATGTCGATTTGATTAATCCGACCTGGAGTGATTTCCGGTGTGTAAAACCGATTCCGCAAGCGGAAATAGATGTCAATCATAATATTGAGCAAAACCCGGATTACAATTAAACAAGCATTAAAGTAACCATTTAAATAAGCATTCCGGAGATCCTGTGGATTTCCGGAATGTTTTTATTTATTCCCCCTTTATTCTCCTGATTCTAAAACATAGCCTTTGATTCACATCCTCTTTTTTTATCAATTCACCATAAAATCAGAAAAAGTGTAATTCTTAAATAAAAATAAAATTCACCAGGAAAAATCACCGGGAAAATTTCTTCTTTCAGGATTTTTAATAATTTAGCCCCCGAAAACGATATAAATTTATCCAGATAATGAATAAAAGAATTGTCCTTATAGCGATGTTGTTCTCCTTTTTTGCCTGTCAGGATGATAAATTGGAGCAGAAAGAGGAAGAAAAAATACAACCCTCCTGGATGGCGGAAACGCGTACGAATTTTCACCCGGGGATGGTTCGGATCAAACTGAAACCTGACACGGAAATGCAGGTACAGATGAGTTCTGCCAACGGCGTGGCACAAATAGGAATATCGCGAATAGATCAATTGGCGGCAAAACTCGGTGCAACGAAAATAGAGCGGTTGTTTCCGCCTGCCGGCAAGTTTGAAGCCCGTCACCGTGAAGCAGGTCTGCATTTGTGGTATAATGTCTACTTTGATGAAGATATGCCATTAACCCGAGCAGCGGGAGATTTGACCTCTTTGCCGGAAATTGAACTTGTGGAACCTGTTCGTAAAATCAGGAATGTGGATGCAGGTCAAAAGGTGGTTCCCGCTACGCTCGCCCGAAATATGGTTCTTGCGGCTTCCGGACCTTTTAATGATCCCGGACTTGCAAACCAATGGCATTATAACAATGAGGGAACTTTATCGTATTCGGCGGCTGGCGCAGATATTAATTTATATGAAGCGTGGAAAGTTTCAACCGGTTCGCGGGAGGTAATTGTATCTGTGGTAGACGGTGGTATTGATCTGGCACATGAGGACCTTATAGAAAATATCTGGCACAACGAATATGAATCCGAAGGGGATGCAGATGTGGATGGCAACGGTTATAAAGGAGATGTAAACGGATGGAATTTTGTGTCCAATTCGGCAATCATCAAACCACACGGTCACGGTACTCACGTGGCAGGAACAATTGCTGCCGTGAATAATAACGATAAGGGAGTTTGTGGTGTGGCTGGAGGAAGCGGGAACAACGACGGTGTGCGGGTCATGAGCTGTCAGATTTTTGAAGTTGATCCCGATAATCCGGAAAAAGACAAAGGAACACAATTAATACCTGCTGCAATTGTATATGGAGCGGACAACGGAGCTGTCATCAGCCAAAACAGCTGGTCTTTCGTATTTGACGAGGGGGTAACCCCGACATTCGATGAGGCTACCCGAAAGGCAATCGATTATTTTATTGAACATGCGGGAGTCGATGAAAAAGGGAATCAAACCGGGCCGATGAAAGGGGGTATCGTCATTTTTGCCGCAGGAAATGAAAATAAGGATTATAGTGCCTATCCGGCGTCGTATGAAAAAGTGCTGGCAGTGGCTTCTATGGCACCGGATTTTGCGAAAGCCTATTATTCCAATTATGCCGATTGGGTTGATGTCACAGCACCTGGCGGCAGTTTTCGCTATGGCGCAAAATATTCAGACCAATGTGCTGTTCTAAGTACCTATCCGGAGAATAAATATGCTTTCCTGCAAGGGACATCAATGGCATGCCCTCATGTTTCCGGAATAGCGGCATTGATCGTTTCTAAATTCGGAGTCGGCACTCCGGGACTTACTCCCGATGATGTGAGAGAGCGTATTTTGGAAGGAGTGAGAGACATAGACCAATACAATTCCGCTTATTTTGGAAAAATGGGCGTCGGTTATGTGGATGCCGCTGCCGCTTTACAAGTGGACCAAGGAATCGCACCGGAACCTGTGACTGATTTAACAATAGAATGGGCATCCAATTCCGTCAAACTTACCTGGAGCGTCACGGCAGACGAAGACAACGGAACTCCTGCCCAGTATAATATTTATGTCAGTCCCACCGCTTTAAAGGATGTCAACTTTGAGGAGATGAAACCGGCAAAAACAGTCGATGTCAGACGAAAAAAAGTCGGAGAAGCTGTAAGCATTAAAGTTGAAAAACTTACCGCTGAATCAGATTATCATTTTGCGGTAGTCGGCGTGGACCGTTTCGGCAATTTTTCTGAACCGGCCTTGGAAGAAGGGACCACACTTCCGAATCAGCCCCCTATTGTCGAAGGAAGAACAACGGGGGATGTTATTCTGAAAGCACATGAAACGTTAAGTCTATTTTTTGATGTAACGGAACCGGAAGGGCAAGCCTATACTTTTTCATTATCCCAAGATGAAGCAGTGTCTGCAACGTTGGAAAATAATGTGATTACTGTGAAGATAGAAGGTCCGAAAGCGACAATCGGGAATAATACTGTTGTTTTGACAGTTACGGATGAGCCGGGAGCTTTTACCGAGGTACCGATTCGTTATCGGGTTTTGGAAAACCATGCCCCTGTTAATACGTCGAAAGAGTGGGAGAATGTTTATTCCGACCGTTTGGGCGGACAACAAAGTTTTAATTTAAAAGAATATTTCAATGACCCGGACGGAGAAATTCTGAACTACGAAATCATTTCTTCAATTGACGGTCTGATAAAAGCAGAGGTTTCAAATGAAGTGTTGACCATTACAACGTTAAAAACAGGGAAAAGTACAATAACAATCAAAGCATCCGATTTTTTCGGAAAATTCGTCAGCCGGGAGTTTGTATTGATGTCCCGTGACGGTTCCAAAGAAATAGAATTATACCCTAATCCGGCTGTGGATGTGGTAAATATACGCATGGGACAGGAGGTAAACGGACCGGTAAATGTAAAAGTATACAACAGTGCCGGTGTTTTGGTGCTTGAAGAATCGGTTGTTGTAAAACCTTTTGAACCGGGTGTTTTGAATGTCAGCAAACTGAGCGGTGGTACCTATACGCTTGTTGCTGCCTGCAATGGAAAAGAAGTAAAGGGCAATATTGTCAAATTATAACGGATAACGATTATGAAAAAGTTATATATTCCTTTTGTTATTTTGAGCATCCTGAGTTTTGCTGTCAGAGCCCAGACAAATACCAACAGCGACTCTGAGGCTGCACCTTTTTTGGGGCTTACCCCTGACGCCCGGTCTGCGGGTATGGGAGGTGTCGGAACCGCTTTAAGTCCGGATGCTTTTTCTTTCTATCACAATGCCGCTGCCACTCTCTTTTCCAAGGAAAAGGGAGCTGTTGGCTTCTCTTATGCCCCATGGATGCGGGATTGGGTGTCCGGAAGTGCACTGGGCAGTGTTGGTGGGTTCTATAAAATAGGCAGCAAGCAAAGTATTGTAGCCGGTGTGCGGGATTTTTTCCACCCGGATATGAATATCAGCGACGAAAACGGAAATATAACTGATAAATTTACTCCTTACGAGTGGGTCATTGACCTGGGATATTCCCGCCTGCTGACTAAAAATCTGAGTATGGCATTAACGCTGCATTACATCCACTCAGATATGGGCTCTTATAATGGTGCAGATGCTGCAAGTGCTGTGGCTTTTGACGTTAGTGTTTATTACCAGCGTAAAACCAGTCTGGTCGACAGCGCCACCTGGTCTGTTGGATTGCAAATAGCAAATATCGGGTCTAAAATAAAATATGCGGACACAAGATATGACCTGCCCGGAAAAATAAGTTTAGGCGGTGCCTTGAACTTGCCTTTCAGTAAAAACCATATTCTGAACTGTGCCCTCGATTTCGGCTATCAGATGATTCCTTCAGGCAGTTCCAATTTCTATGCCGGTATCGGAGCGGAATATACTTGTATGAAATATGCCGTGTTAAGAGCAGGCTATCATTTGGGAGATAAGGATAAAGGTTACGATAATTATGGAAGTGTTGGCTGCGGATTGCGTTATCATGAAATTTCAGGCGATTTTTCATATTTGCTTGCCGACTCTGATAGCCCGCTTAAAAACAGTTATCAGTTAAGCATAGGCATAGGCTTCGGGCTCTTTTGTCCGAAAAAGTAATCTTCCAATAATCATAAAGAGCTGTCTGACTTTTACCCGGTCAGACAGTTTTTTTATTTTAATTGTACCGGAACAAAAACAAATACCTCAAATTAGCGACACTTTTAGAAATTACCCTCCATACTCCTAAAATTGCATAATGAAACAGGCATTTTTTGAAAATATGGCCATTTTTATCATGCAATTCCTATTTTCAGGGAATATATAGGCTCATAATTTATATGATTCATTATTGTATGGAAATACTCCTATTTCCGTTTATTATGTAATGACTTTTTCTGTCGTATTAACTTTCCTGTTTATATTTTGTTTATAACGTTTCTGTTTTCTTTTTTTTCTTATCCCATGCTTACCAAGCAGGTATCACTTCTCTTAGAGGAATAATTTTAAGAATATTTTAACAAAGGCGGGTGAATCTTGATACACATTTTAACGGTTAGGAAACAAAACAGCCTAAATATGTCTAACTTAAAATTAAAATGTATGAGAAAATTGATTGGACTATTTGTGTTCCTTGCGTTTGCGGGGATACAGATATGTTTCTCGCAGACGCGGGAGGTAACCGGTACGGTTATTGACAAGCACGACAAGTCTCCTCTTCCGGGAGTATCGGTCGTAGTGAAAAGTAATCCGGGAGCGGGAGTTGCCACGGATGTCAACGGAAAATTTTCACTGAAAGTAAACGACGGTGATGTGCTGGTGTTTTCTTTCATCGGTATGAAACCGCAGGAAGTGGCAGTAAAAGGCCAGAGTAATTTTAATATAGAAATGGAACTTGCCAATGAAGCGTTGGATGAGGTAATGGTCGTGGCTTACGGTACGACTAAAAATTCAAGTTTTACGGGATCTGCAAAAGTCGTCAGCAGCGAGAAATTGGCAAAAATCCAGACATCCAGCATTACAAAAGCCCTAGAAGGTGCTTCTCCTGGAGTACAGGTTGTCAGTGCTTCTGGTCAACCGGGAGAGAACGCAACAATTCGTATTCGCGGTGTCGGATCTATCAACGCTTCCAATACCCCATTATACGTAGTCGATGGCGTTCCTTTCTCAGGGTATCTGAACTCCATCAACCCTGCGGATATTGAGAGTATGACTATTTTGAAAGATGCAGCAGCAAACTCTCTTTATGGTTCCCGGGCAGCCAATGGTGTGATCGTCATTACAACTAAAAAAGGAAAAGAAGGAAAACCTACCGTTTCATTAGATATGAAATGGGGTATTAATAGTCGGGGGATACCATCATATAAGATGATTAAAGATCCGGGGCAATATTATGAAGCAGCATGGATGGCTTTGCGTAATAACCTTGAGTACAGTGGAAATTTGTCGGCAACGGATGCCGATGCCGAAGCAAGCCGGACCTTAGTCAGTGAGTTAGGAGGATATAATAATTACAATGTCCCCGATGATGAATTGATTATTGATGGCAAACTAAATCCTGCGGCTAAATTATTATATCACGATGATTGGGCCGATGAAGCTTTTTCTAACAAGTTACGCCAAGAGTATCAGTTCTCTTATCAAGGAGGCAATGACAAAACTAAATATTATATGTCATTGGGCTTTCTGGACGATAAAGGATATGTGGAAAAATCCGGTTTCCGGAGATACACAGCCCGTGTCAACTTGGAGCAGCAATTGACGTCATGGTTTCAGGCAGGCGCCAATCTGGCTTATGCCAATACATTACAAAATTTCCCGAACTCCGGGACAAGTGCTTATGCCAATCAATTCATGTTCTCACAAGGGATAGCACCGATTTATCCTGTCTATCTGTATGACCGGGAAGGAAATAAGCAATACAATGAAAAAGGGGAAGTAATATATGATTACGGTACCGAATCTCAGTATGGCTATTCCCGTAAATATGGAGCCAATGTGAATCCGATAGCCACCCAGGTACTGGATATCCATGACTATAAAACGGATGCCTTTGACGGAAATACTTACATGGAAGTATCTTTCTTAAAAGATTTTAAATTCCGGGCAAACTTTGCTTACAATAATTCAAACCGAAAAGACATCGATTACCAAAATGCTTTATATGGTGATGCAAAGAATATTGGAGGACGCGCTTACCATTATCAGTATAAAAGAGATGTTTTAACTTTCAATCAGCTCTTATCGTGGAATCGGGAGTTCAATAAGCATAATATAGGAATCTTAGCCGGGCATGAAGCTTATAAAGAAGATTATTACTATTTCATGGCATCAAAAGAGAATTTCTATTATCCTGGCAATCCAGAATTAGCAAATGCTGCAAAAATTACAGGCGCAACTTCTTATAAAAATTCAAGAAGAATTGAATCCTATTTTGCTAAAGCCGATTATAGTTTTGATAATCGTTATTACGCTTCTTTATCTTTCCGGCGTGATGCTTCTTCACGGTTTCACAAAGACAACAGATGGGGTAATTTCTGGGCAATCGGTGCATCCTGGAGAGTTTCGCAGGAAAATTTCATGCAAAATGTAAATTGGGTACAAAACCTTAAAGTGAAAGCCAGCTACGGGACCAACGGTGTTGAAAATATACTGGATCCTGCAGGATATGAACAATGGTATGCCTGGCAAGATCAATACGGAATCACCTCAGACGGAACAAACCTCGGTTTGAATCCTTCTTATTATAAAGGCAATCGTAATCTGACATGGGAAAAATCCAAGAATTTCAATGTCGGTATCGAAGCCGATCTTTTTAACTGGTTTTCATTGGATGCCGAATACTTCATTCGTAAATCGGACGATTTGTTATTCAACCGCCCGCTTCCACCTTCTTCTGGTTTCACGTCCTACCCGGATAATGTAGGTTCGATGAAAAATCAGGGAGTAGAATTCGATTTGACCTTTAATATCTTTAAGCAAACGGAATTCAAATGGTCTGTTAATTTGAATTTAACTCATTATACCAATGAAATTACGAAATTACCGAATGAATTTAAAGAATCCGGCATCGTTGTCGGTAACAAAAAATACATGGAAGGACATTCTATTTACGACTTTTATTTAGAGAGGTATTTAGGTGTTGATCCGACGAACGGTAAAGCGATGTATTATACTAGCAACGAGGAAATGGCTGACGGGATTTTGGAAAACGGCAAAATGTTTACGTATACCTCTTCTAATGCGACTCAGGAATATACCGGAGAATCCGCAATACCAGACGTATATGGTGCTTTTACCAGCAATTGGGCATACAAAGGTTTCGACCTTTCTTTTATGATGAACTATCAGCTTGGCGGGAAATTATATGACAGTAATTATGCTGCTTATATGGGTAATGATTTAGGTTCCGGATTCCACAAAGATGTTTTAAAAGCATGGACACCGACTAATGTCAATACGAATGTGCCGATTCATCAGCAAAACTACCAAGATGCGACAGGACGGTCTGACAGATTCCTAACAGATGCTTCTTTCTTAGCCATAAAAAATATCATGTTGGGATATACATTCCCAAAACACATATGCAACAAATTGCATATTACAAATCTTAGAATTTATGCAGTAGCTGATAATGTAGCCTTATTCTCCAAACGCCAGGGGATGGACCCCAGACAATATATTTCCGGAGCGACGGGGTATAATTTTGCACCTATCAGAACAGTATCGTTTGGTATTAATATGAAATTCTAAAAGCAGACATTATGAAAAAAATATTTATAATCTATCTAATTGTTCCCGTACTTTTAATTATGTCGGGCGGGTGTAGTTCTGATTTCCTGGATACAGAACCTACCGGATCATTGTCACAGGATCAACAGGATAACGTGGCAGTCGATGATCCGATCAAAGCATTTTCTCCCATTATATCCGGATTGTATAATTCAATGGTTAATTATTATGGCTATCATGATGAATTCGGGCACCCAACCATCTTTCTGGCAACGGATCTGATGGGGAACGATATGGTACAACTCGCAAACAATTATTTCTATTTTTATTATCAAAATGATAATCGGATGTCCAATTATCGTGCGCCGGTACACCACTGGACAAAATTATATTATCCATTGATTTACAATAGCAATCTTGTATTAAAGTCTTATTCACGGGAAGAATACGACAATTTATCAGATGATGCCAAAATTATAGTAGGACAGGCTTTGGCAATTCGTGCCAATAGCTATTATTATTTGGTTCGTTTATTTGCTAAAAATTACAAAGGAAATGAAGATGGTCTGGGAGTTCCGCTCTGGTTGGCAGAAACTGATGCTGCAGATCAGCAGCCCAGAGCCAAAATAAGCGCTGTATACGCCCAGATTGTCCAAGACTTGGGAGATGCAATTAAATTATTGAAAGATCAACCTCGTGAAAGTATCAACAATGTGGATTATTATACTGCATGTGCAATTTTAGCAGATGTTTCCTTAACAATGAACAATTGGCCGGATGCTGTAAAATATGCACAAGAAGCCCGTAAAAGCTCAGCCACATTGTCGACAATGGATAATTACATGAATCAATTCAAAGGCAATCTTAATGCCTGTGAATGGTTATGGGGTATGGATATAAACGGAGAAAATACTACTGTATATGCTTCTTTATATTCTCATCTTGACAATACTGTGGACGGCTATTGTGGTATCGGAGCGTACAAAGCGTGGGATGCACGTCTTTATGAACAAATTCCTCAAACTGATATCAGACGTCAGTGCGCATTGCCTAATCAAAGGTATATCAGCATGAAATTCCAAACGCCAAGTGATTTTACAGGAGATATTTGCTACATTCGGATTGCGGAAATCTATCTGATTGAAGCAGAAGCCGAGGCTCGTGCAGGAAATGATGCATCCGCTCAAAATGTGTTGTACGAATTAGTCAAAAATCGTGACTCTCAAGCAATCAAATCAACAAAAACAGGAAATGACCTGATAGAAGAAATTTTATTGCAAAAACGTATTGAGCTATGGGGAGAAGGTCGTTCCTGGTTTGATTTGAAACGTATTGGTGGAAGCATTGAAAGGAAAAATACGATTAACGGTGTTGCAAGCAACCATCGTATAGATGCACAATTGCAATTCGGTCCGGAGGACAGCCGCTGGGTATTCCAAATCCCCAAAAAAGAAATTGAAGCCAATCAAAATATTAATGAAGAAGACCAGAATCCGGCATAACAAGGGATAGATTTAGACATTTCTATTCATTAAGCTAACTATCGTGCAAATGTAACTATAATTACATTTGCACGATTTTGTTATTCAGACACACAACATCCCATCTTTTTCTCCCCTCCTCGATTTTAAAAATAATTCATTTTTAAATATCCATTGAATCTGGAATTCGCATTTTTCTTCGTAAATATGTAATTATAAGTTGAATAGATTTATTATCTTTACACTGCGTAAAAATACGCAATAGACTGCGTAAAATGTAATAACATGTATAAAAGAGTAGAATATCAATTGATTAAAAATAGACTTGAAGAGCAACGAAGATTCATTCAGGTCGTCATGGGAGCTCGTCAGATAGGTAAATCGACTGTTGTAAAGCAAGTGTTGAAAGATTTGGATGCTCCGTATCAATTTTTTTCTGCCGATAATGTGCCGGCAACAAACAGCAACTGGATATCCGATTGTTGGGATGCAGTGCGCAGTTTGAAAAAGAGCAACGGTTGGGGAAGTGTTATTCTTGTCATTGATGAAATACAGAAAATAGCAAATTGGAGCGAAGCGGTAAAAAAAGAGTGGGACGACGATACATTTCATGATTGCGATATTAAGGTACTGCTTCTGGGGAGTAGCCGCGTACTATTAGAAAAAGGATTGTCCGAATCGTTGGCGGGGCGGTTCGAAGAAATCCGCATGAGTCACTGGAGCTATCCAGAAATGAAGGAATGTTTCGGTTTTTCGCTCGATAAATATCTGTTCTACGGCGGTTATCCCGGCGCCGCTTCTTTAATTGACGATGACGACCGTTTTCAGCAATATATCCAATCATCCATCATTGAGGCTACGATCAATAAGGATATTCTAATGGATACTCCCATAAGCAAGCCTGCTTTGCTTCGTCAAACATTCGAATTAGGAGCAGCCTATTCAGGACAACTGCTTTCTTTGAATAAAATGTTAGGTGCTTTGCAGGATGCCGGTAATACGGCAACTTTAGCAGGATATATACATCTATTGGAGGAAAGCGGACTGCTCTGCGGACTTCAGAAATTCAGTATTGACACGGCAAGAAGAAAAGCGAGTATCCCCAAATTGCAAGTTTACAATAATGCCTTGAAGAGAGTGTATAATCCATTTACTTTTGAACAAACTATTCGCGACCGCAAAATATGGGGTCATATTTTTGAGTCGGGCATTGGAGCATATCTTGTCAGCCAAGCATTTATCCATCGCTTTGAAGTGTTTTATTGGCGAGAACGCAATGACGAAGTAGATTTCATCCTTTGTAAAAAAGGCTCAGTCGTTGCCATTGAAGTTAAAAGTAATGCGGAGAAAAAAACGGACGGTTTGGCTAAATTCAGGCAATTGTTTCGTCCCCAATCCTCTTTTATTGTCGGTGACGGCGGTATTGAGGCCGAAGATTTCCTTTCAATGGATATAAGAAAATTATTTTAATTGTACCGGAACAAAAACAAATACCTCAAATTAGCGACACTTTTAGAAATTACCCTCCATACTCCTAAAATTGCATAATGAAACAGGCATTTTTTGAAAATATGGCCATTTTTATCATGCAATTCCTATTTTCAGGGAATATATAGGCTCATAATTTATATGATTCATTATTGTATGGAAATACTCCTATTTCCGTTTATTATGTAATGACTTTTTCTGTCGTATTAACTTTCCTGTTTATATTTTGTTTATAACGTTTCTGTTTTCTTTTTTTTCTTATCCCATGCTTACCAAGCAGGTATCACTTCTCTTAGAGGAATAATTTTAAGAATATTTTAACAAAGGCGGGTGAATCTTGATACACATTTTAACGGTTAGGAAACAAAACAGCCTAAATATGTCTAACTTAAAATTAAAATGTATGAGAAAATTGATTGGACTATTTGTGTTCCTTGCGTTTGCGGGGATACAGATATGTTTCTCGCAGACGCGGGAGGTAACCGGTACGGTTATTGACAAGCACGACAAGTCTCCTCTTCCGGGAGTATCGGTCGTAGTGAAAAGTAATCCGGGAGCGGGAGTTGCCACGGATGTCAACGGAAAATTTTCACTGAAAGTAAACGACGGTGATGTGCTGGTGTTTTCTTTCATCGGTATGAAACCTTTCGAAGTAGCCATAAAAGGTCAGAGTAATCTTAACATAGAACTGGAATCTGCAAGTGAAGCCCTGGACGAAGTGGTTGTTATTGGTTACGGTTCCGGTAAAAAAATTGGTACTATCGTGGGTAGTGTTGCCAAAATCAGTGACGAGAAACTGAAAGCCCGTCCGAGTGCCAATGCTATGGATGCTTTGCAGGGACAAGTTGCCGGTTTGCAAGTATACACGTCAAGCGGTGAGCCTTCCAGTAGTTCTTCTGTTTATTTACGGGGTGTCGGCTCTTTGACAGCAGGCAATGCACCGTTATATGTATTGGATGGTATACCCGTATCCTCAAATGTCATGACAACGATGAATTCGAACGACTTTGAAAGTGTTACGGTCTTAAAGGATGCTTCTGCAACTTCTATTTACGGATCACGTGCCGCTAACGGTGTAATTTATATTACAACTAAAAAAGGTAAAAGAGCTGAAAAAGCTGTAATTACCGCCTCCGGCCAGTATGGTTTTTCCAGCTTGGCAAACAAGGATATTTGCAGCCCGATGAATGCGGAAGAATTGCTGAACCATCAGTTAAAATACGGTATCATATCCCAAGAGCAATATGACGAATATTCTGCTTCGGGTGTGGATACAAAGTGGGTTGACTATTTCTTTGAGAAAAATGTGCCGACATATCAGGTCAATGTAGACGTTACCGGCGGCGGAGAAAAGACATCTTATTTCCTTTCAGGTTCTTATTTCTATCAGGAAGGAACAGCTCCTATGTCTGATTATGAGAGATATACTTTCCGCAGCAATATTGACTCACAGGTAAAGGATTGGTTACGCATCGGAACTAACTTATCCGGTTCATACAGTATTACCCGGAATTCCGGTTATACTTATCAGGGTTCCAATAGTTTGAATGGAGGTATTTTCGGTTCTTTCCTGAACCAACCTTATTACAATCCTTACGATGAAAACGGGAAAAAACTGGATATTATCCCCGGCCTGAACAGATACAGCCCCGAATTTTTGTTAAAAAAACAGCCTTCTTCATCCAACCGGGCTTTATTCAACGGTATGGCTTATGCTGAAATATCTCCGGTGAAAGGCTTAAAGATCCGTTCCCAGGCAGGTATTGAGGCTTACGATTGGAGAGCTACAGACAAGAGATTGCCTTCTTTCCCCGGTTCTTTAGGCAATGGACAAACGACAGAAAGATTTGCCCGGAATATTATGAGAACCATTACCAATACGATTGAATACAATTTCGACATCAATGAATCACACAATTTCACTGTTTTACTCGGACAGGAAGGTGTGGACAGCAAATATCAGGAGTTCGGTTCACGCACATCGGGACAGAACGATGATCGGTTGACGATGATCGAGTCAGGTACTACCGCTCAATTATTGAACAAAGACTATAATGATGATTCAGCTTATGCTTATTTGTCTTTCTTCGGAAGAATCGATTACTCTTTCAACAACAAATACTTTGCTGATTTCTCCGTACGTAATGATGCTTCTTCCCGCTTCGGTAAGGATAACAGACATGCTACGTTTTATTCCGGAGGTTTGATGTGGAATATGAAAAACGAAGATTTCCTCGAAGACGTTAATTTCCTGAGTACGTTAAAACTGAAAGGTAGTGTCGGCTCAACCGGAAACTCTTCTATTGGTAATTACGACCACCTGGCTTTGGTAGGGACTTCCCAATACAATACACAATCCGGCTGGATTATCTCTACTCCGGGCAATCCGCAACTGGGATGGGAAAAACAAATTTTGAGCAATGTGGGCGTAGAAGTCGGTTTTATTGACAACCGCTACCGATTGGAAGTTACCTACTATAACCGGAAAACAAAAGATATGTTGATTGAAGTGCCTGTCCCTTACACTACCGGTTTCGATAAAATCATGCAAAATGTGGGAGAAATGACAAACTCCGGTGTTGAATTGACGCTGGGATTGGATCTGGTAAAAAATAAAGATTGGTTTGTCGGTTTGAATGCCACTTATTCTTACAACAAGAACAAAATCACCAAATTGTTTTACGGATACCAGGAATGGCCTATGCCATCCTATACTTTAACTTATAAAGTCGGGGAACCGTTACAATTCTATTGTGCAAAATATGCCGGTGTAGATCCGGAAGACGGAGCCCCCATGTGGTATGTACCGGGTACAAACGAAACGACGAAAGAGTATGGTGACTATCTGGAGCAGGCAACAGGTTATACCCGTTATGCTCCCCATTCCGGAGGTTTCAATGTTAATGCCCGTTGGAAAGGTTTGTCCGTCAGTGCTGATTTTTCATGGGTTTACGGGAAATATATGTTGAACAATGACCGTTATTTTGCAGAAAACCCGGTAGCATTTGCAGGGATGAATCAATCTAAACGAATATTGAAAATGTGGGAAAAACCAGGCGATAAAACAGATATTCCCGCCTTTGGACACGTTATGCAGTTCGATACGCACCTGTTGGAAGATGCTTCATTCATGCGTTTGAAAAACCTGACTGTTTCCTACGAATTACCTAAAAATTGGTTAAAACGTCAGAATGTAATCAATGCTGTCCGGATCTATGCAAACGGACGAAATTTATTCACGGTAACGGATTATATGGGAGCAGATCCTGAATTGGATACAAACCTGACTTTTGGAGCTTATCCTAATTCAAGACAATATTCATTTGGTGCAGAAATTACATTTTAAATAAAACAGCCATGATAAAAAAATATAAAATATTCGCAGTTATTGCGTCACTCATCCTTTTGTTTCCTTCCTGCAATTTGGATGAATTGCCTAAAGACAGCATCAGTTTGGAAGACGCATGGCAATCTGTAGATGATGCCAAGAATTTCCGTACAGGAATTTATGCATATTTCAGAAGTATTAATGGAGGTTTATATTCCTATACGCCCGACTATCAATCCGATTTGTTCAATGCAACAATCGGATACGGTAACCGGGGAGGAGAGATGCATCGTTGGGATTTTAATTCCAGTCAATATGATATTGAAGATACATGGCAATACAATTATTATACTATTAATAACTGTAACAATATCATCAACAATATTGACAATATTGAAGAAGATGATGCTATTTTAGCTACGATTAAAGGAGAAGCGTATCTGATGCGCGCCATTTGTTATCACACGTTGGTAGTGAGATTTGCAAAAGATTATGATCCTTCGACAGCAGCTTCAAATTTAGGTTTACCTTTGGTATATAACAATGATCCTACGGAAAAACCTTCCAGAAGTACTTTGGAGGAAACCTATACACAAATCAAGGAGGATATCACCGAGGCCAGAAAATACCTGACTACGGCGGGAGCTCCCAATGCCGAATACTTTACCAAAGATGTAATCGACGCTTTTGAAGCCCGGGTAAATCTGTATATGCACCAGTATGCAGGAGCCGTGACTCTGGCAAAGAACATCATATCGGCTTATCCGCTGTTACAATCAGAAAATGACCTTAAAAATATGTGGCTGAACGACCAAAGCAGTGAAATTATTTTCAGGACATTCATGTCAATATCGGAAAGGACAAACGATATGACCAATTTCTTAGGTTATTCTACTTCTGCCAATGCTTTCCAGCCCGATTTCGTACCCTCACAATGGGTTTTGGATCTATATGAAAACAGCGATATCCGGAAAGGAACTTATTTCAAGAAAGATAAGATTGTTTCCAACAATGTGGAAACCAATGATGTGTATATGCTCAATAAATATCCGGGCAATCCGGCTCTGAAAAAGACAGAATATGAATATTATCATATGTGGAAGGTCTTTCGTGCCGCAGAAGCCTATTTAATTGCCGCAGAGGCTTCTTATCTGAACGGAGATGAAACCGGTGCCATTAAATACCTGAATGATTTAAGAGGGAAACGAGGTGCCTCCCAGTTAAGTGCTCTTTCCGGCAATGCCTTATTTGATGCCATCAAAAAAGAGTGGATCCGGGAATTCGTAGGAGAAGGTCAGAGATTGAACGATTTAAAAAGATGGGGAGACGGTATGAAAAGACACGATCCACAGAATATGTCCATTTTAATGACCGGAAATGAATATACAACACTCTCTGTTGAAAACAATAATCCCCGTTTTGTGTGGGAAATTCCGGCAAATGATTTGAAAGCAAATTCAAATCTGAAACCGAACTGGTAAATTTAACAGACAGGAGACACAACAGAAGTTCATTTTAAAGTTCTTCTATTTTTTGAAAGAGGCTGAAAAAAATCAGCCTCTTTTCTATTACAGGAGTTTTGGCTTTTGCCTTTTTGATTTTTAAAATAATCGATGCTTAAGTAATTTTTTTAGAAAGTTTTTCTACTTTTGTAATGATATAATAGGAATAATACATGCAGACGACTAAAAATTCTTTACCCGGATTGAAAGAAAAAAGGTACCAGCAAAAAAAGGATATTATCGGTTTTCTTTACAAAATGGGAGAGCTTTCCAAGCCGGAAATTTGCCGTTTAACCAACATGACCACTCCGACTATCAGCCGGATGATTGAAGAGTTGATCGAGGAAGGCTGGGTAACCGACCAAGGACAAGGCGCCTCCATTGGCGGAAAGAGACCGCATATATTTTCTCTTAATCCGGATGTTACCTATATCATGGGGGTAGATGTGGGGCGAATCCATTTAAAGGTCGCCATTTTCAATTTACGCAAAGAAGTTATCGGAGAAATCAAGGTATATCCTTCCCTGCTGGAGGAAGGCAAAACGAATGAAGAAAATATCAGTTATATCCGGGAAAAAATCAATCAGACTTTATCGGAATTGGAGATCCCCTATTCCAAAATCAAGGTTGCGGGATTTGCTATCCCGGGGCTGATTGACAGCGACGGAACGTCCTACACCTATTTCACATACGAAGACAGCAGTATCAAGGAGGTGCTTGAAAAAGAATTGGGTATTCCCGTATTTATTGACAATGATTCCAAAATCATGGCGATGGCGGAACATACTTTCGGCGTGGCGAAAGGAATACCCCATGCTTTGTGTATCAGTGTCAATGAATGTATCGGACTGGGTATGATCTTAAATTCCCAGCCTTACACCGGTTTCAAAGGTATGGCGGGAGAATTCGGACACATCCGGATTTCCGGCCTGAATGAACAATGTTATTGCGGAAAAATCGGATGTTTAGAGACGGTAGCCTCCGGACGAAGTATCGTAAAAACAGCCTGTGAAGCTATAGAAAATAATGTAAAAACAGCTATTCAGACATTAGCCGGAGAGCATCAAGAGATCACTTTGGATACGATTATTAAAGCAGCCCGGCAAGACGATATTTTTGCAATAGACCTGCTTCAGAATGCCGGTGAAAAAATAGGCGAAGGCATATCGACTCTCATCCATCTTTTCAATCCACAGGTATTGGTTATCGGAGGTAAAATTGCAGATGCAGGCGAGTTGATCACGATGCCTATACAGCAGATATTAAATAAATACACTCTCACCCGTCTGAAAAACCAGTGTGAAATCAAATTAAGCAATCTGAATTCACACTCAACCATTCTGGGGACTCTGATGGTGGTGATGAAAAATTTATATTACGATTCCGACAGCAATTTCTCTTTATATTAAAGACATTACAATTTATCAATAAATAAAAACGTTATATTATGATGACAACTTACATCGCTAAAGGCGAAGGGGCTGACCGGTATGAAAAGATACCGGTAGAAATATCAGAAACCCCGGAAACAGCGGTAAAAGCCGTTGCAACAGAGATAGCAGACCTCATCCGGTCAAAAGCTGCAAAGAATGAAAAATGCGTATTGGGACTGGCTACCGGTTCCTCTCCCATCAAATTGTATCAAGAATTAGTGAGGATGCACAAGGAAGAAGGATTATCATTTAAAAATGTAATCACGTTCAACCTGGATGAGTATTTCCCGATGGCCAAAGATTCCGGACACAGCTATCACTATTTCATGCATCATCATCTGTTTGATCACATCGACATTGAGGCGAAAAACATTCACATTCCGGACGGAGCTTTAAAAATAGACGAAGTTGAAAAGTTCTGCAAAAACTATGAACAAGAAATCGAAACCGCAGGGGGTATCGATCTACAGATTCTGGGTATAGGCCGGACGGGACACATCGGTTTTAACGAACCGGGTTCCCCGATTACCTCTAAAACCCGAATGGTTTATCTGGACAGACTGACTATGAAAGATGCTTCCGGAGAATTCGGAGGTATTGAAAATGTTCCTACCCGTGCTATCACCATGGGTGTAGGCACCATTATGAAAGCCCGGAAGGTGATTTTATTAGCCTGGGGAGAAAACAAAGCTCCTATCATCCGGGCAGCAGTAGAAGGAGATGTATCCGACAAGATACCTGCCACTTTCCTGCAAATGCACACCAATGTGCAATTCTTCATTGACGAAAAAGCAGCCGAAGAACTGACCAGAGCCAATCGTCCCTGGCTGGTGAGCAAAGTGGAATGGAATGACAAACTCATCCGCAAGGCTGTCATTTGGTTGTGTCAAAAAGTGAAAAAACCGATTCTGAAAGTAGAAGACAGCGACTATACTGAAAACGGCATGAGCGACCTGGTAAAAACATTCGGCTCTGCAAATAAGGTCAATATACAGGTATTTAACGACTTGCAACACACCATTACCGGATGGCCGGGAGGAAAGCCCAATGCCGACGACTCTACCCGTCCCGAAAGAGCCAATCCGTATCCGAAAAGAGTAATCATTTTCAGCCCTCATCCGGACGATGATGTAATTTCTATGGGAGGTACGTTTGCCCGCTTGGTGGAACAGGGACACGACGTGCATGTAGCCTATGAGACATCCGGTAATATCGCTGTATTGGATGATTACATCTACCAACAGATGGATATTGCCGCATCTTTTACCCATCTGGTCGGCGGCGATACCAAAACCATGGATGCTGCTTTTGAAAAAATAAAACAGTTAATTGCCAACCGCAAGCCGGGGGACAGCGAACCGAATGAACTTCTTCCATTCAAGGGTGCCCTTCGCCGGGCCGAGGCCCGCGGTGCAGACCGTTATTTAGGCGTACCCGAAGACCATGTACATTTTCTGAACCTGCCGTTTTACGAAACCGGTACGGTTAAAAAGAATCCGTTAGGACAGGCCGACGTGAACATCATCGTAAAACTGTTACGGGAAATCAAACCTCACCAGATTTATGCTGCCGGTGATTTAGCCGACCCTCACGGGACTCACGGCGTATGTCTGGATGCCATTTTACGTGCTTATGATGTAGTGTGCGACGACGAATGGTTTAAAGACTGCTATACTTGGTGGTACAGAGGTGCCTGGATGGAATGGGAAATTGAAAAAGTAGATATGGCAGTGCCCATCAGTCCGTCGGAATTATCCATCAAACGGAAATCCATTTACAAGCACGGTTCGCAGAACAACGGTCCGGCATTCCCGGGTGACGACCCCCGCGAATTCTGGCAGAGAGCCGAAGACCGCAACCGCAATACGGCAGATATATACAACAAATTAGGCATGGCGGAATATGAAGCTATGGAAGTGTTTGCCCGTTATATTCACAAGAAAAAATAATCAGACAACCGGAACCCGATGAAACATTCGGGTTCCTGAACTGTCGAACATTAAAGTATAACATTATGAAGAACAAGACCACTCTTCTTATCATGGCCGCAGGCATGGGTTCCCGCTTCGGTAGTCTGAAACAAATCACCCCGCTCGGTCCTCACAAAAAAGCATTGCTGCATTATACCATTTACGATGCCGTTCATGCCGGTTTCGATAAAATTGTTTTCATCATCCGGGAAAGTTTCGCAGAAGAATTTAAGAATTTTGTAGGTAAATATGCTGAAAGCCTGGTAGAAACCGTATATTGTTTTCAGGATATGAATAAACTGCCGGGAGGTATGCCCCCGATTGAAAGGGAAAAACCCTGGGGTACCGCCCACGCGATTTGGTGTGCCAAAGATGCCATCCACGAACCGTTTGCCGCGTTGAATGCTGACGATTTCTACGGAAGCGACGCTTTTGTGAAAGCTCATGATTTTTTGGCCAATAACCAAAATGAAAAAGAGTTCTGTCTGATTGGATACCGTCTGGCAGCAACCCTTTCCGAGAACGGAACAGTTTCCAGAGGTGTCTGTGAGGTAGATGCCAACAATTACCTGACAGCAGTTACCGAATGTACCAAAATCGGCACACAAGCTGACGGAAGCATCAAGGATGAAGAACTGAACCGGGTTTTAAGCCCCAATGACGTGGTTTCTATGAATTTCTGGGGATTCACTCCGAATGTATTCTCTGAAATAGAAAAACAATTCGTAGAATTTTATCCCCAAAATAAAGATAACCTGAAATCGGAATTTTACATTCCCAAAGTAGTAGACCAGATGTTGAAAGACAAAGCAGCACAGGTAAAAGTTATCCCGACCGAAGCCAAATGGTTCGGAGTCACCTACAAAGAGGATACTCCGGGTGTAAATGCCGCTTTAGCCGCTTTTGACAAAGAAGGGAAATATTTGGATTTATAAAAGTCCCGTTATCTATCAACCGGGAGCAGGAAGTGCGTTACTTCCGGTTCCCGGTTTTTGATTTTCGGTGGGAAGCATTATCTTTGGGCAACTTAGTTCCATTCAGATGATGTCACTGCGTTGTATTAGTATTCTGGTTTTTATCTCCGTGACCTTTCACGGATATGCCCAGCTTGTCACCAAAAAAGACTATACGGCAGCTTTTGCTTTACAGGCAGGAGCGGAAAGCGGAATCTTAATGACCTCTAAAATTTCAAAATTCAGCATCACTCCCAGTGCTGGATTGAAAATGACTTTTCCATTTAGCCGGAAGTGGTTTATGGGAAGCGAAATCAATTACAGTCAGTTAAAGACTGTGAACAAACATTCAAACTCCGGAACGGAATACCGTTTAAAGCTCGACCTGGAACAAATCACGATTCCCGTGTACGCCAAATACATGTTAAACTCCAACCGGGGCATGTTTTTATTCGGAGGTTATGTGTCTTATCTCCTCTCAGACAATCACTCCTATTGTGTGAACGGCGAAAGCCTCAGTCCTGAAGTATCTCCAGTTTCCCCGAAGAATGGCATAAAAAAATGGGACTATGGATTTACTTTGGGCTATGAACAACTCTTCACCCGACATCTGGCGCTGTCCTTCAAAATCAATTGTGGCGTACAATCTTTAGCTGACTTGCCGGACGATAAAAAATGCATCCCTCTCAAAGCAAGCCTCACATTAAGTTACGACCTTTTCCGCATCGGTGACTGCGGGTGTCATTAATATTTAATCCCTGTACAATGCTAAAATTTCTTTTTCTATTCGTCTGCCTGACATACTCTGTTGTTTGCCATGCCCAAAGAAACGTACACGATTTGCTACCCGAACACACTTTCACCGAAGGCATTGAAGGTCCTGCCACCGACCGCGAAGGAAATATTTATGCCGTCAATTATCAGCGACAAGGCACCATTGGCAAAATCACCCCTGCCGGAGAACACTCCGTATATGCTGTCTTACCCGGAACATCCGTCGGCAACGGCATCCGATTCGGGCCAAAAGGAGAAATGTATATTGCCGACTATGTAAACCACAATATATTCAAAATCACCCGCAAGGGTAAAAAAGTAAAACTGTTTGCCCACGAACCGGCAATGAATCAACCCAATGACCTCGCCCTTTCGCCAGTCTCCGGCTATTTGTATGCCAGCGACCCCAATTGGCAAGCCTCCACCGGGAAACTATGGCTTATCAAACCGAATGGAAAAGTAATCCTATTGGCTGAAAACACAGGCACCACAAACGGCATTGAAGTCAGTCCCGACGGCAGGACCCTCTACGTCGGAGAATCCGCTCAGCGGAAATTATGGAAATACGACATCCGGCAGGACGGCACTTTAACCAACAAACAATTATTCTATAGCTTCCATGACTACGGCATGGATGGCATGCGCTGCGATAAAAAAGGCAATCTCTACCTTACCCGTTACGGGAAAGGCACCATTGTCATACTCAGCCCTGAAGGCTCACTTTTAGAAGAAATTCCGCTCAAAGGAAAGAAACCGTCCAACCTCACTTTCGGAGGCAAAGACCGCAAAAGATGCTATGTCACCCTTGCCGACCGAGGCTGCTTCGAATATTTCGACACTGACTTCCCCGGCAGGGAATAAAAACAAAGAAGCTACAGATTTATTTGGGGATAAAAAAGGAGAAAGCAGTTGCTTTCTCCTCAATAGTTAACAAATAGTATTCTCACTTCTTTCTTTTGAAAGTCCAAGCTTCCTCTTCTTCTTCGAAATCGAGCACAAGATCGGTTTCAGAAATAGTTCTAACCTTATAAACCAATTCCTCTTCAACATCCTCATTTTCATCATCAGACTCATAATTAGCTCTGAATGTTAGAACCGGATGCTCATAAGTATAAGTTCCTTGTACGGTATCAGATAGCATATCTTCATCTTCATACCACTCAATCCAAACAAATGAACCATCTTTTTCGAAAGTCACCATTTGTGCCTCGTCTTCACCTTCAATGCCATCAAGCCATGTTCCAACAAGCAACGAGTCTTCTTGTTCATCCTTATCATCATCACTACAAGAAGCAAAAGACACACTCATCATTACTGCGACCCATAATATCGCCAACAATTTTAAAATCTTCATATTTTTAAATTTTTAATTAAATTATGCAAATTTAAAGCAAAAATAAGACTTAGAGAAAGTTTTTAATGATGCTGAATGAGCTACAAAAGTGTCACCTATTTGGCAACACACTCTCCCGCATACGCCAGCGAAAGATCCCGAAAAAAATCATATTCCAAGATATCAGAAATACGCCAAAGAAGATAAACATCAATGTTTTCCCTATGAAATATTTTATACACATTCGGGCGACTACAACATAAACGGGCGGCAAACCAGGTAACGGAACGACCTTGTTCGCGAAGTATCTGTTCGATTAGTTGTCCGACATGAACCATAAAAACAATAAATCAGGTATCATCCGCAGTTCCCGAACCGGACGTTTCTAATCTCAGATAATAAAAAGCGCGGGATCTGTACTTGTCACTTATCCCGCATACTGGGCTTTCGCATTGCCTTCGGTCAAGGATAAGCAACGCAGAAGCCCACGCCGATATGTTATACACACAACAGGCGAATCTTAAAAACACCTTCGAATGCACAATAAACATACCCATGAGCATCTACCATTGCTTTACCGTGTGACCGATGTTGAAATTGCGAAATTCAGTATGCCACAGATAAAACGTTAAGTAAACGCCTTTATATATTATATTTCCCTTACCGCCCACCTCCGATGGAGACTTGAGCGCAGGTTTACAGTATCAAATATACAAAAATAAGAAAAAGTGTGAAAAATTACACAAAGAAACACAGAAGCTATTCTTTTATAAGAATTTTACACCTTATCTTTTTATCTTAATACCCGGCAGCTTCCGCAATTTTGCGGGGAATGTCGGTATTATCCAATTTGCCGCTAAACAAATGCGAACCGGCTCCGATAGCAAAAACAGGTACTACACCTGCCGAATGGCCTCCGCTTGTCCAGCCGACCAATGCGATAGAATCCATAATTTCTATGGCTTCAGCTGCAAGCAGTTCATTCTCGGCATAAAGATTCTTTTCCAGCTTCACTCCGTTTTTACCGAAAGAACGCTTGTAAATCTCTTTCAACCGGGTTTCTTGTTTATCACTCAGCTTTACCTCTTTCCAAAAACCTAAATTCTCACTCAGTACACCACGCACGTCTTCCCAACTCACTTTATTTCCCTTTGCGGTACGGAGTTCCTGTATTTTACGGGTCAGCTCCTCTTTGGATAATTTCTGATATTGCAAAGCCTGCAAATTCAGTGCGTATTTTCCCGTACCCAAAGCAATACCGCCTGTTTCATGGTCTGCCGTAATTACAATCAGCGTTTCATCCGGATGTTGCTTGTAAAAATCCAAAGCTTTCTCCACAGCTTCGGCCATGTCTATCACTTCGGTAAAGACCGTTGCTGCATCATTTCCATGACAGGCCCAGTCTATCTTTCCACCCTCCACCATCAGGAAGAAACCGTCATTCTCCTCCTTTGTCAGGAAACGGATTGCATTTTCTGTAATTTGTGCCAAGGTTAAATCCCCTTCTTTTCTGTCAATGGCATACGGCAAGCACCCTTTTTCAGCTCCTTCTTTCTGTATCAATACGGCTTTCACTGCCTCCGTATATTGCTTTTCAAATGCCTCATTCCCTCGAATAATCTTATAACCGGCTCCCTCTATAAGACCATACAGTTCCGGTGCGGCAGTATCTTTTTTGCTTTTCGGTTGCAGAAATCCGGCCCCGGCATAAAAATCAAATCCCGTTTTCGGTAAATCCGTTCCGATTTCATAATACATCGAACGATTCGGCTGATGAGCATAAAAAGCGGCAGGTGTAGCATGATCCACACTCACACTACTGGTAATCCCGACTTTCTTTCCTGCCTCCTTGGCTTTCACCGCAACACTATATAAAGGAGCCTGGTGCAGGCTGTCCATCCCGATTGTACCGTTTTTTGTCTTCGTACCTGTAGCCAAAGCCGTACCCGCAGCCGCAGAGCAGGTCACCGAATTATATTTTGAATAGGTAGTGGCAAAGTTCACCACAGGAAATTGCGTAAAATTCAACGGTTTCAGACCGATTCTGCCTTCTTTCTCCGCCAGGTACATTTCCGTACCGTTTACCTGGTTTACACCCATACCGTCCCCGATAAAATAGAAAACATACTTCGCTTTTTTCTCCTTCGAGAACTGCTGACACTGCGGCAGCAACAGCACTGCCACAGCAATAAAAATCATAAAAGATAATGTCCGTTTCATATATTTCATTTTTACTATTCACACACGCTTCATTCAACATTCAAAATTAGTGATTATAATTAAAAAATCACACTGATATGTTTCCCCACCTCTTTTTTTATATCAAACAAACTTTTATCTTTGTACGACTTGTGCGCGCGAAAGCGATGTGTAACAATATATTAATCAATAAAAGTAATAACATGATTTATTCACAGGAAGTACAACACATGTGCGTTGTAAAAAAAGGACCCAACCACGGTCCGGCCCCGATTCCCGAAGAAGGGAAATGGGTACGTTCTAAAGAAATCAAAGATATTTCAGGTTTAACCCACGGTATCGGCTGGTGTGCCCCGCAGCAGGGAGCGTGTAAGCTGACACTGAATATCAAAGACGGTATCATTGAAGAAGCTTTGGTGGAAACTATCGGCTGTTCCGGTATGACTCATTCCGCAGCAATGGCTTCTGAAATCCTGCCGGGAAAAACATTGTTGGAAGCATTGAATACCGACTTGGTATGTGATGCCATCAACACCGCCATGCGCGAATTATTTTTACAAATTGTATACGGTCGTACCCAGAGTGCTTTTTCAGAAGGCGGTCTACCCATCGGTGCCAGTCTGGAAGACTTAGGCAAAGGACTCCGCAGCCAGGTGGGAACTATGTTTGGTACCAAAGAAAAAGGAACCCGCTACCTGGAAATGGCAGAAGGTTACGTTACCCGTATGGGATTGGATGCCGACGGTGAAGTAATCGGTTACGAATTCATTCACTTGGGTAAATTTACCGATTTCCTGAAAAAAGGCATCGAACCGAAAGAAGCTTTGGAAAAAGCAAAAGGAAACTATGGTCGTTTCGCAGAAGCAGTTAAATATATCGACCCTCGTCACGAATAAATTAAATTGAAAGAATTATGGCATTATTTGAAAGTTACGACCGTCGTATTAATCAGATTAACGCGACTCTGAATAAATATGGAATCAAAGACATCGACGAAGCAAAAGCTATCTGCGATGCAAAAGGCATCAACCCTTACGACATCTGTGAAAAAACACAGCCCATCTGTTTTGAAAATGCAAAATGGGCCTATGTTGTAGGCGCTGCGATTGCCATTAAAAAAGGATGTACCAAAGCCGCAGATGCCGCAGAAGCTATCGGCGAAGGCCTGCAGGCATTCTGTATTGCAGGCTCTGTGGCTGCAGACCGGAAAGTAGGTCTGGGACACGGTAACCTGGCAGCCATGTTGCTCCGCGAAGAGACCAAATGTTTTGCTTTCCTGGCCGGACACGAATCTTTTGCCGCAGCAGAAGGCGCTATCGGTATTGCAAAATCAGCCAACAAAGTACGTAAACAACCGCTCCAGGTTATCCTGAACGGATTAGGTAAAGACGCTGCGATGATTATTTCCCGCATCAACGGATTCACCTACGTACAGACACAGTTCGACTATTACAGCGGAGAGCTGACAATCGTGAAAGAAAAAGCATACTCCAACGGAGAGCGTTCAAAAGTACGGTGCTATGGTGCAGATGATGTACGTGAAGGTGTGGCTATCATGCGTCACGAAGGAGTGGATGTTTCCATCACCGGAAACTCTACCAACCCCACCCGCTTCCAGCACCCGGTAGCAGGAACCTACAAAAAAGAGTGTATGGAAACAGGTAAAAAATACTTCTCTGTAGCCTCCGGTGGTGGTACGGGACGTACACTTCATCCGGACAACATGGCAGCAGGTCCCGCCAGCTACGGATTCACCGATACCCTTGGCCGTATGCACGGAGACGCTCAGTTCGCCGGTTCTTCTTCTGTTCCCGCTCACGTAGAAATGATGGGATTTTTAGGTATGGGTAACAACCCGATGGTAGGTGCTACCGTTGCTGTTGCCGTTGCCATAGAAGAAGCATCCAAGTAATTTTTTCAACAAATTACCTATACAAAAAATCCTGCAAGTTAAAACTTGCAGGATTTTTGTTTTTATACTTACCAAAATGATTGAAAAACAAATAATCCTCCAGTTGCTATACAGAGCGGTACGGTACCTGAAAACAAAAGGGAAAATATCAAAAAAAAGAGATGTTTTACTACCACAAAAGCAGCCAATTTAGCAAAATCCCCAAATGGCTGCTTGAATGCATATAAAACACTATAACAGTACAACTTACAAAATAATTCATTCTATAAAAAGACTTCTCATAATACCAAATTTTATTATGGAAAGAAGTTCATTTTGCGACCGTTTTTTCATTAGAGAAAACAGAACCAACAAAAAAGGCTTGGTAATGATTGAATGCGCTATCACCATAAACGGGGAACGCACCATGTTTTCAACAAGCTTAAAAATAAACCCTAATGTATGGAATGCAGCTAAACAACGGGTAAAAGGTAAAACCCAAGAAACACAAATCATCAACGCCTCCTTACAAGCCATTCACAACAAATTATATGAAAAAGCTCTGAAACTAACCCCCAAAGGTTTATTCATTACTGCTCGTAGAGTCAACAAGCCAATGCAATTTTATAATAAAAGCTTGAAGAATCTTTCTTTTGGTGTATAAAAATTTAA
>CAJURM010000002.1 GCA_910589025.1 uncultured Odoribacter sp. | reverse complement strand
GGCAGCAGTCGATTACATTAGCCGCAGGAAAGTACAAAATGGAGTGTTGGGGGGCGAGAGGAGGAAATGGCTACGGTAACTCAAGAGGAGGATACGGAGCTTACGTAGTAGGTTCAATAGGACTAAATCAAAGCACCATATTATATGCTTATGTCGGACAAGCCGGAAATGATGGTAATTCACGTAGAACGAGTTGGAACGGCGGTGCGATAGGTGGAGCAGACACCTATGGCGGTGCTGAAAATGGTGGTTCCGGTGGTGGCGCTTCGGACATCCGTTTGGAAGGGGGAACATGGAGCGTTATTACTTCTTTGAGGTCTCGAATTATGGTAGCAGGTGGCGGTGGTGGCGCCGGAGGATGGAGTTCTTGTAATGGAGGTCCGGGTGGTAGTGGAACATTTAATTCAACTCCCGGAATTGGTACCACCGGAATAAATGACCAAGCTGGCGGCGGCGGTGGTGGCGGCGGTTATTATGGAGGACATACAAATGGATCACTTATAATACAATGGAGTCTCGGTCGAGGTGCATTCGGCGGTTCTTCCTTTATTTCCGGGCATAACGGTTGTAATGCAATAAATAGTTCAGGAACTCACACCGGGCAATCCATTCATTATTCCGGTTTGTATTTCACAAATACGGTCATGATTGACGGTGCGGGATACCAGTGGACCACAGCAAAAGGCGAGTATGTCGGCATGCCGAATTTGACGGGAACGGGAACTATGACAGGAAATACGGGAAACGGACAAGTACGAATCAGTCCGGCAAAATAACTATTTTGAAAAGCTTGAAGGGACAATCCCTTCAAGCTTCCCTCCTCTTCCATTCCTGTTTATCTCCCCGCCAAAACACCATTCCCTCTTATACACACTGCCGTTATCCCTCCGTTATATCTCCGAAACAACTCCGTTCCGGAACGGAGATAAGACGGCAGAGAAGGGGAAAAGAAAGAAAAGTATCTATTAGGGCGGCAAAACAGAAGTGATTTTAATATACTACCGGAAACGGCCACGCCGATTGTTATTTCAAACGAAAAGTAGAAAGCCGACCTGGAGCAATAAAACAATGGAGCCATGAATTTTCTCCATTGCTCCACTGTTCTATTTTAATTTTTCAATCTTTTTGCCTCTTTCAAGCCCTATTTTATAAACTTGATGATCTGCGTTCCCAATCCCACACGATAGCCTTGTGAAATGAAAGCCACCTCCCCTACCTGATTTATCATCAAAATCAGAGGCAGGTTATCGGCATTTTTCAAGTTCAGGCTGCGGGCAACTCTTTCCAGCAGTTTGCCTTCCGGGTCGTATCCCAAGAGCATGTTTTCAGGCAGCGGCTTGAAGTCATGCCGGGCAAATTTCTTCATCTGAGCCTGATCGGTAAACATGAAATACATCGGGATGCCCTTGGCTTCAAAATCGGCTTTCATGTTGCTCATATCCCGCACCAAATGATTGGTCGGCTCTTGATTTGCTGCAATCCAGGCCACCGCCGTGTAGCCTTGCTTCGGCAGTTTCATGGTTTGCGGAGCCGTCTTTCCTTCAGGCATATAGGAGAGCGGAAGTTGCACTTTACCCCATATTTTCATGACTTCGGTAACATCCCTCACTTTCATCTTCACCCGGGTCAGTTCGCCGGGTTTCACCGTAAAAGACGACACTTCCGTCAACACGGCCCCATCGCTCCGACGGTTACCGGTTACCAGTATATAATCTCCGGCTTCGAGGCTTACAGGGGTTTTAAATATCTTGCTATACTGGGCACCTCCTCCCATATCTACGTCCGCATTGCTCCCCAAGTCTATCAGATACACTCTTCCGTTGGCAATCCGGGAAATGGTGAAATGGGTATAATAGGCCGGGTCTTTTACTTCTCCTCCGGCATACGTAATCATCAGCTTACCCCGTTCTCCCACTTGCTGGGAAGGAGTAAATACGGCTTGTTGCCAGCCTTTTCCCTCGTTGTACTCCGGTTTGCCGTCCATCGGATTCAGGCGTGCGGCAAGCCCCATCGTCCGGCAAGCCGCAACGAAAAACAACTCCTTGGAACGGGTATCCGTCACTCCCGCCTTCAAAACTCCTTCCGGAGGTGTCGCCACTCCCGCAGTATTTACCGAGTCCACGATCCGCATCTTCTGTATAGCAGCCAACACTCCTTCCACCGTTGAAATTCCATTCTCCGCCAAATATTCTTTCAATAATTTCCGGTATGGGGTAATCTGTTCGTATTTTACCCGGGGGTTCAGAATATATTCCCTGTATAGTTCGGCATAGCTGTTCCCGGATACCGAAATCCGCGGTTTTTTCTTGTATGCGACAGCTCCCTGCAAATGGTCTTCCCAGACAGCGGCTTTCGTATCCTGCAAATCTTTTCCGGCTACTACCGTTAATAAATCCAAGGCTGTTTCCATATCCGTCTCGGGCGAATCATTCACTTTCTGTAAAAAAGCGATTATTTCCGGATAGTTTCCACGGGATTCCCGGACTATCCTCACTAATTTTTCCGCATCCACTTTCCATTCTCCGGCTTTCCGGATAATCTCGTCCTCCTTCATAAAGGAAGCGATGTAGGCATTCCTCAGCGAATCCTCATACATAAAACGCCGGTCATTGACTGCTCTTTCTTCATCCGGCACCAATGCCTGATACTCTTTTTCCACCGGTGGCACCATGTCATATGCCAGGTGGAATTTTTCTTTCCCGGTTTTATCCAATACGACCGTAATTTCGTTCTGTGAGGCAGCTTCCAGTTTTCCGAAGCCGAATTGCTTGCCGTCCGAAGCCCAGATGAGCCAGTCTCCCTGTCCGACGGTCAGTTCCGACACACCTTCGGGATTAGCAGTAAGAATGACTGCCGGATAAAATTCCCCGTAATTGTAAACCTTATACTCCACTTTAGCTCCCGGTACCGGTTTGCCTGCTTCATTGACCACTTTCACTTTCACCTTCCGGGCATCCGTATAATTGCCTGTCACATTCACGCTCGTCATGTTCGGATTCATGGAAACCACTTCCTCTCCGGTATAGCGTCCGAATACTCTTGCTGTCATAAACACACCCCGGCGCACAGGAGCGGTAAACCATGCAATATCCAATCGGGGTTCCGGTTCACAAGCCCCGAGGTATTTCCAGGTGCCATCCACCCACACTTCTATCCAGGCATGGTTGTCGTCGCAATGCGCCCAACGCGGCGTGTACACCTGGCGGGCGGGAATCCCCACCGAGCGCATGGCCGCCAAAGCAAATACCGCTTCTTCCCCACAACGCCCATAAGCTGTCGTTGTCATCGTAAGGGGCGAACAAGTACGGGCATTTGTCGGCTTGTAGATTGCCTTTTCATGACACCAGTGGTTCACTTCCAAAGCGGCTTCCTCCATCGAACTGCACTTTTTTACCCGGTCTTTCAGTTCCCCGTAAAACACCATTCTGGAAGAATCCAGTCCTTCATTCCCACCCCGCACCGGAAGTACAAAGTGTCTGAAAATCAATTCGGGTATCTCTTTTCCCCAAGGCATTTCCTCTCTGACCTGTAAAGACAAGCGCACATTCTGCAACAAGAAGTCTCCCCCGTAATAAGAGAGGTCTATTAAAGGAGAATAAGCATACAGGAATTGAAGGGCTTCTCTCTCTTCCTGTGTCAGAGGCTGGTCAAAGACAGCCAGGAGGTTTTCAGGGGCTCCTGCCAGGATGGCTTTCTTGGTTTCAAAGTCCTGTTGGATTTGCTGGCGACTTTGTGCATCCGCCACGAAATGCACTTCCTGGCGGCAGCTCCACGCTAAAGCCGCCCACGACAATAATAAAACTACTTTCCGTATCATCCGTTTTCTTTTAAATTATTTATAGATTACTTCTTTAAATCCATACACACGCGTTTTTCCTTCTGTATCTCTAAGCACCAACCGCCCGTATTCATCTATCCGGTCGATGGAAGCGCGGAATCCTCCCGATTCGTCTTCCCATTCGTGGATTCCCTGCCCCCGGTACAGACAAGCCATGAAATCCTGTTCCAACCGCCCGTAGTCTGTCATCTGCCCATAACGTCGACCGATGCAGGCAAGCAGTTCTTGCAATGCCTTTTCCAACGGAATGGATTTTCCCGTCAGTTGCAACAAAGATACAGGATTCGGTGCATCCGACAAAAAACGGGACTGATTGATGTTCACTCCGATACCACACAGCGACCTTTTGATAAAACGCCCCGCCACAGCATGCTCGATGAGGATGCCGCATATTTTCCTGTCCCCGACATACACGTCGTTGGGCCATTTCACCTTTCCTCCCTCTGCATAGTGTCCGACAAAATCACATACCCCCAGGGCACACACCATCGAAACGGCAAATTGCCGGGAAGCATCACAATCCGGCGGACACAACACGACCGTCATGGAGAGGTTCTTTCCCGGCTCACTCTCCCATCTGTTGGTTGCCTGTCCGCGTCCCTGAGTCTGGCAATAGGTCAAAATGACGCTTTTGTCTTTCAGTTCTTCTTTGGGCCATCGTTCCGCTTCCGTGTTGGTGGAAGACAATTCATCGTATTCGGAGATCTGAAATCCCGCTGTCTCATATTCGTTTATTTTCTTTCCCATGTTCATTTCCGTTCTGCCGGCATCACTTTTATTTCCGTCCTTCTGTTCCGGGCTCTTCCCTCTTCCGTATCGTTGGGAGCTACGGGGTTCGCTTTCCCGTATCCCTTGTAGGTCATGCGGTCTTTTTTCACCCGGTGAAGAAACAGATATTTAAATACTTCAAAAGCCCTGTTTTCGGACAGGCGGAGATTGTATTCATCTGTTCCGTTATTGTCCGTATACCCTGCAATTTCTATCCGTATTCCGGGATTCCGCTGCATGAATGCCACCAGTTGCTGCAATTCGGCTTCCGATTCGGAGCGCAGGGTATAATCATCCACTTCAAAAAATATCCCTTTCAGCACCAGGCTGCTGTTTTCCCGGATTTTCCGCATAATAATTTCACGCTCTGCCGGACGGTTGAAATCCGCCCGCCCGACTCGGACTGTGTCGGAATAATACAAATATCCCGTTTTCAGTACACTCAACAGCAAGGTGTTTTCGGCAGGGGTGCACACTGCCATATCGGAATTAACATACATCCCATCATACAGAGCCAGCGTGTCCCGTTTTCCCAGCACCTGCACCACCAGTTGGTCCGGCACAACGGGACTGCCTTCTTCATCCCGGATTTTCAGTTTCAGGTAGGCAGTCTCCGGGCAGCGAAGTTCTTCGTCCAGGTCGAAACGGTATATATTCCGCTTTCCGTCCTGCGCAGAGGTGAAGTAGCCTTTCCGTCCGGTAGCATCCACGACAAAGCCCATTTCATTTTCGTGGCTGTTGATGCTGATACCCATATTGAGCGGTTCACCCGCCTCGTCCAGGTTCACTTTATAGATGTCCATTCCTCCCATCCCGGTATAAGCGTCCGAGGCAAAGAATAAGGTTTTGCCGTCATAATAGAGAAAAGGTGCCATTTCCTGCCCCGGTGTGTTGAAATAAAGCAGCCGGGGTTCGGACCATTGTTGCCGCCCGTCACTGCTCCTGCCCAGCAATGTGGAATACCAGATGTCGCTTCCGCCTCTTCCTCCGGAACGGGTGGAGGCAAAAAACAGGTGCCGCCCGTCGGGCGAAATGGCAGGCTGTGCCTCCCACGCATCCGTATTGACAGGTTCCCCCAGGTTTACAGGCTCGGACCACAGGCTGTCCGAAAGGCGGTAAGCCACATAGATGTCACAACTGCCCCGCGAATCGGGACGCCCGCATCCGGTGAAATACATCATCTGACCGTCGGCAGTCAAAGATTGTGTCCCTTCGTTTTCCGCCGTATTCAGTGAAAGAAAAAAAGTCTTCTCCCCTTTGCGCATCCGGATATTCTCCACGCCTTCATCCAAGGAGGTGTACAAAACGGTCTCCCCTGTCACGTCCAGGGAAGGCCAATAGACATCCCGGTCGGACGCGATGAATACTTCCCTCTCTTTTTTCTTACCGGCAGCCAGGGCACGGAGGGAAAATTCACAGTTTTTCAACTGCTGCCGCGCCCGGAGGGCATTTTGTTGCTTTTTGTCTTTTCCCAGGTAGTGTTTATAGGCAGCCTGTGCTTTCGCATACTCCCCCCGGAGCATGTGATTTTCAGCCAGGAAATAATAATAGCCTGTGTATTTCAAGGAATCCAACGCCAAGCCGGCTTCTATCGCATCAATTTCCGCCTGGGCGTTTTTCTGTTTATTGTAAATATCGGCTTTCAGGAAAAAGAGTTCTGCAAAACGGTCGTATGCAGCCGCTTTGTCCAGCACTTTTAAGGCTTCCCCGTATTTTTTTCCCCGGTAGAGCTGTATTGCCTCCTCATAGCCCTGCTGTGCTTTCTTATTCGCGCTCACTTTCTGCGCAATTACCTCTGTGAAAGCCAGCAACAGTCCCAAACACAAAAGACATTCTTTTCGCATAAGCCCGGTTGATTTCTGTTTTTAAACGGCGATAAAGTTAAAAAACAATTGCGAATCTAAGAAGTTAATCCCGGATTCGCAATGCTGAAAGTGATTTCCCTGTGTGCTGCCGCTGCTCAATAGTTGTCAGGGAACAGTTCAAAGTATCCCTGGGGATGCAGGCAGGAAGGACAGACTTTGGGCGGAGTTTTGCCCACATGTACGTAGCCGCATTTCCGGCAGTACCACCTGACTTCTTCTTCGCGGGCAAATACCAAACCTTCTCTCAGGTTTTCGAGTAATTTGAGATAGCGGTTTTCGTGCATTTTTTCGACTTCGGTGACGTATTTGAAGGTATTGGCGATAGCGGTAAATCCTTCATCCGCTGCTATTTTCCCGAATAAGGGATACAGATTGAACGCCTCGTCGTGTTCGCCGTCGGCAGCTTCCAGAAGATTATATTCCGTTGCCAGAATGGCTCCTGCGGGGTAGGCCGCCGTAATTTCCAGCATACCTCCCTCCAGGTAGCTGAAAAAACGTTTGGCGTGCATCTCTTCCTGTAATGCCGTTTCATAAAAGATGCCGGCAATCTGTTCATACCCTTCTTTGCGCGCCACTTCCGCAAAAAAGGTATAGCGGTTTTTCGCCTGGGATTCTCCGGCAAAAGCTTTCAACAGATTCTGTTCGGTCAAAGTTCCCTTTACTGATTTGTCCATAAACTTAAATTTAAATAATTATTCTTTCGTATGTACGCTTTCTTTTAAAATAGTGTTTCGGTGTTTTAAAGAAAAAGAGCAGAAAGAATTTGGAATCGTGTAAGTATAAATACATATTTACAATTAGGTATTTTCGCACTTTAAAAGGTGCAAACAAAGGTTTATTTTTGCATGAGTAAATTTATGCCGTATTCTCTACGATAATCCGGACAATATGTCAGAATTGATTGAAAAACTGAAGAAAGATATTCACTATGCGGAGGGGATGAACAGTTGTATGAACTGCGGAGTTTGTACAGCCATCTGTCCTGCCGCCGAGTTTTACAATTATGACCCGCGTACGGTGGTCGATTCGGTGCAGCGAAATGATGAAGAGACGATACAATCGCTGATACGGTCGGACCTGATCTGGTATTGCGGGGAGTGCATGTCGTGCAGGACGCGCTGTCCCCGGGGCAATACGCCCGGCCTTATTATCATGGCTTTGCGTAAGCTGGCTCAGGAAGAGGGGACGTTTGTGGATTCGGAAAAGGGGCGCCAGCAGTATGCTTTGAAAAGGGTGATTGACACTCATATTCTGGAGCGGGGTTACTGCGTTACCCCTGACCTGGTCAAGCCTGAGATGCACCCGGAACAGGGGCCTGTGTGGGAATGGATATACGAACACATGGACGATGTATTTGAGCGCGTTCACGCCAATTACCGCAAACCCGGCGCCGGAGCATTGCGGGAAGTGGATCCGGAAAGTATGGACGAATTGCACAAGATTTTCGATGTCACCGGAGGTACCGAGTTCCTCCGAAAGATACAGAGCTGTTCGGAAGAGAAAGCTGCGGAAACCCATACGGATATGGAGGAATATTTTTTGCAGGTCTATACGGAAAATAACGGAACACATTCATAAACCGATATCAGGAAACAGATTGCTATGGATCTATTAGGAAAACAGCAGATATGGAAGGAGTATCAGAAAGAGATTGCCGACGATAATTTCTTTTACGCCCGCAGTTGTATCCGGCAGACTTTTTTCCCCGGTTCGGAGTGGGCTTATCTGGATATTCTCCGTAATAAGTTGCACAAGAATGTAGTGGACGACCCCCGCCACACGACCTGTACGGGTATCGGCTACCATTCGGATGTGGTACCTGTGGAGACGATCATGACGGTGGTTGCCCGCCATTTTGCCCTCATGACGGAAGCGGGTTATGAAAACCTCACGCCTTCGTGTATTACGTCTTTCGGCATTTATACCGAAATTCTGGACACGTGGGAACATCATCCTGAAATCGAGGAGAAAATCCGGGAGTTTTTATGGAAAGCCACCCAAAGGGAGTTTAAGAAACCCCGCAATCTGGCTCACACATCCGATATTATCTATAAGTTCCGGAATGAGATTGCGGCGCAGGCCGTCCGCCTTTTAAAGGATGTACATACCGGACGCCCCTTGCGGGGAGTGGACCACATCGGATGCCATTATGCCAAGATGTTTCCCAGCAAAGGTATCGGCGGCGCAGAGTTTCCGGCTGTACTGAGCGGCATGATTGAAGCGTGGGGAGGCGAACCCGTTGATTACCCGGAACGCCGGCACTGCTGCGGTTTCGGTTTCCGCAATTATCTGGTGATGGCAAACCGGGGATTTTCGGTTGCCAATTCCAAGAAGAAGTTTGAGTCTATGCAACCTTATGAGCCGGATTTTATTGTGGCAAACTGCCCCGGATGCGCTATGTTTTTAGACAAGTGGCAATATACCATCAGTGAGATGGAAGGCACTACTTACGGGAAGGACGGCTACGGCATACCGGTTCTCACCTATGAAGAGATGGCCGCTTTGGTGTTGGGGTATGACCCCTGGGAAATCGGTTTGCAGATGCACCAGGTGTCGGTGGAACCTTTGCTGGACAAAATGGGCGTTTCGTACGACCCTGACAAAAAATACTGCAACAGCCGCGGGGAGTCTCTGGGCAAGCCTCAGTGCCCCACGTATCTGAAAGTGAAATAAAAACTTGTATACCCCATTAATCAAATTACCGAACTATGAATGTCGCCATTATAGGAGCCGGACCAGCAGGATGTGAAGCTGCCTTCCGTTTAGCCGAAGAAGGCATACAGGTGGACCTGATAGAAAAAGAAAATGTGACCGGAGGCAATCTCAATAATTGGTACCAGCTTTTTCCCGACCGGAAATATGCCGGAGAGCTGAATGCTATTTTGCGCAATCAGTTGAATCATCCGCAAATCCGCCTCCATCTCAATACGGAAGCCGTACGTATGGAGAGGAAAGGGAAGGGTAAGTTTGCCGTACAGCTCAGCGACCATTCTCTGTTGGAATGCGATGCTTTGTTAGTGACAACGGGATTTAAACTTTTTGACGCCCAGCGCAAAGAGGAATACGGCTACGGGATTTACGACAATGTCATTACGTCCGTCGAGCTGGAAAATAAGTTTATGAATCAGCAGCTCACAACAAGTACGGGTGGAGTTCCGCAGCGCATCGGTTTTATCCACTGCGTAGGTTCCCGGGATGAGAAGATCTGCAATTACCATTGTTCCAAACTCTGCTGTATCACCGCAGTGAAACAGGCCATTGAGGTCCGGGAGATGCTGCCCGAAGCGGAAATCCTGTGTTTTTATATGGATATGCGCATGTTCGGGCCGGGATATGAGGAGATGTACCGGGAAGCGCAGGAGAAGTACAATATCAAATTCGTACGGGGACGGTTGTCGGAGGCTTCGGAGAACCAGAACAAACAGATTATCATCAAGGCGGAAGATACGCTGATTGGGAAGCCGTTGCGCATGACACTGGATTTGATGGTGCTTATGGTGGGTATGGAGGCTTCGGAAGGAAGCAAAAAGGCTGCCACTCAATTGCAATTGAAACAAGCCCCGAACGGGTTTATCCAACCTGCCGACCCTCATTACGGAAATAACCGGACGAATGAGGAAGGGATATTCATTGCCGGATGCAGTTCCGCCCCCATGAATCTGACCGACACGCTTGCCGACGCCCGTTCGGCAGCTACAGCCCTGACTCAGTGGTTGAAACACAATTGCAAACACGAAAACGAATAAGCATGAACTTCTGGGGATATTCCATATCTGAGGCGCGGGTGGTGAACTACGACAAGAATGACAAGGCTTTTGCCGCTTACCTGGCACAAAAGGCACCGAGCAGTAAACTCTGTATCGGATGCGGCGGTTGTACGGCAACCTGTACCGCCGGAAATCTGACCGAGTTTAATATCCGCAAGCTCCAGATGCTGGTGAAACGCGGGGAAAATGAGGAAGCCCGCAAAAGTCTGTATAAATGTATGCTCTGTGGAAAATGCCTGCTGGTATGCCCCCGCGGAGTGGATACGCGCAAGATGATTTTGGCCATGAGCGAATACATCCACCGTCAATCTTAAAATTTGTACAGTATGTATTACGATAATTTTGTATTGCCTTTTACCATAGGCATCAATATACTGATTATTTATCTGATTGTCAGATATACCCGCTGGATACGCAGTTTTCCGAAACAGGATAGGAAGCGGATAGTAAAAGGGATGTTCAGCGCAAAAACACTGAGGGCGATAAAGGAGGTTTTCTTAGAATGCCTGGTTCATCGTAAGGTATACCGTACAAGCCCCTTTCTTGGCTATATGCACATGTGCTTCGGTTTGGGGTGGTTCCTGCTGATTGTGGTTGGCAAAATTGAGTCGACGGTGTATCATACCACTGCTTTCAATCCCCCCTATTTCGCTATCTTTTTCCGTTTTTTCCACCCCGCCAACGAGACGTTTCCATACAGCAATGTTTTTGCTTTCATTATGGATCTGATTCTGTTGCTGATTCTCTCCGGTTTGCTGCTGGCATTTACGAAACGGATGTATTCCAAAGCCCTGGGGATGAAAAAAACGACCAATCACCGACCGTTCGATTTGCTTATCCTAACGGTGTTGTGGCTGATTTTCCCGCTCCGGTTTTTAGCGGAGAGTTTTACCAGCGGTATTCGCGGCGGCGGCAGTTTCCTCACCCATACCGCCGGGGATTTTTTTTCGCAGTTTCTTCCTTTGGAATCCCTGTCTTATCCGGCATGGTGGGCGTATTCTTCCGCCTTAGGTTTGTTTTTCATTCTGCTCCCCTTTTCCCGCTATATGCATATCCCGACAGAGATGGTGTATATTTTTCTCAAGAATTGGGGGATAAAACAAGGCACGGCGTTTAATGCTTTCAGCGAAATACAGATGTATTCCTGTTCGCGCTGCGGTATCTGCATTGACCGCTGCCAGCTCAATACGTCTTTAGGGATGCAGGATACCCAACCTGTGTATTTTCTGAAAAAGATACGGCATCACAAGGAGTATGCCGTACAGACGGAAAACTGCCTGATGTGCGGACGGTGTGAAGCCGCCTGCCCCGTTGACCTGAAGCTCAACGCCCTGCGGCTGAGTAAACGGGAAGATTTGACCCGGATTACCAAATATACATACAGCTATATACCGATGGTCACGCCGGAAAGAAGAAAGGTAGCTTATTTTGCGGGATGTATGGGGCACCTCACGCCTTCCGTTATCCGTGCCATGCAACACCTGTTCAAACAAGCACAGGTAGAATATACTTTTATCGATGAGAAGGAAGGCATCTGCTGCGGACGCCCGTTGATGCTCTCCGGCAACCGTTCCGGGGCTTCCGTCCTGATGGAAAAGAACAAAGCCGCTATCGAGGCTTCGGGAGCCGACTTGCTTGTGACATCCTGCCCTATCTGTTACAAGACGTTTAAGGAGGATTACGGGCTGAATATTGAAGTGATGCACCACAGTGAGTATCTGAACCGGCTGATTGAATCCGGACAGCTTCAACCGCATCAAGCCGATTATACGACGGTGTTCCACAATCCCTGCGAGTTGGGAAGAGGCAGTCATGTGTGTGAAACTCCGGAAGCAGCACTAAAAGCTGTGAGCCATAAAATCGCGACACGTTATGACGGTTTGAATTCTCTTTGTTGCGGCGGTTCGTTAGCCAATACCCATATTACTTCCACCCAACGGACAAAGATTGCAATGGATGCCGTAGCAGCCTACGCAGCCTATCATCCGGACTATATCGTGACGGCCTGTCCGCTTTGTAAGAAGACATTTTCCAAAAAATCGACAGAGATTCCCATTAAGGATATTGCCGAAATCGTGGCGGAGAATTGTTGAAAATATTTACAGTAAGAGGGTAACGGATTTTCTGTTTGATTATTAAATTATATTTTTTATCTTTAAACCGCAATGTTCTGAACCGGAAAAGAAACGAAATATAATTATATAAATCATGACAAACAGAACCTTTACAATTATTAAGCCTAACGCCGTCGGTCAAAGGCATACCGGCGAAATATTGGAAATTATCGAAAAGGCAGGATTTCGTATTCTGGCTCTCAAAATGGTGTGTCTGAGCCGCTCAGACGTAGAAAAATTCTATCACGTACACAAGGAACGCCCTTTTTTCAGAACACTGAATCTGTTTATGACCGCCGGACCGATTGTGGTGGCTGTATTGGAAAAGGAAAACGCCGTGGCTGATTTCCGGGCGCTGATCGGTGCTACCGACCCAGCAAAGGCAGCAGACGGCACCATTCGCAAACGTTTTGCCGAAAGCAAAACCCGCAATGCCATCCACGCCTCGGACAGCGATGAAAACGCTGCTTGGGAAGCCTCTTTTTTCTTTACAGACAAGGAAATCCTGGAAACTACCTATCAACTTCCGGTATCCCCCGAAGAAATCGACAAAGACTAAAAAAAGGGGCTTTAGAAGCCCCTTTATTTTTACACATTAAAGCGGAAGTGCATGATGTCGCCGTCCTGGACGATGTAGTCTTTTCCTTCCACGGACATTTTACCTGCTTCTTTGCATTTGGCTTCTGAGCCTAAAGTGATGTAATCGTTGTATTTGATGACTTCCGCCCGAATAAATCCCTTTTCAAAATCGGTATGGATAATGCCTGCCGTCTGAGGGGCTTTCATTCCTTTTCTGAATGTCCACGCCCGTACTTCTTTGGAACCTGCCGTGAAGAAGGTTTGCAGATTCAGCAAATGATAAGCCGTACGAATGAGTTTGTTGACTCCGGCTTCTTTCAATCCCAAATCTTCCAGAAACATCTGTTTTTCTTCGTAGGTTTCCAATTCGGCTATGTCTGCTTCTATTCCGGCTCCAATTACCAGTACTTCCGCCTGTTCGTTTTTCACCGCTTCTTTTACTGCTTCTACAAATTTATTGCCGTTGCCTACCGATGCTTCGTCTACGTTGCAGACATACAGTACCGGCTTATTTGTCAGCAGCTGCAAATCACGGGCAGCTTCCTGCTGTAAGTCATTCAACTCGACAGTGCGGGCTGATAATCCCTTTTCCAAAGCCTCTTTATATAGATGGAGTACTTCGACCAAGCGTTTGGCATTCGCATCCCCGCCGGTCATGGCTCTTTTTTCTTCTTTTTGCAAACGGCTTTCCACCGTTTCGAGGTCTTTCAGTTGCAATTCGGTATCGATAATCTCCTTATCCCGCACCGGGTCGACACTTCCGTCCACATGCACAATGTTGCTGTCTTCAAAACAACGCAGTACATGAATAATGGCATCCGTCTCCCGGATGTTGGACAAGAATTTATTACCCAGCCCCTCGCCTTTGCTCGCCCCTTTCACCAAGCCGGCAATGTCTACAATTTCAACTACTGCCGGGACAACACTGGCCGGTTTGTCAATCTCCACCAGTTTGTTCAGACGTTTATCCGGAACGGTAATCACGCCCACATTGGGCTCTATCGTACAGAAAGGAAAATTTGCCGACTGCGCTTTGGCATTACTCAAACAATTAAATAGCGTCGATTTCCCCACATTCGGCAAACCAACTATACCACACTGTAAACCCATAATACTAATTCAAAATTTAATGAGGTGCAAAGATAATTTATCTCACCGTGATATGAAAACATCCCTGTTTAAATTCATAACGCACATAGCAAGATTTTCTGCGCTGCAAATCGTGCAGTACGTCTGCTAATACGGATTTGAGTTTTTCGACAGATGTCCCGTCTGAATCTTCCTGCCTGAAACGGGCATAGGCAATATCAAAAGTGGTCCCGAACATGTGGGCTGAATTGGCACTGGCATTGAGATTTTTTTTCCGGAGTTTCATTATCGATTCGTTGGTGCGCAACACGCTGGTGACAACTATCTTATAGGACGGCAAACCTCTGGCATCCAGAGAATCTTTAAAATTCCGCCCGATGGTTTTCAGCAGGTCATGGGCTTTCAGTACAAGATAGGGTTGTGAATGGGTCAACTCGTCCAACTCGTACCAACGGCAGGATTTCAACTGTACGACTTTCCCTTTCAGCTTTTTCAGTTCCCCTACCGACGTAACGGGCTTAATCCCCCACTGCCGGGCTGCCTTCACATGCCTGTCATTCATATCATTGAAAGTACGCGAGTAGTTCCGGAAATAACGAAAATTTTCCGTTTTTTTAGGTTCTTCACACCCCGCTATGAGTAGGGCAATAACCACTGCTATAATTTTAATTGAATGCATACCACCTTCTTTTGATACGGTAAAGATAGTCAAAACGATTCGCTTTCTAAGGCCGGAAATAAAAAACGCGGCCTTTGTGCCGCGTTCTTTAGCTAATTTGCTGTATCAGGAGTTACGCTTTTTAAATTCTTCCAATCCTTTTTTCAAAAATTCGTAGAAAGCATCCCGGTTCAGGTCGTGTCCCCTCGCCGGCATCATGACAAATTTCTCCAAGTCGGTATTTCCGGCTTTGTTATCCAAAAGGATATAGTTCGGCTGGGCATTGGAATGAAAATGTTTGATCTGAAAGTCAGCATTCTTTTTACCCAATGTCTTTTTCTGCTTGCCGTCGTAATCGGAAATGTACCACTCATCCTCCGGCAAGTTTTTCTTATCGTCCACATACAAAGCCACCACAACATAGTCGTTTTTCAACATATTCAGTATGCGGGGGTCGGACCATACGGACTGTTCCATTTCACGGCAATTGACACAACCATGTCCCGTAAAGTCAATGAATAACGGTTTATTCTGCGCTTTCGCACATTTCAGTGCCTGCTGGTAGTCGAAATACCCCTCAATGCCGTGGGGCAGATGCAGGAAATCCGCATACTTTGCCGGTTCACAATCTGCATAGCCAGTAGCCGTTCCCGTATTTCCTGCTGTCACTCCGCTCTTGATAATCTCTTTGGCCTGGTCTCTCACAATCCGGTTGATGTCGAAGTCGATGGTTTCCTGCGGGGGAAAATAGCCTGCCAAGGCTTTCAAAGGTGCACCGAACATGCCCGGTATCAGATAAATCACAAAGGCAAAAGTTGCGATAATAAATGCCAACCGCGGCACACCGATGTATTGCAAATCGCTGTCGTTTTTGAATTTCAATTTTCCCATCAGATAAAGTCCCTGTAAGGTAAACACTGCTACCCAAATGGCAATATAGACTTCCCGGTCGAGTAATCCCCAGTGGTAGGTCTGGTCTGCCACCATGAGGAATTTGAATCCCAAAGCGATTTCAATGAATCCCAATACGACTTTTACGGAGTTCAGCCATCCGCCGGATTTAGGCAAATTGCCCAATTTGGAGGGAAAGAATGCGAAGAATCCGAAAGGCAGGGCTACGGCCAAGGAGAATCCTAACATCCCGACCACCGGACGCAATACGGAGCCGCGGGCAGCTTCCACCAATACTGTCCCCACAATAGGAGCTGTACAAGAAAAAGATACCAGAACCAAGGTGAATGCCATAAAGAAGGCTCCGATATACCCCCCTTTATCAGCCTGGCGGTCGGATTTGTTCACCAACCAGGAGGGCAGTACAATTTCAAAGGCACCAAAAAAGGAAGCCGCAAAAATCATGAATATAATAAAGAAAAAGAGGTTGGGAATCCAGTTGGTACTGAGCCAGTTGATGAAATCAGGCCCCAATACGACCGAAATGACCAATCCCAATACGGTATAGATGGCAATAATCGACAAAGAAAAGAACAGGGCTTTGGCCTTGGCTTTCGCTTTGTTGGCGTCCCCGTGCATAAAAAAGGATACTGTCATGGGTATCATCGGAAATACGCACGGCATAACCACTGCTGCCAATCCACCCACAAAAGCAATCCAGAAAAAGATCCAGAGTGATTCATCTTTCTGTCTTTCCGGAGCTACAGCATCGCCCCCCTCCTTCCCTTCCGTCATTTGCTGTCGGTCGAGGGGAATGTCAAAATCTTCATCAAACATAACGCATTGCCCCTCCTGGCACACCTGGTATTCTATGGTACCCTGTACTGAAGCAAGAGCAGCATCCGTCACTTTTACTCTTTGCCGGATGACAAATTCTCCGGAAAAGTACCAGACATCGACACCAAATATATCGTCGTATTTCTTGTGAGGTTCATTCTCTTCTGCTTTTCCAATCACTTCCATCCCCTTGCCCGACTGATTCAGCGTAACCGTGGTGGCCATCGGTCCACCCTCCGGTGTATACATGGAGTATACCGTCCATCCCGGATCCAGCTCTGCCTTAAAAACCAATTCATATTCGTTGTTTCCCAGATTTTTCTGGGAGAATGTCCATTTGGCAGGATTTTCCACTTGGGCAGTAAGGGAAAAAACGCATCCGATAAAGAAAAATAAAAAAGCAAATAGTCCTTTTTTCATATCATGTTTGTTTAGTATTTTCTGAAAAACCGCTCTGTTGCACACCCTCTCCGGATTCAAAGCCTTAGCGGCAGCCCTTCCCCTCAAGTCCACAAAAATAGAACTAATTTCCCCAGTTAAAAAATGAAGAGTTTAAGTTTAACATTTTATTATGAAGTGAGGAGATATTTTAATCTTATTTTAAAACAAAAATGAGGGGCCATTCCCACCCCTCATTTCCGCTATGTCTTTTCGTGTCACTCAATCGGTGATTTCCCGGTTGTAGTGATTATAGAAATGGTATTCGTAAATATAGTAGGACGGGACCTCCACTATCCGGAGCGATACTTTGTAACGGAAAGCCCATTTGCGTCTCAGGGAAATGAGACCTTTTTTCAGATAGGCTCCCACAAAGGGATGTACTTTCAATACCACCCGCCGGCATTTTTTCTCCCGCACAATATATTCCAGCTGGTCTTCTATTTTGTCAATGACCAACACCGCAGCTTCGGCTTTTCCCGATCCGTGGCATACCGGACAGACTTCCATCGTGTCCACCGTCATTTCCGGACGCACCCGCTGACGGGTAATCTGCATCAAGCCGAATTTACTTAACGGCAGGATGGTATGTTTCGCCCTGTCTATCTCCATGCAGGCTTTCATTTTCTCAAACAGTTTCTGTCTGTTTTCAGCCAATTGCATATCAATAAAGTCGATGACAATGATTCCTCCCATATCTCTCAACTGCAACTGACGAGCTACTTCCTCTGCGGCAGCCAGATTTACTTCCAGTGCGTTGGATTCCTGGTCGTCTCCCAACTTTGCGCGGTTTCCACTGTTCACATCAATGACGTGAAACGCTTCCGTGTGTTCAATTATCAGATAGGCTCCGTTCTTAAAGGAAACATTCTTGCCCAAAGAGGATTTGATCTGTTTGTCTACGCCGAAATGATCCAGGATAGGAATTTCGGGCGACACATATTTTACAATGTCTTTTTTCTCAGGGGCAATGGAACTCAAAAAGTGTTTGATTTCCTTGCTTAACGTGATGTCATTGACGTAAATATTTTCAAAAGAGGGATTGAGGATGTCACGCAAAAAAGCACTTGTCCGGTCAATCTCTCCCAAAATCAGTTTCGGGGGTTCTATTTCCCGGATGTGTTTGAAGGCCGTTTCAAAGCGTTCCACCAGTTCTTTCAGCTCGCTGTCAAACTGAGCGACTTTCTTTCCTTCGGCCACAGTTCTGACAATCACACCATAGTTTTTTGGACGTATGCTTTCGATTAATCTTTTCAGTCTTTTCCGTTCCTCTACCGATTTGATTTTCTGGGATACGGACACTTTTTCCGAAAAAGGCATCAGCACCAGATTCCGTCCTGCAATGCTCAATTCTGATGTCAGACGCGGTCCTTTCGTTGAAATAGGCTCTTTAGCCACCTGCACCGCCACCCACTGGCCTACGGTCAGTATATCGGAAATTTTTCCTGTTTTACTGATTTCCGGCTCCAGTTTCAGTTTGGCTACCGGTAAACCTTTCCGGGCTATGCACTGTTTGATATAACTGTCTAAGGAATGAAACTGGGGACTCAGATCCAGGTAATGCAGAAAGGCATCCTTTTCATACCCGACATTCACAAATGCTGCATTCAAACCGGGCATAATCTTCTTGACTTTCCCGAGATAAATGTCTCCCACAGCAAACTGAACGCTCGTCTTTTCTTTTGTCAGTTCCACTAATTTTTTCTCCCTCAACAAAGCGATGATGATTTCATCCGCTCTGACATCGATTACTAACTCACTGTTCATCCGTGCAGTATATTTGTAAAAGTCAAAAACCAACCCGGAGCATCGTAAAAACAATTACTTTCTCCGTTTTCCTGTTGATATACGGCAAACGCCAGCTGATTTCCGACTTTCAACTCATTTATATTAATTAAATAAACCTAAAGAACAGTTTGTCCTTTAGGTTTATATTCTTCAAATCACAAACGTCGTTTATTTCTTCTTATGACGATTCTTTCTCAGTCTTTTTTTACGTTTGTGAGTTGCCATCTTATGTCTTTTTCTTTTTTTACCGCTGGGCATAACTTCCTCCTTTCTTATTTTTTAACTTTTCCTTTTACTTCAGTCACAAAACTCTTAGACGGTTTAAACGAAGGGATGAAGTGTTCAGGTATTTTAATGGTAACATTCTTTGAAATATTACGGGCTGTTTTCTCGGCTCTCTTTTTAACGACAAAACTACCGAATCCTCTCAAATACACATTTTTACCTCCAACTACGGAATTCTTTATCGACTCCATGAAAGCCTCTACTGTAGCCTGTACAGCTACCTTCTCAATCCCGGTTGTTCTCGAAATTTCGTTAACAATATCCGCTTTAGTCATTTTCTATAAATATTTAATATTCAATAATTTATTTGCTCCTGATTCATTTTCAGTCTGCAAATATAAGGCTTTTCTGGAAACAATAAAAAAAACCTTACATTTTTTGTCATTTTTTTTACGCTCACAGTGAAGAGACAGGAAGGTAAAAAAAATTGCGGGATTGCTTTCCACTTTCCCCTTTTTTCACGTATATTCGCATTTTGGAATTTTTTGACCCGAAAAATATATGAAGTTATTTTATTTTTTTGTAACTTGTGTATAAATCTTAATTCTGATCATCATGGTGAATAAAGTTATCTTAATCGGAAACGTCGGTGCAGATCCTGACATCAAGTATCTGGACGGCGGTGTAGCCGTTGCCCGTTTCAGTCTGGCAACTACAGAGAGTTACAAAAACAAGAACGGCGAGCGAGTAGACCAGACCGAGTGGCACAACATCGTACTGTGGAGGAACCTGGCTGAAATAGCAGAAAAATATGTAAAAAAAGGCATGAGATTGTATATTGAAGGCCGTATCCGCAACCGGTCGTGGGAAGACCAAAACGGTGTAAAAAAATACATGACCGAAATACAGGGAGATACCATGCAAATGCTTTCTCCCAAACAGGATAACGGCGAGTATGCCTCTTCCCGGAACTATGACGCTCCGGCAAGTTCAGGCACACCGTCCCAGCCCATGACTCCGGTACCGGACGAAAGCGACGATTTGCCGTTCTAAACGGGATATAAAAGTTTGCGGAGCAGAGAGACATTTCCACTGCATACATTCGATACCCATGTATTGTGCTCTGCAAACTTTTTTCCTCTCAATAGGAAAACCATATGTTTAACTAATTTCTTATATTTTGGAAACTGATATAATACAAGCCGTTTCAGACGTCCCCTTGGGGGGATTCAGTATCACCGATCTGATTTTTATTGTTATATTAATATTATTGCTGCTGTCTTCAGCCCTCATCTCTGCCTCAGAGGTGGCTTTCTTTTCCCTGAGTCCGGGCCAATTGGACGAATTAAGCCAGAAAGGATATCATAAGGTACTCCATCTTCATAAAAAGCCGGACCGTTTGTTAGCCACCATCTTGATTTCCAATAATTTTGTCAACGTAGGAATTGTTATCATTTCCGCTTACCTGGTCGATTCGTTGTTCGATTTTTCAAACAATCCGGTATTAGGCTTTATTATCCAGGTTATTGTCGTTACATTTGTCATCCTGCTGTTCGGGGAAATTATGCCCAAGCTGTATGCCAACCGTTCGCAGACCAAGGTTGCCATTTTCATGGCTTCTCCCCTGTCATTTTTAGGTTACCTGTTCCGCCCGCTGTCTTCTCTGCTTATACATTCCACTTCAATAATCAGCAAGAAAGTGGCAAAAAAAGACAGCCTGTCCATGGACCAACTGTCCAAAGCCCTGGAGCTGACAGACGATGCCGAGCTGACAGAGGAAAAAGACATTCTGGAAGGCATTGTCCGTTTCAGCAATATTTCCGCGATCGACATTATCCAGCCCCGCATCAATATCATTGCCGTAAGCCTGGACGATGATTTCGAACATCTCCGCCAGCTTATCATCGAACACGGCTACTCCCGTCTTCCGGTATACCACGAGAATTTAGACAATATCGTCGGCATTTTATACATCAAGGACTTGCTGGCACACCTGAAAGAGCCGGCCAATTTCAAATGGCAAACTCTGATACGCCCCGCCTATTTTGTCCCCGAAACTAAAAAAATCAACGACTTGCTGGAAGAGTTCCAATCCAAAAAAGTCCACCTGGCCATTGTGGTGGATGAATACGGAGGAACTTCCGGTATCGTCACGATGGAAGACATTCTGGAAGAGATTATCGGAGAAATCAACGATGAAACGGACGAGCAGGAACACACGTACATCAAAATCAAAAACGACGCATTCATTTTTGAAGGCCACACCCTGCTAAATGATTTCGAGAAAATTATTGATGCTGAAAACAATAGTTTCAAGGAAATCGAAGGAGAAGCCGATACATTAGCCGGACTGATTCTTGAAATCAAAGGAGAATTGCCGAAGAAAAACGAGGTCATTGTCTACCGGGAACACAAATTCACCATTTTAGACGTGGACAACCGGAGAATCAAAAAAATCAAGTACGAGAAAAACACGAATGCGGAAACATAAAGGGAGGGAATATGAAGTATTTTTTATATCTGGTGATACTCAGTTTTGTTTGCGGCTGCAATCCGGACTATACTCCGAAACCGTATGGGTATTACCGGATTACTTTTCCTGAAAAGAGCTATCAGACCAGCCAGGCTTCCCTGCCCTATCGTTTTCAATTAGCCAGTGAAGCTTTCATTGAAACCGACCAAACCCCGGATGCGGAAGCCTACTGGATAAACATTGTGTATCCGGTATACCACGCCAAAATAAACCTTTCCTATAAACCGATCACTACGGATACGACACTGGCAAGACTACAAGAGGACTGCCACCGTCTGGCCTATGCCCATACGCTCAAAGCGGAATCGATAAACGAGCATTTTTACCAACAGGACAATGGAAGTTTCGGTCTGCTGTACATTATCGAAGGCAATGCCGCCTCGCCGGTACAGTTTTTCATGACAGACTCAACCCGCCATTTCCTGCGGGGCTCCCTTTATATTGCGACACGACCCAATAAGGACTCTCTGGCTCCGGTGATTGACTATCTGCGGGAAGATGTAATCCGCCTGATGGAGACAATGGAGTTTCAGAAATGACTATTCCATAAGGGATTCTCCTGTTGAAGTGTAAGATACCGGGATTCCCATCAACCCACAGAGGGTCGGCAAAATATCTGTTATGTTGCATTCTTTCCGTACCCGGCCATTCACGCCTGCTCCAAACAGGTAGACAGGGACTTTGTTTCGTTTGCTGTATCTGAAATAGATATCTTCCCTGTCTTTCAATTCCGGTACCCAGGCCGGCAATAAAGCATACATCACATCCCCGCTTCTCTTTTGGGAATAAGCATTCTGCATCAACTGTTCCATTCCCCCCGAAAAAGCGTTCCGCGTCAGGGAGTAAGCCGGAAGTACTTTCCCGACACCCTCAAATTCCACCATAAAATCCGCCACTCTATCCTGTACATCTTTAAATGCCAGTTTATTCTTTTCAATCAGTTCCCTGTTCAGATAGACCTGTCCCGCATCGTAATCCACCACCCAGTTTCCGTCTCCGTATATCAGATTAAGATAGGATTTCAACAATGCAACCGCCTTGAATATGCTAAAATAGCCACCCTGTATTCTCACCCGTTCCAACTCTTCCGGCAACAATTCCCGCGCCTCGCTGAATGTCAGCACTACGGTATAATTCCCCTTTCCCACCTGAGCATCCAAAACACTCAGCAAACGGGCTATATCCCGGTCAAGCCGCACCACCATGTCTTGAAATTCTTTGGCATATACACCGAAATCACGGTTCATGTAATCCAAACTCGAATAATTCAATGTCAGCAAATCAGTGTCATTGTCTTTGCCCAGACCGGCCTCCGCAATCAAAGCAACCGCTAAATCCGTTACCATAGTATTGGCATAAGGAGTTGCCTTCAATACCCGGTAGGTGTTGAATTTGCGTTTGATCTGCGCAATATCATAATAAAAGCTGCTCCCGATGCCTACTTTATTTTTCAGCTTAAGCATCAATGAATTTCCTTCTTCTTCTGCCAACGGCATCCACCCTCTTTTGACAAAAAAATCACTTGCAGACGTGTTGTTGAACTCCTTTACCCACCCCGGCAAGGAATCGGCATAATAGCGGGAAGATACCCATTTCCCGCTTTTCTCATTAAACCACAAAGCCAGGTCGGCACAGCTTCCCCCACTCAGCACCACCTCTTCGGGATTCATCCCCACACTGTATACTTTTGAGAAAAGATTGTTCATTTTCATCATGCAGCCCAGGGACAACGCCTGCAAGTGTTCCGGACTGTATCCTTTCAGGGAATCCCCTTCTCCGATTTCCACATATTCCTCACTTTCCGTATTATTGACCCGTTTTCCCGACAAGCGGTCCAACCAGTCGTGAGCCACAATACCATGCGAAACTGGTAACAGACCGGTGTATATGGTAGCCTGGTCCATACCCGTCTGCGAAAAAAGGTAGTTATAATCAGCCATCGATTTCTTACCCTCTCTCATAATCCGGTTGAACCCTTCTGCTCCAAGGTCGTTCTTATAAATTGAAAGCCATTCCGGATAAAACTGATTGACCGTAATCCCCACCACCAGTCCGGGTTTATCATCAGCCCATCCCATCACCGATAGCAGCAGGCTTGCTACCATAATTAAATACTTCTTCATACCTCTCTTTTTACTCCAACAAATATAAGAAAATACCCCAAAGCTCATTTCACATCTCCGGATTTTCCCTACTGCAGATAATTAATTTTAAGAATAAACACTCCAAAGATAATAATTTGTAAGCAGAACTTGCTTGAATTCTTTTTTGTTTGCTATATTTACACGATGAAATCCACTATCATTTAATTTATTAAACCGAAATTACAGAATGGATGAGAAAAAATTTCAACTGGCAGAAAAGTTAAGGACTTATATTTCATGCTATGGTATAAATGATTTTTCCGAAGAACGTCTGAAAAAAGCGGGACTGACTTCTGCCGAGCTGGAAAATAATTTTTCAAAACGGGAAGAGATTGTCGAACTCATACTAACACACGAAAGGGCATGCTTTGAAAAAATCTTCAACGAATATAATTTTGACGGCTGGAATGCCATTGATATACTACTGTTGGTCAGCAACGAAATCAACGAACGTTTTTTTGACGTCACCCCTTCCGTCACGATGATTTTAGCCAAAGATTTCCCGAAAATCTTTGAAACACATAAAAATCTGCGCTCCGATTTTATCTTTGAGAAAATCAAAATCAACATTGAAAAAGGGATGCAGCAGGGCATGTACAAAAAAGATGTCTCCAGCGAAATGCTGGCACGCATGTTCATTGCCAAACTGAATGACATACACAATCCGGAAATCTACCCGCCGGAAGGATTTACGTTCAACACCATTTTCAGCAACCTCATTGACAATCTGGTCAAAGCCATTACCAACGAAGAAGGGAAAAGCTATTACAAGCAAAGGAAACAACTATACAGCGTATTAAATTTCAGATAAATATCACAAACCCGAAAAACAATCTACCCATGAAATACCAAATTGACGACATAGACAGGAAAATTCTTTCCTATCTGGTGAAAAACGCCAGGATTCCTTTTTTGGAAATCGCCAGAGAGTGCGGCATTTCCGGAGCAGCCATCCACCAACGCGTAAAGAAAATGGAGGATGCCGAAATTATCGAAGGTTCCCGTTTTATCGTCAAGCCCCGGGCTTTAGGACTGAAAATATGTGCTTTTATCGGAGTAGTTCTGGATAATGCACACCAATACAGAGCTGTCGTCAAGGAGTTAAAAAAAATCCCGGAAATCACAGAGTGTCATTTTATCACAGGACACTATACTTTTCTATTGAAATTACGCTGCAACAACCATCAGCATTTGATGGATGTGTTGGTGAATACCCTGCAAAACATTCCCGGAATTGCCAAAACGGAATCATTCATTGCTTTAGACCAGATTATTGAAAAAGAGGTAGACCCTCTGCCCGAAGAGAAAGCGTAAAACCCATTACGCCAAATGTCCATAAAGAAAACGCAACAGATAAACGATAAGTCTCTGCTGCGCTTTTTCATCCTATCGCGGTGTATTTACTCTTCCATAACCACCACTTTATCGTGTTCCTTGTCACAATCCACCTCCAGGATTCCTCCTTCGGGAACCGTACCTTTAATGATGACTTCTGCCAAGGCATCTTCCAGGTATTTCTGAATGGCCCGTTTCAAAGGACGGGCACCAAACTGCGGGTCATATCCCTTTTCAGTCAGAAATTCCTTGGCAGCATCCGAAATCCGGACCGAATAGCCCAGGTCTTTTACCCGCTTCATCAAACCTGCCAGTTCGATGTCTATGATTTTATGAATATTCTCCTTACTCAGTGAATTGAATACAATCACATCATCAATGCGATTCAGAAATTCGGGAGCAAATGTATTTTTCAGTGCTTTTTCCACCACTCCCCGGGCATAATTGCTGTCCTTACTTCGGTCTCCGACTCCAAACCCGATCCCTCGTCCGAAATCTTTCAACTGCCGGCTTCCGATATTGGACGTCATGATAACAATGGTGTTCTTAAAATCGACCTTGCGTCCCAGGCTGTCTGTCAGTTGTCCATCATCCAGCAATTGCAACAGGATATTGAAAACATCCGGATGGGCTTTTTCGATTTCATCCAACAGCACCACAGAATAGGGTTTTCTTCTCACCTTTTCCGTCAACTGCCCGCCTTCTTCATACCCAACATAACCCGGAGGCGCCCCCACCAATCGCGACACCGCAAATTTTTCCATATACTCGCTCATATCAATCCGAATGAGAGAGTCAACCGAATCAAACAGATAGCGTGCCAGTACCTTGGCTAATTGTGTCTTGCCTACTCCCGTCGGTCCCAAGAAGATAAACGAGCCAATCGGGCGGTTTGGGTCTTTCAGACCTGCCCGGTTACGATGAATGGCTCTCACGATTTTTTCTATCGCCTCATCCTGTCCGATAACACTTCCCGCCAGTTCATCATGCATCTGCAATAACTTCATCCCTTCCGTCTTGGCTATCCGTCTCACGGGTACTCCCGTCATCATAGCTACAACCTCCGCTACATGCTCTTCATCCACTACAATTGGATTATCATTCAGTTCTTTCTGCCAGTTTTCCTTTTCCTCCTCCAAAAGATCCACCTGTTGTCTTTCCTTGTCCCGGAATGCTGCCGCTACCTCAAAATTCTGCTGTTTTACAGCTTCCTTCTTTTGAGCTTTGATATTCTCTATTGAGGCTTCCAGTTCTTCAATCACCTGCGGGACGTGAATATTCATGATATGAGCCCGTGACCCCGCTTCGTCCAAAGCATCTATCGCTTTGTCCGGTAGCGAACGATCCGAAATATAACGGTTCGTGAGCTTCACGCAGGCTTTTATCGCTGCATCCGTATAACGGACATTGTGATGCTCCTCATAGCGGGATTTGATGTTGTTCAATATCTCGACGGTTTCATCAAAAGAAGTCGGTTCAACCAAGACTTTCTGAAAACGGCGTTCCAATGCCCCGTCTTTTTCTATATTCTGTCTGTATTCATCCAGCGTCGTGGCCCCAATACATTGAATCTCTCCGCGAGCCAAGGCCGGTTTCAGCATATTGGCTGCATCCAGGCTTCCGCCGGAACCTCCCGCACCGACAATGGTATGGATTTCATCTATAAACAGGATTACATTCTTATTCTTGGCCAGTTCATTGAGTATAGCTTTCATCCGCTCCTCAAACTGCCCACGGTATTTTGTTCCCGCTACAATGGCAGCGATGTCCAATGCAACGACCCGTTTGCCAAACAACACCCGGGATACTTTTTTCTGCATAATACGTATGGCCAACCCTTCCGCAATAGCCGATTTCCCGACCCCCGGTTCACCTATCAATACAGGGTTATTCTTTTTCCTCCGGCTCAGGATCTGTGCCAAACGTTCTATCTCATTTTCACGCCCCACAATCGGATCAAGCGAACCCTCTTCCGCCGCTTTGGTAATATCGATACCGAAATTGTCCAACACTGGCGTATCAGTCTTGCCCATTGTCGGCTGGCGATAGGGATTGAACACCGGATCTTCCTCCCCCATTTCCTCCTCATCATCGGCATTCTCTTTATAATCCGATTGCATCGTTGTCCTTTCTTTCAACAGTTGCTCTTTGAAGACGTCATAGTCTATCCCCATCGATTTACAAAGCTTGGTCACAAATCCGGATTCATTACGTAAAATAGCAAGCATCACATGTTCCGAATCCACCTGTTCATCCCCCAGCTTCATAGCTTCCTCCATCACTTTTTTCAAAATACTGTTCGCTGCCAGCGTAAAATCCAATTCCGTCAAAGAATCGATTTTTTCCCGCTTCTTCTCCAACTTTTCCTCTATACGATCCTTCACCTCATAAAAATCCAGTCCCAACGCCATAAGCACATCAATGGCCCGTCCGTGACTCAGCCGCAACAGTCCCAAAAACAAATGTTCCGGATAGATTTTGGAATTTCCCAATCTCTTGGCTTCCTCTCCGGCACAAGTCATGATTTGCTTCAACCTTTTCGTATCACTTTTCCCCATGTTTCTCCTATATAACAAGCAATATTTCAAATTGCATTCAACATCCTAAAAATAACATTTTCCGCCCGTTCTCCCTACCCCTCTATTTCAGTTTTAAATAAAATTCTTCTTCGGAAAGTACCGGTATTTCCAGTTTTTCCGCTTTTTTCAATTTACTCCCGGCATTTTCGCCCGCCAGTAAAAAAGTCGTTTTGGCCGATACTGAATCGCTCACTTTCCCTCCCGCATTCAGAATCAAATCCTTGAAATATTCCCGGGGTCTGCTCAGTGTCCCCGTTATAACAAAGGTCATTCCGTCAAGCAGATCGCTCACTCCAGCTTTTTCTTCCACTTCCGCCTTGATTCCGGACGCAAGCAGACGCTCCACCAACAGCCGGTTTTCTTCCTTGGCAAAGTATTTCAGAATACTGTTAGCCATCTGCCCGCCGATATCCTCCACTTCTGTCAGTTGTTCGTAATCGGCCTCCATGAGGTTACGCATGTTCTTAAAACTTTTCGCCAAATTCCGGGAAGCTGTCTCCCCGATATAACGAATGCCCAGACCATAGAGAAATGCAGCAAAACCGACCGTTTTCGATTTTTCGATACCTGCCAGCAGATTTTCCACCGATTTCTCCTGCATGCGATACACATTCAGGGTATTCAGTTTTCGTACCAACTTCTCGTGCTGAGCAAAAAAGCGGATAATCTGGGCAGCATCGTCCTCACTGATCCCGTCAATAACCGTAAGCAAAGTATCGGAAGCCACCGACAACTCATAAATATAATCAAAGCCGGAAGCCAGCAAATCCGCCTTATGCCAGTCTATGCCCGGAATATTAAGGGCATAAATCACATAATCCAGCGGTATGTCCGCCACCTTTCCCGCCCCTTTCAAACGCTCCAGCGTCTCATTGAAAGGCATACGGAAATAGTCCGTCATGCGGTTTACAATCCGTTCCTTATCTTCATTATCCCCCCAGGGCAACGCCAGCAACTCATCCCGCCCGGCTTTTTCTAATTCCTGCAAACTACCGAAATGCGAAGCCAGCATAGCAGCATTCTTAGACGAAATATTTTTCAGTCCTATTTCGAACCCGTATATGATTTTAGCCAGAGGAATACTCGTTACTTCAAAACTGTCGGGATAGACAATTTTTTCCAACCCGATCAACTCCTCCCGTTTCTCCGGAAGCCGATAAATGTCGCTCACATCACGGATGATATGACGACTCAGCAACAAATCGATAGTCTCCCCCCCCATGCCTTCAATGTCCATGGCTTTGCGGCTGACAAAATGCTCTATCTTCCCTGCAATCTGAGGCGGACAATGGTCTTCGTTCGGACAATAGTGGTTAGCTTCACCTTCTTCTCTCACCAATATCGTACCGCATTCGGGACAACGGGTAATGAAATGTACGGGCAACGTCCCCGCTTTCCGACGACTCACATCCACACCCACAATCTTAGGGATAATCTCCCCGCCTTTTTCCACATACACGGTATCGTGTTCATGCAAATCCAACTCGGCTATAATATCCGCATTGTGTAAAGACGCTCTCTTTACGGTTGTACCCGCAATGTGTACAGGCTCCAGATTCGCCACCGGTGTAATGCTTCCGGTACGTCCCACCTGATAGCTGACACTCATCAGAGGTGTTGCTTCCCGTTCCGCCCGGAATTTATAGGCTATCGCCCACCGCGGGGATTTGGCTGTATATCCCAGTAAATGCTGTTTTTCAAGGTCATTCACCTTCACCACGATTCCATCTATCGGTACGGGAAGATTGCCCCGCTCTTTATCCCATTTTTCAATAAAAGCCCACACTTCATCCATCGAGCGACACACTTCCACATAAGGCGGCATGTGAAACCCCCATTCCTTCGCTTTCATCAAATTGCCGTAATGCGTGCCGGCAGGCGTCTCCTCTCCCGGCATGTAATACAGGAAGCAATCCAAATGGCGTTTTGCCACCAAAGAAGAATTCTGCAACTTCAGTGTCCCGGCGGCAGCGTTTCGCGGATTGGCAAACAACGGTTCCCCTGCTTCGGCTTTTTCCTGGTTTAAACGATTAAAAACAGCAAAGGGCATCAGAATTTCGCCCCGGATTTCAAATTCGGCAGGATAATCCCCCCGCAATTTCAACGGAACGGTGCGGATGGTGCGGACATTTGCCGTCACATCGTCCCCCCGCACACCATCTCCCCGGGTTACGGCCTGTACCAATTCCCCGTCCCGATAGGTAAGACTGATGGACGTCCCGTCGTATTTCAGCTCACATACATATTCCACTTCTCCCGCCACTTTGCACACCCGCTTGTCAAACTCCCTTAATTCCTCCTCACTGTACGTATTTCCCAAAGAGAGCATCGGGTACTTATGCGCCACCTGGGTAAACTCCTGGTTAAAGTCCCTACCGACACGCTGTGTGGGTGAATTCGGGTCATACAATTCAGGATGAAGCTCCTCGAGTCTCTCCAATTCATGCATCATCCGGTCAAATTCCATGTCTGGAATCTCCGGAGCATTGTCAATATAATACCTGTTATTATGATATTCCAATGCTTCCCTTAATGCCGAAACTCTGTCTGCCTCTGTCTGCATATCCTGAATCTGTATAATTTATATTCCGGCAAAGTTACGAAATAATATCTTGCATTAGAACTACGGAAATCATAAAAGTTTCCCCTCCCGAACTGCTCCCTCTCTCCCGCCCCCTCCTTTCTTCCAAAATTTATAACTTTTTTTAACCCCATAAAAAAATTATCGTATATTAGAGGCACATTGTAAACAAACCGATGAGTATGGGAAAAAGGTCTATTCTATTGTTTCTTTTATCGTTCATCTGCTGCTATACCCAGGCACAATTTACCGACTTCGGACAGGACCCCGCTTCCCTGCACTGGAAACAGATAAAAACAAAAGATTTCCAGATCATTTACCCAGATTATTTTGAAGCCAATGCCCAGAAAATAGCCAACATATACCAGGCATTGTATTCCCACAGTAACACGTTAGACCACAAACCGGTAAAAGTATCAATGATTCTCCACCCGAACGGTGGTATCTCTAATGGCAGTGTCGCATGGGCACCCAAACGCTCTGACCTTTACACCATGCCTCCGCAAGACCCTTCCGACACCTGGCTGGAACATCTGTGTGTCCACGAATTCCGCCACGTCGTCCAGATTGACAAAGTGAACCAGGGGTTGACAAAGATTCTGCATTATATTTTTGGGGAAGAGGTCACCATTGCAGTCACAGGACTGTATCTCCCGCTCTGGTTTATGGAGGGGGATGCCGTTACGTACGAAACCGCTTTAGGCAAGCTGGGACGGGGACGCTCTCCCGAATTTCTGAATGAGATGAAAGCCCAGGTGGTGGAAAAAGGGATATACAGCTATTTTAAGGCCAGCTTAGGTTCCTACAAAGACTATGTACCCAACCGCTACATTATGGGGTATTTCATGGTTGCCAATTCCCGTATCAACTACGGACCGGAAATCTGGAGCGACGCACTGAACCGCATCGGACGGCACCCGCTCAGCATCACCCCTTTTGCCAGCAGCCTCAAAAAAACATTAAAAGCCCAACGGAATGAACTCTGGCAAGATTCCACATTCCGATCCCTCTTCATCCACCCCGAGGAAGTAAAAAAAGCCAATACCTATCCCGATGCCAAACGGACACTCTATCACGACAATTTTTCCGAACTCCGGCAAATCTGGAAAAAAGAAGCAGAAAATACCTCCATTGATTTCGACACACTACATACGTGTAATGCTTACTACACAAACTATTATTATCCCACACCCGCCGGAGACGGACAACTGATAGCTTACAAAAAAGGCTTCCGACAAGCAGGAGCATTTGTCCTGTACGATGCCGGGAAAGAAAAAATCATCACGCCAACCGGCAATCTGAATGACAACAAATTTGCCTACCAAAACGGGGTATTGGCCTGGACAGAATACAAACCCCATCTCCGCTGGGCAAACGGAGGACGGAACACCCTGGCCACTTACGACCTGAAACACAAGAAATACCGCTATCACAAAAGTACCCGAAACCGCTTCTCTCCCTTTACAGCAGGAGACTATTGGGGCGTTGTTGAAGTGGACAATGACAACCAGGCTTTTCTGCTTTTATTGTCTCCGGATATGAAGAAAGAAATCCACCGAATCCCTGCCGGGAAAAACGAATTGTTTATCCATCCCTCTTTCTGTAACGGACAGATTCTGACGGCCGTACAAAGTCCCTCGGGAATACACATCGAAAGCATCCGTCCCGAAACAGGCGAGCGGCAAAGATTAACGGAACCGGCGTGGTATGAACTGGATAATCCGGTGATGCGCGACAGCACCCTTTTCTACCGTGCCTCCTACAACGGCAACAACGCTTTTTACGAAAAGAACCTGGTCACGGGCGAAACCCATCATATTCTCAATGCGCCTTTCGGACTCCGTTTTCCGGCACTGGACTCCACCCACAACCATCTCTACTTTTCATTCTATACCTCAGACGGTTACAAACCCGGCACCGCCCCGCTTCACAACCTCAAGAAACGGCAGCCCCAATTTACAAAATACCGACTGGCGGACAGCCTTGCCCAGCAAGAGGGATGGCAACTGAACTGTTCCTATGATTCCACATTTCGCACCCGGAAATACAACAAATTCACCCATTTGTTAAATCCGCACAGTTGGGGACCGCTATATGTAAATGCCCAGGAACAAGACATCAACATCGGTCTGGTAGTATACTCCCAAAACAAACTCAGCACACTCTCTTTAGCCGCCGGGTATATCGCCGACTCCGACTACAACCACGGAGCCTGGATGTTGCACGCCGATTACAAAGCCCTGTGGCCCGTCTTCAATCTGGACCTAAAAACAGGAAAATACGATTACTATACGTTCCATCTGAATGCCTTCAATCAAGAAACACAGAAACAGGACACTCTGTATCTCCAAAACCGTTCCAATTATACCCAAGGAGCTTTAACCATGCAATTCCCGTTTAATATCTCCGTAAAAAACTACGTCCGCTCCGTCACCCCATACGTCCGCTACAAGATTGAAGCCATCCATAACAACGACATCCGCAAACTTTACCGTTTACAAGTTAAAGACAATATCGGCTATCTTTACCCGGCAAACCCGGACAATTACCATTATTCCCTTCCCGCCAATTATTACCAGATGCTGGAATACGGACTGCTTTTCAGCAACCAAACCCGCATGACCACCCAGGAAATCAATCCCCGCTGGGGACAAATCCTGCAAGGGGGATTTGCCCACACGCCACTGAAAAAACTGAACCTGGGGCAAGAATGGTGGGCCTCCGGGTATTTCTATTTCCCCGGATTTTTCAAAAACCACTCCCTGTATGCCTATGCCGGCCATCAGAAAAGACCGGATAACAGCGGTTACAGCAAAAGAATATTATCCCCGAGAGGTATCAAAATCCACGGGAATGAATTCAGCACACTCAGAAGCGGCTACACGTTCCCTTTATTCTATCCCGACCAGCACATCACGTCCATATTTTATATCAAAGCCGTAAACGGCAGTGTATTCTTCTATATGCTCAGCGAAAAAATAAACGGATACAAGAAAAACTTTTATTCTTACGGGACGGAATTAACGGTAGACATCCCTTTTCTGCGTCTGCCCTTCCCCATCAACATCGGAGTCCGCACAGGCTACGAGACACAGAAGAAATCCTTCTTCGCCGATTTATTGTTTAAAATCGGATTCAATATATAGATGTTTATTTAATGACAGGGAATATAAAGTCTGTCATCCCGGGGAATAAACAGTACCGGTGTATGAGCATAACGCCTGTATATCCTCAAAGGATAAGGAATGAAAACAGGAAACACACGGAGAGGTAAGCTCATTAAAATCAACGAACTTTCCTGTTCCCGAAGGGTGGATTTCAGTAGTTTCTCGTACGACTGCCCAACTTCCCTCTTTTTATAAACCGCACCCGATTCGGTCAGAATCTTTTCGGTAAAATACACATTATTGTCCACCATTTCCACTATCAGGGCATCTTTTTCGCGGGGAATCAACAACTCAATATCCAACAAAGCATTCCGGCGCCGGAAGAAATTGGCCCACACCGCTTTTTCCTTATTTTCCAAAGCATACCCCACAGGCAATTTCAAATAACGATAGGCTTCCGGAGCACAACTGTTGCTGAATATCAGGACAGGCCGCTGTACCAGATAAGCATATCTGAAACACTTACGGACATTCACAAAATCCCGGTTAAACAGACAAGCCACCGTATCCTCTTTTATGAAATCAAAAATCTGAGCCTCCTTTTCGGGATACTTTTCATACCGCACATCAAAACCAAAAAATCCGGCAAATATTTCGGCGTGCCTCCTCGATTCCTCTCCCGATTCCTTATAAAAAGCAATAATTTCGTATACGCTCATAAGTTGCACGATTGAAACCTCAAATTAAAGAGAAATTTCCTTACAACGGCAAAATTCCGGGAACAACAAAGGAAATCAGTCCTTTTCATACGGACAAATATATATATTTCTTCCCTCTTAAATAAGGAAAGGCTGATTCTTTTTTACATCCGGTTGAATGACACAAAAGCCCCGTCCCTTTGTGTCAAATAAAAAACTCTCTGTCATAACAGACAGAGAGTTTCTTCTCAAATTTTAAACATTATTTATTTCTCAGCATGACCGCCAGATTCTTCCGGCCAATTCACGTTCTGATACATATTACTGGTTTCCAGATCACGATCGGAAGAAGCCGTCCGCAAATCTCCGACCCCCAGTGGATAAAGATAATAAGCTTCATGCCACGTATATCCGTCACGCAATTCATTTGCAACCTGTAAACTGCGGCTATACGGACGAAGGTATTTACCTAATTCCTTCATGGATACGGTTGAATTATTACTGCCATCTGCGATAAGATCTTCACCTTCATAATTCTTATACATATCGTCCCAGAAATTACACCCTTCAGGTACCCATTTGGTTGTTATCATATTGTCGAAAGAGCGCCAACGGATCAAATCTGCAAAACGCAAACCTTCACTAAAAGTCTCATTTACACGCTCACGGCGAATATTATACAACGTCGGATCAACCCGTTCCGTTCCCGAGTAAACAGCTAAATCAAGCTCCATCGTCAAATCCGTGGCAGCTATGGTTGCATTATAATCCCCATCTACTCCGGCACGCTCGCGTAAATTACGCCAATAACTGGCTGCCGTTCCATCCAAACTCCCGTTTTTTTCATAGCAAGCTTCCATATAATTCAACATGGCTTCTGCAGACCGAAATATCGGACAAGCATTAATTCCTCTCAATTCATCATTCAGAAACTGATCGTAATCGTAGGTAAAATATTTACGTGGCTGATAACCGGTAATACTCCGGGTCTCCGTTAAAGGATCGGTAATGCCCGGATGGTTAAACTTCCTACCTCGCAAAGAGTCCGTCACAGACGGATCCGTATACACGACATTACTTTCTCCCCATACAAACAATTGCAAGCGTTCATCACGCCCATCTTTGACGTTGTCAAGGGTTACATCCCCCTTATAACCAGAACCGGAAGCATAAATCGGCAAACCGTTTTTCATCAAGAAAGATTGTACAAAACTGCGTGTATAACCGTCATTACAACCGGACATCGTACGCCGGGGCACATCATGGGTAATCCCCTGGCTCCGATCATACTGTTTCCACAACAACACTTCGGCCACACCTGCCAAAGAACTTTGGCTATACATTTCGAAATAGGGATTCCAGCCATTGATTTTTCCAACCTGAGGCTCCATAACCCCATTATTCGACGTCAATGCAATATCCCCTATCTGTTTGGCTGCATCCATAGCCTCTGTCAGGAAAAAATCAATCTCGCTATCGATATTGAAACTCTTCCCGCTATTATAAGCCATTTTCGCTCCGGGCCAATTGGCATCGCCCGGAACACGCCCGGAATTTTTATGATATTTTTCAAAAGTCGCCTCAAATAAAGCTACCCGAGACTTAAACAGCAAAGCGGCCTCCCTATTCAATCGCTGTCCGTTAAACAGACTACGACTTGCCAAATTGGCAATAGCCTTGTCCAAATCGCTCAGAATAAAGCGGGCAACTTCATTACGCGGAGCACGTTTACTATTGGCAACTATCTCCTCGTTCTTATCCTCCAAAACTTCCGTTATAATAGGCAAATCGCCATATAACGCCAACATCCGGAAATAATTCATCGCCCGGAAGAAATATCCCTCTCCAATATAGTTCTTTATCAGCTCATCGGAACCTTTGATTGTTCCCGCTTCATAACCGCTTGTAGCTTTTTCCAGAAAATAATTGCATATACGCACATTCCCGTAATATCCCTGAAGTACTTTATTATAACTCACTTCCCAGTGATCATTGGCAAATAATGAAGTATTTCCGCCTCCTACACACATGATATCCGTATTTCCGTCAGATTGTGCCATTCCGTCATTGTAATTTGATACATGATACATTGACCCGGAATAAGGAGCAGATAAAAATGAATTGTAATAGTTGTTCAAATAAGCTCCCAATTGATCTGCTGAGGAATAATAAGATTCTGGAGTAATCTGACTGACAGGCTCCAAATCAAGCATATCATTACAGGACGAAGACACTACGCCTACAGTCCCTAACAATATGCCGATTCCTAAATTTTTTATATTGAATTTCATAATATTTCTCTATTTTTAAATTAAAAACTCAGATTCAATCCCAAAGAGATTACCCGCTGTAACGGATAAGTCTTACCGGCACCCCAGGGACCGCCCAAGACTTCCGGATCGAACACTTTTGACATACTTGTAATAGTAAAGGCATTGTCACAGGAAACATATATGCGGCAATTGCTCATGCCCACTTTCTGAAGAACTGCGGCGGGCAAGGAATACCCCAGTTGAATATTTTTACAACGGATATAAGACGCATCCTGCAAATAACGTGTCTGTGGCTGCTGGTTCTTATTTGTATCGAAATAAGGCTTCGCATAATATGCATTTCTGTTGTCTTCCCTCCAATAATCCATGTGTTCTTCAAATACAGCAGCCTGCCACATTCCAACACCAGCACCCCAGAAATAAGGTTCTCCGGAACCGAACATCCAGTCGCGCTTCATTATTCCCTGGAAGAAAACAGAAAAATCAAAACCTTTCCACGAAGCATCCAGATTCAACCCCACGCGGTAACGCGGTGTGGAGTTACCGATACGTTTCAAATCACCGTGGTCACCTAATGTACTGGCTCCTGCATTCACAATACCATCACCGTTTAAATCCTTGTACATGATATCACCTGCCCCCCAGTTGCTTCCCCAATTGGGTTTGTTCTTTGCCTGCCAGTTTGCCATTTCCTCATCCGTCTGGGCAATACCTTTCGTACTATAACCCCAGATTTCATTCAGATACTTGCCGTTATAATAGCCTCCGTAACTCTGATTTTCAAATGCTCCGTCATACGGATAACTCAAAATCTTAGACCGGCTGTCAGAAATATTGAAACGAGCTCCATACTGAAATTCATTAACCTTGTCGCGCCAACTGATCTCCAACTCCCATCCCCTGGAACGCATATCACAATTATTGGTTTTCGGTGCATCCGTTCCCAAAACAGATCCCAACACAGGTGCCGGTCCGATCATATCTTTCGTTGTGCGGGAGAACCAGTCGAAAGTTCCGGTTAAACGATTATTGAATGCGGACCAATCCAAACCCAAATCCCAGGTTTCAACCGTTTCCCAAGTCATTGTAGAATTTACGATTCCGGGAAGAGCAGCCGTATTCTGTTTTTTACCGTCAATCAACCAGCCGCTGCTTGCCGAAGAAATATTCTGCTGCTGGTAAAACGGATACCAAGCCCAAAAACTATCATAGTTCGAACTGGTATTTCCCAACTGTCCCCAAGAACCACGGAGTTTGAACGTACTGATACTATTGCCCAGATTACCGAAAAATTCTTCACGGGCAATATTCCAGCCTAAAGAAGCGGAGGGAAACCATGCCCAACGTTTGTTACTTAAGAAACGGGAAGAACCGTCATAACGGATGTTAAACTCAGCCAGATATTTGGCATTGTAATCATAATTTAAACGGGCAAAATAACCGGCAGTGGCACGTCTCCAATATGAATCACTGACAGAATGTCGCTCCTGAGTCTGGCTTAAATATGGTTTATTTTCTGCCGTCAAATTATAGCCTTGTCCCGACAACGCATCCTGGTTATAACGTTCATAGTTCAATCCGACCAATACTTTCGCATTGTGATTACCGAAACTACGAATATAATCCGTATAAATGTTCGTAGCATAATAATTCTGTCTGAAACGGCTGTCATACACATTTGTCACTGTACCATAACCGGAATCCCGTATAAAAGGTGTATTGTCCACTCCGTAATTATAAATCGGAATTTGACTCTGATATGTTTTTTCATTAGCCACCCGGATTGCCCCTTCCGCATAGATAGTCCATCCGGCCAAGGGAGTAAACGTAAATTTCAGTTGCTGAGTAAACCAATCTTTATTCGTTTTGTATTCACCTCCATTTTCCAACTCTTCAATTTCCATTTCACGCATCCAGTGTCCATTCGGATCCACTACCGGGCATGTCGGCCAGCGACGGGCTATATTATGGAAAAACAATCCACTCATATACTGAGGTTTTGTATAATCGGTACGTGTCCATTTGGTCGAATATTCCATACGGGCCCAAGAAGACAGTACAGCTCCGATTTTCCCGTTAATCGTATAGCGGTCCAGTTCGTCATGTCCGTGACGAATCAACCCATTTTGTTGCAAATAGCCTCCGCTGAAAGACCAGCTAATTTTCTCCGTACCTCCGCTCAAACTTAAATTATGCTGTGTAGAAGGCACACCTTTCTTATAATGCTCTTTAAACCAATTGGTATTGGCAAAAGAAGAAGTATAACAAGTCCATTTTCCATCTCCGCCCGCTTCTGTTCCGTAATATTCCGGCTGAGTCGGATCATTGTATTCCCCATTTTGAAATTTCAATATTTTCTCTATCGTCTCCTGAGAGAACTGATAACCTCCATTGGTATTATATTGCGCTGCATTAAAGAAAGTAGCAAATTTATAAGAATCCACCATATCCGGAACCTGTGTGGCAGTACTGAAACGTACATCCCCGGAGTAAGTCACTTTTACTTTTCCAGATTTTCCGCTTTTTGTCGTAATCAGAATCACACCAAACGCTGCACGAGCTCCGTAAATAGATGCCGAAGCCGCATCCTTCAATACGGAAACACTCTCAATATCATTGGGATTCAACGTATTCAAGTCACCTTCAATTCCATCTATCAATACCAAAGGATTATCCACAGAACCGTCACCAATTGAGCCCGTACCACGAATATTAAGATTCATCGTAGCATCCAACTGACCTCCGGCATTCGTCGTACTAAGATTCAATCCCGGGATGGCTCCTTGCAAAGCCTGAGTTACATTGGCCACCGGACGGGATTCAATGACTTCCGCTCCCACCATACTCACAGCACCTGTTACGTTTACTTTTTTCTGCGTACCGTAACCAACAACAACAACCTCATCCAAAGTTTTAGAATCTTCTTTCAATGTAACAAGAAGAGGTGTACCATTCCATTGTACCTCCAAGGTCTGATAACCGATAAACGAAACAATAAGTGTACTCCCTACGGAAACATTGTTGAGCGTGAAGTCTCCATCTATTCCGGTGGTCGTTCCGTTAAGCGCAGCTGTTAAAGCATTTGCGTCTTTTACTACTACCGATGCTCCAGGAAGGGTTTCCCCTTTAGAGTCTTTCACCACTCCTGTACATGTTCCTGTTTTTTGTTCGGACAATGTACTCATCGCTCTCTTTCCTGCCTTTGCATAGTTTCCTATACAAAGGAAAAAAGATAATAGCAGCATTACTGCTAATCCTAAGTGTTTTGTCATAATTAAAATTTTAAATTAAAAATCCTGTATAATGGTGTTAAAGTCCATCCTTAACTATCAAAACCTTTTTTCACCAACGTCATTCACTGCAAACCTATTTTCCTATACATGCCTGGTAAGCAGGTATAACTAATATTAATTATTGATTATGTGTTTGTTAGAAAAATAAATAAAAAAACATACGTAAAAAAATGCTTTTTTAACAAATACTTATTCACACATCGAATACGATTGCAAATGTAATAAAAATTCTGATACGTCTATTTTAACTATTAATTTTTATGAAATCCTCTTTAAATAAGTTTAGAGAAGAAAAATATCCCTAAAAAATTTAAACAGTAAATCTTTCCGGGTGTTTCACGGCAGATTAAAATGTACCTGCTTACCAGACATGTATCTAAAAACGGGATTCAGAGTTGAATCCCGTTTTCTTTAATGACACAAAAGCCCCGTCCCTTTGTGTCAAATAACTGACATTTTTCTTTATTAAAACGTTTGCATTTACTATATTCGTCACGACATATTAATCTAAACAACTTATGGAAAAAATAAAATCAGCCGCGCAGTTGCAGGAAATCAGGAAACAGGCGCAGATAAAACTTGCTTTGCGGGAGAAAAGCAATACACTTACATCTGCTGAAACCTGCGGCTTGTCTGTCGGGACGCAGAAAATGCAAATACTGGTATGCGGAGGAACCGGATGCAAAGCTTCTGCCAGTCACACCCTTGCCTCCAATTTACAGGAAGCACTCAGCAACAGGAATCTGGAAGACGATGTAAAGGTGATTACGACAGGTTGTTTCGGCTTCTGTGAAAAAGGCCCTATCGTAAAGATTATACCGGATAATACGTTTTATGTACAGGTAAAACCGGAAGATGCTGAAGAGATTGTCCGGGAACACATCATAAACAGCCGGAAAGTAGGACGCCTGCTATACAAAAATCCGGAAACCGACGAACCTGTCAGCGACTCCAAGCACATGAATTTCTATAAAAAGCAGATGCGTATTGCCCTGCGGAACTGCGGATTCATCGACCCGGAAAACATTGAAGAATACATTGCACGCGACGGCTATGAAGCTCTTGCGCAATGTCTGACAACGAAACAGCCGGCAGAGGTAATCAACGAAATCAAGCTGTCGGGACTAAGAGGACGCGGAGGAGGCGGTTTCCCGACCGGCTTAAAATGGGAATTTGCCAGCAAATACCAGGCGGATCAGAAATATGTGGTCTGCAATGCAGACGAAGGAGACCCGGGAGCATTTATGGACCGTTCCATCATGGAAGGAGACCCCAATTCCATCATCGAGGCAATGGCCATCTGCGGATACAGCATCGGGGCAAGCATCGGACTGGTATACATCCGGGCAGAATACCCCTTGGCCATCCAGCGCCTTCAAACTGCTATCCGACAAGCCGAACAACTCGGACTGTTGGGCGACCATATATTAGGTACCGAATTTCACTTTTCCATCCGTATCCGCTACGGAGCGGGAGCATTCGTGTGCGGAGAGGAAACAGCACTTATCCATTCGATGGAGGGACAGCGGGGCGAACCGACCATCAAGCCCCCCTTCCCTGCCGAATCGGGGTATCTGGGAAAACCGACCAACGTCAACAATGTTGAAACGCTGGCAAACATCCCCGTCATTCTGACCCGCGGTGCCAACTGGTTCAATCAAATCGGAACGGAACGTTCAAAAGGGACGAAAGTATTTGCCTTAGCCGGAAAAATCAATAATGTCGGCTTGATTGAAGTGCCGATGGGGACTACATTAAGAGAGGTGATTTATGAAATCGGCGGAGGCATCAAAAACGGGAAGAAATTCAAAGCCGTACAAACGGGAGGTCCCTCCGGAGGCTGTCTGACGGAACAACACTTAGACACACCCATCGATTTCGACAACCTGTTGGCAGCAGGTTCCATGATGGGATCGGGCGGTATGATCGTAATGGACGAAGATGATTGCATGGTTTCCGTTGCCAAATTTTACCTGGACTTCACCGTAGAGGAATCGTGCGGGAAATGTACCCCCTGCCGCATCGGCAACAAACGCCTGTATGAGCTGCTGGACAAAATCTCCCAAGGCAAAGGCACCCTGGAAGACCTGACGACGCTGAAAAACCTGAGCCGGGTGATCAAGGATACGGCTTTGTGCGGTTTGGGACAGACATCCCCCAACCCCGTACTCTCCACTTTAGACAATTTCCATGACGAATATGTGGCACATGTCGTCGACAAAAAATGTCCGGCAGGAAAATGCAAATCCTTACTCACCTACTACATCCATCCGGAACTCTGCATGGGCTGTACGCTGTGTGCCCGCAACTGCCCGGTAGACGCCATTGTCGGAGAGCGCAAAGAGGTGCATTTCATCAATACATCCAAATGTATCAAATGCGGCAGTTGCCTGGAAAAATGCAAATTCAGTGCCATATCGGTGAAGTAAATCAAACAGAAAAACTATGGAACAAATGATAAAATTGCAAATAGACCGTCACACCATTGAGGTGGCCCAAGGGACAACACTGCTCAGCGCCGCCCAAAGCGCCGGAATCAACATACCGACGCTCTGCCACCTGGACATGAAAGACATGTGCATAAAAAACGCCCCGGCCTCCTGCCGGGTCTGTGTCGTGGAAATCCAAGGCAGGAAAAATCTGGCTCCGGCATGCGCTACACGCTGTGAAAACGGCATGATTGTACACACCAGCAGTCCCCGGGTGATGAATGCCCGGAAAACAGTGGTCGAACTTATTCTGTCCGACCACCCCAACGACTGCCTTATCTGCGCCAAATCGGGAAAATGCGAACTCCAGAATTTAGCTGCCCGGATGAACATCCGGGAAATGCCGTTTGCAGGAGGCGCCACCTCCTCTCATAAATCCGAACATTCGGTATCCATTGTCCGGAATATGGACAAATGCATCTATTGCCGCCGTTGCGAAAGCATGTGTAACGACATCCAGACCGTCGGAGCATTAGCCGCCGTCAACAGAGGCTTTGCGGCAACCATTTCCCCGGCCTTCGGGAAAGCCCTCCGGGACTCTGAATGTACCTACTGCGGGCAGTGCGTGGCAGTATGCCCGGTGGGAGCACTCACAGAAGTAGACAATAGCAACCGTCTTTTGGCAGACTTGGCAGACCCGTCCAAAATAGTCATTGTCCAGACAGCTCCGGCTGTCCGGGCGGCACTGGGAGAAGAATTCGGACTTCCTGCCGGAACTTCCGTCACGGGGAAAATGGTGGCAGCCCTGCGGGAATTGGGCTTTTACAAAGTGTTTGACACCGATTTCGCTGCCGACTTAACGATTATGGAAGAGGGGACGGAACTACTCAACCGACTGAACCGTTTCCTGCAAGGAGCTCCGGATGTATGTATGCCGATTCTGACCTCCTGCTGTCCGGCCTGGGTAAACTTTTTCGAACACCAATTCCCGGACTTGCTGAACATTCCTTCTACTGCCCGCTCCCCGCAACAAATGTTCGGCTCCATTGCCAAGAACTACTGGGCTGAAAAAATGCATATCAGACGGGAGGATTTAATTGTCGTATCCATCATGCCCTGTTTAGCCAAAAAGTACGAATGCTCGCGGGAGGAATTTAAGACAAACGGCGACCCGGATGTGAACTATTCTTTATCTACCCGGGAACTGGCTACTTTGATCAAGCGCGCCAATATAGACTTCCATGCCCTTCGGGACTCCGACTTTGATTCACCTTTAGGAGAATCCACCGGAGCCGGAGTGATTTTCGGGGCAACCGGTGGCGTCATGGAAGCAGCCCTCCGCACCGCCTATGAAATCCACACCGGGAAAACGCTGGAAAAAGTGGAGTTTGAAAACGTCCGGGGCTGGGAAGGCATCCGCAAGGCCTCCGTCAACCTCAACGGGTTTGAACTGAAAATCGGTATCGCACACGGTCTGGGGAATGCCCGTAAACTCCTGGAAGAAATACGCCGTGGAACATGCGAATACCACGCCATTGAAATCATGGCCTGTCCGGGAGGCTGTATCGGAGGAGGAGGCCAACCTCTTCATCACGGCAATCCGGAATTATTACACGCCCGTACGCGTGCACTGTACGAGGAAGACCGGAAGAAACCGATCCGCAAATCACACGAAAACCCCTATATTCAAAAGCTCTACGAAGAATATTTAGGAAAACCGATGAGCGAAAAAGCCCACCGCTTGCTCCATACCCATTATTTTAACAAAAACATAATCCCCACTAACTGAAAAAGCTATGTCCGAAATACAATTAACACAGGAAAAGGCAGACACCCTGAGAAACATCTGCCGGGAACATGCCAACGACCCGGGTGAATTAATTAATATTCTCCACAAAACCCAGGACATACTGGGTTATCTTCCGGCAGAAGCACAGCAACTGATTGCCGGAGAACTTCACATACCGGTATCCAGAATCTACGGCGTAGTCACTTTCTATAGCTTTTTCAGCATGACCCCCAAAGGAGAACATCCGATTTCCGTGTGTATGGGAACCGCCTGTTACGTACGGGGAGCAGAAAAAGTACTCGATGAATTCAAAAGAGTACTGAAAATCAACGTCGGAGAAACGACAGCAGACGGACGCTTTTCCCTCTCCAGCCTGCGCTGTGTGGGAGCATGCGGGCTGGCTCCGGTAGTGTTAATCGGCGAAAAAGTGTATGGAAGAGTAGTGCCGGGCGACGTGGAAAAAATAATCAGTGACCTCACGAAACAATAACCGGAAATTCCTATTTTTGTCTACAGAAGTTGTAAAAGAAAAATTCCCATGAACAAGATAGCATTTATTACAGGTGCGACGTCCGGCATCGGACAAGCCACAGCACTGAAAACAGCGGAAGCCGGATACGACCTGATTATCACAGGCCGCAGAAAAGAGCGTTTGGAAGCAATGGCGCAAAAAATCAGAAAAAAAGGCGTGGAAGTACTTCCTCTCTGCTTTGATGTCCGGAACCAGCAGGAAGTGCATCAGGCCGTACAGGGACTGACAGGGAAATGGCAAAACATAGATGTACTGGTCAACAATGCAGGACTGGCAGTAGGCGTAACTCCTATCCAGGAAGGCATTCTGGACGACTGGGAAAGAATGATCGACACGAACGTCAAAGGTTTGCTGTACATCACCCGGGAAGTGGCGCCCCTCATGATTCGCCGCCAGAAAGGACACATCGTTAATATCGCCTCTACGGCGGGCAAGGAAGTCTATCCGGGAGGCAATGTATACTGCGCCACCAAACATGCCGTAGACGCTCTTTCCAAAGCCATGCGGATAGACATGCTCAAAGACCACATCAAGGTGACAAACATTGCTCCGGGTATGGTGGAAACAGAATTTTCCTTAGTCAGATACAAAGGGGATGCCGAAGCCGCCAAAAATGTATATACCGGTTTGACTCCTTTGTCCAATGAAGACATCGCCAATGTGATTGTGTTTGCCATCAGTTGTCCGGAACACGTGTGCCTTAACGACATCGTTATCACACCCACAGCCCAGGCCAACGCCAGGGATGTAGTACGGAAATAATTCTTCCAATTACTCTATCTGCAAACCAAACATTTCACACATTTTGCCGACCACAGGATTTTGCTGGACAAAATGTTCCAGCTTATCCTGGGCGGTAATCAGCTTCTTCTCCTCTTTGTTGTTTTTATCATCAAAGAATTTCAGGGACAGAGAGATAAAACCATTGTTCAGGCTTCTCATCAAGGCATTTTGCAAATTGATTTTCAACGCCTCCAAGCGCTCCTGCTGCAACTGATTATCGATTTCTATGCAGATTTCTTCTCCCCGGATAACGGGTTTGTGAGCTTTCAAAGCCACCACTACCGTCGTTTCCGGTTTATGGACACGGATATAATCGTCGTAAGCCTTTTCCACCTGTCCGGCATCAAACGTATCCCGGGCATCCAACTTGATGCGCTGTTCCGCAACGACATCTTTTTTTCCGTTATAATCCTGGGAAGAAGCGGCAAAAGCCTCTTTCAGTTTAAAAGAAGCGGAAGGTTTCGTTTTTTCTTCCGGGAGTATTTTTTTTACAGGAGTTGTTGTTTCCGGCTGTTTTTCTCTCTCCTCTCCGGTAACCTGGAATTTTCCGTCAAACCCTTCTATCTTCAATAACAAAGGTTTATCGGAAGAGCTATTCAGATTTTTTTTTTTAGCTCATTGATCTGACACAACCGGATAAAGGCCACCTCCACACACAAGCGTTTTTCGATGCGGACTTTATACTGCATTTCGCACTGCTCCACAATTTTCAGGGCTTCATAAAGGAAGTCCACCGTACAGACCTCCGCTTGCTTGGCATAACGCGCTTTAATGGACGCACTGACTTCCAGCAACTGCACCGTCGCCGGGTCTTTGGACACCAATACATCCCGGAAGTGTTTTCCCAGCCCGGCCAACAGATTGCCCGCGTCGAAACCTTTTTCTATGATTTCATTCAACAGCAAAAGGGTATCGGGTACTTTCCCATTGAAAAACAAATCGGTGAGCCGGAAATAGTAATCGTAATCCAGGACGTTCAGATTCTCTATCACCTTATCGTAAGTCAGGTTTTTCCCGCAAAAACTTACTACCTGGTCAAAAATGGAAAGGGCGTCACGCATCGCACCGTCGGCTTTCTGGGCAATCACGTCCAACGCTTCCTCTTCTGCCGTCACGCCCTCTTTCCCGGCGATATATTTCAGATGCTCAACGGTATCTCCCGCCTTCATCCGGTTGAAATCATAAATCTGACAACGCGATAATATCGTCGGCAGGATTTTATGCTTCTCCGTTGTAGCCAAAATAAAGATAGCATGGGCAGGCGGTTCTTCAAGGGTTTTCAGGAAAGCATTAAAAGCCGAAGTACTCAACATGTGCACCTCGTCGATGATATACACGCTGTATTTCCCTACCTGCGGCAAAATCCTCACCTGATCCACCAATCCCCGGATATCGTCCACACTGTTATTGGAAGCCGCATCCAGTTCATGGATATTCAACGAACGACCGGCATTGAAAGCCTGACAGGATTCGCACTCATTGCAAGGTTCGGCATTCGCCTGCAAATTCATGCAATTTATAGTCTTGGCGAAAATACGGGCACACGTCGTCTTGCCTACCCCCCGGGGACCGCAAAACAAATAAGCCTGAGCCAACTGATGATTCATGATCGCATTCCTCAGCGTAGAGGTGATGGACAATTGTCCGACGACCGTATCAAAACTGGCTGGACGGTATTTTCTCGCTGAAACTATAAAGTTATCCATATATCGGTTTAAAACAGAAACAGACTACGCCCTCTTTATTTCGGGTGCGTAAAGTTAGCAAGCTTTTACTGCTTTCGCAAGTTCCGGCAGTAAATAATCAGATCTTCTCCACGTCTTTTTTTACGACCCATCCTTCATTCCCGTCCTCCAGGCGGATGTTCACCCAATCTCCCAGACTGCCGATAATGCGTACTTTCAGTCCTTCGTGAATGACAAAAAGTTCCGTACCGCTGTCATCCGGAGCCCCCTTGACCGTCACACTGGGAGTCATGACAATCCCGTATTCCCGTTCGGTAATCCGGTTATTCTGTTTTACCGTAAACATAACCGTCATGACGGTCAGCAGCAAAACTACGATTCCAACGGCAAAACCGGTTTTCTTCCAAACGATACGGGAAGAATAAAGAAACAAGGCTACCATCACCAGAAACACAAGGAAAAGAACCACAGAGATATAAGCCCATTGGTCGGCGGAAAAATAAGAAACAAACGCCTTATACCAACGCACCAAAAAGAGTTCGGGCAGCACTTCGATTTTATCAACCACCTGATTCTGGGCCATTTTCAGATTATAGCGCGCATCGGCATCCCCCGGATTCAACAGCAAAGAACGCTCATAATTCAATATGGCTTTGGTATTTTCACCCAATTTATAATAACAGTTCCCTAAATTATAATATAACTTTGCCGACTCCAGTCCCTGTGTCAGAATCTGATTGTAAATACCGGCAGCTTCCTGGTATTTCCCTTCACGATAGAAAGTCTCTGCCTGCTGTGACGCATCCGGTTCCTGAGCCATTCCCCACCCTGTCTGCAACAGCAACGATAATATCACCAACCATTTTTTCATATCTCTTTATTTTATCGCTTTATCGAGTCTTGTTATTACATTGATTCCGTCTTTATACACTTTGTCCATCTCCTGTTCGGAATTGCTTCCCGGAGCATAACGCGCAAATTCACAGGTATCCAGCACATTCATAAACTCACGGATCCGCTCTTCTTCAACCGACTTGCGTTGCAGAATTTCACTAATGTTATCCCGGTTCAGTTCAGCCTTATCAATATTCAGCTTGTAGCTGACATATCCCCACAAGGCTTTGAGCACTTCCTCGTAAAAAGCTTCCGAATCACGTTTTTTCATCGCAGCCGCAGCCGCTTTCATCCGTTTCCGCGCCATTTTGTTGGCAGCTTTATTTTTCACCCGTGCCAAATCGGCATTGGCCTTTATCCTTCTCCGGTTTAACAGGGAGCCTGCAACAAACAAGACGAAAGGTATCAGAAAAGCAAGCCAGTAAGCCGTCGTACCATAGAATCCCGCCCCTTTGGCAAACAAATTCAGATTTCCCGTCTTTACGTAACGGATGTCCCGTCCCAACTGACGTACATCCTCCTTTTTAAACGACTGCACAGCTGCCATGCCATTATCTGCCGGCACCCCTCCTGCCCCTTTCGCCACCCGTATCCGGTATTCCTTCCCCTGCAAAGTTTTATATGCATTGGACTGCGTGTCATAATAAGAATACCGCAAGGCAGGTATCGTATATTCCCCGGCATACCGCGGTATCAGTAAATATTCGTACGTCACCGTTCCGGACATCCCGTGCTCTCCGTTCTTGATGTCCTTTGTGACCTTAGGCTCATAATTTTCAAAATCCGCCGGGAAATGTATATCGGGCGCTTCTATCAGTTTCAGATTTCCAGTACCCTGGAAAGTCACCTTATAGGTAATCGCTTCATTGGCTGCCAACGAATCGGTCGACACAGAAGTGCGCATCGTAATACGCCCTACCGTTCCGCTGAATCCGGCAGGACGTCCCTGCAACGGCAACTCTTTGACACGAACCGTTACGGGACGGCTCACCCTCTTTACCCGGACATCCCTGTAATTTCCAAAGAAATCATCAAAGAAACTCCGGCCTCCGGCAAACTGCTGCCGTACCACACACTCCAGTTCAAAAGGATCTATCGTAATCTCTCCCGTATGCTGGGGAAACAAGAGTAATTTCCGGATGATACCCACATTATATACCTTTCCATCATAATTCTCCCGAACCAATTCCACCCGCTGCGGCGTCGGTATCTCTTCCGCCAGGAAACCCGAAAAAGAGGGGAATTTACTCTGTCCGAAATTAACCAGGTCTACCCGTGTATACACTTTGATCGTCGCCAGCAGGCTCTCTCCCATATACAGGTTTCTCCGGCTGACGTCCACTTTTACAAAAAGATTTTCTTCATTCACCTGGGCTCCCGCCTCCGGACGGGCAGGCCGGTTAGCATGCCCCTGCGTCCCTCCGGCATTTCCGCTTCCTTTCACAACCTGGATAGTCAGGGGATTAGAGCGGTATGCCTTACCGTCCACCGTTATGGTCGCCGCAGGTATCTGGAAAGTTCCTTCTTTTATTCCTTCAATCACATAAGTATAAGTGTAAGACACACTTTGCGATACTTTTCCGTTTATGCTGGAAAAATTAGAGGACTGGCTCACCCGGGGTCCCATCAGCAAATCGAATCCTTCCAACGTAGGAACCTTCAAGTCAGTTCCCTTGCGATTCAGAGAATATGACAACCGGAACTGTTCTCCCAGTTCCACTACCTCCGGGGCCTCCGCCTTAAATACCACATTCTGGGCCTTCACCGACAAAACGGTCAGAAATAACCATAGAAATATGCTCCACCTCATCTTTTTCTGATTTACTAAATCTTTTTCAAAGCCTGCAAAATTACCAATCTTTTTCGATTTTTAGTTTTTTGGCTTTCTGTTGTTGTACTTTTTCTTTTCTCACTTTCTCCTGGACTTTCTTCTCATCGTTCTGCAAAGCCTCCAACAAACGCTGGGCATCTTCCTTGGAAATCTTACCGGGTTGCTGCTGAGGTTGTTGTTGCTGGTCCTGCCGGTCTTTATTCTGTTGGTCTTTGTTCTCTTTGTTATTCTCCTGGCGGTCCTTATTCTGGTCCTGTTTGTCCTGGTTCTGATCCTGGTTTTGTTTATCCTGATCTTTCTGGTCCTTGTTCTGATCCTGATTCTGCTGGTCTTTGCTGTCCTGTTTGTCCTGATTATCTTTGTTGTCCTTATTATCTTTATTGTCCTTATTGTCTTTATTCTGTTGCTCCTGCTGCTGTTTCCGGCGGGCAAACTCCAGGTTGTATTTTGTCTCCTCCGAAGCGGGACGATTTCTTAAAGACTCTTTATAAGCTTCGATACTTTCATCGGTTTTCTGCATAGACAACAGGGTATTCCCGATGTTGTGATACAATTCCCCCAACCGCTCTTTATCCTTTTCCTGCTCTGCCAAAGCAGCAAATTGCCGCAACGCCTCGTCATACTTTTTCTGCTTATACAAGGCATCCCCCAGATTAAAGGCCGCTTCATAGGATTCCGCCTTTTTGTCGAGGGCTTTACGGTATTCCACCTCCGCCTTTTCAAACTCCTGCTCATCATACAGGCCGTTCCCTTCCCGTATCAATTTTCTTTCCTTCTGTGCCGCCGACGGCAACACAAAAACCAATACACCGATAAGCAATAATATGTATTTCATGGTTCCATTCATTAACAGTCAAAGAATCAACGGTCCGCCTTCCGGCTTTCCTCCTTAAAAATATTGATTTTCATAAAATGACGGTTCTTTCGCCCGAGTATCATAAATTCCACGAAGACGAAAAACAAGCCTACCAACAAAAAGTATTGATACTTTTCGGCATAATCGCTGTATATGCGTTCTTCCAGCAAAGACTTATCCATTTTATTCACTTCATCCAGCAGGGTATTCAACCCCACATCGGTATTGCTGGCACGGACATACAGTCCCTCCCCGGCTTCCGCCACCTCCCGCAGGGTCGCCTCATCCAGCTTGGAGACAATCACATTCCCCCGACCGTCCTTCATAAACTGTCCGGGATTTCCTTTCATCGGGATAGGCGCACCCTGTTCCAGCCCCATCCCAATGGTATGCACATAAATCCCTTTCTCCCGGGCAGCCTTAGCCGCAGCCACGGCATCGTCCTGGTGGTTCTCTCCGTCCGTAATCACGATAATCGCCTTGGAAGTCTCCGTCTCCGGCGTAAAGGACTTCATTGCCGTATTGATAGCCGCCCCGATAGCCGTTCCCTGTACCGGAACAATATCCGTATTGATTCCGGACAAAAACAACCGGGCGGAAGAATAATCGGTCGTAATGGGCAACTGCACATAGGCATCGCCCGCAAAGACAATCATTCCCACCTTATCGTTCGAGAGTTTTTCAATCATACGGGAAATGGCAAGTTTCGCCTTTTCCAGACGGCTGGGCTTAATATCCTGTGCCATCATGGAATTGGAAACATCCAATACAATCATCAACTCAACCCCTTTTTTCTTTACCTGCTGCAACTTGGAACCGAACTGGGGACCTGCCGCTCCGACAATGACAAAAAACAAAGCCAGCAAAATCATGACAAACTTCCATGCCCCCCTCCTGAACGAAAGCAAAGGCATCAGCGGAGCCAGGAGTTCGGGATTGCCAAACTCCGCAATCGCTTTTTTCTTCCGGTGCCGCATCACGACATAAAACAGAACCAACAGCGGAATAACCGCCAGCAGATACAATAGTCCGGGATGTGCAAATCTAAACATAAGGCTCTCTGTATAATTTAAATAATCAGACTCTCTTTTAGGGTATCTTTCTCAATACCGTATATCTCAATATCCCTTCGGCAATCAGCAACAACATCCCGATCAAGGCAAACCAGAAATACTGTTCCTGCTTCTTACTGAAATGCTTTACTTCAATCTTACTCTTCTCCAACTGGTCGATTTCCTGGTATATCTGTTTCAGTTTATCGTTGTCCGTCGCCCGGAAATACTGACCGCCGGTCGTCGCAGCAATCTGTTTCAAAACGGATTCGTCAATCTCTACGGTAACATTCTGCAATTGTACACCAAACGGGGTCTGCACCGGATAAGGCGCTTCGCCATAGGTCCCCACTCCGATGGTATACACCCGGATGCCATAAGTTTTAGCCAACTCCGCAGCCGTAACGGGAGCTATCATCCCCCGGTTGTTCACACCGTCCGTCAGCAAAATAACGACCTTGGATTTACCGGGACTGTCTTTCAGTCGGTTGACGGCATTCGCCAGTCCCAACCCGATGGCCGTACCGTCTTCAATCATACCGCTGTGAACATCCCGCATCAGATTCACCAGCACCGCCTGGTCGGTCGTCAGGGGACACTGCGTAAAACTCTCCCCGGCAAACACCACCAGACCGATTTTGTCCTGAGGCCTTTCCAGGATAAACTTCGTCGCCACATCCTTCGCCGCTTCCAGACGGTCGGGCGAAAAATCGCGCGCCAGCATACTCCCGGAAATATCCAGCGCCAGCATAATGTCTATCCCTTCACTGGTATAGGTCTGCCAGCTGTTGCTGGACTGAGGGCGCGCCAATGCCGTCACTAAAAAGACAATGGCCAGTACCTTCAAAGCAAAAAGGACATGACGCAACCATACCCGGCCTGCGTGCTTCATTCCCTTAAACGCTTTCAGTGAAGAAAACTGCAAATCAGCATGCGAACGCTTCTCCCGGAAAACATACCACAGAATCATGGGTACCAGCAGAACCAGTATCAGAAAATATTTCGGATTGGCAAATTCGTATCCAAACATAACAGAAAATTTGGGTTGATGGTTTATAATTCAGAAGCAACCGCCTCGGAGCCCTCCTCCGTTCCTCCGTCCTTCTCCTCCTCCCGGCTGCTCTTCAAACGTTCATTGGTATGTTGCAAAAAATCGTATGCAATCTCCAGGTTTTTCATATTCTCTTCCGGCAGCGGTGTCGACTTGGCAAACTTCACAAAATCCGCCGCCTGCAACATCCCGGAGACCTGTTCCACGTCCCGGGCATCTACCAGCGTATTACGCTCCAACGCCTGTACGGTTTCAAACGAAGTCTGCTCCATTGCCGGAATCTGCAACTCATCGGCGACATATTGCCGCACGGTATCCGTCAAACGGGTATAATATTCCTTCACCTTCCCTGCCTGCCATAGCTTTTCGCCCTTCAAACGCTCCAACTCCTTCATGGCAATGACATAAGGAGGTACGTATACTTTCTTCTCCGCTGCAAACAACGGTTTATTTTTCTTTCTCCGGATGATATACCACACCGCCAGGGCTGCAACCAGCAATCCTCCCGCAATCCATAGCAACCAGGGCAGTATCTCCGCAAAATTCAACGGGGTCTGATAAGGGGCTACAATATCATAATTCCCTTGCTGCTCGTCCACCTTATAGGTATTGACGGCAAACGCCAGCGGCTCCGTACGGAGGACATTGTTGTAATCTCCGTTTTCAACCGTTATCGCATAAGAAGGGATGACATATACCCCGCTGTCAAAAGCGGTTATCACGTAAGACTCCCGGAAAAGCCATTTCCCGTCCTTTTCCCGGACGGAATCCCGCTCCGGCCCGGCAATGATTTCCACCCCGCCGACAACCGTATCTTTCAGCAGCGGAAACCTGACGGTCAAAGGCTGGTCGCTCTTCATGAGAAAACGCAAATGCTGCTGGTCGCCTATCATCATGTAGGTCGTATCCAGCTCCGCGCCGTATTCTATATTCTGAGCAAACACCCGTCCTGTTCCCCAGCCGAACAACACGATGAATAATAAGATGTATTTCATGACTGATGGTTTATTGCAACTTTTCTGCTTAAATTTCCTTATCTATCCCCGTTTTTTGAAGAGAGTTATCAAAGCCCGGACATAATCCTCGTCCGAACGGATGTTCGCCACATCCACCCCCGAACGCTTAAAAACATCCGTCAGCTTCTTCTCCTCGATAAGAGCATACTTCCGGTAGTTCTCCCGCAAATTCTTGTCGGAAGTATCGACCCACATACTTTCGCCCGTTTCCGCATCCGTCAGGTACATCAACCCTACGGGCGGCAATTCCTTTTCCCGGCGGTCATACACCCGTAAGGCCACAACATCGTGTTTGCGGTTGGCAATAGACAAAGCATGTTCAAAACTGTGGTCATCGATAAAATCGGAAAGGAGAAAACAGGTGCAGCGTTTCTTTATCGAATTGGTCAGGTACTCCAACGCGACAGCGATATTGGTCTGCTTCTCCTCGGGATAGAAGTCAATCAACTCCCGGATGATATGAAGGATATGGGTCCTTCCCTTTTTAGGCGGGATAAACTTTTCGATTTTATCTGAAAAAAAGATCACACCGATTTTATCATTATTCTGGATGGCAGAAAACGCTATCACGGCGGCAATCTCCGTAATCTGATTCTTTTTCAGCTTGGAGACCGAACCGAAATTCCGGGAACCGCTGACATCTATCAGCAGCATCACCGTCAATTCCCGCTCTTCCTCAAACACCTTGACATAAGGCCGGTTGTGACGCGCCGTCACGTTCCAGTCGATATTCCGGACATCGTCCCCGTACTGGTATTCGCGCACCTCACTGAAAGTCATTCCCCGCCCTTTAAAAGCCGAATGGTATTCCCCCGCAAATATATTACTGGACAATCCCCTCGTCTTTATCTCTATTTTCCTTACCCGTTTTAATAATTCCGATGTTTCCATAACAAAAAAAACGAAAAGTTGAAGTCAAATAACGAACCGTCCGAAAAAGGATTGCCGACTAAGGCACTTCCACCGTGTTCAACACTTCGTTGATAATATCCTCACTGGTGATATTATTGGCTTCCGCTTCGTAGGTCAATCCGATACGGTGGCGCAATACGTCCGGACAAACGGCCCGCACGTCTTCGGGGATAACATACCCTCTCCGTTTGATAAAGGCATACGCCTTGGCAGCCTTTGCCAGACTGATACTGGCACGCGGAGAACCTCCGTACGCAATCATGCTGGTGAATTTCTCCAGACCGTTGTCACCGGGGAAACGGGTAGCAAAAACAATATCGATAATGTATTTCTCTATCTTTTCGTCCATATACACATCCTTCACCACTTCCCGGGCTCTTACGATGTCCGTCGGTTTGAGAATAGTATTGGCTTTAGGGAAGGATTTCTCCAGATTTTGCTGAACAATCATTTTTTCCTCCTCTTTTTTCGGGTAGTCAATGACCACTTTCAGCATAAAACGGTCCACCTGGGCTTCGGGCAGCGGATAAGTACCTTCCTGCTCTATCGGGTTCTGGGTAGCCATCACCAGGAAAGGCTCCTGTAAACGGTAAGTCATCTCTCCGATAGTCACCTGGCGCTCCTGCATGGCTTCAAGCAAAGCCGACTGTACCTTTGCCGGAGCACGGTTGATTTCATCGGCAAGGATAAAATTGGCGAATATAGGACCGTGTTTCACCACAAATTCCTCCTTCTTCTGTGAATAAATCAACGTACCCAGCACATCCGCCGGCAACAAATCGGGCGTGAACTGGATACGACTGAATTTAGCATCTATCGTTGTGGCCAGCGTATTGATGGCCAACGTTTTCGCCAATCCGGGTACGCCTTCCAACAAAATATGTCCATCGGACAACAAACCGATCAAAAGTCCTTCAACCAAATGTTTCTGCCCCACAATGACCTTGTTCATCTCCATGTTGATCATATCGACAAACGAGCTTTCCTGCTGTATGCGATCATTCAAAACCTTGATATCAACCGTATTCATCATAAATATAGTATTAGTTATGTATTATTTCAATCCATCGTCTCTCCCTCCGGATCCCTTTTACGCTATCAAAATTACTCCGAATCGATTCAAGTGTTAAATTTACACACTTAAAAAACGTTAAGGCCCGATTTAAGATTTTGCAAAAATAAAAAGGAATTTTTCCGTTTTCCTCCCTCTTCGTGTTCCCTTTCCGCAGTCGGGGAATACCCTGTTTTCAAAACAGCACCTTCCTTTTTATCTTCCTTTACAAAAAGATTATCAACTACTTAAAATCCGACTTCCTTGCATTCCGCTTTTCCTCCCTCTGCTCTCTAATACGCCGGCTCACTTTTACATATCCCAGAACGAAAACATAAATAGTGAATACAAAAATAAAACAACGTAAAAAAAAGTGCGGATACTGAATCCTGTCGGGCATGGATAAATCAGCAACCAAAGCCGGAATCATGAAAATCATCAATCCGAACAAGACAAACAACAAAACCACCGTAAAATAATGCGTGCGCCGCTCCCGCCTCAGCCTTCTTTCCTTCACCAAAGGAGGCTCCTCTCCGCAAGCCGCCATTTTAGAACGTTGGTTCTTACGGATACGTATCTGCGGCTCATTGGGTTTCTTTTTAGCCAACCTCTGTTTCAACCGCATCCCCAACAAAAAAGTAAATACACAAAAACCTGTCAGAATTAAAAACTCACGCATGGTAACAACACATCTTATATTTTAACAGGAACAAAGATATTGAAAAAAGTTGAAAGGGTTAAAAAGGTTAAAAACTTCAAAAGAGGCGCTCCTTTCCAACTCTTCAAGCACCCTACGGATCCACATCGCAAATGACCCGCACGGAAGAAAATTCTTTCGCCTCCGAAAGTACTCCGGACTGCGCTTTTAAAAGTTGCTTTACTTTGGAGAAAGAGACGCCGGGTTCTATTTTCAGGACCAGCTGAATACGGTAGAGGTTGTTTACCCTCCCCACCTCGGGTACGGCAGGTCCGCATACCCGCTTTCCCAGCCTTTCCCGCAATTCCCGTGCCAACAGGTTGGCCGCATTCCGGACAACAACCACATCTTTATGACGCAATTCAACCCGAATCAGCCGGCAAAAAGGAGGATAGGCAAAAAACTGGCGTTCCTCCGCCAGTTCCGCATAAAACGAATCGTAACCGACAGTCGTCAACATCGGAAATATCCGGTTTTTCACCTCTCCGGTCTGTATCACCACCTTCCCCTGCTCCCCTTTGCGCCCGCTCCGTCCGCTGACCTGCATCAGCATGCAATAGGCCCGCTCTTCCGCCCGGAAATCCGGAAAATTAATCATGCTGTCCGCATCCATGACACCGACTAACTTCACCCGCTCAAAATCCAGTCCCTTGGATATCATCTGCGTACCTATCAAGATCTGGATACGCCCTTGTTCAAAGTCATCAATCACCGCCCGGTAACGGGCCTTGCTACTCATCACATCCAGGTCCATCCGGGCAACCCGGACACCGGGAAACAAGCATGCCACCTCCTCCTCTATCTTTTCCGTACCGGGAGTACATATCTTATAATGTCCGCTACCGCATGAGTCACATACCTCCTGTATCGGTTTCAATGCACCGCAATAGCGGCAACTCATGACTCCGCGTTGTTTGTAATACGTCATACTCACATCGCAGTGGCTGCACTTGAGAATAGTGCCGCAACTATCACACTGGAGATAAGTGGAATAGCCCCTCCGGTTCTGAAAAAGGATTACCTGCATCCCGGCATCCAGCACCTTTTTCATCTCCTCATACAACACCGGCGTAAACATGCCCTTCATCAATTTCTTCCGCCTGTATTCCGAAACATCCGCCAAAATCAGCTGAGGCATCCGGATGTTTCCGTAGCGCTGTGTAAGGGCAACAAACCCGTATTTACCCGAACGGGCATTTTCATAACTTTCAAACGAAGGCGTAGCCGAACCCAGCAGGATTTTAGCCCCGTGCATCTTGGCCAGCATAATGGCGGCATCACGCGCCTGGTAGCGGGGGGCGGGTTCTTTCTGCTTATAAGAGGCGTCATGCTCTTCATCAACGATGATTAACCCCAGATTATGAAAAGGCAGAAAAACAGAAGAACGGACGCCCAGAATCAGTGTACAGGGGTGTTCACTGCATTGTTTTTTCCACAACTCAGCCCTCATCGCGTCGGGCATACCTGAATGATAAACCCCGACAGTATCCCCGAATACCCGTTGCAGACGTCTGATAATCTGTACTGTCAAGGCGATTTCGGGCAACATATACAACACCTGTTTTCCCTGCCGGACAGCCTCTTGTATCAGATGTATATACACCTCCGTTTTACCCGAGGAGGTCACCCCCTGAAACAACACACAATCTTTCCTTTCAAACTCCGTCCGAATGGCCTGCAACGCCTTTTCCTGCTGCTCCGACAACGTGTTGCAAACCACCCGCTCCCCGGTCTCTTCCTTGAGACGGCTGACCCGCCTCTCTTCTATCATCAGAATCCCCTTATCACATAACGCTTTCAAAACAGCCGGCGAAGCTCCCGTTTCGGCCAGAAAATCAGTCTTGTTTCTTTCTTCCCCTCCCCCTTCTATCCAACGGCACAGCAAGGCATATTGTGCAGGAGCCCTTTTCAACCCCTCCAATATTTCCGTCAATTCGCTTTCACTGCAAGGACGAGCCCACCGCACCCATTTCTCCGTTTTTTCACGAAAAACCTCGTCAATGGTCTCTTTCACCCGGACATACCCTTTCGCCAACAAAGAACGCACCATCCCCACACAATTTTTCACCCCCAGACACTTTTCAATGTCCTTTAACGCCGTATATTGCCCCGGTTGCAGGAAATTAAGCAAAGACTGCTCGTTAGCCGACAACTCCGCAAAATCCATTTCCGTATCCTCCCGGCTTATGCAGGTAAAACTTTCCAGACGAAAAACGACAGGGAGTGCCGCCCGCAATACTTCTCCGGCAAAAGCCATATAATATTCACTCAGCCACAACAAAAAACGGAGATGGGTAGCGGAAAAACAAATCTCCCGTTCCATAACGGACTCTATCGCCCGGATTTTATAACCGACAGGTTCCGTCTCGTGTACACGACAGACCAATCCGGTGTATTTTTTATTCCCGGCAAACGGAACAATCACCAGTTTTCCCTCCCTTATCTCCTTCTCCAGCACAGCAGGAACGGAATAAGTGTAAAAACCTCCGACCGCCAAAGGCACGATGACATCTGCAAATTTCACGAAACGTTATTTGTTTTTTCAAAAATAACTATTTTATGAGAGTTTTCGCCGTCTCCCGACATGAAAATTTCATTCCTTCCGGAAAACAAAACCATATGAACTCAACAGCACCTCTCTGCCAAGTCCCTCTCTCCTGTACTTTCCCTATATCTTTCCTCTACTCCTTCCGACCCGCCAGGTACAGGGGGAGTACAGGAGACATAGAGGCGATATGGAACAGAGTGGGAGCTTACAGCCAGGTTCCACAGACTTTACTACCGGAAACGGCACAAAGAAAAATCCTTTGCCTAATAAAAAAGAGAGTGTCTAAACTTATTTAAACACTCTCTTCAGATTATTTTCATAATGATTTAACGACTGGTCAACACCCGTACCATATTCAGTAATTCCGGATTCAGTCCTTTGGAGTTTTTAATGGTCTTGTTAAACGGAACGTGAACTATTTCCTTGTTCACGATTCCGACCATGATGCTCTTCTGGTCGTCCATCAAGGCATCAACGGCAGCCACACCCAACTGGCTTGCCAATACCCGGTCAAAAGCGGAAGGCGAACCGCCCCGCTGCATGTGTCCCAGCACAGACACCCGGATATCGTACTCCGGATGAGTCTCTGCCACTTTCTTGGCAACGCCGTATGCTCCTCCTTCTTTCTCCCCTTCGGCAACAATCACGATACCGCTGGACTTCGTCGGGTCGTAATCTTTCTCAATAAAATGCTCCAAATCCGTCAAGTCGGTTTCCACTTCAGGTACCAACACGGCTTCCGCTCCCGTTGCAATGGCAACACGCAAAGCAATAAAACCGGCATCGCGGCCCATCACTTCAACAAAGAACAGACGGTTGTGTGCACTGGCCGTGTCTTTGATTTTATCCACAGCTTCCACAGCAGTATTTACGGCTGTATCATACCCGATGGTAGAATCCGTTCCGTACAGGTCATTATCAATCGTACCCGGAATACCTACCACGGGAATATCATGCTCCTGAATCAGCAAACGGGCTCCCGTAAATGAACCATCACCACCGATAACTACCAAAGCATCAATTTTATTTTCATGCAGGACCTGAGCAGCTTTCGTTCTTCCTTCCGGCGTACGGAATTCCGTACTGCGGGCTGATTTCAATATCGTCCCCCCCCGCTGTATGATGTTGCTTACATCATGAGATTTCAATCTTTTTATATCACCGTTAATCAACCCCTGATAACCGCCATACACACCATACGCTTCACATCCGTTATGTATAGCAGCCCTGACCACTGCACGAATAGCAGCATTCATTCCCGGTGCATCCCCTCCGGAGGTAAGCACTCCGATTCTTTTAATTTTTGCCATAATAAATAGTATAAATTTATTGTTCTGTTATGTCCTGTTGTAAATAGTCCCCGCTGCGTCAAGCCCGCTGCAACAATTCCTTTTTTATCTCGTCCATCACCCAGCCCGGAGTCGAGGTGGCACCGCTTATGCCGATGCTTTCCGCTCCCGCATACATTTCAGGCAGTATATCCTCCACCCCCTGAACCCAATACGTGCGCTTATTGACTTCCCTGCACACACTATAAAGCTGCCGTCCGTTAGAGCTTTTTTCTCCGCTCACAAAAATAATAACATCATGCATCTTTGCAAAATTTCTCAACTGAGGAATGCGGTTGGCAACTTTCCGGCAAATGGTATCATACACGGTGACTTTATCCCCCCCCTTCTTACGAATCAGTCCCGAAATGGTTTGAAAGCCTTCCAGGCTTTTCGTTGTCTGGGAAAACAAGACCACCGGACGACTGAAATCTATCTGGTCAAGGTCCTCTTCATTCTCCACCACAACAGCTTCCCCGTTTGTCTGTCCCACCAATCCGACCACTTCCGCATGACCTCTTTTTCCATAAATAACCACTTTCCCCCCTGCCTTGCTTACCTCTTCATACGCCTTGCGGATTCGCTTCTGTAAATTCAATACCACCGGACAGGAAGCATCTATTACTTCAATAGCGTTTTCCCTGGCCTGTATATAGGAACCCGGAGGTTCCCCGTGAGCCCGGAACAACACCCGGCAGTTTTTCAATTCCGCAAACTCTTCATGACCGATGGTCTTCAAGCCTTTCTGCTGTAAACGCTCCACTTCCCGGCTGTTATGCACGATGTCCCCGATGCAGTAAAGGCGTCCTTTTTTCAACTCTTCCTCCGCCTTGCAAATTGCATTCACAACCCCCGTACAAAATCCGGAATTTTCATCAATTTCAACCCGCATCATAGCTCCAACCCCGTCATTTTTACTGTTTGTGCCGGATCGTCTCCAGCATATATTCAACCTCTTCCTCAATGGTCATGTGGCTGTTGTCAATCAAAACGGCGTCTTCTGTTTTCTTTAAGGGACTTTCCTGACGATGCTCGTCCAAATAGTCCCGTTGACGCACATTGTTCTCAACATCCTTGTAATCCACCTTTTCACCCTTCTGCACTAATTCGTCATACCGCCGTTTTGCCCTCACTTCCGGCGAAGCCGTCATAAAAAACTTCACTTCCGCGTCCGGGAAAACAACGCTCCCGATGTCCCTGCCATCCATGACTACCCCGCCGCATTTCCCCATCTCCCGCTGTTTCTCCACCAACATTTTCCGGACAAAACCCAAACCGGACACCGCACTCACATTCCCGGACACTTCCATGCCCCGAATCTCCTGCTCCACACACTCCCCATCCAGATAGGTCACATAGCGGCCTTTCTCCGTGTCATACTTAAAGTCAATGCAAATCTGTCCCAGTCCTTCCGCCAGCCCCTTTTCATCTATCTTTCCCTGCTCAATCCACCCCTTTCTCATAGCCTGCAAGGTCACCGCCCGGTACATGGCACCGGTGTCGATGTATACATACCCCAACCGGACAGCCAACAATTTCGCTACCGTACTTTTGCCTGTAGAAGAATGACCGTCTACGGCGATAATCAATGCTTTACGTTCTTTTTCCATAACCGCCGCAAAGATACAATAATTTTAATTAATCTTAGAAAAGTGAAATTCCTATTCCCGTCAATTTTTCAATGCAATCGTTCGATGCAACAATACCCGGAAAGCGATGAAGAATATCTGCCGGAAAAGTTGTAATTTTGAGGGACGGAAATAAACAAATAGAAGCATGAAAGATAGAATAAACCCCTTACTGCAACCTTTTGCCACGCCCTGGCAGACACCACCTTTTGAAAGCATCCGGACCGAGGACTACGAACCGGCTTTTTTACAAGCCATCCCGGAAGCATTGCAAGAAATCGGGGAGATCGCAAACTCACCGGAAAAACCGGATTTCCCAAATACCATTGCGGCGCTCGACAGGGCCGGGGACTTACTCAATACGGTTTCGGCCGTTTTTTTCAATCTGAACTCAGCCTGTACGGACCCCCTGATGCAAAAAACCGCCCAGGAAATATCCCCCCGGCTGACAGACTTCGGCAACAGCATTTACATGAATCCCAAGCTCTTCCAACGGGTAAAAACCGTATACGAAAATACACCGGGCGAATCGCTGACCCCCGAACAGCACACACTGCTGGAAGATACCTGGAAATCTTTTATACGGGGAGGTGCCAACCTGACCGGAGAGGCCCAGGACAAATTCAGGGAAATTACAACGGAACTATCGCGTTTAAGCCTGCAATTTGAAGAGAATCTTCTGGCGGAAACCAACGCCTACGAATTGCACCTCACGCTTGCGGAAGAGCTGTCCGGACTGCCGGAAAGCATAAAAGAAGCCGCAGCACTGACAGCAAGGGAAAAGGGAAAAGAAGGCTGGATTTTTACGTTACATGCCCCCAGTTACATTCCTTTTATGAAATATGCCGATAACAGAAAACTCCGGGAAAAACTCTTCAAAGCCTATACTTCCCGCTGCAACCATGCCAATTCCCGCAACAATACGGAGATTATCCGGAAAATTACGGCTCTCCGGCTGGAAAAAGCCCGGCTGCTGGGGTATGACACATATGCCGGATATGTATTGTCCAACCGCATGGCACAATCGCCGGAAGAAGTGAATCATTTCCTGCAACATCTCTTTTCTTCTTCCCATCCTGCGGCATTGAAAGAAAAAGAAGAGGTCGGGGAATTTGCCAGGAAAGAAGGCTTTACGGACACCCTGCAACGCTGGGACTGGGCGTATTATTCCAACAAACTGAAACAGGCCCGGTATACGCTGGACGATGAAATGCTTAAACCCTATTTCCGGCTGGAAAACGTCCAGCAAGGCATATTTGACCTGGCCCGTCAATTATATGGTCTGAACTTCAAGGAAGTCCACAACATCCCGAAATACCATCCCGATGTAAAAACATTTGAAGTGTATGATCACACCCAACAATTCCTGGCTGTTCTTTACACGGATTTTTTCCCGCGGGATAACAAAAACGGCGGGGCCTGGATGACGGAATTCCGCACACAACACAAAGAAAACGGGAAAGATGTCCGCCCTTTGGTCTCTCTGGTGATGAATTTCACCAAACCCACTCCGGATAAACCCTCCCTGTTGACATTTGATGAAGTAACCACCTTTTTGCATGAATTCGGACATGCCCTGCACGGCATGTTGTCCCAGAATACCTATCAATCAACAGCCGGGACCAATGTATATCGGGATTTTGTGGAACTTCCCTCCCAACTGATGGAAAACTGGGCCATAGAAAAAGCCTGGCTGGACCAATGGGCCGTACATTATGAAACAGGAGAAAAGATACCCCAACAATACATCGACAAACTCCGGGAAGCCGCCAATTTCCAAAGCGGTTACCAATGCGACCGCCAGTTAAGTTTCGGTATGGTGGACATGGCCTGGCACAGCATCACGGCCCCCGTAGAGGAGCCGGTATGTCAGTTTGAGCAACAAGCCATGCTGCCGACAGAAATGTTCCCGGAAGTTCCCGGAAGCTGTTTTTCCACGACTTTCGGCCACATCTTCGACGGAGGATATGCCGCCGGCTATTACAGCTATAAATGGGCGGAAGTTCTGGATGCCGATGCGTTTTCCCTTTTTAAGGAAAAAGGGATTTTCGACCGGGATACAGCGGCCTCTTTCCGTAAAAACATACTGGAAAAAGGAGGCTCGGAACACCCGATGGAACTTTATGTGCGCTTCCGGGGACGCAAGCCCTCAGTGGAGGCCTTGCTGGAACGCTCCGGACTCAAAGAAAAATCTCAGGTTCCCGACAGGCTCTGAAATTCATATAGAGCATTTCCGTATAGGGTGTATCGAATATACGGGCTTGTTCGGGACAGACTTTCACGCAAGCACAACATTTGATACATAGTTGCGGGTCTGTGACCAGGGTGCCCTGCAACTTGATGGCCTGTGTGGGACACCAATCGATACACAGCCTGCATCGGGTACACCTTTCATCCAGTGTCAAGGGAGTCACCGGTGTTTTCGCTCCTCTTGTTTTATAGGGGACATTTCCTTTCACCGGCAAAAGCGGGAGGTTGCTGCAATCCTGCAAAGCCTCCAATTTCCTTGCCACCGCCCGTCCAAAAGCAACCGCTTTGGCCTCATCGGCGGCATCAGGACGTCCTGCAGCTATCGGCATGTTAGGACGACTGTATGAATGCTCTCCGATAAAAGCAGCCGCGGCTACCGGAATAAAGCCGGCTTCACAGGCATAGTCACGCAATTCAATCAACGCATCCTCATAATCCCTGTTACCATATACGACAATCAATATCGCAGGCACCTGCTTCCCCCTTATTTTTCCCAACCGCTCCATGGCAGTCTCCGCCACCCGTCCTCCATACACCGGAACCGCAATGACCGCTAAAGAGTCCTCTATCGTTATTGTCTTCCGGGGACACTCAAACGTCAAATTGGTCTCGTCCGTCCGGGGTGCATTCAAGCCTTTCACCACACTTTCAGCAACAATGCGGGAAGTATGCGTCGGCGAAAAAAAGAGGGTGTGTACTTTGGTGTATTTCATATTAAATCTATTATTAATGACCCGTGTTCTTCACACACGGAAATTTTGTATACTCCTTCCGGGATTCTATCGGATTATCCCTTTTTTAACAATTCGTAAATATGGGATTCCTCTCCGACGATCCATACCAAATCCCCTTCCTCAAATACGGTATCGGCAGACGGACTGCGCAACGACAGTTCTCCCCGCTCCAATCCGACAATGAGGCATTTATAAGATTCCCTGATGCCCGATTCCCCGATTGTTTTCCCTTTAAATGCCGAATTTTCATCAATCAGGAACTGCCGCAGACTGACTTCACTCTGGCTGAGATCGGAATCCTCCACGGAGGTAATCTGTTGTTTCAGGTAGTTTGCAAAAGCCAGCAGTTGTTCGTCACTACCGATCACTTGTATCCGGTCATACGGATATAAACGCTCCTCCCCTCCCGGAATATTCAGACACAGATTCCCCCGGAACACCGCCACGACATGCACATCAAAATGCGTTTTCAAAGCCAGTTCCGCCAATGTTTTCCCTACCCACAAAGATTCAACGGGTATTTCGAAATCAGCCATGTGCAGGTCGCGGGACAAGAGATTGGTCGCAAAACGGGGAATCACCTTCCGCGGGCCGCCTGCGTGAATGTCCCGGATATTAAAATTCCTCAGGAAGCGGCGCTCAATCAATATCGATTGTTTTTTCAGATAACGGGAATAAATCATCCCCCCCACAACCAGTACCGCAATACCCAACATTAAGCCTACCGATATTTTTAGCAATGTGGAAATGACAAACATAACAAACAAAACAGCCAGAACAAAACGGAAGAGGACAAGGGAAATAAGATACCCCCGGTTAAACCGCCCGTCATTCCATAACCTCTGGAACTCTTCGGAATGATTTTTCTTTGCCACAATGGCACGAAGAAAAGGGGAAATAGCCAACAGAATAATTACAGCACTGACAATAGCCCCCCATATTCCGGGAATATACTGCCGCAGGAAAGGAACCAACAGACTGAAAGCCAAAATCAATTCGGCAACGACAATGACGGAATATATCACCACGATACGCAATAAAGCCAACAACAATTTTCTCCAATTGCTCTCGTGATTCATCAACTGCACTCCCGAAGTGTAGCGTTGCAGCATTTTTTTCCAGACAGGAGGCAAAAGCCTTTCCACAAAGGGATAGGCAGGATCCGCCAGCCGTATCATGTAAGGCGTGAGAAACGTGGTAATGACCGAAACCGCCACGACAATGGGATATAAATAACCCTCCGTTACATGCAACGAAAGCCCCAGGGAGGCAATAATAAAGGCAAATTCACCGATTTGAGGCAGACAGAAACCGCATTGCATGGCTACTTTCAGGGGCTGTCCGGATAAAACGACACCGAAAGTACCCAAAAATGTCTGGCCGACCAGGATGGTAAAGGTAATCAGCAATATCGGCCCGATGTATTCCCAAATCATCACCGGGTCCACCATCATCCCGACCGATACGAAAAAGATAGCGGCAAAGAGGTCTTTTACCGGTTTGACCACATGACTGATTTTCTCCGCCTCTATGGTTTCGGCCAATATGGATCCCATAACAAAAGCGCCCAAGGCAGAAGAAAATCCGACGTGCGTGGCCAGCATGACCATCAACAGACACAATCCCAAAGCGACAATCAGCATGGTTTCATCGTTCATCAACAGTTTGGTACGTTTAAAGAACGTCGGTATCACATAAATTCCGACAAGAAACCAAAGCATCAGGAAAAAACACAATTTGGCTATGCTGTAAGCCATTTCAGTCCCCTCAAAATTGTTCTTCACGGCCATCGTGGAAAGCAAGACCATCAATACAATAGCCACCAGGTCCTCAATGACCAATATTCCCAACACCAGGCCGGAAAAACGCTGGGTTCTTAATCCCAGATCATCCAGCGCCTTATAGATAATAGAGGTGGAAGACATGGCAAGCATACCGCCCAAAAAGATACAGTCCATCCGTTTCCACCCCATGACGGATCCCGCCAAGGTGCCCAATATGACCATCCCCACAATAATGGTTATGGCCGCAATGACCGCCGGCCCCCCGACTTTCATCAGTTTCTTGAAACTGAAATCCAGTCCCAGAGCGAACAGAAGAAAGACAACCCCGATGTCTGCCCAGGTCTGAATGTTAGCCGTATCCATGACTGTCGGTGTCAATGTAATGTGAGGACCGGCAATGAAACCGGCCACGATGTACCCCAATACCAACGGCTGCTTTAATTTTTTAAACAAAAGGGTAATCACCCCCGCAGCTATCAGAATCAAAGCCAAATCCGAAATCAATGTCGGAAGATGTGACATACGTATGTATTATGACGCTTAAACGAGCTAACGGCTCAGATCTTACATTCAGCCGTTTGGTCCCCTAATTAAATTTATTGTACAAAAATAACCTTTTCTTTTGGGTGACACCTCTTTTTTCACTTTTTATTTTCCCCGGAAATTTTCCCGGCTCCTTCCGGAAAACAAACTTCGTAAAAAACACCCCTTCACAAAAGGAAAACAATATTTTTATTCCGTGTCTGTTACAAAAAGATTAAAATTTCTATTTTTGCAAGACATGAAGTGTAAGGCGTTACACATTGAGATTTAAGAATCAATCGTATAGTTTATTATCCTTAACAGAAAAGTCCGCGAAACTTTAAAGAAGTACAGGAAAATAAACGGGTAAGTTACGTATCTATAACGTGACTGTCCGGTTATCTTCGTACTTCTGGCTCGTCGCGGACGCCATCTGTTTGAAGATTCCGACGGTCACGTTCTTTTTGTGGCCGTCCCTCCGCATCCGGTGCTCCGGCATCCCAAACCGCGGAAAAACCGAAGTGAAACATTTCACTTTTCTCTCTTGACGTTCAACGCTGTTTATCGATAATCGCAGACATGAAAAAACACGACCGTTTATCCGTATTAAAAGAACCCATTCCTCTCTTTCTTTTACTCCTGAATATTCTCTTGCTTGTCATTATCCTCTGTTTATCCTATTCTTTGTATTATAAAGAGGGAACAGATGAGCCGGAAAATACACCTGCAACGGAACTGCCCGAAGAGGGCTTTCCTTCTCCGGAAGACCTGCCGGTATAAGATGTACCAGGATTACAAAGCGGAGAAGTACCGGATGCATATCCGACAATGAAAGCATGAAATGAGCAATCTTTTTAGAGCTCTGAAAAGACATACAATTGTAAAACGTCCGTTTTACGGACAGCATTTCATAAAAACAATCCAGACTGTAACCTTAAACTTGTAATGACTGCTTCAAAATTGTGTTCCATTTGTGTTCCAGCAAATAAAAAAGGCTTACAGGAATAATCTGTAAGCCTTTGAATTTCAATAGTCGGGGTGACTGGATTCGAACCAGCGACCACACGCCCCCCAGACGTGTACTCTACCGGACTGAGCTACGCCCCGATTTTGAATGGGGATGACAACTCTTTTTCAAAAGATGTCACGAGTAAAAGAACGCTGTTTTTTACGAGTGCAAATGTATAAAAAAAATTTAATAATACACGATATCAGAGAAAAAATAATATTTATATCCCACGCGATAATTCTTTTACAAGCAACACTCTCATTATAAATATTATATATTCCGAGCATCTCCCATCATAGCATCAGTGTTCAAAATAAAAATCGTCATATAGAAAAGAACTATCGGTCATCCAGAACGGGGGAGTAATGATTTTCAGGGTATCTGAAGCCGGTCCGGCATCATAACGAGCCTCGTCATTGACATAGTCCACATAATTACAACCACACAAAATAAGAATAAGGATAAACTGTATAACAACAACGCCCAACAGGATCAAAAGGAGTAACTTTACACAGGATTCTCTTTGCAAGTCCATGATAAAAAGATTTTATACGGACAAAAATACGTGTCCGCCAATTCACCCCTTACAGCAGGTGTCCGCAAAGAACCCGAAACGAAGGATAAACCGGAAGGACACGTATAGGTATACGTGATCTGCCAGTTTATTATCTTCGTTTCTGCAAAAGCTTGCGGACTTCGCTGTAAAGACAAATAAACTTTTATATCAACTATTCTGATATGTAAAAAATAAGGTTGACACCTCACACACTCTGCAAAAATAGGATTTTTTCTTCATTCCTTTTCAAATCGGGCAATGAAAATTACAAAAGCAAAAAGAAATCAACGGGCTATTCCCCCACCTATAAGCAAATCATTCCGGTAAAAAACAACGGGCTGACCGGGGGCGACAGCCCAGGCCGGCGAAGAGAGCCGCACCCGGACAGAAGAATCCGGCTGACGTTCCAAAGCAGCATATCCTTCCGGATTTAATCCGAGTCCACGGACTTTAACAGTTATATTTTCCGCACAAATTTCTTCCGGACACACGAAGTTCACATCTGAAACAACCAACTGACTGCGGTAAAGTTCCTGTTTGCTCCCCGCTATAATCCGATTATGCCGGGCATCTATACCTGCCACATACAAGGGCTGGCCGTTACATAAAGGCATGTCTTTTTTTTGTCCGATGGTATAGTTCAGTAATCCGGTATGCCGCCCGACAATACACCCTGCTCCGTCCACAATATCACCCTCCTGCATCAGCAGGGGGTCACTGCAACAATACCGGATAAAATCACGATAGTTTTTCCCCTCCAAAAAACAGATTCCCATACTTTCTCTGTTCCGGGCTATTTCCCCGTACCCTTGCGATTCCGCATAAGCTTTCACCTGCATTTTGGTGTAGACACCCAGAGGGGTCAATGTCCGGGAGAGTACATCCTGTTTCAATCCCCACAGAAAATAGGACTGGTCTTTATGAACATCCTCTCCTTTTTTTATATACCAGCCCGGAGGTTCCCGGACAATCCGTACATAATGTCCTGTCGCCAGTTTTTCAATACCCAATGCACTGGCAGCTTCCGCCAACAGATTCCATTTAACCAGATTGTTGCAAACTGTGCAGGGATTCGGCGTCCTTCCCGCAAGATATTCCTTTACGAAGCTATCCACCACCCGTTCCCTGAAAGCAGCCCTCCCGTCATAACACACCCATTCTATCTGCAATCGCTCGCACAAACGGGCAACTTCTTCGCAATTGCCTTCTTTCCACAATTGCAGATGTATCCCGACGACGTTATAGCCTTGCTCCCGGAGCAGCAAGACTGTTGCAAGGCTGTCCACTCCCCCGCTTAAACCGACAGCAACCGTTGCACACATAGAATCAGGCAAAAAACAGATAAGCAATAATCACCGCCGCAATGATTCCCGCCAAATCGGCAATCAACCCGCAGGGAACAGCATAGCGTGTGTTTTTAATCCCCACAGCACCGAAATATACGGCAATGATATAAAAAGTCGTATCGGTAGCCCCCTGGAAGGTAGAAGCCAGCCGCCCGACAAAAGAGTCCGCACCATAAGTAGTCATGGTGTCAATCATCATCCCCCTTGCCCCGCTCCCGCTCAACGGTTTCATCAAAGCTGTAGGCAATGCCTTGACAAAATCCGTATCCAATCCGACCATGCCGACACCGTATTCGATTCCCGACATCAGTACATCCATAGCCCCGGAAGCACGGAAAACACCTACCGCCACCAAAATAGCTATCAGATAGGGAATGATCCGGACGGCAACGGAAAAACCTTCTTTGGCTCCGTCAATAAAGGCATTGTATACATTGATTTTTTTTACAGCCGCCATTCCAATAAAAAGAATAATGACCGAGAAAAGAATAATGTTGCTCGCAGCTCCCGATACAACGGCAATGGTTTCCCTGTCCAAGGTGGAAAAGTACCAGATCACCCCGCAGATAAGAGCCGTCATGCCTCCCAGATAAGCCAAAATAACCCTATTGAAAAGATTAATCCGCTGATACACGGAGACAGCAATTAATCCGACAAGGGTAGAAAAATAAGTTGCCAATAATATCGGGACAAAAATATCTGTCGGATTAACGGCTCCCAACTGGGCCCGGTAAACCATGATGGAGACGGGCACCAGGGTGAGACCGGAGGTATTCAATACCAGGAACATAATCTGGGCATTGGTAGCCGTATCCTTTTTCCGGTTGTATTCCTGCATTTCCTGCATTGCTTTCAATCCCATGGGCGTGGCGGCATTGTCCAGTCCCAGCATGTTCGCAGCAATGTTCATCATAATGGAACCATACGCCGGGCTATCGGAAGGCAATTCCGGAAACAGCCGTTTAAAAAAGGGATGAATCAACCGGGACATGGCTTTTACCGCCCCTCCCTGCTCCCCGATTTTCATAATCCCCATCCACAGCGTCAGCACTCCGGTCAGTCCCAAAGAGATTTCAAACCCCGTTTTCGACATGTCGAAGGTTGATTTTATCATCGCACTGAAAATCTCAGTGTCTCCGTCAAACAGCAATTTGAACAAAGCGACCAGAAAGGCTACGCCGAAAAAGAATATCCAGATGTAGTTCAATACCATAAAAAAGGTGTTACTGTGCCGCTTTCAATGTATTCTGCAACAAGGATACAATAGTCATGGGTCCGACACCTCCCGGTACGGGAGTAATGTAAGAACATTTCGGGGCCACCTGTTCAAAATCGACGTCGCCAATCAGGCGGAATCCCGATTTGGTTTTATCGGAAGGAACCCGGTGAATCCCGACATCCACAACTACCGCCCCCTCTTTGACCATCTCCGCGGTGACAAAGTGGGGTTTCCCCAACGCTACTATCAGAATATCCGCCTGACGGGTAATCTCCTGGATATTCCGGGTGCGGCTGTGGCAAATCGTAACCGTGCAGTCGGCATGCTCGTCCTTACGAGACATCAGGACCGCCATCGGCGTACCGACGATGTTGCTGCGCCCGATCACAACACAATGCTTTCCCCGTGTTTCAATCCGATAACGGGTCAGGAGTTCCACAATGCCCGCCGGAGTCGCCGGCAGATAGGTAGGCAGTCCGGTTACCATCTTCCCGACATTGAAGGGATGGAAACCATCCACGTCTTTATCCGGATCAATCGCCAGCAATATCCGCTCTTCCGATATGTGCCCCGGCAAAGGAAGCTGGACGATGTATCCGTCTACATCCTCATCCCGGTTCAGTTTATCCACCACTTCCAACAACTGTTCCTCTGTTATGTCAGAGGAGTATCTCATTTCGGTACTCTTAAATCCGACTTCCTTACACGATTTTACCTTGCTGGCCACATAAGTTTCACTTGCCGGGTCGTTTCCGACCAGCACCGCCACCAGATGAGGCACTTTTTTCCCCTGGCTTTTCAGTTCTTCCACTTTGTCGGCAAGCTCCTGTTTGATTTCCGCCGCTATTTTTTTTCCGTCAATTAACTCCATAGGTATTCCATAATTTATATATCCGTCTTTTATCTTCTCATTCCCCTCATACCCCGCAACATCTTTCCTCCTCCGGACAACATTTTCATCATTTTCTTCGACTCTTCAAATTGTTTAAGCAAGCGGTTCACATCCTGGACCGTTGTCCCGCTTCCCTCGGCAATGCGTTTTCTTCTGGAACCGTTGATGATTTCCGGAGTTTCCCGCTCGGCAGGAGTCATGGAATGGATGATGGCTTCCACCCCTTTAAAGGCATCATCGTCAATATCTACGTTCTTTAACGCTTTGCCTACCCCCGGAATCATGGACGCCAGGTCCTTGATATTTCCCATTTTCTTGATTTGCTGTATCTGTCCCAGGAAATCGTTGAAGTTGAATTGGTTCTTGGAGAGTTTTTTCTGTAACTTCTTGGCTTCTTCGGCATCAAACTGTTCCTGTGCTTTTTCCACCAGGGACACAATATCTCCCATCCCCAGGATACGGTCTGCCATACGTTCCGGATGGAAGGCATCCACCGCCTCTAACTTTTCGCCCGTTCCGACAAATTTTATCGGTTTATTGACAACGGTACGGATAGACAATGCCGCACCACCGCGTGTATCTCCATCCAGCTTGGTCAGAATCACGCCATCGAAATCGAGCCGGTCGTTGAATTCCTTTGCCGTATTCACCGCATCCTGCCCTGTCATAGCATCCACGACAAAAAGGGTTTCATCCGGATTGACAGCTTTTTTTATGGCTTCTATCTCAGCCATCATTTCTTCATCTATTGCCAAACGTCCGGCCGTATCGACAATGACCACGTCATTTCCGTTCGCCTTGGCCTGCCGGATGGCCTCCTGGGCAATCTTTACAGGGTCTTTGCTCCCCTCCACACTGAACACGGGCACTTCAATCTGCTGTCCCAAGACTTTCAACTGCTCGATGGCTGCCGGACGGTAAACGTCGCCCGCTACCAACAAAGGTTTTTTCCCTCTTTTGGTTTTCAGCAAATTAGCCAGTTTTCCGGAAAATGTCGTTTTACCCGACCCTTGCAAACCGGACATGAGGATAACTGCCGGATTTCCTTTCAGGTTGATGTCCACATTTTTTCCACCCATCAATTCTGCCAGTTCATCATGGACAATCTTTACCATCATCTGTCCCGGCTTTACCGCCGTCAGCACATTCATTCCCAATGCCTTTTCTTTCACCCGATTGGTAAAATCCTTGGCAATTTTATAGTTTACGTCAGCATCCAACAAGGAGCGTCTCACCTCTTTCAAGGTCTCCGCCACATTCAATTCCGTGATCTTTCCCTGCCCTTTCAGTAATTTAAACGAACGTTCTAATTTATCCGATAGATTTTCAAACATAGTGCTATATTGTTTTATTATTTATTACTCTGTTTTTTCATCCGACGTCTGTGGGAATCAGCGTTTCCCTATGTTTTTCAACACAACAAACGTTTTGTCAATCAACGAATTATCGACCACAACGGTAAATTCATTGGTGGAAGAAATGACTTCTGTCAGGTTGATACCTTCCCAGGATAATTCTTTCATGATGCTATAATAGAATCCGGGCTGCATACTGTTGCCTTTCGGTAGCTTCAAAGTGACCGACGAGAGGGCATTCTGTTTGAACAGACACTGTTCGTTTTTGAAATAATCCTCTATCCAAGGTTCCATCGTGTCGCTCACCACAATGTTGGTCTCAAACACACCCTGTACCAACGTATAAAATACCTCTTCGTTTTTCACCAAATTTTTCAAGACTTCAATATGGCATTCCAACAAGGTGGGAGAATTTTTAAAGGTATAGTCACACAAATTACTGCGAAGGATTATATCCCCCATATTATTCAGTAATTTATTCAACTGCACCTGTTCCCGAATTTGTAAATAGGGTGCCAACCGGTTTAATGACATCACAATGGCTCCCGTATTTACCTCTTTTTGTAAGATTTTCTCCACTTCCGGTTGCAACTGGCGCGCCAAGGCCGACACGTTAATAATCCCCGCAGCCAAGGCTTCCGACAGATACGGACGGTGCTTGACAATCCCCTCCACGGCATGTGAAATGCTTATCATATCCTATTCTGTTTAATTTTCAACAAAAATACAGTTTATTTCTCTTTTTTGTTCACTTTCCAAGTAAAAATAGCAGGAAATTCTTCCGCAGACCATTTAACGCGACTTCTTTTGTTAATTTTTGTTTATATTTCTATGGTTTCACAAAATTTTTCCACAAACACGATCCTTTCGTATTTCAAGAGATGAGCAGGTGTCCCTCAAGGGTTTTGCCGAGGTTGCTCCGGTGTTTCGCCGTATCAACAAGCTGTCAGAAAGCTTATAGCTGGCTTCATGAATGCTTCTCCAAGCATACTATAAGCATGCTACAAGCATTCTACACCGACGCTGAGTCAGCGAAACCCCTACGAGAGTATACTACATCCTTCAGGAAGCTCTTTCCGGTAATCCATACAATTTTATCCCTTCACAACCGTTTCCAGGTGCATCCATACAACAGACAAAGTCTTCCGTTTTTACGGCTAAAGAAGCCCGGTTGTCGTTGGGATGGAAAGAGAGTCTTGCCGGTTCGGAGGGTCAATCCCATTTATAATCCTCCGGCACCTCACTCCGCAATCCGGGTCCGAAAGTATACCCCAGCCGCTCAAACCAGCATTTCCATTCTTTCACCTTTCCATAAAACTGTTCAAAAGCAAGGTAATCTCCCCGATGCCACATCTGCTCCGCAATTGCCAATATACGGGGAAACAAACGACGGTCAATCATATCCTCCCGCACGCCCCCGTCAGCCCACAAAGCACAGCTCATCCCCAACACCAACGCACTCGTATCCCGGTTCATGGAAGGATTGTTCTCATAAGAATCCCGGATGTCAAATGTCCGGTCTTTCCCATATTCGTTCCAGGGAGTTAAAGGAAAATTCAGATAAGTGTAATAATTTGTACCGCATATCACTTCATGTCCCTGCCGCAGGGCCGAGCGTAAAGCCAAATCCCGATGCCCCCGCCAGTTCCACCAATGCACCACCACATTCTCCGGCAAAGGATAGCCTTTCTGATAAACCACATCTCCCCAAAACACAGCTTTCCGGCCTTTGGATTTCAGATAAGAAGCCATTTGAGCCGAAAACCACAACTGCAAATCATGACTATTCTGCAACTTGTACTGCCGAATCTGCGCCTGGCAATCCGCACAACTGTCCCAATTTTTCTTCGGAGCCTCATCTCCTCCCAAATGAATATAGGGGGAAGGAAACAAACGGCATACTTCCTCCAGCACGTCCTTCAAAAAAACGAGGGTAGCCGCTTTTCCGGCACACATAATATGATGGGTGAAACCCCGTTCCGGCAACTCCGGCACTTGCCCGAAACATTCCAGGTGCGGATAAGCAATCAGGGCAGCCTCCGAATGTCCCGGCATATCTATCTCCGGCACTATCGTGATATAACGACTGGCAGCATATTGCACAATCTCCCGGATCTGTTCCTGAGTATAAAATCCCTGCTGTTCCGGTCCCTGAGACACAAAAGCCCCGACCTGCGTCAACCGGGGATATTTCCGGATTTCCACACGCCATCCCTTGCCATCCGTCAGATGCCAGTGAAAATAATTCATCTTCAAAGCAGCCATCATATCCAGGTATTTCTTTATGGTTGCCACTTGCTGATACTGGCGTCCGGAATCCAACATAAAACTGCGCCAGCGGTAACGGGGAGCATCCCGGATTTCGCAACACTCCCACACGCCCCTTCCCTCCTCTTTTTCCGCCAACTGCCTCAATGTCTGCAGTGCATAGAAAAAACCCGGCTCTCCTCCTGCGGTCACAACAATACCTTCCGGCCGAACTCTTAAACAATACCCTTCGGCTTCTAAAGAGGTATCCCGTACAAAGCGGAAATCAACTCCAGTCCGATTGGTCTTTTTAAACTCCGCACCGACCTCTTTCAAAAATATTTCCCGGAAATAAGTCGCCCAATATGCCTTCTCCGGCAACTCCGCACACCGCACCTTCTCCGGCAATACGAAACTCCCCGGCATGACCGCACGGTATTCCGGAGAAGGAAAAACGGTTGTAGTCCCGGCACGACAAAAACTGTTCCAGGCTATCATAACAATCATGAGAACAATCCATTTCATACGTCGCATTTCAATCAAAAATAACAGAAAATAATATTACAAATACCTCACGGTCAACCGAAGAAACAGCATCAATACAATTTTATCCATTCATAACCGTTTCCGACAGTTTCCATATAGCGCACAAAGTCTTCCGTTTTCACGGCTAAAGAGGCCCGGTTGTCGTTGGGATGGAAAGAGAGTTTTTCAGCCTGTTTCAGATTTTCATCCAAAAATACATATACATGGTGTTCTTCATCGTTCAGCAATCCGAAAGGACTTACCGACCCCGGATAAAGCCCCAGGTATTTCACCATCCGTTTTTCGGAAGCGAAGCTCAGTTTTCCCTGTTTCAGCAAGTGTTCCAGGTCATGAATCGCCAGGTTCCGGTCACAATCGAAAACCACCAGGTAATGCCTGTTGCCTTTGTGGTTCCTGAAAAACAGGTTTTTGCAGTGTTTGCCCTCCAGGGCCGTCCAGTATTGCCGTGCAATTTCAATGGTCGGGGCCGGCGGGTGTTCGATGTAATCGAACTCTATCCCCAGTCTCTCCAATGTTTCATATACTTTCTCCTGTCCTATCATAAAGTTTCCTTTTATCAGTGATTTTACTCTTTTCCTTCCCATTTCCCCTGCCAGCTGTCCCGCTCCTTCAAACGCTTATCCAATTTCGCAACAAATTCATAGTTCTTCACGCCCCAATTGGGGGCAATCAAATATTCCGGGGGGGACTGATTCACAAAACGTTCCAAATATACTTCCGGATTCATGCGTTCAATAACATCCACGACAAAATCCAAATATTCATTCAGGCTATACAAGCGAAAAAGTGAAGGATTATCCAGATACTCTTCCGCCATCCGGGTACCCCGGACGATTTGCAATTGGTGGAGTTTCAGTATATCGACAGGCAACCGACTCACTCGGACAGCTCCTTCAAGCATGGATTGCGTCGTTTCTCCCGGTAAGCCAAAAATCAAATGCGCCCCGATGTATATGCCCCTGCCTGCCGCACACTTTACCGCCCTTTCGGCATCTTCATAGGTATGGCCCCTGTTTATCTTTTCCAACACGGCATTATCCGTAGACTCGATTCCGAACTCGATACACACATAGCATTTACGTGCCAACTGCTCCAAGTAATCCAATATTTCCTCATTTATCACATCGGGACGGGTGGCAATCACAATTCCCACAATGCCGGGATGCGAAAGCGCCTCTTCATAGCGTTTGCGCAATACCTCCAAAGGCGCATAGGTATTGGAATACGCCTGAAAATAAGCCAAATAATGCTGTCCCTGATACTTCGCATTGAAGAAGCGAATGCCTTTATCCAATTGGCAATAAATACTCTCTACCGAACGGCAGTAATCCGGATTAAAACTTTCATTGTTGCAAAAAGTACACCCGCCAGTCCCCTTTTTCCCGTCACGGTTGGGACAAGAAAAACCGCCATCCACAGAGAGTTTTTGCACCCTCCCGCCGAATAGCCTGCGACAGAATGCCGGGAAATCGTTATACCTCTTCTTGTCTGCCTGTATCATTCCTGGCTGTTTTTATGAAATAATCGCCAAATATAGTGCAAATTGCATGTTGTATCAAATTATTCCTGCAACCGCCCAATAAGTCTTCTTAACCAATCCGCACGCTCCCCGTTGAGAATAAGCTATTTTATGCCTCCTACCGATTCTTCATTCATTTTACATGTAACAGGTGGGAAATGGACACAGCCTTCGGTTCTTCCTTCATTTTTGCACTTTCAGGCAATACCAACCACCTGCCTCCTTCCTGCGGATTTTCAGCAAAAAACCGCCTCATTTTTTCATAATATAAGAGAAAACCTTTATATTTGCGAACCTGAAAAAAGGAATCCACTTTCGTTGTTATTTAAACAACACGTCAGGAGATTGAAAAAGAAATAATTTCAACATTAATAAATCTTTCCTTTCGGCATGAAAGGAGTTAAAATCAAATTTAATACTATGAGTACCAAGTACGTTTACACATTCGGAGACGGAAAAGCCGAAGGTAAAGCAGACATGAAAAATCTGTTGGGCGGCAAAGGCGCCAACTTAGCAGAAATGAACCTGATCGGTCTGCCTGTACCTGCGGGTTTTACCATCACCACTGAAGTTTGTACCATTTATAATCAACAGGGTAAAGAGGCCGTTGTTAAATTAATAGAAAACGACGTTAAAGCCGGTATTGCACACATGGAAAAAATCATGAACGCAAAATTCGGTTCCAAAGGAGAAGCTTTCCCGTTGATGGTGTCTGTGCGTTCCGGTGCCCGCGTTTCCATGCCGGGAATGATGGATACCGTATTGAATTTAGGATTGAATGACGATGCCGTGAAATTATTGGCTGAGAAATCAGGCAATGCCCGTTTTGCATGGGACTCTTACCGCCGTTTCATACAAATGTATGGCGACGTGGTAATGGGTGTGGCTGCCGGAAAAGGAGAGCACAACCCGTTTGAAGCAGAAATCGACAAGTTGAAAGAAGCTAAAAATATCAAACAGGATACCGAGTTTACGGTTGAAGATTTGCAGGTATTGGTTGAAAACTTCAAGAAAGTGGTTAAAACCAAAACCGGTAAGGATTTCCCGACTTGTCCGTGGGAACAGTTGTGGGGAGCCATCTGTGCCGTATTCGATTCATGGATGACCGAACGTGCCGTATTGTACCGTCAGTTAAACCAAATTCCGGAAGAATGGGGTACCGCTGTAAACGTACAGTCTATGGTTTACGGTAACATGGGTGAAAATTCCGCTACGGGTGTGGCTTTCAGCCGCGATGCCGCTACGGGAGAAGATATTTTCAACGGAGAATATTTGATTAACGCACAAGGTGAAGACGTTGTGGCTGGTATCCGTACACCGCAGGAGATCACGATTGAAGGTTCCCGCCGTTGGGCTAAATTACAGGGTGTTTCCGAAGAGGAACGCGCAGCCAAATATCCGTCACTGGAAGAAGCCATGCCGGAAGCTTACGCTGCATTGAATGCCGTACAGGAAAAGCTGGAAGACCATTTCCGTGATATGCAGGATATGGAATTTACCATTCAGGACGGAAAACTGTGGATGTTACAGACCCGTAACGGTAAACGTACCGGTGCCGCAATGGTTAAAATGGCAGTAGACATGCTGAACCAGGGCATGATTGATGAAAAAACGGCTTTGTTGCGTCAGGAACCCGCCAAACTGGATGAATTGCTCCACCCGGTATTCAACAAAGAAGCTTTGAAAAAAGCCCACACGATCACCAAAGGCCTTCCGGCTTCTCCGGGTGCAGCCTGCGGTCGTGTCGTATTCTTCGCCGACGAAGCTGAAGAATGGAAAAACAGAGGCGAAAAAGTGGTATTGGTTCGTTTGGAAACCTCACCTGAAGACCTGCGCGGTATGAATGTTGCCGAAGGTATTCTGACAGCCCGTGGCGGTATGACCTCCCACGCTGCCGTTGTTGCCCGCGGTATGGGTAAATGTTGTGTATCCGGTGCCGGAGACATCACGGTTGATTATGCAAAACGCAAATTCAGCGTAAACGACACGGTAATCAAAGAAGGTGACTGGATCTCTTTGAACGGTTCTACGGGTGAAGTTTACCTGGGTAAAGTAGAAACAGAAGATGCTACTTTGGACAAAGACTTCGCCACGATCATGAATTTAGCAGAAAAATATACACGCATGTTTGTACGCACCAATGCAGACACTCCGAAAGATGCCCGCAAAGCACGCGATTTCGGTGCTAAAGGTGTAGGTCTTTGCCGTACGGAACACATGTTCTTCGAAGGCCATCGTATTGACGCCATGCGTGAAATGATTCTTTCTGAAACCGTAGAAGGACGCCGCGACGCATTGAACAAGATTTTACCGATGCAGAGAGGTGACTTCGAAGGTATCCTGGAAGCCATGAACGGTTTGGGAGTCACCATCCGTCTGCTTGACCCGCCTTTACATGAATTTACGCCGAACGAACCGGCTTCACAGCAATATATGGCACAAAAATTAGGTATGCCGGTAGAACGCATCAAAGAAAAAGTTGACGCTCTGCATGAATTCAACCCGATGTTGGGTCACCGCGGTTGCCGTTTGGGCGTTACCTATCCGGAGATTACCGAAATGCAGGCCCGCGCTATCATCGAAGCCGCTTGCAACCTGAAACAAAGAGGTTTGGATCCCCGTCCGGAAATCATGGTTCCGTTGGTAGGTACCATCAAAGAACTGAAACAGCAGGCTGAAATCATCCGCCGGGTAGCTGCTCAGGTGTTTGAAGAAAAAGGAGTGAAAGTAGAATACAAAGTGGGTACGATGATTGAAATCCCGCGTGCTGCTATCACCGCAGACCAGATTGCAGAAGTAGCAGAATTTTTCTCTTTCGGTACGAACGACTTGACCCAAATGACTTTCGGGTACTCCCGCGACGACGCCGGCAAATTCTTACCGGAATACATCAAGAAAGGTATCCTGAAAACCGATCCGTTTGCAGTATTGGATCAGGAAGGTGTTGGCCGTCTGGTGGAAATGGGTGTTAAATTGGGCCGCAAGACCAACCCGGACCTGAAAGTAGGTATCTGCGGAGAACACGGAGGAGAACCTTCATCTGTAATCTTCTGTGATTCCGTAGGCATGAACTACGTAAGCTGCTCACCGTTCCGTGTGCCCATTGCTCGCGTAGCTGCTGCTCAGGCTGCCATTATGCACGCCGGCAAGTAATCAGTATTTATTATAAAGCTGAATATAAAGGACTTCCCGTAACCGGGGAGTCCTTTTTTGGTATAAAAAGTTGAAAAAGCTAAAAACCAAAAGGTTAAAACAGGAAAAATACCTGATAATATTCCATAAGAAACAACAAAAAAATGCAAACGATAAAACATTGCTCTGTGCCATTGCGTTCATTCCCGGGATAAAACACGAAGCAGATTATGAAAAAAGAAGCAGGACATATACGTATATCCTTCTATAAAAAAATTATCGGTATTTTTTTGATTTCATGTCTACTGTGGTTCGTTTATCTTATTTCCACCCTGTTTTTTGTCAGCTTTTTCGATATTTCGGGTCGCTCCATGGAGCCGACACTATTTACCGGTGACAATATCATTATTGACCACCCGGTGCTGGGCAGCCGTATTGTCAATCCTCTGGCTGCTTTAAAAGGAGCCGAAGCACAAACCAGAGAAAGGATAAATCCCCCGAAACTCCGGCACAATGAAATTGTTGTATTTAACTTCCCCTTTACCAGCTCATGGCAACATATCCGTATGAACCTGAATACCTATTACGTCAAGCGCTGCATCGGTCTTCCGGGAGATACGGTGGAAATCCGTAACGGATTTTATGTTGTCAACCGCCAAAAAGGCATCGCCGGCCACCAAGGAAACCAACACCGTCTATCCTTACGCTCGAAGGAATCATTTGATTTTTCCGAATACTACACGTTCCCTTATGATATTCTCTTAAAATGGAACATAAAAGAATTCGGTCCGCTTTATATCCCCGGCCACAATTCGTATGTCCGGTTGACGCCACTTAATTTCCTGCTCTATAAAACTCTGATAGAATGGGAACAAAAAAAGCCCTTGTATTACGCCAATGACAAAATATTTCTGGGTGATCAGGAAATCGACGGCTATTGTTTTCAGAAAAACTATTACTTCATGGGAGGCGATCACGTAGAGGATTCGGAAGATTCCCGGTATTGGGGACTGGTTCCCGAGGAGTTTATTGTAGGAAAAGCATTGCTGATTCTTAAATCCATTGATAATGAAGGGAAGTACCGATGGGATAGATTTTTAAAAAAGCTGCCGTCCTGAGCTTCCTTTGAAAAGGCGGAAAAAGCCCATAGACAGAACGTAAAAAAAAGTAATAAATTACTTATATACTATAAAATATTTTTATACTTTTGCACGCGCAATAAACAAGGGGGGCTCTCTATAAGGCTTTTTCCTGTTTCAAGAAGTTTTGGACATTAATAATTTTTTTATATTAACTTTAAATTTTATTTCTATGGAACTTACAAATTCTGCGTGGAAAAACGCAACGTCTAAGATCTTCTTAGGTGTATTACTTTTCTCTTTGTCCGGTATTGCCGGGGGTATTCTTGCCGCTCTTCTCGGACTTGTCCTTAAAAGTCTGACGTTGGTTAGCATCGTTGTATTAATTGCAGGTATTGCTGCCATTTTAGGGTATGTTTTGTATGTACTGGGCTTGGGAAATTTCAAAAACATATTGTCTGGAGAAGATGCTGCCGCTGTTTCTAAAATCTGGTTAGCAGCTCTTTTAGCTCTTGCAGGTTCAGTCATCACTGTAGTTACGAGTTTTATCCCGGGAATTGCAATCATTGGTACTATTGCAGCCATTGCCGCTTATGTTTTGAATCTTTTAGGATTTATGGCATTAAAAAATTCTTCTACTTTCCCGACAATGGCAAAAGCAGGTGCAAATAAATTGTTCCTGGCTTATATCCTGTACTTAGCAGGCAGTATCGCTGCTTTCTTTTTACCCTCTTTCATTGCAGGTATCATCAATCTGGTTGCCCTTGTAATGATTATATTGGGTTGGGCAGCTATTAAAAATGCAAATGTAGAGGCTTAATTTTCTTATTATTACTATAAAAAACGGGAGAAAAATTCTCCCGTTTTTTATTTGTCCGCCTCCCTCATTAAAGCATAGCCTTCTCCATAACTTGTAACTATTTGTAAAGACTTATCAGGTTTCAGGTATTTCCTCAGTTTTACCATATAATTATCAATCGTCCTCACTTTGCCGGGTGTACTTATTCCCCACAATTTTTCACACAAAAGCGATTTCGATACAACCGTATTCCGGTTTTCACACAGGCATCTCAGTAATTTTGCCTCCGCCGGCGTTAGTTTTATCTCTTTTCCGTTGACTGTCAGCAGGTAACCGGAATAACAGAAACGTGTCATCTCTGAAAGCATATATGCCGATACCCCCTGAATATGACGCACAATGACTTTTAATCGGGCAAGTATCTCCGGAGGCTCACATTCTTTACGGATATATTCATCAGCCCCCATATCCAAGGCTTTTGCCACAGCCTCACTTCCACTAACAGAACTGTAAATCACCACAGGCATTGCCGTATCTTCTGCCCGGATCGCCTGCAACAATTCAAAACCGCTTTTTCCAGGCATGATAATGTCCAGCAAAAGCAGATGGTAAGTCGTTTGACGGTATTTTTCCCAGGCATCTTCCCCATTATAAACCACATCTACCACATATCCCTCCCGTTCCAGCATATCCCGGTTTAGCTCAGCAATCACGGGATCATCCTCCGCATACAATATCCTTATCCTTTCTTCCATGGTAAAATTATTGTAAATTCACAACCCTCTGCATTCCTTACCGTTATCTTCCCACGATGAGCCGCCACAACCTTCCACACATAATTCAACCCTAACCCAAAACCTTTCAGTCCCGAGGAAGCCCGATAATATTTTCTGAAAATACGATTTATCTCTTTGTCCGGTATGCCCGGCCCATTGTCAGTAACCACAATTTGTATATACTTTCCCCTGACTTCACATTTCACTCTGATACAAGCATCATCACCGGTATATTTCACAGCATTCTCCACTAAATTGGCCACCGCTCCGGACAGATGTACCGGATCAGCAATAAGCTCGATTTCATCCAAATCACACTCCATATTAATCTCCTTCCCACTAATCATCTTATACGGAATCACCACCCGTTCTATCATTTCCCTGAGATTTATCCCTGATTTTTCCAGGTGCATCCCGTAAAGTCCAACGGAATGAGTCAGCAAACGTCTGATTCCTCCTCCCATCATATCCAATCTTTCTTTCACCTCATTATACAATCTCTCCTGTTCTTCATTATAAGGCTGCCGGGCTCTGTTCCGGATTTCATAAGTTATCCGGCGGACAAAATCAACAGGGGACTGCAGATTATGCACCACAATGTGCATGAACTCTTCCCGGGCATTTGCCATCTTCCTCTCCACCCGTATTGTCCGGATCAGAAAACAGATAAAAAATACCAGCAAAATAAACAAAGCCACCGTCATAATAATTCGGTCGGCCTCATGATACAGAAAATTGATGAAAGGAAAATAGTAATAGGCTTCCAACGTACGTCCCGTCACATATCCTAAAGGTACCGGTCCGAAACGAAGCCGCCGTATCGGAGTATTATCCAAATTTCCTGCCTCATCAATACTCCTCCCGAAAGAATCACGGATAACAATTTTCAAAGGGACACAACAATAGTACTCATCCATACTATCTCTTACCAAAGAATCCAGTTGAGAAGCTGTCCATTTCTTATAGGTAACATCATAATATACTCTCTTTAAAATTTCTTCCTCTGGATCATCTTTATCCACAAATGAATGCTTACTCCCCTTAACAACTACAGTCACTTTATTCAACACACAATCATAAGCAATAAAATTTCTTTCGTACTTTTGATTTTTCGCAAGATTTACATTTAACTCTGAAATACTATTTTTAATCTTTCCCCAAAACTTATCATAGAAGTGCTCTCGCTCTAATTGATACAATCTACTCACTAAAATCAATTGAAACAATAACAAAACTGAAATACCAACAGTAGCAATAATCCAGGTATATTCCTTTCTTCTTTTCATATGTAATTAACCCTCACCCCAATTAATACATTTTAAGAATACGAAGCAAAATCATGACATTTTCATGACAATTCGCAAGGAAATTATTAAAATTTTCCCTATATATTTGTGGCGAGTTAAAAGTAATCAATAATTCAAAAGGCATGAAAAAAACAAAAAGAAAAATATTATTTCTTATTGCTACGATCATCAGTATCATCATCCTTGCAATAAGTTATAAAGATAATTTTTCGCTGTCTTCAGACATCATTTCTCCCGAGGCTTTAGCCACAAGTGAAAGTGGAGAATATACTTGTTCATATGGACATGGATTTTGCATTATTAACGGTGTAGCTCAAATAGGTGTTACCTACAAAGAATAACCCATGAAAAATATATTCTATCTTATACTATCATTTTTTCTCATCGTTGAATGGGGTTGCTCTTTTGAAGAAGAACAAGCCGATGCATTACGTCCGGATGCAAACAGCAAAGTGCAGAATACGGAAGTAATTGCTTCATTTGAAAAATGGGGAATTGCCAATCCGACAAGCATCACCAAAAGCAATCGGATTTTTGCCGTAACCAATCGGACGGGAGAAAACAATATCAGTCTGTTTGAAATCAACCACAACAACCGGGTAGACCGAATTACCCGCAGCCGGTCAAACGGACAGGCGTTTTATACCAGTGCATTGGATGCAAGCGGTCAGGAAATTTCAGCATTGAATTTTCATACCGGACAACTATTCGTCACTCCCGGAAATGAAAACGGAATTGCAGCAACCTACAGCATTCAACTTCCGACAGACACCCGGCACCTGGTTGCAGCCAAAAACGACCGATATGTCATTGCCACAGGGTTATATGAAAAAGGACGCTACATGCTATATTCACTCCAAGAGCGTAAAGCCGGATACTTTCTCTCCTATCCGGAACATCCGGATTTCCCGGAGTTGGATGAATACGCCAAGAGTGTTTTATATGCCAGCAGCGTTTTAAGAATAAAACCGGACGGAGAGGCTTTTGCCTGTTCCGATATGCGCAGCGGCATTTTAGATATCTGCCGGATCAAGGAAAACCGGATCGAAAGAATAAAATTGCTCTCATTCTATTTTCCCAAAGTACATATTTACGGAAGCACGCCTGAAAATTTAAAAGTAGCATACGACAAAAGCACGGTACACGGCTTTTTAGATATGGCCGTTTCCAATGACCGGATTTATGTTTTATATTCCGGGAAAAGTAAAAAAAGAGACCGTTACAACATCGGACATTGCCACACATTACTGACATTTGACTGGATGGGCAATCAGATGGATTCCCGTTCGTTAGATATTCCGGTAAGTCACATTTGTTATGATCAGGAAGAAAAAACCTTATATGGTATAGGATATACTCCGGAAGCTGTAATTGTAAAATTCGCTTTATAAGATGAAGAAACTATTACCGGTCTTCCTGATTTTTACGGTGATAATCATAAGCGGAGCCGAATGGATGCTGATTCACGAAGCTTACAGTTTCTTAGAAAACGAAAACCTTACGGAGGTGAAGTTTACAGAAAAAATCATTCATTTGGGGGAAGTTAACATCGACTCCTGCAGGTATGCAGAATTTGAAGTAAAAAATACGGGGGATGTACCCTTGATAATCAAAGCGGCTGAACCGTCATGCGGGTGTACGATAGTAAAATGGGACCGGCACCCTATTGCTCCGGAACAAACCAGTAAGATAAACATCAGGTTTGAACCATTTTCAATAGGAAAATTCAGCAAATCAGTATTGATCTATTGCAATACGAAACAGGAAGTTTATACATTAAAATTTGACGGCTATGTAAAAGAATAAAATGAAGAAGGCGGACTTTATTGGTTTTATATTTCTCACCAAGTCTACCAATAGGGTACTGCCTTCTTTCATTTTATAAATCTCATCCCTATAATACACAAAAAACCAAGTCAGTAATAGCAGGAATTACTTCCTGCTATTATTTTATGCGGGAACCAGCCTTACAATAAACCGGAATAAAAATTATTCTTTAAATGCAGTTTCTATCAACTCATCATCAGCCAGATTAGGCAAAGTAACCTTCAAAGCAGGATTAGCCTCCATAGCCCGTTTAATGGCAAAAACAGCACCTTCATTACGCGCCCAGCTCCGACGGCTGATTCCATTGTTCACATCCCAGAAAAGCATATTTTTCAACCGTCTGTCTGAGTCGGCACTACCATCCAATACCATACCGAATCCGCCATTCATTACTTCCCCCCATCCTACACCTCCTCCGTTATGCAGCGATACCCACGTCGCTCCCCGGAAAGAATCGCCAATCACATTCTGTACAGCCATATCGGCAGTGAATCTGGAACCGTCATAAATATTTGACGTCTCACGATAGGGCGAATCCGTCCCCGATACATCATGATGATCACGCCCCAACACTACCGGAGCTGTCAGTTCGCCGGAAGCCACCGCTTTATTAAAAGCTTCGGCTATACGGATACGCCCCAAGGCATCCGCATACAAAATACGCGCTTGCGACCCCACAACCAGGCGATTCTCCCCCGCCGCTTTAATCCAGCGGATATTGTCATGCATCTGTTGTTGTATCTCTTTGGGAGAGGATTCGGCCAAATCCTCCAACACCCGGGTAGCTATTTCATCGGTCTTTGCCAGGTCTTCCGGTTTGCCGCTTGTACATACCCACCGGAAAGGACCGAAACCGTAATCAAAACACATCGGTCCCATAATATCCTGTACATACGACGGATATTTAAAACTACCGTTCGGTTTCAGAATATCCGCCCCTGCACGCGACGATTCCAGCAGAAAAGCATTCCCATAATCAAAAAAATAGGTGCCGAACCGTTCCACACAGGCATTAATAGCTGCGACATGCCTTTTTAAAGAATCTTGCACTTTCTTCTTAAACAATTCCGGCTCCTCCGCCATCATCCGCTTGCTCTCTTCAAAACTCTGCCCCACCGGATAATATCCTCCGGCCCACGGATTATGCAAAGAGGTCTGGTCCGATCCCAATTCCACCGGAATATCTTCTTTGGGAAGGCGTTCCCAAAGATCCACCACATTTCCCTGGTAAGCAATAGAAACCACTTCTTTCTTCTCCTTTGCCACCCTCACCCGTTTCATCAACACATCCAGGTCGTCAATCACTTCATCCACCCAGTTCTGGGTGTGCCGCGTGTGAGTCGCCTTAGGATTAATCTCCGCCGTAATACTGACACATCCGGCTATATTCCCGGCCTTGGGCTGAGCCCCCGACATTCCGCCCAGGCCCGCAGTAACAAACAACTTACCCGCCAGTCCTTCACCATGCCGGGAGATTTTACGTCCGGCATTCAACACCGTGATGGTCGTACCGTGAACAATCCCCTGCGGCCCGATATACATAAACGAACCCGCCGTCATTTGTCCGTACTGGGAGACTCCCAGAGCATTAAACCGTTCCCAATCATCGGGTTTGGAATAATTGGGTATAACCATACCATTGGTCACAACAACACGCGGAGCATCCTTATGAGAAGGGAACAATCCCAACGGGTGACCGGAATACAACACAAGAGTCTGTTCGTCGGTCATTTCCGACAAATATTTCATCGTCAGCCGATACTGCGCCCAGTTCTGGAAAACGGCACCATTCCCGCCATAAGTAATCAGCTCATGAGGATGTTGCGCCACCGCTTTATCCAGATTGTTGGTAATCATCAGCATAATCGCCGCTGCCTGCAAACTCTTATGGGGATAATCCTGGATATTGCGGGCAAACATCTCATACTCCGGTCGGAAACGATACATATAAATGCGCCCGTATTTTTCAAGTTCCTCTGCAAACTCCGGTGCCAGTACGGCATGATGTTCCGGTTTGAAATAGCGCAAAGCGTTACGCAAGGCCAGCTTTTTCTCTTCCCGGCTCAAAATATCCTTCCGCTTGGGAGCATGATTGATTTCCGGGTCATAAGGTCTGGGAGCAGGCAACGAAGCCGGAATACCCTCCTGAATAGCGTATTGAAATTCCTGTAATGTCATGATATATATTTTTAATACTCTCTTCCGAACAATGACGCTAATTTAATCATTTCAACCGATTCCGGAAAAACAAGCATCAAAAAATAGTCAAAGCACCCGGTTTTATTACGATACCTACACGCAAACAACGGGAAAAACGCTTGTATCCGATCATACTTTCACCATAACCGGTATAAAACTGCATAAACAGATACTGTTCATCCCGCGGAAAAATCTTATAAGCAGCTTCCAGTTGCCAGTTGGCATCAAATATCCGACCTGCCCGCTTTGTCATCATAACCGAAACGGAAAAACGCCTGTTATAATTATTATACGTTACCGCCGCCTGCCCGAAACCGGCATAACAGGCCATATTGTGATTTTCCTCCGCAACGACTATCGGAACCCATAACTTGACCTCAAACGTAAAACGTGTATTCACGACATAAATCCCCGTCAGGCTGATTTTATTCCAACTACGCGACCAGATGCTATCCCTCCCGTTAGATTCATGCTCAAATTGCAACATACCTATACCCGCCAACTCTCCATCCCGAAGAAAATTCTTCCCTACACCCACTGTCGGATTATAGTTTGTCTCCGAGAAAGGAGAGGAATCCCGGTAAATATCCCAAAAAGATTTCTGCGTATAAGTTAAAAAAAGATACGTATCCCACGGAAGCGGACCTTTATAGAGACGATGGCGCAAACTGATCTGAAATTTCGCATCCGAACTATACTGGTCTATTTTTTCACCCGTCACCCGGAAACCTGTCACCAGATAGTTGTCTTTGTAAATGGAAAAAACCGGTATTGTCCTCAAATTCTCCCTTTCACCCTCTCTAAGCAGGAAACGGTCAACAAACCTATTATTCTGCGCCGATAATTCCTTCGGCAAAATCATCTGAAACAGGGCAACGAAAAAGAAACATTTTAACATTGATTCATTTTTTTAAAGTTTTACGCATACCCCCGAAGAGAAAGTTGCGCTTCCCGCCCATATTATTACAAGTATTCCCACAAAATACCTTACTTTTGTATAAACCAAAATAAAGAAAAATGGAAGTAAAAATCGGAGACATTGTAAAATTCATATCTGAGAAATTAGAAGGCAAGGTCACCAGCCTGATTGATCAGAACACAGTCAACGTATACTGCGAAGAATATGGGTTTGAAATCCCGGCTGCCACAAACGACTTAGTGGTCATTAAATCCGAATTTGGAAACGGTACTCCGCCAACAAAGTCCCCGGTATCAGCATCTTCCATTTCCGTAGAGCCGGCAGACACGCTCTATTTGGCAATTGTCCCCGAAAACTTTCAGAATCTCGCCGGATGCCGCTACGATTTCCACCTGATAAACGATACGTCATTAACCTGTTTATATACCATCAGTTATGATAATGGCGAAAAGTATAACGGCATCTCTGCCGGCAACTGTAATCCGGGGTCTACACTATTGATAGGTACTTATACTTTGAAAGAAATAGAGCGGATTAAAAATATACACATCCAGGCTCTTTTTTATCAGAAAGGCCTATTTGTTCCTCGGAAACCTGTCGAAAGCCGGGTAAAAATCACCCCCGCATCGTTCCAGAAATCCGGAGCCTACAAGCATATACGCTGGTTCAGCGAAATGGCACTCCTCCGACCTTTAGAGAAAGAAACGGATATAGAAGAAAAACTCTCCACACCGGAAAAACTTCTACAGGAAAAAAAACTGGAAGCTACTGTCCGACCTACCTCCGTCCAACCGACTCCCAATGTATTGGAAATCGATTTGCATGCAGACCGGTTGTTAGAAACCACTGCAGGCATGGAAAACAAAGACATCCTGGAATACCAACTTGACGTATTCCGGAAAACACTGGAAGAATACAAACTGCGCAAAGGCAAAAAAATCGTTTTCATTCACGGCAAAGGAGACGGGGTACTCCGGCAACGCATACTTTGGGAACTCCAGACCCGTTATAAACGTTTTCATCACCAAGATGCTTCATTCAAGCAATACGGATACGGAGCAACCCTCGTTACAATCAAATAGCACACAGGTTCTCCCCTGTGTGCTACCTCTGTCAGCATCTGCCGTCCGCTCCTGTCCCGGATGGAGACGCTGGATAAATTTTCCGGTTTTCTACAACTCCGCCAAATAATGTTCCACGTCAATTGCAGCCCGGCAACCGGATCCCGCAGACGTAATCCCCTGACGATACACCGGGTCCATTACATCCCCTGCGGCAAACACACCGGCAACATTCGTTTTGGTTGATTTACCCTCTGTCAGAATGTATCCCTGTTCGTCCGTCGCAATATATTCTTTAAATACGGCAGTATTGGGAGTATGACCGATAGCCAGGAAAAAGCCGTCAATCCGGATGTCCACCTCTTTCTCTTCGGGAGTACCCATTTTATACAACAAACGGGCTCCTTCCAATCCCATATCCGTACCATACAGCTCTTTCGTATTATGCTCAAACAAGACTTCAATATTGGGAGTATTGAACACTCTTTCCTGCATAGCTTTTGATGCCCGCAAGTAATTTTTCCGGACTACCAAATACACTTTCCGGCATAAACCCGCCAGGTATGTCGCTTCTTCACACGCCGTATCTCCCCCCCCCACAACTGCGACCTCTTTTCCCTTATAGAAAAAACCGTCACAAGTGGCACAAGCACTTACTCCAAGACCTTTAAAGCGCTCCTCTGACGGAAGCCCCAAATAACGGGCTGTTGCCCCGGTAGCAATAATCACAGCCTCCGCAAGTACCTGTTTTTCTTCATCCACAGTCAAACGGAAAGGACGAACGGAAAAATCCACCTTCGTCACAATACCGAAGCGGATATCTGTTCCGAAACGTTCCGCCTGACGTCTCAAATCCTCCATTAGTACAGGTCCCGTCACACCCTCCGGATAACCGGGAAAATTTTCCACTTCCGTAGTGGTGGTCAGCTGCCCCCCCATTTGTAATCCGGTATAAAGTACCGGGTTAAGATTAGCCCGGGAAGCATAAATTGCTGCCGTATAGCCCGCAGGACCGGAACCGATAATCAGGCATTTTACCTTCTCTACTCCATTTTCTTCTTGCATAAACTTTACCATTTTAATTTTCCGCAAAGCTATTAAAATATAGAGAAAAAGAAAAACAGAGCTCCTAAAAAACAAGACAGCAAAACTACTCCAACATTGTACGCCCATTCTCACCCCCAACCCGCTTCTTTTCTTCTTTCCAAACATAAAAAAACAATAAAAAGAAACTTTTACAGGAATAAATACAAACAAATATTTCACGTAAATAAATTCAGAATGAAGTGCTTGTCTGTTCCTGAAAACAGCGGGTCCGGTCTATTATTGAAAAAATAAGCGTTTATCGCTATATTTGTATAGAAAGAAGGTGCACAATTAATCCAAAATTGACTTACAGAAAATAATATTTGATATAATACTTACTATTTTTATTTATAATAATCTAAAATAATTATGGGATTTCCGGAAAGATTACAAAGTATTATTGAAGAAAGACAGATTTCAAAATACAAAATAGCCAAGGCTATCGACATTTCAGCAAGTACGGTTTCTAATTATCTGAAAGGAAAAACGAAACCGGATTCAACCAAATTAACCGTACTAAGCAAACTTTTAGGAGTAAACAAAGAATGGCTTCAAACAGGAGAAGGCTCCAAATATACAGAGATGGAAACAGATGGCGTCTACACAAAAATATTCCAGGATCCGGAAGGCAAACACATGAATGAAAAACTGATACTCATTCTGGATCGTCTCACCGAAAGCATGCGTGAAAAAGATCAACAGATCAGTATGTTAATCAATCAAATAAATACATCTCCGACACAACAGAAATAAAACTGAAGAATCGCTTTCCAAGTAAAGTGTGTGACTTGGAACAGACCGGATTCTGAACTGATTGGCTCGTTGCAATCCCCTGATTTCTTTCTTAATTATAAATACCGGAAACCTTTACCAGGTAAAAAACAGGAATTTTACCAATCAGCCCAGAAAGGCCTATTATTATTCCGCTCCCCTGCTATCTGCTATTCTTAAAATAATCCGATAACAACAGGGCATCATTCTCATAATAGCACATGACAGGAGACGCCGCCTCATACGTATAGGGAACGTATTCTGACACCTGTAACGCAACAAAACGACTGTCAGCGGCAATCATTGCATCTACCTTCACACCAGTATTAATCTGACGCTTCAAGCCTTTTAAAATTTCAAACCTCTTCTGTTCCATGCAATCCTTCAGATGCTGACTCTCTTTGTTATCAAAATAAAGCGTCATGTGTTTTATCGGGCTACCGGTAGGCTTAAAAAAATAACACCTTCTTCCCATACAAAACTTTACGATTCCCCCCAACAGCATAAACACTGCCGTTGTCAATAAAAAGGTTGAAAATGAAGAATTGGGATCAGTAATGGAAAACGCCCAAAGGGCAAGAAAGACCGATAACAATATAAATCCGATGGAAACCATCGAAATCCGGTTTTGTCTTACTACTTCACGATTGGTCACATTTTCTATATCTTCCGTTATAACAGCATATCTTTCCATAATTATTCTTTTAATGATTTATAATTCTGTCCGCAACAGGAAAGCAAGGAAGCGCAATCCCGGTTTCCCTATCTTTCCGGAATACCGCACGGGTATTCTTCACCCCCGGACACCAGAGGTAAAAACAAATTTATAAGAAAGTATACTGCTAAATAATCAACCGGCAAAGCTGATAAAGATAATATCCGGATTGTTTCAGAAGTGCATGATAATTCCCAGAATTACCGCAAGCCACTTGATAGCGGGAAGCCATCCGTTGGGCTTCTGTTACGGAAAAAACAAAAAAACGCTCCCCGCTGGCCCTGAACTGGGGATAACGACGCAATAATGAACTGATATGGACAGACGTACTCTGTTGAAGGGAAATATCCGCTATACTGTTGGCATGCACAACCGCCGCCAAAGCATCCTCGTCATGTCCGGTCAAAAGATCAATCCGCCCTCTGATGTCTTCATACTCCTCCCCCGGGTTGAACCCAATAAGCTCCCCCCCTAAAACCGAAAGCCAGAATATGAATAACAACAAACAACGTTTCATTACCTCTTTGAATGAATATTTTCCGTTTTTATTTTATTTGCCACCAAATATACGACAATTTTAGCTTTAGGATATAAAAAATCAAAAAAATGTATCCGGGAAAATTCAAGCGTAACGCATTTTACAGTTTTGCCGTATACCCCGAAAATTTAAATCAGACAAACCATGATTACGGGTATGATTCTTCTATTCATTGCAGGCTACACGCTTATTGCTCTCGAACACAAAACCGGAATCAATAAAACTGCCATAGCGCTGATATTGTGCATCGCCCTCTGGACCCTGTATATCTTTGCCCCTCCGGCACAGATTATTGACGCGGATAAAACAAAATTCCAGGAATACATCACGGAAAACCCGGCACTGAATCAACAGAATCCTACAGAACAAACTCAAAATTTCATCGTGAATGAAGAGATGATCTACCAGCTCGGCAATGTAGCAGAAATCCTGTTTTATCTGTTAGGAGCCATGGCGATTGTCACCCTCATCGACGTCCATCACGGATTCACAGGCATCACCCGAAGAATCCGGACCCACAGCAAAAAAAAGCTGCTGTGGTTGATTGCATTCCTCACGTTTAGCCTCTCCGCCATACTGGATAATATGACAACAGCCATTATCATGGTTACACTGCTGGGAAAACTGCTGGACTCACAAAAAGAGAGATGGGTATTTGGCAGCATTATCGTCATTGCAGCCAATGCAGGCGGCGCCTGGACCCCCATCGGAGACGTAACGACAATCATGCTATGGATAGGCAATAATATCACTTCCGCCCACATCATGAAAAGTCTGTTTTTCCCCAGCCTCGTATCCTGTCTGGTACCCGTATGGATTGTCTCTTTTTCACTGAAAGGACAACTTGCCGCCGCCGACAATGCTTCCGCAATAAACGAAACCAGTCCCGTCGGCACCAAACAGCAAAATATCATACTTATCCTCGGCATACTCTGTCTGCTTGCCGTTCCGGTATTCAAATCCCTGACACAACTTCCTCCCTTTGCCGGTATCACCCTCATGCTGGGACTGATGTGGATTTACACCGAAATTTTATACAACAGACATCCCCAAGTGCCTCTGCAAAACCAGTACCGGATTCCCTATGTATTAAAAAACATCGACCTCTCCACCATTCTTTTCTTTCTCGGCATACTGATGGCTGTTGCTGCACTCGAAGCTATCGGAATACTCAACCACCTTTCCCATTTCCTGGATGTAAAAATCCATAATATCTACTTCGTCAATATTATCATCGGTTTGCTCTCCTCCATCATCGACAACGTACCTTTAGTAGCGGCAGCCATGGGTATGTATCCCGTACTGTCTCCCGAAACAGCAGCAACTTTGCCCGAAGCCCAGTATATGGCCAATTTCGTACAAAACGGTGCATTCTGGGAATTGATAGCTTACTGTGCCGGAACGGGCGGAAGCATTCTGATTATCGGCTCAGCTGCCGGAGTAGTTGCCATGGGATTGGAAAAAATCAACTTCATCTGGTATCTGAAACACATCAGCCTGCTTGCCCTACTCGGATTTTTTGCAGGACTGGGCATTTACCTCTTGCAGGAGCTGCTATAAAGCCGAGATATTTTGTATCTTTGCCTGCATAACCACACGATTATGCAACTGCCACTGCCCGCTTCATTACAGGATTTCATCGCCCGGCACGAATCCAGCTCTACGGACGAACTGCTGTTGCATGCCAAACGCTATCCGGACATTGACATGGCTTTTGCCGTCAACCAAATCATCGCCCGACGGCACATCAAAGAAAAACTACCTCTGTGGTATCACAACCGCAACCTGGTATTTCCCTCCCGCCTTGCCACCGAACAATGCTCCTCAGAGACCACAGCATCCTACAAACAACTATTAATCAAAGGGGAACGGGTCTGCGACCTGACAGGAGGACTGGGCATCGACAGCTGGTATTTCGCACAAAAAGCCAAAGAAGTTATTTACGTCGAACGCTTCCCCGAATATTGCCAGGCTGCGGATCACAACTTTAAAATACTACAAACCAATAATATACAGGTAATAAATTCAGATTGCCGGGACATTCTGGAATCCATAAAAACAGATACATTCTACATCGACCCGGCAAGACGCTCAGACAGTAACAAACGCCTGTTTGCCCTGAATGATTGTGAACCAAATATTTTAGAATTAAAAAAAATCCTGTTACAGCACTCACAACGTCTGATTATCAAGATTTCCCCCATGGCAGACCTGACAGAGACGCTCCATCTGTTACCGGAAACAACTGAAATCCATATCCTTGCTGTAAAAAACGAATGCAAAGAAATCCTTTTCGTTTTAGAAAATACCCCGCGGGAAATACAGATTTACACACAGGCGGTCCACAACGACAGTCACCAGGAATTTTCCTTTTCTCCCCACGAAGAAAAAGAATCTCCCTTACTACTGGCGGAAACTCCCGGGATCTATCTTTACGAACCCAACGCCGCCCTGCTAAAAAGCGGAGCATTCAAGTCCGTAGCAATACGCTATAACCTGCTTAAACTCCACCGACACAGCCATCTGTACACATCCGACCTGTATTGTGAGAATTTTCCGGGAAGAAAATTCTTCATCCGAAAAAGTCTTCCGTTTACAGGCAAACTGCTAAAACAACTCCGCAAAGATACACCGCAAGCAAACATTGCGGTCCGGAACTTTCCAATGTCAGTCGAACAAATACGAAAAACATCGGGTATCACAGACGGAGGGGAAACTTATCTATTTGCCACCACCTTTGCCGATACCCGACGCTTCCTGTTCCTGTGTGAAAAAGCCTGATCCCGTTTACTGCTTCCCAATAAAAGCCCTCTTCTTATTGTAATTCACATCTTGCTGAACTTTGAGAAAATCAAAAATGGCATCTACAATCATAATCCCGGTATTGGTTCCGCCTCCCTTCCCCACAAAATCATAAGTACTGTTCACATAATTGCTCAACCCGATTTTATATTTTTTACTTTCGTCCTTTAACTTCCTGCCGTTTCTATCAGCAAAAACCACATCCACGCCTTTCCCCTCCTTGTCTTTCAAAATCGTATAACGCCCTTCCGAAATAAACAGGTCGACATATCGCTTTTCCGGATTTTTCGGCCCGTTGAAACGATTCAGAATCAACGCCTTCATCTCCTTTAAAGTCAGCCGATGCGTCACAATATAATTACTGAAAGGCTCAATCCGATATACCGTCGCTTTCGTTATATCCCCCGCTGGAATAGAATTCAGACGTACCCCCCCCTTGTTATAAAAAACAAAATCACAACCGGCAGCCTTACACATCGCATCCGTTACCATCGAAGCCACATCTTCCTTATACTTCAATCCCTTCGAAGTCATCCCGATTTTTTCCGAAAATTCCGGACGGTTGCAAAACTCCTTCACCATACCTGCCGTTTCCTCATCGGGAGCTCCGACCGTATCCAGTTTCACAACCTCAAACGACTTACTCACTAACCGTTTGCCCTTAAATGCCAACGTCGTCACACCAGCATAATTCAGATTGGAACCCGCTTGGGTGATTAACACATCATTGACCACCTTCGGTTCCCGGAGCAGCGTGTGTGAATGTCCTCCGATAATAACATCCAATTCCGGCATACTGACTGCCAATACAGAATCTGCAGTATATCCCAGATGAGTCAAAGCCACAAAAACATCACACACCTCTTTCAACTCTTTATTTTCCTCTACAACTTCCGAAAAATGCCGGAAAGAAATATTCTCCAGATGGGCAGGATTAGTCGCAGGAATACGGTTCTTCCCGTCAATCCCAATCATACTCACAAAACAAAAACGAATGCCGGCTTTCTCAAGGATATGATGCCCCTGAGGTTGTCCCAACCCACTACCCTCCGCCTCAATATTCGCACAGATGACAGGAAAATTCATTTCTTCTATCCTCTTCTTCAACTCCGTCTGTCCGTAATCGAACTCATGGTTTCCAAACGTCGCCAGGTCATAGCCAACCGCATTCATGAGGACAACCATCGGCTTACCTCTTTCTACGGCATTATCCACATAGACATTCCCGGAAAAACGATCGCCACCATCCACCACCAGCAAATTCGGATGTACCGCCCTCTGCTTCCGGACAAACGTGGCAAACTGCGGGAACTTGTTAATCTGAGCATGTATATCGTTAGTCGATATAATCACCACTTCCGTCGTATCGGTATTTCCGCTACAACTCCAAAGGAATGCCGCCACAATGAACAACATCCCCCGAAAAATCTTTCTGAACTGCATAATTTTCATTTTCTGTTTTTGACGCCCGAAAATAATAATAAAGTTGCCGGATTACAAATGTCACCGAATGTTAAATCACACGACGACACAAAACATTCACCCCGCTTTCACGTAACTACCCCAAATAACAATAAAATAAGCATAATTCTATTCAGACCCTCTAAACTTATTCCCATGAAACCAAACAACGAATGGCTCAAAAATCTGCTGAATATACTGGTTGTTGCAGGCAGCATATTCATTATCATTATCATCTCCATCGAACTGTTGTCCTCCCGGCCCATACTCAGTGAGCGTTTCATCCTGAACAGCCATCTGATTATCTGCGCCATTTTCCTGGCCGACTTTTTAGTCCGCTGGTACTACAGCGACAGGAGCTGGAAATCCGTCTGTCAGAATGTGTTCCTATTACTACTGGCCATTCCCTATCTGAATATCGTATATGCCCTTTCCCCTGTCGTTCCCCACGGATTATGGATTGCCTTGCGCCTCTTCCCGATTGTCCGGGGGATCTATGGCATCTCAATTATCGTTTCCTGGATGACCCACAGCAAAGTGACCAACCTCTTTGTCACCTACATAGCCATCCTCGTTACCATCATCTACTTTTGCAGTATCGTATTCTATTTCATAGAACACGGTCCCAATCCCCTGGTTAAAAACTACTGGGATGCCTTCAACTGGTCACTCATGAACGTAACCACTGTCGGTTCAAACATCTTCGGCGTCACCAAAATCGGCCAGTCCTTAGCCGTTGCCCTTGCCGCCGCAGGAATGATTTTTTTCCCGATTTTCACCGCCTGGGTTACGACTAAATTCCAGAACAAACGAAACCAAACCGATCTTCCCTCAGCTTCTCAGAACCTATAAAACAATCCGTTAAACAACAACATCATGGAAGAAAGCTTTTTGGGACTACTGGAATACAGCATAAAGACGCACTGGGATTTACCTTCCCTGACCGACTACAAGGGAATCAGCTACGCTTATCGCGATGTGGCCCGAAAAGTGGAAAAACTACGCCTATGGTTTGAACACGCCGGAATAAAAAAAGGCGACAAAATCGCCCTATGCAGCCGGAACAGTGCCCACTGGGGTATCGCCTTCATCGCTATTCTGGCACACGGAGCCATAGCCATCCCCATTCTGCACGAATTCAAACCCGACAACATTCATCACATCATTAACCACTCAGAAGCCCGGCTTCTGTTCGTCGGCGACAACAACTGGGCCACCCTGGACCACCAGCACATGCCCCACCTCGACGGTATCATACGCATGGAAGACTATTCCATACGCCACAGCCGCCTCACACTGTTAAACCAAGGCAGCAAAAAAATAAACGAACTCTTTGAAGAAAAATTCCAGGACAGCTTTACCCCGGACTGCATAAACTATCCCCGGGAACAACAGGACGACATCGCCATGATAAACTACACCTCCGGTACGACCAGTGCATCCAAAGGTGTGGTACTTCCCTACCGGAGCATGTGGTCCAACCTTCGTTTTGCCCTCGACAAAATGGGGTATCATCCGGGCGATAAACTGGTAGCCATACTCACGATGGCCCACATGTACGGCCTGGCATTTGAATTTATCTATCCCTTTGCAAGCGGTTCACAAGTATACTTTCTCAGCAAAACCCCGTCTCCGGGAGTTATCTCGGAAGTATTTTCCCAAATCCGTCCACACCTGATTGTAGCTGTTCCGCTGATTATTGAAAAAATCATCCGAAAAAATGTCCTGCCCAAACTAAAGCGTTTTCACATACAGCTCTTACTCAAAATGCCGTATATCAACCGAAAAATCAAAGCAAAAATCCGGCAAAAAGTACTGAACGCCTTTGGAGGACGTTTCAAACTGTTAGCTGTGGGTGGTGCTGCTCTGAACCATGAAGTGGAAGGTTTCCTGGCCTCCATCCGTTTCCCCTACACTGTGGGCTACGGCATGACGGAATGCGGCCCCGGAATCTCCTTCGATGATTGGATAACATTCCATCCCGGCTCATGCGGAAAAGCCGTCGACAGGATGGAAATACGAATTGATTCCCAAAATCCCAAACGCATTGTCGGTGAAATATGGGTCAAAGGCGACAATGTCATGGAAGGATATTACAAAAATCCCGAAGCGACACAAACGGCTTTGGACGGTGACGGGTGGCTTCACACCGGTGACCTGGGCATCCTGGACGAAAGCGGCTACCTCTACATCAAAGGACGAAGCAAAAACATGATACTGGGGCCAAGCGGACAAAACATCTATCCGGAAGAAATAGAAGACAAACTCAACGTGATGCCTTATGTCAATGAATCCTTAGTCATTGAACACAACGGTAAACTGTCCGCACTCATCTATCCCGATTTTGAAGCGGCAAAAAACGCCGGATTAACAGAAGAAGCCCTGACGAAACAACTGGACCAAAACCGGAAACAACTAAATGAAATTTTGCCCGGCTACAGCCAGATCAGCCGGATACGCATACGCCAGAAAGAATTTGAGAAAACACCTAAAAAGAGCATCAAACGCTACCTATACCAATAGCTGACACGACATTTCCGGCAAAAAGCAGGTTTTATTTTGACTTTCTGAATGAAAAATTTATCTTTGGCTTGATATAAAGCAAATCATTATGCAAGAATGTTTTCTGAAATACGTAGAAGATAGTATTAAAAAAAACTGGGACCTACCCTCCCTTACAGACTTCAAGGGAGCAACCTCCTCCTACAAAGACGTAGCACGCAAGATTGAAAAACTCCATATTCTTTTTGAGCAAAGCGGCATCCGGAAAGGGGACAAAATCGCCCTGTGCAGCCGGAATATGTCATCCTGGGGCATTGCCTTTTTAGCCACCCTGACCTATGGAGCCATAGCCGTCCCCATACTCAACGAATTCAAACCCGACAATATACACCACATTGTCAACCATTCGGAAGCCCGACTTCTTTTCGCAGGTGATGTTGTTTGGGAAAACCTGGACGAATCGGCCATGCCTGACTTAGACGGCATACTACGTATCGAAGATTTCTCGTTACGCCACTCCAATAAAAAAGAATTGACTTTGGCCCGAGAACGCCTGAACGAACTTTTCGGGAAAAAATACCCCGACCGCTTCACAGCCAACAACGTAAAGTACACTTACGACCACCTGGATGAACTGGCACTGATTAACTATACCTCCGGGACCACCAGCAGCTCCAAAGGTGTCATGCTTACCTACCGGAGCCTGTGGACAAACATGAAATTCGGTATTGAGATACTCGGTTTCAACCCGGGCAGTCAAATTGTCTGTATGCTTCCCATGGCTCACATGTATGGACTGGCATTTGAATTTATCTACCAATTTGTCAACGGTACCCACATCCATTTCCTGTCCCGCACCCCATCCCCCAAAATCATTGCCGATGCGTTTGCAGAAGTAAAACCGGATTTGATTATCACAGTACCTCTGGTCATTGAAAAAATCATCCGCAAAAAAATATTTCCGGCCATTGAGAAGCCGCACATGAAACTGCTGATGAATATTCCCATCATCAACGATAAAATCAAAGATACCATCCGACAAAAACTCATGGATGCCTTAGGAGGAAAATTCCAGGAAATCATCATCGGCGGCGCAGCTCTCAACAAAGAAGTCGAAAACTTCCTGCGCTCCATCCATTTCCCCTATACGGTAGGTTACGGAATGACAGAATGTGGACCGCTTCTAAGCTACGACGACTGGCAAACTTTCAAACAAGGCTCATGCGGAAAAGCCGTCAACCGCGTACAACTACGCATTGACTCCGCAGACCCGCAAAATACCGTCGGTGAAATCCTGGCAAAAGGCGACTGTGTCATGACCGGATATTTCAAAAATCCAGAGGCAACCGCCACAGCCATAGACCAGGACGGATGGCTTCATACAGGCGATCTGGGACTCATAGACTCTGACGGCTACCTGTTCATTAAGGGACGAAGCAAAAACATGCTTTTGGGCCCCAACGGGCAAAACATTTATCCGGAAGAAATAGAAGACCAGCTGAATAACATGCAATATGTCACCGAATCCATCGTCATTGAACAGGACGGGAAACTGACAGCCCTCATCTATCCCGATTTCGACAGCCTCAACGCCGCCCGAATCAAAGAAAGTGAAATTCCCTCTATCATGGAAGAAAACAGGAAAGCCCTGAACCAAACGCTACCCGCGTACAGCCAGATTTCAAAAATTAAAATCTACAACGAAGAATTCGAAAAGACGCCGAAACGGAGCATAAAAAGATTTTTATACCAATAAACCCGCCCCCTTTCACTGAAACATAATGTTTCAGTGAAAGGCCTCTCTCCCGCACAACCTCTCCGGTAAAATATTTTCAATTTTCAATTTTCAATTTTCAATTAATTCGTATCTTCGTCTGCGAAAAAATTGTCTTATCAATGAAAAAAAACATAAACCGCAGACCGGTAGAAAAAAAAGAAACCGGTTCTGCCTTTTCCTTTTTACAAGAACCCCGGACACGTGTCATTATCGGACTAACCCTTATCCTCTTCTCTTGCTATCTGTTTTTCGCTTTTTGCGGATTCTTCCTCACTGGAGGTATTGACCAGAGCCTGTTAGACAAAGGGCTAAGACAAGTCATTTCCAATCCGGACATCATCGCGGGAAACCCCGCCGGAAAGTTGGGAGCCTGGATGTCCGACCTTTTTATCAACCGTTGGTTCGGTATTTCCTCTTTCCTATTCTGTTATATTCTGATATTGTGTGGCGTACGCAGCGCAGGAAGAAAAATTACGGCATTCCGTAAAAAAATTCTTATTACCCTTTTTCTGATCCTCTGGATTTCCCTATTCTTCGGCTACTTCGCCGAAATGATCTATTCCTTTTTCGACATTCGCCAGGGGTATTTATACCCGGGAGGCGCCCACGGCTACTTTGTCACACAATGGCTCAACTCCCTGACCGGGGGAATAGGTACTTTCCTCATCCTGCTGCTTACATTTGTCACCATCCTCTTTTTCGGATTTGAGAAAACATTTTATAAATGCCTCAATTTCTTGAAAAACCTATTCCCGAAAAAGAAAGAAACACTACAACAGAATTATTCCCAAACGGATGAAACACCTGCCACTCAACCGCTGTATCCGGAAACAGCAGAAGAAATACCCGCACTTCCAACCGAACCGGAATCCTTCCCGGTACCGAGAGAAGAATTCATCACACCGGAAGAAGAGTATGAAAATCTGACGGACACCCCCGAAACGGAAGAAGTTAACTATATAAAAACAGCTGACGACTTCTATCCGGGAACAAACAATCCCGCTATTGAAAAGGGGTTTGAAAACATTCCGGCCTCCATCAATGATTTTGAATTTCAGCCGGAAATCACATCCATACAGGCCCCGGACACATTGGACACCGACAAACCGGAAGATTTGCTGGATTACAAAGTAATGCCCGAAGAAGAGGAGGAAGAAGACATCGAACTGACCGTCAATACAGAAAACCAGGAAGAAACCGTAGCCAAAAACATGCAGCCCGAAGAAGACTACGACCCGACACTCGATTTATCCAACTACCAATATCCCTCCCTGGAACTCTTAGAAGAACACTCCAGCGGCAATCCCAAAGTGACTCAGGAAGAACTGGACGAAAACAAAAACAAAATCGTCGAAACCCTGCGAAACTATAAAATTGAAATCACCAAAATCAAAGCCACCATCGGGCCGACGGTTACCCTATATGAAATCATTCCGGCTCCGGGAGTAAAAATATCAAAAATCAAAAACCTGGAAGACGACATCGCACTGAGTCTTGCAGCACTGGGAATCCGCATCATTGCTCCCATTCCCGGAGCAGGAACAATCGGCATTGAAGTGCCCAACCAGAATCCGGAAATTGTATCCATGCGGGGCATCATTGCTTCAAAAAAATTCCAGGAATCCAAATTTGCCTTACCCATCGCCTTGGGACGCACCATCTCCAACGAAACCTATACTTTCGACTTGGCCAAAATGCCCCACTTGCTGGTAGCCGGAGCAACAGGACAAGGAAAATCAGTCGGACTGAATGCCATTATTACCTCTCTGCTTTATAAGAAACACCCGTCACAACTGAAATTCGTGATGGTAGACCCCAAAAAAGTGGAATTAAGCATCTATTCGGTGATTGAAAAACACTTCCTCGCCAAACTTCCCGATGAAGACGAAGCCATCATCACCGAAACAACAAAAGTAATCAATACTCTGAATTCCCTCTGTATTGAAATGGACAGCCGCTACGACCTGTTGAAAGAAGCACAGGTCAGAAACATCAAAGAATACAACGAAAAATTTGTCAAACGACACCTAAACCCGGCCAAAGGCCACAAATACCTGCCCTACATCGTCGTCGTTGTAGACGAATTTGCCGACCTGATCATGACAGCAGGTAAAGACGTGGAACAACCCATTGCCCGTATCGCACAATTGGCCCGTGCTGTAGGTATTCACATGATTATTGCCACCCAGAGGCCTTCTACCAACATCATCACCGGAGTAATCAAAGCCAACTTCCCGGCTCGTATCGCGTTCAAAGTAGCATCCATGATTGATTCCCGCACCATCCTTGACTCTCCGGGAGCTAATCAATTAATTGGACGGGGAGATATGCTGATATCCGTCGGAAGCGAAATGACCCGGGTACAATGTGCTTTCGTTGACACCCCGGAAATCGACGCAATCACTCACTATATAGCCAGCCAGCAATCCTACCCGTCAGCATTTGCACTACCGGAATACACACCGGAAGGTGAAGCAGGAAATGGAATATCTGACGCCGACCTGGGGGTAAAAGACCCCTTATTTGAAGAGGCTGCCCGCTTAGTTGTTAATTCTCAACAGGGCTCCACTTCCTCCATACAACGGCGCTTCTCCATCGGCTACAACCGGGCGGGACGCATCATCGACCAACTGGAAGCCGCCGGAGTTGTCGGCCCTTTTGAAGGAAGCAAAGCCCGTCAGGTACTTATTCCTGATGAATACAGTCTGGAAATGCTGTTAAAAAATCTGAGTGATAAATTTTAACCTCTAACAACCGTTATGTTTATTGAACAAGCTCTTACCGGAAAAAACAACTGGTCCCTGTACATCCTGACCGTTCTGATTGTTTTCCTAATCATGCAAATCGCAAGTCTTCCCCTACTGATATACATGTTGATTACCACTCCGGAAACTTTACAAAACGGTATGCTGGATACCGTTACAGACACAAACCTGGGACTGGTACTGACCTTGTTGACTTTCGTTGCAGGATTTTTTGCCCTGTTTTTCTGCGTCAAATACATCCACCGGAAAAATTACCTGGATATCGTAACCAGTCGTCCGAAATTTAACTGGCAACGCTTTTTCTTCGGAGCCGGAGTATGGGCGATATTAACCTTGATAACCCTGAGCATTACAATCTATACCCGCGAAAATAACGAAATTATTTTACAATTCAACTTTCTAACTTTCATCGGATTAGCAATCATTTCCTTACTACTGCTTCCTTTCCAGACAGCCTTTGAAGAGATCATGTTCAGGGGTTATCTGATGCAGGGCTTTGCCCTTTTTTTCAAATCACGCTGGATTTCCTTTGTCCTCGTCGCCCTGCTTTTCGGAATCATGCACAGCGCCAACCCCGAAGTCAAAAATTTTGGTGCAGAAGTTACTTTGCCACAATACATCACAATGGGATTACTCCTAGGATTCATTGCCCTTAAAGATGAAGGGCTGGAATTGGCCATCGGTCTGCATGCAGCCAACAACATTCTGGCAGCCCTTACCTTCACTTCCGATTCATCCGCACTCCAGACCCACGCCCTTTTTAAAGACCTCTCACCCTCTGCCTCTCACCTGGACACACTGATTCTTTTAATTGCCGGCATCATTTTTATCGCCATCTGCAACCGGAAATACCACTTTTTACACGATGAGTTAAAATAAAATTACTACCTTTACAAACGTTCATAATTAACCAATATAAATAAAAAAAACATGAGAAGAACTCTATCCTTGACACTGGGTATATTGCTGGCTTGCGCCACAATCGCCACAGCAAGCAATAACAAAAAAAAGAAAGAAAATACGAAAGAAGGGTACGTTTTTACCGAACTCAAACGCCTTCCGAACACTTCGGTAAAATCACAGGACAGAGCCGGAACTTGCTGGTCATGGTCAACCGTTTCTTTCCTAGAATCAGAAATCATGCGTCTCGGTAAAGACTCCGTGAGCCTCTCCCCCATGTACATCGTATGGAACACATACGACGAAAAAGCCAACAAATATGTCCGCATGCACGGATGTATGAACTTCGGACAAGGCGGTGCCTCCGCCGATGTGACCTGGGCCATTAAAAACTACGGTATCGTTCCGTTGGAAGTATATAAAGGCCTCAACTACGGCGAAAAAGTACACGCTCACGGCGAACTTGATGCCATTCTGAAAGCATACGCAGATGTTATCGTAAAAAATCCGAACCGCAAAATCAGTACCGCATGGAAACGGGGATACGACGCCATTCTGGACGCTTACCTCGGATCCAAACCGGAGAAATTCACATTCCGTGGCAAAGAATACACCCCCATGTCTTTCTACAAAGAAGCTACCGGACTGAACATGGACGACTACATAAGCCTAACCTCCTTTACCCATCATCCGTTCTACACGCAATTTGCCGTAGAAGTACCGGACAACTGGATCGGCGAAATGAGCTACAACCTGCCGTTGGACGAACTGATGGACGTATTAGACAAAGCCATCGACAACGGTTACACCTTTTCCTGGGGATCGGACGTATCTGAAACCGGATTCCTGAGAGACGGCATCGCCATCATCCCGGACATTGAAAATGTAGAAACCAAAGACGCCGAAATCGCCAAATGGGTGAAAATGAACAAAACCGACAAACAGGCTAAACTGGCTGAAAAACCGGTTGTACAAAAACAAATCACCCAAGAAATGCGCCAGGAAGCATTTGACAACTACGAAACCACTGACGACCACGGTATGCACGTTGTAGGAAAAGCAGTAGATCAAAACGGTAATAAATATTTTATCGTTAAAAACTCCTGGGGCGACTACAACAAATACCACGGTTACTTATACGCTTCCTATCCTTTCGTTGCTTACAAAACGACATCCGTGATGATTCACAAAGATGCCCTTCCGCAAGCCCTGAAAGAGAAACTCGGAATCAAATAAAAACGTAGAAAGAGAGTTGAAAAATTAAAAAGTTGAAGAGTTGAAAAGGAGGGATTCTTTTCAACTCTTCAACCTTTTTCAATCCCTTTCAACTTTTAAACTATTTCAACTTTTTCAACATGTACCAAACTACTGAAATCAAAAAAGACATTTTCTGGACAGGGGTAAATGACCGAAGAACCCACCTGTTTGAAAACTATTGGCCCCTCCCCAAAGGAGTAGCCTACAACTCCTATGTCATTCTTGACGAAAAAATAGCCGTCATCGACACCGTAGAAAGGAGCCGGATGGAAGACTACTTAGACAAATTGGAAAACATCCTGCAAGGCAGAAAAATAGACTACCTCATCATCAACCACATGGAACCCGACCATTCCGGCTCCATCAAAGCCCTGCTTTGCCACTATCCGGAACTGACCATCATAGGGAATGCCAAAACTTTTCCTATGCTTCAAAACTACTACGGTATACATAACAATCTACTGGAAATCAAAGAAGGAGACAAAATTTCCTTAGGTAAACGGGAACTGCAATTCTACATGACTCCAATGTTACATTGGCCCGAAACGATGGTAACCTATGTTCCTGACGAAAAAATTTTATTCAGCGGTGACATATTCGGAGCCTTCGGAACCTTGGACGGAGGAATTTTTGACGACCAGGTAGACCTAGCATACTTGGAAGAAGAAATCAGCCGCTACTACTCAAACATTGTCGGCAAGTACGGAGCACCAGCCCAAACGGCATTGAAAAAATTAAGCTCACTGCCTATTGAAACCATTTGCGCTACCCACGGCCCCATCTGGCGTTCACACATCAGCGACATCATCACTAAATACGACAAATGGAGCAAATACGAAACCGACCCCGGCGTCGTTATCGCTTTCAGCTCCATGTACGGCCACACGGAGAACATGGCAGACTGCATTGCCCATTACCTGGCGGAAAAAGGTGTCCGGAAAATCAGAATCCACGATACCTCCAAAACCCACCCGTCCTACATCATCAACGACATCTTCCGATACAAAGGCGTCATCTTAGGAAGTTGCGCCTACAACGGCGGCATCTTCCCGACAATGGAAACCCTGCTCAACGAACTGGAACACATGGGGGTTAAAAATCACCTTGTCAGTTTCTTTGCCAACAAGACCTGGGCTGGCGGAGCCGTTCCCCGCTTCACCCAATTTGCAGACAAAATGAAATGGGAAATCGTCTGCCCTCATGCAGAAGCCACAGGAGCCCTTTCGTCCACCGACACTGAAGAATGCTACAACATTGCCAGTGCCATGGCCGAAAAACTCATCACCGGAAACTAAACACCAAAAAACGAGGATGAAAACATCCTCGTTTTTATCATTCCATTCCTCACCCCCATTCTCTACTTACGCAAATGCTGGTCCATGTAAGCAGCAGCTCTACGCCCATCCCCCATAGCAAGGATAACAGTTGCGCCTCCTCTGACAATATCACCGCCGGCATACAACTCCGGCAGGTTGGACTGCATAGTCTGTTCATCGACAACAATCGTTCCCTTTCTGGAAACCTCCAGCCCGGTAACGGAATTCGGGACAATTGGATTCGACGAAACCCCTACTGCCACAACTATAACATCCGCATCTATCAGATATTCGGACCCCTCTACCGCCACAGGGCTACGACGCCCACTGGCATCGGGCTCTCCCAGTTCCATTTTCTGCACTTTCACCTGTTTCACTCTCCCCTGCTCATCGGTCAGATATTCCACAGGATTAGTCAACGTAATAAATTCGCATCCCTCTTCCTTAGCATGTTTTACTTCTTCCAGTCGAGCAGGCATTTCCACCTCACTCCGACGATACACAATCATCGCCCTTTCTGCTCCCAAGCGCCGGGCAGTACGTACAGAGTCCATAGCGGTGTTCCCTCCCCCCACAACTACCACATTCTTCCCGTGAAACACCGGCGTATCGGAATCATCACTGTCCGCTCCCATCAGATTCACCCGGGTCAAGTATTCATTAGATGAAAGTATACCGTTGGCATTTTCGCCTGGAATATTCATAAAACGCGGAAGCCCGGCACCCGAACCGATATAAAATGCCCGGAAACCTTCCGTCTTCAAACTCTCAATGCTCTCTGTCATACCCACAATAAAATTGGTGACAAACTTCACCCCCATCTTCCTAAGATTGTTTATCTCCACATCTACAATCCGGTTCGGCAAACGGAACTCCGGAATTCCGTACTTCAATACACCTCCGATTTCGTGAAGGGCTTCAAAAACAGTCACATCGTATCCCCGTTTCGCCATATCCCCGGCAAACGATAACCCGGAAGGTCCCGAACCGACCACTGCCACCTTAATCCCATTCGGCTCAGCAACTTCCGGAATACTGATTTGTCCGGATTCCCGCTCATAATCGGCAGCAAAACGCTCCAGATACCCTATTGCCACAGGAGCCTTTTTCAACTTTTGCAGATAAAAACATTTCGACTCGCACTGCTTCTCCTGCGGACATACCCGTCCACACACGGCCGGCAAAGCACTCGTCTGCTTCAGAACAACCGCCGCACCGATAAATTCCCCCCGTTCAATATTTTTAATGAATCCCGGTATATCTATTCCCACCGGACACCCCTCCATACACGTAGGGTTCACACAATCCATACAACGACTTGCCTCCCGTTGTGCCATTTCCGGCGTCAAACCGGTATTTACTTCCAAACGCTGGCTTTTAATTCTTTCCTCCGGAGCCAACTCCGGCATTTTCACCCTATCAATCTCCGTTCTTTTCTTCGCCTTCACAGCCTCCCGGAGTTGTCTCCGCCATTCTGCATTTCTGTCACTTATCCCCATGATTCTCTGTCATTATCCGGTTAACCCCTTACGGCATCAACCTATATTTTTCATTCTTTCCGTTTCAATACTCTTATATCCTCCCAAACGTCGCATCATCTCATCAAAATCAATCTGGTGAGCATCAAATTCCGGTCCGTCAATACAGGTGAACTTCGTCTTTCCTCCCACCGTTACCCGACACGCACCACACATTCCCGTACCATCAACCATAATCGCATTCAGACTAGCTATCGTCGGTATCTCATATTGACGGGTCAGCAACGCACAAAATTTCATCATCACTGCCGGACCAATCGTCACTGCCATATCCACATTCTCCCGCTTTATTACCTCTTCCATTCCCTCCGTTACCAGTCCTTTCCTGCCATAGCTACCATCATCCGTCATGACAATCACCTCATCTGAATATCTTTGTATCTCATCCTCCAAGATTACCAGCTCCTTACTCCGAGCAGCCAATACAGAAACCACCCGATTGCCCGCGTCCTTAAATCCCTGTACTATCGGTAACAATGGTGCAACACCAACCCCGCCACCGCACGCCAATACCGTCCCCACCTTTTCAATATGCGTCGCTTTTCCCAAAGGTCCCACCAGATCCGTAATACAGTCACCCACATTCAGATTACACAACTTAGTTGAAGATACCCCCATCTTCTGCACCACCAGTGTAATAGAACCTCTCTTCACATCCGCAGCCGAAATCGTCAAAGGCATCCGCTCTCCCTTTTCCCCTACTCTCACTATCACAAAATTTCCCGGTTTACGGGCTTTGGCAATCAAAGGTGCTTCCACCTCCAGCTGCACAACTTTTTCCGAAAAATATCTTTTATCCAATATCCTGTTCATAGTCCGATGCTGTTTTTTATCGTTTCACAAAAATACTGTGTATTTTGTTCCTTGCAATTCTTTCTCCAAAATTTGATTAAAAATCTTTACATTTGCAACAAACCAACAAACATACATCATGAGCAACAAAAAAGGAAGAATCAATATCGTTTACTCAACGAATCCCAACTTCAACTATCAATACGAAGAACAGGAAGAACAAGCCACACTTCCTCCCGAAAAACAAAACCTGCGCGTCACCCTGGACTCCAAACAACGGGCAGGCAAAATCGTAACTCTGATCGACGGTTTCATCGGCACGGAAGAAGACCTGAAAGAACTGGCAAAACTGTTAAAAAACAAATGTGGCGTAGGCGGTTCCGTAAAAGAAGGGCAAATTATCATCCAAGGGGCATTCAAAGACAAAATACTCGCAATCCTGCACGACAACAATTACCGCGCACACTGAAACAGTAAAATAATTTCAAAAAAAGGCTACCTTTCGGGTAGCCTTTTTCATATAAAGCGTTATCCCAATAAATCACAACCACTTTACCAATGCAAAATCCTGACGATGAGGAAGTAATACATTCTTCGGATAAATACGGATGGCTAAATTCAACAAACCCGGGGCATCAGCCGTAACATCTAACCGATAAGTAGCTTTACTCTCCTGCTGAGAAACAGCAGTAAAGTCATGTTTCTCCCGAATCACCAATTTACCGTTACGCTGCTCCGCTGCAACCAATTCAACCCCGACATCTTCCATTGTCAGCTCGCCGATTTCCAACGTCACCTCTGCCCAATAAGACTTCCCTAAAGCGATAATCTGCTTGGAACGGTTCGGCAACTGAATATCCACAACCTCAATATTATCCCACTCTCGAGTAACCTTCTTCTTCCATTCCGCAATCTCGGTAGCTTCAGCAAAATTATCGGCAATCATCTTCCGGTAACGTTCTGCCATCGGGAGATAGTACTGGTTTTCATAATCCATCAACATCCGGTTCGTCGTGAAATTGGAAGCCACCTTAGCAATGGTGTTTTTAATATAGCCAATCCACTTCGGCGACATCCCGGCCGCATTCTTATCATAGAACAGAGGTGCAATATCATCATCAATGATATTGTAAATCATCTCGGAATCCAATTCATCCTGGAAACCCTGATTCTCATACGTGCGTTCCATCGGCAACATCCATCCGGCATCTGGACGATATCCCTCAACCCACCAGCCATCCAGCACACTGAAATGCATAACCCCGTTCATAGCGGCTTTCTCACCACTGGTTCCGGAAGCCTCCTGCGGACGAGTCGGAGTATTCATCCAGACATCAACACCCTGTACCAGATTCTTCGCCAGATCCATATCATAATTCGGGATGAAAAGAATCTTACCGATAAACCTCGGGTCTTTCGATACCTCCACAATCCGCTTGATAAGATCCTGTCCCGCACGGTCGGCAGGGTGAGCTTTCCCAGCAAAGATAAACTGTACAGGATGCTCCGGATTATTGACAATCTCATCCAGACGTTCCAAATTACGGAACAACAAATGAGCACGTTTATAGGTCGCAAAACGACGGGCAAAACCGATAGTCAGAATATCATCCCGCAACGTATCGTGAATTTCAATCACCTGACGCGGCGTAAAATAAGAAGCTGCAACACCACTGGTCAACATTTTCTTGATATGGTCAATCAGACGCTTACGCAGTTTGTTACGCACTTCAAATACCACCTCATCAGAAACCTTATAGATTTCTTCAAAACATTTCTTATCGTAGTTATGCGTCTGGAAAGCATCTCCGAAAATGGAAGCCTCTATCTGTTTCCATTCGGGAGCTGTCCAGGTCGGATAATGTACACCATTGGTCACATAACTAATGTGCAATTCCTCCGGCAGATAACCCGGCCACAAACCTTTGAAAATATCCCGACTCACCTCCCCGTGCAACCAGCTCACCCCATTCACTTCCTGTGAAAGATTAGCAGCGAGGAAACTCATAGAGAACTTTTCATTGGGGTCACCCACATTGATTTTACCCAATCCTAACAACTGTTCCCATGTGATTTTCAGACGGTCAGAATAATGCGATATATAGGTACGCAGCATATTTTCAGAAAATGCATCATGTCCCGCAGGTACCGGCGTATGCGTCGTAAACAGAGAAGAGGCACGCACAACTTCCATCGCTTCTGCAAAAGTCAGGTGATCATCCTGGATATACTCTTTTAGACGTTCCAATCCGATGAATGCGGCATGTCCTTCATTGCAATGATAAGTCGCAGCATCAATACCCAACTTCCTCAACGCCTGTATACCTCCGCATCCCAACAACAATTCCTGTTTGAGACGATTCTCCCAGTCCCCCCCGTAAAGATGATGGGTAATTGAACGGTCTTCCTCCAGATTGTCTTCGAAATCGGTATCCAACAGGTACAATTCGATACGTCCCACATCCACTCTCCAAATACGGGCATACACATTCCGTCCGGGAAATACCAGGCTGATAGTCTGCCAGTTTCCCTGTTCGTCACGCACCGGAGTAACAGCGATTTTCATAAAATCCTGAGCTTCATATTCAGCTTCCTGGTCTCCCATTGCGGACAACTTCTGGGTAAAATAACCATAACGGTACAACAAACCGACAGCCGTAATTTTCGTTCCTTTATCACTAGCTTCTTTCAGATAGTCTCCTGCCAAAATACCCAAACCTCCGGAATAAATTTTCAGGGAGGTGTGTAACCCGTATTCCATACTGAAATAAGCCACTCCGGCTCCGCTCATGTGTTCTTTCCCTGCCATATAAGCCTTGAAGTGTCCGTACACGGTTTCCAGCTTGCTTACGAATTCCGAATCATTTTCCAATTCTTTATAGCGGTTCAGCGGAATTTTATCAAGCATCGCAATGGGATTGTGCCCAGAGATCCGCCACTCGTCAATATCAATACTGCGGAACAGTTCACGTGCCTCATCATTCCAGCACCACCAAAGATTCTTTGACAATTCTTCCAACGCGATCAATTTTTCCGGAATAGAACGGTGGATCATTACGCTAATCCAATGCGGATTATTCACTGAAAGTTGTTTTTCTATATATGTCATTTGTTCATGAATTGTTGCCGGCATATCCTTCAGTCGGTTATCGACCCGATTCAACGCCAGTTCATACGCTTTTTTATAATATACAATCAAATTATCCCAAAGGGCTATACGGGAAACATCTTTAGCATTCTCCTTACTTCTGGCAATTTCAGCAGAGCTCAATCCTGCTGTATATTTAATTCTGTTGACAATGGAGCTGATAACAGAATCATTGTTACCGTCTTCCCGGCGGATCACCTCTATTCCTGGGTGTTCCATATTATAATGTTCCTGCACCCACAAACCGAATCCCGCCAAAGTGGTCGTAATGGTAGGTACCTTAAACGCCAGACTCTCCAGCGGCGTATATCCCCACGGTTCATAATAAGAGGGGAAAATGGTCAAATCCATCCCTATCAGGAGGTCATAGTAAGGCATATTGAATATACCATCGTCTCCGTTCAGATAAGAAGGGACAAAGAACACTTTCACACTGTCCTTATCGCTGTTGCCTAAATTCTGTACACGGATACTGTTCATCACCGGATCATGTACCGCATCCGACAAATTATGGGTAAGATAGGGATTGGCAATCGCTATCGGCTGATTCGGTGTAGTCAGGTTATGCAGTAATTCGCCATTGGAACCCGTCTGTCCTGCCGGCACCAACACAAAAGCCAACACTTCCTTGTTGACTCCATTTTCCCGGTTCAGGCGTCCCAGCGCTTCCATGAATACGTCAATCCCTTTATTCTTGAATTCATAACGACCGCTGATGCCGACAATCAGCGAATCATCCGCGACAGGACGTCCCAGAAGAGCTTGGGCGATCTGCATAAACTTCTCCCGTCCGGCAAGGCGTTTGGCTTCAAACTGGCCCTCCTGCGGGGTAAACACATTCTCAAAACCATTCGGAGTAACAATATCAACCTTTTTATCCAAGAAATGCTCACACTCCGTGGCGGTAATCTCACTTACGGTAGTAAAACAATCTGCATTCCGAGCCGCCGTCTTTTCCAAAGACTGTTTGGCCACCACATTAAAACGGTGTGCCAGCTCCTCCGGCACATAGTTTTTCATTTCACTGTACAACGGCAAATGGTTGCCTGCCACACAACGTCCCAACACCGTGGCGTGAGTCGTAAATACACACCCCACTTGAGGCATGGCATATTTCAAATACAGCAACCCCGTTCCCGTCATCCATTCATGAAACTGGGCAATAATACGCTGGCGCAACGTAGTATTAAAACGAACAAAACTTTCAATCACCTTACCGGAAGCATAACCGAACAACGCTGGTTCGATATAATCCCATTGTCCGCTAATGGAATCCAGTTTATATTTTTCCCAAAAAGAGGAAAAAATAGCATCTTTCTGTGCAATGAAGGTCGTATAATCAACCAAAATAACAATAGGCCTACCAGCAACATTCCACCGTCCCACCTTAATTCTCAACCCTTCCTGGGCAGCCCGCATCCGCCATGATTTAAATAAACGCGGATCATCGATAAATTCAGGATTCTGTTCTGTATATCTCCATACATCCGGTCCGATGAGAATATGACTGTTGCTATACTCTTTCACCATATTCAACGCTTTCGTTGAAATGACCGTATGTATCCCTCCGACTTTATTACAAACTTCCCAACTCACTTCAAACAAGTAAGCCGGATTTTTCATTTTATTATTATCCATAAAAAATTCGTATTTAATCATATAGGCGTGCAAAGATAACAAAAAAAAATTGCCGGGAATAACTGACTTAAAATTTAAAAAGCAGATAGCAAAAAAATTACAAGGTTTACAAGGTATAAAACGAACAACGATTCCAACCTTGTAAACCCCGCAATTCCCTATTTTCCGACTATTTTATTTTTTCCTGGTCCGGGAAACCGCTTTTTTCCCCTCTTTCATATTCTTCTCTGCCGAAGCTTTAGGCACTACCGTTTTTTTAACCGGAGCCTCCACAGGAACGGAAGATTTCACAGCCTTCTTTTCCTTGTTATCATACTTCTCGTCCACCCGTGCCACGAAATCACTCAATACATTCATGTAATTGATAAACGCTTCATAGGGAGAATCATAAGGGGTGAAATATTTGTGTACGGCACCATCCGAAAACAGTTTGGTACACATGTAATAAAAATGGTCACTGGCCTGAAGGCAACAGTAATCATAATTCAATGCCGGATCATTCACGGCTTTCACCTTATCCCTCACTTTATACAACTCTTCAAAAGCCTCCAACTGCAATTCATTTCCCAACCACGCTGTCAAATCACGTTCTTCATCCGCCCAAGAAATAGCAAAAGGTACATTCAGCGGAGCCACCGGCTGGTGTTTTGCCGCCGCTTCAGCCGGAGTAAGGAACTCAAAAGCCGAAGTTGCAAAAACCTGCTGGGGAAGATTAGCCATAAACGCAAATATTCCGGTAGAAACATCCTGGTGTTCGCCCAGGGTTTCATAATCCATAAACAGGTTGATAAGGTCTTCATTCTTCACAGATTCAGCCAGCCAACCTGCATACTTCTCCGCGGTAAGCGGCCACTCACCCCAAGATTTATCGGAAAAACGGAAAGCAATATCATCGCTCAACCGGAAGTTTTTCAGTAACAACTTCAATTTCGGATTCAGGGAATTGGTGTATACAAAATCAGGACTCTTCCAACCCAACACATGCTTTGCCCCTTCTGTCAGCATGGTCTTATACCCCATGCGTGCCACCATCTCTCCGATTTTATCTGAATATACCAACTCGGTGTTCCTGAACGTAACAGGTGTATAGTCAAACAACTTCTTAATTAAATCCGCATGCTGTTTCACCTGCAAATTAAACTCCTTTTCATCCACCAATGAAGCCAAAGAATGAGAGTATGTTTCAGCCAGAAACTCCACACACCCCGTCTTGGCCAGAGCCTTAAAACTTTCTATCACTTCCGGTGCGTATTTTTCAAACTGCTCAAGAGCCAGTCCCGAAATAGAAAAACTCACTTTAAAATTTTTCCCGTATTTCTGAATCAACTCCAGCATCATCTGGTTTGCAGGCAAATAACAGCGCTTCGCTACTTTCCGCGTGATGGTGCGGTTAGCAAAATCATCGTAATAATCATGGCTCTTTCCCAGATCGAAAAAGTGATATTTCCTGAGGCGTACCGGTTGGTGAACCTGAAAATACAGACATAAGGTTTTCTTGTTCATAATCTATTTTTTTATTGTTATTTCTTCTGTTTATTCTCCCTGCTATCTTTTCACTTCTTCATATATCTTTTTCAGCTTAAAAGCAGCATTTTCCCATTTCAGCGTATTCACCTCATCCAGCCCACAACGTCCCGCCATTTCAGACAGTGCGGGATATTTCAACAATCCGTATATCGAATCCGCCAGGGCATCTACATCCCAGAAATCGACTTTAATAGCGTGTTTCAACACTTCCGCCACCCCAGACTGCTTGGAGATGATAGTCGGCACACCAGACCGCATAGCTTCCAGCGGAGAGATACCGAAAGGTTCAGATACCGAGGGCATCACATACACATCGCTATGTGCAAACATCTTCTGCACATCCTGTCCCCGGAGGAATCCCGTAAAATGAAAACGGGTCGCAATCTTCAAACGCGCCACACGGCGAATGGAACGGTTCATCAAATCGCCGCTCCCCGCCATCACGAAACGGACATTGGGATAAGCTTTCAACACCTTATTGGCAGCCTCAATGAAATATTCGGGGCCTTTCTGGTAAGTGATACGCCCCAAAAACGTCACTACTTTCTCTTTCACTCCGCGTTCCACATTCATTTCCGAATAGGACTGGAAATCCACTGCATTATGAACAGTAACGACTTTCGCCGGGTCTATACCGTAACGATTTATCACAATGTTACGCGTCAGATTACTCACCGTGATAACCCTGTCAGCAGCCAACATGCCCTGGCGTTCCAGATTAAACACCAGACTGTTTACATTTTCTCCGCTCCGGTCAAACTCCGTAGCATGCACATGGATAACTAACGGTTTTCCCGTCACCTTCTTGGCAGCAATACCTGCCGCATACGTCAGCCAATCATGAGCATGAATCACATCAAACCGCTGCTGGCGGGCTATCGTCGCAGCCACCATGGCATAGCGTGCCACCTCTTCCATCAGGTTCGCCCCGTATTTCCCGGAAAAAGTATACTTATTTTTAAAGCCGATACGTTCCGTACGGTTACCATATTTCTTCTGTTCACTCACTTCACGTTCAAACTGCTCCGGATCCATATAGGGAATCAGATTAGAACCGACCTCCATGAAGTTAATGTTTTTCCAATACTCTTCAATATCCGCAAGATTATACAACGCTTCCACATCACTTGCATTAATAATTTTTGCGGAACTCTGGTCTTCGTCCCCACTGGCTTTCGGCATCACAAACAACACCTCCACACCTTGTTTGGCCAGTCCTTTCGTCAAGCCAAGACAGGCGGTTCCTAGCCCTCCGGCAATATGAGGGGGGAACTCCCAACCGAACATTAATACTCTTGTTTTCATATTATCTTATTTCAATGATTTACAACCTTTATTTCTTTTCCCCTTTGAGTACCGGCTTTTCATACTTTTCAATCAGTGCCAGTGCCCGTAGAATTTCACCAACACTCCATGCCTGGGAAATACATCCGTTAGGCTGATAAGGCGGGTTACCGTCATACACTTCGGAGATAGAACAAATGCCATATAAAGTCATGTCTTCTTCAAATCCGGCTACCAGTTCTTTGGCAGTAGGTACAAAAGCCTTACCATACAACCGGAAATTAGCCTCAATATAAGGCCCTGTCAGCCAAGGCCAAACCGTTCCCTGGTGGTAAGCCTCATCCCGTATTGGCTGGTCTCCTCCGTACAATCCCTTATACAAAGGATTTTTAGGCGAAAGAGTCCGCAAACCTCTCGGAGTCAACAACTCACGCGTCACCACATCCAATACCGTTCTTTTCATTTCATCACTCAGAGGGCTATACTCTAATGAACAGGCTATAATTTGGTTTGGCCGTACGAAAATATTCTGTCCCTGCGGTCCCACATAATCCGCCAAATATTCCTTGTCATAAACCCAGAATACTTCCGTAAAACTGTTTTTAATCCTTTCAGGCATCTCCTCCCATTCTTTAACAAATTTCGTATCGCCCGCTGTCTGTGCCAGTTTCAGACTATAACAAACGGCATTGTACCACAAAGCATTGACTTCTACTTGATAACCACCCCGTGGTGTCACCGGACAACCGTTCACAACAGCATCCATCCACGTCAGAGCCTTCCCCGGTTCATCCGCCCAAATCAATCCGTTATCGTGCATGCGAACAAAAGCGTTAAGCCCGTTCCGATAAGCCGCCAGAATCGCTTTCATCTTACTACCGTAGCTCTTCCAGACCTGTCCCTCATCGCCCGTAGCTTCACCGTATTCCTGCAATGCTTTAAAAAACCACATCGGCGCATCCACAGAATTGTAAGCAGCATTTTTTCCTTTCCCTACATTCGGAAACAAACCGTTATTCAATTGCTTAATCATGGTATCCAAAACGTCCTTGCAACTTTTCACATCGTTGCTAGCCGCCAACGTCACTCCCGGTAAAGCAATAAACGTGTCCCGTCCCCAAGCGCCGAACCAAGGATATCCAGCTATCACTTCCGTATCCTTTCCTTCTTTTACAATAAATTGAGAAGCAGAATATTTCAAGCAATTCACAAAACTGTTTCGGGGCCCCCGGCCTTCCACCAATTTCTGAAATTTCGTCTTCAAACGTCCCGGAGCCGCAGCCGTCGTGGAAGCTGAGAATATAATACTTTCACCCTTTTTGATGGGTACTTCAAAATAGCCCGGCACAAACAAATCCTCCCGGAAATCATATCCCCGGCTTTCTTCCTCCATATATTCGATATTCTTATACCAATCGGGAACAGCCACAAAGTCGTTGGCCTTGCTCAATTGCATATTCAGGTAAGGAAATCCGTTATACAGTTTTGAACGGATTCCATTCTCTACGGGTTCGTATTTGGTATTAGCCATCATGTTCGCCTTGCAGAGGCTGTTTACATTCCGGTAAGCCAGGAAAGGTTTCAAGCGCAATAACGTATCGGAATGGGCATCTACCAACGTATAGCGGATAACCACCTGATCCTCGTTGTGTACCAATACAATCTCTTTCTTCAACACAACACCCCCCACCCGATAAGTCAGCGTATACACCGGTTCATACTCAAAATCCACAATATACTTATGCCCTCTCGGTTCATAATTGCCCGGATATTTATGAATCCCCAGGTTAAACGCCTGTCCGTGCTGAACCACAGTTTCATCTAAAGCAGAAAGCAACACATGCCGCTCCCCGTTAAATTCCTCGATCGGCACAATCAGCAATCCGTGATATTTTCGCGTATTGCAGCAAGGAAGCGTGGAAGACAGATACCCTCCGGCCCTGTTTGTTGCCAAGAACTCCCGTTTCAGTGAATATTCAAGATTCACCAACTCATCTTTGTTAAACTTTAAATAAGCCATGGTTATTATATATTCGTAAATTATTTATTTAATCATCATATCTCAATACCAACGCGGAACGCGAAGGCAAATACAAACTCAACTGGTTGCAGCCGGCCACTTCATCATACAGGGTAAAATGAGGCACCAACTGGCTGTTACGCCCAAACCCATCATAAACCTTGCTATCCGTATCCAAAATCTCCACATATTTTCCGGGAGCTGCCCCGAAGCGATAGTCCGAAAAAGATTGAGACGGATTGAAGTTAAAAGCCAACAACAGAGCGCCTCGTGAAAACACCAGCACCTGGCGTTCATTGTCCCTCACCGTCGGTTCTGGACGAAAACGAAAAATCCCTTCTTTTTTCACTAATCTTATCATATCCCGATCAAAAGCATTCAAATAGCGGTAGCGCAGATTCGTATCGTCCGCCAAATGCCAAAGGCGGCGGGCATGATCGTAACTCCAGCCGTTTCCCTCCCGCGGAAAGTCAATCCACTCCGGATGCCCCCACTCGTTCCCCAAGAAATTAAGATAGCCGTCACCGGCAGTCATAATCGTCAAAAGACGTATCATTTTGTGCAAAGCCATCCCCCGATCCACAGTCATATTACGCTCAAAAACATTCATAGAGGTATACATCTCCTTATCCACCATCCGGAATATCAGCGTCTTATCACCAACCATCGCCTGATCATGACTTTCTGCATAGCTGATGGTATGCTCGTCTTGTCTTTTATTAGTCAATTCATAAAACAAATCCCCTACATGCCACTCCTCATCCCTTTTCTCTTTGACCAGTTTTATCCAGTAATCCGGAATACCCATACTCAGCCTGAAATCAAATCCGATTCCCCCCTCATCAATCGGGACTGCCAGCCCGGGCATTCCGCTCATGTCTTCCGCTATGGTTACAGCGTTTTTATTTACCTGGTGAATCAACCGGTTGGCCAACGTCAGATAAATAATAGCATCCTCATCCTGGTTACCGTCATAGTAATATTTATATTCCGTGAAATCCCGACCAAGTCCGTGATCCCAGTAAAGCATACTGGTAATGCCATCGAAGCGGAAACCGTCAAAATGAAACTCTTCCAACCAATATTTACAATTGGAAAGCAGGAAATTCAGCACTTCATTTTTGCCGTAATCGAAACACCTTGAATTCCAGAGATTGTGATTGCCTCTTTCCCCCTGATAAAAATACTGATCGCAAGTACCGTCAAACCGACTCAACCCCTCCACTTCGTTCTTGACGGCGTGCGAGTGAACCAAATCCATGACCACCGCAATACCTCTACCGTGAGCATCATCAATCAACCGCTTTAAATCTTCAGGAGTACCCAAGCGGGAACTGACTGCAAAAAAACTGGAGACCTGATAGCCGAAAGAACCGTAATAAGGGTGCTCCTGGATTCCCATCAACTGAATGGTATTATAGCCCAATTCCGCTATGCGGGGCAAAACCTGCGTCCGGAACTCCTCAAAGGTGGACACCCTTTTTTCCTCCGTACTCATACCTACATGCGCTTCATAAATCAATGGATTTTTCAGAGTTTTACCATACGTATTCTCCCACTTATAGGCTTCCGGAAACCACACCTGGGCATCGAAAGCCTTGGTCTCTTCATGCTGCACAACCCTCCGCACATGGCTCGGTATCCTCTCACCACAACCGCCTTCCCACTCCACCAGCAAACGATATTTCATCCCATGCCTCAAACAGTCGGCAGGCAGGAAAATTTCCCAATTGCCATATTCCAGACGCCTCAGCCGGAATTCCTCTTTTTTTTGCCAATCCGAAAAATCACCCACAAGATAAATCGCCGTTGCATGAGGCGCCCATTCCCTGAAAATCCACCCCTCTGCCGAACGGTGCATACCATAATACAGATACGAGTTGAAAGCATCAGACAACTTTCGTCTGTTCTCCGTAAACCCCACTTCCCTCAGGATAAAATTCCGATACCGTCGCTCAATACTATATCTAAACGGCTCCAGTAACGGATCCTTCGCTATAAATTTCAAGTCCATCATACTTCCGTCTCCTTATCTGATTTATTTCCAACAAAGGCTTTGTATATTTTTTAAATAACACATCTTCACCTTTATTAAAAAATTAATTTTAGATACAAAGGTAATGTAATTTTTCATTATTAACACCCGTATCTATATTTTGTTAGCAAGCACTAACTGATTATTACGTTATCCCTGTCATCCCTGTTACATTTTATCCGCCTTTCTCTCTTCCGCCCTATTTTTACAACCCTTGTCCACCCCTCAAAAACACCTCTTTAATTTCACGAAAAATAATAATAATAATGAAATTTCACAATTTTTCTATAAATTATTTTGGAGCTTCATGCGATTTTTATTTAAATTCCGCCCTGATGTTTACGCAAACGTCTGCGCCCTAGGTATTTAATATTTTTCACTACCTGTCTGCTTTTATTTACAGGGCAATTTTATATTTTTGTACTCTCACAATCCCATCGGAAATGGAGACACTTTTATTAAATACAGCCTATTTTCCCCCTGTCAGTTACATAAGCCAATTGAACCGCCATTCCACCGCTTTCATAGAGCAGTTTGAACATTACGAGAAACAGAGCTACCGCAATCGGTGTGAAATTCTCTCCGCCAATGGCAAACTTCCACTGACGATTCCCGTGAAAAAAAACGGGAAAATCAAATTCCTGACCAAAGACGCCGAAATCGACTATTCCACCCCGTGGCAGAAGCTGCATTATAAAGGTATTGAATCCGCATACAAAAATTCCCCGTTCTATGACTATTACGAAGAAGAGTTTCACCCCTATTTCGAACGCAAGGAAAAATACCTGCTGGATCTGAACCTCAGCATACTGGATACGCTGATAAACCTGCTTAAGCTACACACCCGGATAGAGCTGACCGAAGATTACATCCCGGAAGGGACAGAAACATTTGCCGACCTCCGAAACATCATTCATCCCAAAAAAAACGTGTCTCTCTTTGCAGACTTAAAAACTTATCCCCAGACGTTCGGCGAAAAATTCCCTTTCCTCCCCGGTTTAAGCATCCTGGATTTATTATTCAACATGGGACCGGAAACAAAAGATTACCTCTGATCCCCGCCTCACATACCGCAATACTTCATCCCGGATATATGTATTCCCTATCTTTTTATTATCTTTGTGCGGCACATTCTATGCCTGGATAATTTTATGATTCAAAAACGGTAACCCCTATGTTCGGAATTGCAGATTTAAGTATAGTACCGATACGAAGAGAACAATCGGAAAGAAGCGAAATGGTTTCCCAGATACTATTCGGAGAGTTATTTGAAATTCTGGAGACGACCGACAAGTGGGCTTACATCAGATTATTGCATGACAGATACGAAGGATGGATTGACAAAAAAATGTACCAGGAAACAGATCAGGAGTATGCAACCAAATACCAATCCGACTCCCCGGTACTGACCACGGAAGTATTTAATATTGTCCGAAAAGAAGGGGCATACGGAAACAACCTGATTGTTTCCGGCAGTGTCCTTCCTTTTTTCAACGCTGACACAAACACAATGCAGCTTGGCAGTGAGACCTACACATTACTTACACGGCTAAAAGACATTGGCATTGACAGCCTGCGAGACTTGATAATCGAATACGCCCTCATGTACTACAATACCCCCTATCTTTGGGGAGGACGCACACCATACGGCATCGACTGTTCCGGCTTGTCACAGATAGTATACCGCATGGCAGGCATCGACATTCCCCGCGACGCCTCGCAACAAGTGCTGGGCGGACAGAATTTCTCATTCGTAGAAGAGGCTTTGCCGGGTGACCTGGCCTTTTTTGGAGATGATATGGGAGCCATTACCCATGTCGGCATCCTGTGGAAAGAAAACCGCATTATCCATGCTTCCGGAAGGGTAAGAGTAGACAAAATCGACCACCAGGGTATTTTCAATGAAGACCTGAAACGATATACCCACAACCTGAAAATCATCAAACGGCTGATTAGCGACTGACGGCTTTTGCCCATTTCAGTCTCCGGAACTCCCGGTTGAGAAGGGGATAGTCTGCCTGCGGAACGTACATTGCCAAACCGCTGTATGTATGGATATTATTGTATCTCATATTTCCCGACGAATAATAACCTGGAGTTGCCGCCTTATACAAGATTGCCCGATTTAATAACTCCACAAATTCTTCACCATGCTCCGGCGCCCACCGGGAAACATAATCCCCCATATCCCAAAACAAAGAATGCGGGCCATAGCCATACTGCTGGACTTCCCGCAAATTAACCCTTTCCGAATCCGTAACATCCCCCACTCCTGCCAAAAATTCCGCTACACGTTCCAATTCATCCGTTTTCACCACCGATACAGTCGCCGATTTCCAAAATCCGCCCATACCATTAAAATAGTCGTAAAATTCTTTAGCCACTGCTGTCAATCGAGGTTCGGACGTCATTAGATGCCCGATCATACTCTTGTAAACAAATCCCGGAGAAAGTACCTCCGCCGGCGAGGCGACCACATATTTCGCTTTTTCTTTCAGTTCGTACGCAACCTCTATTGTACCCATAAAGCAGGCATCAAAGACAATAAAATCCAGCATCATGGGAATGGCATCCACAAAATCCGGAAATTCCATTTCGTTATAGCGGTCCTGAATAATGGAAACCGGGGAAACCAACTGTCCTTTCGGCAGCCACCCGGAACCATGCGAAAGCACAATCATCCCATAAGAATCAGCAGGAAATTGCTCTTTTACCTCCGACAAGACTCTTTTCAAGACCGCCGGATCGGCAGAATTTTCCGCCCCATATTCCCGGAGGGTATCCGCAAACATTTCACCGCTCCCATTCTCATGAATACGAACCAATACCGCCGCCCCGCCATCCGCATACACTAACAAATTTCCATGGTAATTTCCCCGCCACCCCTCAGTCAACGCCTTGATTTTCTCTGCACCTTCTCCGGAGAAATTATTATCTACCCCCAAATACACAATAATGGTACGCCCTGCCCCCTCTTTTTCTACTGAATCATCCTTGTGGCAAGCCACCAGATCCAACAAAAAAATCCCTATAAAAAAATAAAACCGCATAATCTCAGTATTCAGGCTTCGATTATACGGATTTTTTCTGAAAAAATAAAATTTTTATTTGTCCGCCGAACGGACAAATTCAATGTCGTCCCGGAAGAGCTTGCGGTAAGTAACATGCGTTTTGGCAGCTGTAGCACTCAAGTACTCCATCAAATGCATCATTTGGGGATTAAAATCACCGACCCAGTTCATTTCCAAATATTTATAATGGCTTTTATTTTCCACGATCTTTTCACAAAAACGCTTAATCATGGCAGCTTCTACGCCCTTCCCCTGGAATTCAGGCACGACGCCGAACAATTGCCCCAACGCCACATCTATTTTCCGGATGTGCCGGTAGTAGATAAATTTCAACACACCCCACAAATTCATTTTACCATCCAAATGCCTCACTACCTGGTTGATTTCCGGGAACATCAGAAAGAAACCGATGGGTTGCTCTTTATGATAGGCAAAATAAATCAAGTCTTTGTCCACAATCGGACGAAGGCTTTTATAGATGGCTTCCACCTGCTCGCGGGTAATGCCGTCCACACCGTGTACCTCCAGATTCCACGCCTTATTATATACCTCCAGCAAAGAGTCTATCGCTTTCTGTTTACCGATTTCTCGGTAGGTATATACGGAATAATCCGGATTTTTCAACAAGCGGTCAGCTTTCCACACCACCACCGGCGCCAGACTTTCCATCACCAATTTGTTGCGGTACGTATATTGTTTGAAAAAATCGCGGAAACCGTATTCCTCAAAAAATTTCACATAATAAGAATGGGTATAGGGCATCGCATAGTTGGGACAACGGTCGAATCCATCAACCAACAACCCCCACCATTCTATCCGTTCGCCGAAATTCACCGGACCTTCCATCGCATCCATACCTTGAGCTTCGAGCCACTTCCGGCAACAGTCAAACAATTTGAATGCCGCTTCCCGGTCGTCAATACACTCAAAAAAGCCCATCTGTCCGACTTTGTACTTATCCAGTCCGCAGGTTTTCCGATTGACAAACGCTGCCACTCTCCCCACATATATCCCCTGCTCATCCCTCAAAAGCCAACGCACACACTCCCCGTGTTTGAAACAGGGGTTTTTTTCCGGACTAAACACATTCCGTATATCCTGATCCAACGGACGTATCCAACAAGGGCAGTCTTTATATAAACGCACCGGAAGTTCGATGAAAGCAGTCTCCTGTACCTTATTCTTTATTTCCTCCAGATAAAACATAGGCTCCATTCTTTACTCTTACCTTAGCTCTTCCGTCAACAGTCGGATTTCCATAACGGGACTGATACGCTCATAAAGAATATTATAAACGGCATTGGTAATCGGCATGTGAACATTGTAATGTTCGTTAATTTCCTTAATTCCTTTCACCGCAAAATACCCCTCCGCAATCATCAGCATCTCCATCTGAGCTGACTTCACAGAATATCCTTTCCCGATCATCGTCCCGAAAGTGCGATTACGACTGAACTGGGAATAAGCCGTCACCAGCAAATCGCCTAGATAAGCCGAACTTTTGATGTCGCGGTGGATAGGATGGACAGCAGCCACAAAACGCTCTATCTCCTGGATGGCATTGGCTATCAATACAGCCTGGAAGTTATCCCCATAACGCAATCCGTGGCAGATGCCCGCCGCAATGGCAATCACATTTTTCAGGATGGCGGCATATTCCGTACCATAAATATCGTCCGAAATGCTGGTCTTGACATAGTGGCAGTCAAAGGTCTGCGCCACATAGCGGGCTATTTTCAGGTCGTTACTGGCAAATGTCAGATAGGACAACCGCTCCAATGCAATCTCTTCCGCATGGCAAGGACCGGAAATCACCACAATCTGTTCCAATGGAACATTGAAATAGTTATTAAAGAACTCCGCAATAATCAGATTGTCATCCGGAATCAGTCCCTTAATGGCAGAAACAATAATTTTCTGCTCCAGAGAACGGGTAATCCGCGAGGTGACATTTTTCAGGAAAGCACTGGGAACAGCAAATATAATGACATCACACGCATCTATCAGCCGGTCCAGGTTATCGGTAAAGGTGATTTTTGACAAATCAAACTCCACCTCCGTGAGATAACGCGGATTGTGGCTATAAGCCTGAAAAGCCTGAATCGTATCGATATTCCGCATAAACCACGTAATGTGGTCATTGGTTTCGGTGAGTATTTTCGCGATTGCCGTAGCCCAACTGCCTCCACCCACCACTCCAAGTCGCTGGTTATGAAGTAACTCCATTATACTTTATTTAATATCTTCATAAACGGACACCACTTTACGGAATGTCCTGTCGTCTCGATGAATGATTTAGCCGATCCACTGTTTCACCTGCTCCGGTGCCGGTGCCGCTAAACCCAGTTTCTCTTTTTTATTGATGCCGCAAAGCTGCTGATGCAATTTATTGGGATTTTCCACAGCCTTCAAAGACTCCACTGTCTGATAACCGGCTTTCCGGATGACTTCCACCCATTCGCGCGGAATCCCCAAGGCTTCAAACTTGTCATCACCGTCTACGGCTATTTTCTTTTCGGGTTTCATCTGGGGAAAGAAGAGCACATCCTGTATGGAAGGACTATTCGTCAAAAACATACAAAGACGGTCAATACCGATTCCCATTCCGGAGGTAGGAGGCATACCATATTCCAGTGCCCGGACAAAATCATAATCGATATACATGGCTTCATCATCTCCCCTTTCCTGCAATTTCAACTGCTCCTGGAAACGTTCAAGCTGATCAATCGGATCATTAAGTTCCGAATAGGCATTCGCTACTTCCTTGCCGTTTACGAACAACTCAAAACGTTCCGTCAGCTCCGGATTTTCCCGGTGTTTCTTCGTCAGCGGGGACATCTCTTTCGGATAATCGTAAATGAAAGTAGGCTGGATGTAATGTCCTTCACATTTTTCTCCGAAAATTTCATCTATCAATTTGCCTTTCCCCATCGTTTTGTCCACCTCTATCCCCATCTTCACGCAGGCATCGTACAACTCTTCCTCCGACATGCTCTCAATATCATAGCCTGTATATTCTTTGATAGCATCCGCCATCCGGACACGCTGGAAGGGCCGTTTGAAATCAATCTCATTCTCTCCGATTACCGCTTTAGTCGTGCCGTTAATTGCTATCGCCGCCCGCTCAATCATCTCTTCGGTAAAATTCATCATCCACAGATAATCCTTGTATGCTACATAGATTTCCATACAAGTGAATTCCGGGTTATGTGTGCGATCCATCCCTTCATTGCGGAAGTTGCGGGAAAATTCATACACCCCCTCAAATCCTCCGACAATAAGACGTTTCAGATAGAGTTCATTGGCAATACGCAGATACAACGGAATATCCAACGCATTGTGGTGGGTAATGAAAGGACGGGCGGATGCCCCACCGGGAATAGCCTGCAACACAGGTGTTTCTACCTCCAGATACCCTTTACTGTTAAAAAACTCACGAATAGCGTTAATCATTTTAGTCCGCTTGATAAACACCTCCTTTACCTGCGGATTCACTATCAGATCCAGGTAACGCTGACGATAGCGCTGTTCGGCATCCGTAAAAGCATCAAAGAGTTTGCCGTCTTTCTCCTTCACCACCGGAAGCGGGCGCAGGGACTTGGACAACATGACCAATTCTTTTGCGTGTACCGATATTTCGCCAGTCTGTGTGCGGAACACAAATCCTTTCACCCCAACAATATCTCCAATATCCATTAGTTTTTTAAACACCGTATTATAGGCCGTTGCATTTTCATCCGTTGAAATATCGTCACGGCTCACATACACCTGTATTCTGCCAGTAGCATCCTGTAACTCGAAAAATGAAGCTTTACCCATGATCCGCCGACTCATCATACGACCGGCCACCACCACATCCCGCACCGGAGCATCATCTTTAAAATTTTCCCTTATCTCCGCCGCATGACCGGTCACCTCAAATTCAGCCGCCGGATAGGCTTCAATTCCCAATTTATCCAATTCACCCAATGAATTCCTCCGGATAATCTCCTGTTCGCTCAGTTCTGTAAAACCCATTTTCTTATATTTTAACTATTTTTATTTCAATTGATTAACTTGAAAAAATCACACTTTGAGCGACAAAGATACAAAATAAACCGCTGAATGTCAAAAAGATTTCCCGGAACCTCCTATAGCCATCCCTCGGCATTCCATACAGACAGAATCAAGCTATTCATTTGATTAATAAACGCATACCATAATCATATAAAAATTATAAATATTTAGCTTTGAAATGACGCGGAATTTCCGCTACTTTGTGGCAGAATTGAAAAAAGTAGAATGAAAAAAAGATGGGTATTAAATACTCCCGCAGAGGAAAATAAAATATCGGAACTATCAAAAAAAACCAATTGCTGCCATATTATTGCAAATCTTTTGCTCCAGCGAGGAATTGAGACGCCTGAAGAAGTACAGGCTTTTTTTTATCCCTCCCTTCATATGCTTCATGACCCTTTTTTGATGAAGGATATGGACAAAGCTGTTGAACGCCTTGACCAGGCTATCGCAACAGACGAAAAAGTAATGATATACGGCGATTACGACGTAGACGGCACAACGGCTGTCGCATTGCTTTACAAATATCTGAAAAACAAATATACGCCCTCCCGGTTGGAATATTACATTCCCGACCGGTATACAGAAGGTTACGGAATCTCCGTGAAAGGGATTGATTATGCTGCTGACAACGGGTTTTCCTTAATCATCGTGACGGACTGCGGCGTAAAAGCCGTGGAAAAAGTGAAATATGCCAAGGAAAAAGGCATCGACATCATTATCTGCGATCACCACACTCCGGGCGAATCTCTTCCGGAAGCCGTAGCGGTACTGGACCCGCAACGCGATGATTGCCCCTATCCCTATAAATGGTTGAGCGGCTGCGGTGTCAGTTTCAAATTCGTACAGGCCCACTCCATGAAACACAACCTGCCGATGTCGGACTTATACAAACTGCTGGACCTGTTATGTGTAAGCATAGCCAGCGACATTGTCCCGATTACCGGTGAGAACCGGATCCTGGCCTATTACGGACTCCAGCAACTCAACACCACACCGAGCCTGGGGCTAAAAACCATCATCGATATTGCAGGTATTGACAAGGAAATCACAATCAATGACATCGTTTTCCGCATCGGTCCCCGCATCAACGCCGCCGGACGGGTGGAATCGGGATGCAAGGCCGTAGACCTGCTGACGGCGGATGAAAAGTGTTGTGCCAGCGACATTGCTTCCGACATCAACGCATTCAACGACCAACGCAAAAAACTCGATCACGACATCACGGAAGAGGCCATCAAACACATTCTGAAATCTAAAATAGAAACCTCCCGGAAAACCACCGTCCTATATAACCCGAAATGGCACAAAGGAGTCATTGGCATCGTGGCTTCCCGGCTGACGGAAACATTCTACCGCCCCACGATTGTCCTGACCGAATCAAACGGTCTGGCGACAGGGTCTGCCCGATCGGTAGAAGGATTCGACCTCTATTATGCGATTTCCCAGTGCAGTGAATACCTGGAAAACTACGGAGGGCACAAATACGCTGCCGGACTGACACTGAAACTGGAAAACATCGAGCCTTTCAAAAAGAAATTCGAACAGATTGTCAGCGAAACCATCAACGAAGAAATGCTCACACCCCAAATTAACATCGACGCCCAAATCAAACTGTCTGACATCACACCGGAACTGTATAGCATGCTCCGGAAATTCGCCCCGTTCGGCCCCAACAACACGGTTCCCGTATTCATGACCGAAAACGTGGTCAACTTTATCGGCACCAAAAAAGTAGGACGCAACAACGAACACCTCAAATTGGTAGTGGTCGACGACACCCGCGCCTGTAACGACCGCAGCGGCATCGGATTCGGCATGGGATACTTCTACGACGAAGTGAATACCGGAAAATATTTTAATATATGCTATACACTCCAGGGAAACGAATTCATGGGCAGAACCGACATACAAATGATGCTGAAAGACATCCAGTTTGAAAAATAAATATGCAAAACTCTTCTTCCAAACTGTTAGACAAAGCTGTGGGGCAATTCGCATCCCTTCCGGGAATAGGACGTAAAACGGCATTAAAATTCGTGCTCTATCTACTCAAAAAAAGCCCGGAAGAGGTAAACAGTTTCGTGCAAAGTATTGAAGAGTTGAAAAAGAACATCCAGGAATGCCGCAAATGCCACAACATCGCCGACAGCGACTTGTGCGAAATCTGTGCCGACCCGCAGCGGGACACCCGCACCATCTGCGTCGTGGAAAATTTGAAAGATATCTTGTCCATTGAAGCCACCTCCCAATTTCACGGCTTGTATCACGTCCTGGGCGGAATTATCTCTCCAATGGACGGCATCGGTCCTGCCGACCTGCACATTGACAGCCTTTTACAAAGGATAGAACAGGAAGAAATCAAAGAAATTATCTTTGCCCTGAGCGCCACTATCGAAGGTGATACAACAGGCTATTTCATCTACAAAAAAATCAAAGACCGGACGGGTCTGACTGTCAGTACCATCGCCAAAGGCATCTCCATAGGAAACGATTTGGAATATACGGATGAACTCACCTTGGGACGTTCTATCCTCAATCGGATCGCATTTGCTGAATAACGCTTTGCCAGACCTACAGCAGGTCAAACGCAAACGGCAACAATACCGACGCTTTCAGCATAACGACCTCTTCCGCCCCCATCATTATGACGTCAAAATCACCTGTACGCCGGATGGTCTCAGCCATAACCTGGCGGCAAGCTCCGCAAGGCGGCACAAAACGGGCAGTCTGTTTCTCTCCGTCAAAAGCGGCAATAGCAAGAGCCTTTACCTTTGCCCGGGGATATTGGGATGCCGCATAAAACAAGGCCGTCCGTTCGGCACAGAGCCCGCTGGGATAAGCCGCATTTTCCTGATTCGTCCCTGTCACTATTTCGCCGTTATCCAGCAACAAAGCGGCGCCCACTGAAAAACCAGAATATACACTATACGCCTGAGGTATGATCCGAAGTGCTTTTTCACACAACTCCCCATACCCCTCCGGATACGTTTTTTCATAAACCATATAATCTATTTGCAGTTCCCTTTTCTCCATTACTTATTTTTATTATTTTTACCCCGGGAATGGAGGGTAAAGTTCGTAAAAAAACAGGAATTAAAAAAGAGTAACGGCACAGAATGGCTCTGAATTTCCCGTTTACTACCCCCGCCCGTTAAGATTCACCCCGTTTTACAATACAAAAAAAACTGAGTTTTTAGAACATGAACATCACATCCGGAATTCTGATTCTCCTGTTATCCAGTCTGATAACATTCAACGTCCAGGGACAATCCCGCAAAGATTTCATTCTCAAATACAAACACATCGCCATCCAGGAGATGGAACGCACCGGCATCCCGGCAAGCATTACCCTGGCACAAGGCATCTTTGAATCCGGCTGCGGCATGTCGCAATTGTCCCAGGAAGCCAACAACCACTTCGGTATCAAATGTCACGACTGGGAAGGCCCCACGTATCACATGGACGACGATGCCGAAAACGAATGTTTCCGCAAATATGACCATCCGGAACAATCGTGGATCGATCACAGCGAATTTCTCACCTCCCGTCCCCGCTATGCCGGACTATTCAAAATCCCGTCCACCGATTACAAAGCCTGGGCCAAAGGACTGAAAGCAGCAGGCTATGCCACCAACCCCCAGTATGCGGAACGACTGATAAAAATAATCGAAGAAGAACAGTTATACCTATATGACCATAAGGTGAAACATCCTACCGGTACACCGGCTAAAACCACACCGATAGAGAAAGTTGAAAAAAATATCCCGGCAGCTAAAAAAACACTGGTCAATTACCACAAACGGGAAGAAATCAAAAACGGCATCCCCTGTATCGAAATCAAAGCAGGAGATACGTTTTCAGCCCTTTCCAACTATTACGGCATCAAACTGAAAAAACTCATGGCTTATAACGACAAAAAGGATTCCTCCCTTGCTGTCGGTCAGTATGTCTTTCTGAAACGCAAAAAAATCAGAGCAGCCCGCGGATACGAATTCCACCGGGTGAAAGCAGGCGAAAACCTCTATCTGATTTCTCAAATGTACGGAGTCAGACTCAAAAGCCTGGTTGTCTTTAATTACATCAATGCCGACACGCCGCTGGAAGCCGGAGAAAAAATATATTTAAGAAAACGGGCAGGATTATAATGACTATGCAAATCAAAAACCGGATCTACGGACAAATGTCCCTTTTTGCTTTACTCATGGGAGCATGTTTTGTGGCAGCATCCTGGCTTTGTTTCATAAATACCGGGCAGGTATTCAACAATCCCACACTCAACCGCACCATTAGTTTTCTCTTCATCATCGGCTTGTTTATAGGCATCCGACAATACCGCGACAGCAGTACCCGACAAGGATTTATCACCTATGGACAAGCCGTAGTTACCGGAATATGGATTTCCTTAGTAACCGGACTGGTATACTGCCTTTATACGATTATACTCTATTCCCGTTATCCGGAATTATTGACCAGCTATCTCGGTATGACCCGGGAAATACTCCTTCAGATGTATGGCAACAGCCCGATACAAGAAATGACAGAACAGTTCTTTACGGCTTTTATAACACCTTTCCTTATCGGATTAACCGAATTATTCAGTAAATTTGTCAACGGTTTAATATTCACCCTGATTATCGCCGCTTTTCTCCGGAAACAACCGACACAAATCATATAACGAAGCCAAAATAAAAATACTATGGATATATCCGTTATCATTCCTTTATACAACGAAGACGAATCCTTAACCGAACTGACCGCCTGGATTGAAAAAGTCATGACCAAACACCGTTTCAGTTATGAAATCATCATGATCGACGACGGAAGCAAAGACCGCTCCTGGGAACTAATCTGCCGACTGGCAGAAAAAAATCCCTGTATCCGGGCAATCAGATTTCGCCGGAATTACGGAAAATCTGCCGCCCTGCACTGCGGTTTTCACGCCTCACAAGGCGATGTCGTCATTACAATGGACGCAGACATGCAGGACAGCCCCGACGAAATCCCGTCATTATACAGGATGATTACAGAAGACGATTATGACATGGTGTCCGGATGGAAGAAAAAACGGTATGACCCGATCAGCAAAACCCTCCCCACTAAACTCTTCAACGCTACCGCCCGCAGATTTTCCGGCATTAAACTGCACGATTTCAACTGCGGACTGAAAGCTTATAAACAAAAAGTGGTAAAAAGCATTGAAGTATACGGAGAAATGCACCGCTACATCCCCATTTTAGCCAAAGAAGCCGGATTCAGCCGCATCGGAGAGAAAGTAGTGCAACACCAGGCAAGAAAATACGGCGTAACCAAATTCGGAGGCTGGAACCGCTTTATCAACGGCATGCTGGATTTACTGTCCGTTACGTTCATCACGCGTTTTGCCAAGAAACCCATGCACCTGTTCGGCACCCTGGGGACCTTGCTGTTCCTCATCGGTTTCCTTTCCATTGCGTGGATCGCCATCAGCAAATACCTCTGTCTGATTCATGGCGTCAAAGCCCCGCTGATTACCGATACGCCCTATTTTTTCATCGCCTTGACCTGTATGATTTTAGGAACCCAACTCTTTCTGGCAGGATTTGTGGCCGAATTGGTATCCCGCTCCGCCGTAGACCGTAATGTATATCAGATTGAAGAGAAAATATAACCCTTACTTCATATACACCTTTTCATAAAAATTAATAAAAGAGTCATTCACCAGACGATTGCCCCCCGGAGTAGGATAATCGCCTGAAAAATACCAATCTCCGTTATGGCTACCGCAAGCCTTATGTAAGTTCTTGATAGTCTGGTAGACTACCTCGATTTCTATTCCGCAATCGGGCGGAGTAACCATACGTGCAATCTTCTCCGAAATATGCCGTTCCGTAAAAGGCGCATAAATCTCCTTAACACAGTTCACAATCGCCTCCTTAGGCTTCCCCTGCTGCTCCTTACACTTCCGGTAAACCTCCTCAACCACCCTCCCTTCTCCTCTCTCTTCCAGCAATTCAATAGCCGCATTAAAAGCGATAAACTCCTCCATCCGCGACATATCGATACCATAACAATCAGGATAACGTACCTGAGGAGAAGAAGAGACAATCACAATTTTCCGGGGACGCAAACGGCATAATATTTTAATAATACTCCGTTTCAACGTCGTTCCCCTCACAATGCTGTCGTCAATCACCACAATATTGTCAACACCTTCGGTTACTGTACCATAAGTAATGTCGTACACATGCGTCGCCAGATCGTCCCGGCTGTTATTCTCCGCAATAAACGTCCGGAGCTTAATATCCTTGATAGCCAGCTTCTCTGTCCGAATGCGCCGGGACAGAATTTGATTCGCCCGGGAAGAAGAAATGCTGCCAGTTATTCCCAGTAAATCAACACTTTTACTGAAATTCAAATACTCTTCCAACCCCTCCATCATACCATAATAGGCAATTTCAGCCGTATTCGGAATAAAAGAAAATACCGTATGATCCGTATCATACTTCACTGACTGCAAAATCTGCTCCGTCAGCAACCGCCCCAACATCTTCCGCTCCCGGTAAATATCCTGGTCGCTTCCTCTGGAAAAATAAATACGTTCAAACGAACATGGCGTAACTCGGCCCGGCTGATGAATTTGAGACAAACACATCTCCCCGTTCCTCTTGATAATCAATCCCTGTCCGGCATACAACTCGTTTACCTTTTCGATCGAAACATCCAATATTGTCTGAATTACAGGACGTTCCGAAGCCACCACAATAATCTCATCATCAGAATAATAAAAAGCCGGACGTATCCCCCATTTATCACGGAATACAAAAGCCTCCCCACTCCCCGTCAGACCGCAAATAACAAAACCTCCATCCCACTTCTCCGAAGCCATCCGGATAATACGCTCCATATCCAACTGCTCTTCAATCACATGATTAAGCTCCAAACCCGACAATCCCTCAACACTATACTGCTTGTACAATCTTTCCACCTCCCGGTCGAGCAGATACCCGATCTGCTCCAGGATAATAAACGTATCGGCATTGTGGCGGGGATGCTGACCTTTAGCAACAATATCAGTCAATATCTCATCCACATTGGTCAAATTGAAATTGCCTGCCAGACAAAGATTCCGACTCCGCCAATTGTTGCGCCTCAAAAAAGGATGAACATAAGATAATCCCGACTTTCCGGTCGTACTGTATCGCAAATGACCCAAATAAAGCTCCCCTATAAACGGCAAACGACCGGGATTATCCCCCGCCTGTGCCTCGGACACCTGACGCCCCACAGCCTCAAAAACCTCACTGATAGCACCACTTCCCAAAGCCCGCTCCCGGAAAATATACTCCTCCCCCGGCTGTGCCTCCAATCTGACACATGCCATTCCTGCCCCCTCCTGTCCCCGGTTATGCTGCTTTTCCATCAGCAAATAAAGCGTATTCAACCCGTAAGCGGAAGTGCCGTACTTTTGCTGGTAATAAGACAACGGCTTCAAAAGCCGGACCAGTGCAACACCGCACTCATGTTTAATCGCATCACTCATACCTATTTCATGTTTGATCCCGCCATGCCAGACAAACTTCTGCATCCCCAGCACAAAAGGATAAATCCGTATTCACTAAAAACAAGCAATTATGAAAAAAAGAGGGCGCCGCATGGCACCCTCCTCTGTATCATTCAATAACACTGTCACTGCAAAAAAGCAAGCCCCTGTTCCTTCCCCTACCGGTTAAGACAGCTTCAGCAAAAGAAACACACCTTCTTACTCCGGGAACAGTCCCGAAAGAAATCCATATACCAGTTCTTTTCATTTTTCCCATATCACAAATCTTTACCTTACCTCCCCACGCTTAAAAACTTCTCACCCCTATTTCCACTTCCTCGGCACAAATATACAACATCATTTCAATATAACACAAAAAGACAGAGCTTTTACATCACAAACAAAAAAACGCCTCTGCCCCCGGCACCCCAACCGAGATCTGCCACACAAAACACCACCTGTCTTCAATAACGAGCACCCACAATATCCCAATCCACGATATCCCACAACTTCTCGACATAATCGGCACGCTTATTCTGATAATCCAGATAATAAGAATGCTCCCACACATCAAAACCCAACAAAGGAACACAGCCCCGCGACAACGGATTGCCCGCATTACTCTCCTGCAAAATCACCAAATCGCCCTGCGCATCTTTCGCCAGCCATACCCATCCCGAACCGAACAGAGAAACAGCCGCCTGGGAAAACACCCTCCTGAAATTCTCAAAACTGCCCCACTGGCGGCGGATAGCCTCCGACAAAGCCCCGGAAGGCTCATGCACTGCCTGCGGAGAAAAAGTATTAAAATAAAGAATATGATTCAACGCCTGGGCACCGTTATCATACACAGGCCCGGAAGCATATTTCACTATCGTGCGCAAGTCCGCATCCTCAAAAGGAGTACCCGCAATCAAACGATTCAGATTATCAACATATCCCTTCAAATGCTTCCCGTAATGAAACTCTATCGTCTCCCGGCTGATTACAGGCTCCAGGGCATCCATCTCATAAGGCAACGGAGGAAGCGTAAAACGATTATCCTCTGTCAGACCGGCAAACATCATTTCAATTGCCCCAAACAGGCAAAACACTGTCATCCATAGCTTTCTGTTCATTTCATACCAATTTAATTCCCTATACATACGCATACGGACAACAAGAGTTATCTCCCGGAGAAACTTTCACCACATTTTTACCTATTTTTGCATACCCGATTTCATCAACACAAAACAAAAACAAAACACATGCAACTCATCGACAACGAACTACTGAACCAGGTTTCCGCAGCAGCCGGAAAAAGTCCCCGTCTCCGCATGAATCACAACTTCCACCCTTCCCCCGATTCCGGAGCGCAACGCCTTTTAAATGCCGTCGAACCCGGAACGGAACTCGCCATCCACCGCCACCTCCACACGGCAGAAACCTACCTCCTTCTCCGGGGAAAAATAAAAGTCATATTCTACAACGACCGCAAAGAAATAACCGAATCCGCACTATTAGACCCCCTGCAAGGACAATACGGCATCAACATCCCCGCAGGCCAGTGGCATACACTCGAAGTACTGGAAAAAGGAAGCGTCATATTCGAAGTCAAAGACGGCCCCTACACCCCCCTCACCCCCGAAAACATCCTATGACACAAAGGGACGGGGCTTTTGTGTCACCATTCGATTTCCGTCATCCCTTTACTGCGGAAATAGGCATTCGCCTTGCTGAAATGACGGCATCCGAAAAAGCCACGGCTGGCAGATAAAGGAGAAGGATGCGGGGCGGTAAGCACACAATGCCGCTTCCGGTCAATAAAAGCCCCCTTCTTCTGCGCATAAGCCCCCCACAACATAAACACAATATTTTCACGCTCGTCATTCAAACGGCGGATAACCGCATCCGTAAACTCCTCCCATCCCTTGCCCTGATGCGAACCCGCCTGATGCGCCCGCACCGTCAGTATGGCGTTAAGCAGCAACACCCCCTGCTCCGCCCACCGTTCCAAACGTCCCGACCGGGGCACAGGTATCCCCAAATCGCTCTGCATCTCCTTAAAAATATTCACCAAAGAAGGAGGAAAAGGCACCCCGTCCATCACCGAAAAACACAACCCGTAATACTGCCCCGGCTCGTGGTAAGGGTCCTGCCCCAAAATCACCACCTTCACCTTATCAAAAGGACACGTATTATAAGCATAAAAAATCCTGCCTCCCGGAGGAAACACCGTATACCGCGAATACTCCTCCTTAACGAATTTCACCAACCGCTCAAAATAGGGTTTGTCAAACTCCTCCTGCAACCGCTGCCGCCAGCTTTCTTCAATCTGTACATTCATAATGTGATACAAAGGGACGGGGCTTTTGCGTCATCACAAACGCCGTATCATATTCAAGTCAATCCCTGTAATACGCGCCAACTGCCGTTGCCCGATTCTTTCGTCCTGTTTTAATTTCTTCAATATCTGCTTCTGCTCCACCCTGTCCAACACCTCAAACGCCCGTCCCTCCAGCATCTCCTTCAACACTTCCCGGACCTCACAATCCTTCAGCCTGCAACCAATATCCATAAACGTACCCGCCTCTTCCTCCGCCACAAAAGCCCGGAAATCCTCCTCACCCTCAAAAAACAAAGACAGGAAACCAGTCGCGACAAAAGAATCCTCCGCACCATAATAAGCCCGGTAACTGCTCCAGGCATACACCGAAACCCTACGGCAGACACCCGCTTTAAGGGGATTCTGCAAAACATAGCGCAAACAGCGCAACAAATACCCCTCCTCTTCAATCACCTCACTCCTGAAACGGTTCTGAAAAACATACCCGCCACGCTCATACTTGCGGTTAAACCAAATCGCATAAGACGTCAGAATCCGGTGAATATAAAAACTCAACTGCCCGCTTTTCACAATCAAATGAATATGATTATCCATCAAACAGTAACAATACACCTCAAACGAATCGCACACCTGCGACTTCAACATCTCAAGAAACATCCGACGGTCCGCATCCTCAAAAAATATCAACGTCCGGTTTATACCACGCTGAATCACATGATAAACATTCGTAACCGATTGCTGACGGGGCTGCCTGGACATTTTTCACACATTTAACCACACGATAAATTTACAAAAAAAAATCCAAAAAACAAAATGACACAAAAGCCCCGTCCCCATGTGTCATTGCCGCACAACCAACAGAGAGGGCAAACGACTGAACAAAAGAGGATTGTGGGAAAGGGTCAGACAACTCCCATAACTCAGCACCAGCAGACTGTCCGGCTGGTAAAGCATCAGATTATCTTTCAACGGGACATCCGCCAGAAAACGACACGGCTCGGCAGCAACCAACTCCTCCACCTTTTGCCGCACCAAAGGCGTCGCAGACTCCCCCGCCAAAAAACAAATGCGGATACGAACCGCCTCCCCCGTAAAATATCCCCGCATATAAGAAAGAAAATCCAAATCCGACTCCCCGTCCAGAAACAGGAAAAATTGCTTGGCCGCCACCCGCGACCGATTTACAAAAATCGCAACACTACTCTCCGTATTCTCAATCACAGACTGCAACTTATCCCGGAACAACTCCCCAGGCAAACGGAGAGAATGACGCTGCAACTTCTGCAACAGACGCCGTACCGGAATCTTCCCCCCGCACCAGCCGGAAAAATGCTCCTGCATAAACAGAGGCCCCGCCCCCAGCAACAATAAATCCGCCCTTTCGCTCTTCGCCAGCTTACCTATATCATGCACCAGCCGGTCCGTCACCTGATACCGCTTATCCACCTGCAAATTCAAACGCCGCGCCTCACGGTTCAGAGGCTTAAAACTATTCCGGGCATACTGCCCCGCCTTCACCGGATTCAAATCCGTGCCAACAGTATAATGCACGGCAACAATAGCAGCATCCGCCACCCTTTTCCCAAGCAAGTGCGCTGCCAGTACCAGCAAATTCTGACCACTCTCGGGACGTCCGAATGACAGCAACACCTTCAGCCGGGCCGACGCCACACCGCTTTTCCCGAAAATCCGTTCAAACAACTTCAGCAAAGGAGTCGTCATAAACGTCGTCGTCAACGCCATCAATATCAATATGACAAACACCTCCGGAGGCAACACCCCCATTTCATACCCGATATTCAAAGCCACCAGCTCCATCAGCCCCCGCGTATTCATCAGCGTCCCCACCATAAAACTATCCTTCCACGACTCCCCGACCAACCGCGCTGCCAGCGTACAACCGCCCAACTTCCCCAATATCGCCACAAAAATCAGCAATACGCAAACACCCCACAACTGAGGCGTATTAATCAGCCCGATTTCCGTCCGAAGCCCCGTAAAAGCAAAAAACAAAGGCAGGAAAAACACCAGAGCCACATCCTCCACCTTCTCCATCATCACCCGGCGGAAACCACTGTTTGCCGGCATAATCACCCCCGCCATAAACGCCCCGAAAAGAGCATGTATACCAATAATCTCCGTCGTCACAGCCGAAACAATCAGCACCAGAAATATAAACCCGACAAAACTCTTATTGATAACCTCCGCATGCGCATACGTCCTCCCGATTTTAGCCAGAAAAGGACGCACAAAAACAAACATAACAAGAATAAACACCACCGTCAGTCCCACAGTATACAAAGCACTCAGAAAAGTGCCCGCCTTAGCCACCGCAATAACCACCGCCAGCAAGCACCATGCCGTCACATCATCATTGGCAGCCGAAGCAATCGCCAATACCCCGGTAGGCGTCCGGGTCATATTCCGCTCCTGAATAATACGCGCCAACACAGGAAAAGCCGTAATACTCATCGAAATGCCGATAAACAAAGCAAAAGGCAAAAAAGCCGTCGACCCGGCCGCATACTCCTCATAAACCCAGAACGACGCCACAACCCCCAAAAAGAAAGGCACAACAATTCCGGCATGACTGATAACCAGCGTTTCATTCATCTTATTCCTCAGCATAGAAAAATCAACATCCATCCCGATGACAAACATAAAAAGCACCAATCCGATCTGGCTCAGCAACTCCAGATTCATCAGCGAATCCTCCGGAAACAAACCACGGAAAAGGTCCGGAAAAAACACCCCCAACACCGACGGCCCCAACACAATCCCCGCCACAATCTCACCAATCACCCCCGGCTGACCGATAAACCGGAACAACCCGGAAAACAACCGGACCGTAAGCAATATCACAATAATCTGAAACAACAGAACCGTAAGCGAACCCCGGAGATTATTCAGAATAACACTCTTAAACATCCCGAAAGCCCCCTCCCGGAGCTGCCCCGCCACAGCATGCGCAGAAAACCTCTCCCCCGTCTGCAACGCCCCGTAAATCAACCCTCCGAAAACCAGGAGCATCAACACATAAATACCGTAATTCTTCTTACTCTTTCTCATAAATACATATCACCTCATCATTTTCTGACTTTTAACGTAAAGAAAACAATTCGGTTTCCGATGTAACACAAAAGCCCCGTCCCCATGCGTCATAGCCCTACGGACTTTTTGAGGCCGGAAAATAAGGTTTTCCAAAGATAATTGAACTGCGAGCGGTAAGGGTCCCTTTCCGCCGAACCGCACACTTTGCGCTCGCCGCCGGAACCGGGATTGTTCTCCCTCACGATAAGCCCGTTGGCCAACGTGGTAAGAAATGAACGGGTTTCCAGATGCCCGTCCTTTTCCTTCATAATGCGGATGCGCAATTTTTCATACAGGAACAACACATCCGCATCCGCCCTCTGCGCATCCCCTTTCATGCTGAAAGTCATTCCTTCCACCCGGCCTGAGGCGATTTTTACTTTAGCCAAAGGCTCCGTCATCGGATTCAATGCCGCCAGATTCATGGCCCCCAGACGGCCCTCCACTTCAAAAAACGGATTCGAACGCCCGGCAGGCAAACGGAAAACGGCCTGCATCTCCCCCCGATTCATCAACTTCCCTTTAGCCTTAACAGTAAAAGCAGTGCCCCGGTTTGTCAGCCCGTAAAACATCCCCTGCAAACCGTTAAATGTAATCCGCCCCGGAGCCGAACCGTGCTTCGCCAGCTCCAGGTATTCCACATCGGCATGCTGCAAGGCTATCCGCCGCACGGACAACGGAAACGGAAACTCCTGCACCGACTGGTAAAACAGGCGTTTGACCCTGGGCGTCTGCTCTATCTGCCGGTTCTTAAAGTTCCGGACAGAGAGCTTTCCGAAAGAAAGGCTATCCACGTCTATCCATCTCTCCGCCATAAACCGCCGCCAATCAACCCCGGTCCCTTCCAGTCCCGCCGCCTCTATGCGGGTCCAGTCCGCATGCCCCGGCGACTTCCGGGCAAACTCATACATCCCGTACTGCGGCAGCAACCGGAGCGCACCCACCGTGAAACGCTCCTCATCCCCCTGCCACCGTAAAGAATCCACTTCCAACAGGGAAGACCCCTCTGCAAAACGGCATTGAAAGGAAGACAACGCCAACTGAATATCCCCGCAGGCAAAAGGCCAGCCCTTTCCCGCCGGAAAGGTACAGAACTCACCGTCCGTGACTTTCCCGGAAAAACCATTCAGGCGATAGTCCACAGAATCCCTGCCCTCTATCACCCGGCAATACATCCGGTCCAGCCGCACACTGACAGTTTCAACCTCCACCTGCACCCCCGCCAGTGTCCGGGCCACAGACCGTCCGCCCGGCCCCGGCTTCAATATATCAGCCGCCAACCGGGATATTCCCGCATCCAATTCCCTGGCCCGCAGATAAAAAAGCGAATCTCTCTTGCGGAAATGCACCCCCCTGGCCCCCAAGCGGTCAAAATACCCTTCAACCCTTTTAAGAGGCCACCCGGAGCGACGCAAAGCCACCGTGTCCGAACTGATTTTCACCTCCTCCAGCCACAACGACCTGCCAATCAGCCGCAACGATACAGAACCGATTTCCGCACGGACAGCCCCCCGGCTCACCTCCTCTACCTTCTTTTCCACGAAATACCGGATTTTTGCCTCCAAAAACCACTCTACAACGAAATAAAGCACCGTCAGTGCAAAAACAACATAAACCGTAACCCTGATACCCTTTCTCATTTCATCTCCGTTTTTCCTTACAAACGGGAAACGGCACAAGAAGTTACGCGCCCGACCCCGTCCAACCCGTCAAACCTCCCCTCCATTCAAACCATTTCCCCGCCCCATCGTTATAAAAGAAAACAACAAACGAAAATGTACAGATTCAAAAACAAAGTCATCCTCATCACAGGAGCCGCTTCCGGCATCGGGGAAGCCACCACCCGGCGCATCACCTCGGAAGGCGGCACAGTAGTCATGGCAGATTTTGCCAGGGAAAAAAACGAACTCCTGGCCAGGGAACTGAAAGCGGGAAAAGCAGAAGTTTTTCCGGTCTATTTCTCAGCAGAAGACCTGGAAAGCTGCCGGAGCCTGATAGAACAGACGCTGGATAAATACGGACGGATAGACGTCCTGGTCAACAACGTGGGCGGCACCGACCTGCAACGCGACACAGACATCGGAACCCTCGACATCTCGTTTTTCGACCGGGCTTTCCACCTCAACCTGCGTTCCGCCATCTGCCTGAGCCAGCTCGCCATCCCCGCCATGCTCCGGCAAAAAGGGGGAAATATCGTCAACATCGCCTCCATCGGAGGATTCACCGGAGATTTCAGAGGCACTTACTACGGCACATCCAAAGCGGCACTTATCAACCTGACCCGCTACATCGCCACCCAGACAGGGCGTCACAACATCCGCTGCAACGCCGTTGCGCCGGGACTTGTGCTGACACCCGCCGCACTGAAAAACCTGCCGGAAGAAACACGCAGGACATTCGAACGTCACAATACCCTCCCCTATCTGGGAGAACCGCAGGACATCGCCTCCGCCGTAGCCTTCCTCGCCTCCGAAGACGCCCGGTACATCACCGGACAGACCCTGACCGCCGACGGGGGACTGACCATCCACAATCCAACCATAGCAGATTTTACAAACCATTAAACACCATACCCATGAAATATCTTATCATCAGCCTGTCCGTTATCCTCCTGAACCTCCCCTCCTCCCTGAACGCCTGCACCGGTCTTTCGCTCAAAGCCAAAGACGGCGCATACGTCCAGGCACGCACCATCGAATGGGGAAGCAGCGACCTGCCAAGCGAATATGTAATTATCCCCAGAGGAGAGCAGATTACATCCTATACCCCGACAGGCGTAAACGGCACGGCATTTCAAACCAAATACGGCGTCGTGGGACTCGCCATCATGCGAAAAGAGTTCATCGCCGAGGGACTGAATGAAGCCGGACTTTCCGCCGGGCTTTTCTATTTCCCGCGCTACGGGAGCTACGTAAGCTACAACCCCGCAGAAAATCAACGCTCGGTAAACGACCTGCAACTGGTCACCTGGATGCTGTCGCAATTCTCAACCATCGACGAAATCAAAGCGGCACTTCCCTCAATCCGTATCATCGGCATCGACCAAACCGCAGGCTCCACCTCCACCGTCCATTGGCGCATAGGGGAACCCTCCGGCAGACAAGTCGTACTCGAAATCGTGGACGGCATCCCCCATTTCTACGAAAACCCGGTGGGAGTGCTGACCAACGCTCCCGGATTTGAATGGCACCTGACAAACCTGAACAACTACGTCAACCTCACCCCCGGAGGCGTGGCCCCCCACGCCCTGAGCGACCTCACCTTAGCCCCCTTCGGCTCCGGAGCCGGATTCCTGGGCATACCCGGCGACATCACACCCCCCTCCCGTTTCGTGCGCATCGCCTTCTACCGGGCCACAGCCCCCCAACGCCCCACAGCCCTCGAAACCATCCTGGAATGCTTCCACATCCTCAACAACTTCGACATCCCCATCGGCATTGAACACCCCCTCGGCCAATCCCCCGACATCCCCAGTGCCACCCAATGGACATCGGCCACCGACCTCACCAACCGCAAAATATATTACAAAACCGCCTACAATTCCACCATCCGGTGCATTGACCTCCAGACCATCGACTTCGCCGCCACCCCCTACCAGTCTTTCCCCCTGGACGCCACCCGCCAACAACCCATCGAATACCTCAACATCAAATGACACATGGGGACGGGGCATTTGCGTCATAACACAAAAGCCCCGTCCCCATGCATCATTCTCCCCTGTCGCCGCGACGATAAAGCAATCGCGCCAAACCGAACAGATAACGCCGGAATCCCGGAATATAAGCCAGCACACGGTCAAACCACCCCAGATACGGAGTGATGAACTTCACCACGAGGCCGACATAGACCATCGCGAAAAGTGTCCCGACGCCGATGACATTCCATTGCCAACGCCCAAAAAAGAGATAGCAACTTCCCACGGCAAGCACGACAAGGGCCGTATCCACCCCAATCTTGACTTTGGCGAAAGGACGGCGCGCCACCTGGCTGATAACAATAGAAATACCCTCACCCGGCATGGTAACCGAACCACACCGCACCTCAAAGGCTATACCGATACCCATGATGGTGCATCCCGCAAACTGGACAAACAACTGCGACGGCAGAGTCGCACACTCCAAAGCCGAGGTCAGAAACATATTCAAATCAATGAGCCAGCCAAACACAAACCCAATAACCAATTGGAACAGTTGCACAGGCTCGAATTTTTTCCGCAAAATGAGCACCTGACAAAACACCAGTATGAAATTCATCGCAATAGTATAGCCGCCGATTGTCCATTCCGGAACGCGGCTCACCGGCCCCGCCAGCGAAAATACAAACGGCAGGGAAGATATCACACTGCTGCCCAGGCAGGATTTTACGCAAAGCACCACCCCCAGCGTCATCAAATACAATGAAAGCATAAGCAGCAAATGCTGCCAAAAAAACGATATTACTTTTTCCTTCGTTGTCATCACGCCCGAATTTAATCCGTTCACCCCTATTCCGACGGCAAAAATACATAATTTATCCGGGAATCACTCCCCCCGTCCCCCATGTGCCACTTCAATATTAATTCGTATATTTGCACCACACCATAAAACTGAACATCATGCAGGACATCATAAACGGACGCTGCGGCTGGTGCGGAACAGACGAATTATATGTAAAATACCACGACGAAGAGTGGGGAAAATTAGTCACCGACGATAAAACACTGTTCGAATTCCTTGTACTGGAGAGTGCCCAGGCCGGACTGAGCTGGATTACCATCTTAAGAAAACGCGAAGGCTATCGCCGGGCCTTTTGCAACTTCGATGCCGGACAGGTGGCAAACATGACCGACGAGGACGTGGAACGGCTGATGCTATTTGACGGCATTGTCAGAAACCGACTGAAAATCAAGGCGACCATCACCAATGCACGCCTATTCCTCGACATACAAAAAGAATTCGGAAGTTTCTACAACTACACCCTATCGTTCTTCCCCAACAGACAACCGATAACCAACACCGTCCGGTCATTGAGCGAAATTCCGGTATCCTCCCCCGAATCGGATGCCATGAGCCGCGACATGAAAAAACGGGGCTTCAAATTCTTCGGGACAACCATCTGCTACGCCCACCTGCAAGCCTCAGGCTTCATCAACGACCACCTCACCGCCTGCATCTGCCGTTGACACACTAAATAAACGCCAGACACATGGGGACGGGGGTTTTGCGTCATATAACTCCAATAAATACTAAAATATGCAATCAAAAAAGTCAATCGCATTCAAGCACAATGATCCTCTTTTGAAATATGCTATCTATAAAGCACATAACTACCGATGTGCTTATACAGGTAAATTTCTCTACGATTACTCATCCATAAATTTTGACCACATCATACCTCAAGATACAACTTCAGAAATCCTTCAGGAGAAAATCAAAAAATACCATTTATCAAAAGATTTTACTATCGATAGTCTAGAAAATATCCTACCAACCAAACCTTACCACAACAACAATCAAAAAAATCGTTTTCCCTTCAGCGAATCCACCGAACGCTTTTTCATAGAACTAGCACAACGCAAAAAATGAGAAATAGAGAAAGAATACAAAATACTAAAAAAACAATTTGTACTATCAAAATTCAAAATATTTGCCGAAACTCAACTCCTAGAATTTAATCTTTTTCCACCAGAAAGATACACAAAAAACGGCAAATAATAAATTCTCTCCCCTTCGGTAACCATTTTTGGAGATCGACACAAAATATTGCCTTAAATGGTTTCCTTCCTTCCCCACTAAAAGAATCTGGAAGCTGTGTTATCTCATTTGCCAACCGGACAATCATGATTACTTTAGATCATCACAATATCCTTCAAATTATAAATAAAACAAATACTTTTTCATTAAACGATATAATTCTACGGGGATATTCTTCCGAAAACAAAAAATCATTTATAGTTTTAGGGAACAATGCAGTTCACCTAGAAAACACTGAATATGAAGAATTAGTCGAAATTCTTCAAGACTACTTGAGAGCATATAGAAAAGCATTTCATAAATTCAAAGAATATGTAGGAGTAGAGGATTTCTCTTTATATAAAAATACAGATGACTATATTCTTTTAGTGACTAACCGAGAAAATTGGCGTAAGCTAATTCAATACACAAAAATATATGATTTAAACCAAGGTAACACTCCCGAATATTGTTTTAATTATAACGGACAAAACATTCTAGCACTTTCTCCAAACAACAACATTAAATTCCGGCTTTTATCAGCTTCTTCCATTCAAGAGCAGACGTCATTCCTCTATCCAGATAATCAGGTATGCATTTTATGGGAATTACCTGACACAGAAAGCCGAAAAGCAATTACAAGCGGCGATGTATGGACCGCTCAACAGACCTATGAATGGCTAAAAAGAATGCTTGAACTATTCGCTAAAGAAAACGCATCTGCTTCCACCAATCCCACTCCCCCAAATCTATTCCTTAAATTTTTCACTCACATATTCAAATAAGATGTATTCGAGGATTTTATTAACAAAATAATAAAAATATCTTCATATTAAATATCCTCAATAAGCCTTTTCCATTCATTGACGGAATCAAGAGAAATTAACAACACTCCCCACTTAAAACAGACACACTATACACAACAACTACTCTTAATTTACATGCCGCTTTACCTCATCCAGCGTTTTCCCGTCTAAATTCCGCCATTTGGTCCATCCATTAGTGGCACGCCCTAAGATCACCCCTCCAGCCATACTTGGTGAAGAAAATACATAATCCTCCGTTAGTCGGTACGCTTCCCCATCCTGTACAAGAATACCGCTTTGGATCAATTCATTCCGCATATTAATCAGATAATCATGACAAGAAGGTACCGTTGTAAATTTCACTTTAGAGTTCTTAAATACCACAAACCCGTCATCTACCAGACTTCCTTCCGCTTCTACCCCATTTCCTTTCAACTTATATACATCCACCAGAGCCGAAGCCACCACCTCGCGGGCCACAGAATCAAACAACGGAAATCCCAACGTAGAAAGCAATACCTTGGCAATTTCAAAACAATCTTCCGCATCTGCCTTCATACTTTCCGTAATATGCGGTCTGCTGGGTATTACAGTATTTTCCAGCTCATAACGATTTGTCTCTCTCGCTTTTTTTATAGCTACATACTCCAAATACTTTACATGTGTTTTTGTAAACGCATGTGTTTGCGAAATAATGACCACAGCATAATTCCAAAAATCCTTATTCCGCTGATGCTGTTTCAAACGTTCCGCACAATCTTCCGCTTCTCCGATATAAGCCATTTCATGCCCATTATCCGTTACTCCGAAAAGAAAATAATACCCAACATTTGCCAACTCCGACCGTTGCAAAATTGCCTCAAACTGATTACGTGGAAAAAGAATAGCCTTAATCGTACGGTTAGTAATCTCCGCAATTTTAATTCCCCGTGGATTCCCATCCGGGAGAAATATTTGTATGGTTTGAGGATGTAACATTAAATACTATTTATTAATTTTACAAAGATATAAATATAACAACAAAAATTCCCTCCTGAAAATAAAAATAAACTGTCCCCACCTATTCCTTGATTTTGAATGACAACATAGAAAAATCAATACAACGCCACCCGCTCCAAATCGTCGGGGACGTAGATGTTGCCGGAAAATTCAGAGGCGGCTTCGGCGGTGTAGGTGGTTTTGCGGGTCGCCAGGTTCCTATCCTCCGTATGATACAACACCAGATTTTTCACGCCCAAGGCTTCCGCAAGACGCCCGGCGTCGCGGGCGGTGCTGTGATGCTTTTCGTAGGGAGAAAAGATTTCGCGGTCGCGATACAAACAAAAAGCCTCACACAACAACCAGTCTGCCCCTTGGATATATTCCCGGCACACTTCATTGTAAGGCTCATCTCCCAGACACGCCAATGACTTCCCATCCGGCAAATCAGCCCGGAAACCGAATTGTTTCATCTTGGTGGAAGCTATATCAAAAAACTGCAATCCCATTCCCATCACCTCCACCCGGCTCCCCTCCTTCACCTCCTGAAACACAATGCGCTCCCCGATGTACTTCACAATCTTTCCGGGTAGCGTCAAACGGCAAAAAACCGTCAAAGCCTCAATCACCCCCTCATGCCCATACACCACAAAATCACCCGTATACTTCCCCTTTGACATCAGCGTAGCAATCTTCCGCACCACCCAAATTGCCCCCAGAATATGGTCCGTATGGGCATGGGTGACAAACATGCGGTGAACCGAAGTAAAGCCAATGCCCGCTTTCTCCAACTGGTTGAATATCCCGTTACCGCCGCCGGCATCCACCAAGAAACACGCCTCTCCCTGCCGAAAGGCAAAACAAGTATTATAACAACGGGTAACCATCGCATTGCCCGTCCCTAAAAAAACAAGCTCCATATTCATTCCAATTTCTTTTCTTTACGTTCACTTATAATCTGCGGCATATATTCCAAAGCCCAGTCCACCAGTTTCTCCAAACAAGGAATCAAACTACCGCCCCGCACTGTCAGCCCGTATTCCACCCGGGGCGGCACTTCCGGATAGACTTTACGGTACACAAGTCCGTCTCTTTCCAACGTACGAAGTGCCACTGTCAGCATGCGCTGGGAAATATCGCCGATACTTTTCTGTATATCACTGAAACGCATAGTCCCGTTCGCATGTAAAGTCATCAATATCAACATCGTCCACTTACTGCTTAAAGGACTCAGTACATCCCGCACCGGACAATTACCGGTATAATGAAAATTTTTCATTTTTTAACAATCACCTATTCCATTGACATCCAACATCAGTTACATTAATGTAACTTGCTCACAATCAAATGCGTTCTTGGATTCCCTACAAATCACACCTACCTTTGCATCACAAAAGTAATAAAGTTACTAAAAATAACTATTGTTCTATTTTATAAAATTCAGAATTATGAGTAAAAAAGTAGCCATTTTAGCAGTAAATCCGGTAAACGGAGCCGGACTATTCCAATACCTGGAAACATTTTTTGAAAACGGTATTCCGTATAAAGTATTTGCAGTAGCCAATACCACTGCCATCCGGACTAATTCCGGCATCCTGCTGCACACAGACGACACCGTAGCCCAACTCAAAGGCCATGCCGACGACTATGACGCATTGATATTCGCCTGTGGCGATGCCGTTCCCGTCTTTAAAGAGCATGCCGGAGAAATTTACAATCTGGACCTGCTCTCCGTAATCCAGGAATTCGCAGGGAAACACAAAATCATGGCGGGACACTGTGCTGCCGGGCTGATATTCGAAATCGCCGGGATAACAGAAGGGAAAAAACTGGCTATCCATCCATTGGCCAAACCCGCCATACAAAAAGGAATAGCCACCGATGAAGCAACGGTAACTGACGACAACTTCTACACGGCACAATGCGAACACTCCCTTTCCCTCCTTCTGCCCCAACTGGTCAAAATCCTGGAATAACACCGCTGCAAAACAATACCGGAGCCTGCCACCTACACACAACAAGCTCCGGTATTCCGCTCACGCTCACTATAGCTATCCAAGGATGATAAAACGACATACAAATCCCAAAACCATCCCCCATTCAACGCCTAACTTTTCAAAAAATTACGGTACCGCTTTTCCGCATTCTGAAGAGCATCTTCCGGAATCACGCCAGACGAATCAAAAACAGAAACAGACAAAGCCACTTCCGATTTACGGACTGTTTTCTTCCAATTTCCGACAATCCGCCCCTGCGAAAGCACTACAGGATAAAATATGCCCCAATTATTGAACGCTTTCGGACAATGCTCCGCAGCCATAACAGTCGTTCTCTCCTTATAACTGATCAAATACTCATCATAAGCCGGCAGGAGATGCACCACCGCATCATTTCCCGCCTGACGGCAAGAGACATGAACCAGAAACTCCCCCGTTTCAAAACGCTCCGTCACCAACTGCTCCGAAATCAATCCCACAGCCTCCCTTGCTTCCCTCACCGTCAACCCCGACCACCACACAAAATCATTTAACGTCGCCGGTGAATGACTGCGGAAATACGCCTCAGCCAACCTTGCCAACGCCTCCTCCTTCGCTAACTCTGACACCGGAGCCACCTGCTCATCCAACAGGGCATAAGTCGGTTTACCATCCTTATCCGCACCACTGCACACAATTCCTTCCACCTCCGCGCGGAGAATATAACGCCTCACACACTCATCGGCAATAGGAACTCCAGCCTGCTCCATTTCCATTTCGATTTCCTCCCTGGTAAGGCATCGCCCTCCCGACAAAATTTTCCCCAACAAATCATTACACACTGTATACTGTTTCTCCGAAACCTCCAATCCACCGCTTTTCACCCATGAATCAATCGCCTTTTTCACCCGCGGTCCGGTCAATTTCTGCATCCAACGCAAATCCTTTCCTGCCACAAAATGCCACGTCGGACGCATCACATGCGTACGTACAATCTCCCCACTCGCCAACGCTTCATTTATCCGGCTAAGCATAGCCCCTTTCAACCTCACACCGACCGCCCATTTTGCCATAGCATAATCCTGTGCCTGCACAGCTCCCATCCATCCCACCAAATCCGCCGGACTATCAAACTGCGGTTCCACCAACTGATGCCCTGCCAAACGAATACCTGTAACCATACTTTCTTTATTCCGATTCTCTGCGGCAAGTTGGCAAAATTGTCCGGAATAAGAAAATTTAACCTCCCCTAAAATATCCAATATTAACATAAAAATCCGAAAACCAAATACTTACATCTTGCAAACAGCCCTTTCACCCCTTATCTTTGCCACCGTGCTAAACCATGAATCATAAATCAAAATAACCGTTTCATTCCATGAAGCAGACATTTACATTTCATTCCAGCACCCTGCCTCACCACACAGGGAAAATACCGGCCAATGCTCCCGACCTGAGCATTGAAGCCTTTGAAAACGGACAATACGGGGAAGCTCTATGCGCCCTGCTGGATTCCATTGATAAAAACTTGAGAAACAGAGACACGCCGGATTCAGAAAACAAATTCACCATACATCATGGTCCCATCACCATTCAAATAAAATGGGACCAGGAGAATATATACATCCACGCCCCGTTCCTGCTCCTTCCTGACAAAAACCCACTGGCCCTCCTGCGTCAGGTCACCCAACTGAATTTCAGTGATCTGGATTTAGCCCGGCTCTGTCTCCGGGACAACCAACTCCATTTCGAATACAACTGTCCCCTCGCCTTCAGCCATCCCCGGAAGATATACCAGACTTTGGAAGAAATCTGCCTGGTTGGCAAACACTATGACTACGAATTCCAAAAACAATTCCAGGCCCGGCGAATCCTATCTCCCTGCTTCACTCCCTACTCGACAGAAGAGATCAACTACATCTATGATGCCATTCAAGAAAGTTGCCGGGAATGCCTTGACCAACTCAGATACTTCGAACCCTCCCGCAAATTCTATGAAATGCATCATATCCTTGCTATCACCCTGATGAAAATCATATACATAGCACACCCCCAGGGCAAGCTGTACCACACACTAACCCAAGCCATCCGCGACCTGGACAAAGACCTCCCCACGTCCATGATCATTGCCGGTGCCCGACAAAGCATAAAAGAACTGCTGGACACCCCCATAGAAGAGATTGCAGAGAGCCTCTACCACATCGAAACCTTCATACCCGAAAAACAATACATCTACTCCTCCGACATCCGGGAAAAATATCAAACCTGTTACAAACAGGCATTTGCACAATATGAAGCCGGAGAATACAGAAAACTATGCCTACAGATCACGCACAAATTTTATGAAAGCTACTACAAATACTACCTGCCGGAAGAAACCGACCGCCTGCTGCAAACAGCTCTGCGGGAAGTTTCCGGACAACCTTGGGACCTGGCAGCCTCCGTTCTTTTCGAAGCGCTGGAAACACTCATGCAAAACTCAGGAAAAACGACACCCAAAGACCCTATCCTTGCAGCATAACCCCATAAACAACAGCCCAATGAAAACAACAACTTTTTCATCACCCCCTACCCTCGAAAGAAAACCGGTAATAAAAACCGACACGGCCCACCTACAAGCCGACCTCTTCCCTGCCATATTCAAAGTCACCCAGGCCAGAGGGTCGGGCAGTTGCTTCTACCTGAAAAAATACAACCTGTTTGTAACCAACCATCATGTTGTCGAAGGTTTCCGGCAAGTGGCCATAGAAGACCACTCCCGCCGCCGCTATCTGGCTCATGTCCTGCTAACCAACCCGAGCCAAGACATTGCATTGCTGAAAGCGGAAAACAACTTCCCCTCCCTGCCCGACATCCGGCTTACAACCCAAGAAGCCCGCACCGGAGAAAAAATCTATGTCGCCGGATTCCCGTTCGGTATCCCCTTTACCGTCACTGAAGGCACCGTCTCCGCCCCCTTACAATTTATCGACGGACAATACCGCATCCAGACAGACGCCGCCGTCAACCCCGGCAACAGCGGAGGAGCCATGTTCAATTCCAAGGGAGAAATCGTAGCCATCACCAGCAGCAAATTCACCAACGCCGACAACATGGGCTTCGGCATTCCCGTACGCTTCCTGCAACCACTGCTCGAACAAAGCCCTCATATCCAGCAGCAAAAATTAAACCTGCAATGCAGTTGTTGCGATGCCATCATCCCGGAAGACGAAAAATATTGCCCGCAATGCGGCAACAAACTGCCATTCCATCTGTTTAGCGAACCGCCCCTGTCCGAGCTGGCATCCTACTGCGAAAAAGCCATAAAAGACATGGGTATACTTCCCGTATTAGCCCGTACCGGACATGAAAGCTGGACTTTCCACAAAAACAAATCAGAAATCCGCATCTTCGTTTTCCGGCAGCAATTCTTGATCTGCACATCCCCCATCAACCTGCTGCCCAAAAAGAACTTCGAACCCCTGCTCCGTCATCTGCTCCAACCGGCAGATACCTCCCGCTACCAACTGGGCTTGGAAGACAATCAAATTTTCCTTTCCTACCGGATTCCTCTCACAGACATCCAGGCAGACACCGACCTCATCATCCAAAAAAACATCACCGAGTTTGCCTTCCAGGCCGACCGGATGGCCCACTATCTGTCCGAAAAATTCGGATGCGATTATCCCGAATACTCCCGGAAATAAGGCAAAGGGACACTCCCTTTGCCCCGTTTTAATTAACATATCTATATTCTTCCTAAAATAACATTAAAAGAAAAACCTTTCCTTTTCAGGCCTCGTTGATATGGTACAACTTAAAAAACAACAAAGTCATGAAAAACGAAAGTTCAAATTTAGTACCGGGGTTGTTATTCGGAGCTGCAATCGGCGCCCTCACAACCTATCTGATTATCAAAAACAAGAGTTCTATCAAAAGAGGCCTGGAAACTGCCGGTGAAAAAGTAAAACACGGCGTACACGAATTTGCTGAAAAAGCAAAAAACAAAGCTGAAGAATTCGGTACCAAAGCCAGAGAAAAAATGGACGAATACCAGAACAAAGCTGCCGGATCTACGTCCAACTATGCCAATGATCTGAAAGATCAAAGCAAAAGCAAAGCCTACTAAAAAGTATGGAAAAAGAATCCGAAAAAATCTTAACTGATTTCAAAGAGCGGATTACATCCTTCATCGGACTGAAATTCGACCTGTTGAGATTAAATGCATGTGAAAGAGCCGCCAAAATAAGTGCGGCTCTTGCACACAGCATTCTCTTGCTCGCACTGGGATTATTTGCCATCCTTTTCATCTTCTTCTCCCTTGGTTTTTTCTTCGGAGAACTGACAGGCAGACTATCCCTTGGATTCCTCATTGTATCTCTGATCTATCTTATCATTCTGCTCATCGTCCGTTACCGGAAAAAACCGATCCGCCGGGCCATCACCAATCTCATTATCGGTTCCATCCTGGACGAAGATGACGAAGAAGAAAAAACAAAGAAAGAAGAACTGAAACACAGCATTCATGAAGAAGAAAAACAAACGGATGACACCCCTGGAGAAACTCCATCAGAAACAGCATGAATTACGGATGCTCCACAGAGAAGAACAGACACGCATCACCTCTGACTGGAACTACATCCACGAACATTCGGGAAGCCTGCTTGTTTCCGGCATAAGCTACGTATTCTTTCCCCGCCGGCATAAAAACACCGACACACCGAACGAAGGAAAAAACTTCTGGCACAATGTACAGGACAACCTGCCGTTCTACCTTGCCATTGCCCGGGAAAGCCTGTCCATCATGTGGTACCTCAGCCGTCCCTTCTGCCTCCGCTGGCTCCTGCGTAAAAAGAAAAACAAACGCAGGCACTGAAAATCACATTCCCCACGCAACAAGTGAAAACTGTTCGTAAACCACACTGAAAATACCTAAAAACAACACGCCCAACAAACACATAACCAAACTGACACGGGTATAGTTATCAGAACGGAAAGCCGCAATGGGAGTGTCATTTTTATTTATAAACATAGCCTTCACCACCAGCAAGTAATAATACAGCGACACAATCGTATTAATCAAAGCCAGCAACACCAAAACATAAAATCCGGTGCCGGCAGCCGACATAAAAACAAAAAACTTACTGAAAAAACCCGCAAAAGGAGGAATCCCGGCCAACGAAAACAGTGACAACATCATCAACACACTTAACCGGGGATTCGTCTGATACAAACCGTTATAATCCTCCATATCCACCTTCCCCGTACGCTGCTCTATAACTGAAATCACACCAAACACGCCCAAATTGGAACACAGATACACCAGCACATAAAACACCAACGACGCCATACCCACTGCCGTTCCGCTAATCACGGCCAGCATCAGATACCCGGCCTGGGATACGGACGAAAAAGCCATAAAACGTTTCAGATTCCGCTGACGCAAAGCAAACAGATTAGCCACCGTAATCGTCAGTAAAATTATCAGATAAAGCATCGACTGCCACTGCTCTGCAATCGGTGCAAACACCTTATACAAGATCATCATCAAAACAAACACAGCCGCTCCTTTCGAAACCACCGACAAATAAGAAGTAACAGCCGTCGGAGCTCCTTCATACACATCGGCAGTCCACAGATGAAAAGGAACCAGAGAAATCTTAAATCCCATCCCCACAAAGAAAAACACAAACGCCATCAACTGAATAGGATTCCCGACAATACCCGCCGGAATATCTTCAAAATAAAGCGACCCCACCGTACCATAAATCAGCGAAACACCATACAACATCAACCCGGAAGCAAACACCGCCGAAAGAATATACTTAGCCCCCGCTTCCGCTGCATTCTGTCTGTACTTATCAAAAGCCACCAAAGCAGCCATCGGTACGGAAGCCGTTTCCACCCCGATAAAAAACAACAGGAAATTACCCGAAGAGAGCATAAAGAACATACCCAGCAAAGTAGAGAGCATCAGCACATAAAACTCCCCTCTCTTAATAGAAGCCTTCTCCCCTGCCAACCAATTCCCCGCCTGCATGAAAACAATCAGCGCACCGGCTTCCAACACCGATTTCACCAAAGAAATCACCGGCGAATTTACATACATCCCTCCGAAAGCCTTCGCCTCTGCCAACGGCTGCAAATTATACAACAAGTGTCCGCCTAGAGCCACACAAGCTATCAGATGAAAATAACGGCGTATCTTTCCCGTAGCAAAAAGATCAAACAACAACAAAAACACCATCACCACAATCAGTGACACTTCCTCCTTCAAAAAAAACAAATTAGAAAAATTCATCGTTCTATTTCTTTCTATTCAAAACCTTTTTATCTATACCGCCGGTTCCTATCCCAAATGCCCGACCACAGGCAACACACTCCCGCTAATCAAATCGGCTATCCATCCGGGCGCCAAGCCTATCCCTGCCACAGCGATAATCAGACACACCACGGCAAAGCGCTCGTCCCACGTGGCATCCTTCAATGACAGATGAGCGGGATTCAGCACGTTCCCATACAACAACCTCCCCACAACCCGCAGGATATATACCGCTGTAATCACTATCGAAGTAGCAGCCACCACCGTCATCACCCGATAAAACGTATCGGCATGTTCAAAAGCCCCGACAAAAACCGTCATTTCCGCCACAAATCCGCTCAACCCCGGCAACCCCAAAGAGGCCAGACCGGCAATCACATAGCACACCGACAAAAAAGGCATAACCTTCATCAAACCACCCATCTCCTCAATCGAACGGGTATGGGTACGGGAATAAATCATGCCAATGAGAGCAAAAAACAACGCCGTCATCAACCCGTGCGAAAGCATCTGCAACACCGCACCCGTCATCGCCGTCCGGTTAAGCATCAATATGGCAAACAACACCAAACCGCAATGGCTCACCGAAGAATATGCGTTAATATACTTCAAATCTTTCTGAACAATCGCACTATACGCCCCATATACCACACTGATACCTGTCAGTACGATAAAAATCCATGACAACTCCTTTGCCGCTTCCGGCATCAGATAGATAGCCACCCGGAAACAACCGTAACCGCCCAGCTTCATCAACACCCCCGCATGCAACATCGAAACCGCAGTAGGAGCCGAAGCATGACCGTCAGGCGACCATGTATGGAAAGGAAACAAAGCCCCCAGCACCCCGAAACCCAAAAATGTCAACGGGAAAAACAAACGCTGGGCGCTCATAGGAATATGTACCCGCGCAATCTCCAACAAATTCATCGTATAACTTCCTCCTTCCGGCGCGGAATGAAAATAAATTCCCAAAATACCCACCAGCAAAAATGCCGAACCGCCCATCAGCATCAGTGTCAGCTTCATCGCAGCATACTCCTTACGCCCACTCCCCCAGACGCCGATTAAAAGATACATAGGTATCAACGCCACCTCATAAAACAGAAACATCGTAAAGAGGTCAATGGAAATGAAAAAGCCGAACACTCCCGTCGCCAACAGACAAAACCACATGAAATACTCCTTTTGCTGCACAGCCAGCCGCCACGAAGCAAAAACACCCGTAAAAACAATCACCGCCGACAACAAAAGCATCACTACCGAAATGCCATCCACCCCCACCGCATAATGTATATTAAGAGGCTCAAACCAAAGCCGATCGGCACAAAACAACATCTCCGCAGTATTCCCCGCCCCCCGTTCTCCGATATACATATACACCAACATCACGGCAAGCCCCAACAACAATGTCGCTCCCGTCACCATCACCGCCCGGATGCCGTTCAGACTTCTGCTCACCAACAAAACCAGCATCATCAATACCGGTATTGCTACAAATAAAGATAAAAAATTCATTTCTATACCCTTTTCGTTGATCCTACCAACAATATATCATCAAAACCACTAACACCAAAGTCCCCGCCAAAAAGACAAAGGCATACTGCTGTATCTGTCCCGACTGCAACCGCCGGATACCGAACGCCACCCGCTGTGTCAATGTTGCCAGCAAATCCATGGTCCCGTCCACCACATGCCTGTCGAACCAGGCAATGCCACTCGAAATACCGGAAAAAATAAGACGCCTGGTGATAAACAGATACACCTCATCAATATAAAACCGATGGACGGCAGCCTTATAAAATCCGCCCAACCCCTCTGCAATCTTCCCCGGAAGAGCCGACGAACCCTTAGCATAAAACCACGTAGCAACGGCAATTGCCACACAGGCAATCAAAATACTCACTCCCGCCACACTCCCATCCAAATGACTCACATACTCCACTCCGTTGCTGCTCACAAACTTCCCGAAAGGAATGAATCCCGCCACCAACGTCACCGCTGCCAGAAAAATCAAAGGCAACGTCATCGTCAAAGGAGCCTCATGCGGCTGATGCTCACGCACCGCTTCCCGTCCCCAGAAAATATTATAATACAACCGGAACATATAAAACGCCGTCATTCCGGCAATCACACTCATCACCCCTCCCATCCAGGGACTAAAATCAAACGCGGCAGTCAGGATTTCATCCTTACTGAAAAAACCGGAAAAAGGCGGTATGCCGGAAATCGCCAGACAAGCCACCAGAAAAGTATAATGCGTCAAGGGCATATACCTGCGCAGACCTCCCATAGCTGTCATCTCATTACTTCCGATGGTATGAATAATCGCCCCCGCACACAAAAACAACAACGCCTTAAACATAGCGTGCGTAAACAAATGAAACATCCCTGCCATATATCCCAGGCCTGCATGACCTCCCATCCCGCTTACTCCCAACGCCACCATCATAAAACCGATCTGCGAAATAGTCGAAAAAGCAAGCACCCGTTTTATATCCGTCTGGCAACAAGCCACCACCGCGGCATAAAAAGAAGTAAACGCCCCCACCACGGCTATCATCACCAGCACATCGGGAGCAGCCTCCACATACAACGGGAAAAGACGCGCTACCAAATACACCCCTGCCACCACCATCGTCGCCGCATGAATCAACGCAGAAACAGGCGTAGGTCCCTCCATCGCATCCGGCAACCAGATATGCAACGGGAACATAGCAGACTTCCCTGCTCCGCCAATAAAAATCAGCGCCAAAGCCCAGGCTGCTACGGAACACCCCATAAACGTCGCTCCCGAAGCGGAAACCACCGCCGTCCCACTCATCAGCTCCTCAAAATTAAACGTATGGGTATAAAAAGACAAAAGCAGAATACCGATAAGAAAGCCCAGGTCGGCAAAACGCGTCACAATAAAAGCCTTCTTGGAAGCTGCAATAGCCGCCGGTTTCGTATAATAAAAACCAATCAGCAAATAAGAAGACACCCCCACCAGCTCCCAGAAAATATACATCTGGAAAATATTGGTCGCCACGACCAGCCCCAACATCGAAAAAGAAAACAACGACAAAAAGGCATAATACCGCTGAAAACCCCTCTCCCCCTTCATATAGCCCAAACTATAAACATGAACCATCAACGACACCGTCGTAATTACGACCAACATCATCACCGAAATAGGGTCAAGCAATATCCCCAGGTCAATATGCAGAAACTCCGTAAACCGAAGCCACTCCACATTTACCACCGTCAATGGCTGCCACACTCCGTCCGTGCGCCCCGATGTAAAATAAGAAAAAGCCGTCACATAGGACAACACCGTTATCACGGCAAGCCCTGACGTTCCCAACACCCCAGCTGTCAACGGTTTCATCCGTCCGCCACACAAACCCAACAGCAGAAACATCAGCAAAGGCACCAACAAAACAAACATTGTAAACTCCATAGCTAAACCGAATAAATCAATATTTCATATTATCCAGCTTACCAGCCTGGATATTCCGTATATTCCGATAAATATTAATGATAATGGCTATCGCCACCGCCGTCTCCGCAGCGGAAATTCCGATAGCGAAAAGGGCGAAAAAGAACCCCTCCGGATGATCGAAATAGAGAAAACGGTTAAAAACGGCAAAATTTATATCCACCGAATTCAGTATCAACTCAATCGAAATCAATATTGCCAACAAATTCCTCCGGGTGAAAAAACCGTAAATCCCCGCAAAAAACATAATGGTGCTCACCACCAGATAATACTCCATAGGTACCATAACAAACTCCTTATATTATAGGAAGCCCCTGCAGGCTCTCCGTTATCCTCTCTTTCGCGCAATCATAATCCCGCCGATGATACAAGCCAGCAACAACACACTGATTGCCTCAAACGGCAACATATACTGATACTTTTCGGTTCCCAGTAATGCGAAACCGATCTGTTTCATCCCCAACTCTCCCGGCGTAAAATGGGTCACCGGAAAAGTATGGCTCAACGTAATAAAAATACACAACACCGCTCCGGCAACAGCAGCCACCAGCCCCGCAAAGAACTTACTCTTCGGTAACTTCGTCGCCAGCTTGTCCCCATCCGGACTCGTCAACAAAATGGAAAACACATACAACACAATAATCCCCCCCGCATACACCGTCAACTGAACAGCCCCCAGAAACGCATAATTCAGCTCAAAATAAATTCCCGCCGTCGCAAACAAAACAAACAGCAAATAAGTTGCCGACCTCAGAATCCGCTGTGTGGTCACCGTAAGCACGGAAAACACCACAATCGCCGCCGCCAGGATACAAAACACCACTAATTCCATACCATATCTGCTTTTATAATTTATCTTCCGTTTTCTTCTCTTCCAGCACCGAGCCCTCCCGATTCAACTTACGCACCAGTTTCTCCCGGGTAAAGACAGCATGCTCGAACTCCGTAGAAAAACGCAACGCCTGGTGGGGACAATTCACCACACACAACTGGCAAAAAATACAGCTCCCCAAATCATATTCATACTCCCGCAACACCTTCTTCTTCTTCCCGTTTTCATCCTCCACCACATCGGCATGCACATGAATCGTCCCGTTCGGGCAATTCATCTCACAAATGCCGCAAGCCACACACCGATGTTCATTTCTCTCATTATGCACCAACTCCAAAGTACCCCTGAAGCGCTCATACATTTTCAATGCCGAACGGTTTTCCGGATAACACTCCGTTGTCTTTCTGGTAAAAAACTCCCGCAATGTCACCTTCATTCCCGTCAGCAACGAACCGAGCCCGGCAAACAAACCGTAAAAATAATTCGTTTTCATCTCCATAAACTTTCAATCATTCCTTACCAATGCCACTCAAAAACCACCACCATCACCATCACAAACATATTCACCAGATTTATCGGTAAAAGATACTTCCATTCCAACGTCAGCAACTGGTCAATCCTCAACCGGGGGAAAGTCCACTTAAACCACATCATAATAAATATCAGCACCCCGGTCTTACCCAAAAACCAAAACAGCGAAGGGATAAAATCCATGGCCCGGTTAAACCCATCCCAGCCGGGTATATACAGAGGCATCCAGCCTCCCAGGAACAACGTCGTCGCCATCCCCGCCACAATAAACATATTCAGGTACTCCGCCAAATAAAAAAAGCCGAAATGCATACCGGAATACTCCGTATGATACCCTGCCGTCAGTTCGGAATCCGCCTCCGGCAAATCAAAAGGCCCGCGGTTCGTCTCCGCCGTTCCGGCAATCAGATAGATCATAAAAGCAATAAAAGCCGGAACATGCCCCTTGAAAATAAACCATCCGTCCGCCTGATTTGCCACAATCAGCGACAACTGCGCCGTATCGGTAAACACAATAATCGTCAGGATAGACATTCCGATCGACAACTCATAACTGATCATCTGCGCACCGCTACGCATAGCGCCAATCAGCGAATATTTATTATTACTTGACCACCCGGCAAGCAATATCCCCACAATCCCCATCGAAGACACAGCCATCACAAAAAACGCCCCCACATTGAAATCTATCAACTCCAGTCCCTTGGCAAAAGGCAGACAACTGAAAGAAATCACAGAGGCAATAATCACAATGAACGGTGCCAGATTGAACAGGAAGCGATCCACATTATTAATCGTAATCAACTCCTTCGTCAGCATCTTGATCATATCCGCAAAACTCTGTGTCAATCCCCAGGGCCCCACACGATTCGGTCCGACACGGCACTGAAAAAAAGCACATACCCTGCGCTCCGTATAAATCAGGACAAGAGCTATCACCGCATACCCCAGTAAAATAGCCACCCCAATCATGACAAACTCCACCAAAACCGTCGCCTCTTCCGGCAAAAACGACCGTAACATCCGATCCACCCATCCGGTTATCACTGAAAAATCGAACATAATATTTTTTCTAAATCAAAAACAACATCTCTTTACCTGTCAATATCCGGCACCACATAATCCAGCGAACCGCCGATTGCAATCAAATCCGCAATCTTATTCCCCGTAGCCAATGTATCGACTACCGACACCAAGGGCAATCCCGGAGACCTGAACTTCAAACGGTAAGGATTCTTTTCACCCCGGCTCTCTATCAATACGCCGAACTCACCCCGGCTTGCCTCCACACTCGTAAAATAGCTTCCTTCCGGCAACTTTACCACCGGTTTGGTCTTCACACTGTAGGGTCCGGCAGGAATATTGTCTATCAACTGTTCCAAAATCCGCAAAGACTGGGTAATCTCATCCAGCCGCACCATATAGCGTCCAAACACATCTCCGTCTTCCCGCAATACCTCGTCAAACGCCACCTTGTCATATACCGCATACGGTTTCAGCTTACGCACATCACACGCCCAACCCGAAGCCCGTCCCGACGGTCCCGTCACTCCGAATGAAACGGCCTTATCCCGGGATAAAACCCCAATGCCCCGCATCCTCTGCCGGGCAATGACATTCCCGGTAAATATCTCGTGATACTCCTTCATCGCTCCCGGCAAATACCGGATAAACTCCTTCACCCCCTCCACAAAACGGGGATGAATATCCGCCATAACCCCTCCGATCACATTGTAATTCATTATCAACCGCCCCCCGCAAGTCTCCTCCAACAAATTCAGTATCTTTTCCCGGTCGCGGAAACCATAGAAAAAAGCCGTCAAAGCCCCCAGGTCCATACAAAACGTAGACCAGAACAACAGATGGGACGCCACCCGTGTCAGCTCGTCCATAATCGTTCGGATATACTGCGCCCGTTCCGGCACCTCAAGTCCCATCGCCTGCTCTATACAACGGCACAAGGCATGGCGGTTCTGATGAGCCGACAGATAATCCAGCCGGTCAGTCAACGCCAGCGTCTGCGGATAAGTCATACTCTCACACATTTTCTCTATCCCCCGGTGAATATAACCGCAATTGACATCCACTTTCTTCACCATCTCCCCCTCCAGAGAAACCCGGAAACGCAACACTCCGTGGGTGGCCGGATGCTGAGGTCCGATATTCACCACATACTCCGAATCACCAAACACCACATTTTCCTTCTCCTCCACAACACCCTCCTCCGTCACTTCAAGCACCGGAGCCGTATCCAGCGTTTCATCACTGTGCAGACGCACATCATTGAGTGCCGGGTCGTAATCCTTACGCAAAGGATGCCCCACCCAATCGTTTCTCAGAAACAGACGCCGCATATCCGGATGATTGATAAAACGGATACCGAAAAAATCAAACACCTCTCTTTCATTCAGCTCCGCCGTTGCCCACAAATCGGCAACCGTCATTAACTCCGGTTGCTCTCGGTTAACGGTTTCAACCCGTACCGTCAGCTCCTGACGCAAGACTGTCGACCTGAAACGATAGTACACTCCCAGATTCTCCCCGAAATCCATCCCCGTCATGCACACCAGGTAATCAAACTGCAACCCTGCATCCTCCCGCAAATGTATCGCCAGCGTCCGGAACGCTCCGGGACTGACATTCACTACCGGCACTTCCCCCTCACTCACTTCCGCCTCCGGAACAATCTTCAATATATGCTCTTTTAAACTACTCATACGGAGAATCATTTATCTGCTTTCTTTTCCTTTCTGTTCACCTCACCCAAAAACTTCTGCACCTTTATCTTCCGCTGCAACTGCATCATACCGTAAAGCAAAGCCTCCGGACGGGGCGGACATCCCGGCACATACACATCCACCGGCAATATCGTATTGACCCCCTGCACCACATGGTAAGAATTCCGGAAAGGCCCTCCCGAAATGGCACAGCCTCCCATGGCAATCACATACTTCGGTTCCGCCATCTGGTCATACAACCGCCTCAACACGGGAGCCATCTTATGCACAATCGTACCGGCCACAATAATCACATCCGCCTGACGGGGACTCGCCCGCGTCACTTCAAACCCGAAACGGGCAAAGTCATAACGCGCCGCCCCGACCGCCATAAATTCAATGCCGCAACAACTCGTGGCAAACGTAAGCGGCCAGACGGAATTCGAACGGCCCCAATTGATAAGGTCGTCCAAGCGTCCCACAATAACATTCGTACCGGACGCCCGCAACTGTTCCAAATATTCGTTATCCTTGAAGTCTTCATACTTCATTGATTTTATCTTTACTTCCATTCCAAAGCTCCTTTCTTCCAGGCATACGCCAATCCTAAAATCAACACCGCCATAAAAAACAAGATACAATACAAGCCGTCCACTCCCGTCTCCTTCACAATCACCGCCCAGGGAAACAGATACACTGTTTCCACATCAAACATCAGAAACAGTATCGCAAACAGATAATACCCCACCTTAAACTGCATCCACGACTTCCCCCGCGTAGGAATACCGCACTCGTATGCCTCTCCCTTCTGTCCGTTAAAAGACCGGGGAGAAATAAAACGCGCCACTCCCAAAGCAATAGCCACCAATGCTATCGCCGTAATCAATACAACGACCAATAATGTAAAATTCATAAGAATAAATTAAAACCTGTCAGAAAATATCCCGCGTTCCGGACCATACCTTTCACCTCCTTCATAAAACAATTATCCGCCGCAAACCGAGAATACGGGCACACCCGGCAAAGGATTCACAATCTGCCGCACAAACGTTTAATGAAGTCCCAAAAGTAAAAAATTAAAAATAAAACAAAAAAACATTCCTAAAATTATTTATTCCTTTACGAAAATTCCGACACAAAGGGATGCTCCGGCGCATAACCCGGCAGCAGCATTACAACAGGAAATAAAAATCCGGAACGTCAAAAGCGGAAGAACATCCCGCAACTCAGAAAAGAGGGCTTAACGTAATCACAATTGATTCGTATCTGGTTTGCCGGATGTCTTTGCCATCAGACATCCGGCGCTTTTTATGTATCACTCCGCCCAAAGCCTGGCCAGATTAAGAATTGTCTGCATGGCCTTCTGCATCGTATTTAACGAACAATACTCATATTTCCCGTGAAAGTTCATACCTCCGGTAAAGAGATTCGGACACGGCAGTCCCATATACGACAAACGGGCTCCGTCGGTGCCTCCCCGTATCGGACGCACAAGCGGCGTAACTCCTGCCTCCTCCATAGCCTTCATCGCAATATCAATCACTTCCGGATGAGGTTCCACCATTTCCCGCATATTGTAATACTGGTCTTTCAGATTCAGCGTAATCACCCCTTCCCCGTATTTCTCAGTCAAAAAATCCACGACCTCAATCAGGTACTTCTTCTTGGCTTCAAATTTCTCGCGCGAATGATCCCGGATAATATACTCTACCGTTGCATTTTCCACTCCGCCACAAAGTCCTGTCAAATGATAAAAACCTTCATACCCTTCCGTATGTTCCGGACGCTCCCACACCGGCAACTGGTTGTTGAGATCGGCAGCCACCTGCAAAGCATTGAGCATTTTATCCTTGGCATATCCGGGATGAATATTACGCCCCTGGATTGTTATCTTGGCTCCGGCAGCATTAAAATTCTCGTACTCCAGTTCCCCTTCAAATCCGCCGTCCACCGTATAGGCGAAATCAGCACCAAAGCGTTTTACATCGAAAAAGTCCACCCCACGCCCGATTTCCTCATCCGGCGTAAACCCGATACGGATTTTCCCGTGTTTGATTTCCGGATGAGCCAGCAAATACTCCGCAGCCGTCATAATCTCGGCCACCCCGGCTTTATCGTCCGCCCCCAGTAAAGAAGTCCCGTCGGTCGTAATCAACGTATGCCCTTTAAAAAACGACAATTCCGGAAAATCCTTCAATGTCATGGTCAACTCCCCGTTCAACGGAATGTCTCCTCCGTCATAGTTTTCAATCACCTGCGGACGGATGTTTGCCCCGTTCATATCGGGACTGGTATCCACATGTGCAATAAATCCGATAACCTTCTTGTCCTCATAACCGGGAGAAGCCGGAACCGTCCCCATCACATAACCGTAACGGTCCATCTCCACCTCTGTCATACCCATTGACTTCATCTCTTCCGCCAAATGTTTCAACAATACCAATTGCTTATCGGTAGAGGGGAACTTCTCACTTTCAGGATCACTTTGGGTATCAAACCCCACATATTTCAAAAAACGTTCTTTCAATTCCATAACTGTTTCAAATTACAATTCTAAAATACGGATGCCCCACTTTCCTTTTATGCCTCCTCCGGCTTGGCCCGCAAAGCATCCCAAATCAAGTAACCAATCACTGCCACATACATCACAACGGCCAGCCATTCAGCACCGCCCCATTGGACAAACCAGTCGATTTCCGCATATTTCAGTACGGCACTGACAACCCCCATCAAAGCCCCGCCGGCAATAAAACCGGAAGCAATGAGGGTTCCGCGTTCGCGACGGCATTTGTTTACATGTTCATCCTTACTGCGGGTGGATACATACCAGCTCACCAATCCCCCCACCAGCAACGGGGTATTCAAGTCCAGAGGAATAAACATCCCCAATGCAAAAGCCAACGCCGGGACACCAATCATCGTCAGTATCAACGCCAACGCCGCTCCGGCAAAATAGAGCATCCAGGGCGTAGCCCCACCCTCCATCAAAGGACGGATTACAGCTGCCATCGCATTCGCCTGGGGAGCTACCATAGCCCCTTCACCGACGAAACCGTATGCTTTATTCAAAATAATCATTACTCCCGCCACTGTTGCGGCAGAAACAGCCGTGCCTAAAAATTTCCAGGCTTCCTGTTTCGCCGGGGTCGTTCCCAGCCAATAGCCTATCTTCAAATCCGTAATAAATCCTCCCGCCATCGACAACGCCGTACAAACCACACCACCGATAATCATCGCTGCCATCATGCCGCTCGTACCGCTCAATCCCGCACTCACCAATACCAGGGAAGCCAGAATCAAGGTCATCAACGTCATTCCCGACACAGGGTTCGTTCCCACGATGGCAATGGCATTGGCCGCCACCGTCGTAAAAAGAAATGAAATAACAAAGACAATCAGAATGGCTATGACGGTTTGGAACCAATTGCCCAGCACACCGAAACGGAAGAAAATAAACGTGGTTATCAATGTAGCCAGAATCCCTGCCATAATGAACTTCATGGACAAATCGCGTTGTGTACGCTCTGCCGTTTCCTCCGCTCCTTTCTTTCCTTTCAGTTCACTCACGGCAAGCCCCAGGGCTTTCTTTATGATTCCGGAAGAACGGACAATCCCGATAACCCCCGCCATGGCAATACCTCCGATACCGATATGGCGTGCATAATTTGAAAAGAGGGCTTCCGGCGACATGTCCCGAATCAGCGCAGTCACCCCTTCTCCCACAGCCACCGTCTGTCCGTCGGCAAAATAACTGATAAACGGTATCAACACAAACCACACCGCAAACGAACCTGCACAGATAATTGCCGCATATTTCAGTCCGATGATATACCCCAACCCCAGCAGTGCCGCTCCGGTATTGACTTTAAACACCACTTTCGTCTTTTCCGCCAACATATCGCCCCAGCCCATGATACGCGTTGAAATCGTATCCGTCCACCATCCGAAAGTATTGACAATGAAATCATACAATCCGCCTATCAGTCCACTGACGGCCAACAGTTTCGCCTGATTCCCCTTCTTCTCTCCCGACACCAGTACTTCGGTTGTCGCCGTCGCTTCGGGAAAAGGATATTTGCCATGCATATCCTTCACAAAATATTTACGGAACGGGATCAGCATCAGAATCCCCAGCAAGCCGCCAAACAGGGAAGACAGGAAAATCTGGTAAAAATCAGCATCCAACTCCAAAATATAAAGGGCCGGCAAAGTAAAAATAGCCCCTGCCACAATCACCCCCGAACTGGCACCAATCGACTGGATAATCACATTCTGTCCGAGCATGTTATTCTTTTTCGCCAGATTTCCTATCCCCACAGCGATAATCGCAATGGGAATCGCCGCTTCAAATACCTGCCCCACCCTTAATCCGAGATAAGCGGCGGCAGCCGAGAAAACAATGGCCATAATGACACCGAATACAACCGAATAAACGGTCACCTCCTTCGGTTTGGAGTCCGCCGGCATCATAGGTTTGTATACCTCGCCCGGCTTCAGTTCCCGGTAAGCATTTTCCGGCAGTGAGTTCACTTTCTGTTCTTCCTGTTCCATCTATATAAAAAAATTAATAAATATTTCCGCACCCAAAAATATACAAAAATGCAAAGCCCCAACATTGCGAATATACAACTTATTCACTAAGTACGGAAAAAATTAAAGAAAAAGAGACAAGCTAAAAACATCTCTCCGATAAAACAAAACACTTAGAAAGGGAAATCCTCCTTCATCAGCTCCTGTATCAGATAGGCCTCCCATTCCTCCTCCCAACTATTGCCGTTCATCATTTTCAACAATCGCCTGCTTTCTTTTATTTGCCTTTCACATTCCTGCACTTCACGCTTATACAACTCTTCCCGGATTTCTCTTTCCACACTTGCATCCCTATAATAATAGCCGATAAAAACACCCAGAAAGAAACAGGCACCCAAAAGAATAAAAATTTTCATATGCGGTTCAATTTAAAAGAAAAGCCATTATCACTTTTGCTCCGTTTTTCTCAAACAGGATTCGGTCCGAGAGGGTGCTCATCAAATAAAGTCCTCTTGGAAGCCGATATAATGAAAAACACTCCGGTTGAGTAAAACCGGGCAGTTTGTCCGGAGCGAATCCCTTCCCTTGATCCTCTACCGTAACCAACACCTCCGTAGAACTTTTAACAGCAGCAATGATGACTTTTTTCTTCGGATTCTCTTTGTTTCCGTGAATAATGGAATTGTGTACAGCTTTCACTATGGCCACAGTAAACCTTGCACGGAGAAATTCAGGGAGTTGAAAACGATCGATAACAAGTTCTATAAAATTATCCACAACATGTGTATTCTTCATACTTGAAGAAATCGTAACAGACAGTTCATTCGGAAGCGCCATGGACATATAATTAGATATTTTATCAGTTATTTATATTAGGAATATAGTTAAAACATTATGTATGAAATTACGTTTTATTTATCGCCTATTGGCGTTTAATAAGCCTATTAAAAATGCCTTAATTGCGTAAATTTCAAATTTAGATGGCATTAGCTGATATAGAACAATATGTGATTGACAAAGTAAGGGCTAAAAGGCTTGAACTTAACTGGACGCAGGAAGACTTATCTGCTGCTTCCGGTTTATCACAAGGATTTATCGGCGATGTAGAATCAGGAAAAAGAGAGAAAAAATACAACTTTAAACATATAAATACCTTTGCTAAGGTATTTAAATGTTCTCCTAAAGATTTCTTACCTGACCATTCTTTATAAATAAAATACACTATCATAATTTTTTTTGCATACATGCAAAAACGTGGAATATTGATAACCGTCTGTCTAAAGGCTCTGCAACAAGCCCACCCAACGAACAGCACAATAATTCCACGTATAAAACATGGAACTAATTGTCTGTCTAGTTGGGTTTTTAGAATGTTGCAGATTCTTAGACCAAGACTTCCATTTAGTTCACAGAACCATTCCAATGTTTTTAGAATGGTTTTTTATTTTTAATTTTCTCTATTTAGCTACTAAAATTACATTTCTATCTATTTTACAAACTCCATAAAAAGGGGTTGTCTTCCTTTACAAAGGAAATAAATTCTTTTGAAACTTCAAAATCCCGACTCTTCCAAAACATATTAATCCATCGCAGAAAGCCCAATAAAAAATCTTGTCAGAAATGAGGAAAGGGCTTGTTATTCTATTGTTTCTTTGTTGATACAAAAATATTTACAATCGGAGAAGAGTGTATCGTCAGGGGAACTGAAAAAGCCGTACAAATGGGTTTCCCGTCCAAGTTCGTGCCGAAGCGGGAAAACACACGCACCATCGGAACGAAGAGCACAAATGCCATCCACCATGCAAATCACCAGAGGATTGTCCGTATGGAGTTCCACCACCCACAATCTGTCCTGCGCCGAAGTACAAGGCAGAGCCACGGAGGTGTCCCATTGCAATCTGCAAAATTTGCCTGTATCGTCGGCAACGGCTTGCATCTGCAAGGGTAGCGACAGCAATCCGGAAGAAAATTTCAATAATTCATAGTAAGGCGCTTTTCCTTCTGCCGGGAAGGCGTGAAAATTCATTTTGATAAAAAGATTCCGGCCACTCGCAGCAATCCCTTTGGCACCCATTCTCCATATGTCACAAAGTCGATCCGGCAAAAAACGGTAGGTAGCCGAAGCCTGAGTGAACATATTGACAGCCGGCCGACATACTTCGGGAATAGACGAAGACTTCCGACAAGGGGCTTTGCGGGCGTATGTCTGGCCGTTACGGGTATAAAATACGATATCCCCTATTTTTCCTCTCAAAGGCAAAGATATGTGTTTGGAGCGTCCCATGGCATGATGAATTTATCAAGGTTCGATGTGTAAGTTACGAAAAAATTATAAAAAAGCAAAAAAATCCGCTAATAATTCTTTATAAAAGGCCAATAGTGAGGGTTTAGCAGGGGTTAACAGAGGACTTAGCGAGGGTAAATAGATTTCAACACCCCTATTAATCCCTTGCAGGATAAGGGATTGAATGCCCAAAGTCCGACAGCATAATGAAAAAACTCCGGTCCGATACATTCATTTTACATCCTCATCACATTCACCGATTAATTATGTTAAAAATATTTTTCAAAATATTCCGCGAAATATATTTGGAAATGTGTAGATTTTTCTTAATTTAGCCATAGTGAAATTCACGGCTCTGTTTAGAGGCCGAACCGGTGAAACTTATTAAGAGTCGACCGGTGTGTATGTAATTACTAATTTTAATACATTTCAATTATGGGGATCAATTATGGAAGTCAGACCCTGCGTCTGACCAAGTCGGTCGGAGACCTGACCTATTATCAAAGAGCAGGCTCAACCATCAGTCGTAAAAAAGTATTGACCAATACGAGTAAAACGGAAGCCCAACAAGCCAACCGCTGTATCCAAGGCGAAGCCGGACATTTATGCAAACGGCTCTTGCTTCCTCTCCAACTTGGATTCCAACGTCCCAAACGAGGACTTTCGGGAGCCAATATGTTTATACGGCAAAACCGGAAAGCCGTCACAGCAACAAAGAATGAAAATACGATGCAGTACGAAGCAACGGTTGATTATTCACAACTCCAACTTTCGGATGGGGATTTGTTCATCCCGGAAGTGACAGCCACCGTTGACACGGAACAACATTGCGTCACGTTCAAGATTGCCGAAGCCATGTCTGTGGGACGTGTATATCCCGATGATGTTCTCATTGGGGTAATCTATGAGAAGGAGTTTGAGATTTGCATGGTACAGGAATTGGGCAAACGCAGCGATGTCGGAGATGTTCCCGTAACACTCCCCGACAAGTTTGATATGTCGGCAGTGGAAATTTACGCTTTTGCCCTCAACCGAAAGCGCAAGGATGCCTCACTGACGGTGTATCTCAGCACATAAGCACAACAGAGTAAAGTAGAAACAGTTTTCTTTTCCTCGTAACAGAGTGGATTTCCGGCGGAGGCAACATTTTCCAATGTTCCTCCGCTTTGTTTATTTCCCGCTCCATCCAGGTGTGTTTTGCATGGAAGTGCAGCGTTTTATTGAAATACCCGGAGGCGTTCTTCAAGGGGTTTGTTTTCGTGCGGTGCGGGTATCTGCAAGGGTTTGCCGAAAGGCATCTGGGCTATCAGGTGCCAGGACTGAGGCAGCTGCCAGGTGGCGGCCACTTCATCGTCTATCAGGGGGTTATAGTGTTGGAGTGAAGCTCCGAAGCCCGCATCTTCCAGCATGGTCCACACAGCAAGCTGGTGCATTGCCGAGGCCTGTTGTGACCAATCCGGAAATTTGTCCCCGTACAATGGGAATGATTTCTGTAAGTGTTCCACCACTGTCTGGTCTTCATAAAACAGCACGGTTCCATAGCCGGAAAGAAACGATTTGTCAATTTTGTGTTCAGAAGCCTCGTAGGATGCTTCCGGAACGATTTTTTTCAAGGTGGATTTGACGATTTCCCATAATTTGCGATGATTTTCTCCTAACAGGAGCACCAGACGGGCGGACTGTGAATTGAATGCCGAGGGAATATAGGTAAGGGCAAATTTCAATATGTCCGCAATTTCTTCATCTCCAAGCGGGGACTCATTGCCCAGATTATAGTAGCTTCTTCTGTGTTTCAGTGCTTCTTTCAGATTTCTTTCCATAATGATTAAGTATAAGGTTTGACGAGTTACAATTCTTTTTTCCGGCGTAATGCCGGAAATTTCTTTCTTTCCCTTTTTATATACGTAATTTTTTCCTGCAGGATTGTTCTTCTTTTCCTGTTTTTTCACAAAACCGGGATTATGCACCAATCAATGCATATTTATTCCATTTTCTCATCTGTCCGCCCCATCGTTTTCCTGTACCGGAATATTTCCGTGTATTCCATTGTTCCACATGAATTAATACACTATCTTTGCAGGAATTTCAGTTCTACCGTTTTAAAAGACAAACATGCAGGATTTCAATTATATCATTGACGTACGGAACATCCACAAAAGTTACAAGGACAAAGTCGTTCTGGACAATATCAATCTTTCCGTCAAAAAGGGGGAGTTTGTGACGATACTGGGGCCTTCGGGCTGCGGGAAGACCACTTTATTGCGTTTGATTGCCGGTTTTCTTCCGGCGACATCGGGACAGATTTTCATCGGCGGGAAGGAGATTACAGGCATTCCTCCATACAAACGTCCTGTCAATACGGTTTTTCAGAAATATGCATTATTTCCGCATTTAAATGTATATGACAATATCGCTTTCGGTTTGAAGCTGAAAAAACTGCCGCGCAAGGAGATTGACAGGAAGGTGGCACGGGTTCTCAAAATGGTAAGCATGACCGATTATGAATACCGTTCGGTGGATTCCCTCTCCGGAGGCCAGCAGCAACGGGTAGCCATTGCGAGGGCTATTGTGAATGAACCGGAGGTGCTCTTGCTGGATGAACCTCTTTCCGCCCTGGACCTGAAAATGAGGCAGGACATGCAAATGGAGTTGAAAGAGTTGCACAAGAATTTGAAAATTACATTTTTATACGTAACACACGACCAGGAGGAGGCGCTGACACTGAGTGACACGGTAGTCGTAATGAGCGAAGGGGTGATACAACAAACGGGCACCCCCATGGATGTGTACAACGAGCCTGCCAATTCTTTTGTAGCGGACTTCATCGGTGCCAGCAATATTCTGAATGCGGAGATGATTGAGGATGAACTGGTACGGTTTGCCAACCACGATTTCAAATGTGTGGACAAAGGTTTCGGGGAGCACACGCCGGTGGATGTCGTATTGCGTCCCGAAGACATTGTTGTCTTCGAAAATCCGTCAAACGGCATGCTCTGCGGTAAAATCCAGTCTGTGGTCTTCAAGGGGGTGCATTATGAACTGACGGTATTGACGGAGGACGGATATGAATTGCTGGTGCATGATTACAATTGCTTCAATGTCGGCGCAACAGTGGGATTGGCCGTGAAACCTTTTGATATTCACGTGATGAAGAAAGAGAGAGTTTGCAATACGTTCGAAGGCAAACTGATCGATTCCTCCCATGTCGAATTTTTAGGCCATGAGTTTGAGTGTAAAGAGGTCGAGGGGATTGAAGCCGGAGAGAGAGTGAAAGTGGAAGTGGATTTCGGCGACGTCGAACTGTTGGATAACGAGGGGATGATTGAGGGAGAAGTGAAATACATTTTATACAAGTGTGACCGTTATCACCTGACGGTGCTGACCGACTGGGATGAAAACATATATGTCGACACGCAGGATGTGTGGGACGACGGGGACAAAGTGGGCATAAGCATTATGCCGGAGCATATCAGAGTGATTCACCTTTAAATTTACCGGATTGAAAAAAAGACAATTTGGACGTTTCGGGGTTCAGAAAAACTGGACAATTCCTTATGCCGTTTTTCTGCTTGTTTTTGTAATCACCCCTTTGATTTTGATTGCGATTTATGCGTTTACGGATGCTGACGGGCAGTTCAGCCTGGCCAATTTCCAAAAATTCATCCACCACGGCGAGACGGTAAATACGTTTGTGTATTCTATCGGTATCGCCCTGATTACGACGTTGGTATGTCTGATTATAGGGTATCCGGTGGCCTGGATTCTGAGTCAGAATATTTTCAGTTCGACTTCGGTGATTGTGATGCTCTTTATTCTCCCGATGTGGATTAATACGCTTATCCGTACGTTGGCGACGGTGGCATTGTTTGATTTTTTACAGCTTCCTTTGGGCGAAGGCGCCCTTATTTTCGGGTTGGTCTATAATTTTCTGCCTTTTATGATTTATCCGATTTACAATGTGCTCAATAAAACGGACCACAGCCTGACGGAGGCAGCACAGGACCTGGGGGCCTGTCCGCTGAAGGTGTTCACCCGCGTGACACTTCCTTTGTCAATGCCGGGCGTCACGAGTGGCATTCTGATGGTTTTTATGCCTACGGTGTCGACTTTTGCCATTGCAGAGTTGCTGACGTTGAATAATATCAAACTGTTGGGAACAACCGTGCAGGAAAACATCAATAACGGGATGTGGAATTACGGGGCGGCGATTTCGTTGGTGATGTTGTTACTTATCGGGGTCAGCAGTCTGTTTACGGACGACAAGTCGGGCGAGGAAGGAGGGCTGCTATGAAACATCTGTTTGCCAAGTTGTATGTATGGCTATTATTGGCGATTCTCTATGCTCCTATCCTGATTATCATTATTTTTTCGTTTACGGAGGCGAGAGTACTCGGCAACTGGACAGGTTTTTCCACGAAACTTTACCAGTCGCTGTTTTCGGGCGGGGTCAACAATTCGTTGTTTGTCACGTTGCTCAATACGTTTGCCATTGCTTTCATCGCCGCATCGGCGTCGGCGGTTTTGGGCAGTCTGGCTGCCATCGGGATTTTCAATCTCCGCCGCAAGACCCGGAATACGGTGTTGTTTCTGAACAATATCCCGATTCTGAATCCGGAGATTATTACGGGTGTTTCGTTGTTTCTCCTTTTTGTCAGCCTGGGTATCAGCCAGGGGTTTATGACAGTGGTCTTAGCCCATATTTCTTTTTGTGTGCCGTATGTGGTGCTCAGCGTATTGCCTCGTCTGAAACAGATGAATCCAAGCCTTTACGAAGCCGCCCTCGATTTGGGTGCTACTCCGATGCAGGCTTTGCGGAAGGTGATTTTTCCGGAAATCAAACCGGGGATTATCAGCGGTTTTATTCTGACGTTCACGCTTTCTTTCGATGATTTTGTCGTCAGCCTTTTCACGATTGGCAATGAGGGATTGCAAACGCTTTCCACCTATATTTATGCCGATGCGCGTAAAGGAGGTTTGACGCCGGAGTTGCGTCCCCTGACGTCGCTGATTTTTATTGTCGTACTTGTTTTGCTTTTCATTGTCAACCAGAGAGCAAAGAAATCCGCTGTCCATGAAAAATAAGAGCTTTTTCCGCTTTTGGGCCCTCGCCGTGTTTGTCTTGCTGGGCCTTATGTCGTGCCATTTTCATTCCGATAAACGCCTGTCCACGCTCAAAATATACAATTGGGGGGATTACATTGATGAAAGTGTGTTGGAAGATTTCAAGGTGTGGTATAAGGAGCAGACCGGAGAGGATCTCCGTATCGTTTACCAGGTTTTCGACATCAATGAAATCATGCTGACGAAAATAGCCCGCGGGAAGGAGGATTTTGACCTGGTATGCCCGTCGGATTATATCATCGAACGGATGATGAAGAAGGACCTGCTTCTTCCCATTGAACGTCATTTCGGCGACAGTACGGATTATACACGCAACATTGCACCTTATATCACGCACGAACTTTCCAAGCTGGATTACCAAGGGCGCAAGACGTCGGATTATGCCGTTCCGTATATGTGGGGCACGACGGGGATATTGTATAACCGGAAGTTTGTGCCGGAGGGGGATGTCCGGTCCTGGGCCTGTCTCTGGAATCCGAAGTATAAAGGAAAAATCCTGATGAAAGACAGTTACCGGGATGTCTACGGTACATGTATTATTTACGCCAACCGGGATCGGCTTGCCCGGGGGGAGGTCAGTGTTGACGAACTGATGAACGATTACAGCCAGGCGACCATTGACACCGTCGAGGTTTACATGAAAGCGATGAAGCCTTTGCTGGCGGGCTGGGAAGCCGATTTCGGGAAGGAGATGATGACGAAGTCCAAGTTATATCTGAATATGACCTGGAGCGGCGATGCCGAATGGGCAATCCAGGAGGCCGGAGCGATCGGCACGGAGTTGGCTTATGCCATTCCGGAGGAAGGCAGTACGGTGTGGTATGACTGTTGGGCCATACCGAAGTATGCGAAGAATGTGAAGGCGGCCAGTTATTTTATCAATTATATGTGCCGTCCGGATATTGCCATCCGGAATATGGAGGAGATCGGGTATGTGAGTGCCGTTTCTTCGCCTGAAATTATGGAATATGTCCAGGACTCGACGTTATCCGGGTTTTCGGATGTCAGTTATTTTTTCGGTGAGGCGGGGAAATCCCTGAAAGTCAGGCATACGATGTATCCGGATAAGCGTTTTATCGAGAAATGCGCTATGGAGCGGGATTTCGGAGACGCCACGGAGGCAGTGCTGGACATGTGGTCGAATGTCAAGGGCGACAATCTGAACCCGGGCATCCTGATATTTATTTTCGTATGTTTCAGTGCCCTGTTTGTCCTTGGGCTATACAGCAAGTACAAGAAAAGACGCCGCCAGCGGAGTATCCGTCTGTTGAAAAGCAGAAGGAAGAGGGCGTGACGCCTCTCCCCGTCTATGCAAATGACAGCACCAATACTTGTGCGGTAAGTACCCGCAAAAACATGGTCAAGGGATACACGGTGGCATAGCTGACAGAAGGCATGTCATTGCCTGCGGTGGCATTGGAATAAGCCAAGGCGGGCGGGTCGGTCGTGCTTCCGGCAATCAGTCCCATGATGGTGAAGTAGTTGATTTTATATACTACCCGCGCTATGATTCCTATGATCATGAGAGGCAGGAAGGTAATGACAAAACCGTAACCAATCCACGACCATCCCCCGCCATTCACAACCGTGTCCACAAAGCCCTCGCCTGCATTCAATCCGACGCACGCCAGGAATAAGGAAATACCGATTTCACGCAGCATGAGGTTAGCGCTCATGGTGGTATAGGTAATCAATTTGTAATGGGGACCGAAGCGGCTGATCAGTATGGCCACGATCAGAGGTCCTCCGGCAAGTCCCAATTTGACGGGCTGCGGTATGCCGGGGAAAGCAAAGGGTATGCTTCCGATTAAGATTCCCAAGGCTATGCCTAAAAAGATGGGTACAAGATTCGGTTCCCGCAGGCGGCGTAAGGAATTTCCGAGCACTTTGCTCACGTTTTCGATGTCTCTTTCGGTTCCCACGACCGTCAAGCGGTCTCCGATTTGAAGTTGCAGTCCAGTGTGGGCCACCAAGTCTACTCCGGCACGGTTAATGCGGGTGATGTTTACACCAAATCCGTTTCTGAGATGGAGTTGTCCCAGGGTCTTTCCATTGATTTCGTTGCGGGTGATGGCTATGCGCCGGGATACCAGTTTGTCGTCCAGTTTCTCCCATTCCGCCCGATGCATTTCAATCCTTTCGCCGATGAAAGCAATGATGGCATTGAGATCCTGTTTGGCGGCAATGACAAAGAGTTTGTCGTCTTTTTCCAGGTGGGTGCGAGGTTTAGCCATTTCGAGGTCTTCGTTGGGGTGAAGGATCCGGGATATGACAAATTTTTTATCAATTAAGGCAGCTATTTCAGATATTTCTTTCCCGAAGAGGGCCGGGTTTTTCACCAAGAGAGAGATGTGGGTGGCTTTGGAGGCCTGTTCCGTTGCCTGATTTTGTGCCGCTTCGTTTTCTTTATCAAAGGATATACGGAATAGGTAGCGAATCAAGACAATGGCCAGGATGATTCCTATCACGCCCAATGGATAAGCCACAGCATATCCCATGGCAATGGAGGGCATTTCGACACCTTTCATGTCGTAATAGGCCTGCTGGGCCGCACCCAGTCCGGGGGTGTTGGTCACTGCTCCGGAAAGAATGCCTACCATGGTGGTAATCGGCAATCCGGTAATGACATGAATGATATAGGTGATCAGCACTCCCAGAAAGATGATGGCGGTTGCGAGGAGGTTTAAGGTAACGCCTCCTTTTTTGAAAGAGGAGAAGAATCCGGGTCCCACTTGCAGCCCGACAGAATAGACGAATAGTATTAAACCGAATTCTTTCAGGAAGTGCAAGGCCTGGGGGTCCATTTTCAATCCGAAGTGGCTGCAAATGATGCCGACAAAGAGTATCCAGGTGATGCCTAAGGATATTCCCCCTATTTTAATTTTTCCCAATAAGATTCCTATAAATATGACTACGGAAATCAATAATATCGAATGTCCGATGCCGCTTCCGAATAATAGTGTACTCACCCATTCCATATAATTACATTGCTGGTTTTAAGGTTTTATTTTTTTATTACGGGTATCAGTCCCGCAGGTCTGTTTGTTTAAAGTGTGCAAAATTATATAATTAAAGTATTTACCGAAAATTTTTAAAGATAAAAAGTGGGCATTTATTTTTGCATCGGACGGATGATGTTTTCCTTTGCCTGTTTTTTTGTTCCGGATGGATGAACGGGAAGAAAATATCGTTATTTTTATCCTCCAAACAGTATGTTTCTTCCGGCTTGCGGGAGAAGTATTGTTTTATTTTGTTTTACAGTATATTACATAGCTTTTAACCGGATAAAGGGAAGAATGAAAAAACGAAATTCACTATGATGAAATTATTTAACCGCACGAAGTCTGCACCGGAAGAGATGACCCTGGAAGAGAGGTTGTATTATTACAGGCATCGGGGACATGTTGTTCCTTCCAAGCATATTCTGAAAACCCCAGAACAGATTGAAGGCATCCGGCGAAGTGCAGCCGTCAATACCGCCGTACTCGATATGGTGGCGGCCCATATCCGCGAAGGGATTTCTACCGGAGAGATTGACCGGCTGGTTTATGATTTCACCGTCTCACACGGTGCCATTCCCGCTCCATTGAATTACGAGGGGTTTCCGAAAAGTGTGTGTACGTCCATCAATGAGGAGGTGTGTCACGGTATTCCCGACGATGATATTGTGTTGCAGGAAGGAGATATTGTCAATGTGGATGTGTCGACGATTCTGAACGGTTATTATTCCGATGCTTCGCGTATGTTTATGATCGGGAGTGTCCGTCCTGCCTGCAAGCGCCTGGTCGAGGTGGCCAAAGAGTGTCTGGAGCGCGGGATTGCGGCAGCACAACCGTGGGGTTTTTTAGGGGATATCGGAGAAGCCATACAAAGCCATGCAGAGGCAAACGGTTTTTCCGTGGTACGGGATTTTTGCGGTCATGGCGTAGGACTGAAATTTCATGAGAAACCGGAGGTGGAGCATGTGGGTCGCAAAGGCAGCGGTATGTTGCTGGTTCCCGGTATGATTTTTACGATCGAACCCATGATTAATATGGGGAGTTATAAGGTGTATGTCGATTCCGACAACGAGTGGACGGTGCTTACGGAGGACGGGAAACCCTCTGCCCAATGGGAAAATACGATTCTCATCACCCCGAACGGAGTAGAAATTTTAACGTATTAAGTCTAAGGTTATGAAACAGTTGTTTTGGATTTTTGTATTAGCAGCTGCCACGTGTTTTACTTCGTGCGTATGTAAAAAGAAGTATCTTATTGCTGAAAACGGGCGCATTGCCTCTCTCGAAAGGGAGGAAGCTCTCCGGTCACAGCTCAAAACCTGTAATGAAAACGGAGACCTCCTATCGGAACGGATTGAAAATCTGTCAAATGACACAGCAGAGCTGGGCGGGAAGTTGCAGGTATACCGCAAGCTATTGTTTTCCAATAAGTCGGAACAGGAGAAGTTGAGTGCCTTGCTGGATGAAAAGAGCCGGGAATTGGAGGAAAGAGAAAATACCATCCGGGAATTGGAGGAGTTGACCCGCGCCCAGAAAGAAACGGTGAGCGGGTTGCTTGCTAATGTGCAGGATGCTTTGATGGGGTTCGGGAGTGACGAACTGAGGGTAACACAGCATGACGGGAAAGTGTATGTTGCGATGTCCGATAAGCTCTTGTTTGAGTCGGGCAGTGCCAGGGTTGACAAACGAGGCAAGGAGGCGTTGGCTAAATTGGCGGAGGTGCTGAATAAGCAGACAGATATTGATGTTTTTATCGAAGGCCATACCGATACGCAACCGATTCATACGGCGCAGTTTAAGGATAACTGGGATTTGAGTGTGTTGCGCGCTACGTCCGTGGTGAGGATTCTGACGGAGGAGTATCAAGTGAAGCCTTTGCAAATTCAACCCACCGGCAGGGGTGAGTTCATGCCTGTGGCAGACAATGAATCTGCCGAAGGCCGGAGTCTGAACCGTCGTACCGAGATTATTATGGCTCCGAAGCTGGACAAGCTGATGCAGTTGCTGCAACACCCGTAAGAGGATTGTATAAAATACAAGGTGTGCCGGAGAAAAAACTCCGGCACATTTTTGTTTCGGGTATCTTTCCGGTTCTATAAGAGTATTTTATCGAACTCGTAGGAGTCATAATTCATGTCACATACATTTCTGGCGAGATTTCGCTCTATGTAACCGAATACGTCAAAGTGTAAGGCATAGAGAACAGAGCAAAGTTTACTCATGGTGCTTTTTGAAAAGGGGCAAGGTGTCCGGTCGTTGAAATAGCTGACAATCATTTCCACCAGCCAGTCGGAGTTATCAGAGGGCAGGATGTCTTTGATGTTTTCATATACGATGGAACAGAGGTGGTCGGCGACAATCAATTTTTTGGAGTTCACCCGCAAGGGTGTTTGGAAATGTTCTACGGTAACAGGGTGTAAAACCAATTTATATTCATCCGTGTCGTAAGGGATTTCCAAGGTATGTTTCCAATAATCTTCAACGAGAAATGAGTTGTCAAACAGTTCTTTTATTATTGAAGTTTCTTTGTAGCATCCATTCGCTGCTACTCTTATTCCGTAAGGGAAATAAGGTTTAATCATCTCTTTATTCATACTGTTTAATTTTAAAGAATAAATTTTTTAGCTTAAACAAAAAATCAGTCGCACATCAATTGGATAAAACTAAAAGTTATAATTTGTTACACGAATAAAGAAAAATGAATTTAAATAGTAGGTTTTAGTTAATAATTTCCACCATTTTTAAAAAATATTAAATTTTTTCACATTTATTCTATGTTCCGACCCCAACAGAGCACAGGAGCAAAAAGGGCATGCCGGATTTTTTCCTCCGTATGTTCTAAAATTACAAGAGGACGCATTTTTTTTGCTTTTTAGTTTCTGTTTTTTACTTTTTGTCCTATCTTTGCACCACTGCAATGGAGAGATGCAGGAGTGGCTGAACTGGCTCGCCTGGAAAGCGGGTATACCCCAAAAGGGTATCGGGGGTTCGAATCCCCCTCTCTCCGCCCCAATCAGGAGGTTGCATGTCTGCGGGCAGATATGCAGCTTTTTTTTATGCACCTGCCAATGCTCAAGCAGGGTGTGCCTATTCCAGAATGCCCGAAGCAGGAGAAATGCAGATCAAATAATACCAATGGCTTTTGGTTTTTATAAGTTAGGATTAAAAAGGGTAACCGATGGCCAGATTCAATACCAGTCCGTCTTTAAATCCGTAGTTACGGATGTTAAAATATCCGGTTTTACCCGTATCGTAGGGAGCATGCAAAGCAACTCCCAAATCAGCGCGAATCACAATGTATGTGATATCATAACGTAGTCCGAAGCCTGTACCCAAGGCGATTTCTTTCCACAATCCTTTCAGGCGGAATTCTCCTCCGGGCCGTTCTTTTTCCTTCCGCACCAACCAGACGTTTCCGGCATCCATAAATAAAGCCCCGTACATGCGTCCGGCAATTTTGAAGCGATAGCCGATGTCGGCTTCCAGTTTTATATCTCCCGTCTGGTCCAGATAGGCCGTTACACTTTTGGTTTGCGGATGGTAACTGCCCGGTCCGATGGAACGAATCCGGAATGCCCGGATGCTGCTTGCACCGCCGATATAAAATTGTTCGCTGTATGGCATGACTTTCGTGTTGCCGTAAGCATATCCGATGCCCCCCATGAAGCGCATCGCTACCAATGAATTGTCAGATACCTGCCGGTATTTGATGATTTCACTGGTCAGTTTCAGGAATTGTGAGTACACATTCCCGAATATTTTCTTGCCGCTCCCCTTTCTTCCCGTCAGATATTCCACTCCCGAAATGATATTTCCGGCTTGTGTCAGTGATGTCTGCCAGAATAACCTGTTCGGATTCCGATATGTAGCAGCCCGGTCAAACGTATAAGAATACGACATGGAAGGTATGAATTGATTTCTGAAACTCAAAGCAACGGCAGGATTATTATTCAGGGTGGAATCAAATTCGTGGGAGGTGCGCAACAAATGGGTGTACGTCAGTTTGAAAGGGACGATGGAGTGGTGGTTTCTCCGGGAAGAAAAAAAGTCGTAGGAGGCATTCCCCCAAAAAGAAATCATGCGGAAATAGCTGTGGCGGTTCAGAACGTCCGTTCCGATCTGGAAGTTACTCCTCTCCTGCCTGTCGGCGTTTGTTTTCATAAACCGGGGCGAAAGCCGTGGGATGGAAAGATTGAGGTTCAAGCCGAGTTCGTAGGAGTTGATCAATCCGTTGTCGTTTGTATTTTTGGTGCCTCCGATCTGCCATTCGTAAGCTCCGGTCAGTTTGAGGGAAAAGTTCTCCGCCCGCCGGAAGATGTTACGGTTGCTGAGGCTAAGCGTGAGTCCCGGTCCCAGTAGGTTGTTGGATTTGGAGGAGACATCGACTTCGATTTCCGTTTCTATGGGCAGGGCATATACGGCATCAATTTTCAGATCCAGTTTTCCGGAGGTAATGGTGTCTGTCGGTTTTATGCTCAGGTTGGCATATTTGAATACGCCGAGTTGCACTAAGTTGACTTGTGTGCGGCTTTGTCTCCAAGCGGAATAAAGCTGTCCGGGACGGAGTTGCACGGCGTTTACGATGAATTTGTCTTTTAAGGTCTGGGGCGGAATGTAATCCAGCTTTACCCCCTCCCGGACAACGGTATCCCTTTTTCCCTCGTTGGCTGAACCGGAGAGGGATATTTCCACCTTTTCAATCCGATAGGTGCGGAAGGCGGCATCGGGTATGCCCTGTTTGACGCCGATGCGCAAGTCTACTTTCCGGGGCTGTTGGGTGGTATCGGCCAGAAATTCGATGTAGTCGGACTGGAAATAGTAGTATCCGAGGTTTCTCAAGAGGCTTGTTATACGCTGGCGTTCCTGTTCCATTTCATTAACATCATACTGGTTGCCTGATTTGAGCAGGGAATAGGACATGCTGTGCCGGAGAAGGGAGTCCATTGCCGGAGGCCATCCCCACAAGGCAACAGTATTCAGACGGTAAGGCTCGGGCAGTTCCACCCGGTAGGAGATTTTCGCTTTACGGGGGTTGTGTTTGCGGGGGATGATTTCATAGGAGTGACTGATTTCAAAGAAACCATAATCTTTCAGGTTATTTTCCACCATTTTCAGGCGGAGTTCAGGCTGTACATCGGAAATCAGGACAGGTTTCTTTGCCAGTTTCCGGTAGAGCCACCATTTCAATCCTTTTTCTTTTTTTATGTCCCAGTTGTAGACCCACAGTCCAATGGGAAGGGGGGTGCGGTAGTAGGGTGAAAATAAGGGGTTGTTGGGCGGATAGGATAACGGGGCCGTGACGGCAGATTTTTGCCTGCCTTCCAGTTTGAATTTTCCCGGGGTCTTGATTTCCATTTTTTTCACGCCCACATAAAGCACTTCATCTCCCGTCAGTTTTTTGGTGGTTGAACAGGAGGAAGAGAACCAAAGTAGGGCCAGGAAAAAGCATATCTTGTTTTTCATAACATCAATTTTCGTGTCGGTTCTTTTGTTTTTTCCCCTGAAAAATTTCTTTCAGTTTTCTGAAACTCTTTCTCCACACGATACCGATACCCGTCTGAGTGACTTCGCCTTCCAGTACGCTTTCGTAGTTGGTGTGACGGAATACTTTCATCAAGAGGTTTCTTTTTTTGGTAAACATGTATTCGATGGCAATATCATCTATGAGGTTGTCTTCCATGCTGGTTCCCGGGTCGTTGTCGGAGGAGATGCGTCCGCCGACTTTTACGTTGATTTTATCGTTGAAGAGTTGTTTGGAGAACTGATAGGAGTAGTCGGTGCGCTTGACTTCCTGTCCGTCAGTGCCTATCTGGTTGTAGGTATCGATACCAAAAGTGAGATTGGTGTTTTTGAGGTATTTCCGGGTCCATTGGTTGAGTTCTTTTTCGACAAAGTTATTGAGTGTGTTGTTGGCATTGGTCCCGGTATTTACGGTTCCGGGGCCGGTGTAGGTGCCATAAATGAGGAGGTTCATTGCCTGTTTGGTACGTTCTTCGGCAGAGAAGGCCGCCAATTGGGTCTGAATGGCCTGGTCGTTGGGAGCCGCCAGGTCAAACGTGATGCGCGGTTGCCGCAAATCGTCCTCAATACGGATCAGCACCTCGAAGTTGACGATACGTGAACTTTGGTTGTCTTCTGTCACACTGACCCGCACTGCCGTTGCTGCCGTGATATGCAGTATGGGTTCCATCAGGTTGCCTGTCCATTCGATGTAGCTTCCATTCTGAATAGTGAAGTTTTTCTCTCCGACTACCGGCAGGCCATAGCGTACCATCCCTCCCCCCAGGATGTATTTACCCACCAAGTTGTTACCGCTTTCGGGGTTCATGGAGTAAATGAGGTTTCCTCCGCCTTGTATGGAAACCCGGTTGTTGCCGTCTTCCGACAAATTGATGTTCATACTGACGGCCTCCCCTATTTCAATCAACAGTTTCATGGAAAAACTTCCCGTATTGATGCGGTTTGTCAGTTCGTTTTGTTCGTTCTGCGTGGAATCCCGGAAAGAGACAAAGCGCACCAGGTCGCGGGCATGGTCTTTCAGTTCGGGGGATGAGTTTCGCAACACGTAGTCTAAAACGGTGTTATTCAGCAGATTCACATTCCCTGTGAGGTTCAGCGCCTGAAACGGGCCGTTCAATCCGACATTCAGGTCGATGTAGGCTTTTCCGTAAACAAGGGAGGTCTGGTTCTCTTTTACATTGACAATCTGAAAGTTGTTTGCTCTTAGTGAGAGGTCGCACGCCATGCGCTCCCAAGGTAGCAGGGCGATTTGACCGTCCATTTCCAGGCGTTTTTTGTTCGGTGCTGTCAATCCGAAATTATCCAGGTATATTTTCCCTTGCCGAACAGGGATAACAGTGGAGTCAAAGCTAAAACGGGTGCCCAGCATGACCACTTCCGTTCCGGCTTTCCGGAATGCCAATTGTCCGTCTATGGAAGGACGGTCGAGCGTACCGCTTAAATCCATTTTCCCATGCAGGTCGCCATACAGAAGTAACAAGTTTCCGGGCATGAATGCACTAATCACCCCCAACGGTAAGGAGGGTATTTCTGTACGGAGAGCGACAGTCCGGTCGGACACAGAAGTCGAAATGTAGCCATTTGCCAGTACTCTTTTCACCCCATCCAATTGCAGGACGGCATCCAGGGTGTGGCGTGCTGTTTTCTGCATAAGAGCATATTTCACATCCAGTTGCAGATTTCCAATTTTTTTATTCTGATAGGAAAAGCTGTCTATGCTGATCTCTCCTTCTGCGTCAAAAAGGGCTTTCTGCGGGGAAAGCGACAGATCGGTATTCAGCAAGCCTCCTAAATCCGGAACAAAGGGTATGGAGCGCGAGAGGGCTGTCAGGTTGATTCCTTTTATTTCGATTTCTAACTGGTCTTTCCGGTCTTTCCCCTGATAGGTGTGCAAACTGAATGTCTTTCCTTCATAGCCTAAGTCGAGGTCGGCTTCGATGCGGCGGTCTTTGTAGAAGAGGATTTGATTTTCCGGGTTCAAGGTCCAGGAAGAAGTGCCCAGGACGGGGGAAGCCGGAAAGAGGCGCACGCTGTAAGTGCTGTCCCCCAAGGTAACGGCTCCTCCGATATTGACTCCGGTTCTCCCTTGACGGTCCTGCTGATGAACAAGGACGCTAAGCCCGTTTTGCCCTATGGTTCCGGATAAACCCAGCTGGTAAAGGTCTTTCATCGCTCCGTTTCCGCTTATTATTTTCAAACGGTAGGCAATGTCCTGTTTCTCTTGGTTCAGATTCAACGTGACCGAATCGAAATCAATGTTCCCGATAAACGGTTTTATCATTTCCGCTGCCAGGTTTACCCCTTTTTCGGGGGAGGCTTCCGCCTGTATGTTGATGTTTTTAAATCCGATTTTCTTTGCTTTCAGGTATTTTCCGATGATGTTGTCGGAGTGTCCTTTTACATACAGATGGAAGCGCGGAAAGGTGTGCTGCAAGCGTGTCATGTCCAGATGCCGTTCTGCGATTTGCTGCCGCAATCCGGCTACCACTTGTCCAAAGAGGGCCGACAGGCCGGTCACCAGTGTGTCGCCCTGAAAGTCCAAGCGGAAATCCCCTGAAGTGAGATTCAATTGGGTTGTGTGCAGGGTACTGTTTAAAAGCAGTGTGGCCTCTCCCAAGTCTTGCATGCCACCGCCGTTGTCTATCCCTATCCGGGAAAACCAAGCATCCAGGGTATAGTTTTCAAGCGGTATCGCAGAAGCATTTATTTTTATGCCCGCGGTGAGGGTCATTTCCTGCGATGTCAGATTCAAGGCTTTCAGGTCGGCTTTTTCCACGTTTCCCGTCAGATGAAGGAGATATTGCCGGGCTACTGAATCCGCCTGCATGTCAAGAGCGAGCAATAAATCGGGATCGACACTTTTCAGACTGGCTTCAAGGCGGGCTTCTGCCAAGAGGGCTGCCAGGGTTATCCCTGTATAAAGGTGGTGCTTGTATGCCAATTGCCGAATGTCAAGGGTGAGTTGCGCCTGAGCACGGGACCATTGTAATCCCTGCCCTTTCAGCTGAGCTTCTGCCGTGAGGATTCCCAAGGAATCGGAGGGCAAGAAGGAGGCCAGCGAAAAGGTATCTGCCCGGAGCTGCAAGTCATATTTTTCTTCCGGGAAATTATATTCGCCGGAAAGAAGGAGACATCCCCTGTTTTCACAAAGCCGGAAGTCCGGTCGGACGATTCCTTTTTCCGCCTCGGCATTCAGGGTCAGGGTTAACGGGGACGGGATGTTGATTTTCTCTTTCAGCCAGTCATTGATGGCTCTGGAGTTTTCTATATTTCCTTTTAAAGCCAGGTTACCCGATATTTCCCGCCAGTTTTGCAATGAGGAGAGATTTCCCCTGCCTTCTATTTTGAAATTGCCGGGCATGGCTATCAGTAAGCGGTCTATTTCCAATTGCCGGGTCTGATAACTCAGTGCAGCTTTCAGGTGAATGCTCTCTTTTTCAAGGGTTCGCGGGATTTGGGGTAAGAAGAGTGCCACGTCTTTCATTCCGATAACGGCATCCAATGTAAGGGACAAAGGGGTTTGACGAATAATCCCGTTCATGGCACTCTCTGCCATCGCGTCCATACGTAGACGACTGTTGGGCGTGAGAAGATAGACTCCGGTGAGTCGGCTTTTCCGTTCGTCCAAATCGACATCGGCTTCCATTCGGGTGATTTCCCCACCTTCCTGTCTGACAACCCTCAGGTCTTTGAGGGCTGCCTTTATGGTAGTCCCCCGATTGTATATGCTATCTAAACGAACAGCTATCCGGGATAGGTTCAGTTCGAATCCTTTTCCCTGTGCAGGCTCCATTGAAAAGGCATAATCGGCTACGGATGCCGTGCCGACCTCAATTAACCACGGTGCCAGAGTGTCCTGTACCCTCCTTTTTTCATCAACGGCAGTTACAGGCATACTCCCTTTTCCGGGAAGTGTCCGAATGCGGCAAACTCCTTCCGCTATCTCCACGGAGTCGATGCGTATCTGTTGCGTGCCTGTATTTATCCTGCCGTTTGCCATTATTCCTCTCTCCAGAGAGGCGGACAAGTATGGCAAAGAAGAGGTATTCATGAGATACCGGACTTCCGCCAGTTCAAGTTTTTGCAAATCGATGGTCCAGTCAAAAGGTGTGGCCGGGGTTGTATCTTTTTCTACGTTGTTGTTTCCTCCGGTCAACCGTATATCTCCATTCCGGAAGGATAAACCGGAAACGGTGGCTTGCTTTTCTCTTAAACTGATAAACGGAGCGACCAAACGGAAGGTGTCCAGTTTTACACGCAGACACATACCGGTCAGTGTGTCGGAATAATTAAAACAAGTCTTCTGCAAAGAGAGATTCCTGACTGCTATTTCTTTTTTCAGGATACCCGACAAACCGATGTCCAAACGCAATTGTCCGGCACAGAGCAAAGTGTCGGTTATACTTTTTCCTGCAAATACGTTGTCCAATTGTACACGAAAAGGAAACTTTAAAGAAAAGTTTCCTATTTCGGTTTTTAATCCCATGTGGCGTTCGACATACGCTACCGCTTTATCTTTGGCATACTTCTGTACCACAGGCAAGTATACCATAGCAACCGACAGAATCAGTAAAGCGGTCAGTATCAGAATTGTCCCGAGCAGGTATTTTAAAAATTTCCTCACGTTTTTTCCTTTTCACGAACTTGTTACAGAAAGACGGGCATTCCCTCTATCGGAGGATGCCCAAGATACACCTGGTATCTTGGGCAAGATGGCTGACAGGCCGGGCAAGGTATCCTCTCCTATTCCGGCATGGCGTTCTCCCAGCCTTTATTTTGTTCCACTCCGAAGCCTGCGTTAATTTCCGATGCCGGTATGGGGTAAACAAAAGCAGCGACATCGAAATCCCGATAAGCCCCGTTCGATACATCAATCCGTTCTCCAGTGCGGCGGGCGTCAAACCATCTGAAACCTTCTTCAAAGAGTTCCCGCCGTCTTTCCTGGGCGATGAAGTCCAGCAGTTCCGTCTGGGTTGCCGGCAAGTCATTTTCAGTCAATGCCGTGTTTCTCTTGGCAGTAAAGAAAAGGTGTTCTTTGGCCTTCACCAAATCTCCGGTATGGGCATAAGCCTCTGCCAGAATCAGGTGCATTTCAGATACCCGGAATACGGGAATATTGTTCACAGCCTGCGACGTCGGTATTCCGTCGAATTTTTTGGGATGCGTACCGGAGATGAGTTTCAGCCGGATGTCAGCCGGATGAAACTGGGCGATTAAGCTGTTTGTAACCGCTCCCCGGTAACTTCCATAGAGGGTGTTAAGGGAGTTGGCGGAAAGGTTGTCGTCTTCGGATTTAGCCAGGGTAAATATGTCTTCATCAGTGATTGCCGTAGAGGACCACATTTTGAGGTAGGTTTCGTCTGTCACGGGATTAGCATTCCGCAGGATTAAAGCCGAGTCGGCGGCAAGAATGGCCTGGTTGTAGTTTTGCATGAACAGGGCAACCCTGGCCTCTACTCCATACATGGCCGCTTTGTTCATGTAATACTGGTTCATAAGGATTCGTCCGTCTTCGTTGACGCCGGCATTATAATTGTCCACGTAAGCATAAGTTGCTTTAGCTGCCGCGATGTCGGCAAGGATGCGTGCATAGGTTTCTTCTACCGTAGCCCGTGCCACCTGTGTAAAAGAGGGTATGGGTTCTTTGTCCATCAATACGATACCAAGCTGGCTGTTTACCCGGGTATTCCGGTAAGGCAATCCAAAAATGGTTACCAGCCGGTGAGCTGCCAGGGCCCGAACGGCATAAGACTGAGAGATAAAAGAGTGTAAATTAGCCAGTTCGTTTTCAGACAGATGCAGGGTTTCAACTTTGTCAATCAGGCCATAAGCCCCCTGGATAGTACGGGTGGCACGATCCATTACGCGGTATCCGCCAACCCATATATTATCCAATTGAGCTTCCGTGTCCGAGAAGTTGTAACGGTTTAATGACAGGAAGTGTCCGGTCGAGGCACTTGCCACCGCATTGTCTGCCGCCATATCGCCTAAAGCGACGACATTTCTACCGTAGAATGTGTAATGTCCCAGGGCGTAATACATACCGTTCAAGCCGTTCTGTACATCCTGTACGGTTTTGTAAGCATCTTCCGTGGGAATGTTCTGCTCGGTTTCGATGTCCATAAAGTCATTACACGAGCAAAGCAGGAAGGCCGGTAATGCGAATAAGTATTTTATTTTTTTCATAATCTTCTATTAATTAATCATTTCACAAGTCCTTATCAGATGTTTGGTCCGGGTCAAAATCCGACGGTTACCCCAAACATGACGTTCCGGGGGGTCGGGTAGTTCCACCACTGTACTCCGTTGGCACCAATCCCGGCGGGGTCAAATCCCCGGAAGTCTTTCGCACAGAAGGTATACAGGTTGTCAGCAGTTACAAATACCCTGGCAGAGTTTAACCAGGCTTTGCGGACGAGGTCTTTGGGCAGGGTATAGCCCAGGGACAAAGAACGGATTTTCAGATAGCGTCCGTTCATAAGGAAACGGGTGGATGCGTTGTTGGCAGCCGAGCCGTCCAGGAATACATAACGGGGCACATCGGTTTTGTCTCCCGGTTTTTGCCAGCGATTGTTGTATACGTAGTTGGTGGTGTTATCAAATCCGGAACCACCGATTTGTTCATCATAGCTGAGGTTATCGCCATAAATTTTTCCTCCGAAGGAGTAGTTTAACTGGAAAGAGAAATCAAATCCTTTGTAATTCATCCGGCTGATCAAGCTACCCTGGAATTTGGGACTTGCAGCTCCGACATAACGTTTTCCGGCAAGATTGTAATTTTTGGTCGTCTCTTTTCCGCTTTCCCCCAAGTACCACATGGCCTCTCCCGTTTCCGGGTCTACCCCTGCATATTCTTTCATTTTGAAGGTATAGATGTCATGTCCTTTCTCTACAATCGTGATGGAGCCTTCCAGGGGTTTGTCGGTGCTCAGTTTGACAACTTTGTTTTTATTGTGTGACCCAACCCAGGTGAGGTCCCAGTTGAAGTCGGACAATTGCAGGAGTTTCGCGTTCAACGTGAACTCGATTCCCTGATTTTCCAGTTTACCGATGTTTTTCGGTACGGTCAATAAGCCGGTAGTGCGGGAGACAGGCACCATAAATACCATGTCATTGGTGCGGTGGTAATAGTAGTCAAATTCCAAGGTCAGGCGGTCAAAAAAGGAGACATCGAGTCCGACGTTGAATTTGTTGGTCTGTTCCCATTTCAGTTTATCATTTCCCAATTGTTCGTGGGCACTTCCCGGCAGGCCGTTGTAGTTGTATCCGAAACCGAACAGGTCGCGGGAGGCATACCAGGAGTCGCCAACTTCCTGGTTTCCGGAAGTACCGTAACTGGTCCGGACAGTAAGGTTTGTCAGCCAGTCGCGGGAGTCTTCCATGAACTCTTCTTCCGAAATGCGGTAACGTGCACCCACAGACCAGAATCCAGCCCAGCGGTCATCTTTTCCAAAGCGCGACGAACCGTCAGCCCGGGCGCTCATGGAGAAGTAGTATTTGTTTTTGTAATCGTATTGTCCGTTAAGAAAAAAGGAGGCTATGGCCACAGCATCCCGGCTGGTGGAAGCCGAAGAAGGAACGGCAGCATTGGCCACCTGGTTTTTGTCCATCAGCGGATAGTTGGATGCCGCCAGGTAAGAACTGTTGTCCTTGGTTTTCTGTGCTTCCTGTCCCACCATGATATTCAGATGGTGGTCTCCAAAGGATTTCAGATAAGTAAGGGTGTTGGTGATGCTCAATAAGGTGCGCTCCGTATTGCCCTGTTCCCCCATTCCGCGCATTTCAGCTCCCTGAGGCTGTAAGAAAGACCAATAACCAAATTCTTTTAAGTCGTAGTAATCAATACCGACGCGCGAAGTGAATTGCAGATCATCCCGGAAACGAACAGTCAGATAAGGGGTGATCGTTGCCCGGTATTGCCGTCCGGTGTTTTTGTCTCCGTGGGCACTCCGTTGCGCCACCGGGTTGTAACCGTTGAGCGTGTTAAAGTTCCAATTTCCATTTTCATCTTTAACGGGCAATAAAGGAGACTGCTGATATGCCTGTGTAATGGGGTCTGAAAAATAACCGCCACCGGCACCCATGTTGGTTTTGGTGTACGAAAGATTCAATGCAACGCCGTAGTCTACCCATTTGCTCGGCGACTGGGCGAAGTTTATACGACCGGAAAAGCGCTCTAAGTCTTTTCCTATGACGAAGGCTTTGTTATTGAAGTAGTTTAAGGAGGTATAGAATTTCGGTGCAGAAGGAGTAATTCCCCCACCCTGTAAGTCCAGGTTGTATTCCTGTACAAAACCGGTACGGGTGACCTCGTCGAGCCAGTTGGTACGGGTTTTGCCGTCATATTCCAGATAGGAGTACAGCATATCCTGCATACCTTCTGCAGTATATGGGAAAGAACCACCGAAGAAGTAGTTATTGTATAAAGCCGTATTGCCGTACTCGCCATACATTTCGTAATCGTTCAGCAATCCTTCCACTTGCAATTCAGTGTATTTTTCAGCATTCAGAGGTTTGTAACGGCTGGGGATGGCAGGTTTCATTTCCATTCCCAATTTGACCGTGAGGTTGGCTTGCAACTTCCCGCTTTTTCCTTTTTTGGTAGTAATAACGATTACACCGTTTGCCGCCCGTGCCCCATAGATAGAGGTCGCAGTGGCGTCTTTTAATACCGTCATGGATTCAATATCAGAAGGGCTGAGTGTAGATAATGGCGACACTGACATGTCTTCCGAGGAGCGCATTCCCATAGCGGAAGCTGTCACAGGTACTCCGTCAATGACATACAGAGGCTGTGTTCCCGAATTCAACGAGTTGCGTCCCCGGATGAATATTGTTGCCGGAGCTCCAGGCTGTCCCGATGATACATTCAGCTGTACGCCCGGCACGGTACCTTCAAGCGCTTTGATGGGATTGGCATCGGTTTTTTGAGAAATGTTTTCCGCCCCAACGGTGGTAGCAGCCCCGGTAAAAGCTTTGCGACGGGTAACACCGTACCCTGTAACGACCACTTCCTCCAGATTCTGGGCATCATTTTCCATTGCGACATTGAGTAGCGTACGGTCGCCCACCGGAATGGTCTGGGATTTCATCCCCACAAAAGAAAATTCCAATATGTCCGAACTTTTTACGTCCAGCATATATTTTCCCTGGGCATCCGTGGCGGTTCCCAAATGTGTACCTTTAATCATGATTGACACCCCCGGTAAGGGCAGTCCGTCATTTTTATCCGTCACGACACCCGTCAAGGTGCGTGTCTGGGCATTACTCACCTGTATGCAGATGATAAACAGGAGAGACAAAAAACCGATTAATTTTCTCATAGTGGTGTGTTTAGTTTATAAAAAAATTCGTTTCGCAACATTTTTATGAGATGTTTAACGAATTCTAACCCGATCGGTTTCAGCAATCCTTAATTTTAACAAAAACAAGAAAAGGGCGGTTGCCTGCCACCCGGCAAGCCAACCGCCCTTTCGTTGCATTGAGGCCGTTTTCCCTCTATTCCAGTTTTATTCTTTGGCTGTTAAGCACCAGTTTCACGTCCCCATTTTTAATGTCCTTTCGCGCCAAAACAATGGCAACTCCTATGTCATCCACCATCTGAATATTATAGTCCCCCTCATACATCGTAATATCTATCGTATATTTGTCCGAATGTTTATAAACATGAAAATCAAAACATTCGTCACATATTGCCGTCAGACTGTAAACACTGCATATAACCAATGTTTGCGTCTGCCATTCTATCGGAGGCAAATTTTCGATACCCGCCGCATATTTGCTTTCTTTTAGCTCATCCGGCGAATGAAAGCAGGTGAATGTTGTTTTGTAACTATCCTCCTCCCATTCCTGATAAGCCGGATTCTGAGCAGGATAGTCTCCTCCTTTATGACTAAAAAATTCTTTAATCAGAGCAGAAGCGTCCAAGTTATTCTCTGTTACTTTCGGAAATCCGTTATTGTCCAATAACTCATTCTCATCCTCATGGCACCCTGCAAATAACAGCATACATGCCACCCAATACATCAAATATTTTTTCATCGCTTATGATTAATCCATAATTCAGATGCAATGTAAAAAATATACATCAAACATCCAAATTTCCATCATTCTACACGTCAATCATTTTGTTTTTGATGGCATACATGACTAAGGCGGCAGTGTTGCGGCAGCCGGTTTTACTGAGGAGGTTAGCGCGGTGTTTGTCGACAGTGCGCTTACTGATAAACAGTTCGTCGGCGATTTCCTGGTTGGATTTGCCTTTGCAGACGTGACAGAGGATTTCCATTTCCCTTTCGGAGAGTTCGTTGTCACGAGCTTCGGACTCATTTTTTGTGTCACGCATGGTGTTGAGGATATTGAAAAGGAGCTCTTCGGAAAAGAAGTTTTCGCCTGCCGCTACTTTCCGTATCGCTGTAATTACATTTTCGATGCCGGTATTTTTCAGCATGAATCCCTTTGCCCCGGCATCGATCATCTGGTAATAATACTGTTCGTCCCCATACATCGACAAGACAATGATTTTCAAGTCCGGCTTTAGCTTCAAGGCTTCGCGCGTAGCATCTATCCCGTTGATTTCGGGCATTTCAATGTCCATCAGCACGACGTCACAATCGATTAAGGTAAGGTTTTCCAGAAACTCCCTCCCGTTGGAGGCTTCGTAGATATGATGAACAAAATCCTGGGTGGATAAAAGCAGTTTCAAGCCTTCCCGAAAAAGTTTGTGGTCGTCTACCAGATATATTTTCAGTTTTTGCATAATCAGATGTTCATGGATTTAAGTCAGTTTTATAAATGCTTTCGCTTTCATCCCCTTTCCGCGTTCGCTCTCTATTTTTATATCACCGTTTCCGGATTTAAGCCGGTATTGCATATTGTTTACACCCATTCCGTAGCGCGCGGATTCGCGGTCGACGTCAAACCCGATACCGTTATCAGAATAATTCAGATGAAGTATGTCTTCTTCGAGATGAAGAGCTATCCGTATGGTGTTGGCTTCCGCATGCCGGAGGGTGTTGTTTATCAACTCACAAATAACGCGGTACATGATTACTTCCGTGTTGTAGCCGAAGCGCCTGTCTCCCAGGTTGGAAGAAAATTTTATGTCGATCCCCTCCGCCGGACGCAGTTTTTTGATAAAGGAGGCGACTGCTTCTTTGAGTCCGAAGTTATTCAGAATATGGGGGCTGATATTGGCAGAAATATCCCGGACGCTGATGATGGCCTCATCCACCGCCTGTTTCAGATTCTGCTTGATTTTCTCATTGACCTCTGCCGTATTTTTCACTTCAAAACCCGATACGAGCATTTTCACTACACTCAGCAAAGGCCCCAATCCGTCATGCAATTCTTTGGCAAAACGCTGTCTTTCCTGCTCCTCTGTTTTTATGACTGCGGATAATACTTTCTTTTCAGTCTCCTGACGTATTTCTTCCAGGCGTTTGAGGAACTGGAAGATTTTCCGGATGTAGAACACGCCTATCAAGAGCACCAAAGAAATAACAAACTCCAGCCAGTGCTGCAAGATGGAGACTTCTTCACTCAGTTCGGGAAAAACAGCCGGAAAAAGTTCAAACATACGGGAAATGACCATCAGCATAAACCCGATCGAAATCAGTATCCACGAGGCATTGAATTTGGTCCGTTTGAACAGACTGATAGCAATCGCAGCGGCCAAGACCTGAAAAAAGAGTGAAAGATAGGCAACAATCGTAGACAGCATAACAAAACAGGTTTAAAAAGGATACCCAATGGCGATATTAAAAACAGTGTGTCTCATCCATCTTCCATTATCCACCAATACGAACCGTTTATTTTCAGGTTTGGAAGGATCACGCATTTTTATCCCCCAGTCAAAGCGCAGCAGGAAGAAGCTGGCATCCAACCGCAATCCGGCTCCGGTTCCCATCGCTATCTGTTTGTAAAAATCACTGCCCAACAGGGTTCCTTTTCGGTTTTCATATTTATTGATGTTCCATATATTTCCCACATCCAGGAAGAAAGCACCCTCCAGCAACCAGAAAAGTTTGAACCGGTATTCGAGGTTCGCTTCCAGTTTAAAGTCCCCCACACTATTGGGGTAATTGTTTTCCGCCACATAAGACCCCGGTCCCAGTGTTCTTGCCTGCCATGCCCGCATGCCGTTGGCCCCACCACCATAAAAAGCCTCTTCGAAAGGCAGCACTTTCATGTTTCCGTATGGATAGCCGCACCCCAGAAATATCCGGTAAACCACCGTATTCGCCCGGTTGATGTAATGATTGAAGCGATATTCGCCATCCAATTTCAGAAATTGGGCGTAACGTACCCCCAAAATTTCATAATAGCGTTCGTCGTCCTTCCGGATTCTCCGGCTTCCGAACAGGTGGTCCATCGCCCACAAAAAGTTACCGGAAGTTTCAAAATTACAGCGGAAATAATTATAATTTCCGGGAGTATTCAATATCTGGTCAGTATATGTTCCCGTAAAATTAGCAGACAGAATCAGGTGGCTTTTATAAGCACTTTTTACATATTCGTTTTTAAGGCTGTCGATAAATCCCTTGTCTACCCGCTCCATCAGCACGTAATTGAAATCGACCAGGTCGAAGTTGTAGCGCCATTTTTTATCATTTTTACGCCACAGGTAACCGAATTTTGCTCCGGCAATCTGCCGGTCGTAAAAAGGGGTATGTTCATAGCTGACGGAAAAAGACAATGAAGTCTTGGGAGCAAAATTACGACGGAAGTCCTCCAACCGCAAAAAAGGCAGCCAAAACTGTGGGGATACCAAAGAAAGTTCCACTCCCAATTCTTTCGTACTGAATATTTTCCCTTCATTAAACCGCTCTTTTTTCAATGCTCCCCAAAAACTAAGACTCAGGTTTTCACCGCTCCGGAAAAGATTCCGGTGATTGTATATGAAATTCCCTCCTACTCCTATGTTGCCTGAATTGTGGGTGCCTTCCAGAAATACATTGTAGGATTGCCGTTTCATAGGGGTCAGCTGAATATCGCAAAGCAGTACTTTCTCTCCCGTATCTTCTTCCGCTTCCCGAAATACGATATTGATAAACTTAAAGAGATTCAGGGCTTGCAGGCGGGAATAGGAATCAACAACTTTCTGTACGTTATACAGCTCTCCGGATTTAAATTGTACCGTTTCGGAAATCAGACGGGGACGGATTTTCAGTTTCTCCCGGTAGGTGATTCCATAAGTGCCGTAAGTAGTATCAATGTAGGAAGAGTCTCTCCCTTTCATGAATACCAAAGGATCGTAATCGAGGTGGATGTTGATTTTTCCTATCCTGTATTTATAATAGGCATGGGTATCAAGGGGAGCATTGACAATGCTCATCAGCACCCTGGCCTGGTCGGAATGTCCGATAGTGGTATCGGCATAAAACTGGATGTAATTCTTTGAAAAGTTAAAATACCCTTTTTCCCGCAACATCCGGGCTATGCGTTCCCGCTCCTGTTCCAATATGTCAATATCGAGCGGATCACCTTCGTGTATCAGCGTTTTTTTCATTCCGGGCAGAACCTCCTGCATGAGAGTATCGGTCTCCGCAAGCCCGTTCATGGCATAATCATATTTGTTCCGATAAGCAAATTCCGAAATGTAGGTTACTTTCCCGGGAGAAACAGAATAAATAACCTCTGCTTTCTTTTTTTTGAAAATGACCGTATCCTTTACCACCGCTTCGTAGTAACCTTTATTATGGAGATAGGATGTTATCTGGGTCTTGCTTCTTCCGGTCAGGAAATCGCTGTATATGACAGGTGCTTCACCGATACTGCGCAGCCATTTATTGAATCTCTTCTCTCCGTTTTTGCCGCTCAGGTTATACAATCCCAAATGAAAGCGAAGCACTCCCAAAATGCGGGTATTGGGCCGCTGACGGATATTCCTTTTGATTTCCGACTTGCTCACCCCTTTGGTGTCTGTCTTCAGTGTAACTTTATCAAGCAGGTATTCTTTTTCCGGCACGTATTTTACCGGGGAACAGGAATAAAACAGCACCACTCCCAGAACAAACAACAACACCTTATGTGGGACATGTTTCTCCAAATTACCAAAAATTGTTATAAATTTGTACAATCAATTCCGTCGGTAAGTCTAAAAGCTGAAAAGCTTCCGCAGCAACGCTTACGAGGCTTTCCATACGATTCAAACTCGCAACATGCTCAACAAACACGTAGCAAAAATAGTCCAAAACCTTGAAAAAAAGAAATTCAGGGAAAAATATAATCTGTTCAAAGTGGAAGGGGAAAAGTTGGTGAAGGAATTGCTATTGTCCGATTTCAAAATCCGCAGTGTTTTCGCTTATAAAGGATGGAAGGAAGCAACCCCTCTGCCGGAAGGCACGTATGATATTACGGAGGTGGATGAAAAAGAGATGGGAAGCATTTCCAATTTCCAATCCCTGCCTGAAGTCATTGCCTTGGCAGAAATACCCCAACACGTCTGCGCCCCGTCCGAAATCGGGAGTTCGCTGTCGCTGGTGCTCAACGGTATTCAAGACCCGGGAAACTTAGGCACGATTCTGCGTGTCGCAGACTGGTTTGGCATCCGTCATGTATTTTGCGACGAAGACTGTGCCAGTTTTCACAATCCCAAATGTGTACAAGCCAGTATGGGCGCCATTTTCCGAGTGAAAGTGCACTACACGGATTTACCGGAATTGCTCCGGAAATACCGGTCGGAGGATTTCCATTGTTACGGCACATTCCTCAACGGCAGCAACATTTATAAAACACCGCTCTCTTCCCGGGGATTCATCATCATGGGCAATGAAGGAAAAGGCATCCGTCCGGAAATTGAGAAAATTGTGGACCGGAAGCTGACAATTCCCAGCTTTGCCAACAGCACTTATTCCACAGAGTCCCTCAATGTGGGAGTTGCCACAGGGATTATCCTCTCCGAATTCAAAAGAAATTCATAATTTTGCCCTATACTCGGAATCATAACTTTAAAAAAATAATAACGCATGAAAAAACTTCTTTTTACCCTGCTGCTGAGTGCCTGTTGTTGGGCATTGATGGCACAATCCCCCATCCATGTGGGTGTACACGGCGGTATTTCCAACACCCGTATCAAAGTAAAAGACATCGGGCATGTATTAAAAACGGGTTCTAATACCGGTTATATGGTAGGTGCCTTTGTCCGCGTCAATCTGGGACCGATCTACTTAGAACCCGCCTTAAACTACTCCCACAAAGAAGGGGAAGTTGAAAACAGTGACGGAAAAAGCAGCCTGAAATACAATTCTTTCGACATACCGGTGATGGTCGGACTGCATGTTTTGGATCTTCCGGTCGTAAAACTCCGCACTTATCTCGGCCCGGTAGCTTCTTTTACCGGAAAACTGAAATGGGACAAACACAAATTCGGAAGTCAGATAGACAACGACAAAATGATGTGGAACGGCAAAATCGGTGTCGGCGTAGACGTCTGGAAACTGACATTCGACATTGATTACGAAAAAGGATTAAAGAAATTCCAGGACAACGGAAACGGTAAAATCAAATCCCCCCGCTCTTTCAATTTCACCCTGGGTCTGAAAATCATTTAATCCCATCCGTAATGAAACAGAAAAAAAGTCCGGCAAATGTTTTGAATTGCCGGACTTTTTATTATTTTACTTTTGCATAGACCTTGCGGGCAATTTGCACCACATCGCCCTGTGGTGTCACAGGATAGAGGTTCTGCTGGCGGGTCCAGGGTTCTTCAAGGGCATACCAGTCGATGTCTGCCACTTCTGCTCCCTGCAAACGCTTTTCCAAAAGTTGAAAATAGGCTTTCCACCTCGGATAATAAAAATCTTTCAGTAAGCCATTCCATTCCTTATGGGCATAATCACGCAAGCCCCCTTCGTCGGCGGCAGTACGGTCGCCCCAGGTTGTAATCTGGGTACGGGCATTCCACTCATTCAGGCGCTTATTTTCATCATCAGAAGCTATCCCCTTGGCTTGTTCCAGCCAGGTACCAAGCATAAATTCGGGACGAGTTCCCAGCAGCTCATCCTGAGCCTCAATCAAAGCCAGAAACTGCTTGCTCAACACGTCGAATGCCGCTTTGTCTTTCTTCCGGAAGGCTTCCATCACCTCCTTCAAAAGTTCATTTCCTCTGTCACTAAGAGTCTGACGCACAACGTCCACCAAATCATATTCAAAATTGTTGTTTCCCCTGTACTTCTCCGCAACTGCCAGCATCGCCTCGGCAGCGGGACGCAAGTCGCGCGGGGCATAATACATCCCGGAACTTCCCCACGAAGAGGCAGAACGGACATCCTCTTGAGGACGGGCACAAAAGACCGACTCCGTAGTCCCTTCCTGTATACGCGGGCAGTTATAAGCCGTCGCAGCCAATACCTCCCAGGCTTTCAGTAAATACGGGTCGGACACACCATAACGCGCTTTCACATATCCTTTTATCCACTCCTCTTTCGTAAACTTCTCCTTGCGCCACGGCAATTCAAACAAGAGTTCATACATCACCGGGTTATTTTCGATTCCTTCGGGAGTGATACCTACCCCTTTCATCGTTTTTCCATTGGGATGATTACGTGCCAAATAAAATCCGTCAATCACCCGGTCCATTCTGCCATACATGCCCACATTCCCTCCGAAATTAAGCAGCATACAATACAGCCAGTCGTGTTTTCCGTATCCTTTTTCACGATACCAGGGGGAATCGGGATCTCCCCACATCGGACGGTTTTCGCTGGACAAATCCAATACCATCATATCTCCGGCATTCAATCCGTCAACCATTGCCGGACGAGGATTCGCCTGCCACGCCTGTATCACCCATACCGCTTCGGGATTCGCCCTTTTCATAGCTTTCATAATAGCCTCGCCTGCCGCAGCCAAGTCCACTCCCGCCGTATTGCCTCCTTCATGAAAAGGGTCTATGCTGTAATAGCGGGCTTTCCCGAACAACTTTTCCATCTCCGCATAATACAATCCCGCAATCCGGTCAAAATAGGGATCCGTCGGCTGCAAGAAAGCCGGGCGGCGGAAACCGCACCACTTCCCGGGATCAGCTACATTTACTCCCAGTTTTTCGTGTGCATCATTCGGCAACATGCCGGCATAGCCCGGAAAGACAGGATCTATTCCCCATTGTTTCATCCGGTTCAGTATACGCTGTTGTAACTTCACCTGCCGTGCATACCACGCCTCCGTATCGGGTCCTCCCCACCCTTCGAGGTTATTCATATGCCACCAGGCCAGGAAAGCAGGTCCCGCAATAAAGCGTCCCACCTCTTCCGGCGTGTATCCCAGATGGGTCAGCACATTCTTCCACACCGCCTCCATCCCCACAATGGAAAGAGGCATATTTATGCCGTGCAGCGCCATCCAGTCAATCTCCTGCTCCCATCTGTCCCAGTCCCAAAAAGCCATAGAATAAGAATAGGTGCAGTAATTCAGATTATAGCGGTGCTTCAAGTCCGTTTCATGCCGTTCCTTCTGTGTCACAGGAGGCAACACCTCCGGCAATTGTGCCTTCATGCCGTTCCACGACAAATGAATACCGGCGTGATATTTCAGATACCAGTTGATACCCACAGCGATATTCACGTAAGAATTTCCCCTCACGACCACCCGGTTACCTTCCTGGTCCAATTCAAAAAAGTCGCGATCGCCCTTCTGTAACTCGATTTTAAACTTCTTTGAAGCCCCCCGGTCAATCCGGTCTAACAATTCACTGACTGGCGAAGCGGTCACCTGCCAGCCGAACAATACGAACATTAAAAAAATAAAGATTCTCATAGTTATCCGTCCAAATTAATTTATCCATTTTCTACCCGGTCCGGCGGCAGTTGTCTTGCCATTAAAACGAATGTCAAAAGGATGTTTGAGATTATAGTGCAAATGTATCATCTGTTTTTCAAAAGGCGTCACGTCCAGGCGATTGCCCTGCCGTTTCACCTGACAATTATACCCCGCCACACTGCCGTCTTCGCGTTCTATGATAAAAGCATTGGTCAAAACGGATTCTCCCATGAACTTAAACAATTCATGCACATCGTTGTCCTGAGTATTGACAGGCTGCCAATCGCTAATCATATTTACATACTGCTCTCCGATAACAAACTTGCGCGTATCATACAAATGGGGATGCGGATTACCGAAAGTCAGGCTGTCGAACGTACAGTTCCGGTCCGGACTGCAAGCCTGTTCCACTTTCAAATGGGGATCTACGACAAAAGCCCAACGCAAATTGCCTGTCCGGTAGTCTATCAGGTTGGCAAAAGCCCCCATAGCGTTAAAGGTCTGCTGCAACCATTTTTCCTCTCCCGTCAACAGATAAGCATAATAAACGGCATAAGCCCGCCAGCCACTCCAGCCGTGAGGGGAATTGAACATATTCGGCAACATCTGTACGTCATATTGCGCCTCCCAATAACGCATCGTACCCTGCCGACGCCGGGCATCCGGCACTTTCAACTGAGTAAGGCAGTTGTGGCTGTTCAGCACCTCCAGCATGGCACGTGCATATTTTTCCTGCAATTGCTCATTCTGGTGAAAGAGTGCCAACATACCGATTTGCAGAGCCGAGCAGGACACCATGCCATCTTCAAAGGTCATCTCTCCTTCCGTCTCAAAATTTCCCTGCGAACGCACCAGCTCATCCACTGCCCGCTGTGCCGATTCAAAATGCCGGTTTCCGGCCTCCTGCCAGCGGACATCTTTCTCTCCTGCATCCCGTTCCGCCAAAGCCAATTCAAGCATGCTTTTGGCAATATAGATAACACTGGTGTATTTCGTCCCGTGGTTATAATAGGCTCCGTCCTCCCGCTGGGAAGTCCTTATCAGCCAATCCGCCAAACGGGATGCCCGCTCCAGGTCACGGATGTCCCCTTTTGCTTCATAACGGTCTACCAACAGACCGATAGTCCCCGCCGTATTCTGTATGCGGAAACCGTAGTGTAAAGGCTCCATTTTCACCGTATCGTGCAACAATCGGAACAAATATTCGAAACGTTCATCCAACTGTTCATCCAGTTTTTTGTCCGGGAAATAACGGGCTGCCAAGAATGCGGAATAAAAACCGTACCAGCTTTCAATATGCGAAGAGGCTTTCTGATGATAGCGCAACGCATTTTCCCTGGCTTTCTCCATAGTCCAACGCCACGTATGGGGCACGGTCAGAATGGCTTCCGACTGTTTGTCTCCCGCCTGCACACGAAGCGTATACAGCCCCGTTTGCGGCAGTTTGCCGTTTACAACATAACGTTTGTCCGCCACTTTTTTCAAACTTACCGGAATCTCTTTACCGTTATCATCCCGCAAGGTCGCAGAAGGATTTTCTGCCCAGATTTCACAAGCCGCCATTTCATTGGGACGATAAGAAGTTTGGGCCGCATAAATCATCGGGATTTCCTCCACTGCTGTGATTTTTTTCTCCAAATCCTCCAGTTTTCCGACATTCACGAAAGCAATAATCCACGTTTTCGATTCGCCTTGTGCCAATTCGTAAAGGTGTTGCGGATGCCTGCCGGGCAAAGGCAGGGCATTCAGCAAGTCCAGATTCAGGGATTCAATCCGGTGGCCCATAAACCAATGGGGCGCCGGATCCATATAGCCCAAATTATAATCCACACTCCACGACGCCACCGGCTGGGCAGACACCAATCCCAATGTATGTTCCAGAGGTGTCTGCAAATAACCGTAAAAATGCGTTTTTTCACAACGCATCAATGTCGGAAAATATTTGTGATTCCATGCCGGATAATTGTCCATATAAGTGTCGATACCCATTTTCAATCCCGCTTTTTCCGGCTGAAAGGGCACGTGACTCCGGTTCGTCAATGTGACTTCAACGGCAGGACTGGCATGGTATTCCCTGTATTTCAAAATACACTCCACACCCTCAATATCGGCACAAAAAGAACGCCGGCCGTTGGGAAGCCATTTTGCAACCACATCTTTCCCATTCAAACGGGCATAAAAAGCAGGGCCTGCATTTTTGTTTGTAAAAAAGGGAACGGTATCATTTCCCGCATGGGTTTTAAACACCAGCCGTTCGATACAGCCCTTTTCAGAATAAACCAGTTCCCAGTCCTTCTTTTTAATGACGCCGCCCTGGGCGACAAAAGAAAATAACAGAAACAGAAGAATGATATTTCTTTTCATGATACATCACTATTAAATCTTTATAAAAATCTGCCGTTTGTATAAAATCCTCGCCACCACCCAATTCAACAATACAAATATAAGCGCATAGACCAAAGAAGCAAAATAGGGATTCATCCACGACGCCAACAGATGTCTGTAAACAAATGCCTGCACGCTGATCCATCCCCCGTTCCAGGTAAAACACAAGTTACCCAACACGATGGAGAGTACTCCCGCCAATACATAAATAAAAAGCGGATTCACTCCGAAAGCTTCAAAAAAACGGCTCCACCGCCGACATCCCTTTATGTCAATAATATACATCAACAAAGCAAGCAGCAAAGAGGCCAACCCACAAGCCACCAGGACAAAAGTGGGACTCCATATCTTTTTATTTATCGGACAGCCGTAACTGAGGAGATAACCGGCAAAAAACAAAACCGTCCCATAAACAAACAGGTTTCTGACACGGATTTCATCCTCTTTGATTTTTACCAGCATATTTCCCACATACATGCCTAACAACACATGCGCAAAACAGGGCAAGGCACTCAGGAACCCTTCCGGATCGAACGCCAAACGCGTTCCGTCACTCAAATAGGCTCCATGCACATGATTGGCACCGAAGAGTGCTTCATCCACTTTTACCAATATGCTGTCTGCCGACAACACAAAACCGTTTCCAAACAACAGAATCAGGAAATAACCGACCAGAATAACGACAGAAGCCCACAAGTAATGTTTCGGCTTTATCCACAAACTCAGCAAAGCTCCGCCCAGATAAGCAATAGCCAGACGTTGCAACACCCCTAAGATGCGCAGATGATCGAACGAAAAAAAAGCAGCAGCGAACCGCTGTCCCGCAGACAAATGTTCATTCCTGACATCACATAAAGCTCCGAACCATTGGGCAAACCAAGTGATACCCAGCCCGATTAAAAAAATCAAGGCGAACCGCTTCAGTATTTTCCCCACCGCCTGCCAGGAAAATATAAAATCGTATTTTCTCAATGAAAAAAACATGGAGACTCCCATAATAAACATGAAAAAGGGAAAAACCAAATCCGTCGGTGTCAAGCCATTCCAATAGGCATGACACAAAGGAGCATAGACCGCCCCCCAGCTTCCGGGATCATTCACCAATATCATGCCGGCAACCGTGATGCCGCGCAGTACATCAAGCGACAATAAACGCCTGGTTTGTTTTATCATTTCCATTACACCTCTTATTATCATTTACTTCCCGATACCCCTCTCCCTACCCCTTTACAAGGCAAAGAAACAAAAAAGGGAGAGAATTTCTCTCCCTTTTCCATGAAATTATCGGTAACAATAACTATTTATCAATATACCGGATTCTGAAGCACAATACCTTTTCCATTGGTAATAGCACTTGAAGGCAAAGGCATTATATTAAAATGATCGGCAGCCGTAACAGAACCCTTCTCTTTCGCTTTTTCAACATATTTTCCATGACGGATCAAATCACTGCGGCGGCATCCCTCAAACCACAATTCATGACCGCGTTCCAACAAAATTTTATCCAGAAAATCCTGAACACCTGCAAAATCGCCCACAGCATAACGGCTCAATCCGGCACGTGCACGCACATCGCTGAATAATGCGGCAGCTTCCGACGTCACGGCATTTCCTTCACGTACCAAGGCTTCCGCCATCAAAAGCAATACATCGGCATAACGATATACCACCCAGTCCACTTCACTTCCTTCGCCCGTAGCGTTCGGGTCTTCCCCATATTTCACCGGCAACGCTCCCAGTGTCATTTCATTTCCCGTACCCGGATTGGCCTCATTATAGACCGTCCCTTCCGCATCCGTAAATTCACCCACCAGTACTTTCAGACGCTTGTCCTGGGCTTCAAAAGTATGATAAAACGCCCACGGCACACGGTAACCGTTCCACTTCTGGATATTTTCGTTCTTTGTGATATACTGGCTCGGTAAAACGTGTGCCAACCACATACTTTCACAAATGTCGCGTTTCTCCTGACACGCCCAGATAATTTCACTGTTCCGTTCGTTTTCCAAAGTGAAAATATCCTCATAATTGGTTTGCAGGGCATAACCGTAATCGGCTTTCATCAGCTCGCGTCCACAAGCCACGGCATCCGACCAGCGTCCTTCGTGCATGTAGAGTTTCATCAGAAGCGTATGGGCAAGTCCGGCGTGCATCCGTCCGTAGTCACCGCTATTGGCCGCATACACCGGAGGCAATACCTTAGCAGCTTCTTTCAGTTCCGTTTCGATGTAATTTACCATCCACTCCTTCGTCGGACGGGGCAAAATCTCTTCTCTCAACGGATTTTCAAGCTGTTCAAGCGTAGCCACAGGCACCGGTCCGAACCAGTCATACAACAAATAAGCCATCCAGCCCCGTCCGCAACGCAATTCCGCAATCAGACGGGCTTTCTTTTCCGGGTCCATATCCACACCTTCAATCCGGCTGATAGTCAAAGTCATTTTACTGATGCTGTTCACATACCCGTAGAACTGTGTCACGCCTCCGGTATAAGGGGTAAACTCAGGTACCAATACACCCGTCCATACCGCATCATCCCAATTACAATCTCCCAAATCGGTTGTCATATCCCCGATAATCTGGATTCCTCCCTCACCTTCCGTAAAAATTCCGGACCAATAATTAGACCAAAAAGGCGCATACGCCGCCGCTGTGACCAAAGCCTCCGCATCTTCTTCCGTTTTCGGGAAGATGGTCGGATTGATTACATCATACATTTCCGAATCGAGGTTCGTACACCCCACCACCGGAATGAAAAACAATAGAATATATAATAATTTTTTCATAGAACAAAACTTTTAAATTCAATTAAATTAGAACGTTATATCCACTCCCAAGCTGTATGTCCTGACATTCGGATAAGCCCAGCTGCTGTTATCCGTTTCCGGATCCAGTCCGTCATAAGGAGTGATGACAAAAGGATTGTTCACATCCACATAGACTCTCAAAGCGGACAACACACCTCTCATCTTTTCTGCCGGCACTGTATAGCCCAATGTAATATTCCGCATTCTCAGGAACCAGGTCTTTTCCAAATAGTAATCGCCGATACCGTATTGACTATCATTCTGGAAATAACCGGGCATCGTTCCGTTCTGATTGTCGTGGCTCCAAATATTTTTGACAGAGCGCGGCATATTGTATCCGCGGTTCATATTTACCACTCCCGTCATGCCGTCTGCTCCCGTCAGCCAGGATTTCTGATAATCCCGTCCGTTTACCAACTTGTCAAACTGTCCGTACATATAGAAATTCAAGTCCCAATTTTTGAAACGTAACGTATTGTTGAAACCGAAAAGATAACCCGGGTCGGAAGAGCCCCAGAATTCTTTGTCCGCATCGTCCAGGCGTCCATCCGGCTTGCCGGTCTTAATCTGACGTCCTTTGGAGTCTACCATAATATTTCCGTCGGCATCCCGCTGGAATCCGTCAATATCTTTCAGCTTCACCTGTCCCGGGATTGCAGCCGGCATGTGGGGTACCACTTCTCCAGGTTGTACCAGACCATCCGCTCTGTAGCCATACCAACCACGCATGGGAGCATGATAAATAGAATAAGCAGCAGGTTTCCAATCCGGGTCACGCTGTTTCCATTTGTCCCGGTAAGCCGAAAGCGTAATGTCCGTAGACCAGCTGAAATCGGTCGTTTCAATATTCCGGGTATTGATAGTCAATTCAAATCCGCGGCTCTGCGTCTCACCGATATTGGCAATAATTTTGCTCACTTCATGGTAATTCAACAATGATTTTTCATTGAGCAGATCAGATACCACCCGGCTAAAGTATTCTGCCGTCACATTGATGCGGTTATTGAGGAAGCCCAGATCCAATCCGAAGTTCCACTCTTTAGTCGTTTCCCATTTCAAATCCGGGTTACCGAACTGACTCAAATACACTCCGGTCACTTCACTATTACCAATCACGTTGTTGTAACCCACCTGATAGAAACTGATGGCCTTATTGCCTACATTGGCATTACCCGTTTCACCGTAACTGACTCTCAGTTTGGTATTGGAAACGATGTGGCTCAACCCCTGCATAAAGTTTTCGTCGGAAATTCTCCATCCCAAAGCTACGGACGGGAAATACCCCCAACGGTTATTCTTGGAGAAGTTGGACGAACCGTCAGCACGTAAAGTCGCCGTCAATAAATAACGTCCCAAATATGAATAGTTCAGACGTCCGAAGAAAGAAGCCATCCGGTCTTTTCCGGCACTTGAAGACACTCCGGGCTTCTCAGCCGCTCCCGCACCGATATTATTGAACAGGAATCCGTCAATCAGGAATTTATTATTGCTCAATCCCAACGATTCGTATTCAAACACCTGATAAGAGTGACCTGCCATAATTCCGAAACTATGGTCTTTTATCGTTTTGTTATAGCTTATAGTCAACTCAGCCAGGTAATCGGAATTATCAGCCTGTGCAATGTCCGCTTTTCCGCCCTCTCTCTGTCCGTACAAAGTGGTACGCGGCAAATACGTCTGGCGTTTCTGGTAATTGCGGTCAATTCCGACATTCCCCCGGATGCGCAAGTCTTTTATCGGCTCGATTTCAAGAAAAACAGTCGCCAGCATACGCTCTTTTCGGGTCTGGTCGGTAATTTCCAGCAAAGAAACCGGATTGGGCAAAAAGGCGGCCATCGTATTCAACACATAATCCCCGTTTGCATCTTTTACAGACAATAGCGGATTAAATTGGGCTGCCGACACCAGAATCGGAGCCTGCTCATTCTGTCCCGAACCTAACGGCACATTATCATAGTTGTTGCGCGACATGGTCAGGTTGATACCCGCTTTTACATAATCGCTGATTTTCTGGTCCAAATTCACACGGGCGGAATAACGTTCCATGCCGTTGTTTTTTACCACACCTTCCTGTTTAAAATAGTTCAATGAAACCAGATACTGCGTCTTTTCAGAACCGCCATTCAAAGAAACATTGTGTTGTGTCTGCCAGCCCGTACGGGTAATCAGGTCAAACCAGTCGGTGTCGTTTTCCGGCACCTGGGTTTCATCATAACGGGGAGCAAAAGGAGTTACCGAACCTTCGCTCACACCTCCATAAATACCGATTTTATTATCATACATCCATTTTTCTCTCAAAAAACGGTTGGTTTCATGCATAAATTCCCTGGCATCCATCATATCATAGCTCTTTGCCATTTTCTGCAAAGATGCGGAACCGGAATACTGTACGCGCAGTGCACCGGCTTTTCCCCGTTTCGTAGTGATGATAACCACACCGTTACCTGCACGGGAACCGTAAATGGCCGTGGCACTGGCATCTTTCAAAATTTCAATAGACTCAATATCATTGGGGTTAATGGAAGACAAGATATTGTCTTTGCTTCCGTCACTATACTTTCCTGCGGATACGTTTCCGGGATCACTGACAGGAAAACCGTCGATGATAATCAAAGGGGCATTTCCTGCCGCATCCGAAGAAGCGGAACCACGAACCAGGAATGAAGCCCCACCACCGGGCTGTGCACTGATGGTCGACACCTGAAATCCGGCTGCTTTTCCTGCCAAAGCCTGACTAACGGAACCCACCGTAGCCAAAGGCGTATCTTCCATTTTTACAGAAGAAACCGCTCCGGTCAAATCTCTTTTCTTGGTGGTTCCATATCCAATCACCACTACTTCATCCAGGTTCTGCGCATCCTCTTTCAGAACAATTTTAAGTTCGGGTGCAGCCTGTGCCACAATTTCCTGGGTAATGTAACCGATAAAAGAGATTCTCAGTTTCGAACCCTCCGGAGCCATTACGGAAAATTTTCCATCCATATCGGTGGAAACTCCCGTCATGGTTTCGGTAACAAAAACGTTTGCACCGACAATCGGCAAACCTTTCGTATCAACAATAACCCCCTTCACCTCCACCTGTTTACTCCGATTCTGCTGAGCAGCGACCTGCTCTTTCCCTACAGTGAGATAGATTTTGCCGTCTACTTGCTGATGCAGAATGCGTGTTCCCTTCAATAAGTCGTTCAACACGGTTTCCACTTCAACATCCTTCTGACTGATAGTCACTTTCCGGCTGCTTTTGATGACTTCACTGCTGTATGCTATCTCCACACCGGATTGTTTGGACAACTTTTCCAAAGCCTCTTCCAAAGAAACATTTTTCAGGTTTAACGATACCCGCTGGGAATACACAGACGCAAAAGTCCCGGATAACGAAATTAATAAAAATAACGCCGTAACCCTCACCCTTAATGAGGTTACCCACGAAAAAGAAAAAAATCCTTTTCTTTCGTGATGAACTAACTCTTTTTTCATACTTTTGATTTGTTGGATTAATTTAACACTGGTTCAACAATCTGATGACCGGAAGATGCGACAACATAGTCCGGTCATTTTTTATACATACACTATTTATTCTTTTCCATTTCTGCTACTTACAATATACCTGTCGTCCACCCGGCGAAAGCGTACCGGAGTAATCCGCTGCATGTCTTCCAAAATCTCCTTTAAACTTTCACGGTGAAAGGTGATGGTATATGTGTATCGGTACAATGCCGGATTCTCAACCTCAAAAACCCGGTCAAATTTCCTTTCCAGCACCTTAAGGACTTCCCGGAGGGGTTTTTTCTTAAATATCAAGCGGTCTCCTTTCCACGCATAATAACTTCCGGCATCGTCGGTCGTATCCACCCGGCACGCTCCGCTATATTTCGACAACCATGCCACCTCTCCGGGTTTCATAGCCACCCAATTTTCCTGTGCTGCCACTTTGTTGTGCAACCGGATAGCCCCTTCCGCCAGACAAGTCTGTATTAACGAGTCCTCCGGATAGGCTTTGATATCGAATGATGTTCCGGTCACCAAAATATCCATTGCTTCCAACTCCACCCGGAAAGGTTTTTCACTGTTTTTAGCCACCTCAAAATAAGCCTCTCCTTCCAACCTCACCACCCTTTCCCTGCCGTTGAAATTGTCAGGATATACCAAGCGGCTGTCCGCATTCAGCCAAATCCGCGTGCCGTCCTGCATCAGCACCTGGAGCTGCTCCCCCTTGGCCACTGTTACCTCCCGATAGGAAACCATCTCTTTTTCAGGCGTTCTGAACAACAACAGAGCCAGAGACGCTGTGAATATCAGAGGCAGCACGACAACAGCCGCCCGATACAACCACATGCTGTATTCTTTTCTCCGGATTTTCTTTTCAATGCGCTCAAACAAGACATCTGTAGGAATTTCATGATCCACCATCCCGTCTTTTTCACCCTCCCATACCGCCATCTTCTTCTCCATATCAGCCGACAAATAGGCCTGCCCTTCGGCAGAAGCAAACCACCGCCTGACTTCCTTCTCTTCCGCCTCATCACACAAACGGGCAAAATAGCGGCCAATCAACTTTTCGTCCAAATTCATTTTATTTATGATTCACTATTACTCACGATCTATAAGTAATACACCAAAAAGGCAGGGAGGTATGATATAAAATTCAAAAAAATTAATCTTTTTTTGAAAAAAGCTCCTATGGCAACAGAAAAAGAAAAGAAAAAAACAATAGCAACGCAGGGGAAATCCGGTTGCGCAAATCTTTAATTATCTGATTATACTGAAACTTGACAGTGTTGACAGAAATCTGCAAAAGACCGGCTATTTCCGCATTGGACAAATTGCCTTCCAGTTTCAGTTCACAGATTTTACGCTTCTGCGGGGACAAGGTTGCAATAGCAGCAGTCAGACGTTTCCGCAACTCCTCTTCATCCAAATGCAGCAAAAGGCTGTTGTCTTCCGTTTCCTCTTTTTCAAGCACAAATTGCTGCTGCCGGAGAGCTTCCCTTTTCCCGTCACGGAGTAAGTTGAGGACGTAGTTTTTTAAACTGGTGAACAAATAACTTTTCAGATTCATCTGCTCGTTCAGCAGTTGCCGGTTTTCCCACAACCGGAGAAAAAGCCATTGTATGGCGTCTTCCGCCTGATAACGGTCGCCAAGATAATGAAAAGCAAAACCATACAGCCTTTTATGGTATTCCATGTATACCATTGTAAAGGCAAGCCTGTTGCCTTTTTTCAACCGAACAACCACTTTTTTTTCACCTTCCATCACCCAAGCGAAATGTTTCTGAACTCCCCATTGTTATACGTTTTAATTACCTCTTAGAGTTTCCCCTCAAAGCCACAAGAACGGTATAATCCATCACCATTTAAACGTCCGTTTTTTTGGGCACATTTCAGAAAACCGGAATCCTTAAATTTTTTTCTTTTTTTACCCCTTCCCTTTCCTTTCAGAAACTATCAAAAAGATTGATTCTCAAGCAAATATTACTCCACCCTCACCCTTACCTACCCAAACATACACGGACCCTCTTCTTTTCAGCTTTTTTTCCCAATTAAACGGACGTTAAAAAAAGATAAAAATAGGATGATTTCCAAAAAATTAACCGTAAATATCGTTTCCAAAATTTCTTTTTGAAAATAAAAAACGTGTGCGATAATCCAAGAAGCAAGACCACCCAGAATATTCAGCCCTTTTTCTTCAGTTCAGACTCAGGTCTTCCCTTTTTAATAATTCCTCCATTCTCTCAATAACCGGGGCTTTCTCTTTCAGACGCCACACACTGTTGTGTCCTCCGGCATACAGGACACAGTCAAACCCCAAAGCGCACGCCACCTCCGCATCGTGAAGCGTATCGCCAACCATAAGGGTTTCTTCCGGACACAAGCGGTACGCTTCTACCATTCTCTTCCCTCTTTCAATCTTTCCGGCAGCATATATGTTATCGGAACCGCACACCTGTTCAAAATAATGGCCGATTTGAAAATCAACAACCATCTGTTTAAGCAGGTCTTCCCGCAATGCCGAAAGGATATACTGCTTCCTCCCCGCCTGCTGTATACCGCACAACACCTCCGGGACAGATTGATTCAGGGTGATGTTCCCGGCAAAGCGGTCATAGGTTTCCACAAAATCAACCGAAATCTCATGCAGACTCTCTTTTTCCATGTCAAATCCTACTTTTTTATAGAAATCAACTACCGGAAAACCGAAAACATCCTTGTATTCTTCCACAGAAAGTTTTTGCAATCCTCTCTTCTCCAGCATGTCATTTAATGTTTCCACCCCTGCCGTGATGTCATCCAACAACGTACCGTTCCAATCCCAAACCAAATTTTTATATTTTTTCATCTCCCGTTTAATTTATTCCCGTTGTGTCTAATTTTCCGTAAAAATAATGTATTTCCAATAAAAACCATGCATTCCCCTCCCGGTTCATAGCACCAGACAAAAAAATGAGACCCGTCTCCGAATCCCATTTTTTCTATTTATCCTGTCCCGGTATATCTTAGATGTTGGCTGCTATCTGTCTGGCACAATCCTGCATTTCTTCTTTCGAAAACTCTTTTTTCGGATTAGAAAAATTCAGGTCCTCGCCTCCGTTCAACGGCACAAGATGCACATGAGCATGCGGCACATCCAACCCGATAACGGCCACCCCCACCCTTTCGCAGGGAATGGTTTTCCCGATGGCTTTTGCGACCTTTTTTGCAAACACCATCAATCCGGCAAGCTCCTCGTCGCTCAAATCGAAAAGATAATCTTCTTCCCGTTTCGGTACCACCAGGGTATGTCCTTTCTGCAAAGGAGCAATGTCCAGAAAAGCATAATATTTATCGTCTTCCGCTACTTTATAAGAAGGGATTTCCCCCCGGATTATCTTTGAAAAAACAGATGCCATCGTGTGTCGTATTATAAGCTGATATCCATAATTTCAAACTCCATCTCTCCGGCAGGCACCTTCACTTTCACAACATCTCCCAACTTCTTCCCTACCAACGCCTGAGCTATCGGGGTATGAATGGAGAGTTTGCCCGCTTTAAAATCGGCTTCCGTCTCCGATACCAAAGTATAGGTCATGGTTGCACCGTTTTTCGTATTACGGATAGTCACCTTGTTCAACATCTGCACTTTGGACGTATCCAACTGGGATTCGTCAATCACCCGGCAAGTAGCTATGGTATCCTGCAATTGAGCAATCTTTGCTTCAAGCAATCCCTGCGCATCTTTTGCCGCATCATATTCCGCATTTTCGGAAATATCTCCTTTTTCTATCGCTTCACCGATAGCTTTGGAAATTTTAGGTCTTTCGACATTCTGTAATCTCTCCAGTTCATCCTGCAATTTCTTCAGACCTTCTTTGGTTACATAGGATACTTTTCCACTCATAACATATAATTTAAGCTCAGTTAATACACAAAAAAATAAACGACACTTATCCTCCAATAAGTGCCTTTTATTTAAATAAAGAATTCCATTTATGATTTCGGAATCCTCACCTCCGAGGACAAAGGTAAAACCTTTTCCTGAAATAAAAAACTTTTCCGTGGAAATTATTCAAACGTTGTAGAAAGATAAAATCTTACCGGAGTACAACCCCCGCACTCCCATACGGTTACGGCAAATATTCTTTTTGAATATTTGTCATGGCCGCAAAAAGATTATTTCTGACATGCGGAGAAAGCGCCTCCATTTCCCGGATTATCCGTGCCACAGCATCCCGGTTGGTTGCCCGCTCGTACGGGCATTGTTTTTTCTGTTGCCGGAATCCCCTGTAAGCGGCATAACGGGATGTATCTTCATTACTCAGGTAGATAAACGGACGAATCAAAGTAAACGTCCCCCCGAACATTTCCAACCGGGGCGGCATACTGGCCATCGTACCGTTAAACATCATACTCATCAGAAGGCTTTCTACCGCATCATCGCGATGATGTCCCAACGCAAGTTTATTGCATCCCAGCTCTTTGGCTATCCCGAACAAAGTCTTCCGCCGGTTCCAGGAGCAGACAAAACAAGCCGGTTTGCCGGACCCTTCCCTCACCCCCGCATCGATAGTACGATGCACAAATTCCACCCCCAACTGCCCGCACAACTGCCGGACATAGGCTTCATCCACTTCATAAGCCACATCCTGTACGGCAATATGGGCTGCCACCACTTCATAATTGTGCTTCTTATCCCGGGAACGCAACGCCAGCACTTCTAACAAAGCCAATGAATCCTTGCCTCCCGATACGCCAACCAAAATCCTATCGCCGCTTTCTATCAGCCCGTAATCGTAAATCGCTTTACCCGCCTTCCGGAAAAACTCCCGCATGAACAATTTCTGTTCCTTGTCAGCCATACCCTCTCCTGTTTTAATGTGCTGCAAAGGTAATAAAAAGAGGCATTCCGACAGCCGAAAACCCCACGCTTAAAAATTCAAAAGCAAGCATGAAAAATAAATACAAGGAGCCTTTCTTAAAAATTTTATTATCTTTGGCGCATCTTACGCAATATTTTTAACTAAATAAAATCCTATTTCATGAAAAAACTTTTTCTCCTTCTGTTTTGCGGATTCTGCATCCTGCAAACGATGGCACAAACAAAGCCCTACTGGCAGGATGTGCAGGTAGTCGCGGTGAATAAAGAATATCCCCGCTCTTCCTTTATGACTTATGACAATTTAGAACAGGCGCTGAGTTTCAAATATGAAAACAGCAAATTTTACTCGTTGCTGAACGGAACCTGGAAATTCTATTTTGTGGACGGGTACAAAAAGCTGCCCGCCAACATCACCGACCCTTCCCTTTCCACGGCAGACTGGAAAGACATACAGGTGCCGGGCAACTGGGAACCCCAGGGTTACGGAGTGGCTATCTACACCAACCACGGTTATGAATTCAAGCCCCGCAATCCGCAACCACCGACTCTTCCGGAAGAAAATCCGGTCGGTGTTTACCGCCGGGACATCGATATACCGGCAGAGTGGATGGACCGGGATATTTACCTGAACATCGACGGAGCCAAATCAGGCGTATATGTCTACATCAACGGACAAGAAGTTGGCTACAGCGAAGATTCCAAGAACACCGCCGAGTTCCGGATCAATCCCTATGTAAAGGCAGGAAAAAACGTACTGACCTTAAAGATTTTCAGATGGAGTACCGGCTCTTATTTGGAATGCCAGGATTTTTGGCGCATCAGCGGTATCGAACGCGATGTATACCTGTGGTCTCAGCCCAAAACGGCATTAAAAGACTATCGTGTTGTATCTACTCTCGACGATACCTATAAAAACGGTATTTTCAAATTGGGTATGGATATCAAAAACACCTCTGATAAAGCAGAAAAAGTAACCGTCGGTTACAGTCTGCTTGACAGCAAAAACAAAACAGTAGCCACGGCCCGCAAAGAGCTGACATTGGCCCCTGAAAGTGTCGGAACCGTTGATTTTGATTACACCGTTAACAACGCAGCAACCTGGACCTCCGAAGCCCCCAATCTCTACCGTTTGGTCATGACGGTAGAAAAAGACGGGCAGACAACGGAAATTGTTCCAGCACGCGTAGGTTTCCGCCGAGTAGAAATCAAACAAATTGCTGAAAAAGACATCCACGACCGTCCTTATACCGTGTTGATGATTAACGGACAACCCCTCAAATTGAAAGGAGTAAACATCCACGAACACAATCCGGAAACCGGTCACTATGTGCCGGAAGAACTGATGCGCAAGGACTTCGAACTGATGAAACGCAACAATATCAATTCCGTACGTCTGTGCCACTATCCGCAAAGCCGTCGCTTTTACGAATTGTGCGACCAATACGGCATCTATGTCTATGACGAAGCCAATATCGAATCGCACGGCATGTACTACAACCTGCGCAAAGGCGGTACGCTGGGAAATAATCCGGAATGGCTGAAACCTCACATGGACCGTACAATCAACATGTATGAAAGAAACAAAAACCATCCGTCCGTAACCATCTGGTCTTTAGGAAATGAAGCCGGGAACGGATACAATTTCTATCAGACATATCTCTGGATCAAGAACCGCGAAAACGGCAACATGAACCGTCCGGTATGTTACGAACGCGCACAATGGGAATGGAATTCCGACATGTATGTACCCCAATATCCGGATGCCGCCTGGTTGGAAGAAGTGGGCCGCAACGGCAGCGACCGTCCGGTAGTGCCTTCCGAATACTCCCATGCTATGGGAAACTCTTCAGGCAACCTCTGGGATCAATGGAAAGCCATTTACAAATACCCGAACCTCCAGGGCGGTTATATCTGGGACTGGGTAGACCAGGGCTTGTGGGTAGATAAAGACGGCGGTTACTGGGCATACGGCGGGGATTTCGGAGTAAATGCCCCCAGTGACGGAAACTTCCTTTGTAACGGTATTATCAATCCGGACCGCAATCCGCACCCGGCCATTGCAGAAGTGAAATACGCCCATCAGAATGTAGGTTTCGAAGCTGAAAATCTGGCAGAAGGCAAAATCAAAATCACCAACCGTTTTTATTTCACCAACCTGTCAAAATATTTAGTGAAATACATCATTAAAGCCAACAATAAAAAAGTCAGCGAAAAAGTACTGAATTTAAATCTGGTTCCGCAGGCATCCGAAATCGTAACGATTCCGATGGCAGCACTCCAGCCCAAAGCGGGAACGGAATATTTCGTCGATTTTGAAGTGTATACCAAGACCGCAGAACCTCTGGTGCCGGCAAATTATCTTATCGCACACGACCAATTTAAATTGCTGATAAAAGCTCCGGTGAAGAAATACACGGCACAAGGGCCGCAGTTGAAAATCAGCGACCGGAATAATCTGCTGACCGCTTCTTCATCGAAAGTCTCTTTTGTTTTCGACAAAAAAACGGGTATCGTTACCTCTTACAAGGTAGACGGTATTGAGTATTTCCAAGACGGTTTCGGTATCCAGCCGAATTTCTGGCGTGCACCGAGCGACAATGACTATGGTAACGGCGCGCCTACGCGCCTGCAAGTATGGAAACAGTCCAGCAAAGACTTCAACGTAGTGGAAGCCACTATTGAAAAAGAAGGCCAGACGGCTGTAATCCATGCCAACTATCTGTTAGCGGCAGGTAATCTGTATATGGTCACTTATAAAATTTACCCGACAGGTGTTGTAAACGTGAATGCCCACTTTACGTCCGTATCAATGGAAGCCACTCCGGACGAGATTTCAGAAGCCACCAAATCAGCTACTTTCAGCCCGAAATCGCAAGCTGCACGGGAAGCTGCCGCCAAACTGGAAGTACCGCGCATCGGTGTACGTTTCCGCTTGCCAGCTGACATGCAGCAAGTGCAGTATTTCGGACGCGGACCGGAAGAGAATTACCTCGACCGTCAGGCTGGTACGATTGTAGGATTGTACACGACTACCGCAGAAAAAATGTACTATCCGTATGTACGTCCCCAGGAAAACGGACATCATACAGATACCCGGTGGGTGACTCTGACAGGCAAGAACGGGAAGGGTCTGTTAATCCGGGCAAACGAGAGGATGGGATTCAATGCTTTGCGTAATTCCATTGAAGATTTTGACTCGGAAGAGGCCGTTAAACACGATTACCAATGGAGCAATTTCACAGAAAAAGAGATTGCGGAACGTAATCCGGAAAAGGCTAAAAACCGCCTCAGAAGAATGCACCATGTCAATGACATCAGCCCGCGTAATTTTGTGGAAGTGTGTGTCGATATGAAACAACAAGGCGTAGCCGGTTACGACAGTTGGGGTTCCAGACCGGAGAAAGCATACTCTATTCCGGCCAACCAAAACTACACCTGGGGCTTTACCCTCGTGCCGGTAAAAAACAACAATGAAGCGGCAAGCAAAGCGACGCTGACTTACGAATAATCCTTCGGTTTCCTTTGGAAACCAAAAAGTTATCCCTTGGAATGGCAGGAATTTCCCTGTCTGTTCCAAGGGATAATTTTTGTAATCTCTTCCCTCTTGATTCCCAGGGGTTTCCCTATATCAAGTTCGGAGCATGTTCGGAGCAACTTCGGAGTACATTCTGAATAAAATCGTCCATAACCAAATATACTCCGAATACATTCCAAAGAAAATCAAAAAATAAAGCAAAGAAAAGACAGGGAATCCCCTGCCTGCTTATTGCCAAATTCCTGTCTTTCCTATGGATTGATTTACCCGAAAAAGGGTACATGCCTGGTAAGCATGTATTCGTCTTTAACATTAACAGATATTATTTATCTCTTACTTCAAATAATCTGATACCCACTTCTGTTTTTAAACCTTATTTGTAGAGTGTTGATAAAAATTAACTATTTCTTTTGGTTATTTCTCGGTTTCGTATTATTATTGTAGTCGTCTTAGAGAGGTAAGTTTTCTTTATACAAAAAAAGTGTTTTTGTGTGCGGATTTGATTTATAAACTCTTATTTACAAGGAGGTTATAACAAACTCAACTCGCTTACCAGGCATATTCTAAAACGGTGTAAATGATGTGAAATGAAAGTAAAAAAGGTACGGAATCGTTAGCGAAACGAACTTGCATCCTTGATTGTGAAGAAAAATTTAATATGAACCAAATACACTTCTTAATTTTAAACATTTTATTATGACAAAACACTTAAAATTAGCAGGAATGCTACTTCTTTCTTTTTTCCTTTGTGTAGGGAACTACGCACAGGCAGAAAGGAAAACGGTAAGTACATCTACTGAACAACAGACAGGAACATGTACAGGTGTCGTAAAAGACGCCAAAGGAGAAACACTTCCCGGTGCTTCTGTGATAGTGAAAGATGAAAGCGGTTCATCCGCTATGCCTATCGGTACGACTACCGGTATCGACGGTGATTTCACCATCAATAACATTCCGGTAGGAAGTACGCTCGTTATTTCTTTCATGGGTTACCAGACCCAGGAGGTGAAATGGACAGGTACTCCGTTAACCATTACATTGAAAGAAGATTCCCAAACGTTGGACGAAGTGATCGTGGTGGGATACGGCGTACAGAAAAAAGCGAACCTGACAGGTTCTGTTGCTTCTATCAATTCGGAAGCATTGGAATCCCGTTCGGTTGCCAGTGTATCAGCAGCCATGGCTGGAAGTATGCCCGGTGTGACGGTTATCCAGACTTCCGGAGCTCCGGGTGCACAGACGGGTTCAATCACCATCCGCGGTAAAAACTCCATCAACGCTGCCAGCCCTCTGGTAATCGTTGACGGTATCCCGGGCAGTATGAACAACATCGACCCGCAGGATATCGAATCCATTTCCGTCCTGAAAGATGCGGCTTCTTCCGCTATCTACGGTGTGCAGGCTGCCAACGGCGTTATCCTGATTACTACCAAAAAAGGTAAAAAAGGACAAAAAGCACGGGTGAATTATTCCGGTACGGTGACTTGGGCAAGCCCTACCGCTAAATTAAAATTCCTGGGTGCTGCCGATTATGCTACTTTGTTTAACGAAGCCACTCTGAATGAAGACCCCAATGCTCCTCTGCCTTACACAGCTGAAGACATTGAGCTTTACCGCAACGGGAAAGACCCCATTGGTCACCCCAATACGGACTGGTATAACGAAGTGTTTAAAAAACACGCCATTGAAACCCAACACAGTTTGTCTATTTCCGGTGGTTCAGAAAATACGACATACATGGCATCGTTGGCTTACTTGTACCAGGACGGTTTGTCACAGGAGAAACAATACGAACGTTACAACGGACGTGTCAACATCGACTCCAAAGTGGCCAAATGGGTGAATTTAGGTGTCAACGCTTCCGCTTACCGCGGCATAAACAGCGACGAATACGAAGGATTCGGCTCTTTGATGCAGTATGTAAACCGTATTGCTCCTACGGCTCCGATTTATGACGAAAACGGTGCATACCATTACAACGGTATGCAAAACCCTGTGGCACAGCAGGGACGAAGCGGTGAATTTCGTCAAATGGACCAGCAGTTGAATGCAACGGCTTACCTGAATGTTACTCCTCTTGAAGGATTGAGCATCAAGGGTGTGTATTCATTGAGACACGATTACCGCGATTACCGGACGTTTAAAAAACACTTCAGTTACGGCACATTCGACTCCGGCGACCGCGAAGGGGCACACAACCACTATAATTGGAACTGGTATACCAGCCAATTGTTGATTAATTACAACAAATCCATCAATAACCACTCTTTTGGTGTGTTAGCCGGAGCGGAGCAAGTAAAACATACCTACCGTTATACGACAACTTCACGTAAAGGAGGCGGTAATGACGAATTGACCGAATCATTGAATACATTGGATGCTTCCTCTCAGAAAAACAGCGACGGCGGATACGAAACGGCACGTCTCTCCTATTTTGGCCGTATCCAATACGATTACAACAACAAATACCTTTTTGAAGCCAATCTGCGTGCCGATGCTTCCTCACGCTTCCCGAAAGACAACCGTTGGGGCTATTTCCCCGCATTCTCCGCAGGATGGAGAATTTCGGAAGAAGCATTCATCAAAGACAATGCAGAGTGGCTAAGCAATTTGAAATTGCGTCTGGGCTGGGGTAAAACCGGTAATGAGGAGTTAAAGGATGATGACATTTATCCGGCTGTAGCCACTTATGCCTACGGAAGTACTATGTTCGGACACCAACTCTATTCCACTGCTTACGAATCACGCTATGTAAATAACGAATTGCAATGGGCTACCGTAACCAATTACGAGTTGGGTATCGAAGCCGGATTCCTGAACAATATGCTTGGTTTCGAACTTTCTGTATATAAAAAGAAAACAAACGACATGTTGCTTTACCTGCCTATCCAGGGGGTAATCGGTATGAGCGCTCCAGCTCAGAATGCAGGTAATGTGGAAAATACCGGATTCGACCTGAACATTTCCCACAACAAACGCATTAACAGTGATTTCAGTTATGCCGTTAATTTCAATGTGTCTTACCTGAAAAATGAGATTACCAATATGGAAGGCACCGAAGGTGTGGATCCCGATAATGCCAAATACTGGCGTCTGGAAGGTCATCCCATCGGTTCATTCTACGGTTACAAAGCAAACGGCTATTTCAATACTCCCGAAGAACTGGCAAAACTTCCGAAACGTACCGGAAAGGAACAGTTGGGAGACATCAAGTATGTGGACATAGACAATAACGGGAAAATCGATGCAGAAGACCGGACGGTTATCGGTAAGAATTTCCCAAGCTGGACGGGAGGTCTGAATGTTGCAGTGTTCTACAAGGATTTCGATTTCTCCATGTTGTGGCAGGGAGCTTTTGACGTAGACGCTTATTATACCGGAGAGGCTTCTTATGCATTCTTTAACGGCGGTAAGGTATTGAAACGGCATTGGGACCGCTGGACTCCGACTCACCACAATGCCAGCTATCCCCGTTTGACCAGAGGTGACCAGACCAACTTCACGACTTCTTCTTTCTGGTTGGAAGACGCTTCATACGTGCGTTTGAAAAATATCTCACTGGGATATAATTTACCGAAAAGATGGTTATCGAAAGCCGGTATTGAAAAAGCAAAACTGTATGTTGCCGGCGAGAACTTGCTGACCTTCTCCGGTCTGGAGGGATTGGATCCGGAATCACCTTCCGATACCCGCGGAGCATTCTACTCCAATGTGAAGAAAGTTTCCATCGGATTAAAAGTTTCATTCTAAATCTTTTAACTTATAACGTAATATGAAAAAATATTTACTTATCATAACAGCGGCATTGCTGACAGGATTGACCTCGTGTGTCGACCTGGATCTGTATCCTTTGGAAGAGCTTTCGGACGGCAGTTTCTGGAAAACGCCCAAAGATGCCGAAATGGCTGTTTCCGACCTTTATCCCTCACTCCCCTATTGGGTTGTTGACGATGACATCAATTCCGACAATGCCGTACACGGTATCAAGTGGGCTGCCGGAAATATCTCTAAAGGAATTTATGACCCGTTGGATTTTTCATGGAGCGGATCATATACCGTTATCCGTCAGACCAACCTGATTTTAAGCAAGATTGACGACATCCCCGATTACGACCAGGCAGAAAAAGAAAAAGTACTCGGACAGACCTATTTCTTCCGGGCTTTCCATTATTTTGATTTGATCCGTTCATACGGCGATGTACCTTATATTGATAAACCTTTGACACTTGCAGACCAGGCCAGTATCACCCGTACTCCAAGAGAAGAAGTATACACCAAAATGATGGCAGATTTCGATAAAGCCATCGCCTATTTGCCGACCCAATGGGGTGCTTCCGACTACGGTCGTATTACCAAAGGAGCTGCCTACGCAATGAAAGCCCGCGCTGCTTTGTACTATGGCAACTGGAAAGTCGCTGCCGACAATGCCAAGGCCGTTATGGATTTGGGCGTATACAGTCTGTATGATAAAGAGAATACCGGAAAATATGAAGAATTGTTCTGGGAAAAAACCGACGGATGTGACGAGTTTATTTTAGTAAGACAATTCAAAGCCTCTGAAAACGGCTGGTATCTGATCGGTTGGGAAGCATTCCCCACCAAAGGTTGGGGAGGTATTAATCCTACCCAGAGTCTGGTAGACGCTTTTGAAGACATTAACGGTGCTCCGATTGAGGAATCAACTATCTATGACGCAAAGAATCCGTTTGCAAATCGCGACCCACGTTTGGAAGTCACTGTATTGCATGACGGAGACGTTATGTATGGCGATACCATTAAAGTAGCTCCGCTTCCTTCCAGTGGAAATACCGGAATTGGCCAACACAATGACGCAACAGCTACCGGTTACTATCAGAAAAAATGGCTCGACCCGTCTATCGATCCGCTGTCTACAGGTTGGGATATGGGTAAGGATGCAGTGGAAATCCGCTATGCCGAAGTACTCTTGACTTATGCCGAGGCGATGAATGAACTTTCGGCCTTGTCTGCCGACGCCTTTGACGCAGTGAATCAGGTACGTCGTCGTGTAGGTATGCCCGACCTGCAGAATTCCGACGCCAGCCTACCGACGTATTGCGCTACACAGGACGATTTACGTCAACGCATCCGCAACGAATGGCGTGTGGAATTTGCCCTGGAAGGCGGAAAACGCCAATGGGATATCCGCCGCTGGGGAATTGCAGAGAAAGTATTGAACGAGCCGTTCCGTGGCTTAAAATACAAATTGGTCGACTCTCCGAATGCTCCTAAAAAAGATAACGGGAAAATTTGTATCCTGTATGAAGGCGACCAAATTACCGTACCTAACTACGGTGGTTACAAGCCACACAACTATGTGTATCCGGTTCCGCAAAAAGAACGGGATCTGAATCCAAATCTGACACAGAACCCCGGATACTAATACTTGTTAATCTTTTATAAAAAAGCGGGGGACATAAGCCGTATGGCAAATGCCCCCTGCTTGCTTTTAATTCCTGTTTATGAAACGGTTGCATTACATCATTTTCGGTTTTTTGTTTGTGCTGTACTTCTTCTGTTATTACGGGGTACTCTCCCATGTGCTTTTTTATCATGAACAGCATCATCTTTTTCTTTTTTCCTGCGATTATTTCCGGCAATGTGTTGCTTCGGAGGGCCTGCTCAGCTATCTGACCGCTTTTGTCATCCAATTCTTCCATATTCCGGCATTGGGCAGCGGCCTGCTGGCTCTTATCATCGCATCAGTGTATCTGCTAAGTCATCAGATTATCCGGAAAATTTCCGGAGGAAACGACCTATTACAACTTTCCATGCTCCCCTCGTTGGGATTGTTTTTCTATACGATGTCTGCCGACCGGGCTCTGACACTTGTAACAGGTTGCTTTCTAACTCTAATGTTGTTGTATTTCGTACTTTTGCTTATACAACGGTGCTGGAAAGTTTTTCCACTTTTTAAAATCAATTATACAATCCGTCAATCCGTACGTATCTGTTTGACCCTGCTCATCCTGGCAGGATATGCCGGGTTCGGCTACCGCTACTTTGTCCGGCATTATAAACGAAGCGAACGTATTATGCTGAAAGCAGAAGAATATGTCAAATCCAAAGAGTGGGAAAAGGTGCTGACGTATACCTCCCATTATTGGAGAAGCGGACGCACGAACCAACTGATTGCCTATTTTCACCATCTGGCCCTGTATCACACAGGGCAACTCCCCTATCGGTTACTCGATTTTCCGCAGGTGATGGGGGTTAAGAGTCTCTATTTTCCGTGGAATAGCGATAGCCGGGAGAGTGAATACGGTCATTTTCTGTATGAGGAATTGGGCTACATCAATGAAGCGCAACGCTGGGAGTTTGAAGCGATGGTAGTGTGGGGAGAAACCGCCCCTCATTTGCTCAATCTTGCCCGCTACAATATTTTGAACAGCCGTCCTTTAGTGGCCCAGCGTTTTATCAATAAACTAAAGCAATCGCTTTTCTATCGCAAGGAGGCTCTGGAACTCGAGAAACGACTGAATGACAAACAACTGCCCGGTATGAAGAATGCATTGAGTAAAGTACAGGAAGAACCGGCACGCTTTGCAAATGTATTGAATATCGGTCCCGAATTGGAGTACCTGTGCCAACAGGATACCACCCACCGAATGGCTTTTGAATACCTGATGAGCCAATTGCTGCTGAGTAACCATATTCCCCGTTTTGTGGAAAACCTGCAAAAATTCCGGCATTTGGCTCCGACGCCCCTCCCTCAAACTTATGAAGAGGCTTTGTATATTTATAAGCTGGGAGTAAGTGAAGAAGAGTTTGCCCGGATCGGTTTTACGGTCCGCCCCGAAACAGAACGCCGTTTTAAACGTTATTATGAATTGGCAAAAAATAAAAAAATGCAAGCTTTGCAAGCGGAATTCGGTAAAACTTATTGGTTTTATCTCAATTATATAAGCCCGTATGGCAATAAAGTTATTACCCGATAAAAAGAAATGAAATGAATATACGCCACCTGATTGCCTGTCTGCTGTTTTTTTATATGTATGGCTGTACGTCGTATCACCACTCGGACAAGCGCCTGCAAACAACGCCGGCGATTTATCCGGATTACAGTGCTGTAACTTTTCCCCCAAACATTGCCCCGCCTAATTTCATTATCCGGGAAGAAGCAGACGCATACCAGACGGAAATAGGGATAAAAGATGAGCCTGGAGAAATTCTGATCCACCATACAGAACCGTTGGTAAGGATTCCGGAAAAGAAATGGAGAACCCTGATGAAAAAAGCCGCCGGGAAAGAGATTTATTTCCGGATTAGTTTGGATAAAAACAATGAGTGGACAGAGTATGCGGCTATTGAAAATAAAATATCAATACACCCTATTGATCCCTATCTGGTATATCGGCTCCTTTACCCCGGTTACGAACTATGGAATGAAATGGGAATTTACCAGCGGAATCTGACCAACTATAAGCAAACACCTGTGGCGGAAAACAGAGACTTCGGGAAACAATGTATCAATTGCCATACGTTCCATCAAAATTCGCCGGACAAAATGATGATGCATGTGAGAGGAAAGCAGGGAGGAACGTTGGTTTACCGAGAGGGGCAGGTGAAAAAGGTAAACCCGAATCTCCCGGGACACAAATATGGCGCAACCTATCCGGCATGGCATCCTTCCGGCAGATATATCGCTTTTTCCGCCAATGAGATACAACAGTTTTTCCACGCTTCGGGACAAAAACCGATAGAAGTAGCGGACTTAGGAGCCGACTTGGTCATTTATGATGTGGAAAAACATCAGACGTATACGGATTCATTGGTGTGCGGAAACCAGTACATGGAAACTTTCCCTACCTGGTCACCCGACGGCAAAACACTCTATTTCTGCCGGGCACAAGGTTACCGGCAAGGGATGCCGCTCGACAGTCTCCGCTATGATCTTTGCCGGGTTCAGTTTGATGCGGAAAACCAAAAACTGCACACGCTGGAGTGTGTATACCAAGCCTCCGCTTCCGGACACTCCGTTTCTTTTCCCAGGATTTCCCCCAATGGTGAATGGTTGATGTTTACCCAATCCGATTACGGGAATTTTTCTATCTGGCATCCGGAAAGCGATTTGTATTTGCTTAATCTAACCAACGGGAAGGTAAGAAATATCAATGAAGTAAACAGCGAAAATGTAGAGAGTTTTCACACCTGGTCTTCTACGGGACACTGGTTTGTGTTCAGCAGCAAACGCCTGGACGGCTTGTGGGCACGTCCCTATTTTGCAGCATTTGACCCCAAAACGGGAGAAGCAAGCAAGCCTTTTTTGTTACCGCAAAAAGATCCCCGTTTTTATGACACGTTTACCTATACTTTCAACCTACCGGAGTTAATCAAAGCCCCCATCAAAAACGGAAGAGAGTTTGTAAAAACAATTGTACAGCCCTAAAGTTGCGGGGAGAGGCTATTTTAGGCCTGTCCCCTTCTTTATACTTTAATCATTTTTGAAGTGTTGTAATACACCGGTGGAAAAATAGGTTACAGAGATTCTTGTGGAAATGATTATGTTAATCCATTTCCAATCCTGCTTCCACAAGAAATAAGCTAAAATATTCCCATTTATGCCCTCTTTTGAGGTGTATTCTGTGTGTTCCTGTTTCCCCATCGGAGCAGGAATAAAACCAGAAGCATCTCACAATCAGTATTTTAGCATGAAAATAGAGAAAAGAAAAGAGGTAGTCATTTTGTAACTACCTCATTCAGAGAGCGGAAAACGGGACTCAAACCCGCGACCCCCAGCTTGGAAGGCTAGTGCTCTATCGACTGAGCTATTTCCGCAGAAATTGTGGGGAGAGCAGGATTCGAACCTACGAAGACATAAGTCAGCAGAGTTACAGTCTGCCCCAGTTGGCCGCTTTGGTATCTCCCCGGTATCTAAAGAACGTTTTTTGCTTTTTGCGCTGCAAAGATAGAGGAGTTTTGTAAAAAAACAAAGTTTTCATAAATAAAATATCAAATCCTTTTATTTTTCCGACCTTTTCGGCAGGAAGAACGTATAAAATCATCAACGGATAGGATAAAGTTGGTTTTACAACCGGCTTGCACTATCTTTGCAAAAAATCAGCAGGATGAAAAAGTTAGTCATATTTGACCTGGACGGAACCCTATTGGACACTTTGGGGGATTTGGCCGCCAGCACGAACCACGCATTAAAACATTTCGGATACAAAGAGCACGACTACGAAGCCTACCGCTATTTTACCGGAGACGGCATCACCAAACTGATCGAAAGGGCTTTGCCTCCCGATGCCAGGTATGAGGAAAAAATCACACAAGTAAGAGCCGAATTTATTTCCTATTATCAAGCACATAAAACGGAATTAACCCACCCCTATCCGGGGATATGCGATTTGTTGAATACCTTGCATCACGAAGGCATTATGTTGGCCGTAGCTTCCAATAAGTTTCATGAAGCAACCCGCGAGCTGATTCATTTTTATTTTGAAAACGGGACATTTGACGTAGTTTTAGGACAACGGCAAGACCGTCCGACTAAACCTCATCCGGCCATCGTCAATGAAATTTTAGAAATCACAGAAACAGAAAAAGAGTATGCCCTTTATGTCGGTGATTCGGAAATTGATATGCAGACAGCAATAAACAGCGGAATCGAATCAGTCGGCGTAACCTGGGGATTCCGCCCCCGTAGCGAGTTGGAGACAAACGGGGCCAATCACATTGTCTGCCATCCGACGGAAATTTTAGATTTGATAAAACAATGCTGATCCTGTTGTCTCCCGCCAAGGCGATGGATGCCCTGCCCGGGAAAAACGATCCCGCAGGCACTTCCCCTTTTTTTCAGGAAGACGCCCTTTTTATTGCTTCCCACCTCAGTGAATATTCACGGGAACAATTACAAATACTCCTCCAAATCAGCAACAAACTGACCGATATAAATTACAAAAGATACCAGCAATTCACTTCATCCTATGCCTCCGCACGACCAGCAATTTTAGCCTATACGGGAACTGTATTTAAACATCTGCGCCCGGAAACATTTTCACCGGAAGACTATCAATACGCCCAACGCCACATCCGTATCATCTCCACTTTGTACGGTCTGCTCCGCCCGTTGGACCTTATCCAAGCATACCGACTTGCCTTTAAACTGAAAATCAAAAATATAGAGGAAAAGGACTTATATGAATACTGGCGTCCCAAACTTACTGCCCCACTGATTGAGTCGATTCAAAAAAGCGGAGGCATCCTGATAAATTTAGCCAGTTTAGATATACAGGGTGCTCTGGATATGAAACGCCTGGAAAAAGAAGTCCGGGTTGTTACTCCTGAGTTTAAAGAACTCCGGAACGGAAAGTACGAAACCATCCGTACTTATGCCAAAATGGCCCGGGGAGAAATGACCCGTTATATTTTATTAAACCGACTCAACAAACCGGAAGAACTGCAAGGATTTCAATGGGACAGTTTTCGGTACAATGCAGAACTATCGGATACACACCGATATATTTTCACGAAATAAGGGTTTCCGTCTTCCCTGATACCCAACTGAAATTTCAAAGCAATCCCAGTTCCCGGAACATGTGTTCATACACAGCCGCCTTTTCGTGCAAGGGTTTCGGATAAGCCCGCGAGGAGGAAGGCATCCGGTATAGCCTCATCCGGCGGCCAGAATAGTCAAATTCACAATATCCCCCCACTTTCGGCTCTGCTACCAGAAGAAGTTCCAACACGGTATCCGTCGCTTTCTGCCCTGTCGTAACAATCGCCCGGCAATCCGAAAGACACTGCAAGGCTTTTCGTATATCAATGGGTGTCACTACTTCCAAAAATTTATCCGAAGCATTCCCTTTCTGCCGGATGATTTCACGGGCTGCATCCGAAAGAGCAATTCCCTTTTCTTCCAGAAAACGACAGATGCGCTCCTTACAAAAGGCTTTTTTTGTCTCCAGCAGAAAGTAATCTTTATCGCCATAAAAGATAAGTCCGATGATACGCCACATGTCATTTTGCAAGTTAGGATAGTAAAAATCCATTGACCACCGGTTTTTCTGCGGAGGAAAACTCCCCAACATCAACAATTTCGCCCCGGAAGGAAAGAATGGTTCCAAAGGATGTAATTCAGACAAAAAATCCATAAATCAGTCATTTTATTGATAAGTATGTAAACTCTCCGCGGCGGCGGGCAGATAGTTTATGCCATACCAGCATATCTGTAAAAATACGAAAGCCACGATCATTGTCACCCACGCCACACCTGGCCATTGAGGATACCTGTACCGCAGGTGTATGTATGAAAGATAACCGAACCAAGTAAGCGCAGCCCAAGTTTCTTTCGGATCCCATCCCCAATAATGTCCCCAGGCTTCCTTCGCCCATAGAGCTCCTGACAACATACCAAGGGTCAGAAATCCCGTACCGATATACACTAAATTATCAGTCGTAAGCCATATTTTTTCTGTTATCTTTTTCCGTAGTATCGTATACAAAACAAGTAAAAAGGCACACCCTAATATCCCATAAGCAAACATATATGCCATCACATGCGGTACAAACCACACGCTTTGCAGGGCCGGAGCCAAAGTCTTATCGTGTATTTCAGGTCTGAAAATATTTATTACAACAAATACTGCGGACAATAGCGTACTGAAAGACATTATCCAGACATAGCGCCACTTCACGTATACTCCAAGCCCGGCAAGAACGACACACCAGGAATAAAGCAAACGGGTTTCACCCATTGTACGCAAGGGAGGACGCTCAAGGAAAAACCATAAACCAGCAATAAAACCACCGAATAAGAAAATACCTGCCAATGAAACAATGACAGCCCATTTATAAGCAGCCGACCTATAAGCCAGCAAAGCCCCCGTAAGCCAAAGGAGCAACGCTCCGCCACCAAACCACGCAAAATCATTCCAAGTCACGCTCATCCCTTTTTCTTCTTATCGGTCCATAAATAATCAACCCCACACTTCCCGCCAACATCATCAGAATACCCCAATATACAATATGCTCCCACGGGTCCCGAACCAATTGCAAGGTCACATACTCTGAAGCACTTCCCAATTGCTGGTCATATCCTTCTATATAAAAAGCATATCCTTCAAACCTGACAGGTTTGTTCACGTCCAACTCTACCCGCTTTGTTTCGTTCGGACTTTGTAACAATAGTTCCGCACGGAAGTTTTTGGGCGCACTCCGGTCGTCATCGAAATACTCCACCTGAAATTTCTGTAATAAAACACGAAAAAACAAAGAATGGATGTATCCGTTTTCATCGAGAGCCCTGTTTTCAACCTGCCCCAAAGGGAGAAGCATTTTTACCCTTTTCACATCCGGCGCCCCCAGGAAGGTAGCTGCCACAACAAGCCATATCCCGGTATGATTCAGGAAGAATAAAGCATTCCGCAAATTCCATTTCCGGAGGCGCCGAAGGATGACCAGTCCCAAATGAAACAGAAATACAAGCCAGAGCAGGATCCCCCCCCAAGTATGATATAATTTCCAGCCCCCAATTCCTTCTGCCAACAGAAATACGGCCAATACAGCCATCCACACCAAGGTAAAACCGATAGCTGTCATACTCCTCAACCAACGTCGATTTCCGAACAGAGAGAAGACAATACACCCGACCACAAGCAAGATTCCTCCCCACAGATTATATGGAAATTCAAACCCGAATCCTGCGTCACAAAAGAACCAATCAGCCATAGAAGCCTTTTATTGGCCTCAAAGCTATAAAATATTTATAACTTATCCTCTTTAAAACTCTTCTTCCATCTGATTCAGTCTGCTGTTTTCCTGTTGTGACGGTTGTGGCCGCTGGCCTTTACGTCCCATTTTCATGTTACCGAAGCTGTAAGTCAGCGTAAACCGGACTGTACGTCCCGTCCGCCAGTTTTCCGCATACTGCGTAAATCCCGCCCCTGAGGTCTCCGTCTTCCATTTTCGGGAATTCAGGAGGTCTCTTGCATTTACACTGAGACTGATTTTCTTGTCTAAAAAGGATTTACGTAAACCGGCATCCAGGGAATAGTTTGCATTCCGGTGTCCTTGGGCTATCAACTGCCGGGAGTTGTAGTTTCCCGTCAATTGCAAAGAAAAAGAAGCTGGCAATGCCACATTGGCAATCATGCGGGCATTCCATGAAAAGTCTTCGTTGCTTTTTCCGGTCACAGGCTTCTCCGCTCCTGCCGGCATATAAGAAAAACCATCCAGTTTACTGTAATACAGATTAACCGTTGTTGTCAAATCCAATATCCGGGCAAAATTGTTTTTTGCAACCAATTCCGCTCCTGCTGACTGGGTTTTAGCTACGTTTTCAAAAGTACTTTTCATCACTTGGTCTTCGATGTAACTGATGCGCTGAATGACATCATCCGTATTCCGGTAATACAACGATACCGACAGGGTATGATTGTCCCAGTTTTTAATATAATTCAACTCCAGTGAGTTGGAATACTGAGGAGTAAGATAAGGATTACCGAAAGAAATATTCGTTGAATCCGTTATGTTCAGAAAAGGATTGAGCTGCCGCCCCCACGGACGGGAAATGCGGCGCGTATAATTCAACTGAATCTCATGCCCCGCAGGCAATTCGTAGGAAAGGAATGCACTGGGAAAAAAGCTGAAATAATCGTCTTTATACCAGGGTTCGTCTTTTTCCTGTTGTCCGTATCCGAGCGATTTAGTATTTACCCGCGAATATTCTCCGCGTACTCCCAATTGAAAGCCGAATTTTTCAATCCGTCCGGAATAGGTGGCATAAGCCGCATGTATATCCTGGTCGTATAGGAAACGGTTGTATAACAATGGATCAGGTTGGGCGTCTTCTGCCGTCACTCCGGAAGAGGTTTCCACCGGACTGTTCTGGCGCGAAAAGGTTCCTTTGTATCCAGCTTCCAATTTGCTCGTTTTGGTAAATTCATTGACATAATCCGCCTGCACTTCCCAATCGTGCGAACGGACATCACTTTTCTGATACTGGTAGGAAAAAGATTCCACACTGTCCGCAAATAAGGAGTATTGGTCATACGTACTCGTGCCGTCCATATTCCATTTATTCCAGGATACAGAGAGATCCAGATTGCTCTTCTCACTGAAATCATGCTTGTATCCCAATTCGATGTTTCCGCCCTTCATGTCGTTGTCAGACTCTGAAATACGGCGACTTTCGATAAATGACTCCGGTACGTTGCTTTCATAGAATATCTTATTTTTCTGATAGTGCCCCCCAAACATACCGAAAGCCCCCAAAGAAAAATGGTCTTTTTTTGTCATGTGGTAGGTCAATCCCGCACGCACAAACAGCGGTCCTCCATGTCCATTGTTGTCAGAATGCTGATTCAGGTAAGAAATTGCTTCCCCTTGTTCATTCAGATTGTTTCTTTTAGATATACCTCCGCCGTCCGATACCCTTCTCCGGTATCCTAAACTGGCATAAGCATCCACCTTCCCGGTATTGTAATTGATGTTTCCGCTTGCATTCCATCCGCCCCGGGTGTCCACTCCTGCCTGCAAACTGCCATAATATCCGGCTTTCCGGTTCTGTTTCAATACGATATTGATGATTCCGGAGGTACCTTCGGGACTGTATTTTGCCGAAGGGTTGGTAATTACTTCTATTTTTTCAATGCTCTCAGCCGGCAGTTGCTCCAATATTTGCGCCCGGTTGTCAGCGGACAGCCCGGAAGCCTTCCCGTTAATCCATACCGTTACACTGGAACTTCCCCGCAAGGAGACTTCCCCATCGTTGTCGACTTCTACGGAAGGGATGTTGCTCAAAACGTCACTGGCAGAACCTCCGGTAGAAGAAATGTTCTGGTCTACATTGAAAACTTTTTTATCAATCTCAAATTTCATCTGGGAGCGCTGCCCCGTCACCTTTACCTCTCCCAGCATCTGGCTATCCTCTTTCAAGGACAAAGCCGGAAAGTTCACTTCTTTTTTCTGGTCCGTAATGGCAAACTCTCTTTCAAGGGAGGTATATCCGATAAAAGACACTACCAAAACGTAACTGCCTTTGGCCAAATTATCAATCTGAAAGCGTCCGGTCTGATCCGTAACCGTACCCGTCAAAGGAGTTGGCGAACCGGATTTCCGCACACCGACGTTCACAAATTCCATCACTTTACCCGTTTTGGCATCCGAAACTTTTCCTTTAACAACTCCATTAATATTGGCCCATAACTCACCCGGCAATAGCAGGATTGCCCATAAAATACTGATAAAAAAAACTTTCATACCCTTTCTGTCTATACTTTATACCTATTCTGATTCTTAAATGTTTTATCCCGTTCCTCACTAATGCCCCCTCACCTGAACATGATTTCTGATTCAATATCACATTGACAAATCCGGACTGAAAAGGTTTATCGGCATTTCATTTTATTTTTTAACAAAATTTGCAGCGAGGGATTTTCCACAGGAAGGACAAGGGAATTATTATCACATAAAGAAACGAAATTTCAATTAATTATTGATACATTTGTACACGTCATACCGAGTCAGAAGCAAAAATAATTTCATTCATATTAATTAAATTTATTGTAAAATGACAAACAACTCAATGGGTAATCGTACGCTTAAAAAAGCGGCTTTGCTGGGAGCTGCTTTGTTTCTGATGATTCCTTGCTTTTCATCACAAACCAATCCAGATAGCGGGGAGCAGACAGCCTCTGTACAACCAACTCCCTCTATTACCAAAGCACAGAAAATCAATCCCAACACAATTGAAATCGTATTTTCCGACAATCAACGAATGACGCTCGATTTTTATGGAGAGAATATCTTCAGATTGTTTCAGGATAAAAACGGTGGCATCCTCCGCGACCCGCAAGCCGAACCGGAGGCTAGGATTCTGGTGGAAAATCCCAGAAAACCTCTGGCAAGCCTGGATGTCACAGACGAAAAAGGAGTAATCCGCATCACAACGCCACGGATAAAAATTCAATTTGACAAAGCAACTTCTTTATTCAAGGTGATGAATGCCACCGACAACTCTGTCGTGTTTGAAGAGAGCGAACCTCTTTTGTTTGAAAAGAAAAAGGTGACACTGACATTGAAAGAGAATCCGCAGGAATATTTCTATGGCGGAGGGGTTCAAAACGGAAGATTCTCCCACAAAGGGAAAGCTATCTCCATCGAAAACCAAAATAGCTGGACTGACGGCGGAGTAGCATCCCCTACTCCATTCTATTGGTCAACGAACGGTTACGGCATGATGTGGTATACATTCAAAAAGGGAAAATACGATTTCGGTGCTAAAGAAAAAGGAGTGGTACGGCTTTCCCACGACACAGATTATCTGGATGTTTTCTTTATGGTCAGTCCCGATGCCGTTGCCCTGCTAAATGATTTTTACCAACTCACCGGGCATCCCGTGTTGTTGCCTAAATTCGGCTTCTACCAAGGCCATCTGAATGCCTATAACCGGGATTACTGGAAAGAAGATGAGAAAGGCATCCTTTTTGAAGACGGGAAACGATACAAAGAAAGCCAAAAGGATAACGGCGGCATAAAAGAATCCCTGAACGGAGAAAAAGACAATTATCAATTCTCTGCCCGTGCTGTAATCGACCGCTATAAAAATCACGATATGCCATTGGGCTGGTTGCTACCCAACGACGGTTACGGTGCCGGATACGGACAAACAGGGACTTTGGACAGCAATATATTAAATCTGAAAGAATTAGGGGACTATGCCCGAGAAAACGGCGTGGAAATCGGTCTATGGACCCAGTCTGACCTGCACCCGAAACCAGAAATCAGTGCATTGTTGCAGCGTGATATTGTAAAAGAAGTCAGAGACGCAGGGGTACGCGTATTAAAAACAGACGTGGCCTGGGTAGGTGCCGGCTATTCTTTCGGTCTGAACGGTGTCGCCGATGTAGGTCATATTATGCCCTACTATGGCAACAACAGCCGTCCGTTTATCATCTCACTCGACGGATGGGCCGGTACACAACGCTATGCAGGAGTATGGTCCGGCGACCAGACGGGAGGCGTATGGGAATACATCCGTTTCCACATCCCGACTTATATTGGTTCCGGCCTATCGGGACAGCCCAATATAACATCCGATATGGACGGTATCTTCGGCGGAAAGAAATCGATTATCAACATCCGGGATTTTCAATGGAAGACATTTACACCCATGCAATTAAATATGGACGGCTGGGGTGCCAACGAGAAGTATCCCCATGCGTTGGGCGAACCTGCAACGTCAATCAACCGCTGGTATCTGAAACTCAAATCGGAACTGATGCCTTATGCTTACAGTATTGCCCACGAATCTGTACAGGGAATGCCAATGATACGTGCCATGTTCCTGGAATATCCGAATCCGTATACATTAGGAAAAGCGACCCAGTATCAATTTATGTATGGTCCCAATTTTATTGTAGCTCCTATTTATCAGGAAACCCAATCGGATGAGGAAGGGAATGACATCCGCAACGGAATCTACCTACCGGAAGGGAGCTGGGTAGATTACTTTACAGGCGAGGTGTATGAAGGCAATTGCATTATCAATAATTTCGCAAGTCCTCTCTGGAAATTGCCCGTATTCGTGAAAAACGGAGCCATTATTCCCATGACGAACCCGAATAATAATGTTTCGGAAATCAATAACAACACCCGAATTTATGAGGTCTATCCTTATCGGTATACGACCTTTACAGAATATGACGATGACGGCGTCTCAGAAGCCTACCGCCAAGGAGAAGGAGCTACAACTCTCATCGAATCCCAAGTGAACGATAAGAATACAGCCATCCTTACCATACATCCTTCACAAGGCGATTTTCAGGGGTTTGTTAAAAATAAAACCACGGAATTCAGAATAAATGTAACAGAAAAGCCCAAAAAACTGACGGCTAAAATCGGGGATACTAAAGTCAAATTAACCGAAGCTGCGACAAAAGAAGCTTTTGAAAAAGGAGAAAATGTCTATTTCTACGACAGTGCCCCCAATTTGAATAAATTTGCTACGGCAGGCAGCGCATTTGCGAAACAGACCATTACTAAAAATCCGCAACTGCTTGTTAAATTAGCCGCTACAGATATTACAGTCAATCCGGTTATCCTCAAAATAGAAGGTTTCCGTTTTGCCCCAGCAGACAAGTATCGTCAAACTTCCTGCAGCTTAACCGCTCCGAAAGCTTTAATTACCGAAGAAAATACCCAAGCCTATACCCTCCGCCCCACCTGGGAGAAAGTAGCCAATGCCGATTTCTACGAAATTGTATTTAACGGCATGTTGTATACCACGATCAAGGATACGGAGTTACTATTTGAGGATTTAACAGCAGAGACTCCTTATTCTTTTAAAATCCGTGCAGTAAATAAAGACGGACATTCTGACTGGGCAGAGTTTAAGGCCACAACGAAAGCGAATCCATTGGAGTTTGCCCTTCCGGAAATCCTAGCTGAAATAACAGCAGCGGATCAAGGAGGACAAGAAGTTGCCAATTTGTTCGACTATGACGAAAGCAGTATGTGGCATACCCAATGGGGCGCAAACGCGATCCCATTTGATTTGGTGATGGATTTACGCACCATAAATCAATTGGATAAATTCCACTACCTGCCCCGCACCGATGGCGGTAATGGAGTGATACTGAAAGGTAGCGTTTATTACAGTATGGACAAAGAGAACTGGACCGAAGCAGGCAGTTTTGAATGGGAAAGAAACGGAGAAGTAAAAGTATTCGATTTCCCCGGTCAGCCAATAGCCCGTTATGTAAAAATAAACGTGACGAAAGGCGTAGGAAACTACGGTTCCGGTAGGGAGCTATATGTATTTAAAGTGCCTGGAACAGAAAGCTACCGTCCGGGAGATATCAACAATGACCGTTTGATTGATATGAACGACTTCACATCCTACATGAACTACACGGGACTGAGACAAGGAGACGCGGACTTTGAAGGATATGTAAGTAATGGCGATGTGAACAGAAACGGACTGATCGATGCCTATGATATTTCAGTCGTAGCCACCCAACTCCGTGGCGGTGTGAAGAAAGAAAAAGCGCCACGGGTAGAAGGAACGCTTCAACTTTCCACTCCAAAACAAAACTATAGCCGCAACGAAATTATTGAGGTACGGGTAAAAGGCAATAAGCTCCGCTCAGTCAATGCACTCAGCTTTTCCCTACCCTATAACCAGCAGGATTACGAATTTATCGGCGTAGAACCTTTGCACATGAATGCCATGGAGAACCTGACGAATGACCGTCTACACACCAATGGCACGAAGGCTTTATACCCGACTTTTGTAAACATCGGAGAAAAAAAGACGCTTGAAGGCAATGAGGAGCTGTTCATCTTGAAATTCAAGGCCAGAAACAACTTGAAGTTTGACCTAAAACTCCAAGATGGCCTCCTTGTCGACAAACACTTAAATACTCATAAATTCTAATTTTTCAATCTAATAAAAAACGCTACCAGAAAATTTCTGGTAGCGTTTTTTTTAAGCGTAATCTGCTATATATGTAGCGTATTTATTTGCCGATGCAGCATATTTACATCGCTGATTATCAGTGACCATTCATTTTAATCGGTACAACCTTTGTTTTGACAAATACACAGAATGTGGGGACAAATGCAAACCGTTGTATTTCATGGCTTTGCATATGCGTGTAGTACCGCCTCTTTTCAGCCCTTTTATGGAATGTCCGCTATCAGATACAAGGTATTGAGTGATAGGGCGTTTCCGCAGGTATGTTACAGAATGCTTGTTGAATACAAAGGTAGTGTTTTTCTTGGAACTTCTACGGTTTACGGTGGAATTTTTTTGCTCTGATTATTTGTGATGATTGATTCGTTGGAAAAAATGTAATGAAACTAAATTATTCGCTTGAAAAAGTGTAAAACAGTGCTTGTGTATTTTAGTCTATGTGGTGCTGAATCTTATTGTATTATACCTTATCTAATATAATATTGCTGATAATGTAATAAATTATACCTCATGTGGTATAATATCAGATATTTATATTAACTTTGCACCCGAAAAGGTATAAATGAAGTGCAAACCGAGTGAAGAATCAAATTTGTTTGATTTATTTCGAGGTGCAGCTTTCATTGTAAAATCTTGGATTTTAAACATTGAATGCTTATGAACAATCTTTCTACTACGGTCAAGATGCTGCGAAAGCAATATAATATGACGCAAGAGGAGCTTTCGTTGAAGTCTGGAGTAGGATTGCGCTTTGTGCGAGACCTCGAACAAGGAAAGGAAACGCTGCGCCTTGATAAGGTGAATCAGCTCCTTGATTTCTTCAATTATGAAATGGTTGCTACTATTAAAATAAGCGGCTAAGTCGAGAGCATAGGCAAAACTTGTTTTGACTATGCCGAGGTGAGAGTGATTGTAAATGAATGAAGTGAAATTTAAACCTGATAATCGATGAGACAAGCCCATATATTTTACAAAGACCAATTGGCAGGTATTCTAACGGAGAACGATGTCGGATATGAGTTCCGCTATTTGTCAGAATATCTCTCTTCGGAAACGGCAAAGGCTGTCAGCCTGACATTGCCTTTACAGGCAGATGCATATACAAGTCCTGTGTTGTTCCCATTTTTCGACGGTTTGATTCCTGAAGGATGGTTGTTGGATGTTGCATTGCGGAATACAGACATCAGTATTCTTGACCGGATGTCGTTATTGCTGACATGCTGCAAGGATTGTATCGGAGCAGTAAGCGTTATTCCTTTGGAAGAAAAGGAGGGAAACCATGTGTAATTGCTTATATTGTTATCGTCCGCTCTTAAAGGGGGAAAAGGATATGCACACGGCTTGCATAAAGAAGTTCTTCGGAACAGCAACATTGCCTGTTCTTGATTATACGGTAGAACAACTTGACCAGCTTGCTCTGCAAATCATTCAAGACAAAACCTCTTTGACCGGTGTTCAGCCGAAGCTGTCCTTGCATTTGAAAGAGCATGAGGGCTGCAAACGATTGACTATTGTCGGACTATGGGGCGGTTATATTTGTAAACCACAGACCTCGCAATATGAAATGATGCCTGAAGTCGAGGATTTAACCATGCACCTTGCAGAGGCGGCACGTATTGAGGTAGTTCCTCACACGCTGATGCGAATGGCAGATGATACGCTATGTTACCTTACCCGCCGGATTGACAGGACTGCTGCCGGAAAGAAGATTGCGATGGAAGATATGTGCCAACTGACCGAAAGGCCAACAGAGCATAAATACAAAAGTAGTTATGAACGTATCGGCAAGGCTGTTTTGAAATACTCGTCTTTACCTAAAATGGATGTTACCAATTTCTTTGAGTTGGTGCTTTTCTCTTGGTTGACGGGGAATAACGATATGCACTTGAAAAACTTCTCTTTATATGAGGTGGCAGATAAGATACGTTTAACCCCTGCTTACGATTTGCTAAATGCGGCTATCATCAATCCCAAGGATGACGAAGAGTTGGCATTAACCTTGAATGGTCGGAAGAAAAAGCTTCAAAGAGAGGATTTTACTCGGTCAGCATCCACGCTGGGTATAGAAAATGTGATTGTAGAACGATTGATAAATAAGTACATCAAACTATTGCCCAAGTTTGAAACTGTCATTCAAAACTCTTTCCTAAGTGCTGAATTAAAGGAAAAGTATGGTGAATTGTTGAAGGAACGGCTTGCGAGGCTTTCACAAAGACTATAAAACGGTAAAATACACAAGCTTAGGATATTCTTCCTTGTAGCTTTTATGGTACATTGGAGGGGACAGTTATTCGAAATTTTCGAATAACTGAAAGGCGATAATACTGATAGGTGAGTATTCAATCTGGTTTTGATTGCTTGCGTTTTTGTGCATAATGCTCATCTATCATTTTATGAACCTCATCCATAGAAATAAGCCTTTCTATATGTTTACGTGCAGTCTCAATGAGAAAGTTGGATACACGCAGATTGTCAACTGCTTGTAACCCGATAGATGCTCGCCAGAGCTTAGCTCTTTCGCGTTTTTCGATGTTTTCGTCATTCATGTATTCACTAAATATATTCATGTTTGATCTCTGCTAATTAAATACGCTTTTGTGTTATTTGTGATAATTTGATTCTTAACATATCACTTAGTATTGAATTACGAAAACTCGTATAGTTTTTTTAGTATTTCTATCTCTGCATTCGAAATGGGGATTTGAATCAATTCATCATATTTGTCTCTAACATGCAAATTTACGCCATTATCAAAAATATTTTCGGATAATTTACTTTGTAGAGTATCAGAAATAGATAAAATCTCATCACTTAATTTTATGTCAACAGCTCGTAGAGTAGTAATGAATTCTAAATTAAGTTGAATAAATAGCTCTTCCAGTTTTCCATTTGCTTGTTCTTTTCGTTTTTCCTCACCTATTTCTGTATTTAAAAGGATTTGACATTCTGTATGAATACAGGCGAATATCTTATAGAAATCATTTAATTTGTGGTTGAGAATCAATATGTTTAATAGATTTTGTCTATTAACTTTCATGTCTTTTATTTTCTGGTTTATTTTATTTGTTTTGTATAGATAAATAGAAAATATAAGATTGAATAAAGCAATTAACACAACTCCCAATTTATGTAACAAATCAAGACAAGCAATAGGTTGTGGTGAAATTCCTTGACTAATGCTTTGTGGTATAATTGCTATTTTAGAAATAGAATCAATAACCAATTGTAAAGTATCCATAATTATCCAATTGCAGTGTTATTTCTTAATATTCGTTGAATGGCTTCTGATAAAGTCCTTTCGTATTTATAAGTTCCCAAAGAACGGAATTTGTATTTGTTCATAAACTCATCCCTACCATGTTTTATGACAACATTTCTGAATAACTCCTCAAAAAATGAGGGGTTGATAGATTTGATGTTTTCGGGAATAATGATCTCTATTGTTTCATATTTAGAATCAATATCATCAATACGTGAGTTTTCTCTCACATAAACTCCTCGATCTCTACCTGTGAAAACTTTAGAAATAATATTGCCACGTTTGACCCTAAAGTCTTCTAAATTAATAATATTATCTTTACTTTGTTTCATAATTATAAATATATATATGCGTGAATAAATGTGCCAGGGAAAAAGAACTCGCTACATTTAACGTATTTATTATCAGGTTTGTCTTCAATATTTCCAGAGCTGTTAAATGTAAGGACTCTATATTTTTCTCCTTTTACCATAGATTCTGTTACTGGATATTTACCGTCAAATACAATATTTGCTTTTCCCGATTGTAACGTCATCTTTGATAATTTTGATGCGTTGCAACCTTTTAAGTTGTAAAAACTTTCGATAAAGCGCAAAGAGCCATTTCCTCTATTTTTATATTTTTCTGGGGATACTGAAGTAACTCCATCTTGTAGAGAATATAGTGTCCATAAAGTTTCTTCTTCAAATTCTTTCTTTTTTAGGAATCCTTTGTGTGTGTATTGTTTTGACAACTCCTTCATCTTATCAGATATAATAGGATTTGGGCAATTTTCATCTTTGAATTTCTCGTAAATCGACATTCCTAAATTCATTATGACTAGTTGGAATACTCCAACTTTTTCTCCATCTATTTCTTGTTCTTCAAAATATCCTATCGAATAGCGACATTTCGTAGAAGAATGTTCTTCTGCATTAATGAGAATTTCTCCAATAACGGTACATAAATCATCTATTTGCTCATCTTCTAAATTACGACCCATTTTTGACAAACAAGTGTCAACATAGTCAGATAAAGTAGTTGTGTCTATGTCCTTCATTTCTGCTTGTCGAATAGTATCAACTTCAGAACGATGAATGCAAAGATTATACGGAACAACATGAGAGAACTCTATTTGTTTTTTTGCATGAATTGCTAAAGAACCTACGGAAAATAGCATGGTTCTTATAGAACTTCCCCTAGTAGATCTGTCTGTAATCCTTTTTGCGTACTTTTTAAAGCGCTTTTTCTTTCGACATCTATTGTAAAACCTAAATATATCCTTAAGTATTAAGTCTAACAAAACTTGAGCCTCAAGAGTGAATTCATCACATTTGGTATAGTCAATGAATATTTCTGGATAGTTTGAAAATAAAGACAAAACTATCAGTTTTCTGATTGCGGAATAACTTCCTTGGGGATTTTCAATTAGAGAAAAAAGTCTTGGTATTTCAACATAACAATTAGTGTTATTATTCTCTTTATTTATCAATTCGTAATTAAGAGGACTGCTTATGCAGTTAAGTAGATACGAAACACTTGGAGAAAGTGTGTTAGACAACAATTGATCTACGGAGAGAATCATGCCATTTTTCCTATTATAGCGGGCATTCTCTTCGCATAGGATTTGAGCCTTTCTTCTTTTTTGTCTCTTTGTTTTTAGCTGACGTAAGAAGCGCTTATAACCTCGATGTAATCTACTTCTATCTTTGGCTGTCATATGCGTGAATCCAAGTTATTTACCTTGAATGTGCAAAAGTACAAAAATAATCCCAGTTTATCGAATATAATTCGCTATATTTGCATTATAAAATCGCATCAAAGAATGAAACTGAATAGAATAAAGGTTGTATTATCTGAAAAAGGTATCTCTCAGACATGGTTGGCAAAAAAACTAGACAAGAGTTTCAGTATGGTAAATGCCTATGCTTGTAATCGAATTCAACCAAATTTAAAAACCTTGCAACAGATTGCGGAGATATTACAAGTCGATTTGAAGGATTTGATAACCGATAAAAAAGAAAGGTTACAATAGTATTTAATAAGGTTAGGAAGTTCTGGGTCCTTTGTGCAACCTATTGCAGATGAGTCTATGAACTTCCGATAATATACAATATCAAGAACATGACTCCTGAAGAAAATGCAAGAATAAAGATAGACCAGTGGTTTGCTGATGCTGGTTGGAAAGTAGTCAACAGGGAGGATTATGAACCTACTTGTACAGCTGTAGCCATAAGAGAAGGTTTATTGAAAGGAAATCTTGAAGCAGATTATTTCCTTTTCATTAATGGAAAAGCAGTAGGGGTACTTGAAGCTAAGCGTGAAGAAACAGACGCATTTGCTTCCAAAGTATGCGAGCAAGCAGCCTTATACGCAAGAAGTGTTCCGAATATCTATCAAACATATCAAAAGCCATTGCCTTTTATCTTTACCTCGAATGGCAAGGAACTATATTGCTGTGATTTTCGTGAACAAGATTCTTGTTTCAAGCTGATAATGGCTATTCCTACGCCACATGAATTGGTCAAGAAGTTGGGGATTGAGGATACATTTGCCGGACTTCCTACATTGAAAAGAAAGGGACTTCGTGATTGCCAGTATGAGGCGGTGACAGAACTTGAAAAAAGTTTCCATGCTGGGCAAAATCGGGCGTTGATGGTTCTTGCCACTGGAGCAGGCAAAACATATACGGCTTGTTTTGCTACCTACCGAATGCTTTCTTATACACCAATGCGTAGAGTGTTGTTTCTTGTTGATCGAAATAATCTTGGAAAACAAGCAGAGGGAGAATTTGGAACTTTCCGTCTGACAGAGAACGGGGATGCTTTCAATACTATCTTTACGGTCAATCGCCTTCGTTCGTCTTCTATTCCTTCTGATAGCAATGTCGTTATTTCTACCATACAACGCCTATTCTCATTTTTGAAAGGAGAAACTATTGAGGATAATGATGACGATGATGAGAACGAACCTGTAGAAGAAGTAACCTTGCCTCCCAATCCCAATTTACCGCACGATTACTTTGATATGATTATCATAGACGAATGCCATCGCTCCATTTATGGGAACTGGCGCAAGGTGTTGGAGTATTTCGATACGGCTCGACTTGTCGGTTTGACAGCAACCCCGATTGAAGAGACAAAGAAATTCTTTAACTATAATATCATTGTCAATTATACCTTAGAAAAGAGTATCGTTGATGGTGTGAATGTGGATTGTAGGGTGTATCGAATAAAAACGCAAGTTACGGAAACTGGGGGAGCTATATTAGAGGGTGAGAGAGTAAAGGAAGAAACGAGATATACGGGTGAGGTTAAGACTGTGAGAAACAAGGAAACCAAAACCTACACCAATAAAGAACTTAATCGGAGTGTCATTAATCCGGCACAGATAAAGTTAATCCTTTCAACCTATCGGGATGTGGTTTATACAGAATTGTTTAATGACCCGCAACGTGAGCCGAATATGGACTATTTACCTAAAACCTTGATATTTGCTCTCAATGAAGCTCACGCCACAAATATCGTACAGATAGCTAAAGAGGTGTTCGGACGGACTGACGACCGCTTTGTTCAGAAAATCACTTATTCAGCAGGCGACAGTAACGAACTGATACGCCAATTCCGTAATGACAAGGATTTCCGTATTGCTGTCACCTGTACGTTGGTTGCCACCGGAACAGATGTAAAGCCACTGGAAGTGGTGATGTTCATGCGTGATGTGGAGTCATTGCCTTTGTATATTCAGATGAAAGGGCGTGGAGTGCGTACTATTGGTGATGAGCAACTTCGCAATGTTACCCCGAACGCATTCAGCAAGGATTGTTTTTATTTGGTTGATGCGGTAGGCGTGACAGAACATGCGCAAACAGTGGCACCTATAGACGACGGTCCTACAACAAAGACAATTACGTTGAAGGAGCTGTTAGAACGTATTAGTCATGGCTATATTCCTGATGAATACCTTAAACGGCTTGCGGCAACGCTTGCACGAATATACAATAAAGCGGATGATTCGCAACGGAAAGAGTTTGTCCGTCTGTCTCATGATGACATGAAGGAGCTTTCTGCCAGAATATACGATGCACTGGAGAAAGGCATTCTTCCACAGTTTGTAAGCACTGATGAGCCTAACAATGAACGTAAGGGGCTAGTCGCTCCGCTTGCCAATCATGCGAATGCCCGGAAATACCTTCTGATACTTGCAGCCGGATTCGTCAATACATTGATGCCGGGTGAAGATACGCTTATCTCCAAAGGGTTTTCCATTGAGGAAGCAAAAAATACGACAGAGGCTTTTGAAGATTTTTGTAAAAAATACTATGACGAAATAGAGGCACTGCGCATCATTTACAACAATGAGGGAGAGCCTATAACCTATTCGATGTTAAAGGATTTGGAGAACAGACTCAAAATGGCAAACAATCATTTTACATCCAAACAACTCTGGAACTCTTATGCCATAGTTAATCCTAAAGTAGTAAGGCGTTCCACTACCAAAGAAGAAAGCGATGCATTGACCAATATCATACAACTTGTACGCTTTGCTTTCCACCAAATCGAACGATTGGATAGTGTAGTTACTACCTCTAAACAGTTTTTCAATCTTTGGTTAGGACAAAACCAGCGTGAAATAACAGACAAACAGCGAGAGGTTATCAGTCGTATTGTGGATTACATCGCTTCTAACGGAGCTTGTACTATCAGAGATATTCGTGAAGATGATGCTACCCATGCAGCCCAAATGATTAGAGCGTTTGGTAATATGCAGAAGGCAGACGAGGCACTTCATTCACTTTACACATTTGTAGTTTTAAGAAAAGCAGCATAAAGAAATGGCAACAAATAATACAACAGAGCAATCGCTCACCAAAAAAGTATGGAATCTGGCAACCACTCTTGCCGGACAAGGCATTGGATTCACTGATTATATTACCCAACTGACCTATCTTTTATTCTTGAAGATGGATGTCGAAAATGTAGAAATGTTTGGAGAAGAGTCGGCTATTCCAACTGGTTATCAGTGGGCAGATTTGATAGCACTTGATGGTCTGGATTTGGTAAAACAATATGAAGAGACCCTTAAATTGCTTAGCGAGCAGGATAATCTGATAGGTACAATTTATACGAAGGCACAAAACAAGATAGACAAACCTGTTTATCTAAAAAAAGTTATCACCATGATTGATGAGGAGCAATGGCTCATTATGGACGGTGATGTGAAAGGTGCTATCTACGAAAGTATTCTTGAAAAGAATGGGCAAGACAAGAAAAGCGGTGCAGGACAGTATTTTACTCCTCGTCCACTTATTCAGGCAATGGTAGATTGTATCAATCCGCAAATGGGTGAAACGGTTTGTGACCCGGCTTGTGGAACGGGTGGATTCTTGCTTACAGCTTACGATTATATGAAAGGTCAGTCAGCAAGTAAAGAAAAACGTGATTTCTTGCGTGACAAAGCTTTGCATGGTGTGGATAATACGCCTTTAGTGGTGACGCTCGCTTCCATGAATCTTTATTTGCATGGTGTCGGTACAGACCGAAGTCCGATTGTATGCGAGGATTCTTTGGAGAAAGAGCCTTCCACGCTTGTTGATGTGATTCTTGCCAACCCTCCTTTCGGCACTCGTCCGGCAGGTTCGGTAGATATTAACCGTCCCGATTTTTATGTAGAAACAAAGAATAACCAGTTGAATTTCCTCCAACACATGATGCTGATGCTCAAAACAGGAGGACGTGCAGCGGTAGTACTGCCCGATAATGTTCTCTTTGAAGCCGGAGCAGGTGAAACTATCCGTAAACGCTTGTTGCAGGATTTCAACCTTCACACCATCCTGCGCCTGCCCACTGGTATTTTCTATGCTCAGGGAGTGAAAGCCAACGTATTGTTCTTTACAAAGGGGCAACCCACTAAAGAGGTTTGGTTCTATGACTGGAAAAAACGGTAAACTTGACCCCTTAAAAACGGATGAAGGTGACCACCTAAAG
>CAJURM010000001.1:259974-352041 GCA_910589025.1 uncultured Odoribacter sp. | reverse complement strand
TAAACGCTTCAAATTAAAATATGTCCGCTGCGACGGAATACGCTTACTCCGATTCGCAACGGAACAAAGGTAAGAAAAAGTTGAAACAGTTGGAAAGTCAAAGAGTTGAAAAGGGGTGAAATGTTGAGTGGAGAAGCGGAATAAACACATTTTCAAAGGGATGGCTATAGTTGCTCCGGGGTTTCGCCGTATCAGGAACGCTTCAGAAGGCTTATAGCTGGCTTGATGGATGCTTCTCCAAGCATGCTGTAAGCATGCTACAAGCATTCTGTACCGAAGCTGAGTCAGCGAAACCCCGGAGTAACAATAGCAAAACCCCAGGGAAAAGTATAAACTTTTCAACCCTTTCAACTTATTTTTTCGTCAGTTTTCACTATTTTTGTGCAAAACTCGTGGAAATGGTAGAAAATTATTCTGAGGATTCGATACGGACCCTCGACTGGCGGGAGCATATCCGTCGCCGGCCGGGGATGTATATTGGTAAATTGGGTGACGGTTCGGCACCGGATGACGGTATTTATATTCTTGTGAAAGAGGTGGTGGACAACTCTATTGATGAGTTTGCCATGGGTGCCGGAAATGAAATCCGCATTACGGTGGAAGACCGGAAAGTGACGGTACGTGACTTCGGGCGGGGGATTCCCTTGGGTAAGTTGGTGGATGTATCTTCCAGGATGAATACGGGAGCCAAGTACGATTCGGAGGCTTTTAAAAAATCGGTCGGATTGAACGGGGTGGGTATCAAGGCTGTGAATGCTTTGTCCGAGACGTTTATTATACAGGCTTTCCGGGAGGGAGAGACGAAATACGTCCAATACGGGCGGGGAGAGATTACGGAAGAACGGGACATAGTTCCTACAGACGAACCGAACGGAACGATGGTGACTTTCTGGGCAGACCGGGAGATTTTCGGGAATTATCATTTCATTGCCGACTACCTGGAAGCCATGTTTAAAAATTATGTCTTTCTGAATACCGGACTTTCTATTATTTTCAACGGGCATAAGTTGTATTCCAAGAGGGGATTGTATGACTTGCTGATGGAAAACATGAGCGGGGAAGGCCTCTATCCGGTGATTCACCTGAAAGGGGAAGACATAGAGATGGCCATGACCCACGGACGCCAGTATGGGGAGGAATACTATTCGTTCGTAAACGGTCAGCATACCACCCAGGGAGGAACCCACCTGGTGGCATTCCGGGAGGCTATTGTCAAGACCCTGCGGGATTTCTATAAGAAGGATTTCGATGTGGCGGATATTCGCACGTCCGTTATCGGGGCTATCAGCATAAAAGTGCAGGAACCTGTGTTTGAGTCGCAGACGAAAACCAAATTGGGTTCGAAGGATGTAGGACCGGAAGGACCTACCGTTCGCAATTTTATATTTGATTTCATTACGAAAGAGTTGGATAACTACCTGCACCGGAATCCCGATACGGCGGAATTGTTGTTGCGGAAGATTGTGGAGACAGAGAAAGAACGCAAAGCGATGTCGGGAATCCAGAAGATAGCCCGTGAAAGGGCGAAGCAGGTGAGCCTGCACAACCGGAAGCTGCGCGATTGCCGGGTGCATTTCAATTCCAATCATGAGCGGAAGACGGAATCTTCCATTTTCATCACGGAGGGGGATTCGGCGAGCGGTTCCATTACCAAGTCGAGGGATGTGAACACACAGGCTGTGTTCAGTTTGAGGGGTAAGCCCTTGAATTCCTACGGACTGACGAAGAAGGTGGTATACGAGAATGAGGAATTTAACCTGTTGCAGGCGGCTCTGAATATTGAGGACGGGTTGCAGGAATTGCGCTATAACAACATCATCATTGCTACCGATGCCGATGTGGATGGTATGCACATCCGGTTGCTGTTGCTGACTTTCTTTCTGCAATTTTTCCCGGACCTGGTGCGTGCGGGGCATGTTTACATTTTGCAGACACCGCTTTTCCGCGTGAGAAATAAGAAGGAAACCCGTTATTGTTATACCGACGATGAACGGCAGAAAGCAATTAAGAAATTAGGACCCAAACCGGAGATTACCCGTTTTAAGGGGTTGGGTGAGATTTCACCGAATGAGTTCCAGTATTTCATCGGAAAAGACATCCGGCTGGAGCCCGTACGCCTCAGCCGGGGGGATTCCATTGAAAAAGTGCTGAGTTATTATATGGGCAAAAACACCCAGGAACGCCAGGATTTTATTATTGACAATCTATACATCGAAAAGGATGAACTGAAATAAGTTCGGTTTCCAATTTAATAATACGGATAACAATGGATATACAAGACGAAAAGGAGCAGGAGAATTACAACAGTGAGGAGCAGGGTGAAGAGGTGAAGGAACGGGAAGAGGGGCAGGAGGCGGAGGAGGTGCAGGACGAAAACGGAAGCATCCGGTCCATACAGCATCTGGACGGCATGTACCAGAAATGGTTTCTGGATTATGCTTCATACGTGATACTGGAACGGGCGGTGCCGTATGTGAATGACGGACTGAAACCCGTACAACGGCGCATTCTTCACTCCATGAGGGAGATGGACGACGGACGCTATAACAAGGTGGCCAATATCATCGGTAACACCATGAAATACCATCCCCACGGAGATGCTTCCATCGGGGATGCTTTGGTGCAGTTGGGACAGAAAGATTTGCTGGTGGATTGTCAGGGAAACTGGGGTAACATACTGACCGGTGACGATGCGGCGGCACCTCGTTACATTGAAGCCCGGCTTTCGAAATTTGCGCTGGAAGTGGTGTTTAATCCGAAAACAACCGTCTGGCAGGCGTCTTATGACGGACGTAACAAAGAACCGGTAACCCTGCCTGTGAAATTCCCTTTGTTGCTGGCGCAGGGCGTGGAAGGTATCGCTGTCGGACTGGCTTCTAAAATATTGCCTCATAATTTTGTAGAGTTGATAGATGCCTGTATTGCTTATCTGAAGGGGGAGGAGTTTGTACTCTATCCGGATTTTCCTACCGGAGGGATGATTGACGTATCCAAATACAACGACGGACTAAGGGGGGGCGTGGTGAAAATCCGTTCCCGGATTGAGAAGGACAGCAATAACAAGGTGCTCAGGATTACCGAAATTCCCTACGGGCGTACGACTTCGTCATTGATAGACAGTATCCTCAAGGCCAATGAGAAAGGTAAAATCAAAATCAAGAAAATTGATGATAATACGGCGGCAAATGTGGAGATACTGATTTATCTGGCTCCCGGAGTGTCGTCCGATAAGACCATTGACGCCCTGTATGCCTTCACGGATTGTGAATTGTCCGTATCTCCCAATGCCTGTGTGATAGAGAATGACAAACCCTCTTTTATGCCGGTGACGGAAATCCTGAGGCAATCGGCCAATGATACGGTGAAGTTGCTGAAACTGGAACTGGAAATCCGCTTGGGTGAACTGGAAACGGAGTGGCATTATTGCTCGCTGGAAAAGATATTCATTGAAGAACGCATATACAAGGACAGGGAATTTGAGGAGAGCGGTACGGTGGAGGCTGTGATAGCACATGTACACAAGCGGCTGGAGCCGTTTTTGCCCCGCCTGCATCGTCCGGTGACGGATGAAGACATCAAAGCCCTTTTGGAAATTAAGATGAAGCGGATTCTGAAATTCAATTCCGAAGAAGCCGATAACCACATCCGCAGCCTGGAAGATGAAATCACGGAAGTGACGAATAACATCGAACATATCATTCCTTATTCCATCCGCTATTACGAAAATATCCGGAAGAAATACGGCAAGGGTAGGGAACGGAAAACGGAAATCCGTAATTTTGAGAATATAGAAGCCTCGAAAGTGGTGGTGGCCAACGAAAAACTCTATATCAACCGGGAGGAAGGATTTATCGGAACGGCGTTGAAAAAGGATGAGTTTATCTGTGAGTGTTCGGACATGGATGATGTGATTATTTTCCGGAAAGACGGCAGTTACTATGTGACCAAAGTGGCCGATAAAATTTTTGTCGGGAAGGACGTGCTCTATGTCAATGTCTTCAAGAAGAACGATAAACGGACCATATACAATGTGGCATACCGCGACGGACGCTACGGCTCTTATTTTGTGAAACGCTTCAGCGTGACGGGAACGACCCGCGACAAACAGTATAATGTTACGAAAGGAACGGCAGGTTCGAAGGTTGTCTATTTCAGTGCTAACCCTAATGGCGAGGCAGAGGTGATAAAAGTATGCCTCAAACCGAAACCGGGCATGAAAAAGTTAGTGTTTGACTACGACTTCGCCCAGTTGGCCATCAAGGGACGGGATTCGCAGGGGAATCTGCTTTCGAAGAATGATATTCACAAAATCAGCCTGGTACAGAAAGGTGTTTCCACGTTGGGAGGAAGAAAGATATGGTTTGATGAGGACGTGCTGCGTTTGAATACCGATGAGCGGGGAAGATATTTGGGGGAATTCCAGGGAGAAGAACGGATATTGATTGTAAATAAAAACGGTACGTATTATACCTCCGATTTCGATTTGGGCAATCACTATGAAGAAGGCTATTCCGTCATTGAAAAGTTTGATCCCCACAAAATCTGGTCGGCTGTATTTTTTGATGCAGACCAAGGGTTCTATTATGTGAAACGCTTCAAATTTGAAGAGACCTCCAAATTGGTGTCCTTTATCGGTGAAACGGAGGGTTCGTATCTGGTGGCTCTGAGTGGCGAAAAACATCCCCGTTTTGAAATCAGTTATGGAGGAAAATATTCTACCCGTCCGAAGGAGACGATACAAGCCGATGAATTTATCGGGGAAAAATCATATAAAGCCCGCGGGAAACGCCTCACGACCTTTGAAGTGAAGAAAATAGAGGAAACAGAACCTCTTGTACTTGAAAGCGAACCGGAGGGTACGGAAGAGCTCAATACCCGTGTGGAGTTTGAAGTGACAAACCCGTCGGAGATTGCCGGAGACACAGAGCAGATGAAAATCGATTTCGAATAGGAAGGCTTATGAAGTATTTTCTTGTGGGATATATGGCTTGCGGAAAAACCCGTACAGGGCGGGAGATGGCGGATGAAATGGGGATGCGGTTCATTGACCTTGATGCTTATATTGCCGACAGGGAGAGGAGAAGCATACCGGAGATTTTTGCGGAGGAGGGAGAAGAAAAGTTCCGGAAATTAGAAACACGCTATCTGCATGAGGTATGTGAATTGTATGAAGATTTTGTGATGTCGACGGGGGGAGGGGCAGCCTGTTTTAACGGGAATATGGAGTATATGAACCGGCAGGGGCATACCGTTTTTTTAGATACGCCTGTCGATACGATTGTAGAGCGTTTGATCCGCGGAAAGCACAAACGTCCTATTGTCAGCAAACTCAGTGACGGGGAAATACGTGATTTTGTCTGCCGCCACCTCGGAGAGCGGCGGAAATACTATGAACAGGCCCGGGAACGGCGGTGATTATTCATTTTATAAAACGGCACACACATGACAAAATTTAGTTTTATTGTTTCAACTTTTATTTTATTCCTTATGATGACAGCATGTAATTCAGACCGGAATGCGGGCAAAGGAGAGACGCAGGATGCGTTGGAAACTATTTTTGCCCGGAAGAGTGTCAGAAAGTATCTGCCGAAACCGGTGGAGCAGGAAAAGACGGAATTGCTCTTGAAGGCCGGAATGGCTGCACCGACGGGAAAGAATACACAACCGTGGGAGTTTGTTGTCGTGACCGACCGGGCTGCACTTGACTCGATGGCTGCCGCCCTGCCTTACGCCAAGATGCTGAAAGAGGCTCCGATGGCAATAGTGGTCTGCGGGGATGTGACAAAATCTTCCTATTGGTATATTGACTGTGCTGCCGCTGCGGAAAATATTTTGCTGGCTGCGGAAGCTCTGGGGCTGGGTGCCGTATGGACTGCCACTTATCCGTATGAGGACCGTATGGAAGTAGCGAAAAAGTATACCGGTCTGCCGGACCATATAGCCTCTCTTTGTGTCATACCGGTAGGCTATCCGGCTGTTCCCCATGCTCCCAAAGATAAATGGGACGAATCAAAGGTCCATACCAATAAATGGTAGTTCCCTGTCGTCTTTCTTTGTGTGTCCGGGGTGACGGAAAAGGAGGCGGGGTGTTGAATAAGTCAAAGAGGACGTGTGGCACGTAGCATCTCCCGTTTGCCTGGAGGGCCGGGCAAGCGTTTCAGCGTGAATCCGGCATTCCTTAAGGCTTGTTTGACGATGCCTTTGACGCAGTAGGTGACTAAGATGCCACCGGGTTGCAGGGCCTCATAGAAACGGCGGAATACTTCCGTCGTCCAAAGATGGGGCTGTACATCCGGATTAAAAGCGTCGAAAAAGACGATGTCCGCTTTTGTGGCAGGCTGCCATTCCCGGAAATCAGTATTGTGTTTCAGACAGGTGAAACGAGGGGTTAAGGCAACCTCTTCTTCCCAGGGAGAAGTGTGCAGGACTTCAAATAATTCCGGTCGTTTGAAGGGTAAGAGGGAAGGATAGTTTAAAACCTTGATTTCCTTTTCCGAAAGAGGGTATTTTTCGAGTGTGGTATAATGGATGGTGCAATTTTGCGTTTCGGCATGGATGAGTGAGAGATAGGCATTCAGTCCCGTCCCGAATCCCGCTTCTATGATGGAAATGTTTTTTTGTCCGTAGAATTCTATGCCTGCCCGGATAAAGATATGAAGAGATTCCTGTATGGCACCGTGAATGGAGTGGTAATGTTCATTCAGACCGGGTACATAGAGCGAACTGCTTCCGTCTTCGGTTTCTATAAAACTGCGTTCCATGAATCCGTCCGCTTTAAATCAGTTCCTTCCGCAGCAGATTAACAAATTCGATGATGTCGTTTTCCGTTGTATCAAAAGAGCACACCCAGCGTACTTCTGACGCATTTTCATCCCATACGTAGAAAAAGCACTCTTTTTGCAGTACTTCGATTTTGTTGCGGGGAATGATGGCAAATACTTCATTGCCCTGAACTTCCTGGGTGATTTTTACTCCCGGAATCAGTGCTGCTTCTTTGGCTAATTTCTGAGCCATGCGGTTGGCGTGGGCTGCTGTTTTCAGCCACAGGCCGTCTTTTAATACGGCAGAAAACTGGGCGGCAATGAAACGGGTTTTGGAATGGAGCTGCATGGCTTGCTTGCGGATGTATTTGACATTGGCACATACACTGGTATTGAAAAACAGTACTGCCTCTCCGAACATCATGCCGTTTTTGGTACCTCCGAAGCTAAGTACATCAATTCCTGCATCAACTGTCAGTTCCCGGGGGGTGCATTCCAGATGGGCTACTGCGTTGGCAAGACGGGCTCCGTCCATGTGTACATACATGTTATGGGCGTGGGCGAAGTCGCAGATTTCTTTTAACTCTTCCGGTGTATATGCTGTGCCCAGTTCCGTGCATTCCGTCAGGGATATGAGGTTGGGCTGGGAATGGTGCTGCACTCCGAATCCGTGCATGTGGTTCTGGATCAGTCCTACGTTTAGTTTTCCGTCAAAAGTAGGGACTGTGAGCAGTTTGCAGCCTGCCTGTTTCTGAATGGCGCCGCATTCGTCTACATTGATGTGGGCCGTTTCAGCACATATTACCGCATTGTAGGAGCGGGTAAAGGCCGAAATAGCCAGAATGTTGGCTCCCGTGCCGTTGTAGACGAAATAGACTTCTGTGTTTTCACCGAAGATATTTTTGAAATCCCGGATGGCTTTTTCCGAACAGGCATCCTCTCCGTAGGAGGGTTGATGGCCGTAGGCCGCTTCTTTCAGGGCATTGAATACTTCGGGCAGAACGCCCGAAAAGTTGTCGCTTCCGAAACCGCGTAGACTCATAAATCAGTTATTGAATTTGTTGGGATAAAGATAAGGGAAAATAGTTATAAAAAAAACTCCCGGAATGACACCGGGAGTTTTTATCGGATAAACTGTTTTTACATCAGGAAACTCAACAATGTACCGGCGGCAACGGCAGAGCCGATTACTCCGGAAACATTCGGTGCCATGGCATGCATCAACAGGTAGTTGGTCGGGTCGTTTTTCAGTCCCAGATTCTGAACCACACGGGCGCTGTCGGGGACGGCAGAAACACCTGCTGCACCGATCATCGGGTTGATGGGATTGCTTTTGGGGGACAGCCAGCTCATCAGTTTGCCGACCAATACTCCGCTTGCGGTTGCAATCACGAAAGAACATGCTCCCAAAACAAAAATCTTGATGGAGGTGTCAGTCAGGAATACGTCTGCCTGGGTTGAAGCTCCTACCGTGATACCCAACAACATGGTGATGGAGTCAATCAAAGCATTGCTGGCGGTATTGGCCAGACGGTTGGTTACCGTAGATTCTTTCAGCAGGTTACCGAAGAACAACATACCCAGCAACGGCAGGGCGGAGGGAGCGATAAACGCTGTCAGCAACAGACCGATAATGGGGAACAATTGTTTTTCCAGACGGCTGACGGAACGGGGAGGACGCATTTTGATTCTGCGTTCTTTTTTCGTAGTCAGCAGGTTGATAACGGGAGGTTGAATAACGGGTACCAAAGCCATGTAGGAGTAAGCGGCGATAGCAATCGGACCAATCAGGTTCTTTACTAATGTGCCGTCAGCCAGCATGTTCACACCGTTAGCCAGTTTAGAAGACAGGAAGATAGCTGTCGGACCGTCGGCACCACCGATGATTCCGATAGCTCCTGCTTCGGGGGGAGCGAATCCCAGCCAGAGTGCACCGATAAAGGTTACGAAAATACCAATCTGTGCGGCAGCTCCCAGAATCATCAACCGGGGGTTGGAAATCAGGGAGGAGAAGTCGGTCATGGCACCGATGCCTAAGAAAATCAAAGGAGGATACCAACCGTTGATGACCCCTGAATAGAGGATGTTCAATACGGAACCGGGTTCATAAATGCCGAGTTTCAGATTGAAGGCTTCTCCCATATAGAAAGGTATGTTTCCGATGATGATACCCATCCCGATGGGAATAAGCAACATCGGTTCGTAGTCGAAACGGATGGCCAGCCAGATGAAGATTAAGGCCACCAGAATCATGACTAAGTTTTTCCAGGTTGCATTGGCAAATCCCGTAAACTCCCAGAAGTTTTTCATTCCGGCGATGGCGTCCGAGTTGTGAACGGCATCCTGTGTGGAATTGCTGAATTTCAGCATGTCCGGTGTTACGGTAGCGGTTCTTGCTCCCGGAGTGACCATGACATCTTTGGTAACATAGCCTTGGCCGGAGGCGTTCGGGTCTAAGTTCGGGGAAAATTCCGTGATTTTTTTGGAATTGAAGAGCAGGGTAACAGTGTTTCCTGCCAGCTCCCACGTTCCGGTGTAACGTTGCTTGATGGAGTCCATCGTGAACGTCCCGTTTTCGTTGAATTGATAGATCTTGTAACGGGCTACGGTCCGGTCGGAATTGCCGGTAGCGTTGGGAATATAGCCGTCGGCTTTATTGACCCATTTGCCGTGTACAAGCACTTCTTTTAGGTTATCCTTGTTGGCAGCCGGACAGTAATGACCGTTCAGGACCACGAACAGGAAGGATAACGTAATGAAAATAAGTTTGTTCATACACTTTTTGATTATGCAATTTCTACTAATGTATCGCCCTGAAGAACGGCGTCACCTTCTTTTACTTTAATGGCTTTTATCGTTCCGCCTTTTTCAGACATCACATTGTTGTCCATTTTCATGGCTTCCATAACCATCAGGCAGTCGCCCTCTTTTACGGTGTCGCCTACGCTGACATTGACTTTTTTAATTGTACCGGGAAGCGGAGATTTGATTTTGTAGGCACTGCCGTCTCCTTCCGATTTTTTAATCTGGCCTTCTCCGGGTTTGTTGACTACCGGTTTGCGGGCCAATACCGGAGTTTTAGCTTTCTTTTCTTCTCCTTGCACTTCTACCTGGTAGGGGGTGCCGTTTACGGATACGGTGGCGTTGTTGCCGTCAAATTCACCCACTTCTACTTCGTAGACCTGACCGTTGATTTTGAATTTATATTTTTTCATACTCTTGTTTTTAAATTTTAATGCGCTGATTTGCCTTTTTATTTTTTCAAAGGTTGATTTTGTACTCCGTAAATTTTGGAGCTCCACGGTGAGTATTGCTTGGGAGCGTTGTGTATGGTAATGATGTTGCTTTCTTCATCGTGCAATTCATTAAAGTACATGTGCAGTCCCATAGCTATGGCGGCGTTGATGTCGGCCTCCATGTTGACATTCCGGATGACTTCCGTCACACCCGTTTTTTTGATGTTGCTCTTTATTTTCATTTCCAGCAGTTTGGGAATGGCCATAAAAATGAGCACCAATACGGTAAGCGACAGAAATACCACAAGGATACTCACGACAGAGATGGTATATCCGCTGGCTTCTGCTGCCAAATCTGTGAGAAGTATAATAGAATTTGTCATATTTCTTTATTTTACAAAGGTATGTTACTATGTTTTTTCGGCGGATTCACCACTTTTTTCGTGCGCAGGCTTTCAAAGGCACGGATGACCCGGAAACGGGTGTTGCGCGGTTCGATTACATCGTCGATGTAGCCGAAAGAAGCGGCCTGGTAAGGATTGGCAAATGCTTCATCGTAAGCATTTACTTTTTCCTGGATGAATTTGGCTTTTTCTTCTGCATTTTCAATGGCAGCTACTTCTTTGCCATAGAGTACTTCAATGGCTCCGGATGCCCCCATTACGGCAATCTGGGCTGAAGGCCATGCGTAGTTGGCATCTCCGCGCAATTGCTTGCAGGACATTACGTCGTGTGCACCGCCGTAAGATTTACGCAACGTTACTGTTACTTTCGGTACGGTAGCTTCGCCGTATGCGAACAACAATTTGGCTCCGTGGATGATGATACCACCGTATTCCTGACCGCTGCCCGGAAGGAATCCCGGTACGTCTACCAAAGTCAGGATGGGGATGTTGAAGCAGTCGCAGAAGCGTACGAAACGGGCTGCCTTGCGGGAAGCCTGGATGTCCAGTACTCCTGCCAGGAAGCTCGGCTGGTTGGCAATGACGCCTACAGGCATACCGCCCATGCGGCAGAAGCCGACAATGATGTTTTTAGCAAAGTTGCGGTGTACTTCCAGGAATTCACCGTGGTCCACGATGGCTTCAATGACGTGCAACATGTCATAGGGCTGGTTGGGGTTGTCAGGAATCAGTTCGTTCAGGCTGTCTTCCAGACGGTCAATCGGGTCCGTACAATCGATAATCGGTGCGTCTTCCAGGTTGTTGGAAGGCAGATAAGACAACAGTTTCCGGATGATTTGTATACCTTCTTCTTCGTTTTCAACTTTGAAGTGGGCAACTCCCGATTTGGAGGAATGGATGCCTGCACCTCCGAGGTCTTCTGTGCTGATGTCTTCCCCGGTAACGGTTTTTACTACTTTCGGGCCGGTAACGAACATATAAGATGTTTCGTCGGTCATGAGGATGAAGTCCGTGAGGGCAGGAGAGTATACGGCACCACCGGCGCAAGGGCCGAAGATAGCGGAGATCTGCGGAATGACTCCGGATGCTAAAATGTTACGTTCGAAGATTTCTGCATATCCGGCCAAAGAGGTCACCCCTTCCTGAATACGGGCACCACCTGAGTCGTTCAGACCGATAACCGGAGCTCCGGCTATCATGGCTTTGTCCATCACTTTACAGATTTTCTGTGCCAGCGTTTCAGACAAGGCACCGCCGAATACGGTAAAATCCTGGGCAAATACGAATACCAAACGTCCGTCAATGGTTCCCTGTCCGGTTACCACTCCGTCGCCTAAGAATTTGGTTTTTTCCATGCCGAAGTTTGTACACCGGTGGGTGACGAACATGTCAAATTCTTCGAAGCTGCCGTCGTCCAGTAACATTTCGATACGTTCACGGGCTGTTTGTTTCCCTTTTTTATGCTGGGATTCGATTCTTTTTTCACCGCCGCCTAACTTCGCGGTGGCACGAAGTTCGATCAGTTTTTTTACTTTATCTTGATTTGTAATCATAATGGGGTTTGAATTTATGATGTTTATAAAGGATAAAGTCCATACCGCAGAAGGTATGGGCTTTATGACCGTTTTATTTTTTACCGCAGAGTTCTGTTAATACCCGGTTGGTGGATTTCGGATGCAGGAATCCGATTTGCAATCCTTCGGCACCTCCGCGGGGAGCTTTGTCAATCAACTGGCAACCGGCAGCTTCCGCTTCGTTCAGGGCCTGGGCAACATCGTCCACAGCAAAGGCGATGTGGTGCATGCCTCCTCCGTTTTTCTCAACGAATTTACCGATAGGACCTTCCGGATCGGTAGATTCGAGCAATTCAATTTTCGTCTGGCCTACCTGGAAAAATGCCGTTTTTACTTTCTGGTCTTTTACTTCTTCAATGGCGTAGCATTTTAAGCCCAAAACTTTTTCGTAGAAAGGGATAGCCTCGTCCAGGCTTTTTACGGCAATGCCGATGTGTTCAATATGAGTTGGTGTCATAAATAATGAAATTAATGAATAAATAAATTTATTTCAATGAATCTGTTTTTCAATTTGTTATCATGTAAATTCCAAGTCATTTGTCTGGATGGAAACGCTTCCCGGAAACGTTTCCTGTCAAAATGTCCCCAAAATTACTCATACTTCTTGCGAATATCAAAAAAAAGCAGCACATATTTTTGATAATTTTCATTAAAAATCAGCATTTGGGGAAACGGTTCCCGCCTGAAAAACTTTTTACCCTCTCCGGGCGTATATGCTTTGTTAACATTAAATGGAAAAATTATGAACAGACAACGTTTTGCCGTATTTATTGTGGGTATTATCGGACTTGTGGCAACTTTTCTGCCTTGGTATTACATAGAAATGGTCGGAACGCTTACCGGTGTTTTTTCATCCGGCTGGTTTACGTTTATCATGTTTTTGTTGATATTGGTTCTGGCCATGAGGAAGGATTTGCACCGGGATGTGTCGAAACTGAATCTCTGGTTTATGTCGCTTTTCGGAATTGCAGCGGGAATTGTAGTATTGTGGAGGATTATGGATATAGACTTCTCTCAGGATACTATGTTGACCCTCGGCGGGCGTATGAGCGGCATTATGGCTGATGAAGTGACCATACGTTACGGTGCCTGGATTGTGGTGGTTACCGGTTTTTGCGTTCCTCTGGCAGCCATTATTTTCAGAAGCAAACGTACGGCGTTGGATGAACATTACGATTAAATTCCCAATCTTTTGGCTTTAACTGTTACTTTTTAGCTGAATTTATGTTATTTTTAGCCCACTAATATAGATGTGGCATGCTAAAAGTAGTTTTTTTGTTTTTGTTGGGAGTTCAGGTGGCGTATGGGCAAGTGAAGCCGGATTCGGCCTGGATGAATCAAAAGTTTTCCATGTTTATCCATTGGGGACTCTATTCGCAGTTGGGCGGGGTCTGGAACGGTAAACCGGTGTCGAGCGGCTACAGTGAACAGATACAATCGCATGGGGGAATTTTCAGCGACTGGTATGCCGCTGTGGCACGTGATTTTAATCCGGTGGATTGGGATGCAGATGCTGTAGTGAAACTGGCAAAGGATGCCGGAATGAAGTCTGTCGTGTTTACTTCAAAGCATCACGATGGTTTTTGTATGTATCATTCCCGCCTGACGGATTATAATATTGTGGATGCAACGCCTTATAAGCGGGATGTCATGAAAGAGTTGGCGGAAGCCTGCCGGAGGCAGGATATGCGTTTCGGCGTCTATTTTTCGTTGATAGACTGGCATTTTCCGCAGGCTTATCCGATATCGAGCCACAATGCTGATCCGCTTACCCCTGAACATTACGAATATAACCTGCGGCAGGTGGAGGAAATTATGACGGGATACGGGCCTGTATCTGAGATCTGGTTTGATATGGGCTCACTGACACCGGAGCAAAGCCGGGGATTGTATGCACTGGTCAGCCGTTTGCAGCCCCAGTGTATGATTAGCGGTCGCTTGGGGAATGATTGCAGTGATTTCAGTGTGATGGCGGATAATGAGTATCCTGATTATAAAATGGGAGTTCCCTGGCAGACAGCGGCGTCGTTTTTTGATGAAACCTGGGGCTATCGTTCCTGGCAAGAGCGTGGAGAGGTGGCGGATAAGCGGGATGAGAAAATTAGAAGTCTCATAAAAGTCGTAAGCCGGGGAGGAAATTATTTGCTGAATATCGGACCGAAAGGTGACGGTAGTGTGGTGCCTTTTGAAGAGCAGGTTTTGTTGGGAATGGGAAAATGGCTGGGGAAATATGGCGAAGCGATTTACGGGGCAAAGGCCAATCCCTTTGATTATGTTCCGGAGTGGGGCGATGTGACGGCGAGAGGAAATAATCTTTATCTTTTTGTGGAGAGGGGAAAGTGTCCGGAACGGATTGTGCTTGAAGGCTTGCGGGGGCGTGTGAAACGGGCTGCTTATTTGGGTGATGGCGTCCTTAACATAGCGGAGGAAAAAGGAGTGTGGGTGGTTTATCCGGTAGCGAACGGGTCTGTTGACTCTCCGGTGGATGTCATTTGTGTGGAGCTGGAAGAGGGGTATGAAATCCTTCCTTTGCATGCCTGGGTGGCAGGCAGAATGCTGACTTGGGAAAATGCCGTACCGGTGAATGCTTATTCGAGTATGGATTATTATACCGGTTTCAGAAGTGTGATTGCCTACAATTGGATGATAAAAACTGCCGTCAGGCAGTTGAAACCGGTGTTGTTCTATACGGAGGAAGAGCGGGGCAAGAAAATTGTGCTGGCAGTGGACGGAGAGGAAAAGGAGGTGGTGTTGGATGGTGGTAGCCGGGTGAAGACGCAGGCACCGAGAGTGGTGTGGGGAAACATTTTTTGGAAACGTACGGGAGGTTTGCTGGGAAGCATACCGGCAGTTTCTGCGGTAGACGGAGTTCCGGAAGGCGAGGGGTGGCAATTGTGTGGGGATTTGCAACCGGGGCTGAAATGGGAGCTTCCGGTTGGAGAGAGGCGCTCTGTCTTGTTTTGGCAGGAAATGGTTGCGGACCGGGACGGGGATGTGGTTGTTGAGATAGGAAGCGGAAATGGGGTGATGGTTCTTTTGAACGGGCAGGTCGTGACGACGCATTCGGCAGGCAGAGGAATGGAATATAACAAGGAGAAGATCATATTGCCTTTAAAGAAAGGAAAAAACAGTTTGCTGATAAAAGTCTACAATCGTTTTGAAAAGCATCTTTGTTTCAGTTTTCAGCCCGAATCCGGTTTGTCGGTTTTCCGTCTGGAAACGGAAATATATCCTTTGAAAAGCGGTTCCTGGCACACCTGTGGCGTGCGGTTGGCACATCCCGAAACCCGCAACAGCGCCATGCGTTTGAATAATTTGAAAATACGCTATTGATAAATAAAATTTAAAATAATAAAATCATGTTTGAAGCTGCTATTTATAAAAACAGGAGGAAAGCTCTGAAAGAAAGAGTGGGAGGAGGATTGATTCTGATCCTTGGAAATGTGGAATCTCCCGCCAATTATCCGGACAATACCTATAAGTTCCGTCAGGACAGTTCGTTTTTGTATTTCTTCGGGTTGGATATGCCGGGGTTTGCCGGAGTGTTGGATGCGGATTCCGGCAAAGAGTATCTTTTCGGGAATGATGTGGATATGGATGATATTATCTGGATGGGGCCTCAGCCGAAAGTAAAAGAATTGGGAGAAAGGGTGGGAATTACTCAAACCAGGCCTTTTGCAAAACTGGCGGATGTATTGAGACTGGCTGTCGGCGAAGGCAGAAGAATTCATTTCTTGCCTCCCTATCGTCATGCGAACATGCTCCTGATAGAAGAGTTACTGGGAATTCGCCCTGTTTTGCAGAAAAAATATGCCTCTTTGGAATTGATTAAGGCTGTGGTGAGTTTGCGTTCTGTGAAAGAAGCGTGTGAAATCGAACAGATTACGAATGCTTGTAACATCGGTTATGAGATGCACACAACAGCAATGATGAATTGCCGTTCGGGAATAAAAGAATTGTATGTGACCGGTTTGGTGGAAGGAATTGCCGCCTCGTACGGAAAGATGGTTTCTTTTCCTGTGATTTTATCGCAGAATGGAGAGACGTTGCATAATCACAATCACAGTCAGGTGCTGCAAAAAGGACGCATGATGCTGACGGATGCGGGGGCGGAAAACAATATGAGTTATTGTTCTGATTTTACCCGTACGGTACCTGTAAACGGGAAATTCGATACCCGTCAGAAAGATGTATATAGCATTGTTGTGGCTTGTAATCAAAAGGCGTTGGAATTGTCCCGACCGGGTGTGACTTATCTTTCTGTTCATCTGGAAGTGTGTAAAGTGTTGGCACAGGGGTTGAAGGAGTTGGGGTTGATGCGTGGGGATGTGGAGGCTGCTGTGGCTGCCGGGGCTCATGCATTGTTTATGCCTCATGGACTGGGACATATGATGGGACTGGATGTACATGATATGGAGGATTTGGGACAGATTTATGTGGGATACGATGAGGAAATACGTCCAGTGAATCAGTTCGGTACCTCTTCTTTGCGTATGGGGCGCCGTTTGCAGCCGGGATTTGTCGTAACGGATGAACCGGGATGTTATTTCATTCCGGCACTGATAGACCAGTGGAGACAGCAGGGAATGCATAAGGATTTTCTGGTGTATGACAAGATAGAAACCTTTAAGGATTTTGGTGGAATCCGTTTGGAGGATGATGTGCTGATTACGGAAGAGGGGTGCAGGACGTTGGGTGACCAGCGTATTCCGATTACCGTGGAAGAGGTGGAAAATATAATGAAATAGAAATCTGACGGGGAACGGTGAATTTAATATACCGTTCCCCGTTTTATATATGATTCATAATGATAGAGATTGGAAAATACAATACTTTGCGGGTGGTTAAAGTGGTGGATTTCGGTGTGTATCTTGACGGAGAGGAGCGGGGTGAAATCCTTCTTCCCAATGAGTATGTTCCCAAAGATTGCTTTCCGGAGGATTACCTGAAGGTATTTGTTTATTTTGATTCCGAGGACCGGATTATTGCGACGACAGAAGTTCCCAATATCCGGGTGGGAGAATTTGCCTGGATGAAAGTGGTGTCTACAAGTTCTGTGGGGGCTTTTTTGGACTGGGGGTTAAGAAAAGATTTGCTGGTGCCTTTCCGGGAACAGCGGGACAGAATGGAAGAGGGGAAATCCTATCTGGTATATGCTTATGTGGATGAATCGTCTGACCGGATAGTGGCTACCGCTAAGATTGAAAAATATCTGGACAATGTGCCTGTCGAATACAAAACCGGACAGGAAGTGGATGTGCTGATTGCCCGGAAATCCGATATGGGTTACAATGTGATTGTGGATAACCTTCATTGGGGGCTGGTATACCGGAATGAGGTATTCCGTCCTTTGAAGCTGGGACAGAAATTGAAAGGATATATCAAAGGTATCCGGAAAGACGATAAGATAGACATTACCTTGCAAAAAAAGGGATACGACCGGGTGGACGCGATTGTGGAAAAGATACTTGAAAAGCTGGAAGATAACGGGGGAGTGTTGGATGTGTCCGATAAAACGGCTCCGGAGATTATTTATAATCTTTTTGAATGCAGTAAGAAAGACTATAAAAAGGCTATCGGTACTCTTTTTAAGGATAAAAAAATTGAACTGACCGATACGGAGATAAAATTAAAGAGTTAGCCTGCGCTAACTCTTTAATTTATTTTAAAAAGGAAGGTCGTCTGCTTCGGGTACGGGAGGTATATCTTCAACGGTATACTGGGGTACCGGAATGTTTTCAGGTGCTTCCTGTGTCATTTTTTCTATTCTCCAGCCTTCCAGATTGGTGAAATAGGATACTTTCCCCTGATTTTCCCATTTCCTTCCGCGTACATTGAAGTAAACTTTGATGTTCTCGTTCAAAGAGATGTTTTCCAAAAGGTCACAACGATCCTGGATAAGTTGTATTTTCACAAAATCGTTCCACTGGGGATTTTTTTCGTTTTCCACCTCTATCACAAACTCCCTTTTCTGGAATTTTTCGCTGATGTGTTGTGTATCTTCTTTAAATATAAGCTTTCCGTTGATTTCGTAATTCATGGTTTCAATAATTTGCCTGCAAATATACAATGAAAAACGAAACACTGAAAGTGAAAAATAAAAAAACAGGAGAAAACCGCGGGGCTTCTCCTGTTTTTAATGTGTTATATCCGGTGCTTATTTGGCAGCTGGAGTTTCTTCTGCTTTCGGGTTGATGTCAAGCAGTTCAACTTCGAAAATCAGTGTTTCATTCGGACCGATGGCTGCGCCGGCTCCTCTTTGGCCGTATGCCTGGTCAGAAGGAATATAGATGATCCATTTGGAGCCTTGCGGCATTTGCTGTATGGCCTGCGTCCAGCCCGGAATCACCTGGTTGAGATAGAATTCTGCCGGTTCTCCGCGTTTGATGGAAGAGTCGAATTCCGTTCCGTCAATTAAAGTGCCTTTATAGTGTACTTTAACCTTATCCGTAGCGGTAGGTTTCGGGCCGTTTCCTTTTTTCAGCACTTTGTATTGGATGCCGTTTGCCAGGGTGTCAACGCCTGATTTTGTTGCATTCTTTTTCATGAATTCCTGGCCTTTTTGCAGGTTTTCTTCAGCCAATTGCATGGATAATTTCTGTAAATACATGCTCAGGTACATTTGCATCTGCTGCGGATCTGTTTTTACATCGGCTTTTTTCAAAGCGGCATTCATACCGGCGACAATGGCTTCCATATTCGGTTGTTTTAATCCGGAACGCTCCAGTCCGGTACCATACATGTATCCGATGTAATAGCTGGCTGTGTCGTTGGCAGTTTTTAAAGTTGCGGAGGTAGAGGTCGTGCAACCGTTGTTGCAACCGATCATCATAATAGCCCCGGCAGAAAGTGTCAATAATAAAAGTTTTGCATTCATTGTTTCGTGAATTTGTAATTATAAAATATCAAGTAATTCCACATCAAAAATGAGGGTTTCGTTCGGGCCGATGGATTGTCCGGCTCCATGAGCTCCGTATGCCAGCTCAGAAGGGATGTAGAGTTGCCATTTGGCGCCGACGTTCATCAGCTGCAGGGCTTCTACCCAGCCGGCAATTACTCCGTTTACGGGGAATTCTGCCGGTTCGTTGCGGCGAATGGAAGAGTCAAACACGGTTCCGTCAATCAGCCGTCCTTCGTAATGGCATTTTACGGTATCCGTTGCTTTGGGTTTGGCTCCTTTCCCTTCTTTCAACACTTTATACTGTAATCCGCTCTTTAAAGTATGAACTCCCTCTTTGGTTTTGTTTTCCGCCAGGAATTTTTCTCCGGCGGCTTTCGCGTTATTTCCTTTTTCGTTTTGTATTTTTTCAAAATAATCCTGCAGAATTTTATTGGCTTTGTCCGGATTGATTTCGGGCATTTTCCCTTCAAATACCGTTGCCATTGCATCGTTGAATGCTTCTGCGTTGATTGTTTTTACTCCTGAGGATATCAGATTGCTTGCGATGCTAAGTCCGAGACAATAGCTTACTTGATCCAGATTATCGGTGTATTTCATTTAGTTGATGTTATTGTTTTTATTAAAAATCATGCAAAGATATAAGAAAACTGTGAACGAATAACTAAAATGTAAAAAATTGCCTGTTATCTGTTATCTATTTTCCCGTCTTTCAGTCGTATTTGTCTGTCCGACATCTCAGCCAGCTCTGTGTCGTGGGTGACGATGACGAATGTTTGCCCCAGTTCCTGCCGTAGCGTAAAAAACAGGCGATGCAGTTCGTTTTTGGTTTGCGTGTCTAAGTTGCCGGACGGTTCATCCGCTAAAATTACTTTCGGATTATTGATGAGGGCGCGTGCTACGGATACCCGTTGCTGTTCTCCTCCCGAAAGCTCATTCGGTTTGTGAAAGATACGTTCTTTCAAACCCATAAGTTCCAATAATCCGATGGCTTTTTTTTCCGCGGCTTTTTTGTTGTCCCCTTTTATCCAAGCCGGAATGCACACATTTTCCAATGCTGTAAATTCCGGAAGAAGGTGGTGGAATTGAAAGACGAATCCGATATTGTTGTTGCGGAATGTGGCCAATTTGTTGGAGGAAAGGGAAGAGATGAGTATGTCATCAAACCACAATTCCCCTTTGTCCGGAGTGTCCAGTGTACCGATGATGTGGAGCAGGGTACTTTTACCGGCTCCGCTGGCACCGACGATAGTAACTATTTCTTTTTCGTTGACACAGAGGTTGATGCCTTTTAGAACCTGGAGTTCTCCGTAACTTTTCTGTATGTCTTTTATCCGGATCATAGATGAAAATGGCAAATGGTCTGGATTCCTTTCGGGAATGTTTAACTTTTGTCCGTAAAGGTAAGCAATAAACTCCAGAACTTGTATCTTTGTTCCCGATTTTGTCCTTTTATTTGTTTTCAGCGGCGGGATATAGAGCCGTTGTGATATTAATGATTTGATGCAATGGAATTTTTTATAGATCCGGTAGTGTTTCTTGCCGGGAAGACCGGAATAGAACAGAAGTATATACGTCATCTGATTCATCTGACAGAGGAGGGGGCGACGATCCCTTTTATAGCCCGTTACCGGAAGGAAATGACCGGTAATATGGATGAGGTAAAGATTGCAGAAATCCGGGAAATGTATGTCCGTTTTCAGGAACTGGAGAAGAAAAAGGGAAGTGTGATGGAGACTATCCGTCAGCAGGGAAAGCTGACAGACCGGCTGGAACAACAGATTCGCGAATGTCAGGATTTGCAGACGCTGGAAGATATTTATCTTCCTTTCAAACCGAAAAGACAAACGCGGGCGGCTAAGGCGAAGGAAAAAGGGTTGGAACCGTTGGCGGCTATTTTGATGAAACAGGAAAACGGCGATGTGGAGGGACGGGCTACCCGTTTTGTCAGAGGTGAAGTTAAGGATGAAGCTGAAGCTTTGCAGGGAGCAAGGGACATCATTGCAGAGTGGGTCAATGAGAGCGAGGCCGCTCGCAACCGTACCCGCCGGCAAGTGGAAAGAGAGGCTTTTGTGTGGTCGAAAGTGGTGAAGGGAAAAGAGAAAGAGGGGGAAAAGTATACGGATTATTTTGATTTCCGGGAACCACTGAAACGTTGTCCTTCTCACCGGATGCTGGCAATACGCCGGGGAGAAGCCGAAGGTATACTGAAAGTCGGGATTGAAGTCGATGATGAACAGACGTTGGAAGGGCTGGAACGTATTTTTGTGAAGAATGATAATGACGCTTCACGGCAGGTGAAAGTGGCTGTAAAAGATGCTTATAAGCGTTTGCTTTTTCCTTCGGTCGAGTCTGAAAACCTACTCCTTTTCAAGCAGAAAGCCGATGACGAAGCTATTCGGGTGTTTGCGGGAAATTTACGGCAACTGTTGTTGGCACCGCCATTGGGGAGTAAACGGGTATTGGGTATAGATCCCGGATTCCGTACGGGGTGTAAGGTGGTGTGTCTGGATGAAACGGGACAGTTGCTGCACAATGAAACAATTTATCCGCATCCGCCTCACAGTGCTTATAAGCAGGCGGCGACTAAGATTGTCAATATGGTTGCCACATATAATATCCAGGCGATAGCTATCGGTAATGGTACCGCAGGAAGGGAAACGGAGACATTTATTCAGAATCTTCGTTACGACCGGAAAGTACAGGTGTTTGTGGTCAGTGAAAATGGTGCTTCGGTCTATTCCGCTTCTAAAATTGCCCGGGAAGAGTTTCCGGAATATGATGTGACTGTGCGGGGGGCTGTGTCTATCGGACGGCGTTTGATGGATCCTTTGGCTGAATTGGTGAAAATAGATCCGAAATCCATCGGTGTGGGGCAATACCAGCATGATGTGGACCAGGTGAAGCTGAAAGAGAGTCTGGATCGTGTGGTGGAATCCTGTGTCAATCAAGTGGGGGTAAACGTGAATACGGCAAGCAAATACCTGCTTACCTATGTATCCGGACTGGGACCTGCCTTGGCAGAGAATGTGGTGGAGTATATCCGTGAAAACGGGAAGGTAAAAAGCCGGGAAGAGTTGAAGAAAGTGAAGCGTATGGGGGCGAAAGCTTTTGAACAATGTGCCGGCTTTTTGCGGATAGAAGAGGCTGAAAATCCTCTTGACAATTCGTCAGTGCATCCGGAATCCTATTATATTGTAGAACGGATTGCTTGTGATTTTAAGGTAAGCGTAAAAGATTTAATCGGGAACGAACAACTGTGCAGTCAGATTGATCCGACCAAGTATGCAGACGAAAAGACAGGTTTGCTGACGCTGAAAGATATAATAGAAGAATTGAAGAAACCCGGAAGGGATCCCCGGCGGATGGCTCAGGTATTCAGTTTTGCCGAAGGTATTACCCGGATAGAGGATTTGCAGGAGGGTATGGTGTTGCCGGGGATTGTCACCAATGTAACTAATTTTGGCGCTTTTGTTGATGTGGGAGTGCATCAGGACGGCTTGGTGCATATATCTGAAATAGCGAATCATTATATTTCCAATCCGGCAGAGGTGCTCGCGTTGCACCAGCAGGTCCGGGTGAAGGTAATTCAGGTGGATCGGGAACGCAAACGAATCGGTTTGTCTATCCGGCAGGCGGAATAAGGTTGTGTTTTATTCCGTTCCTTGGTAAATCAGCAGCATTCCGGTAATGACTAATACCAGGTCGATGAATTTGGCTTTCAGGTTTTTTTCCCGGAACAGAATCGCTCCGGCGACGAAAGTCACAATGACTCCGCTGCGTCTCACTAAGGATATGACAGAAATCATGGCATCTGTGCGGCTTAAGGCATAGAAGTATGCGAAATCGGCGAGGACTAAAAAGAGGGAGATGAAAGGGATGCTCCATTTCCATCTGAAAGGAGTGGTGTGCTTGCGTCCGGGATACCAAAGTAGCAGTACAATTCCGCCCATCAGAAGCAGCTGGTAAAAATTGAACCAAATTTGTACATTCATGCGGTCAATGCGGGTGAGCAGAAATTTGTCATACAGGCCGCTGAGTGCTCCGCTTAGTATTGCCAGAACCATGAAAAGAATCCATTTGTTGCGGCTGAAACGAATGCCTTCTCTTTTGCCGTTCCAGGAGAGGAGATACAGAGAGACGATGGCTAACGATATACCTGCCCATTGCCAGAGGTTCAAGCGTTCACCGAAAAGGCACACCGCACCTGTCAGAGTAAGTACGGGTTGAGTGGCTTTGATAGGGGAGGCAATGGTTAGAGGCAGGTGTTTGATTGCAAAATAGGCAAATGTCCAGGAGGATAATACAATCACGGCTTTCGACAGTAATAAGGCATGGTCGGAGGGCGGGATGGAGGACAGGAAAAAAGCCGTATTCCGAAGTGTGTCCGGGAAAAAACAGGATAAAATGACAACGGGAGACAAAAGCAGGCAACAAAAGAAAATGTTCAGAAAGAGAACGGGCAACACGGCATTGCCGGACAGAGAAATTTTTTTGAATACATCATATAGGCCTAACAGGGAGGCTGAGATAAAAGCCGGGATAATCCACATAGCAGAAATATAAGTTTTGCAAAAATATAAATTGCTTGTAAAATAAAAAAAATAGCAGTCTGCTGACAACCCACTGAATGGTATTTTTGTTTCCTGTGCCTCAGGATGCCTGACGACAGATGTTGTTTCTTGAAAAAGGATTGTGTTTTATTCGGATAATTAACTAAAAAATTTGTTTCTTTCTTCTTCTTTGTTATCTTTGTAAAGAATTTTAATTATTTTATTGTATGATGTTGTGTGTGAGTGTTACAATGTATAGAGAAGAAATTTTTGGTTGTTCAACATAAAATTTTTGTTGTGTCGAAAAAAGAGATAGAAAAATTGCTGGAAGCGGGTTTTGTGCCGGGCATTTATAATTTTTGTGACAGATGGTGTGAGAAGTGTGCTCTGAAGTTAAAGTGCATGAGTTATGTGGTGGGGAAGAAGATGGAGGAAAAATTAGGAAAGACGCTTGAAGAAAGCCTGTATACAAAACAGGAAACCACGTGGGTTTATCTGAAGAATATCTTTGATACTACCTATGAAATTCTGCACGACTTGGCGGAGGAGAGAGGAATAGATATGGAAGATATTTATGCGGCTGAGGACATGGAAAAAGGATTTTGGCCGGATGATTGCGAGCGTGTATTGCAGGATGAAGAGTTCAATAAGTTCGGGGAGACTGTTTCTCAGATCATTCAGGTATGCATTATCTATGAAAATCTGTGTGAGGAATGTATGGAAAACGTGTTTGCTGTTCTGGACGAGAAGGAATGGACGCTGGGTTCTCCGGAAGGAAGAGAAACAGAAGATGCTTTGGATAAAATCAATTGGTACATGGATGTTATTTCCTCCAAGATAAGAAAAGCCCTGCTCTCTTGCTATCAGAGCCGTGAAGTTGATAACCGGGAGATGTATGAGTATGAATACAACGGTTCGGCAAAGGTTGCTTTGGTGGCGATACAAATTTCTATCATGGCCTGGGAGGCTTTGAAAAAGCATTGTTCTTTGCCGGTTATCAAGAATATCATGCATGTGCAGGTGGTACTGGAACAGTTACAGCGGGATATTGAGACACAATTTCCGGAGGCTGTAAATTTCCATCGTCCGGGATTTGACGATTAAAGCGGGAATAGTATGAATAAAATAAGGCCATATTCATATTGAATATGGCCTTGTTTTTATTTGATTATCCGGGATAAAATCCGGGCACTTCAGGAAGGGTTATCTGAACAGTTTGTTTAATTCTTTCATAAGGCCTTTTTGGGCTTTTTTCCTCAACTCTTTTTCAGCCTCCTTTTGGATGGTTTTCAAGGCTTTGGATAAATCCGGTTTTACTTCCGGCTTGCTTAACGTGCCTTCGATTCTGACATCCAGGTCCAGGTTTTCGATGTTGTGGGAGCCGGGGATGCTTTTTAGTACATTTTCAATGTCTTTGCCAAAATATTTCCGCTTAACGTTTAGCGAGAGATTATATGCGATATTGCCTTCCGCACTCTGATAACCGTAAATAGTCGCCGGGTTACCGGCTAACGTGGTTTTGAACGGTTTCACCGTCAGGTTCCCTTTTTGTATTTCAAATTCGATTTTCAGTGCACTGATGCTGATGCGGTTAAGTTCTTCATTGTTGAGGGTAGAGGCTAATTTCTGCATCGTGGGGTTCTGGTTAATCAATATGTTTTGGGAGGTGATGTATCCGCTGCCGTTGGTTGTTTTTAGATTCAAAGTTCCGTTTGAAGTCAGGTCGGAAGCTAATTTGCAGTCGGCGGATATCCTGCCTTCGCAGTTCATGGCAATGGGGAGACTTTGTCGGATGAAGGAGAATGATTTGTATGCCGAATGGATATCTGCTCCGGAAATGTTCAGGTTCAGATTGAAATGAGGAATCCGGGGGCGGCTTGTCCCGTAGTCTCCGTTCATCCGCAGGGAGCCGTTGAGTAAATTCATGCTGACATCTGAAAAGGTTGCTTTTGCGTTAGCAATTTGGAGGTTTCCTTTGAGGTGTTGGATTGTCAGTTGGTCAAAAAGCAGTTTTTGTATGTCGGTTTGGAGGCGTAAATCCAGATTGGCAGGCAATTCCGGCATGCAAGGTTCGTCCGGATGTGAAATTGTGTCCGTAGAAGAGGCAGTTTTCTTATCGGTACGCATCAGTTCATTCAGATTTATCAGTGGTGAGGTGAGTGAAAAATTGCCTTTCAGGGTTTGTTTTTTCAACAGATAAGGTAAGTAATTCGATAGCGTACCGTTAAGTGTGAGGGCAGAAGAGAGTATTCTGGCTTTTACTTCATTGATTTTAAGTGTGGTTGGGGTGACATTGAGTTTGCCCGAAGGAATGAAGATGCCTTGGGGAAAGGTTGTATTTCTGATTACAATCTGATTCATTGTGATTTCTCCCTGGGCTTTCAGTTTTTCATATTCCTTTTTTTCAATGTCTTTGTATTTTCCGTTGAATGTGAGGTCGGTATATAGATTGCCTTCTATGCTGATGTCTTTAAGGGGGAAGGCTTTTTTCAGATTGGCAAAATCAATGTTGCCTTTTGCACTGCCTTGCAGGCTGGGATAGACCGGGTTGGTAAGGAGCAAATTCATGGCGAACGAATTGTCTGCTATCGTGAAGGTAAGCTGTTGCAGATCCATTTGTGTGGAGTCAATGGGGCCTCCCGGATTGTGGATTTTCAGAGCCAGGTTGATATGATTGACGGATTCCGGCAAGTTGGGGTATTTCAGACTGGCGTCGTGGATGGCTAATTCTGCATAAAGACGGGGTAAATGCCCGGTGTAGTAACTTCCTTTGGTGGTGGCGTTCAGAGTAAACTCCCCTGTGGTCTGGATGCTGTCTAATTGGTTGCGAAACTCTTTGGGTACCAATGCCAAAAGGCTTTCAAAACGAGTGTCGGGTGCTTTAAGTTGGAGATCCACATTGTATTTCTCTTTTTCGATGCCTATCCGTCCATTTAAAATGAGTTTTAACTCGTTTACTGACAGGGCATTTTTTTGTATATCGAAAATCTGTTCCCGGAAATCGGCTGCAATTTCACTTTGCCATCTGATGTCGGTGTTGTTGACCCATTGGATCTGGCCTTGCCGGAAAGAGAGGTCTTGTGCCGACAATTCCATTTTTAGCAGGGTTTGCGTTTCTGCAAAATTGCCTGATAAATCCAGGTTTAACCGATGTATCCGGGCATAAGTGTGACGGGCTTCATCCTTGTAATCAACAGAGAGATTTTCTATGCGTATATCGTTGAGTCTGATTTCTTCGCTATCTTCTTTTTTTGAGGTGTCCGGTGATTTTTCAGCAGGAGAGGATGGAACAGAATCCCGGAAGAGAATATCCCAGTTCGGATGCCCTGTTTCAGCTACCTGCGGCATGAAAAGGGCGTCTTTCAGTAAAAGGCGGTTAACAGTCACTTTATTGCCTTTCAGAAGTGACATTACATTTACCGAAGCACTGAACAGGGGCACATGTAAAAGGGTGTCGCCGGCAAATTCCTTTTCGCCGGAAAGGGTGATCTCCCGGATGCTGACGTTCAGATCGGGGAAACTTTTGAACATGCTGAGCTGGATGGATTCAATGTGAAGTCGGGCGTTAAGGTATTTGTCAGCTTGCTTTTCCACAATGTCGGTTATATTGTTGCGGAGAAATACCGGAAGCAAAAGAAGCAGGAGAAGAAAGAGCAATCCCAAACTGCCTGTAATCATCAGAATTTTTTTCATATATGTGTGAGTTGTCGATTTAGGCAAAGTTAAGGAATTTACCTGAAATAAGGTTTTATTTTCCGGAGTTTGTGGGTGGGGAGAACCCGGTGTTTTTGTAGGGTGTCGTAGGCAATTGTCCCATATTTTTTCTTGGCCTGGAAGATAAGTACGACGTCCTCATATTCCAGGTAAGGATGTCTTAGTATTTCTTTAAAGGTAAGGGTTTGGAAATCTTTTTTCCGGATTAGGGCCGGGTTGACTTTCAGTAGGGTATTTGATGAATCGGCATTAAAATAGATCATATTCAGTTCTTTCAGCTGACTCACGGCATGGAAGCCCCCCAGCCGCTTGCGGTAAGTCAGAATCCGGTGCGCATAGTAGGGACCGATGCCTTTTATCCGAATCAGGGCAAGGCTGTCTGCCTGGTTTAATTCTAAAACAGCCTGCGCTTTTTCCGGGAGTTGCATCAGGCTCGTATCGGGTAAGACAATTTCTTCCAGTAGAAAGAAAGCATTCCTGCTTCCTGAAAATTGTCGGGGAAGAACCACCAAACCGATAATTAGGGTGGTCAATATCCATAATCCTTTTTTTTCATAGTGATAAAGCAACATAGCACACCTGTTTTGTTTTCAGGTATAAGTTACGACAATTGTGTCAGATTTTCAAACTCTTTTGTTTTGTTTTTGGTGGGTAATAAAAAAAGGAATCCGGATATAGATAAAAAAGTATGAAATAATTCGTTTCATTTTTTGCAAAAAAAAGAAATCATCCTATCTTTGCACCCGTCTTATCCGTATAACGAAAGACGATTCGCTAGCTCAGTCGGTAGAGCACAACACTTTTAATGTTGGGGTCCTGGGTTCGAATCCCAGGCGGATCACGAAAAGCAACCTTCACGAGAGGTTGCTTTTTTGTTTCATATTTATTTTTAATTCATCAGAGATGGAAAAATATCCGATACCTATGGTGCCTGGACCGGTTTCAGTGCCGCAGGAGATTTTGAATGTGGCAGCCTGTAATTACGGTTCTGCCGATTTGGAAAAAGAATATGTGGATTTGTATGTTTCGGTGCAAAAGTCTTTGCAGAAGATTATGCGTACTAAAAATCAGGTTGTGATACAGAGCGGAGAGGGGATGTTGGCTTTGTGGAGTGCTTTGAAAAGTACGTTAATGCCCGGTGACCGGGTGTTGGCATTGTCGACCGGTTTGTTTGGCTATGGAATAGGTACAATGGCAGAGACACTGGGATGTGAAGTGCGGACTGTGGGGTTTGGTTTTGATGAATCGATTGACGATTTTGAATTGGTGGAAAAGGCGATACGTGAATTTTCGCCGAAGATGATAACGATGGTGCAGAATGAGACTCCCAGCGGTACAGTGAATCCCGTGGACAAAATCGGGGCACTGAAGGAGAAGTATGGTATACCTTTGCTGTATGTGGATGCGGTGTCCGGTATTGGCGGGAGTGAGATAAAGGTAGACGAGTGGCATGTGGATTTGTGTCTGGGAGGAACACAGAAATGTCTTTCTGCTCCTGCCAATATGTCTTTTTTATCTGTGAGTGAAAAGGCTTGGGAAATTATTGAAGAGTGCGGGTATGCTGGTTATGATGCCTTACAGCCTTTCCGTCTGGCGGTAAAACAGCGTTATTTCCCCTACACACCTTATTGGCAGGGAACAGCCCAGTTGCATAAAGCGTGTGAACTAATATTGGCGGAAGGGTTGTCTAAGGTGATTGCACGTCATGATAAAGTTGCTGAGTATTGCAGGAAACGTTCGGTTGGCATGGGGTTGAAATTGTTTCCCCAGCCGGGAGCAATGCTGTCATCTACAGTTACAGCTTTGTGTGTGCCGGCGAAAATGTCGTGGAAAAAACTGGATGAGAATCTGAGGTCACACGGGCTTGTGGTTGGAGGTAATTACGGATGTTTGGCAGGAAAAGTGTTCCGAATCGGACACATGGGCTCGCAGGCCAATATGGAGCTGGTGAAAGAGGCTATGGACATCCTGGAGCGTGTAGTTCGTGTATAAATGTTGTTGTATTTTTCATGTTTATTGAAACTGTTTACAGGGGAAAACGTAGATTTGTGGAATTTCAGATTTTAAGTTACCGGATATGCTGGAATGGTTAGAATCGCATCAGTTGCCCTGCCTGGTAAGGCATTACCTGGGTGTGGAGTGTCCGGGATGCGGGTTCCAGACAGCGCTCCTTTTGTTGTTAAGGGGAGAGTGGAAGGGTGCTTTTTTTGCCTATCCGGCCATTTATCCCTTGTTTGCTTTCCTCGTGTTGGGAATATTGAAAATTTGCGGTGTGAAAAAAATTGGGCCGGTTGGTTTAAAAATTACAGGATTTGCTTGTTTGGCAACAATTTTAATATCATATTTGCTAAAATTAACAAATTAAATGATTCAGATTTATTTATTTTAAAATTAGAAAGATGGAACAAAATAGAATGGATTTGCCGAATTCTACCCTTGTTTTGGTGTTGGGTATATTATCGTTGATATTTTGCTGGTGTTACGGTTTTGTAGGATTGATTCTTGGTATCATAGCCGTGGTATTGTCCGGCAGTCCCAGACGTATGTACCGGGAAAATCCTGAAAATTATTTCGAGGCTTCATACAAAAATCTGAATGCGGGTCGTATATGCGGAATCATCGGTATTTGTATTGCGGCGTTGATTATTGTGTTTGTGATTTTGATATTTATGGGTATTCTTGCAGCCGGGTTAAGTTCCTGGCCGTATAATGTGTAATTATAGTGTCGCATCATGAATTACAGATTTGAAATCAGTTTACCGGACAGTTCTGAATTCCGCTGTGAAATTGCTATTGCCGGAGAACAGACTTTTCAGCAGTTGCATGATAAAATTGTAGAGGTGCTGGAGTATGATGCTTCCCAGATGGCATCGTTTTATATGGTAGACAAGATGGGAAACCGGGGAAAGGAGATCGCTTTAATGGATATGTCGGAGGATGAAGAGGAGTCCGACACGTTGGTGATGGATTCCACGACGATTGCAGAGGTGATTAGTCCCAGTTGTATAGAATTGGAATATGTCTATGATTTTTTTAATAATAAATATTTTAAGGTGGAGTATGCCGGCGAATATATAGCCGATTCTGCCGACATCCTGCCTGTATGCGTGTATTGTGATGGGAATATTCCTGAACAGAGCGGTTTTGGTCCCGGAGAAGATTGGGGTTTTGAGAAATCGGACGAGGAGTATGACGACAGTTTTATGGAGGAATTTAATGATTACAGCGATGAGCGGGATTTTGGAGACGACGAGGGGGATGATTACGGAGATGATGAAGACGGATACGGACGGGGAGGAGGAAGGTATGATGATCGCTATGAGAGTATAGACGATTATTTGGATAAGTTATAAAGAATATGGAAAAACCGGACACAAATTCGGCAAGAAGAGTGTCCGGTATTTGATTGGGCATGGATAAGACGCTTGTTGTATTACTGGGACCTACCGGGGTGGGAAAAACAGATCTGAGTATCGATCTTGCCAAATCTTTCGGAACTTCAATTGTTTCCTGTGATTCCCGGCAGATTTACCGGGAAATGAAGATAGGAACGGCTGTACCTTCAGAACAACAACTGGCAGCTGTTCCTCATTTTTTTATCCGTACGCTGTCAGTTAATGCGTATTATAATTCCTGGCAATTTGAACAGCAGGCATTGGAAAAGATTCATGAACTACATGAAAAACAGAAGGTGGTGGTGATGGCTGGCGGTTCAATGATGTATATTGATGCCGTATGTAAAGGAATCGATGACATTCCGACCATAGACCCGGCGTTGCGTCAGAGCCTGATGAACCGTTATGAAGAGGAGGGATTGGAGTCTATCCGCCTGCAATTAAAGCAGTTGGATCCTGTCTTTTATGAACAAGTAGACCTGAATAATGCCAAACGGGTGTTGCATGCTGTGGAAGTGTGCCTGATGGCGGGTGTACCTTATTCATCACTCCGAACGAATGTGGCGAAAGACCGGGGATTCCGGATTATCAAAATAGGTTTGATGCGGGAGAAAGAAGAGTTATATGACCGTATTAACCGGCGGGTGGACCAGATGTTGCAAAATGGTTTGATGGAGGAAGCCCGTAGTTTGTATCCTTACCGGGAGTATAATGCCTTGAATACCGTGGGATATAAAGAGTGGTTCGATTTTTTTGACGGAAAAATCGATGAAGCAGAGGCCATTCGTCTGATAAAGCGCAATTCCCGGCGGTATGCCAAAAAACAACTTTCCTGGTTCAGGCGGGACGGTGAAATCCGTTGGTTTCATCCCGATGAAAAGAATCGGATTCTGACTTATCTCCAGTCGTGTATGGAATGAAGCCGGCAAACAGCCGGCTTTCGTTTTATTTGAGCTTAAGTTCTTTTTCCGCTATTTCCCGCATTTCTCCTTTCCTTATCTTTCCTGTAACGGTCATGGGGAAGGAGTCGACAAATTTCCAGTATTTCGGTATCTTAAAGGTGGCAATCTGTCCCCGGCAATAGCTATCAAGCATTTCTGCAGTGATTTGGTGTTCCTGGCGTGGTTTGACCCATGCCATGACTTCTTCGCCGTAGCGTTCACTGTATACGCCGATAACCTGTACATCGGAGACGCTTTCGTGGGTGATCAGAAAATCTTCGATTTCTTTGGGGGAAATATTTTCTCCGCCCCGGATGATGAGGTCTTTCAGGCGGCCCACGATGCTGACGTATCCGTTTTCGTCCATGATGGCGATGTCACCGGTATGTAACCAGCGTTTGTTGTCAATGATAGCCCCGGTTTCTTCCGGATTGTCCCAATAGCCTAACATGACGGAGTACCCCCGTGTGCAGAATTCTCCGGCAGTTCCGCGAGGGACAATGGCACCCGTTTCCGGGTCAATGATTTTTATCTCCACGTGGGGATGTACGGTGCCAACGGTTGTTACCCGAAGCTCGAGCGGATCATCTGTGCAGCTTTCTGTAGAGACGGGAGAGGTTTCCGTCATGCCGTAGCAAACGCAGATTTCTCTCATGTTCATTAGTGACTGCACTTTCCGCATGGTGTCAATAGGACAGGGGGCGCCTGCCATGATGCCTGTACGCAGAGTGCTTAGGTTAAAGCGGTCAAAGTTAGGCAGGTCCAGTTCTGCAATGAACATTGTGGGGACTCCGTACAGGGAGGTGCATTTTTCCTGTTCGACCGTTTCAAGAACTTTGTGCGGGTCGAAAGCTTCACCGGAAATGACAATGCAGGCGCCGTGAGTGACTATGGCCATGTTGCCTAAAACCATTCCGAAACAATGGTAAAAGGGTACGGGAAGGCATACCCGGTCTTTCTCGGTGTATTTCAGTCGTTCCCCAATGAAAAAACCGTTGTTGAGGATGTTGTGGTGGGATAGTGTAGCTCCTTTGGGATGTCCCGTGGTACCTGAGGTATATTGGATATTTACCGGATCGTCAAATTGTAGAGAGGCTTCCCTTTCAATCAGTTGTTGGTTGCTGATATTGTGGCCGGATTGCAGAAAAACTTCCCAGTCCTGTTCAATAATGACGGTTTGTTTCGGATAAGCACAGTCGGCTTTAAGTTGTTCCAGCATGCTTACATAGTCTGTTTTCCGGAAGTGGGAAGAGGCTATCAGAAGGTCTATGCGGCTTTGTTCCAGTGCATAACGAAGTCCTGGCAATTTGTATCCAGGATTGATGTTTACCATAATGGCTCCCATCAGGGCTGTGGCGTATTGCACAACGACCCATTCATACCGGTTTGGCGACCATATTCCTACCCGGTCGCCTCGTTTTATGCCGTGTGCCATCAAGGCTTTGGCAACCTGTTCGCATTGGGTGAGAAATTCGCTGTACGTGGCCCTGTAATTTTGATAAGGGGAGACCAAGGCTTCCCGTTGGGGAAAGACGGAAGCAATCTGTCTTAGATTCTGGCCGATGGTTTCCCCTTTTAGCGGAATATCGGAAATTCCGTGTGCATAGGATAAATTTATTGACATAATATTTTATTGTTGTAGTTTGAGTGCTGCAAAGTAAAAACATAAAAGCGAGATAATAATAGTTATTTGTCAATAAATGAGATATTTACACAAAGAGAAGGAAGGTGTGCAAAAAAAAGATGAAATTTTGCACAGAAAAAGAACAGGTGTGCAAGAAAAAAGGTAAAAAACCATGACGGTTTTTTACCTTTTCTGTCTGTTAGCTTTTGATTAATGTGCCCATTCGGCAAAAAAATCGTTGCCTTTGTCATCGACAATGATAAAGGCGGGGAAATTTTCTACTCGGATTTTGCGTATGGCTTCCATACCTAATTCTTCAAAAGCAACTACTTCAACAGATTTGATGCTGTTTTTAGCCAGAATGGCTGCAGGTCCGCCAATAGAGCCCAAATAAAAACCACCGTGTTTCTTGCAGGCATCGGTAACAGCCTGTGAGCGGTTACCTTTTGCCACCATAATCATACTGCCTCCGTGATCTTGAAACAGGTCGACATAGGGATCCATACGTCCGGCTGTTGTGGGGCCGAAGCTACCGGAAGCCATGCCTTTCGGTGTTTTTGCCGGTCCGGCATAGTATATCGGATGATTTTTGAAATACTCCGGCATGGGTTTGCCTTCATCCAGCATCTGTTTGATTTTGGCATGTGCAATATCCCGGGCAACAATTAATGTTCCGGAGAGATTCAGACGGGTTTTTACCGGATGTTTTTTCAGTTCTTCCAGTACGTTTTCCATGGGTTGGTCCAGGTCAATGTTTATGGCTGGGGCAAGGGCCGGAGTTTCTGCCGGCAGAAAACGTGCCGGATTTTTTTCCAATTGTTCCAGGAATATACCTTCTTCAGTGATTTTGGCTTTGATGTTACGGTCGGCGCTGCAACTAACACCGATGCCTACCGGACAGGAGGCTGCATGGCGCGGAAGTCGGATAACACGTACATCGTGTACCCAGTATTTGCCTCCAAACTGAGCTCCTATGCCTTTTTCCCGGCATATTTTCAGAATTTTTTCTTCCCATTCCAAGTCTCGGAATGCTCGTCCGCCTTCGTTTCCGGAAGTGGGCAGGTGGTCGTAATATCCGGCAGAGGCTTTTTTTACTGTTGTCAGGTTGGCTTCTGCCGAAGTACCTCCGATCACCACGGCTAAATGGTAGGGAGGACAGGCTGAAGTACCCAAATCCAGTACTTTCTGGGAAATGAATTTCGTTAGGGTTTCTTCGTTCAGCAGGGCTTTGGTCTGCTGATAAAGGAAGGTTTTATTGGCCGAACCGCCTCCTTTAGTGATGAACAGGAATTCATATTTATTGCCTTGTGTGGCATACAGGTCAATCTGTGCCGGCAGGTTGCAACCGCTGTTTTTCTCTTCGGTCATTGTGAATGGAACTACCTGGGAGTAACGTAAGTTACGATCCCGGTAGGTTTCAAAGACACCTTTGCTGATGGCTTCGGCGTCATTGCATCCGGTATATACGTTTTCTCCTTTTTTACCGATACAGATTGCAGTTCCGGTATCCTGGCAGGTCGGAAGTTCACCTTCGGCAGAGACTACCTGGTTTAACAACATAGTGTGGGCTACGAATTTGTCATTGTCGCTGGCTTCCGGGTCTTTTAAAATATCCGCTAATTTCTGTAAATGGGAAGCACGCAGATAGAACGATACATCGGTATAAGCTTCCTTTGCCAACAATTCAAGGCCTTCTTTTTCTATTTTTAATATTTTTCGTCCGTCACACTCTACCGTTTTCACATATTCTTTTGTCAAAAGCCGGTATTCGGTCGTGTCCTTTTCAATAGGAAACGGTTCTTGGTATTTGAATTCTGCCATACTTATATTGATTAATAGGTTTAAAAATTGTCGTACGTTCTTTGGGCAACGAAATTAAAATTAATAAATGAGAATGGCTAAAATTTTGCGGAAATTTATCTCCGGAGAGATGAAATGCGGACGTGTTTCCGGAACAGGAAAGGGGATATAAATAAAAAAGAGAGGAAACTTCTGGAAAGTTCCTCTCTTTGGCTTGCTGAACTGAAATTCAGCGGGATAACTATAATTATTCGATAATGGCTACGCGGTTGAGTGAGTTACCGTCAAACAGATCGCTGACACCGCCTTTGTATTCCACTTTCAGCTGGCTCGGGTTTACACCGAAGTCTTTGGTCAGGACATTGTATACATTTTCTGCCCGTTTCTGGCTGAGTCTCAGGTTAAATTCGGGAGTACCGGTGGCTTTATCTGCATATCCGACAATGGTGTAGCGTTTGTCTGGATTGGCCTTCATTTGTTCTGCCAGATATTCCAGGTTTACTTTGTCTTTTGCAGTGATATTGGATTTATTGATGTTAAAGAAGATGGCTCTTGGGGCAGCGATGACTTCTTTTTCAACTTTCACAGCCTGTTTTTCTGCTTTCACGCGGTTTAATTCGTTGTTAAGCTGATTGTTGTAAGCAATCTGGTCTGCCAGTTGAGCCTGTGTGGTTTCCAACTGTTTTGCCGTTGCAGCCCAGGCAATATCTTCTGCCATTACGACCGGTTCAACCGGGATGTTCCGTTTGAATTCGCGGTTTTTGAATTTATAGCTGAAGCCGGCGGTTACGGTCAGGATACCGTTGGCTCTTTTACCTCCGGGCTCGCCGGCAAATTTCTTTTCAAATACGGAACCTCTTATTTCAACGTTTAAGTCGAAAGCGTCAGACAGACGCATTTTGTTGATTAAACCGGCATTTGCCGTGAAAACGTTGTTATCGGCTGAAGTACAAGCGTGCATGATACCAAAACCCAAATAGGGAATAGCTTCATAAAAACGGTCATAACGATAACCTCCGATCCAGTTGGATAAGTTAAGTAATACGTCGCCGTGTACATTAAATTGTTTCCAGCTTTGTTTGAACAATCCGTCTTTATCCGGGCCACCGCTTACATACATGTTGTTGGGATCGTAAGTGTAGCCTCTCAGTTTGAAACCGCTTACCTGGGCACGGAGACCGAGGGTCGGGACAAACCATTTACCGACAGAAAAATCAAAGGCGGGAGCAATACGTTTTCCGAATTTGCCCTGGGAATCGTTTTGGCCGAAATAAACTTCACCACCGGCACCGATGGATATAAACCAGTTGTCCCAGAAACGATTGGTTACATATCCGCTCCATGAGGTGTTTTTCTCCTGTACGATCAGTGCCGTACTTTCCTGAGCAAACGACATTAAAGGAGTCGCAGCAATCAACAGCATTAAAAGTCTCTTTTTCATCTTTTTTCTTTGGTTTAGTTTCTTGTTATAACGTTACCTAAAAGTTATGGTTTCTTTCTCCCGGCTATTTTTATTTGAAAAATGGTGAAAATAAGCGGGAATGAGGGGTATTACGGAGAATGACTTCCGGAGTATATAAAATAGTATTAAAAAATCAGGATAACTCTTTCTTGTTACAGTACGTGAAATATGAATTTATTTGTAATTTGCTTGGGTAGAGTGTTTTATGTAGATGAATGAAATTGAAAAACTTTTTGGGTTTTAATATTTTTTTGCAGCATTTGTACGTTGAAAATTCTGTAAAGCGAGAATGGATAAAGAAGAATTGTTGGGTTAAGGGTGGGTGAAATGAGCAATATGATGAAAAAATGGATATATTTGAGGGTGTTTGGTCTGCAATTATAGTCTGATTAAACTAAAGCTGTTAGCAGGTAATTGTGGATTGGCATGTTTGTTGCAGTGCAAGGGAATGATGAGGGATATATGCAGAAAGCAGGGGGTGCTTTCGGGGATGTGATAAATAATTTGTCGTATGCGTAGATATTGGTTGTGGATTGTGTTTTGTCTTTGCCTGTTACCAGAATTACATGCAGAAAGGAAAAAAGTAGGGCTGGTGTTAAGTGGCGGAGGTGCCAAAGGGATTGCTCATATTGGAGTCATAGAAGTGTTGGAAAAAGCCGGGATCCCGGTGGATATTGTGGTGGGGACCAGTATGGGGTCTATTGTGGGGGGATTGTATGCCATTGGATATGACGGGACGGCTTTGGACAGTTTGGTACGCAGACAAAATTGGTCCTATCTCTTGAGTGACAGATTGGTCCGTGATAAACTTTCTTTTTCGGAAAAGGAGATGGCTGAAAAATATGTATTGTCTTTCTCTTTTGGCAAGGATAGAGACAAACGCATGCCTGCGGGTTTTGTCAGCGGGCAGAATATTTATAATCTGTTTTCCGATTTGACAGTCGGTTATCACGATTCCCTTGATTTTGCTTCGCTGCCTGTGCCTTTTGCCTGTGTGGCGGCAGATATGGTTACGGGAAAAGAAGTCGTGCTAAGAGAAGGTTTGCTGGCACAGGCCATGCGTTCCAGCATGGCTATTCCGGGGGCTTTTACTCCGGTTCGGATCAATGGAATGGTCCTGGTAGATGGAGGCATTGTCAATAATTTTCCAGCGGATGTGGCGAAAGCGATGGGGGCGGATGTTATTATCGGCGTGGATGTGCAGTCGGATCTGAAAGAGGCGGGAGCATTGAATACGTTGCCGGGGATTATGGGGCAGTTGATAAACTTGATGTGTCTTAATAAATTTGAAGCCAATAAAGCCATGACGGATTTGTATATCCGTCCGGATGTGCGGGGATACTCGGCTGCCAGTTTTAACAAAGAAGCCATTGATACTCTGTTGGTGCGTGGGGGAAAGGCGGCGTTGTTGAAATGGGATGAGCTGATGGAACTGAAACGGGAATTGGGATTGGATTCATTGCAGGGGGAACGTTCTCCGGAGGGAGGAGTTGTTCAAGATACTTTTTGGATCCGGGATATTCATTTGAAAGGGATTTCGGAGAAAGATCAGGATTGGATAAGGAAAATTATTCGCCTGAAAGATAACCGACTGATGACACGCAAGGAGATTCATCAGGTGATAACCCGTTTGTACGGAACGAAGTTGTTCAGTGGTGTAACCTATCGTTTACTTGGCGGTCCGGTGTATGATTTGGAATTGAACCTGCAACAGCGGGAAATGAGTGAACTCAGTTTGGGAGTGCGTTTCGATTCGGAGGAAATGGCGGCTATTTTGCTGAACACCCGTTTGAATTTCCGGGCGATGAAAGGTTCTCGTTTTGAACTGACAGCCCGGTTGAGCAAAAGTCCGTTTGTCCGTCTGGATTATTCCTTTGAAAATCCTTTCTGGCATAAACTGAATCTGACGTATATGTTTAAGTATAATGATTTCAGTCTATATGCAGGCGGGGATAAGATAAACGGGACAACTTGCCGCTACCATAAGGGTGAGGTGAGCCTGACGGATTTTTATATTCGGAATTTCAAATTCCAATGGGGGATGCGGTATGAGTATTTTAATTATGATGATTTCCTGGTTCGGACGGAGGGACAATATATAGATGTAAAATCGGAGGGGTTTATTTCTTATTACGGATTGGCTCATTTGGAGACATACGACAGACGTTATTATCCGACGAAAGGGGTTTCGTTTAGGGCCTCTTATTCACTCTATACGGATAATTTTATCCGATACGATAACCGTACTCCTTTTTCGGCGCTTGCCGCTGACTTTACAGGAGTTATTTCACTGACCAACCGTTTTAAATTTCTGCCGTCGGTTTATGGACGGGTATTGATAGGACACAACGTGCCTTATCCTTACTTGAATTATGTGGGAGGCAATGTTGTCGGACGTTACATGAATCAGCAATTGCCTTTTTGGGGAATCCATCATGTAGAATTGTTTGACAATGCTGTGTTAGCGGGAAAACTACATTTCCGGCAACGGATGGGAGCCCGGCATTATCTCTCGTTGGTGGGGAATTACGCTTTTCAGAATGACAATTTTTTTGATATTTTGAAGAAAAAAGGAGTTTTGGGAGGTGGCATAGGGTATTCCTATGATTGGGCCATTGGTCCTGTGGATGTTGTGTTCAATCTGTCAGATATGACGGAAAAGGTGAATTTCTATTTCAATCTGGGTTTTTATTTTTAAGTTGTTGAGGAGAGGTGTATAAAAAAAGCCAGCTTTTCAGCTGACTTTCATTTTGTAGCGGGGGCCAGATTCGAACCGACGACCTTTGGGTTATGAGCCCAACGAGCTACCACTGCTCCACCCCGCAATCTTATTCAAACATCTTGTCTCTGTTTGACGAGTGCAAATATAGAGCGTTTTTTTTATTTATCCAAATTATTTTATGAAAAATATATCGATTTATGTAATCTGTTGTTTTTCTTATATCTTTGGACAAGTGAACCGTTTTTTCGGAAAGCGTAAAATGATTAAATAACACACAGTAAATCATAGAGTGTTTTCACCTATTTTCTAAGATTTGCCAATAATATGCAAAACATTGTGTTTTAGCGTATTTTGGCAAATTTTCTTTTCTTGTGATTTGCAAAATTTGCCGATAATATCTATTTTTGTATGCAAATAGTATGTACAAAGATTTGCATACACAGAAGTAATTAACCTATAAAAACGGCAGATTATGTTCAAGTATTCAAAGGACGGCATATCGGTACTCTCGGTGCTGGATGCCCGTCGAGCCAAGAAGAGCGGGTTGTTTCCTGTCAAGATACAGGTCATCTACAACCGCAAGCAGAAATACTACTCTACGGGGCAGGAGCTCTCCAAGGAGGATTGGGCGAACCTTGCCGAGAGCAAGAGTCGCCGATTGTCGGAGATTCGTTCAAGTGTAGAGAATAGTTTTTCCATCATCAAGAGCCAAGTTGAATCCCTTGCCGAGCGAGGAGAGTTTGGTTTCGACCTACTCAGCATTCGTTTAGGACGCTGTGCGACTGTTACGGTCAATGCAGCAGTCAGAGCTAAGGTTGCCGATGCCGAGCGTAACGAGCAGTATAGCACTCGCAATGGTTATCACTCTATGCTGTTGGGTATAGAAGCATTTGCAGGTAAGGAAATTCCATTCACTACTATTACCGTTGATTGGCTCAATAGGTTGGAACGCTTTTGGAGCAATGACGGTAAGAGCAAATCCACCATCAATGTATATTTCAAGTACCTCAAAGCGATACTCAACCAAGCCCGTATGGATGGCGTTATCAAGGAGGTTAACTTCCCATTTGGCAGAGGTCGTTTCGAGATGCCCTCGGCTGAGGGTCGAAAGTTGGCTCTTACATTGGAGCAGATAAAGCAACTCGTAACCTACACCGATGGCAACGAGGAGACAGAGATGTATCGCGATATGTGGTTCTTCTCTTATCTGTGCAATGGTATCAATTTTCGAGATATGCTCTACCTTACCTATAATAATATAGAGGGTGATGAGATATGTTTCGTCAGAGCCAAAACCAAGAATACCTCAAAGCAGATACGCACCATTAGAGCTGTCTTAACACCCGAAATGCGATATATCATCGAGCGTTGGGGTAACGCCGATGATGGCAACGCCGATACATTGTTGTTCAAGTTTGCCACAGGTCGGGAATCTGCATACGAGATTAAACAACTTGTCTGCAAGGTTACTCAACGCTGCAATATCATCTTAACTCGCATCTCTAAGGCTTTGGGATTACCTCGTGTAACCACATACGCAGCACGCCATAGCTTTGCAACCGTCTTGAAGCGTAGCGGAACGAATATCTCCTATATCTCGGAGAGTTTGGGCCACTCCAACCTGATGGTTACGGAGAACTACCTCGCCAGCTTCGAGCAGGACGAGCGCAAGAAGAATGCACAACTACTAACCAATTTTGATTAAAGCGTATGCCAAATAGAAAGACCGCCAAGATAGCAATCCGCAATTTGAAGTGTTTCGGCATTATTGCAAGAGAGATAGCCGAGGAGTATCCCGAGTACGAGAACTATCTCATTGATGAAGGCGTGCTGCATATCAAGGAATATGTGCCACCAACGATAAATGATATTGATAAGGTGCTGGAAAAGTTGAAATTCAACTATGCCACTAAAAAATACAAGTATGAAACCTATCGTGATAAGGAACTCATCGATCAGAAGCTGTTGGCAAAGATGGCGGGTGTTACCCGTCAGACCGTAGCCCGATGGGAACAGATGGGTTTTATCTACCGTAGCGATGTGGGCTTGTCGAGAGATAGATATTTCCAAATAAAAGAGGTCATTTCTCAACTCGAAAAGTTAAAAGAGTAAGAAGATGTTTTGCATTTTATTAAATAAGTCAGCCCTTGTCGCAAACAATAGTTTCGGCTTATTTGAGACTCTTTTTGGTTGTTTTAGATTTGGGTAATTTGCAAATAGCCCGCTATTAGCGGCATCACCCAAACCTAAACCATTTCAAAAATAGTTCTCAACTAATCTCGAAATAAAATACAAACATCTTCTAAAAAATCGCACTTTTTTAGAATGACTTGACAGATGTAGGACAAATGATGCCATAGCGTCACTTGTCCTACATCTGTCTTATATACTCTCTATCTCAAACCTATGCTGTGTCATCATCTGTCGTAGTTATGGCACAATCTGTCATAGGTGGGTTAAGTTATTGACAATTCGATATTTAGTTTCCTTTGTTCTTCCTTTGCAGCATCAATCGGTTGAGAGGGCTATGACGATAGCCAAGTATTAACTTAAAAAGGACGAATAAAATGAACCATATTATTGTAACCACGCCCGAAGAGTTAAGGGCTATCGTAAGCGAAACCGTTTCGCAGACATTGGCGGGTCTTACTCATACTCAAAAAGAGTTGCCCGACAATCTTACTCCCGATGCCGCAGTCGAGGCATTGGAGCAGCACGGATTCTTAATCTCCAAAGCACGCTTGTATAAACTTACAGCAAAGGGCGAAGTGCCATTCCGCAAGTATGGTAACAAACTCCTCTTTTCGCGTAAGGAACTTCTTTCGTGGGCTGATAACCTCGCTCGTAGAGTAAATGATAAGAGCGATGCTGCATTGACCATCGCCAAGAGTGCTAATCGTAAATTGCGTGGCTATGGAAAATAATAGAGTATCGACATCCAAGCCCCCGATGGAAGATGATGAGTTTGCTGCTATCTGGCGAAGTGTTCAACTGAAAGTTACCGACACTTACGACACACCGCCCGAAATACTCTGGGTGAATGGCTCGACCATTGGCACACTGGGCAATTTCAGTGCCTCGACAGGTAAGGCGAAGAGCAAAAAGACCTTTAATATCTCGGCTATCGTGGCAGCTGCACTACGAAATAGTGAGGTGTTACAATACTCGGCATATCTGCCACAGGAGAAACGCAAGATTCTCTATGTTGATACCGAGCAGAGCTTCTACCATTGCCATAAGGTGCTCAAACGCATTATGCGGTTGGCAGGGTGCGACATTGATCAGAACAGCAAGGATTTCCTCTTCATTGTTCTGCGTGAGCATACTCCCGAAAGGCGCCGAGAGATTATCGGCGAGACCTTGCGAAGAGTCAAGGGTATCGGGCTTGTGATTATTGACGGCATAAGGGATTTGATGTATGATATAAACTCCCCAAGCGAATCGGCAGAGATTATCAATCTGCTTATGCGTTGGTCGAGCGAGCATAATCTACATATCCATACGGTGCTGCACCTGAACAAAGGCGATGACAATACCCGAGGGCATATAGGAACAGAACTCAACAACAAAGCAGAAACGGTGCTGCAAGTAACCAAAAGCACGCAAGATGCCAATATCAGCGAGGTCAAGGCTATGCACATTCGAGATAGGGATTTCTCTCCGTTTGCTTTCCGCATCAATGATGATGCTCTTCCCGAATTGGTCAGGGATTACACCTTTGACCAGCCACGCAAAGACCGCACATTCCCATTGAATGAACTTAGCGAGCAGGAGCACCGCCAAGCATTGGAGACTGCTTTCGGTAACAATGTGATACAGGGCTACCCCAATGTCATTGCCGCACTGAAAACGGGCTATGCGAGTATCGGTTATGAACGAGGTCGCAATAAGCTTGTGGATTTGAGGAAATTCCTCGAAAATAAACGAATGATCATTCCCGAGGGCAAAGGGTGGCGATACAATCCCGACTTCGTATTCTAATGTAGGTTTAGTTTAGTTCGGGTGTATATGATTCGTACTGCTAAACCTAAATACAGAAAGCTAAAAGCCGATTGAGTGACTGCACAACAGCACTCAATCGGTATATCAACCAATCAATTAACTTATAAAAACAAAACAATATGAATATCAACGAAATAAAGAAAATAAAGTTGGCAGACTATCTGCAAAGTTTGGGTTATACACCCGTTAAGCAACAAGGCAGGAGCCTATGGTATAAATCACCGCTGAGGAACGAAACCGATGCTTCGTTTAAGGTGAACACCGAGTTAAATCAATGGTACGACTTCGGTATCGGCAAGGGTGGCAACATCATCGCATTGGCAGCGGAACTCTATCACAGCGAGAATGTAGCCCATCTATTGGAACGCATAGCGGAGCGAACGCCTTACATTCGCCCGGCATCCTTTTCTTTTGGTGAGCAGAAGACTCATAACAGTAGCTTTCAAGGCGTACAGGTTGGCGAGTTATCTTCTCCAGCCCTTATCGACTATCTGCGAGGACGAGGAATAAACATCGAACTCGCCAAAAGAGAGTGTAAGGAGTTGAGATACGAGTATGAGGGTAAAACCTACTTCGTTGTCGGCTTCCCGAATATCTCTGGTGGCTATGAGCTCCGCAACCGCTATTTCAAAGGTTGCCTTGCTCCAAAGGATATTACCCATATCCGACAGCAAGGAGAGCAGCGAGATGTGTGCTATCTCTTCGAGGGCTTTATGGATTATCTCTCTTTCCTTACAATCCGAGTGAACAACAATCCCGAAGAGCCACGCACAAACGAGCAGGATTATATGGTGCTGAACTCCGTTACCAACCTCTCAAAAGCGGAGCAACTGCTACGCCCATACACCCGAATCGGTTGCTTCCTCGATAACGACCAAGCAGGGCAAAGAGCGTATGAGAATCTGAAAAAGATGTTCGGAAACAGGCTGCAAGATATGTCGCACCACTACAAGGAGTATAAGGATTTGAATGACTATCTATGCCACCGAAACCAAGCAAAACAGGCAGAGAAAAAATCGCAAGTCCAATCCGCAAGGCGGATGCCACAACCACAGCCGAAGAAGAAACGAGGCTTCAGGTTATAGCCCACTATAACTACACGCTTCGCTTAAAGTAGTTGTGGGCTCTACCGAGGGTGCAGAGTGACCTCTCTGCACTCCGCTTATGGGCTTCGCCCCTAAGAACCCCTGTGCAAACGAGGGCAGAGGACAAGCTCGCTTGAACTATGCCGAGTGCAGCCAGCGGGTCGCCAAAGCAACCCCGACAGCGGAAGCAAGTGACCAAATGACCAACAGACATTAGTGCAACCAATAGAATCAGAATAACAATGGCAGTAAAAAGCAGCATACATATTAAGCCTTGCAACATATCATCGAGCGAGGCTCACAACCTCAGAACTCCCGAGTATATGCGTAACATCGGAGAGTCGAAAATCTACCTCATACCTCAGCTTGTTGCCGACAATGAGTATTGGATAAATCCACGTCTCGGCGACTATGACTTACAGACGCATTACAATAACATCAAGCAGATGGTAAAGGCGAAGACAGGACGAGCGATGCAAGAGAAAGAACGGGAACGCAAAACCAAGAGTGGCAAGATTGTCAAGGTGGCAGGATGCTCACCCATTCGTGAGGGTGTATTGCTCATCAAGCCCAACACTACATTGGAGAATGTTCGCAGATTTGGCGAGGAGTGCCAACAGCGTTGGGGTATCACACCGCTGCAAATATTCCTTCATAAGGATGAGGGGCATTGGCTCGGTGGAGAGCCAGCCCCTGACGATAAGGAGAGCTTTCAAATCGGTGGTCGTTGGTTCAAGCCCAACTACCACGCACATATCGTATTCGATTGGATGGACCACGATACGGGCAAGAGCCGAAAACTAAACGATGATGATATGATGCAGATGCAGACAATGGCATCCGAGATTCTATCAATGGAGCGAGGACAATCCAAAACCGAGACGGGCAAGGAGCATTTGGAGCGTAATGACTTCATCATCGAGAAGCAGCGTGCAGAACTTGAACGCATAGAGGCTGAGCGACAGCACAAGGAACACCAGATAGATCTTGCCGAACGAGAACTCAAACAGGTGAAATCGGAGATACGCACCGACAAACTCAAAAGCGTAGCTACCGATGCTGCCACAGCGCTTGCAAGCGGAGTAAGTTCTCTTTTCGGCAGCGGTAAGATGAAATCGTTAGAACGCAAGAACGAGGATTTACGGGATGAAATCGCAATCCGAGACGAAACTATCGAGCAACTGCAATCCAACATCAAGCAAATGGAGGTAGAACATAACAGGGCAATGGTGAATAAGGACAACGAGCATCGCAAAGCTCTTGAAGCAAAGGAGGCAGAGCATAAGGAGGAGACCAACATCCTCAATTCAATAATCAATACTGCCCATCGTTGGTATCCTGATTTTGCCAACCTTCTTAGATTGGAACGCCTTGCCAAGCAAATAGGACTTTCGGCAATGGAGTTTGCAGAGCTGATTAAGGGTAGGATCGTAAACTTTACAGGGCGACTATTCTCCTCGGAGCATAACCGATGGTTTGCAACGGATAATACCCCTTTGCAGATTCTACGAGATAACGACAAGCGTCTAACCTTAACCGTAAATCGAATACCCCTCAGCCAATGGTTTAGCGAGCAGTACAATAAACTTCGACAGTCAATCCGACAACCTATACAGCAAAAGAAAAGCAGGGGAATGAAACTATAATAACAATGGCGACCGCATCAAGTGGTCGCCATTATTATATTATGACTTACGACACATCGTGTTTTTTTACGGTAAACTCAAACCTCAGACCACCATTAGGTCTATTTGTGGCGGTGATGGTGCCGCCGTGGAACAGTACGGCGTGTTTTACGATGGCAAGCCCGAGGCCCGTGCCTCCCTTTTGGCGGGAGCGGCCCTTGTCCACACGATAGAATCGCTCGAAGAGGTGTGGCAAATGCTTCTGTTCAACACCTTTGCCATCATCCTCAAAGCGGATGCGGCATAGCTGCTCGTTATTTTCGAGCAGTGATATATAGATATTTTTACCCTCGGAGTAGGCAATGGCATTCTCGGTCAAATTGCGGAAGATGGAGCCAATGAGCGAAGGGTTGCCATCAATAATAACCTCATTGCTAAAATCGGTATGGAGCAGTAAGCGTTCATCCTCGGGTAACATCTCCAACTCCTTAGCCACCTCATCAATTATATCGTTGATTACAACTCTCTCCTTGCCAATCAAGGCACTGCCATCCTCCATTCGAGTTATTAGCGACACATCGTTAAGCAGTCGGCGAAGGCGGTCGTTGTGAGCATAGCATCGCTCGATGAGTTCCTGACGCTTCTCTTCGCTAATGCTAATACCCGAGAGCAGTGTTTCAAGGCATACTTGAATGGATGCTACGGGGGTTTTCAACTCGTGGTTAATGTTATTAGTTAGTTGTCGTTTAAGGCGATTGCGCTCCTGTTCAGCCTCGTAGCGATTGACGCGCTCGATATCCTTGCCGAGTCGGCGAGTGGTAAAGTATGCCACAACGCTCATTATAAGTGTGATTGAAATCATCACCACAAGGAACGACCAATCCGCTTCAAGTAGGTCTTGCAAGGTGCTTGAATATGGTATTGCTGTACGGACAATAACTCGCTCACCTCGTGTTACAGAGTAAAAGTATTCTCGTCCATCACTTGTGGATTGTCTGCTGATGTTATATCCCTCGCCCTCTGCCAAAGCAGTTGCCACTTCGGGGCGACCTCGGTGGTTGTCAAGCGAATCGAGCGATATGGTATTATCATAAACCACAGCACCCGACAATGTGATAATAGATATTCTCAACTCTTCAAAAGGTTTGTCGTGGGTGGCAATATAATCCTCATAGGGCAACCCCTCCTCGACAGTATCGAGTAGATGGCGGTTATACTGTTGAAGTTGAGCATTCAAGAACTGCGATTTATACTCTTTCTCACGCAGATATTGAAAACCGATAAAGCAGAGTACAATTGCCCACGAGAAGGCGAGCAACATCAGAAACAGCCGTTTGTGGAACGATATTTTAGTCTCGGAAACCATAACCAAAGCCTGAACGGGTAACAATGTAAGAGCCATACGCCCCAATCTTTGAGCGCAGGCGAGTGATATTAACATCGATAGTGCGGTCAAGAACGACCACCTCATCACTCCACACTCTGTTTAGGATTTGCTCTCGTGAGCATATCTTTCCACGGTGCTTTATCAAATAGGCGAGCAACTCAAACTCTTTGCGTGCCAATCGAACCTCCTCGCCATCGACCGTGCAACGCTTAAACTCCAAATCAAGGCAAAGGCCATCAACCACTAAACGGTTTGGCTTCTCGGCTGGGACGTTACTTATGTTTTTATGGCTGGTTGTGCGGCGCAGAACACTCTTAACTCTTGCTATGACATTACGCACGGTATATGGTTTCATAATATAGTCATCGGCACCGAGGTTGAGCCCCATAATCATATCGTCCTCGGTATCACGAGCCGTGCAAAAAATGATTGGGATATCAGCCGTGGCAACATCGTTTTTCAACATCTTTGCCATCTTGATACCGCTTATCTCGCCCATCATAATATCGAGTAGAATGAGCGAATACTCCTTTATATTGTAGCCGAGAGCCTGTTCTGCACTAAATGCCACATCTACATCATACCCCTCATTTTCGAGGTTTAGTTTCAAAACCTCACACAAGGTCTCCTCGTCATCTACTATCAATATACGCTCTGTTGCCATATACCTAAACTATAAGATTGCAATGCAAAATTACAGCGTTTTGGCAAATGGCGGAACGCCTAAAACAAGATTTAATAAAAATGTAATATTTTGCTTCGGAGCGAGCATTTCACGAAAGCCTAACTTTTTTGAAATATTTATGAAACCTTCCGCCAATACTTTTGCAGTGTCAAATTTAAGAAGACAAAAAAATGAAAACAAAAGTAATCTTGGCAGGTCTTTTAGCCTGCATCGGTATCACTGCACAGGCGCAGGATACTAAAACGGAGGAGCCCAAGGGCAAAGCGATTGTTCAAGTGTTTGGAAATTTCCACACAGGTTTTGGAGCAGAGAATGATGACCGAGGCTTCGAGTTGGAGCGCAGTTATTTCGGTTATGAATACAACTTCGGCAATGGCCTTTCAGCCAAGGCGGTAATGGATATTGGCAAATCATCAAGTGTAGATGATTATCAGCGCATCGCCTACATCAAAAATGCTATGGTATCGTGGAAGCGAGGAGGTTTGACACTCAACGGCGGTCTTATCTCAACCACACAATTCAATTTCCAAGAAAAGTTCTGGGGTTACCGCTACATTATGAAGTCATTCCAAGATGAATACAAGTTTGGTAGCAGTGCCGATTTAGGTATCTCGGTAGCCTATAAGTTTGCAGACTGGCTCTCGGCCGATGCGATTATCGTTAATGGCGAGGGCTACAAGAAAATTCAGGTGAATGATGGGCTCAATTATGGTTTGGGTGTAACGCTGACTCCCGTTAAAGGTTTCCAAATTCGCCTATATGGTGGCTTGAACGAGAGTGGCGAAGAGGGTAAAAAGGATATTGCCAATCTTGCGGCATTTGTGGGATATAAGCACGATAAATTCTCTGTCGGTGCGGAATATAATCAAATGTGGAATGCATCGTATAAGGATGATGCCGACCAGTATGGTTATTCGGTTTTTGCCTCGGTTAAGGTTGCAAAATTTGCAGACCTCTATGCTCGCTACGATGACCTCTACTCAAACAATGATTGGAACATCGCAAAAGATGAGGCAGCGGCAATTCTCGGTGCACAATTCAAACTCGGCAAGTATGTAAAAATAGCCCCTAATTTTAGAATGAGTATACCAAAAGCAGATGGTGCTAAGAATGGTTACTATGCCTATGTAAATTGCTACTTCGGATTCTAAAAACAATATAAACATTCAATAATCATATAATTATGGAAAAGATTTTTAAGTCAGTAATGGCATTGACTATTGCTCTTGCAATGGTCGCTTGTGGCGGTAATGCAAACAATGGAGGTCGTAAGTCACAGGAACTTTCGGGTGCTGGTGCAACATTCCCACTCCCTTTCTACAATGTGGTTTTCGAGCAGTTTCGTCAGGCAAATGGCGACCAAGTAGCCTACGGTGGTATCGGCTCTGGTGGCGGTGTTCGCAACTTGCGTGATAAGATTGTTGATTTCGCTGGTAGCGATGCCTTCCTTTCGGATAAGGAGATGGCAGAGATGGCTCCCGTGGTACACATCCCTACTTGTATGGGTGCTGTGGTTGTGGCCTACAACCTTGATGGCGTTAAGGAGCTTAAGCTGTCGGGCGAGGTTATCGCCGACATCTTTGCTGGTAATATCAAGATGTGGAACAACGAGCGAATTGCGGCTCTCAACCCCGACGTAAAACTTCCTTCTGAAGTTATCATCCCCGTATATCGTTCCGACGGCTCAGGTACAACATTCGTATTTACCGACTACCTTACAAAGGTAAGCCCCGTGTGGGCCTCAAAATATGGCACGGGTAAATCTGTGAACTTCCCCGCAGGTCAGGCTGCAAAGGGTAATCCCGGTGTGGCGGGAGTGATTAAGCAGACAAAGAACTCTATTGGTTATGTAGGCTCGGAGTATGCCTTTGCACAGAAGATTCCCTATGCACGCATACAAAACCTAAGAGGCGAGTTTGTCCTGCCTTCATCGGCTACCATCTCGGCAGCAGCCTCGGGCGTAATTCCTGCCGATACTCGTTGCTCAATCACTAATGCCGATGCTGCTGGTGCATATCCCATCTCAACATTCACTTGGATGATTATCTACAAGGAGCAAAATTACTCTGATCGCTCGAAAGAGCAGGCTGCAGCTACACTCGACCTCTTGAAATATATTCTCTCGGATGAGGCACAGCATATCACATCAGAGGTTCATTATGCACCGCTTCCAGCAAAGGCAAAGGAGTTGAGTATGACAAACTTGAAGACCGTTACTTATGACGGTGTGGCAATATTGCAATAACAGATAGCTATGAACGATAAATTATATAAAATCCTATTGTTCGCAGCTGCATTGATAATGCCGATAGTGTGCGGGGGCGTGGTTTACGCCCTCGTCACTGACGCATACGAAGCATTCGAGCACTTCGGATTCTTCAAGTTCCTCACCTCGTCGGAGTGGAGCTATACCGAGGGTGCGGAGCAATACGGAGCATTGCCCTTTATTACGGGTACGCTGATGACAACCCTTTTGGCTCTTATCTTTTGCATTCCCTTTTCTCTGCCCGTTGCATTGTTCGTAGGCGAGTATTTCAAGGGAACAAAGGTGGCAGCCGTGTTGAGTACCGTAACCGACCTGTTGGCGGGTATTCCCTCAATCATTTATGGCTTGTGGGGCTTCTACACCTTGCGACCAATCATTATGGCTCTCAATATCTCACCGCAAGGCTCTGGCGTATTGACCGCATCGCTTGTCTTGGCAATTATGATTATCCCTTATGCAGCATCACTCAGTGCCGAGTTTATCAAGATGGTGCCAAACGACCTAAAAGAGGGTGCGTATAGCCTTGGAGCAACCCGTGCCGAAGTTATCCGCAAGGTTGTCTTCCCCGTTGCGGGTTCGGGTATCTTCTCATCCTATATCCTGGCTATTGGTCGTGCCTTGGGCGAGACGATGACCGTAACGATGCTTATCGGCAACACGAACAACATCCCCGACTCAATTACCTCAACGGGAAACTCTATGGCATCAATCATTGCCAACCAATTCGGCGAGGCTGACGATTTGCGACTATCATCACTTATTGCTATCGGTTTGATTCTCTTTCTGATAACCGCAGCAATCAATATGGTGGGTAAGATAATGATTAAACGAGCAAGAATAGTGTAGTATGAATAGATTTAGACTAAAAAATCGTTTGGCAAAGGACAAGCTTATGCTTTGGAGCGTATGTTTTCTTGCCGCTCTTACAGCCGTGCCACTGCTTGCCATATTGGGCGAGGTGCTGCTTAAAGGTTATGACCAGCTCTCGTGGTCGTTCTTTACCGAGCCTACACCTACGGCTTACAAGGCAATGAAGGCAATCGAGGCGGGTGAGCCTATCCCTGGCGGTATTGCAAATGGTATTGTCGGCACAATGATAATGCTCGGTATGGCGGTCGTTGTTGCTGTACCTGTGGGTATCTTGTGCGGTGCATTCTTGGCAGAGAATAGCAAGAATCGTTTTGCACAGGTGGTAAGCTATTTGACTGACCTTTTGCAGGGTACACCATCGGTGATTATCGGTATTATCACCTACATTTGGGTTGTTGTTCCAATGAAGGGTTATTCGGCAATCGCAGGTAGTGTGGCACTCTGTATTATGATGCTTCCGCTTATTATTCGCTCGACCGAAGAGACTCTGAAAATCCTCCCTGCATCGCTTAAAGAGGCAGGATTGGCATTGGGTGGCAATAAGGCTCGTGTGATGATGAAAGTGCAGTTGCCCGCAGCCTTCGGTGGTATCTTTACGGGTGTATTGCTCGCTATCTCACGAGTGATTGGTGAGACCGCACCGCTAATGTTCACTGCGCTTGGTTGCTCGCTTATACGCTTCTCTATCGACAAGCCTATCTCGGCAGTACCCCTGCTTATATGGGAGTTCTTCAACGACCCGAACCTACAAGAGCTTATTTGGGGCGCATCGCTCTTCCTCTTGTTATTCGTACTTACATTAAACCTTACCGCTAAATATCTTGCAAAGAAATGGAATCAGTAAAACCTATATTGGAGTTTAAGAAGACTTGCGTATCATATACCAAGCAAACTATGGCTGTGAAATATGTATCAGCAGCCATTGAGCGAAATACAATCACGGCTATTATGGGACCTTCGGGCTGTGGTAAATCGACACTTCTGCGTGCCGTAAATCTTATGCACAACCTCTATCCGAATATCCGTGTCGATGGCGAAATCCTGCTCAATGGCGAAAATATCCTTGCGATGGAGCCTATCGATGTGCGTCGTCGTGTGGGTATGGTCTTCCAGCGCCCTGCGCCATTCCCAACGATGAGCATCTACGACAATGTTCTGTCGGGTTTTGCATTGAACGGCATCAAACTCTCCAAGGCAGAGAAAGATGCAACCGTGGAGCGTTGCTTGCGTAGCGTTGCCCTTTGGGAGGAGGTCAAGGATGTACTGAACAAGAAGGGAACATTCCTCTCGGGTGGTCAGCAGCAGCGTCTGTGTATCGCCCGTGCTTTGGCAATGAAGCCCGATGTTCTTCTGATGGATGAGCCAACATCTGCACTCGACCCCATTGCGACAAAGCATATCGAGGAGTTGCTATTGGAGCTACAGAAGGAGGTTACAATCCTTATTGTGACGCACAATATGGGGCAGGCAAAACGCATATCTTCGAAGTCGATGTTTATGTACCTGGGCGAGCTGGTTGAGTATGATGACACCGCCAAGATGTTCACCAACCCCTTGGACGAGCGCACCAAAGCCTACCTTACTGGTAAGATGGGTTAATAATGTTCTGACAATAGTACAAGTTTAGTTTATTCCATTGGCTATATACCCAAAACGGACTAAACTTATTTGTGCATTGACAGCATAAAATATGCTGGCGAAAAAAGAAATTATCGCAACTTCTCTTTTCGTCAGCATTATTTTTATACCTTTGTGGTGTCGGAGGCGAAAGAAAACATAAATAATCACCTACCACAACGAAAAATTTTATAGTGGTATTTCTGCATTACTATCTTCCCGAAATCTCCGATTTTGTATGCAAATTGTATGTTATAAAATTACATAAGAACCACGATATACGTGAGTAATAATTTGATAATTAGGTATATGTTTTAGGTTGTCGAATTGGTAGCTTATTTACTTTTTGAAAATGATAGAATTACACCGAATCTGCTCTGCTGAAGATTCTCGGGTGGCAGAATTGGAAAAATTGTATGAAGAGGCTTTTCCGGAAGCGGAACGGCGGGATATCAGTCAATGGAAGGAGATGATTGTTAGTTGCCCTCGTATGCATTTGAATGCAGTGGAAGAAGGGGGACAGTTGGCTGGCTTATTGGTATATTGGGATTTCGGGGACTTTTATTATGTGGAACATCTGGCTGTTTATGCCCGGATGAGAAACCGGAAAATTGGCCAGCAGGTATTGGCATATATTGGGGAAAATTTATCTGGAGTGTGTTTGCTGGAGGTGGAACCTCCGCTTACCGATCTCTCTGTGCGGCGAATAAATTATTATCGGAGAAACGGTTATGAAGTGCTGGACAAAACATACATGCAGCCTTCATACAGACCGTCGGGAGAGGAGTTGCCTTTGTGGATCATGGGAAATGATGCCGGGATAGAAAAAGAAAAATTACAAAAATACATTGACACGATAAAACAGAACGTTTATTTTAACGTACAACCCCGAAATTAGTCAAAAGCTGTTGCTGTAATTTCGTGTTTTATGGAAATTCTTATTATTCTCGCCTTGTTGGTGGTGAATGGTGTGTTCGCCATGTATGAGATTGCTTTGGTTTCTTCAAGCAAAGCGCGCTTGGAAACGATGGTCCGAAACGGAAGCAAAAAGGCCGGACGGGTTTTGGGGCTTTTGGAGGAACCTGAAAAAATTCTTTCGACCATACAGGTGGGTATTACCCTGATAGGTATTGTTTCCGGTGCTTATGGAGGGACGACCTTAGCCGACGATGTACAGCCTTTGTTTGAAAAAATTCCTGCGCTGGAAGTGTATGCGGGCAAACTGGCAATGATTGTGGTTGTTGGCGGAATTACCTATCTCTCTTTGATTATTGGGGAACTGGTACCTAAGTCGCTGGCTTTGAACCGTCCGGAACAGCTTGCTGTTACCTTTACGCCGTTTATGTGTGTGTTGACGAAAATCACTTGGCCTTTTGTCTGGTTTCTCAGTGTATCCACCCGTCTGATTAATAAGATGTTGGGTATACGTACCGGAGAGGACCGTCCGATAACAGAAGAGGAATTGAAATTTATTCTGCACCGGAGTTCCCAGGAGGGAGTGATAGACAGGAGTGAAACGGAAATGCTCAGGGATGTATTCCGTTTCGGAGATAAGCGAGCCGGAGAACTGATGACCCACCGGAAGGAGGTTGTTTATCTTGATACGGGAATGTCCAGGGAAGAGGTGCTTGCTGTTATCGGTGAAGAGCGTTACAGTAAATATTTGCTTTGTGAAGCGACTTTGGATAAATGTCTGGGGATGGTTTCCGTAAAAGATATGGCCGGATTGCTGGGAAAAGGAGGGAAATTCGATTTACGTCCGGTAGTGCAGGAACCTTTGTTTATTCCGGAAAATTTGCAGGCTACCCGAGTGCTGGAATTGTTTAAAAAATATAAGACCAAATTTGGAGTGGTGGTGAATGAGTATGGAGATGTGATTGGCATATTGACCCTGCATGACCTGACGGAAAGTATATTCGGGGATATATTGGAAGAGGATGAAGAAGAGGTCCCGGAAATTGAGGAACGTTCTGACGGCAGCTGGCTGGTAGACGGAAAGATGCACATTGGTGATTTTATGGATAAAATGGATATCCTTTTGTATGAGGACATCGGGCATAAGAATTTTACAACATTGAGCGGAATGGCGATGTACTTATTGGGACGGGTACCTCAGGAAGGTGATAGCTTCTCTTATCGGGAGCTGCACTTTGAAGTCACGGATATGGATGATATCCGGGTGGATAAACTGTGGGTCAGACGTTCCGGCAAGAAAGAATAGCGAGATGTCAGGCGTGATAAATGGGATGTAAGGCTATCAGAAATACCGTAATACACCCGGTTAGAATAATTACGTAACTGTATTGCATGGGGTATCGGGGATGAAAGTCGTTATTGATGAAACGGCGCAGGCCGTAACAAAAAAGTTTATACATAAGCACGGCTCCGCTTAGTCCTACCAGCATCCCGGCGATGAGGTCTCCGGGATAGTGCACCCCGATGTATATGCGGGAATAGGAGTTGAGTGCAGCCCAAAGCAGAATGAAGAGTGTAAGCAGCCTGTTTTTGAACAGTAGCATGACAAAGAAGGCCAGCCCAAAAGAATTGGCGGCGTGACAGGAGGGAAAACCATATCTTCCTCCCCGTTTTCCGTTAACAATATGTACCCATTCTGAAATGGGATTGTTTGGATTAGAGGGGCGCATGCGTTCTACTAATGGACGAATCAGTGTAGCGCATATCTGGTCAGCGTATACGATTGTCAATACAATAGAGATTACAGCCAATAAACTTACGGAGGGACGCATATTTTTGCATATCACGTATAAAATAGCGGCATACATGGGTATCCAGGGCAGTTTTGCCGTGAAAATCCACATAAACTGATCCCAATAACCGGAATGCAGGCTATTTAAAAATAAAAAAAGTTCCTGATCTATGAATTGTAATCTTTCTAACATAGCTTCTTACTTGGGTTTGCCGAAGAATGCCTGACCTCTTTCTCCTTGTACGGGTACAAGTATTTTTATGGTGTATTATTTGAACGAATTCTGTAATGAAAATCAGGTATTTACATTACAGAAAAAACGATCGTTTAAATGGTGCGGCATTTTTTATTATGTCTCCCAAAGGTACGTTTTTTTTTATATTCTAAGTGTTTTTAAGTCACAAACTTGTTTCTGATATGTCTTGGTAGTTTCCTTCCCTTCGGATTGCTTAGAAAAACGATCGTTTTGTTGGGGAAAGGAAATCGGAGAGGGTGTGTTTTTTTGAAAAGTGCAAATGAGCTAATAAATAACAATTAAGCCCGTCTGGTAATACAGACGGGCTTAACAACCTATTCAGGCATCAGTGTGCCTTATATGATTTATTCGCGTATTTCTCCTTTGTGTGCAACCATTTTCACCAATGTCCTTTTGGCATTGTGAATGTCCGAAACCCAAAATACGGAATCGCTCTGGGTATAAATACGGGCAGGTTGGGAGAACACATATCCTTTGATGGTTTTCAATTTTTTGATCCATTCTTTTTGCTGGCTGTCATATATATTAATGGCGTCGTTGTCGCCTGTGGCATACCAACGTTCGCCGCACACGGCAAATGTCTTGGGTTTAAAATCAAGCATCAGAGCCTGATCGTCGAGGTCGATGGAGGTTCCGTTTTTAAAATCGTCATTGACCAATGCTGGATTAAGTACCCGTATTTTTTTCCCTTCGTAGTCTGTGAGCAGAATATTTCCTTCTGCGTTGACTTCCATATAGTGGGGGGCAAAAGCGTTATTTCCCGGACTGCCGTTGGCGGAAGCCTGCCGATAGCGTTGTGTTTTTTGATAGTTTTCCGTTGTGGCGTCCGATTCTTTATAAATACTGACCTGTCCGTTTTTGTCGCGGGCAAAGATGAGTCCGTCTTTGACGGTAAGTGCCTGTGCCTGAAATACGGGTCCGCTCCATTTTCCGTTACCGATACAGGTAAGGTAACTCAGGTCGGGTAATTGGAATACATGTATGCACGACTGGCGTTCGGCCACATACAAACGGTTGCCTGCTGCTATAATAGCGTCTATCGGACTCGTGAAACTTTTTTCTTCGTTATTAAACTGCCATGCTTTCAACGTGCCGAGCAGTTCGCCTTTCTTTTGGCTGAACATCAACAGACTGTGTCCTGCCTGGCCGGTGTTGGCGATAAAAAGTGTGTCTCCTATGTGGGCTACGGTATAAGGAATAAAATCTTCTACGGTTTCCATTCCGAAAGTTGCTGCTGTAAGCAATTGTGTTGCTTCGTAAGAGTAGTACCAATGGCTGGTGTACTCTCCGTTATCTAAACCGGATGAATTGTCATCGTCTTTGCTGCATCCTATGTTTAGTGTTCCCAATAATATTAGCAGAAAGTAAGTATATAATTTCATATTCATTTGTTTTAGGCGATTGTCATTTGTTTCACTTCACTTTTATTTTACTTCACTCATGGGAATCGCGTATACGCATGCCCCGTTTTTCGTCCGGTCGGTAATGAACAATGTGTTCCGGCGGATGCAGAACTTTTCCGGAGTGTCCAGGGTGATATCTCCGATAACAGTGTGGTTCTTGAGAATATCTCCCGTTTTTGGGTTGACTTCACAAAATTTTTCCTCGCCGTTGGAACTGACATACAGTTTCCCGTCGTGGAATTCCAGGGCATAAGGATTGTTTTTATAAGCCATCTGCCTCGTGCGTTTAAGGGTAGTACCTTCGTGTATGTCGGTGAGGTTGAATACATCAATACGCTTTGAGGGATGAACGGAATAGAGCAATCCGCTCTCTTCTTCCACAGCCATGCCATAGGTACCGTTTGATTCGCCTACTCCTTCGAAACGGATGTATATGCGTGGTGTCTTTCCAGCTTCCAGTATCCGTTCTTCCACAGCAACAATAGTGCGTTTATCGTGAATCAAGATAAGTCCTTTGTGGAGCAACACGTCAAAAGCATGAACGGTTTGGGATGCACCTGTTCCCCAACTGCCAGTACCGATACAGGTATAGAATTGGTGGGTTATTGCATCGAAAATTTCCGTGCGGCTGTTTTCATGGGTGACATAAATCTTGCCGTTGGCGCGCGTGACGCCATTCGGACGGCCTGCAAACTTCTCTGTCGTTTCTCCCTGTGCCCATTCCTTAATGCTTGCCACATGTTTTTTCGTACCGTCAGCAATGTTGAATATTTCTAAACTGTAATTGTTGTCAGCGTCGTTTACGACATACAGTGTATCACCGTATACATATACGTCTTTGGGACGGAACGTGGAGGCTGTAGCTCCGGGTACGTCCGTATAATCCAGTTTGAATCTGACCGGATTTCCGTTATTTCCGCCTAAATCCGTTTCTCCTTGCAGCGGGGACAATCCGCCGTCAAGGGCGTCCAGTTCCGGGTCTTCGATAATGTATTTGGAGGTCACGTATATATCGTCAAAATACCTGTTTTTATTTCTGCGGGTGTGCATGAAACGGCGGGAGTAAACGGGAAGTTCCTTATCCAGTGATAAATCGACATATACCTTATTGCATAAAGAGACCCATCCTGGTCCCGTTTGTTCGTATGTCATATTACCGGTGTGACCGTACCCCAGGCAGTGGGCGAATTCATGGTAGATGGTTTCTGTAATACTTTTGTCATCGGCATAGTGTTCCAGATAACAGGATTCATGTATACCGAAAGTGGTTCCGCCTCCCAATCCCATGACTCCTGTTGTGTAGCCGAAAACCAATCCGCGGTGGTTAATTGCTTTCGTCAGCAGGGCATCTTTGTCAATGATATTTTTGTCGTTGTTACTGTGCAGGGGACCGAAATCATGCAGTGCGTTTTTAAATCGCTCAGAGGAAAACATATAACTCATGTTCAGCGCGATTGCTACGGCTTCGCGTGTGTGTGAAGCTTTCATCTTGTAGCGCCAGTTCTGGTGAGTATCGCTGTATCTGCCGAAAGAAATATGCCATTTGCAACGGATGGATTGCAGTTTTTTCCAATAAGGATCGTTGCATTCAATGGTAAATGTAATGTTCTCTTTCATCAGATACGGGTTAGCCATGATCTGAATTTTTTTCCCTTTGCGGGTATAGGCTGTTATGTCTTCGGTGGCGAAAGGAATATGCACCCGAAGTTGCTGGAACGGCATGACCTTTTCAAGAGACATAAATTTGAACTCTTGTTCGTAACCGTCTATCGTGGCCCAAATGGTGACGTTTTTCAGGGCTCTGGGGCTGTAAAAACGGAGCTGGAAATTGTGCTCGTCATCCATCTGGATTTGCAAAGGCTGGGTGACATAGAAATTCCGCTGACTTGCGTCAAAGAAGACGTCCGGGGATTCATCGTCATTCAGCAGATAATACGTATTGTCTGGGTTATAATCCGCTTCTGTCAGTGTGACAGGAAATTCATTCACACCTTCTCCTCCTTCGGGCAGCGATGTTTTGTCATCATCACAACTGACCGATAATAAAAAAATACCAGCCAAAACGAATAGGCTGGTAGAAAAACCTCTTTTCATCATCCCTTTTTGTTTTGAAAATATAATTTAAGATAGCTATTTTTTGAGGGGGCAAAAATAGATATTTCAAAAAATATATACAAAAATGTTCTCCCGAGATTGCAGGGAAGATGAAACGATTTTAGGATATTATTTTTTATTGGCGGGAGAGGCAATCAGCTTCTCATTGATGATTTGTACCAATTGCTCTTTCGGGCGCAAACCGGATACCAAAAAAGGATCGCCTTTGAGGGGTATAAAAACCATCAAAGGTATGCTGCTTACGTTGAACAGCCGAGCCAATTCTCTTTCTTTGTCCGTATCTACCTTGTAAATCTGGATTTTGTCGCCGTAGTCCTTCTGAATATCGGAGAGAATAGGGGCCAACCGCTTGCAAGGGCCGCACCAAGTGGCATACAAGTCTATAATAACAGGTTTTTTCCCCTCGAATTTCCACTCCTTGTTTTTATCGTAATTCCAGATTTGGTCTTTGAATTCCTGTGTAGTGAGTTCTTTTACTGTCTGGCCGTTAACAGTCAGAAAAAGACCTGAGAGAAGCAGAAAAAACAGAAGTATGAATTTGTTTTTCATGAGTATTGAGTTTTAATATTTACTTATTATCTCCGCAAAGATACGAAAAAACTTGAAGAGTTGAAAGGGGGTAAAAAATGAAAAGCGTCGTAGCGAAACATCAATTGTGCTTCCGGATGCCGTTGGTTTGCTCCTAAATCGTAATTGCGCAGGAATCGATAGAAAATCTCCTGTGAAAGCGCCATGCCGATAGGGTGAGGGATATATTTTTGTGGCGGGAGCGGTTCAATTGGCGGGATAATAATTTCAGATTCTTATTTTTTAATTATACTTTTGTTTTCAACTCTTACCGGAAGTTACCACTTTGAAGGAGGAGGAAGTGAACAGGTCAGAAATTAGAAAATCATGTTGGTATATCCGAATGCTAAAATTAATTTGGGTTTGTACGTCACCGGAAAAAGACCGGACGGATTTCATAACTTGGAATCTGTGTTTTATCCGGTAGCCCTGGCTGATGTCTTGGAAGTTAATCAGATAAACAAACCGAAGGGGATATGTGTATTTCAGAACACAGGAATTCCGGTGGATTGCGCTGCCGAAAAGAACTTAGTTGTAAAAGCCTATAAGTTGCTGGCAGCCGCTTACGACTTGCCTGCAGTAGAGGTGAAATTGCATAAATTGATTCCGTATGGTGCGGGATTGGGGGGCGGTTCCTCCGATGCGGCATTTATGCTGAAATTGCTTAATACTTATTTTGATTTGAAAATTTCGGAGCGGGGACTTATCAACTATGCCTCCCGCTTGGGGAGCGATTGTATGTTTTTCATCAAAAATACACCTGCATTTGTGGGGGGGAGAGGCGAGATACTGGAAGAAATCGCCTTGTCCCTGGAAAACTATAAAATTGTTATCGTAAAGCCCGATTGTGAAGTGTCTACGGCAGAAGCCTACCGGGGTATTGTGCCTTGTGAAGCTCCTTACAATCTGCATCGCCTCCCCGGATTGGCCATCGAGAAATGGCAGATGAAAATAGGGAACGATTTTGAGAAAATGATATTGGCGGAACATCCGGAAATCAAAAGGACAAAAATGGCTCTGTATGAAGCCGGGGCTTTGTATGCTTCCATGACGGGAAGCGGCTCGGGGGTATATGGAATCTTTCGGCAGGATACTAAAATTACCGCTGATTTGAAAGGCGGATTCGTCTGGATGGATGAAAAATAAAAAGAGTGAATGATGAAAGGGAATTTGATTGTAATATTAATTGGTATGGTGGCGGGATTTATCGGAATCATTCCGCTATTGAGGCAAAAAGCGGATAAATATTGGGTTTTTGCCCTCTTCCTGTTTTATTTCATGATGCCTTGGGTGATTTATCGTATTACTCTTCCGGGGGTGCATTGGTGGATGAAAGGAGCTGTCGTAACGCTGGCACTTGTGTTGCCGCTGGTTATTGCTGCCGGAAGGGGATATAAAAGATTTGTCTTTCCGGTACTGATAACTTCTGTACTGATTGGTTTTTTGATTACTTTTTTGGGCTACTACCTGTTATAAAAAGAAAGAGGGAGATGCACTCTCGTGTATTCCCCTCTCTATATGGCTCTTATTTCCGTAATGCCAGAGAAAACATAATGGCCGAAATCCCTCCGAAAATAAAGGCTAAGCCTGTCCATATAATGATATTGAATACCCCGAACAAAGGATGGAAGATGATGAGGAAAGAAAAAATAAGGGTTAGAATACCTCCTGTCAATACCCATCCCCAGTTGCGGACTTTCAAAGACTGCATCTGAGTGGACCATCCAATGAAATCGATACCTAAAAACATCAGTATGAAACCCACTGCGTAGGGGAGTATGTCAATGGCCCATTCCAGGTTGGCTAAAAAGATACACCCGATGATCACATCGATGATTCCCGTGGCCAGTCCCCAGCCCCAATTCCTGTATCTTTGATTGGCGAAAGCGTGGACAATTTCATTGATACCAAAAAGAATAAACATGATGCAGAAATAGGTAGTTAAGGCAAAGTAAGATTCTATCGGATTCCGGAACACCCATATACCGCAGAAAACGGACAGGATTCCAATGATGAGCATGAGCCACCAATACTTGTAACTTCTGTAATTTTCAACTGTTTCCATTGTTTTTCGTTTTAAGTTAAACAATGATTTAACGGGGATAGAGGAGGGAAGTTTATTTTAACCGGGATTTTTTGAAGAAAAGAAAAAGATTAACGGCAGATATTGCCGTTAATCCTTGTGAATGTATTACTGAATTAAATGTACATCCATTTGCGGGAACGGGATATTGAGTCCTTCTTGTTCAAAAGTCTTATACACACTTTCGTTCATATCGAAAAACACGCCCCAGTAATCAGCAGCGTTTACCCATGCCCGTACAACGATGTTTACGGAATTTGCTCCCAATGAAGACAGGGCGATGAAATGAGCCGGATCCTTTAAAATACGTTGGTCAGCCGTAATCAGTTTTTCCAGAACAGCTTTGGCTTTGTCATAGTTGTCGCCGTAACCGATACCGAATTCCCAGTCCACTCGGCGGGTGGCTTCTTTGGAGTAATTTTTGGTAATACCGGTGGATAATCCTCCATTGGGAATGATGATGATTTTATTATCCGGGGTAGAGATAATGGTGTTGAAAATTTGGATCTCTTTCACGGCTCCGCTTTGTCCCTGGGCTTCAATGACATCTCCGACTTTAAAAGGCTTGAACAATAAAATCATTACTCCGCCGGCAAAGTTTTGCAGTGTTCCGCTTAATGCCATACCAATGGCAACACCGGCAGAAGCAAAAAGAGCAATGAATGAGCTCGCCTCGATGCCTAGCTTACTGATAATCACAATTACCAATAAGAAGTTGAGGGAGATTTTGACTAGGCTCTTGACAAAAGAAGACAAAGAAGCTTCTGCATGCCTTTTTTCCAGTATGGTGGCCACCAGACGGTTGATTTTGCGGATCAGCCAACGGCCAATGATCAGAATAATAACCGCTCCGATGATTCGGGAGCCGAAAGAAGTTCCCAGATCAACGACTTTGCTTAGAAATACATCCCATGAAATATTGGATGCAGAGTTAAAAAGTTCCTCCATGTTGTTAAATTTAAAATGAATCAATTGAAATTCTTATCTTTAATCTTGCTGCAAAAATATAAAAAATGAAAATAATTGCGTGCTTTCTGATTGGAAAACAGGAGAAGGAAGAATTGCTTTGTTCCGTTTTTGTTTCTCATAGAAAAAGTTTGAGTGGTATTCAGCGGCTTTTTTCCTTTTCACCAAATAATTGTATTTTTGCAACTTGCTGGGATTGGAAAAGCCCTGCAAAAGGAGAGTAAAATCATTTAAAGTTTAAGATAATGAGTATTGAAAGTTTATTGACGGCGAAAGTAATTGAAGCGGTAAAACAGTGTTATGGCATGGAGGTTGAGGCTAAAGATATCCAGTTGCAGGCCACCCGCAAGGATTTTGCAGGGGACTTGACGGTAGTGGTTTTCCCGTTTACACGTTATTCCCGCAAATCTCCGGAAGAGACCGGTAAAGAATTAGGAGAGTATCTCAAGCAGAATATAGAGGAAGTACAGGATTACAATGTTATCAAGGGATTTTTGAATGTTGTGATTTCTTCTGCTTATTGGTTGGGTGTATTGAATGCTGTGACAGAAGAGGAAAACTACGGTTATGTCAAACAAGCCAGCGGAAAAAGCTATATGATAGAATACTCTTCTCCGAACACCAACAAACCCTTGCACTTGGGGCACATCCGAAACAATCTTCTCGGGTGGTCTGTGTCTGAAATACAGAAGGCCAACGGGCATGAGGTGAAAATGGTGAACCTGGTGAACGACAGAGGTATCCATATCTGTAAAAGCATGATTGCCTGGCTCAAGTTTGCAAATGGTACGACACCGGAGTCTACCGGAATGAAAGGGGATCATTTTGTTGGGGATTATTATGTTCGTTTTGATAAAGAGTACAAAGCGGAAATCAAACAGTTGATGGAGAAGGGTATGGAAGAAGAAGAAGCGAAAAAGAACGCGCCGATATTGTTGGAAGCCCAGGAAATGCTTCGGAAATGGGAAGCGGGAGACGAGGATACCGTTGCTCTTTGGCGTAAAATGAACGATTGGGTACTCAAAGGATTTGATGAAACTTATCGGCTGATGGGAGTCGGATTTGACAAAGTGTATTTTGAGTCCCAGACCTACAAGAAAGGTCGCGACATTGTGTTGAAAGGCTTATCTGACGGTGTATTGTATAAAAAAGATACGGGAAGCGTCTGGGCAGATTTGACTGGCGACGGACTCGACCATAAGCTGTTGTTACGGGATGACGGGACGTCCGTATATATGACGCAGGACATCGGGACTGCCTATGAGCGGTTCAACGAATTCGATATGGATGAAATGATTTATGTGGTGGGGAATGAGCAGAACTACCATTTCCAGGTGTTGTCGTTGATTTGTGGAAAATTGGGATTTGCTTGGGCAAACAAGATAAAACACTTGTCCTATGGGATGGTGGAATTGCCGGAAGGAAAGATGAAATCCCGAGAGGGTACAGTCGTTGATGCTGATGATTTGATGCAGGAAATGATTCATACCGCCCGGGAAACATCCAGAGAATTAGGAAAATTGGAGGGATATTCCGAAGCAGAAGCAGAAGATGTATACCGGAAAGTGGCTTTAGGGGCATTGAAATATTTTATACTGAAAGTGGATCCGAAGAAAACCATGATGTTCAACCCGAAGGAATCCATTGATTTTAACGGAAATACTGGACCGTTCATTCAGTATACGTATGCTCGTATCCGGTCGATACTGCGCAAAGCGGCAGAGAGCGGGACAACGGTGGGAAAAAGTGACCTGCACATCAGGATTTCAGATAAAGAACAGGATTTGATTAAATGGATCGCCAAATTACCAGCGGTAGTGAAAGAAGCGGGCGACAGCTACAGCCCGGCACTGTTGGCAAATTATGCTTATGAGCTGGCGAAGGAATTCAACCAGTTTTACCATGATTTCTCTATCTTGAAAGAAGAGGATGAACAGGTGCGTAATTTCCGCTTATTACTGGCTAAAGAATGCAGCGTGGCGATTCGGAATGCCATGGGGATGCTGGGAATTGAGATGCCGGAGAGGATGTAAAATGAGTTGCTCCGCAGCTAATCGGAATTGAAAGGAGAAAAGGATATGAACGGATTTGAGCATATAAAGCCGGAAATGGTTACCGATAACTATATCCGGTTAATTGGCAAAGACTGGATGCTGATAACGGCTGGCAATCAAGAGTGTTTTAATACGATGACGGCCAGTTGGGGTGGTGTCGGTTTTCTGTGGAACAAACCGGTAGTTTTTGCCTTTGTCCGTCCTCAACGCTATACGTATGGGTTTATGGAGGAGAGAGAAGAGTTTACGCTCTCTTTTTTCGATGAAAAATATCGTAAAGCGTTGCAGGTGTGCGGCACCTTGTCCGGTCGGGAGGTGAACAAAGTGGAAAAAGCCGGCTTGACCCCTTGCACTACGGATTCCGGGAATATGACCTTTCGGGAATCCCGTTTGATACTTGAGTGTCGTAAATTGTATACCGATATGATCCGGTTGGAAGCTTTCATTGATAAAAAACTGACAGGACAATGGTATTTGGAATCAGATTTTCACCGCGTGTATGTGGCTGAAATAGTGAAAGTATGGGAGAAAAATGAGTAACACTACCAATTATCACAGTCATTGTTCTTTTTGTGACGGAAAGGCTCCGATGGAAGATTTTGTTCGTGCAGCGATAGATGCTGGTTTTGTGGCTTATGGCATTTCTTCGCATGCTCCGCTGCCATTCCCGACGCGTTGGACGTTAGCGGAGGAAAAGATACCGGAATATTTAGCTGAAATAGAACGCTTGAAACGGGAGTATGCCGGAAAGATTGAATTATATGCCGGGATGGAAATTGACTACCTGAATGAAGAGCAAAATCCTGCGTCAGGATATTTCCGTAACTTGCCTCTGGACTTCCGGATAGGGTCGGTCCATTTGGTGTATACTCCGGAGGGGGAGATTGTGGATACGGATACTAATGCAGAAAACTTCAGACAATTGCTGGATGTGTATTTTCATGGAGACTTGAAACTCTTGGTTGGAACCTATTTTGCTGCTTCCATGCGGATGGTGGAACGGGGCGGATTTGATTTTATCGGGCATACCAATAAAATCGGCTATAATGTTTCACAATGTAAACCAGGAGCGACAGAAACAGCATGGTATCAGTCGAAATTGGAAGATTTATTTGCACTGATTGCGGAAAAAGGGATAATGGTGGAAATCAATACCAAAGCTTTTTGCCAGAAGGGGTGCTTTTTTCCTGATATAAAAGATTGGACCTATATAAAACAATGGAATCTTCCGGTAGTTGTGAATTCAGACACCCATATTCCGGAGTATGTGAATACTGGACGCCCTGAGGCACTGAAACTGCTTCGTGAAATGGGATTCCGGACGGTTCGGCAATTGATGCAGGGAAGGTGGCAGGAGGTGGAAATTGTGTGAGGGACAGGAAAAGTGGGAGTTCTATCCGGAAGAGGAACATATAAAAACATTAATATTAAGAAAGAGAATAAAGCTATGAAGAAGACGATACATTATACAACTCAAGGGGTATGTTCGGTGTATATTGACATTACCGTAGAAGACGGTATTGTTCGGGATGTATACTTTGAAGGAGGGTGTAACGGGAATTTACAAGGTATTTCCTTACTGGTAAAAGGGATGAAAATTGACGACGTGATTGAAAGGCTCGAAGGTGTGCATTGCGGAAGCAAAGCAACATCTTGTCCAGACCAATTTGCACGGGCTTTAAAAAAACTTAAATCGGAAAATTAAAATGGAAAATGGATTTGTAGTGGAAGAAGCTTTGCAGAAAGCTGCCGGATGGGCCAGAGAGGCTGGAGGAATCCAAATGTCCTTTTTCCGGGGGAACGATTTGGGGGTGAGTACAAAATCGAATGTGTATGATGTTGTTACCCGGGTAGATAAAGAGTGTGAAGCCTTTTTGCTGAAACAGATAGAAACCGCCTTCCCCGGACATGCCGTATTGGGAGAGGAGAGCGGTAAACATGAGGGGGAAAGTGATTTTTGCTGGGTGATAGATCCATTGGATGGTACCAATAATTATAGCCAGGGACTTCCCGTATTTACAGTTTCTATCGGATTGCAATACAAAAGCGAAACACTGCTGGGAGTCGTTTATGCACCATATTTTGATGAATTATATACCGCTTGTCGGGGCAAAGGGGCTTTTTTAAACGATACGCCTATCCATGTCAGCGATAAGACTGATTTGGAGCATTCGGTGATAGGTACGGGCTTCCCTTATGACAAGGACGTAAATCCGGATAACAACGTGGATAATGTAGCTCGTATATTGCCCCATCTGAGAGGCTTGCGCCGTATGGGCTCTGCTGCTTACGACCTTTGTTGCGTAGCTGCCGGTTTTCTTGACGGATATTGGGAATTCAGTCTGAACCTTTGGGACATGTGTGCCGGAGCCTTAATAGTAGAGGAAGCTGGAGGAACCATCCGCCATTTTCGCCAGAATCGCAATGTTTCCATCATCGCCGCTAATCCGCAATTGGTAGAAAAAATCGGGGAAAAAATAAAATAAAAGTGACCCTTGCAGGGAATCTTTACGTAATAGGGAATGATACGGGGAAATAATCTGTAATTTATGGGCGGGAGTAAAACGGCATATAGTGATTCTGAATTTGAGGCGGTATTTAAGTCTCATTACAGGGCATTATTTTTGTTTGCCTACGGTTACGTAATGGATGAAATGGAGGCGGAAGATATCGTTTCGGGGGTCTTTTCCCGGGTTTGGGAAAAAAGGAAAAACCTGCCTCCGGAAGAGGAACTGAAACCCTACTTGTATGCTTCAGTAAAATATGCCTGCTTGCGCTATTTTAAGCGATTGCAACTGACGGACGACTATCGCAAACGGCAGGCAGAGGCTTTCGTCCTCTCCTTTGCAGAAGAGAAAAACGAAAATGAACTGACACTTTTGGTAAAGAAAGCTTTGGGCAGTCTCAGCGATAATCAGAGGAAAATCGTGGAAATGCATGTAATGAAAGGAATGAAATATGCTGAGATTTCTGGGGCTATGAATATTTCTGAAAATACAGTTCGCACACACTTAAAGCGTGCTTATAAAATATTACGATTTTATTTAAAAGATACGCTTCCTAGTATTTTCCTTTAAAATTTCTACAAGAATTTAAAAAAAAATGGCTTTTCCTGTCACCCGAAAAGGATATTTAAATCTTATATAGATAAAATAACAAGCCATGCGGGGAGAAGACAAGCACCGGATCGATTGGATGCTGATAGCAAAATACATCAGCCGGACCATTTCGGAATTCGAAAATCTGCGTTTGCAGAATTGGCTGAAAAGCGATTGGGAACACCGTCAGTTTTTCGAACATGCACAACATTACTATTCCCGTGAAGATTTTCCGCTACCGGATGAAAAGCAGATAGACCGGAATTGGACGGAATTTTATGGGCGGATGAAGCAAAATCAGGTGAGACGAATCTGGCACGGGATAGGGAGCGTTGCGGCAATGGCTATTTTGCTTATAGGAAGTGTATGGATGTGGAAAACGCTGCTGGATGATTCAGGTAGGCTGGCACAACAGCAGATATTGCCGGTGAATGCACAAGCAATTTTAATACTCTCTGATGGCTCTTCTGTCAATCTGGAAAACAACGGGGAAGAAAAGACACTGACAGATCGGGACGTTCAAATCAATCGGCAGGGGAAAGGCCTCGTATATCATCCCCATACGGGAAAAAATGCAGATACATTATTTAATACCGTTCAGGTGCCTCAAGGCGGGGAATACCATCTGATATTGAGTGACGGTACGCAGGTATGGCTGAATGCACAGACCCGTTTCACCTATCCGGTAGCTTTCGGACAAGGCGAAAGAAAAGTGCGTCTGGAAGGAGAAGCCTATTTTGAGGTCATGCCGGGGCATACTTCTTTTCTGGTGGAGACACAAAGGATGAATGTGCGGGTACTGGGAACCTCTTTTAATGTGAATGCCTATCCGGATGAAAAAATTACAGTGACCACCTTGGTCAGTGGAAAAGTGGAAATTCAGGCGGAAGAGGGAAACCGTGTTCTGCAACCGGGAGAACAAGCCAGCCGGAGAGTCGGAGAACAGGGAGATATACAGGTAAACCGGGTGAATCCTTTACACTACACCCAGTGGAAAGAAGGATATTTTTCATTTCGTGACAATACCTTGACGGATATTATGCATGTCCTTGCCCGCTGGTATGAAATGGAATACGAATTTGAATCTCCGGACTTGGAACAAATATGTTTTTTTGGTGTGCTTAACCGTCGGCAGGATATGAAAGAATTACTACAGGAGTTTGAAAAAACGGGGAAAGTGAGATTTGAATACAAAGGCAATAAAGTGCGGATTTGTGCAGGAGAGAGTGGAAACAACGGAACTACTATCTAATCTAATATGTGTGCTATGAGAAAAATTGTTTTATTTCTATTGTGCGTCTGGACATGGGAAATGAGTGCCCAAAAGCTGGAGTCCAATCCTGTCGGCTATCGTTTCACCGACACGAAAGTTTTGCCCTGTACTTCCGTGAAACATCAGGAGTATAGTGGTACCTGCTGGAGTTTCTCCGGATTGAGTTTTCTGGAAAGTGAAATCATGCGGATGGGTAAGGACTCGGTAAATTTGTCACCGATGTGGATTGTGCGGTGTGCCTACATAGAGAAAGCCGTAAAATTTGTGAGGATGCATGGCAAGGGGGTATTCAGTCCCGGCGGAGCAACTGGTGATATATTTAATATTGTGCGTAAATACGGTCTTGTTCCGGCAGAAGCTTACCCGGGGTTGAATTACGGGACGAAAGAACATAAGCATGCAGAACTCGATGCTGCGTTAAGAGGATATATTACGGCGATTGCCAGAGATCCGAACAAAGGACTGACGACTGCATGGTTACCGGGATTTGAGGCAATTCTGGATGTTTATATGGGATCGGCTCCGGCAAGTTTTGTCTATCGGGGAAAAGAATATACTCCCCAATCTTTCCGGGAATTTTTGGAAATTGAACCGGATGAATACGTGGCTGTCACCTCTTTTACTCATCATCCTTTTTACATGCCATTTGCTATAGAAGTGGAAGACAATTGGGATTGGGGAATGTCGTGGAATTTGCCTTTAGACGATTTTTCCGCCCTTTTTGAACAGGTTTTGTTGAAAGGATATACCATTTATTGGTGTGCGGATGTTACCGAAGCCAGCTTTGCTTCCACCAAAGGGTATGCAGTAATCCCTATGATTACGGAGGAGAATGTTGATCCGGAAGAAAAAGAAAAATACCTGGCAATGAATTCCGTACAGCAGCGTATGTTTGTTCTCAACAAGAGGCGGCCTGGAAAAGAAGTAAAAATCACCCAGGAACTGCGGCAGAAAGGATTTGATACGTTTGCAACAACTGACGATCACGGCATGCATATTGTCGGGCTGGGGATAGATCAGATCGGTAATAAATATTGCAAGGTGAAAAACTCATGGGGAGAGCGTGGACAGGATTATAAAGGATTTTTCTATGCCTCTTATCCTTATGTGGCTTACAAGACCATCAATATGGTCATTCATAAAAAGGCACTACCTGAACATATCCGTAAGAAATTTAAGGCTTATTCCGTTTTTTAGTAGCTATCGACATTATTAACTAAAATCTAACGACTTATGAAAACAAAAGTCCGTGGTGGCTGTCGCGGAAAACGGCAGCGAGGGGGGTATTTTATCCTTTCCAAAACAGGTGTTTTGTTACTGATACTGATGTTATCGGTGGTTTGTGTGAAAACATATGCTCAAAAAAGAATCAACTTGCAGCTTACCAATTCATCCTTACTCTATGTATTGGATGCATTGCAGGAGCAATCCGGATTTTCTTTCCTGTTTTCGAGTGAAGATGTGCGGGGTGTGGAAGGCGTGACGGTGAATTTAAAAGACGTGGATCTGGAGGAGGCTTTAAAACAGGTATTGAAAGGGACGTCAATCCGTTATGAGATAAACAACGGGGTAGTCGTGTTTCAGAAAAAAATAATCCCCCAGCGCACAGCCCAATTGAAAAATAAAGAAATAACAGGCTGGGTGACCGATAGAAAAAAAATACCCATAGAAGGTGTGAATGTTGTTGTCAAAGGACGTAATATCGGAACGACAACAAATAAAGAGGGAAAATTCAGTTTGCAATTTGCGACATTAAACGATTTTGTGCTGGAATTTTCATTTTTGGGCATGAAAAAACAGGAGGTTAAATATGTTGGACGGGATACAATCCGCGTGATGATGGAAGATGAAGTACATGAAATGGAAGAGGTGACCGTGGTAAGTACCGGTTATCAGAAAATAGATGCTCGGAAACTCACTAGTGCCGTGACTACTGTAAAAGCGGCGGAAGTGGTTATGCCGGGATTGAGCACCATTGACCAGATGCTGGAAGGATATGTCCCCGGTATGGTTTTCATGTCTAACTCCAATACTATCGGTGCTGTGCCCCGTATAAGAATCCGCGGTACTTCGACCATTCTGGGAAATCAGGAACCTTTGTGGGTGGTGGACGGTATTGTCTATTCCGATCCGGTAAATTTCGATCCGGAACAACTCAATGACCTGGATTTTGTAAACTTATTGGGAAATGCTATTTCGGGAATCAATCCGGAAGATATTGACCAGATAGATGTGCTCAAAGATGCTTCCGCTACGGCCATTTATGGTGCACGGGCTGCCAACGGTGTGATTGTGATTACCACAAAGAAGGGCAAAATAGGACCACCCCAGGTGAGTTATTCCTTCTCGGGTACCTTCGGCAGGCGGCCTCATTATTCCGACCGGAGTGTGAATATGATGAACTCCAAAGAAAGAATCGCTTACTCCCGTGAATTAATGGAACAGCATCAGACCTACGGGCATATTAATTCCTGGGTCGGATACGAGGGTGCAATGCATGATTATTTGACGGGAAAGACCACTTTCGAGGAAATGCAGTCGCAGGTAAGCTATTACGAAAAACTGAATACAGACTGGTTTAAAATACTGACTCAAAATACTTTTACCAACAAACATACGGTGAGTGTCTCCGGCGGTTCGTCGGTACTCCGTTACTATGCTTCCGCTGGATTACAGGATGTACAGGGATATGTGAAAGGAGAGAACAACAAAACCTATTCGGCGAATATAAACCTGACGGCTAATTTCAAGCGTTTTACCATGCGTTTTGGTATGAATGCGAGTGTACAGAACAGGAAGTATACCCCGACCGAATTGAATGTGCTGAACTATGCGTATAATACAAGTCGCGCTATTCCAGCGTATGGTGAGGATGGTGAACCTTATTACTATTATAAGTTTTATTCCAGGGGAGATGCCGATGTGTCGAATCGTTTAGGTTTTAACATCCTAAATGAGATGGAAAACAGCTCACAGAAATACAAGACGTATGCCACTACCTTGACGGCCTCTCTGGATTATAAAATCCTTGAATCGTTGAAATTCGGAGCAACCTTGTCTTATTCGACGGGAAGCACTAATCAGGAACTCTATTATAATGAAAAAACATACAGGGCAGGTACGTTGCGTGGTGAAGGTGAGAATGTCATGGGAACGGCCAATTTCGATAACCTAATGCCGTATGGCGGTGAATTGACGGAAACAAAGACAACCAAGAACAGCTATACGCTGAGAGGACAGTTTTCATACAATAAAGACTTGGGTACGGATGAAAAACACAACATTTCGATAGCCTTGGGTGGGGAACTCTCGTCTATGGAATACCAGAATCTTAACCAGATATACCGGGGATACATGCCTGACCGGGGAAAAGGAATGGCCAATTTCGATCCGAATGTGTACGGCGGATATTACAATTGGTATTATACCACTGCGGCAGCAAGAGGAATACATTCGGAAGAACTGACCAATATCGTTTCCGGATACATTACGGCTTCTTATGATTACGACAACCGTTACATGCTGAATGTGAATGCCCGGGCGGATGCTTCCAACCAATTTGGCTCGCGGAGTAATGAAAAGGTATTGCCGATATGGTCGTTTTCAGGCCGCTGGAATGCCAAGAAAGATGTATTACCGAATGTTTCCTGGTTGAGCAACCTCTCTTTACGCGCATCTTTGGGATTACAGGGGAATATGCTTTCCTCCCAGAGTTCCAAGTTGATTATCACCCGCGATGGGGAAGTGAATGCTAATAATGAATATCTTTCTACGATTTATAGCTTCCCCAATCCGGATCTGAAATGGGAAAAAACCATATCAACGAATTTTATGCTTGATTTTGGATTCCTGAAAAACCGGATAACGGGTTCTGTCGCTTACTACCATAAGAAAACGAAAGATGCATTCCTGACGAAAAAAATTTCTACCATTAACGGACGCAATAGCTATGTTGTCAACCGGGGAAGCATACAGAATTCGGGGGTGGAATTATCCCTCAATTTCCTGGCAATTGACCGCACCTCCCAAAGTGATCCTAACGGTTTCCGATGGACAATTGTCCCTGAATTCGGAGAGACGCTGAATAAGTTGATGAATAAAGTTTCCGGAAAAACATTGAAAGATGAATTTACCTATAAAGATTTCCTGAATGGTAGAATTGAAATTCCGGGAAAACCCTTGAATTCGTTTTATTCCTACCGTTTCACCGGATTAAGCAGGGAAGATGGACGTCCGACCTTTTACGGTATGGATGAAGAACAATTCCGGAAACAATTTGAAGGTATGAGCAAAGATGAAATCTATATGACGGTAATGGATTACTCCGGCAACCGGGTGCCTGTTTTTCAGGGAAGTTTACGGAATACGTTTTCTTACAAACGATTTACCTTGGCGGTTAATATGGTGTATAGTTTCGGAACAAAAATCCGCTTGCTAAGCCTTTATCCGAATGTATCGGCAAGCTACGGAACCATTGCCCCTCAGCCGGAGAACAATGTGCGTCGGGAACTTTTGAAACGTTGGAAAAATCCGGGGGATGAAAATTATACGAACATTCCGGGAACTTTGTCGGGCACAGCATTTACTCAGACACTTGCAGAGAGTACCTCAATTAACTGGTGGAAAGATGCTGCCTTCCGTTTTGCCGATAATATCTGGCAAATGTATGACAACTCGGATGTGCGGGTGGTCAGCGGTGACTATATGCGGTTACAATCCCTTTCACTCCGCTATGCTTTTCCTCCTGCATGGCTTAAAAAATTTGGTGTTAATACCGCTTCTGTCGGTTTCTATACCACCAATCTCTTTACGTTATGCAGTAAGAAATTAAAAGGTCAGGATCCGGCAACACAGACAGGAAGTTCTTCTTCCATCAATATGTCTAACCGGCCGACTTTTTCGCTCAGTTTTAATGTCGCATTTTAAACTACGGGGATATGAAGAAAAGATATATTTACATGTGGGTAGGAATGATTCTGTTGATGGGATCGTCTTGCAGTGATTTCCTGAATGAAAATAGTAAAAATCAGACCTATGTCACTTGCATAGAAGATTTGAATGAATTGATATTGGGAGAAGGATATATGCCTATGCAGTTTTATTCGGCCAACTCATTTACAGGCACCTGTGCCGTTGGACCTTGGATTCATGTCATGGACGATGATTCGAAAGTGAACAATAATTCGGCTGCGAGTGTAGTGTATGTGAATTCGTTAGGTTCGTTTCATTACTGGCTTGAACAGCCTTTTATTGATGCAACCAGCTTATTGGCATATACTGACAGGACCTGGGAAAAATTGTATAAGCATATTAATGCTTTGAATGCCATTCTGTACGAATTGGAAGAATACCAGGAAGAGAAGCAATATGCCCGGCTCAAAGGGGAAGTCTGCTTTCTGAGAGCGGTATATTACTATTTTCTGATTAATATTTACGGACGCCCTTATTATGAGCCGACAGCACTGACAGACCAAGGTGTGCCGGTAAAATTGTCCGAACAGATTGAAGATGTGGATTATCGCCATGCTTCCGTGGCAGAAGTATACAAGGTTATCACAGATGATTTGGAGATGGCTGTAAAATGTCTGAAAGATGTGGAACAAACGTCCATTTATCGGGCAAACGAAATGGCTGCTCGTGCCTTCTTGAGTCGGGTTTATCTGTATATGTGTCAGTGGGATAAAGCGGTTGCTCAATGTAATGAAGTATTGAAATCGCCTTATACATTGTTGGATTTTACTCAATTGGCAGCTACGGATAATAAAGTCTTCGGCAATTCACCGGAAGTAATATTTTCCAATGGTGACAACCGGATGTTGGGCATATCAAACAGTAGAAGTCAGTATGCCGTAAATGGTGGTTCCGCTAATACGGCGGGACAAGCGGCAGCTTTTATGGCTTCAGACGAATTGATTGCTTTATATGACCAGGATAAAGATGCCCGTTTCCATTACTTTGAATGGGCAGAAAGCCGTTATAACGCAAGTCAGAACAAAGACTTCCGGGGGTATTATGTGACATTTAAACTCAGCCGGAATTATTCGGACGGGGATTTGGTTTCGGACTTCCTTACTTTGCGCCTGCCGGAAATATACCTCAATAAAGCGGAAGCATTGGCAATGTTGGGACAGGAGGCCGAAGCTGCGTCTGTTTTGGAAAAATTGCGGGAAAAACGTTTTATTTCGGATGCCGGTGTGAATGCCTCCGGCAAAGAATTATCCGATTTGATTCGGGATGAAAGAAGACGGGAACTTTGCTTTGAAGGTCACCGTTGGTTTGATTTGAAACGTTATGCTGTACACCCCAAATACCCCTTGCGTAAAAAGATTTATCACGGTTTTGATACCGAACATGTCGGACGATACGATTGTTTTTATGTATTGCCGGAATATACTGAAACCGGCCCTAACAACTATATGATGCCGATTCCGGAGTCGGAAATATTTATCAATAACGGTGCATTGCGTGCCAATCCCAGACAGGATCCGGAAATTGTAACAGAGGTTGAATCTTAAATCTATCAAAACAATGAAAAAAGAACTAATCATAGGAATGTGTTTTTGGGGACTGGCATTTTTTATGGCTTGCTCCAATGAGGATGAGGATTTAACTCCTTCATACGCTGATCAGAATTGGTATAAACTGGAAGATAGTGATGAACCTGCCGACCACGCCTTTTATGAGCTTTTCAGGACCTACGGAGTGCCTGTTTTTTATAACGACACCATTGGGCAAGAAGAACGGGGATTTTCTAAGGAAGGAGAGAAAGTGATTCATTATGAAGTAATAGACATCGACTACTGGATTACGAATCGGACAATGAACTCGGTAATTTATGTCTTGAATAAAAACTACTTCGAAAATAATAATAAATCGCATCTGCTGGATGCTGCTCAGTTTCTTGGGGAATACGTTTTGCCGAAATTGAAAAAAAGCAAATACCCAATGAGTTTTTTGCTGGTGGATTCTATTGTGAATAACCGTACGGACCCTAGAGGATTGCATGTTTTCAACAGCTATTATGCCATGACTGCAACCTTAATAGGGGGAGTTCACCGGATAGGAAAAATGACTGAAAGTGAAAAAAAGTTATTGGCAGGTTATGTAATGGCGGAATTATATGTGTATGATATTAAGAAAAATGACGCTTATATGAATCTTTTCACAGAATTTTTCGACTGCTCGGCAGGTACTGACGGAAAATTATTGTACGGAAGCCAGAAAGGTAGAAATAATAACACCACTTGGCAGACCAGTTATTTGCTTCCGGCAAAAGATTGGTTGACTTCCGGCTTTCTTAGATATAACCCGACCCAATTGATTTATCTGTTGGCACAACGGGAGGGGAATAAAGTGGAGACGAACTATGATTTATCGACCATGGATACGAAATTGGTAGGGTATACCTTCCCGATTCGGGAACAGGATTTGTATGAATATATCGCCCGAGTACTAGTCGGTGACGATGTTGCCTTTGAGAATGAGTATGCTGCCTATCCGAAAATATTGGAAAAATATAAACTGATGAAACGTTTGTTACCGCTTTATCTGGAACAGGTCGACTGAAAATTATGGAATATCTAAAATAGAAATGGAATGAAACAAGTATTGAAAACAGGTTTGCTGGCTTTGTTAGTGTGTGCTTTGATTGTACCCGGATATGCTGCGACGAAGAACACCAAGAAAAAGAAAGCGAAAACCAATATAGAACAGAAATCCGCTCCGGCGAAAAAAAATGTCAGCAATTACGATAAAATCGTTAAAAAGGCCGGTTGTAAAACAATAAAGGGAGATTTCATTACCGCCCATCGAGTAGGAAATAAATTATATTTTGAATATCCTTTGAAATATATGAACCGGGAAGTGCTGATTGGTTCAAAAACGACGGCAACTTCCCAGCCTGATGTAGCCATTGTTGGGCATATGGCCAATGACCCATTGCACGTTAAATTTGTTATGCATGACAGTGCCGTATATATGAACCGGGTAAATTGTTATATGACTTATGACCCAGCGGATCAAACCATGGGGGAGGCCGTCGGTAAAAATTTTATGGATCCGGTATTGAAAAAATTTCCTGTAAAAGCCTATAGCCCGGACAGCTTGGCTGTTGTCATTGACGTTACGGATTTTTTCCTGGGAGACAGTAAAGCTTTATCCCCTGTTACACCTGCTGGAGGAGGGGTACAATTTTCCATTAAGTCGGTTTCTGACGGTTCATTCTTGGGGAATGTAAAAGCTTTCGGTGATAATATTTCGGTACAGTCAACCATGACGTACAGCTACTCAATGAAAGTTTTGATTTTTGTTCTTGCCAGCGGGACATTTTCTGCCGAACTTACCCGTACGGTGCTTTTACTGCCGGAGAAAGAGGCGCATCCACGAATTGCCGATTCACGAATAGGTACTTTCATGGTGGAAAAAGGATATGCCTCTCGGGAAAAGGATAAAATTCAACGTTTCATGCTGGCTACTCGCTGGCGGGTGGAACCGAAAGACACCTTGGCTTATCAGCGCGGTGAACTGGTTGAACCGGTAAAACCGATAGTATTTTATATAGACAATACCTTCCCACAGAATTGGAAAGAACCGGTAAAACGCGGGGTATTGCGTTGGAACAAAGCTTTTAACAAGATTGGTTTTAAAAATGTAATTCAGGTAAAAGATTTTCCGACAGATGATGCCGCTTTTGACCCGGATAACCTTAAATACACATGTGTCCGCTATCTGCCGCTGGATATTGAAAACGCGATGGGACCTTCCTGGGTAGACCCGCGGACAGGAGAAATCCTGAATGCTAGTGTGCTGCTTTATAATGATGTCTCCAATTTGATTAATAAATGGAGATTTATCCAGACCGCCCAACTTGATGAACGTGTCCGGGCTTCCCGTATGCCTGATGAAGTAATGGAAGAATCCATAGAATACATCGTTGCGCATGAAGTCGGACATACATTGGGATTGATGCACAACATGGCGGCTTCGCATGCTTTCCCCGTAGATTCTTTACGGAGTGTGACCTTCACCCGTAACTACGGGACAACCCCTTCCATCATGGATTATGCCAGGTATAATTATGTTGCTCAACCGGAAGATAAAGGAGTTAGCTTGGCGCCGCCCGAATTGGGATGTTATGATGAATTTGCTATAGAATGGCTTTATAAACCCGTATTCGGTTGCAAAAACCGGCAAGAAGAAGAGAAAATCTTGGAAAGCTGGGTGGATGCAAAAGCCGGATCGCCTTTATATCGCTATGGCAGACAGCAAATAATGAGTCGCTATGATCCCTCGGCAGTGGAAGAAGATTTGGGGGACAATCCGATAAAGGCGGGAGAATATGGAATCCGCAATCTGAAATACATCCTGCCTCGGTTAAGTGAATGGATACAGGATGATCCTTCAGGAGCTCAACGTAAAGCGATGTATAATACGATAGCCAATACCTATTTCCGTTATATTCGGAATGTGATGATGAACATTGGGGGCATTTATCTGACAGAAGTAAAAGACGGAACACTTGGAGAGCGTTTTAAAGCCGTACCCAAAGAAATGCAAAAACAATCTATGAAATGGGTAATTAATCAGATTAGACATTGTGACTGGTTGGATGATGAAGAATTGACCCGTAAATTCGGATTGGCACTCCGAATGTCCTCCAATCTGAAAAATGTGGCTACCAAGGCCTTATTGCAAACATCAGAAAATGTGGTATTATCTGCACATATCTCGGACAATCCTTATTCCCCTCGTGAATATTTTGATGATTTGTATCACTGTATTTTTGAAAATACAATACAAGGACGCAAGTTGACAGAAGGTGACAAAATCATGCAACGTCTTGTCGTGCTTCAAATTAGGGCTGTGGCACAGAGCCAATGGAATAAAGTAAAGCTGGCAGAAGAATTGACTCCGGTGGAGGCATTGCAGGCTTGCGCTTCGTATGCTTATTATCCTTCTTTGGATGATATTATCAGTTACGGACTGGATCCCAGCGGAAGAGTATCCCGATATGAAGAACAATTGAGATTGCTGGAAGATCGCTATGGTTGTGGATTTATAGCCAGCCAGATGCAGGAGGATTGTTTCCACTATACCGTAGGATATGGCTTTCAACAGAAACTGAAACTTGATAATATTGATGAAGCTACCGGATTGTATCTTTCCATGCTAACCAAAGCGAAAACATTAATTGAGAATAAACTCTCGACAGCTCATCCTCATGATAAAGGACATTATCAGGGAATGCTTTATTTATTGGAATCTATCAAGTCCAAATATTGATAGAAAAAAACTTCATTCACTGCATCCGGAATGCACAATCCGGATGCAGTTTTTTTATTTCCCATCATGCCATTCCTTCAGATCATTACATTTTTTCTTCTTTTGTTTTCTGTAACGAAATTGTAACAGAACTTTTGAAACACTATCCTTACCGATTTGAAAAGTCCAACGATTAAGCCCGTGGCAACTGCCGGATTCGGGTACTTTTTGCTTAAGTATGTAGAAAAAGAAAAAGTCCCAAAGTATTAAACTTCAGGACTTTTCTTGTTTTTTCGTCTTCATTAAGCGGTGCGGACGGGACTCGAACCCGCGACCCCAGGCGTGACAGGCCTGTATTCTAACCAGCTGAACTACCGCACCAATTTTAAAAGAACGGCTATTGTTGAATAGCGGTGCAAATGTAGGGGCTTTTTTTGAATTTACAAATTTTTCTAAAGAATTTTGTATAAGAAATGAACTTTTCTTGGAAAAAATATGCGGGACAGTTCATCAAACAGTCCCGCATTGAATTTTATTTCAGCCATTTATCCAGCCATGCTTTGAACGTGCGTTGCCAGAGTATTCCGTCTTGGCATCCTGTAACCCAGTGGCATTCTTCCGGGAAATACAGGTATTGTGCCGGAATGCCTCGCATACGGGCGGCATTGAAAGCCGACATACCTTGCGATACGTCAATACGATAGTCTTTTTGACCGTGTATAACCAAAATGGGAGTATCCCAATTGCCGACAAATTTGTGTGGAGAATTGGCGAATGTGCGTTGGGCAATTTTGTTGTTTTTATCCCAGGGAGCGCCACCCATATCCCAATTGGCAAACCACATTTCTTCCGTTTCACAGTATTGTGATTCCAGATCAAAAATACCGCAATGGGCAATGAATGCCTTAAACCGTTTATTGTGGTGGCCGGCTAAATAATAAACCGAATAACCGCCATAAGAAGCACCGACACAGCCCAAGCGGTTCTCATCGATATAGGGTTCTTTCTTGGCATCGTCGATGGCAGAAAGGTAATCTTTAATATTCTGTCCGGAATAATCCCCGCTGATTTGTTCCAACCATTCTTGTCCGAAGCCGGGAAGACCGCGTCTGTTAGGTGCTACGATAATATAGCCGTTGGCTGCCATTTGCTGGAAATTCCAACGGTAACTCCAGAATTGGCTGACCGTGCTTTGCGGACCTCCTTCACAATACAGGATAGCCGGATATTTCTTTGCCGGGTCAAAGTGTGGGGGGTAAATCATCCATACCAACATCTTTTTATTGTCGGTTGTTTTTACCCACCTTTTTTCTACCTTTCCCATCGTCAATTGATCCAGCAGAGGTTTATTCACAAACGAAATTTCTTCATCCTTACCGTCTTGCAGATTGACCTTGTAAATCTCTTCCGGTTTACTCATGGACACTTTGGTGGCAATCAATTCCTTGTCTGTAGGGAAGACCCCGGTGTAATTGTGAACGCCTTCTGTTAATTTCCGGATTTTTCCGTCATTTAAAGTCAGTGCGTAAATTTCGTCGGTAGCATGCCAGTCCGAGATAAACCACAATGTATTATTGTCATTGCTCCATGCCAGATGACCGACACTCTGGTCAAAATTTTGGGTATAATCTTTCTTTTTGCCTGTTTCCAGGTTCATAACGAAAAGCCGGCTTTTGTCCGCTTCGTACCCGTCGCGCTCCATGCTTTCCCACGCCATCCACTTCCCGTCGGGTGAGATTACCGGATTATTGTCATAGCCCATCATGCCTTCCGTCAGATTCCGGGTTTCCCCGCTTTCCGTGTCATAAGCGTACAGGTCGGTGTTTGTAGAAAGGGCATAATCTATACCGTATTTTTTACGGCAGGTATAGATTAGCTTTTTCCCGTCCTTTGTCCATGCTAATTGTTCTGTTCCGCCCCAGGGACGTACGGGCGACTCCCATTTTTCTCCTTCCATAATGTCCTTTCCGCCTGTGATGGTCTTAGCGGGGGAGTAATCTGCAATAAAAAGATGGGTATATGCTTCAACCCAGTCATTCCAATGACGGTAAAACTGGTCGTTGATAAGCCGGGCCTTTGCTTTGGGGAGGTCGGGATGTAAATCCCCGATAGTCGGTTCAAGCCGGACATCTTTACAAAAAACAATCTTACTCATATCGGGCGCGTATACATATCCGTTGATGCCGTCTTCAATATCTGTAATCTGTTTCGGGGAACTTCCGTCCGGATTCATTTCCCATAATTGTCCCTTAGCAAGGTAAGTGATTTTCCGTCCGTCCGGGGTCCATCTGACTTCCGACTCGTTTATAGCGGTATTGGTGAGTTGGGTGGATTGGTGATTACTCAAATCCATAACATAAATATCGCTGTATGAGCGGTCTTCTTCTTTATTGAAATAAGTTATGGTGTATACTAATTTGGATTGGTCAGGGGAAAGGGATACATTCCCAATCCTACCGAAAGACCATAGGACTTCTGGAGTCATTACGTCGGAGTCCAGTTTTTGTTGGGGAGTTTTATAACTCTGCCCGGCGGCTTCAGCTTCTTTTTTATTATCACAGGACATAAGGGATAATAGGATTAAAGCAGGGTAAATGATTTTTTTCATAGAAAAGGTTAATAAGAAAATTTGAAGATCGGGAAGTCAGCCTTCTCCGTATCTTCAAATTTCCGGATTTGAACTATGGGTTAATCTTCTGTATTTTCGCCTTCCGGTTCATGGTATTCGGAACCGTTCATGGCAGCTACGATTTTTTGACGGATTTCTTCGGCCAGTTCTGGGTTGTCCATAATCAATTGGCGTACCGTTTCGCGTCCCTGGCCTAACTTACTGTCTCCGTAAGAGAACCAGCTGCCGCTTTTTTTGATGATATTGTATTCCACACCTAAATCCACAATCTCGCCGGAAAGAGAGATGCCTTCTCCATACATGATATCGAATTCGGCTTTGCGGAAGGGGGGAGCCACTTTGTTTTTCACCACCTTAACGCGGGTATGGTTACCTAAAATCTCTTCACCGTCCTTAATCGGACCAATTTTGCGGATGTCCAGGCGTACGGAAGAATAAAATTTCAGTGCATTTCCTCCGGTTGTTGTTTCCGGATTGCCGAACATAACGCCGATTTTATCCCTCAACTGGTTGATAAAGATACAGCAGGTATTGGTTTTACTGATAGTCCCGGTCAGTTTGCGCAGAGCCTGGGACATCAGACGGGCTTGTAACCCCATAACGCTGTCGCCCATTTCTCCTTCGATTTCCGCTTTCGGAGTCAGGGCGGCAACGGAGTCGATGACAATAATGTCGATAGCTGCCGATCGTATCAACTGGTCGGCAATCTCGAGAGCCTGTTCCCCGTTATCGGGTTGTGAAATAAACAGGTTTTCAGTATCCACGCCCAGTTTTTCAGCATAAGAACGGTCGAAAGCATGTTCTGCGTCAATAATGGCAGCAATACCACCCTGTTTTTGTGCTTCTGCAATAGCGTGTATAGCCAGCGTCGTCTTACCCGAAGATTCCGGACCATAAATTTCTATTACCCGGCCTTTGGGATATCCGCCTACGCCTAATGCCTTGTCCAAAGCAATGGAACCGGAAGGAATAACCGGAATATCTTCCACTTCATTGTCGCCCAACTTCATAATACTTCCTTTCCCGAAGTTTTTTTCAATCTTATCGAGCGTTAATTGAAGGGCTTTTAATTTGTCTTGGTTAATTTCTTTTGAAGCCATTTTCTTTTGATTTGGAAATCGGAATATCCCGATTTTCTAATGATTAATAATTTGTTTAACGTGATTTTTTGTATCTACTTTCGTGATGATGCGCTGGATAACTCCCTGCTCATCGATAATAAACGTAGTGCGCAATACACCCATGTATTTCCGTCCGTACATGGACTTTTCTGCCCAGACGCCGTAAGTTTCCAATATCTTTTTCTCCGTGTCTGCAATCAGATTGAAAGAAAGGTTATATTTCGCAATGAATTTCAGATGTGAAGCCGCAGAGTCCGGACTGATGCCGACAACTTCGTAGCCCATCGAAGTCAGTTGGGCATAATTATCATTCAGATTGCAGGCTTCTGCCGTGCAGCCGGATGTATTGTCTTTAGGATAAAAATAAAGAATCAGTTTTTTCCCTTGATAATCATTCAGGGAAATTGTTTTTCCGTCTTGATTGATTCCTTCGAAATAAGGAGCTTTATCGCCTTCTTTGAATAGTGTCATGGTTTGTAATTTATTGCAACATACATACTTCTGTTTCGGGTGAAGAAATTACCACTTTATACAAAGGTACGAATATTTTGCCTGAAACCGATGCATTTTCAGGAATATTCTTGTCAAAAAACGACTTAAAAAACTTTATCTTTGCATAAAATACTCAGCATTATTTATAAAAAAGGATATGGATTTTATTGTAGCGCATAATCTTACAGGTTTGCTTATCGGTATCTGTACGTTTTTAATTATCGGTATATTTCATCCCGTAGTGATAAAATGTGAATATTATTTCGGCACCCGTTGCTGGTGGGTATTCTTGATATTGGGAATAGCAGGAACATTCGGAGCTTTATGGGTGCATAACGTATTGGGGTCTTCTTTGTTGGGTGTGTTCGCATTCTCTTCTTTCTGGACAATCCTTGAAATATTTGAGCAGAAAAGCCGCGTGAAAAAAGGATGGTTTCCTATGAATCCGAAACGAAAGGCAGAGTATCATGATAATTAAAAACGGTCTTATGGAAAATATCGTAAAGAAATTGGAAGAGCAGTGTAAAAACACCTTGGTAGAAAGGCTCGGTATGGAATTTACGGGGTATGGGGAAGGCTGGATGACCATGAAAATGCCTGTAGATCATCGCACCTGCCGTCCGGACGGTGCATTGCACGGCGGTGCCAATATGGCATTGGCCGAAACGGTGAGTGGTGCATTGAGTTCGGTATCGGTCCCTACGGAAATGCAGTTTCAGGTATATGGAATCGAGATAAACGGGAATCATGTCAGAAGGGCAGAAGGGGACTACGTCACTGCCCGTGCGGAATTCATTCATAAGGGCAGACGTACTCATGTTGTGGAAGTACGTATTTACGATGCTTTCGGTACACTCATAACGGTGAGTCGCGTCACCAACATCGTTGTGGAAAAATAAAAAGGATAACGGAACCCCGTTATCCTTCTTTCTGTAAAACTTATTTCAGTCCGCGCCGCTTGAGCAGTGGCTCGATCGAAGGTTCCTGTCCGCGGAAATCCGTGTAAAGTTTCATGGCTTCTTCACTGCCTCCTTTGGATAAAAGGCGGTGGAAAGCTTTTGCCTTTTCGGGATTGAAAATATCTCCGGTTTCCTTGAAAGCTTCAAAAGCGTCAGCATCTAAAACTTCCGCCCAGGTATAGGCATAATAACCGGCGGAATAACCTCCGTTAAAAATATGAGAAAAATAGGTGCTGCGGTAACGGACAGTGATTTCAGGAATCAGTCCTAACCCCTTCAGGGTTTCCCGCTCAAATTTTTCAACATCCAGTGGCTCGGTAGATTGTACCGTGTGGTAGGCCATATCCAACAGAGCTGCTGCCATAAATTCCGTTGTGACAAATCCCTGATTAAAATGGCTGCTTCTTTGTAATTTGTTGATGAGGGCCTGAGGAATCACTTCACCTGTCTTATAATGTCGGGCATACACTTTCAACACTTCAGGATCGGCTGCCCAGTTTTCCATCACCTGTGAAGGTAACTCAACAAAATCGTGTACCACATTGGTCCCGGCTACACTGGGATAGGTACATTGTGACAAAAGTCCGTGGAGGGCGTGCCCGAATTCATGAAACAGCGTCTGCACTTCTTCAAACGTTAGTAATGCCGGGGTGTCTCCGGTAGGTTTGGTGAAATTACATACATTCGTGATAACCGGAGTGGCATGCCGTAATTGGGATTCCGCTCTGAAAGCATCCATCCAGGCCCCCTGGCTTTTGGACGGGCGTGGAAAATAGTCCGCATAGTAAATGCCGATATGCTCTCCGCTTGCAGTTTTTACCTCAAATGCCGAAGCATCAGGGTGAGGGAGAGGCAAGTCCGTACGCGGAGTAAAAGTGATGCCATATAATTTATTTGCGGTATAAAAAGCACCTTCCCGCACCTTTCCCAATGGAAAATATTGCCGGAGTTCATTTTCATCCAGCCCGTAATCGGCCTGTTTCACCTTTTCTGCATAGTAACGCCAATCCCAGGGTTGCAACTTGAATTTACCACCCGTTTTATTAATCATCCTTTGCAGGACTTGGGCTTCTCTTTTAGCTACTGGAAGGGCTGCTTCCCAGATTTGATGGCATAACTTGTACACATTTTCCGGTTTTCCGGCCATATTTTCATCCAGCACATAGCTGGCATAATCCGGGAATCCGAGCAGACGGGCTTTTTCAACCCGTAACGCGATAATTTGACTGATAACGGACTTGTTATCGTATTCATTGTTGCGGTTTCCCCTGTTGATATAAGCCTTGTATATTTCTTCCCTCAACTCCCGGTTATCCGCATATTGCAGGAATGGCATAATACTCGGATTATGGAGGGTAAACAGCCATTTCCCAGCCATTCCGGCTTCCCTGGCTGCCTCTGCTGCGGTCGAAACCACACTGGCAGGCAGACCGGATAAATCCTTCTCTTTCTCTACGACTAACTGGTAATTATTAGTCTCTTTCAAAAGATTATTTCCATATTTCAGAGCCAGCATAGAGAGTTCCCCATTGATTTTTTTCAGTTTCTCCTGCTCATCTGCCGCCAGATTGGCGCCGCCTCTGACAAATCCTTTATAATATTTGTCCAGCACCAGCTTTTGTTCTGTAGTCAGATTTTCCTTTTTCTGATTATCATACACACTTTTTATTCTTTCAAACAACCTCTGGTTGAGATTGATGTTATCGGAATGGGCAGACAATAGCGGTGTCACCTCTTCGGCAATCATCTGCATGGAGTCATTGGTACAAGCTTCCAGCAAATTGAAAAAAACAGCGGAAACCTTATCCAGTAATTGGCCTGATTGCTCCAGGGCCTCCACCGTATTGACAAATGTCGGATCTTCGGTATTGGCAAGAATGGCACCGATTTCCTCCTGCTGTTGCCGGATACCTTCTTTAAATGCCGGAAGGTAATGATAGGTCTGAATCAGATGAAAAGGAGGAACCCCGTGGGGTGTGTTGAAATCCTGTAAAAAAGGATTGTCCTGGTTGGTTGTAAAGTTGCAGGACTGGAAAATGATGCCGGCCATACAAAATAAATAAGTGATTTTTTTCATAGTGAATAAATTAAAATATCCCGCATCGTCTCACTGCTTCCCGGAAAACCGGGAAAGGAGGAACGCACGTTTCTATACCGCAATAATTTGCTTTATGCAGACAAATATACCGGAAAAAAATGAAAGCCGGAAACATATCCCCCGCTTTGGGCAGGAAATACCCGGTTCCTTAAATGTAGACAAGCGGATATAAATTTGGTATAAGCGGGCAAGAAACAGGTGATATATATTTTTTTCAATTTTTTTTCTGTAATATTTGATTATGTGAATAAAAAGCACTTATTTTGCATCCTGTTTGGAAAGCGTTTATAAAAATACAGAGAGATGTCAAGAGTTTGTCAAATAACCGGAAAAAAGGCAATGGGTGGAAATAATGTGTCTCACTCCAAAAGAAGAGTAAAGAGAACTTTCTCCATCAACCTGTTTAAGAGAAATTTTTATTGGCCTGAAGAAGACAGATGGATTCGTTTGAACGTATCAGCTGCCGGTCTTCGTCTGATTAATAAAAAAGGCTTGAGTGCATGCTTAAAAGATGCAATGGCTGAAGGATTGATTAAAAATGTTTAAAATCACTGAAGATGGCAAAGAAAAGCAAAGGAAACAGAGTACAGGTGATTCTTGAGTGTACAGAACATAAAGAATCCGGAATGCCGGGAACATCAAGGTATATTACTACCAAGAACAGAAAAAATACTCCCGAAAGATTGGAATTGCGTAAATACAATCCGATTTTGAAAAAAGTTACTTTACACAGAGAAATTAAATAATTCAGACTATGGCAAAGAAGGTTGTTGCAACATTGAAGACCGGTGACGGTCGCGGGTTCGCCAAAGTAATCAAAATGGTAAAGTCATCCAAGAGCGGTGCTTATACGTTTAAAGAACAGATGGTAACCACAGACGAGGTTAAAGCATTTTTGAAGAAATAATCTGTTTGACCTTTTATATAAAAAGCCCCTTTCGAGGGGCTTTTTTATTATGCATACTTTTTCAGCAGACAAAGTCCGCACAAAGGACACTGGCTGCAAGTAGGGAGCGGACTCTCCGAAGTAGCGTTGTCAGGTAAAATCACTTCAGCGGTAATTTCAACTTCTTCCGTTTTGATAGCTTCAAGGACAACAACGGATATATAATCCTTGCCTGTCCGCTGCATCTCATATTTAAAAAAACTGTGATAGTGTGCAACAATCTCCGCAGCTTTCCCCTGGCGGTGTTTGGCTGCTACCCAAGCCGTATCGCTGCATGGAGAAAAGTCGATGTGACACAGCAGGCTGCCAGCCCGGTAAAGGGAGTCGAGGTGGGCACGGCTGAGACGGACTTCATGGACTTTTCCGCGTACGCGGATGCGTTTCCCGTTCCAATGCCTCTCAAACTTTCCGTTCGGAGCCGAAGGAATGATTTTGATAATCTGCCGGTTGCTGGTCAGTTTCATCTTTGAGCCGTCTACCGGGCATACGTGGACAATTTTACCTTCAACCGTCACCTCCTGCCCGGCATATTTGTCTATTTGCATAGCTAACGTATCGGCTGCAATGACCGGGGTCTCGGAAACTTGTTTTGGCTGACACGAAAAAAACAATACAATGCACAAGAAAATAAAGATGTTTTTCATAAGATAAAAGTTTTATTTTTTCAATCAAAATTAAAAAAAATAGTACAACCTGCAATATTCTGGTTCTTTTTGAAAGAATTTTTGTTTCTTATTCGATTGATTTATAGTGTATTAAAATAAAAAGTGAAAGATTTTTGAAAAATAATCGGGAATATTGTAACCCTGAGTCCCATTGTCCCGTTAAAGAAGGTGTAAATGATGATTGAAATTTATGATTTTATTTAGCTGTTATTTAGATTAAATTATTTAGCACACACCACGGGGAGGGGATAGCTTTTAAAACAAGCTGATTTTCGGAAAGTTCTTTAAATAACTGGAATGCGGACTTCGGGACACTATTACACCACGCACATACACACCACACAGACGCACGCACACATACATACAATATCTTTTCATCGTCCCACGTTATTCTGATTTAAAAAGCTCACGGGAATGCCTCCCATTTTTTTTAAAAGCCATTTTACAAGATAAAGTCGCAGGAAACTGCGGCTTTTTTATTTTGATAATTTAACTCCTGACCGGTTTTTCCGTATTTCACAATTCCGCTTTTTATTGTAACTTTGGCAACTATTCTTTAAGGCTTGAAACATGAAGGGAAATCAGGTAGAAGACGGAAACATTGTGATTTACGGAGCGCGGGAACATAATCTCAAAAATATAGATTTGACCATTCCCCGCAATCGTCTGACAGTAATCACCGGTTTGAGCGGGAGCGGCAAATCTTCGCTGGCTTTTGATACCATTTATGCAGAAGGACAGAGACGCTATATGGAGACCTTCTCCGCCTATGCCCGGCAGTTTTTAGGGGGACTGGAACGTCCCGATGTAGATAAAATTACCGGATTGAGTCCGGTAATCTCCATCGAACAGAAGACCACCAATAAAAACCCCCGTTCAACAGTAGGAACAACAACCGAAATTTATGACTTCCTGCGTCTTTTGTTTGCCCGCGCCGGAGAGGCCTATTCCTATGTGACGGGAAGCAAGATGGTGAAATACAGCGATGAGAAAATCATCGAATTGATTCAGAGTGATTTTTCCGGGAAGAAAATTCTTTTACTGGCTCCTGTAGTGAAAGGACGTAAAGGAAATTATAAAGAATTGTTTGAAAACCTCAGGAAAAAAGGATTCCTGTCTGCCCGCATAGATGGGGAAATACGGGAAATTACCCAGGGGATGAGTGTCGACCGTTACAAAATTCATGTCATAGAGATCGTCATCGATAAGATCGTGGTGGATAATCCGGACCTTAAACGCCTCAAAGCCTCAGTGGCAACAGCTATGAAAAACGGAAAAGGCGTGATGATGGTCAAAGAGTATGACGGTGACACCCTGAAATACTACAGCCGTAACCTGATGTGTCCCGATTCCGGAGTCTCCTATAATGATCCGGCACCCCATTCTTTTTCTTTTAACTCCCCGCATGGTGCCTGCCCGAAATGCAAAGGATTGGGATACATCACGGCTGTCGACCTCGATAAAATTGTTCCGGACAAATCCCTCTCCGTCTATGACGGAGGAATCCTGCCCTTGGGAAAATATAAAAACAGCATCCTTTTCTGGCAGATTGACACCGTATTGAAAAAACACGGGGCGGACCTCCATACTCCGATTCAAAACCTGCCCGAAGATGCCCTGACTGACGTACTTTATGGCTATCCCGGACAAATCCGGCTTGAAAATAAAGAACTGGGGGTCCTGTCCAACTCACTGTATACTTTCGAGGGAATTATCAAATACATCACTATGCAGGAGGAAAACGCCACCTCGAAAAAAGCGAATAAATGGGCGGAACAGTTTGTGAAAACTGTAAAATGTGATGCATGCCAGGGACAGAGGCTCAATAAAGAATCTTTACATTTTAAGATAGCCGGAAAAAATATTTCGGAACTGGCGGAGATGGAATTGACAGATCTGTATACATGGATCTGCGACACAGAACAGCATTTGGAGGAAAAACAGAAACAAATTGCCGGAGAGATATTCAAAGAAATCCGGGTCCGTTTGAAATTTTTACTGGACGTTGGACTGGAATACTTGTCCCTGAACCGCCAGTCAATGACACTGAGTGGAGGAGAATCACAGCGGATACGCCTGGCGACTCAAATCGGTTCGCAGTTGGTGAATGTCTTATATATCCTGGATGAACCCAGCATCGGTTTACATCAGAAAGACAACCGGCGACTGATTCGCTCCTTACAGCAACTCCGGGACAACGGTAATTCGGTCATCGTGGTGGAACATGACAAAGAGATGATGGAACATGCGGATTATATCGTCGATATGGGTCCCAAAGCCGGAAGAAAAGGAGGAGAGGTGATGGCTGCCGGTAATATTGACGATATACGCAAAAGCAGCAGCCTCACGGCTCAATACCTCAATGGACAAAAAGCAATCCGCATCCCCGGAATACGTCGTAAAGGCAATGGGAAATTCCTCACCTTGAAAGGGTGTACCGGAAATAATCTGAAGCGGGTGGACATCTCCATTCCTTTAGGTATGTTGGTGGGTATTACCGGAGTTAGCGGGAGCGGAAAATCCTCCTTGATTAACGGCACCTTACGTCCCGTGTTGAGTGAAAAATTCTATCGCTCCACTGAAACACCCTTGCCTTATGAATCCCTCGAAGGCATCGAAAACATAGATAAAATGGTTGTTGTGGACCAGAGTCCCTTAGGGCGTACTCCCCGTTCCAATCCGGCAACCTATACCGGAATCTTTACAGACATCCGGAAAATTTTTGAAAAATTACCGGAATCCCAGATCAGGGGCTATGCTGCCGGACGCTTCTCCTTTAATATTCCGGGAGGACGTTGCGAAGAGTGTAAAGGGGCAGGCGTGAAGACCATCGAAATGAATTTTCTGCCGGATGTCTACGTACATTGTGAAGCCTGTGACGGGAAACGCTATAACAAAGAAACACTTGAAGTCAGATATAAAGGCAAATCGATAGGAGACGTACTGAACATGACCATCAACCAGGCTGTGGAATTCTTTGAAAATGTTTCCTTCCTCCAGCAAAAACTGAAAATGTTGCAGGACGTCGGCTTGGGATACATCAAACTCGGACAACCATGTACAACCCTCAGCGGAGGCGAATCCCAGCGTATAAAATTAGCGACTGAACTATCGAAAAAAGATACCGGTAAAACATTGTACATTCTGGATGAGCCTACCACCGGACTGCATTTTGAAGACATCAGTATATTGTTGGAAGTAATACAGAAACTGGTTAACAAAGGAAATACGGTAATTGTGATAGAACACAACTTGGATGTAATCAAAGTGGCCGACTATCTGATTGATATGGGACCGGGGGGAGGAAAAGACGGTGGCACCATTGTTTGCCAAGGCACACCCGAAGAAGTCGCTCAGGTAAAAAAATCGGAAACCGGGAAATTCCTGAAAGAAGAATTGTACGGAATAAAAGGGGAGTAAATCGTCTCCCCTTTATTCTATTAGTTCAAATCCGAACGGAACCTCCGGTTTGGTTTTTTCATCAGCAGAATCCGTATCATCATCTTTTGTTTCTTCAACTTTTTCTATTTCTCCCTCATTTGTGGGAACCGCTTTCGGAATGACCGTCCCTTCCGGGTGTATTTCAGAAACGTTGACAGGTTGCTCCGTGGGTTCCTGAATGACTTCCTGTACAGGCACAGTCTTTTCCTCCGTTTTTATTTCGGCAGAAACGACGGTTTCATTTACCGGTTGCACATTCTCCTCAGTATGGGATGTGTTCTGTTGCTCCGTGGGTTCCTGAATGACTTCCTGT
>CAJURM010000001.1:0-259874 GCA_910589025.1 uncultured Odoribacter sp. | reverse complement strand
CTCCTCAGTATGGGATGTGTTCTGTTGCTCCGTGGGTTCCTGAATGACTTCCTGTACAGGCACAGTCTTTTCCTCCGCTTTTATTTCGGCAGAAACGACAGTTTCATTTATTGGTTGTACATTCTGCTCCTCAGTATGGGATGTGTTCTGTTGCTCCGTGGGTTCCTGAATGACTTCCTGTACAGGCACAGTCTTTTCCTCCGCTTTTATTTCGGCAGAAACGACTGTTTCATTTACAGGTTGTACATTCTCCTCAGTATGGGATGTGTTCTGTTGTTCCGTGGGTTCCTGAATGACTTTCTGTACAGGCACAGTCTTTTCCTCCGCTTTTATTTTGGCAGAAACGACAGTTTCATTTATTGGTTGTACATTCTGCTCCTCAGCGAGGAAGGTGTCCGGTTGTTCGGTTTCCGGGTTTACAGATACAGGAGTAAGAATATCAGCCTCCAAAACGGAGGGTAATTCGCTTTCCTCGGGTTCACCTGCCTCCAACGGAATATTTTCAATACTTTCAATAGCCTCCGGAGCCAGGGAATGGGGAGGTACGGACAACTCCGTATCTTCTGTCAACGTTCCGTTGTCACAACGAAGCACTTTACCCGGATATTTCTCAAGCAAGTCATATTGATGCGTGGCAATAATAACCGTTGTGCCGCTTGCGCATATATCTTTCAATAATTCAATCAGACGGTAAGATGTTTCCGGATCAATATTTCCCGTCGGCTCATCTGCCAGAATAAGGGGAGGGGCATTCAACAAGGCTCGCGCCAAAACAATACGTTGCTGTTCACCTCCAGACAACTCATGAGGCATCTTGTCTTTTTTATCCGGCATCTCCACTTTTTCCAAAACCGAATCAATTCGCTCCTGGATGGCCTTTTTGTTCTTCCAGCCGGTGGCACGCAATACAAATTCCAAATTGTCATATACCGTGCGGTCGGTCAGTAATTTGAAATCCTGAAAGACAATACCGCACTTCCTTCGGAGAGCCGGAACCTGGGATTTTTTTATTTTCTTCAACTGAAAACCGGCGACCTCCGCTTTTCCGTACTCCAAGGGAAGTTCCGCATACAGCGTTTTCAGAAAAGAACTCTTCCCGCTTCCCACCTTACCGATGATATAAATAAATTCTCCGCGCTGGATTTCTAAATTTACATTTTTCAGAATTGTATTCTTTTTCTGGCGGATAACGGCATTTTCCGTTTTTATGATGATTTCTGGCATATACGTAAACTTATCCGTTTATTTGAGCTCCTTTAACCCTTTGATGGTCTCAAGGGGAGAAGGGGAATGGAAAACAAAACTTCCTGCAACCAACGCGTCAGCACCTGCTTCAACCAGGCGTTTCCCGGTTTCATCGTTCACACCTCCATCAACTTCTATCAGGGCATGGCTGTGGGTATCCCGTATCAGTGTCCGCAGCTTCCTGACTTTTTCCACAGAGTGTTCGATGAACGACTGGCCTCCGAATCCCGGATTCACACTCATCAGCAATACGACATCCAATTCCGGGAGAATATCTTCCAGCAACTGAACCGACGTATGGGGATTGACCGCCACCCCGGCTTTCATACCGTAAGACTTGATTTGTTGTACCGTACGGTGCAGATGGGTACTCGCTTCCAGATGGACCGTGAGAATTTCAGCCCCGCATCGATGGAACTCTTCGATATACCTTTCCGGCTCCACAATCATCAAATGAACGTCAAGCGGTTTTTTGGCCTGCGTGCGGATCTGGGAAATGATAGACATTCCGTAAGAAATATTCGGTACAAACACCCCGTCCATGACGTCAATGTGAAACCATGCAGCTTCACTGTTATTGACCATTTCTATGTCTTTCGACAGATGCAGGAAATCAGCCGATAAGAGCGAAGGGGAAACAAGTATGCCCATAGTTTAAAAATTGAAAATGAAACTCAGAACACCTCTTCTTTTCAGAAATGTTACTTTTGATACAAAAGTAGGTTTTTCTTTGCTTATTTTCAAATCTTACTTATTTGTACCAGCTTGCATACATCGAGTAGGCTTCGACAATCCGCTCCACTTCCCCTTTCAGTAAATCGGGACCGACCTCCTTGATTTTTTTTGCAGGAATTCCCGCATATATCCATCCGGACTCCACAACAGTGCCTTTTGTCACCACACTGCCGGCAGCAACGATGCTGTTGCTTTCCACTACGGCATTGTCCAGCACCACGGCACCCATTCCGATGAGCACATTGTCATGAATTGTACAACCGTGTACAACGGCATTGTGGGCAATAGATACATTATTCCCGATATTGGTCGGATACTTTTGATAAGTGGCATGAATGGTCGCATTATCCTGTATATTGACCTTATTGCCGATTTTAATGTAATTTACATCCCCCCGGAGCACGGCGCCGAACCAGATGCTGCAATCGTCGCCCATTTCCACCTGGCCGATAATTGCGGCATTGTCTGCCAGGAAACAATTATTCCCGAATTGAGGAGTATGTCCGTTCAGTTCTTTGATTATAGCCATAACATTCATTTTAAATCATACATCGAAAATACGCATTTTACGGGGAATAACCATAATTTATCCGGGATTTCTGTTTTTATCCCGTTTCATTTATTTAAGTTTTCTTCTGAAACAGCCCGCTCGCCGGTCGCGTACAATCCGTAGATTTTAATAAAACCAAGGAGGACAAAATGAGTATCGTAAAAAGAAATAATGAACTGAGGCCCTTTTATTCCACATTATTGGACGAATTCCTGAATACCGGAATGTGGCCTGTTCAGATGAATCAGGGACAAAATATGCCGGCGCTGAATGTAAAGGAGGATGACGAATCCTTAACACTCGATGTTCGCGTTCCCGGCATGAAAAAAGAAGATATAAAACTGGATTACAACGATGGTTTTCTGACCATTTCCGGTGAAAGCCATGAAGAAAAAGAAGAGGAGGAGGGAAAAGGAAAAAGCAAATACCTGCGGAGGGAATTCTCTTCCTACTCCTTTAAAAGAACAATCGAACTGCCTGAGGAGAAGTACAATGTAGCCGAAGCGCAAGCTTCGTATGAGGATGGAATTCTGAAGGTTTCCATGCCTAAGAATAAAGAGGTGAAGAAGTTACAGAAGACGATTGAGGTTAAGTAGGTGGTTTGATTTTAGTGGTCGGTCGGCTTTTCGGAGTCGACCGATTTTTTTTTCTTCATTTATTTGGAAGTTTCTTTTAAAAAATATTATCTTTGCAACGCAATTGAGAGAGAGAACGAGGCGGAAGAGAAAATGCAAAATCAAGAGTGATTTTAAATTATGCGAAAATAGCTCAGTTGGTAGAGCACGACCTTGCCAAGGTCGGGGTCGCGGGTTCGAGTCCCGTTTTTCGCTCCAAAAACCGGACTTCGTTTCGGTTTTCTTTTTTAAGACAGATGCGACAATAGCTCAGTTGGTAGAGCGTTGGCTTCCCAAGCCGAAGGTCGCGGGTTCGAGTCCCGTTTGTCGCTCATCAGAATCAGTCACTTACACAAGTGGCTGATTTTTATTTTCAGACGGTTTTAGTGGAAATAAAGGAGGAAAAGTCTATGATTTTACCCTCTCCATTGTTAAATCTTGCCTTGATTTTATAGGCATTGGCATATCATTTCTTGTATAGACATGGCTTATAATATTAATCGTATGTAGAGATAGTACCTTTTCTGCAATAGAAGCCGCCCCTCAATTAAACAGGAATACGGCTTTTATTATGGCTGAATCTATTTGCTTCGATTTACTAATTTCTTTTGGGGATTCTTTTTATATAAAATAAAAAAGGGGCACCTGAATATGGTGATATAGATAATTCAGAAAAACAAAATCACACCAAATTATTCACGTTTATATTATAGATGGTATTTATCATTTCCTGTATCTCTTTCAGGCTGTAATGAGAGGATTTGTTGCGCATCAAATAAAAACTATGACGGGGAGAATTACGATGCTCGAAATAGGTCTCACTAAAAAATGTGGACATGAATGTAGAAGTAGATTCTGAACCGTTGAGTACGGTTTTCCTTCCTCTGACGAGGATTCCTTTTGTCTCTTTCGATTTCTTTAGGAGAGGGAGAACTGATAAAAGCAAAAGAGCCTTGTTATTCTGATGAAAAATATCAATCAATATTGCGATACACGTATAGATTACAGGGCGTGCTTCATGCAGGTTTGTCAGTACGGTAAATTTGTCTTTGCTGTTTTGATGAGATTTCAAATAAAATTTGATAGCGTAGAGGTCAAGGTTATAATGTTCCACTTCTGCAATATACCTCATGTGTGTTTTGGGAGACTTAAAGCTATATAAATACGTTTCAAGTAAATCACCGGAACCATTCGATTGCTTGGAAACACACCTAAAACGTAATAGGCTGTACCGTTAGAGAATGTACCCATAAGAAGCTATACGAGTATTTTTTAACTCTTCCGTTGTTATCTTTTTGAGTACAACTTTAGTAGAAGAAACAGGTTTGGCTGCTTTACATTTTGATTTGATGGTTTTCGCTTTTTGAAGTACCCCCTAATTATCTCTCCTTTAGAATACAAAGATAGAGATATTTGGAGATATAGATAAGAATATTCTAAATAATAACACAGGTGAAAAATCCCGGAATCTGACTTATATATAGTTATCAGAAAATTTCCACCAGCCCGTATTTCACGCCTTCATATTTACCTTATCTCTATACAATACTTTTCATATCTTCTCTGCAATCGACTGCTGCGCAGTCGGATTAGTGGGAGATGGGTACGGAAGTGAAGAATGGGGGACAAGGCAGAATATTATTTTTGTAAATTTAAGGATATATGTATTTTTGCGGACAGAATAAATTAAAATACTAATTCATATCGGAATGGGAAAACATACCTTCAAAGAATGGCTGATTGCCACACGCCCCTGGTCATTTCCGGCTTCGGCAATGCCTGTGATAGTGACTTGCGTTTATCTCTACGGGACATATACGCAAATAAACTGGCTCAACGGATTGTGGGCATTGGTGAACATCATCGTATTTCATGCGGCAGGCAACACCTGGAGCGATTACCTGGATTATCGCAAAGGGGTCGATACACCGGACAGCTTTGGAGTAAAAACCCTGACCAGCGGTCAGTTTACAGCCAATGAAATACGTCGGCTCTCCTTGTGGTTGTTGGGTATATCAATATTATTGGGTACAGGATTGCTCTTGCGGACAGGATGGACATTATTGGGAATAGGAATAGGGGGAATATTGTGTACATTACTCTATCCCTGGTTGAAATACCGGGCATTCGGAGACGTTGTTATCTTTATGGCCTATGCACTGTTGCCCACATGGGGAACCTCCTATGTACTGACGGGAACAGTGCACATGCAGGTACTTTGGCTGGCAGTTCCTGTCGGACTGATTACCGTGGCGATTCTTCATGCCAACAACACCCGCGACGTGAAAACAGACAAATGTGCCTGCATCAAAACACTTGCCATGCAGACGGGGAATACGGTTGCCAAATACATTTATGCGGCAGAAGTCCTGCTGCCGTTCTTATGGATGGCTGCGGGTGTCGTGCTGGGGCATTTCCCTCTGTGGTCCCTGCTGACCTTCATCGTCCTGCCTTTGGCTGTCGGGAATGTGAAACTCATGTGGGCATCCGCTGACGGAAAAACGGACGTGATAGCCCGGTTGGATGAAAAAACCGCACAATTGCAATTGGCTTTCAGTTTTGTCCTTTCCATAACCTTTCTTATAGCTGTTTGGGTATGAAAAAACTGGTAATCGCTCTGCTTCTGGCGGCAATCTTGTGGACAATCATGTTCTCTCCGCTAACAGCGCCTTGGGTAAATTTCTGGTACATGATGACCGCTTCGGCAGCGACCCTGGCGGTATATGCCACATGTGTCCGTCCCGGGTGGTGGAAACAGGTAAAGTGCACAACCTCCGAATTACTCCTGGGAATCGCTGTCGCCTCGGCATTGTGGGGGATATTTTGGGTGGGAGACAGGCTGGCTGCCTGGATGTTTGACTTTGCCCGTCCCCAAGTAGACATGATATATGGAATGAAAACGGGGGAATCTCCCTGGCTGCTCGGAGGACTCATGCTACTGTTAATCGGACCGGCAGAAGAAATCTTTTGGAGGGGATACGTGCAACATACCCTGTCTGCCTGCTACAACCCGGATAAGGGACTGATTATAACCACGCTCTTATATACCTTGGTACATGTGGCCTCCTGCAACTTCATGCTGATCATGGCAGCACTTGTTGCCGGAGCTGTATGGGGATTGTGTTACCGCTTATTCCCCAACCGTTTCGGAGCGATAATCCTTTCCCATGCCCTGTGGGATGTGGCAGTTTTTGTGGTATTTCCGATCTGATTACGCCTCCAGTTGCTTTTCCAGCTTGAACATCTCATCGCGAAGGCGGGCAGCTTCCATAAAATCCTGCTCTTTCGCAGCTTTTTGCATGGCTGCCTTCGTCTTCTGGAGCATTTTTTCAATCTCCTCCCGGCTCATATAAGCAACAACCGGGTCGGCCACCTGGCTTACACGCTCCTCTTCAACATAAGCATGCGTCTGGTGCGTCAGCGCGGAATCGGTCGATTTCCGGATCTGCCGGGGAACAATGTGGTGGTCTGCATTATATTGCAACTGCTTCTCCCGGCGGTAATTGGTCTCGTCGATAGTCTCCTGCATAGAGCGGGTAATGTGGTCGGCATACATAATCACCTTCCCTTCCACATTCCGGGCAGCACGTCCTGCGGTTTGCACCAGTGAACGGGTAGAGCGGAGAAAACCCTCCTTATCGGCATCCAGAATGGCAACCAGAGAAACTTCCGGCAGGTCCAGCCCTTCCCGGAGCAGATTCACGCCGACCAGGACATCAATAATCCCTTTCCGCAGATTCTCCAGAATTTTCACCCGTTCGAGCGTATCCACATCGGAATGGATATACTGGCACCGTATGCCCATACGGTCCAGATACTTGCTGAGCTCCTCCGCCATTTTCTTCGTCAGCGTAGTCACCAGCGTCCTTTCCTGCAACTCGATGCGCTTCTGAATCTCATGAACCAAATGGTCTATCTGGTTCAGCGAAGGCACAACCTCAATCACCGGGTCGGGAATACCCGTAGGGCGGATAATCTGTTCCACCACCACACCGTTACTCTTCTCCAACTCATAATCGGCAGGCGTGGCACTGATATAAACCGTTTGGTTCGTCAGACTTTCAAACTCGTCAAACGTCAGAGGACGGTTGTCAAAAGCCGCCGGAAGACGGAAACCGTACTCCACCAAAGTCTGCTTCCGGGCGTGGTCGCCCCCGTACATTGCGCGGATTTGAGGAATCGTCACGTGCGACTCGTCAATGACCATCAGAAAATCCGGCGGGAAATAATCCAGCAGACAGAAAGGACGGACGCCCGCTTGCCGTCCGTCAAAATAGCGGGAATAATTTTCAATGCCCGGACAATACCCCAGCTCCCGTATCATCTCCACGTCGTAACGCACACGCTCATCCAGGCGTTTGGCCTCCAGATGCTTGCCGATCTCTTTCAGATAAGCTACCTGCAACTGGCGGTCCTTCTCTATATCGATGATTGCCTGGGCAATGGTCGCCTTGTCCGTGACAAACAGGTTGGCTGGATAAATGTCGAGTTCCTCAAATGTATCAATACCCTTGCCGCTTTGCGGCTCAAACGAATTGATACGGTCGATTTCATCGTCCCAGAACTCAATCCGGTAAGCCACACCGTCAAACGTTTCAATGGCCGGAAATATATCTACGGTTTCCCCTTTCGCACGGAAACATCCCCGCTTGAATTCAAACTCATTATTCGCATACAGCGCGTCCACCAGCCTCCGGAGAAGCTGGTTGCGGTTGATTTTCATCCCCTTCTTCAGATGAATCACATTCGAACCGAAAGCCCGCGGGTCTGCCATACCATACAGACACGAGACCGAAGACACCACAACAATATCCCGGCGTCCCGAAAGCAAAGAAGCCGTCGTGCGGAGCCTCAGTTTGTCAATCTCGTCATTGATGGCCAAGTCCTTTTCGATATAAGTATCGGTGGTGGGCAAATAAGCCTCCGGCTGGTAATAATCGTAATACGATACGAAATACTCCACTGCATTTTCCGGGAAAAAAGACTTGAACTCCCCGTACAATTGAGCCGCTAACGTCTTATTGTGGCTTAATACCAGCGTCGGGCGGTTGACTTCATGAATCAGATTGGCAACGGTAAATGTTTTGCCTGAACCGGTCACCCCAAGGAGCACCTGGGAGGGGAGATTGTTTTCTATCCCTTCCTTCAATTGCCGGATGGCCTCCGGCTGGTCGCCCGTCGGACTGAATTCCGAAGTCAGTTTAAAATTCATGCGTCAGAGTTTGCTCATAAACTTTACCGGGTCAATGACAAAACGGTCGTGAACCGCCGTACCGATAGTGCCCGATTCGTCTCTGGCTTCCAGCTCGAAGCGGATTCTTCTGCCGTCCACCTCCGTGACAAGAGCCCGGCAGCTCACTTTCTTCCCGACAGCCGTCGCTTTGATATGTTTGGCGTTGATTTCAATACCGACACTGTCTTTCCCGCTTTCCAGCTCGTTTTCAATACATTTCAGTGCCGTATTCTCCATCAGGGCTATCATGGCGGGAGTCGCCAGTACGTTCAACTTCCCCGAACCGTATACGGCTGCGGTGTCTTTAAGTTCCACCGTCCTTTCCTGCGTATAACTTAATCCCGGTTCTAACATAAGATATTATTATTGAGTGGTTAATCAGAATTCGGAAGTGAAATGGAAAATCAGCTTCTTGTAATTCTCCTGTGCCATTTGCAGCATATATTGCGAATCGGCCAGAAAAACATCCCGTCCCTGCTTGTCTTTCGCCATATACTGGGACTTGTGTTTCCTGAAATCCGCCAGCTCATTTTCGTCCAAAGCCTCAATCCAGCACGCCTTGTAAAGGTTGACCGACTCCCATCGGCAGGAAGCGCCATACTCATGGAGCAACCGGTATTCGATAACCTCAAATTGCAGTGCACCCACCGTACCGATGATTTTACGCCCGTTGAACTGGTTCGTAAAAAGCTGGGCCACACCTTCGTCCATCAACTGGTCCACACCTTTTGCCAACTGCTTGGACTTCATCGGGTCCGCATTCTCGATATACTTGAATAATTCCGGCGAAAAACTCGGAATCCCTTTGAAATGGAGCTTTTCACCTTCCGTAAGCGTGTCGCCGATTTTAAAGGTTCCGGTGTCGTGAAGACCGATAATATCCCCCGGATACGCCTCGTCAATCACCGACTTCTTGGAAGCCATAAATGCCGTCGGAGTGGAGAATTTGAGCATCTTCCCGTTGCGTACATGCAGGTAATTGGTATTCCGGCGGAAAACCCCCGAACATATCTTCACGAAAGCAATGCGGTCCCGGTGGTTGGGATCCATATTGGCATGGATTTTAAACACAAAACCTGTGAACTTCTCCTCGTCGGCATGCACCGTCCTTTCTTCCGTTTCGCGGGGAAGCGGGGAGGGGGCCAGTTCGATGAAACAGTCCAGCAACTCCTTGATACCGAAATTATTTAACGCCGAACCGAAAAATACGGGAGCCACCTCTGCATTCAGGTACTCCTGGCGGTTCAGAGTCGGATAAACCCCGGTAATCAATTCCAGGTTCGCCTGGAGAGCGGCGGCGTCTCTTTCTCCGATGTATTTGACAAAGTCGGGTGAATCCAGGTCTTTGATTTCTATCCCCTCGGGCAACGTCTGGCCGTTGGAATTGAAAAGATACAATCCCTGGTGATAAATATTATATACCCCCTTAAATGTATCGCCGTTGCCGATAGGCCAACTCAGCGGATTTACCTTAATCTGGAGCTCTTTTTCAATTTCATCCAACAGGTCGAAAGGATCCTGGGAAGGACGGTCCAGCTTGTTGATAAATACAATAACCGGTGTTTTCCGCATGCGGCACACCTGCATGAGCTTACGTGTCTGCGTTTCCACACCCTTGGCGGCATCAATGACAATAATGACACTGTCGCAGGCCGTGAGCGTACGGAACGTATCCTCCGCAAAATCCTGGTGTCCGGGAGTATCCAGAATATTAATCTTGACATCGTTGTATTCAAATCCCATGACCGATGTCGCTACCGAAATACCGCGCTGGCGTTCGATTTCCATAAAATCGGATGTCGCCGTCTTCTTTATCTTGTTGGATTTTACAGCCCCCGCCACGTGTATCGCTCCTCCGAACAACAGGAGCTTTTCCGTCAACGTTGTTTTACCCGCATCTGGATGGCTGATAATACCGAATGTCCTTCTTCTCTGAATTTCGTCTTTAAATCCCATGTATATTGCTCTGTTTTTGAAATGCCTGCAAAGATACGAAAAAAGTTGAAAAGAGGTGGTCTTCTCGCTTTTCCGTCGTTCCCAAACTACTCCGTCCCATACAAAAAAGCTCTTTTTCTCCCGTATAACTCCTCTGTATCTCCTATACAAAGTGCTAACAAAGTGCAAACAGAGTGCAAACAAAGTGCTTTGAGAAGCATTTTGTAAGGATTTTATTTGGATTTTAAATACTTTTTGTTGTATATTTATAGAGTAGATCATGCGGGGTAATATAAGCGAAGTGTATGGGGAAGCAAGGGGAAGGGAAATACTGATATAAACGAAATACTAAAACTATGAAACCGGAACCGATACCAGACTCATTGATACCTTGCCGTCGATACGGAAAAACGTATTACCGTCGTCGTCCGGAGCGCTACCGGGATGCCTGTACGGCAGTCCAGCAATTACAGCGGGGGCGTATGCCTGCTGCGGTGGCCTTTTACCGGAATCTCAAGGATACCTTTATTTCCCGGATATGGCGTACGTCAGCCCGGGAGGAGGGATGCTCCGGTTATAACCTGTTTGTGAAGCACAACATCAACGCCTTTGACCTGGAGGGTGTCATCGCCGATTACAGCAAGATAAACCTGTCATACGGGACACTGCCTTTGCCCGAACACCTGCGGGTGGAAAGGACGGGGGACAATGAAGTGCGTATCCGGTGGGATAATCCGCTTCCCGTATCCTATTCCCGGCAGAACGACCGTTTGTTTGCCGCCGCCATCTACGGTAGCAATCCTTTTGAAGTCCGTTTCCCGGATACGAAAGGGATTTGTCGCCAGAACCTGTCAGCTACGTTAGTTTTGACTAACCAGCCGGAAGATGAAATACATCTGTATCTCTTCTTCGGTAGCGTACAACCGGAAAATTATTCCGTACAGCATTATTTCATTATCAACTAAAAAATAGACGTTATGGCTATATTTGAAAGTTCTTTATTTTTCCGGCTGCGGAACAGTCTGGGCAATGTAGTGACCTATACCTATTGCGGCAAGGGAGTGCTTCGTGGAAAACCGTTATGTGTCCGGAACCCCCGCACTCCGGCACAACAGGTCGTTCGTTTGCGGTTCAAAGCGGCAGGCAGATTGTCCGCCTATTTCCGTAAAGTCGCTCTTTTGGGATTTCCCGCTTCGTATGCCGTTCAGTCCCACAACGCCTTTGTGGGTGCTAACCTTTCCATATTCGATGTGGATGAAAACATGCAGGTCCGTCCCGATTACCGCCGGTTGGTCTGCTCGCAGGGCAAACTGGAAAAACCCGCTGTCTCGTTGCGTATTTCCGGCTACCGAATCCGGGCGGAAGTTTCCGAACAGCAACTATCCGCCTATTGTTCCCACACCGATACCATTTACGCCGTTTTGTGGGATTGCCAATACCCGGGTTGCTGTATCGTTAAAATAGGGAAGAGGCAAGGCAGATACACCACTGCGCCCTTTGCCTATCCGGATGGATTCGACCTCCGTCACATGTTCATCTACGCCTTTGCCGTCAGCGCCAACGGCAAACAAGCCTCTCCTTCCGTCCTCCTCTTTCCCGAGTAGACACAAAGGGACGGGGCTTTTGTGTCTTTCGCTTATTTCGACGAATTCTTGCTATATTTGCAGTCAATTATGAAATATGCAACACGATGAAAGCCACATTCGTTAATATACTTCGTGGGGTGACGCTCTTTCTTCTTTTTTTTGCAGGTGTCGGCGGTTATATGATTTATGAAAACACACTGTCGCCGTGGTGGATACCTGTCGGAATAGCGTTGATGATAGCCGCTATCACATCCCCTTTTTACAAGAAATGGGGATGGTTGACGGCGTATAAAAGTAAAACGGTGAATCTCCTGTGCCACTTGATAGGCATGGGCTCTCTTGGTTATGCCTTGTTTCTTGCAGGTAACTATGGGTTGGCAGATCCTTCTTCTACATACGAAGAAGAAGTAGTTGTGCAACAGAAGTTTCAGAAAACGCATAAGAAAACCCGTCGGGTAGGGCGAAGGAGAGTCGTGGCGGATGGAGAGCGTAAAAACTACTACTTGCAGGTGACTTTTAAAAATGGCATGGAGAAAGAGATTCCTGTTTCCTTGTCTGTCTACAATAAAACACGGACAGGAGGTACAAAAACGTTTACTTTCCAAAGAGGATTTTTCGGATTTCCGGTGATAAGACGCAAAGGGACGGGGCTTTTGTGTCAGTCGGAATCTGTCCATGAAAATCTTTCCCGATAGACGAGCCTGTCACACATGAAAGTTGAAACAAATTAAAGATAATAAGTTATGAACAACGAGATTTTATACATTCTTTTGCCGGACTATGCGGCGCATGAGGCGGTGTATCTTTCACAAGCTATCGCCTCCGATGAATTTGCCTTAAAGGAAACCCCGAAGTATGTCAATAAGATTGTCGCTCCGACTTTGGAACCGGTAAAGTCAATCGGCAGATTCAACACGTTGCCCGATTATTCGTTTGATACAATGCCCAAGGATTATGCTGCATTGGTGCTGATCGGTGGCTTCGGGTGGAGTACACCTGCGGCAGAACAGGTCGTGCCGATTGTCAGACAAGCCATAGAGAAGGGGAAGATTGTCGGTGCGATATGCAACGGGGCTTCGTTCATGGCAAAGCATGGATTTCTTAACGCCGTAAAACACACCGGCAACGGTTTGGAACAATTGAAATATTGGGGAGGGGAAGTTTACACCAATTCTGACGGATATGTCCATGCCCAGGCGGTAAGCGATAAGAACATAGTGACGGCAAACGGCTCTGCGGCACTGGAATTTGCAAAAGAGCTGCTTTTGTTGCTCGAGAACGACACGCCGGAGCGCATCGCGATGTATTATCAATTCTATAAGCAGGGATTTTGCACTCTATTCCCGCAATGACGCAAAAGCCCCGTCCCTTTGTGTCTCTTTCAACTGTTTCAGGTTTTTTTCTTACCTTTGTGGCCTTGAAGACGTTAAATAAGGGGAGAACATTTTAGAATTTGAGTTTATGAAATATATCGGCGCACATGTGCATGCCACGGGAGGAGTGGAAAATGCTCCGGTAAATGCGAATGCTATCGGGGCCCGGGCTTTTGCTCTGTTTACGAAGAATCAGCGGCAGTGGGTGTCTGCTCCGCTCAGCGGGCAGAGCATTTCACTGTTTAAGGAACGTTGCCGGGAATACGGTTACAGTCCGAAGCATATTTTGCCTCACGACAGTTATCTGATTAATCTGGGAAATCCGGATGCCGAGGGATTGGAGAAATCCAGGGCGGCTTTCCTGGATGAGATGAAACGGTGTGAGCAGCTGGGACTGGAGTTGCTGAATTTCCATCCGGGCAGCAGTTTGAAGAAAATTTCCGACGAGGCTTGTCTGGAACGGATTGCCGAGTCCATTAATCTTGCTTTGGAGCAGACGCACGGTGTTTGTGCCGTGATAGAGAATACGGCGGGGCAGGGTTCCAATTTAGGTTATTCTTTTGAACAGATTGCCTATATCATTGACCGGGTGGACGACAAGTCGCGGGTTGGTGTTTGTATCGATACCTGCCATACTTTTGCTGCCGGATACGACCTTTCGACGGAGGCGGGGTTTACGGAGACATTCGACCGTTTTGACGAGGTTATCGGATTTAACTATTTGAGAGGCATGCACCTGAACGATTCGAAAAAAGGGGTCGGGTCGCACGTGGACCGGCATGAATGTATCGGGAAGGGGATGATAGGTGTGACGGCGTTCCGGATGATTATGCACGACAGCCGTTTTGACGATATGCCTTTGATTCTGGAGACACCCGACGAGGAAGGCTGGGCGGAAGAGATCAGAATGCTTTACGCTTTATGAAACGCATCGGACTCTTGTCGGATACCCACGGGTGGTTGGATCCGAAGCTGACGGATTTTTTTCAGGATTGTGATGAAGTGTGGCATTGCGGGGACATGGGGGATGTGGCGGTTGCCGACGCTTTGGCAGCCCGTTTCCGTTTGCGTGCGGTGTATGGAAATATTGACGGAGGGGTGTTGCGGCAGATGTTCCGGGAGACGGAGGTTTTCGAGTGTGAAGGGGTAAAGGTGGTCATGACACACATCGGGGGGTATCCCGGACGTTATGATTTGCGTATAAAACCGTTGTTGTTGGCCGAGGCTCCCCGTCTTTTCGTGTGCGGGCATTCCCACATCGCAAAGGTCATGTTTGATAAGAAACTGAATTGTTTGCATGTCAATCCGGGGGCTGCCGGCAGGTATGGTTTCCATAAAGTGAGGACGGCTGTACGCTTTGTATTGGACGCGGGGAATGTGAGGGACCTGGAATTGGTGGAATATGAAAAATAGAGATATTAAAGAGTAAGGAAGATGAAACGTTTTATTGTTTTAGTAGTGATTGTGCTGGGGGGCCTGGCGGCAGGACAGGCTCAGCGCAACAATAACGATGTGAGGGAACAGACCTTGAAGTTTCAGCGGCTGGTTGCTTTGATTGATGCTTTTTATGTGGATACGGTCAATTTGCCGAAACTGACGGAGGATGCCATTGTGAAGATGCTGTCCGACCTTGACCCGCATTCGGTCTATATTTCCAAGGAGGAAATGGAGGAGATGAATGAACCGCTGGAAGGGGGATTTTACGGGATAGGCATTCAGTTTTCTATCTTGCGGGACACGTTGATGGTTGTTTCCGTGGTTCCCGGCGGTCCCTCGGAGAAAGTCGGACTGCTGGACGGTGACCGCATTATTGTGGTGAACGGTGAAAATATTGCCGGCGTGAAACTGAGCAATTCCGCCGTGCGCAAGAAGTTGAAAGGAGAGAAGGGGACGCTGGTCCGGATAAAAGTGTTGCGTAACGGAGAGATGCTGGATTTTGACATCATCCGGGACAAGATACCGATTCACAGCGTAGATGCCGCTTATATGCTTGACAAGACGGTCGGATACATTAAAATATCCCGGTTTTCAGCCAATACCATCGAGGAGTTTGAGGAGGCGGTTGTCAAATTGCAAGGTGAGGGGATGAAAGATTTGATCCTGGATTTACAGGGGAATTCGGGCGGTTATATGGGTGCAGCCATTGGTATCGGTGATAATTTACTGGATGATAAAAAGATGATTGTTTACACCGATGGCTTGTCTTCCGGGAAGAGGGAGGAGTACGCCACGGCTAAGGGATTGCTTGAAAACGGGCGTGTTGTCGTATTGATTGACGGCAATTCCGCTTCGGCGAGCGAGATTGTTGCCGGAGCTATCCAGGATTGGGACCGGGGATTGATTATTGGCCGCCGCTCTTTCGGCAAGGGATTGGTACAACGCCAGTATCCGTTGACAGACGGTACGATGGTGAGGTTGACGACTGCCCATTATTATACGCCTTCGGGACGTTGTATCCAGAAACCGTATAAGGAGGGAAATTACCGGGCGGAGTTGTATGAACGTTACAGTAACGGGGAGTTGCTTTCTGCGGATAGCATTCAGGTGAACGACACACTGAAATATTATACGAAATTGAAGAAAAGACCGGTGTACGGCGGTGGGGGTATCATCCCGGATATTTTTGTACCGATAGACACGGGAATAAATTACTCTTATTTTAACCGTTTGGTCGGAAAGAGTGTAATCGGACAATACATCAACAATTATGTGGACCGGAACCGGGCGGATTTGAAAAAGAAATATGCGGATTTTAACAAATTCGTGAAGGATTATACTGTTACGGACAAGATGATCCGGGAGATTGTGGCGGAAGGTGTGAAGGCGGGGGTTCCGGAAGATGAAAAATTGCTGGCTCCGGTCATTCCGGCGATGAAAATGCAGTTGAAAGCCCTGATAGCGCAGAATCTGTGGGGAATGAACGAGATGTATATCCTGATGAATGAGGACAATAAAATCATGCGGGAGGCGTTGAAAGCCCTGCATGACGGACGGTATGATAAAAAGTTGAAGGGGTAAAAGTTGAAAGGGAGCAATGGAACAGTGGAGAAGTGGAAAAATGGTTTTTCCGCTTCTCCATTTTTTCATTTCTCCACTTATTGACTGAAACTCCGGGCGTAAATAGTTCTTTCAAAAGGATACCATTCAATAGATTGTAACTATCTTTGGAACTGAACCCCAGGGAAACATCAATAGAATGGCAAAAATCACGGTTCAGAATACAGATATTAGCGTAGTCAAATGTAATGATTAGGATTATATCAGTCTTACAGACATGGCACGTAGCCAACTGCAAGAGCATATAATATTCCGTTGGCTAAGCCTTAAAAGCACTCTTGAATATCTCGGCGAATGGGAAATGCTGTATAACCCCGATTTTAATTGTACCGAATTCGATACAATTAAAAATGCGGCAGGAAGCAACAATTTTGTACTTTCGGTAAAAACATGGATTGAACGGACAAATGCGAAAGGTATTCATTCGAAGGCAGGTCGGTATGGTGGCACGTATGCGCATAGGGATATAGCGTACCATTTCGGAATGTGGATTTCCCCTAAATTCCAGTTGCTTCTTGTGAAGGAATACCAACGGCTGAAGAGTGAGGAACAACAGTTGCTCGGTTGGTCTGCGAAGCGGGAACTGTCGAAAATCAATTACCGCATACACACCGATGCCATCAAGCACAATCTTATTCCGGCAGAGGTTACGCCCGCACAGGCAAACATTATCTATGCCAACGAAGCCGACGTGCTGAATGTGGCAATGTTCGGTATGACGGCAAAACAATGGCAGGAGGCGAATCCTGATTCGAAAGGGAATATCCGGGATTATGCTACAATCAGCGAGCTTATTTGTTTGTCGAACATGGAAAACTTAAATGCTGTGTTCATCGGGCAAGGCATACTACAGGGCGAGCGGCTTGTCAAGCTCAATCAAATAGCGATTCATCAAATGCGGGTATTGGAGAGCGATGATAACGGACGTAAGCTATTAAAATGAAAGAAACATACATGGGGAGGTCGCAATAAGTAGAATCAGTTCATTCATTCGCTTCTCCTTTTACTGCCTGAAAGTGCGGGCGGTGAGGATGTCGGCACGGGGCAGGGAGGTCGGGAGGTAGCGGGGGTGATTGGCGCGGACCGGACAGATGTCAATGCCTCCGCGGCGGGTGTAGAGACAGGCTACAGAGAGAATTTCCGGTTGGTAGGCGTCGGACAATCGTTTGAATACCATTTCGCATATTTCCTCGTGGAAATGATTCTCGTTGCGTACGGATACAATGTATTTCAGCAAGGAGAGTTTGTCCGGCAGCCGTTGGGCTTTCATCCGGATGTAGATGCTTCCCCAGTCGGGCTGGGTGGTGATTTTGCAGTTACTTTTCAACAGGTGGCTTCCCACTTTCAATTCTTCGTTGCTTTCCCGGCTGTTTTCGGTCAGGTAGGCGGGACATTCCTGGTAGACACTGAAATGTGCCTGGGTTGTTTCCGGTCTGTTTTCCAGGATTTCGTATTCGCTGAAATCGAAGTCACAGGTTGCCGGCGGTTCGTGGTAAAAACAGACTTCTGCCGGGGTTTCCAGCAATTGGCTTAAATCCTGCCGTATTCTTTCTGTGAACAGAGAGATGCCTTCACCGGGAGTGTCACCGAAAGAAGTCATGTTCATCGACCCTAAATAGAGTTTCAGCGATTTGCTTTCCACCAAATATTCACTGCTGGCGGGATAGACAATTTTTACTACTCCACAGACGGGCAGCCCTTTGGCTGTGATGAATCCGGCTTCGTAGGCGTGCCAGCTGTCATAGCCACAAAAGAGCGTGTCCGGCGCATCGATGCCATAGATTTCACGATTCAGTCTGCGGGGGACTTTCACTAATATTTCCGGTGCGTACGATTTCGGATAAGCCACCGTTTTCCCTAATAGCGCCGCTTCATCCATATCCTTTAATCCTTTCAACTCTTTAACTTTTCAATTGTTTCAACCTTTAAAAATTCTGCATCTGATAGAGTTTTGTATAAATGCCGTTCAGTTGCAGCAACTCTTCGTGTGTGCCTCTTTCGGCGATTTCTCCTTCATGGAATACGCAAATGAGGTTGGCGTTTTTGATGGTGGAGAGGCGATGGGCAATGACGATGGAGGTGCGGTTGCGCATAAGGTTGTCCAGGGCTTCCTGCACTAATTTTTCGGATTCGGTATCCAGCGCGGAGGTGGCTTCGTCTAAAATCATAATCGGCGGATTTTTGAGTACGGCGCGGGCGATGCTCAGCCGTTGGCGTTGTCCGCCGCTTAGTTTGCCTCCCCGGTCTCCGATAACGGTCTGATAGCCGTTCTCCGTTTGCATGATAAAATCGTGGGCGTTGGCTATCTTCGCCGCATTTTCCACTTTTTCAGGGGTTGCATTTTCCACTCCGAAAGCGATATTGTTGTATATTGTGTCGTTAAACAGGATGGGGTCCTGGTTCACGTTGCCCATGAGTTCCCGCAGGTCATAAAATGAAAAGTCTTTGATGTTGTTCCCGTCGATTGTGATTTCCCCTTCGTTTATGTCGTAAAAACGGGGGAGCAGGTCGACGAAGGTGCTTTTCCCGGAGCCGGATTGTCCGACCAATGCGACGGTCTGGCCTTTCGGGATGGTCAGATTGATGTTTTTCAACACGGTCTTGGATTCGTTGTAGGCGAAGCTGACATTCCGGTAGGTGATGGCGTCAGTAAATTCCTTGATTTTTACAGGTTGCCGGGGTTCCAGAATCGAAGATTCGGCTTTCAGAATATCATCGATACGGTCCATGGCCGCCAGTCCTTTTTGAATGCTGTAAAAAGCGTTGGTCAGATTCTTCGCCGGATTGATAATGGAGTAGAACAGGGCGATGTAGGCAATGAATTCGGGAGCGGTGAGTGCCCCGGTGTGGTTGAGTATCAGTGTGCCTCCGAACCACAGAACCAGTACAATCACGATGGTGCCTAAAAATTCGCTCATCGGATGCGCCAGCGAGCGTCTTCTCATCAGGCGGTTCTGGATGCGGCGGTAGCTTTCGTTTTCGTCCGAAAATTTTTGGTTGACTTTCTTTTCGGCATTGAAGGCTTTGATGATGCGCAGTCCGGAGAGTGTTTCTTCCATCAGCGAAAGGATTTCTCCCATTTTGTTCTGTCCTTCCCGGGAGTGGCGTTTCAGATTTTTGCCTACTTTACCGATGAGTGTTCCCATAATCGGGAGCATCACAAAGACAAAGAGGGTCAGTTGCCAGCTCATCATCAGCATGGTGGAGAGATAGACCAGAATGAGTATCGGGCTTTGGAAAAACATCTCTAAGGAACTCATGACCGATGCTTCCACTTCCTGTACGTCGCCGGTCATGCGGGAGATGATGTCGCCTTTCCGCTCTTCGGAGAAAAAGGGAAGGGGCAGGGAGAGGATTTTCGTGAAAATCTTCCGACGGATGTCCCGTACTACACCGTTGCGGATGTAGATGGTTTCGTAAGCCCCCAGATAGGCGAATCCCGTTTTCAGTGCGGTGGCTACGATTGCCACTATCCCGACAAACAGTAATGTACTGGCCGGTCCGTACACGTCGCGGGCATGGGTGATGTGGTAGTAGAAAATGGTTTTCAGTGAATTGATGTCGAAGGCAAAAGGCACGCTTTCGGTCACATCGGGCTGGGTACCGAAAAGTATGCCCAGTACCGGTGCAAGCATGGCTATCGAAAGGGTGCCGAAGACGGCATGCAGGAGGTTGTACAGGACACTTTTGAAAACCCGGAATTTGTAGGGAGGTATAAACCGTTTCAGAATGGAAAAAAATTCACGCATAATGTAGAGTTATCGGGTTGCCGGGTTGCCGCAGCAACCCGGTAATTCCTTTAAATACCGGTATAATTGGCCGGTGTAATCTGTTTTAACTGTTTTTTGAGTTCTTCGGAAACCTCTAATGTGTCGATGAATTCGGCGATGGATTCCTGTGTAATCTTGCTGTTGGTGCGGGTAAGGGCTTTCAGTGCCTCATACGGGTTGGGGTAGCCTTCCCGGCGTAGAATGGTCTGTATGGCTTCCGCCACTACCGCCCAGTTTTTTTCCAGGTCGCGTTCGATGGCTTCTTTGTTGATGATTAGTTTGTTGAGTCCTTTCAGCGTGGATTTGAACGCAATGAGGGTGTGTGCCAGGGGTACACCGATGTTACGCAGTACGGTGGAGTCCGTCAGGTCGCGCTGCAAGCGCGATACGGGCAGTTTGTTACTGAGGTGTTCGAATACGGCGTTGGCGATTCCTAAATTGCCTTCGGAATTCTCGAAGTCAATGGGGTTCACTTTGTGCGGCATGGCGGACGACCCCACTTCTCCCGCTTTGATTTTCTGTTTGAAATAGGACATGGAGATGTAGGTCCAGATGTCCCGGTCGAGGTCGATGACAATGGTGTTGATGCGGCGCAGGTTATCAAAGAGGGCGGCGAAATTGTCGTAGTTTGAGATCTGTGTCGTATAGCTTTCGCGTTCCAGTTGCAGTTTTTGGTTGAGGAAGCGGTTGCCGAAGTCCACCCAGTCGGTTTCCGGGAATGCCACATGGTGAGCATTGAAGTTACCGGTAGCGCCTCCGAATTTTCCGGAGATGGCCACTTTTTTCAGCAGTTCGAGCTGGCGGCTGAGCCGGTAGGTGAAGACTTTGATTTCTTTGCCCAACCGGGTGGGGGAAGCGGGCTGACCGTGGGTTTTGGCCAGCATGGGTACTTCTTTCCATTCTTCGGAAAGTTCGTCTAATTTGGCTATCAGTTCGCCTACTACCGGATAGTACACATCGTGTACGGCATCGCGGAAGGAGCAGGGGATTGCGGTATTGTTAATATCCTGGGAGGTTAGCCCGAAGTGGATAAACTCTTTGTAAGCATGCAGGTTCAGGGCGTCGAATTTATCTTTGATGAAGTATTCCACCGCTTTGACATCATGGTTGGTGATTTTCTCCGTGTCTTTGATTTTCTGGGCATCTTCTACCGTGAAGTTCAGGTAGATTTCCCGCAATTGGGGAAAAAGGCCGGTGTCGAATCCTTTCAGTTGGGGCAGCGGCACCTCGCACAGGGCGATGAAGTATTCGATTTCCACCATGACCCGGTAACGGATCAGGGCACTTTCCGAAAAATAGTTGGCCAGATTTTCCACTTTGTCTCTGTATCGTCCGTCTATCGGAGAAATGGCTGTTAATGCTTGCATAGTTTTATTTTTTACAACTTGTTATGATTCTTTGAAACTGAAAGGCACACGCCGTTGCACTTATGCATGCAAAAATAGTAAAAATAGCGTAAGGAACGGAAAAAATGAGTAAGATTATTCCCGCGGGAAGGTATCTTTGTTTGTGTGTTTTGAGTTTTTTAATTTACTTTGTTCAAGTTAAAACTTGTCTGTCTGCACGGAGAGTGGGGTGGACGGATGTAATAAAGGGTAGTTATGGGTCTGTTTTACGGTTTTTTCCGGGGGATAAGGGCATACGGTCCGGCTTTTCGCATCATGTTGAGCGGGCGGTTTAGCTGGTTTTTCCTGTTTCCGGTACTTCTGCTGGTTTTGTTTTATATTGGCGGGGAGTGGTTGGTCGCTTCGGCAGGCAATTCGTTGTCCGGGATGGCGGAACAAAAGATTGCCGCGTGGCTGGAGGGTATTTCGTGGTTGTCCTGGCTGGTGGATATGGCGGGATTTTTAATCCGTTTTCTGATTAAGTTGCTCTATCTGTTTTTGTTTTTTACGTTTGGCGGGTATCTGGTGCTGATTCTGATGTCTCCGGTGTATTCCTGGCTCTCGGAGCGTACGGAGCGGGAATTGACGGGGAAAAGTTATCCGTTTGATGCGAAACAGATGCTGTGGGAAGTGGGGCGGGGAGTCATGCTGGCATGCCGCAATATGGTTTTCCAGTTGCTTATTTCTTTGGTGTTGTTTTTGTGCTCTTTTATCCCGTTGGTGGGTTTACTGACGCCTTTTGCCCTGTTTTTTGTCAGTGCTTATTTTTATGGTTTTTCCTTTATTGATTACGCCGTTGAGCGGAAACGCTTCAATATCCGGAAGAGTACGGCTTATATGAAGAAGAACAGCGGTATGGTAATGGGAGTGGGGACGGTGTTTGCCTTTTCGCTGCTGATTCCGTGGGTGAGTATTCTGGCGTGTTGTTTTGTGTCGCTGTTTTCCGTCGTAGCGGGAACGGTCATTGTTAATGAAATGCAGGAGTGATGATGTTGAAAAGATGTTTGTTATTGTTGGGGCTGCTTAGCCTATGGGCGACGGTGGCATTTGCCGGACAGCCGGCAGTGGTGTATAAAGTGGATGTGAAGGACGAAATCGGGCCGGGTGTATGGCGTACGGTCAAAAAATCGTTTGAGGAAGCAGAGAAGGCGGAGGCCGGGTATATTCTGATAGATATGAACACATACGGAGGATTGGTGGTGTATGCCGATTCGCTGCGGAGTCTGATTCTCAATTCCCGGCGTCCGGTGTGGGTGTTTGTTGATAATAATGCCGCGTCTGCCGGGGCTTTGATTGCCATTGCGTGCGATCGGATTTATATGCGGGAGGGGGCGAATATCGGTGCGGCGACAGTGGTCAATCAGACGGGTGAAGCCATGCCTGACAAGTATCAGTCTTATATGCGCTCCATGATTCGTTCTACGGCGCAGGCTCACGGGCGGGATACGCTGATTCAGGGGAAAGATACCGTTTTGCGGTGGAAAAGAGACCCGCAGATTGCCGAGGCTATGGTGGATGAGCGGATTTATATTCCCGGCGTGACGGATAGCGGTAAAGTGGTTACTTTTACACCCCATGAGGCGGTGAAATACGGTTTTTGCGACGGTCTGGCGGACAATGTGGCGGAAGTCTTGGCACAGGAGGGTATCGGTGATTATACCCTGTTGAGTTATACGCCGACTGCGGTAGACCGGATTATCGGTTTCTTGATTCATCCGATGGTGCAGGGGATTTTGATTATGATGATTATCGGGGGAATCTATTTTGAACTCCAGACGCCGAGTATCGGTTTTCCCTTGGCGGTAGCCGTTGCGGGTGCGGTTCTCTATTTTGCCCCCCTTTATCTGGAAGGGTTTGCCGCTTCGTGGGAACTGCTTGTATTTGTGCTGGGTGTTATTTTGTTGCTGCTGGAGGTGTTTGTGATTCCGGGGTTCGGTGTGGCAGGTGTATCGGGGATTGTCTGCATGGTCGGGGCTTTGGTGCTGGCGGGAGTGGATGATTTCTCTTTCGATTTTCTGGGGGATTTCGCCGGGACGATATTGCGCTCGTTGTTTGTGGTTGTTGCCGCTTCGTTGCTCTCGCTCGGGTTGAGTTTCTGGTTGGGTGCCAGGCTGCTGGGGTCAAGACGCTGGGCATTTGCTTTGCATGCGGAGCAACGTCCGGAAGACGGCTTTGTGGGGGTGGACATGACAGTTGGTCAAGAGGTGGATAAACAGGGGTATGCCGTGACCGATTTGCGTCCCGGCGGGAAAATACGTATCGACGGGGAGTTGTATGACGCCGTGGCGGAACAAGGTGACTATATCCCGAAAAATACACCCGTCAAGGTGGTGAAGTACCAGGCCGGTCAGTTGTATGTCGTGAAAACCGGGAAGTAACGTGTTTCAGTCTGTTGTATTTTCCCGTGTTCTTCGTTGCGGGTCTACGATGCCGTAGAACATGAGGTCGATGTATTCCAGAATGGTGCGTGAGTTTTTGTCTTTGCGTCCCGTGATGATGAATGCCTGTTCGAGGCTTTTGAACATGAGCAGGAGGTTTTTGGAAAAGATTTCGGGGTCGCTTACCCGGAATATGCCGCTTTGTTTCCCTTCGCGGATGATGCCGGTGAGGAGTTTTATCTCTTTGCGGTCGATGTCTTTCCGCAGGTGTTCCACGCGGATGTTGTTGAACAGGAAGTCGTAGCGGATGTAGCGGTTGCTCCGTACCAGCGTGTCGATTACACCGAAGTGTTGCAGGATATACAGTTTTAGTTTCCGGTCGGCAGGAAGGCGCGAGTCCGCCGCTTTTTGCAGTTTTTCGTTGATGGTTTTGACTTCGTCTTCCACCACGTAGTGATACAGTTCTTCTTTACTTTTGAAATGGGTGTATAATGTCCGCCGGCTCATTTTGGCGGCTTTGGCGATGTCGTTCATGGTGGCCTTGTAGACGCTGATTTCCCTGAACAATGATTTGGCAACGCTGATGATTTTATTTTTGGTCTTACTCATGGTCTGGTGTTATGTCCGGTTCTGCGATTACCGGAACCGAATGGCAATGATAGTCATTTTTTATTTATAAAACTATCAGAAAATAAATTTCAGAAAATAGCTGACATTTGTCATGTTTTTTTTATTTCTCCCGGATTATATTTGCACGCGAATCCGGAGGGGAGGAAATGGGGCGGATTAAAATGGAGGTGTAATTATAATAGTCTGATTATGAATGTAACTAAAGTATCCTTTTATAAGGAGAAGATTTTTTCGGCACGTTGGTTTCAGACCTGGGGAACGCTTTTGCTGGGTTCTATGGTGATTGCAACGGGATATACGTTTTTTATGACCCCTTACCAGATTGTTCCGGGAGGGATTTACGGTATTTCAACCATTTTGAACTGGAAACTGGGTTTTCCTATCGGTATGGCCGCCCTGTGTTTTAATTTGCCTTTGAGTCTGATCGGTTTTAAGATTCTGGGCCGGGATTTCGGATTCCGGACATTTATCTGTTTCTGGCTGGTGGCACTCTTTGCCGACGGATTTCCCTGGATGCTGGAGCATGTGTGCGGTTATTCGGCAGAGTTTGCACATGATCCCCTGCAGTTGGTGAAGGGCGGAATCAATAATCCGGATTCAGCCAAAGAGGGGGTGTTGCTGGCCAGTATTTTCGGCGGTGTGGTCATTGGAATCGGTGCCGGACTGATTTTCAAAACCCGTTCTTCCAGTGCCGGGACGGATGTGCTGGCGGCAGTGCTTCATAAGCTGACGCGCCGTCCGTTGGGCATGATGCAGATGACGGTAGACCTGATTATTGTAGTGTTGGGTTTCGTGGCTTTTCCCGACTGGAAGACTCCTTTTTATTCGCTGATTACCATTTTTATTATGGGTAAGGTCATTGATATTGTCATCGGCGGTTATTCCAGCGACAGGACGTTTTTTATCGTTTCGGAAAAAACGGAGGAGTTGCGTAATTTCATTCTGACGGAATTGCACCGGGGCGGGTCTATCGTACCTGTTAACGGGATGTGGAACCGCTCGGAGAAGGAGATGATTATGACTGTTGTCAACCGGAAGGAGGTGACGACGTTACAACGTGCCATCCAGCATATCGACCCCCATGCTTTTACTATGATTCTTGATGCCCAGGAGATTATGGGACAGGGATTCAAGAGAGCGGGATGGGATGATAAATAATCCGGGTTTTACTGCGTTTGCTTGAATAGGGCGGTGGCTCTTTGGAAGATGCCTTGGAGCCAGGCGAGCGCCATGCCGTAATTGCTTATGGGTATGCCTGCCTCGATGGCGGGGCGGAGGCGGTTTTGAAGTTGCTGCGGTGTGATCATGCAACCGCCGCATTGTATGATTAAGGCGTAGTCCGTGATGGGGCGCTGAATAGCACCCAGCCCCGCTACGAAATCGAAATTCAGTTGCCGTCCGGTTTGCTTTTGCAAAAGAGCGGGTATTTTTACTCTCCCGATGTCTTCGCATGATACATGGTGTGAACACGATTCCAGCATGAGTATCCGGTCTCCGTCTTTCAGTCGCGCTATGTGGGTGGTACCTTCCATGAATTTTTGAAAATCACCTTTCAGGCGTGCCATGAGAATACTGAAACTGGTCAGAGGAATGTGCGGGGGAACGATTTGGGCCACGAGCCCGAATATCTGGCTGTCGGTAATGACAAGCCGGGGCGTGACAGAGGAGGTTTGCAGCAATCCGGACAGCTCTTCCGGCTGGACGGTAATTCCGATGCAATGGTGGTCTAACAGTGCCCTCAGTGTTTGTACTTGTGGAAGAATCAGCCGACCGGCAGGGGCTTCGGAATCGATGGGTGTGACCAGTAGTACTGTATCATTTTTACTTACCAGTCCTTCCAGCAGGTTTTTGGGCTGAGAGGAAGGCATAAGGGCTTTTATAGCTTGGATAATGTTTTCCGGTTGTTCCTGTTGCAGGGCTGAGAAATCAATGACCGCCGTGCGGTATTCCTTTTCCAATTCTTCTTTTAACCGGGGGGACAGAGGTGTCCGGTCGGATTTATTGTGGACGAGCAGAAAGGGAATGGTGTATTTCCGGAACAGCGACACAAGCAGCTTTTCTTCTTCTTCGAAGCGGCTGTCCGTAAATACGAGCAGAGCTATGTCGGCTTGCGGGATAGCTTCCCGGGTTTTTGCTGTTCTTTTTTCTCCTAAGTTCCCTTTGTCGTCAATACCTGCCGTGTCGATAAAAACGACCGGGGCATATCCGGGTATTTCGTACGCTTTTTTGACCGGGTCGGTGGTTGTGCCTGCCGTATCCGAGACGATGGCAGTCTCCTGACCTGTAAGTCGGTTAATCAGTGAGCTTTTGCCCACGTTCCTGCGCCCGGTGAGTATGATATATTTTTTCTCCATTCCCGTGTTATTTGTAGAGTTCTACATCTTCCGGGAGTATGACGTTATTGCATAAAATAATCAGTCGTTCTACGACATTGCGCAGTTCACGGATGTTGCCCGACCATTCGTAGTTTTTCATGCGTTCGATGGCTTCGGGGGTGAACTGTTTGGGGGTGATGCGCATTTCCGTGCATATCTCTTGCGTGAAGTAGAGGATTAAGTCTTCGATATCTTCGGTGCGTTCTTTCAGGGGCGGCACGTTGATGATGATGACACTGAGCCGGTGGTAGAGGTCTTCGCGGAATCTTCCCGCAGCGATTTCTTCTTTGAGGTTTTTGTTGGTGGCGGCGATGACCCGTACATCGACCTGGATGTCCGTGTCGCTGCCGATGCGGCTGATTTTGTTTTCCTGTAAGGCGCGCAACACTTTTGCCTGGGCATCTAAGCTCATGTCGCCGATTTCATCGAGGAAAAGGGTTCCGTTGTGTGCGAGTTCGAATTTTCCCTTTTTTTGTTTGATGGCAGAAGTGAAGGAGCCTTTCTCGTGTCCGAAGAGTTCGCTTTCAATCAGTTCCGAGGGGATGGCGGCACAGTTCACTTCGATGAATGCGTTGTCGCAGCGGTTGCTTTTTTCATGGAGCTGGCGTGCAACCAGTTCCTTTCCGGAACCGTTGGGGCCTGTAATCAGTACCCTGGCATCGGAGGGGGCTACTTTGTCCGTGATGGATTTGATGTGTTCAAGCGCTTCCGAGTGGCCTATCATTTCGTATTTTTTGCTGACTTTGTGTTTCAGTGTCTGCGTTTCCTGTAAAAGCTGCTGCTTGTCTGTGGCGTTTTTGATGGTAATCAGTATGCGGTTGAGGTCCAGGGGTTTTTCGATAAAGTCGTAGGCTCCTTTTTTTATGGCTTCAATTGCGGTGTCGATGGTTCCGTGGCCCGAAATCATGATTACTGGGGTTTCGCGGGAAAATTCCTTGATGCGTTCGAGGACTTCAATCCCTTCCATTTTAGGCATTTTGATGTCGCAGAAGACGATTTCCGGTTTTTCCGATTTCAGTGTGACCAGTCCTTCCAATCCGTTTTCGGCTACGAGGACTTCGTGTCCTTCGAAGGTAAGGATGTCTTTCATGGAATTGCGGATGCTCCGTTCATCGTCGATGATTAAAATTCGGGCCATAGTATTTCAAAATTGAGGACCTGTAAAATTACAAGAGCGAGAATTGTTTTCCTGCTAACTTTATAGGCCGTGTGACGTATTTTTTATCGGAAACTTATTGATTCAGGACAAAAATAATCAAATATTATTATTTTTTTTGAGAAAATGCAGAAATGATATGTGTTCCGCGGTTGGTGGGAGAAACGACAGGAGGGTGGGGAGCCGAATGTGTTTGCCTTTATGTTTTTTAACGCATGGCGGAAGGGTAATTTCTTAAAATAGGCTTAATTTTGTTTTAACATTTGCTGTTATGTTTTGGATGAGAAAAATAGGGATATGGATGCTTTTGGGGCTTGTGATGTGCAGTGGGCTGCATGCGGAGCGGAAAAAGGTCGGGCTGGTGCTGAGTGGCGGTGGGGCGAAAGGCGTGGCGCATATCGGGGTTTTGAAAGTGTTGGAGGAAGCAGGCATTCCCATTGATTATATTGCGGGGACCAGTATGGGGTCGATTGTCGGCGGGTTGTATGCTATCGGATACGATGCCCGTTGTCTGGACAGCCTGGTGCGTGTGCAGAACTGGCCTTTTTTGCTCAGCAACAGGGTGTACCGTTACGATTTGCCTTTTTCGGAGAAGGAGAAGGATGAAAAATACCTGCTTTCCATTCCCATGTTGAGGAGTAAGTTGATACAGATGCCGGCGGGGTTTATCAGCGGGCAGAATATTTATAATCTTTTCTCGGAATTGACGCTTGGTTATCATGATTCCCTCTCTTTTATGAATCTTCCGATTCCTTTTTCCTGTGTCGCGGCCAATCTGGTCAATGGCGAGGAGGTAATCCTGAATAGCGGGAATCTGCCGCTTTCCATGAGGGCAAGTATGGCTATCCCGGGGGTGTTTTCGCCGGTGGTGCTGGATTCGATGATGCTGGTGGACGGTGGAATTGCCAATAATTATCCGGTGGATGTGATGCGGGAAATGGGTGCCGATATTATTATCGGGGTGGATGTGTCCGCCGGTTTACGGACGATGAATGAGTTGCATTCGGTATTGGATATTGTCGACCAGCTGACTAATTTTCTGGGGATGGAGAAGTATGAAGAGAATGTCAGACTGACGAATCTGTATATTAAACCGGACATTGAACCCTATTCGGCAGCGAGTTTTGACCCTGTGGCGATAGATACGCTGATTCTTCGCGGGGAGAGGGCTGCCCGGGCGAAATGGGATGAGATTGTCCGCTTGAAGGAGCAATTGGGGCTGCCGGATGAGAACGGTGGGAATGAGAAGGTAAAAAATCCGTTTATTTCTGCCGATTCGCTGGTTATCGGACGCATCCGGATTGAGGGCGTGAGTGCCGCAGAAAAAAAATGGGTAAGGAAAAAAATCGGGATACAGGAATATTCCGTTATATCGATGAAGGAGTTGTACCAGGCAATAGCCGCGCTATATGGTACAGGGGCTTTTGAGTTGGTGAATTATCACCTGAACGGGCAAGGGGTACATGAACTGACTTTGATGCTCGAAGAAAAGGAGATGAGTTCGTTGAATCTGGGGTTCCGTTTCGACAGCGAAGAGATGGCCGCTATTTTGGTGAACACAACGATTGCCCGCAAAAATCTGAGGGGTTTTCAATTGTCGGTGACCGGACGTCTGAGTATGAATCCTTATGTAAAGCTGGATTGTTCTTTGGGGAATACTTTTCTGCGGAAGACGGGACTGAGCTATATGTATAAATATAACGACATCGATTTATACCACCGGGGGCGGAAAGCTGATAATATCACTTTTTCCTATCACATGGGGGAATTGAATTTTTCGGATATTTATGTCCGTAATCTTAAGGTGGAGTTGGGGGTAAGGTATGAGTATTTCGATTTTAACTCTTTTTTGTATGCCCAGCCGGGGGAACGGGAGAAGGTGAAGCCGGAAGGTTTTCTGAGTTATTACGGATTGATGCACTATGAAACGTATGACCAGAAGTATTATCCGGAGAAGGGAATGTCTTTGAGGGGGGAGTATGCTTTGTATACGAGTGACGGGTTGCGTTATGATGGGGGAGTACCTTTTTCGGCGCTTGCCGGTAATTTATCTACGGTTGTCCCCGTATCCCGCCGTTTTGCCGTTTTGCCGTCCCTTTACGGACGGGTTTTGATCGGGAGGCGGATACCCTATGCTTACCTGAATAATATGGGAGGAATGGTGTCGGGACGGTATTTTGCCCAGCAATTGCCTTTTGTGGGGATACACCGTTTGGAGATGTTTGAAAATGCCGTGTTGGTGGGGAGGATGAAGTTCCGTTATCGGTTGGGGAAGAAGAATTACCTGACGGCGGTTGTGAATTATGCGAAGCAGAAGAATAATTTTTTTGACATCCTGAGCAGCGGTGACGATCTTTGGGGTGGGGGCATCAGCTATTCTTACAATACGCTGGTCGGACCGGTGGATTTGTGGCTGGATTTGTCCAATTGGGACCGGAAATTGGGGGTATATTTTAATTTTGGTTATTATTTTTGATGGGTGAAATAAAATGAAAACGATGAAAGCGGGCGTTATTTTTTTGTGCCTTTTGGTGTTGTGCGGGTGTAAACGTGAACTTTTCAGGCATACGGAGGGGAAAATCTACGGTACGTATTACCGGATTGTCTATGAGTCTGCGGAGGTGTTGGACCGTCCGCTTCTGGAACAGATGGAACGGGTGAATGCTTCTCTGTCGATGTTTAATCCCCGGTCGGTAATTTCCCGGCTCAACCGGAATGAGAGCTGCCGGACGGATTCGCTTTTCAATCGCATGTTCCGTATGGCCGTGGAGGTGAACGGAGAAACGCGGGGGGCTTTCGACATCACGGTCGGTCCTTTGGTGAATGCCTGGGGATTCGGTTATAAGAAAGGTGTTATGCCGACACCGGAGAGAATCGATACATTGTTGCAATGGGTCGGACTGGATAAGTTGCGTTTACAGGGGGATAGTTTGGTGAAGTGCTTCCGGGAGACGGAAATGGATGCCAGTTCGATTGCCAAGGGATTGGGCGTTGATCTGGCGGCGGAGTACCTGGAAGCACGGGGCGTGAAAAATTATATGGTGGACATCGGAGGGGAAATCCGGGTGAAAGGGAAGAGCGGAAAGGGAAGGGCCTGGAGGATAGGTATCGACAAACCGATAGAGGATCCGGAGCTGTTGAACCGTGAATTGCAGTTTATTATCAGCATGGAAAACGGCGCTTTGGCTACTTCCGGTAATTACCGTAATTTTTATGTGAAAGAGGGAAAGAAGTATGCCCACACCATCAGTCCCTATACGGGTTATCCGGTCCAGCAGGAGGTGGTGAGTTCCACGGTGTATGCTCCTACCTGCATGGAGGCCGATGCTTATGCCACGGCTTTTATGGTGCTGGGGCTGGAGGCTGCCAAGGAGGTGATGGCAAATCATCCGGGACTGGAGGCTTGTCTGATATATGTCCGGGATGGAGTGCCGGAGACGTGGATGACGGAGAAGTTTAAGACGTTTGTTGCAGACTGACGGTATGAAATAAGGAAAGAGGGAATTGTAATGAAGAGAGGAATCATAGGAATCATCTGGATTGTTATGCTGGTGGCATGCGGAGGGGTGAGGGCTGCCGGATATGGCTTCCGTGATTCGGTGCTCTCTGTTCCTGTGCACCGGGATTCTCTCCGGATAGTGAGGGAACCGGTGTTGAGTATGCCGGTGGTTTTTTTGCCCGACAGCCTGATTCGCGATACCCTGCGGTATGAGTTTACCAAAATAAAAGATATTGCAGGCAAGAGTGCCCTGACGAAAGAGCTTTACAAACTGATTTTTGTCAATCCGAGACGCAACCGCGTCAATGTGATGCGTACGCAGAACAGCGAGGACCGTTTCAAGGAATTCTACGGGGAGAAAATCCGCAGTATCCATATAAAAGTGTTGCCTCCGTATGGGACGAGTGTGTATGATACGACTTATTCGGAACAGGATTTGGGATGGCTGCGGGTGGTGGCAAATAAGATTCACATGCGGACGGCGGAGTGGACGCTTCGGAAACAATTGACGATAAAGCCCGGAGACCGTCTGATTCCTTTTGAGTTGGTGCAGAATGAAATTATGCTGAGGCGGTTGGCTTATATTGACGATGTTTCCGTATTGGTCAGTCCGGTTGACGGGTTGCCCGGAGAAGTGGATATTACCATCATCTGTAAGGATGATTTTTCCTGGGGGATGGAGGTGTCTTCCAATTTTATCAATTCGGCGCGTATCGGAGTGCAGAATAAAAATTTTATGAGGATAGGCCATCTGCTGGATTACGAAATCAGTTACAGAGGGACTAAGGACAAGAAGTGGGGAAATATTGTCCGTTATCAGGTGAACAGTATATTGGGAACCCATTTGGATTTGATGTTTTATTATCAGAATGACCACAATGCCAAACAGATGTGGGGAACGGTGGAGAGACCGTTTTTGACTTCCAACGTGAAGTGGGCGGGGGGATTTACGCTTAGCCGTGTGTTTCGTTCGGATGCCTTGCCTGATGTCGATCTGAAGCATCAGGATTATGCTTTTGATTATTTCGCACAGGATGTATGGGCGGGCAGGTCTTTTTTATTGAAAAACAGACACCGGTATACCCGGAATCTGTATGTGTCCGGTCGCTTTTTGAACACGGTATTCCATAGCCGTCCGGATATTTCCCTCGATTCAAACCAGTTTTATTATAACCGCCACAGTTATTTTCTTGCTTTTACTTATCAGAAGTTGAAATATTATAAGGCTAATCTTATTTATGATTTCGGTCGTACGGAGGATATTCCGACGGGGCTTTCTTCTGCTTTTACCGTAGGGTATGAAAACAATGATTTCCAGAATTCCACCTATTGGGGGTATCAGTTTTTTTATTCACATTTTGACAGATGTTCGGAGAGGTATTATGCGGTCGACGCGGCGGTGAGTTCTTACCTGTATGGCGGAGATTTCCAGCGGGGGCTGGTGAAGGTGGGACTGCATCATATCAGTAATTTGATCAGTTGGGGGCATTACCGGTTCCGCTTTTATAACGATGTGAATTACGTCACCGGTTTCCGGCGTTATCCGGACGATTACCTTTATTTCCGGGACGGGGATATCCTGGGGTTTGATTCGGACACCCTGCGCGGCAACCAGAAGTTGTCGGTCTCTTTGTCGATGACGTTCTTTTTTCCTTATATTTACAAGGGGTTCCGCATGTCTTTTACCAATTTTGTCGATTTCGGCACACTTGTTCCGAAGGAGACTTCTCTTTTTAAAGGGAGGACGTATTGGGGATTGGGAGTGGCCGTGAACTTGCGGAATGATAATATCGTGTTTAAAAATATCAGCCTGCGGCTTTCGTTTTATCCCCATCCGCCTTCGGATATGCGTTGTTTTGAAGCGTCAATGTCGGGAAAATTGCAGAACGGTTTTTACGATTATCAAGTGGGAAAACCGGCGATTATCGTGTATGAGTGACATTTTTTTTATCTTTGCCGCAAAATAAATTTTATCAATTGATTTGACCGGATGAAGAAAGTTTTTCTGTTTTCTGTTTTTTTATTGTGCGGGTTGGTGCTTTCCCAGGTATTGCCCGGAATAATGGGTGATTCGTATTCTTTTTTCGAGAAGATATTTAAGAACCTGATGTTTATCTGTCTGGCGTTTATTATGATTAATGTGGGGAGGGAGTTTGAGTTGGATAAGAAGCAATGGAGGTCCTATACTGCCGATTATTTTATTGCTATGGCAACGGCAGCCGTGCCCTGGTTGCTGGTGGCGTTCTATTATATTTATCTTTTGCCCCACAATGATTTGTCATGGGATAAAAGTTTGCTGATAAGCCGGTTTGCCGCGCCTACGTCGGCGGGGATTCTTTTTACGATGCTGGCGGCTGCGGGTCTGAAAAAGGAATGGATTTACAAGAAAACGCAGGTGTTGGCGATTTTTGATGATCTGGATACCATCTTGCTGATGATTCCGTTGCAGATTCTGATGATTGGTTTTAAGTGGCAATTGTTTGTGATTGTGTTTGTGGTGTGTGTGTTGCTGATTGTGGGCTGGAGAAAGTTGAGCGCGGTGGAGTTGCCTCAGTCCTGGAAAGCGATTCTGTTGTATTCGGTCTGCCTGGTGGCGGTTGTGGAGAGTATTTATCTGCTCAGTAAATCTCTGATGGGAAGTGAGGGGGCTATTCATATCGAAGTGTTGTTGCCTGCTTTTGTTTTGGGTATGGTGATGAAAACCATGCATATCGAAGGACGGGGAGAGGAGAGGGCCGGCAGTGCCGTTTCTTATGTTTTTATGTTTCTGGTCGGAATGAGTACGCCGCTTTTTATCGGTGCAGGAGCGAGTGCGGAGAGTGATTTTTATTTACCGGAATGGGGAACGGTGGCCTTTCATGTTGCTATGGTTACGTTGTTGTCCAACATCGGGAAAATGTTTCCGTTGCTGTTCTACCGTGACCGGAATATCTTGGAGCGTCTGGCGTTGTCCATCGGGATGTTTACCCGTGGAGAAGTGGGTGCCGGGATTATTGTCATAGCTTTAAGCTATCAGCTGGGAGGCATCGCCGTTATTGTTTCTTTGCTGAGCCTGGTGCTCAATCTGATACTGACCGGATTTTTCGTGGTGGCTGTGAAGCGTATTTCACAAAAAGTATACGGTACGAAGGAGTAGGGGATTTCCGTCCCGGAGTTTGTCTCCGGGAGGATTATCTCTCTTTCTTTTTAAACAGGTTGCCTATTTTGCGGAAAAAGCCTTTCTTTTCTTTTTTTACCTCGGTGTCCTGAGAGGCGGGGAGTTCTCTTTTCTCCAGTTTTTTGTTGCCGGCCCAGTCGAATAATCCCATGTGTTCCTTGAACTCCGGTTTTTCAAGTTGTTTCTGCTGTGTTGCCGGAATGACAGGGAAGGTGAGGTTTTTCCAGTTCCGGTAAGTCTGGCTTTGCAGGCATTGTTGCATGAACAGTCCGAAGATGGGCAGAGCCATGTTTGCGCCCTGGCCTAAACTGGTGGAGTTGAAATGGATGTTCATGTCGTTGGCACCGACTCTCACGCCGACGACAAGTTGGGGGGTATATCCGATAAACCAGCCGTCTGCCTGATTCTGGGTGGTTCCCGTTTTTCCTGCTATGTCGTTGGTCAGGCCGTAAACGGAGCGTAGTCTCCGGCCTGTGCCTTCATTGACGACTGCCGCTAATATGTCGGACATCAGGATGGCTTCCGAGGAAGGCAGTACTTCTTCTAACTGCGGTTCCGGGGCTTTGAAAAGGATGTTTCCTTCCCTGTCCTTGATTTTGGCAAGATAATAGGGAGCAGTTGTTTTTCCTTTTCCTGCAAATACGGTATAAGGGATGACCATTTCGTCCAGTGCAATGTCTGCCACGCCGAGGGCTAAGGAGGGGTATTGAGGCAGGTCCGATTTTAACCCTAAATTGCGGGCATGCAACAGGACTTTTTCGATACCCGTTTGCAGCAGGACTTCGACGGCAATGGTATTGACGGATTGGCTGAGGGCCCCTTTGAGGGTGTAGAAACCTGTGTAATCGTTGTTTGAATTGCGGGGGCTCCAGTTGTTATATTCTTCGTAGGTTTTCTGTTCGTTTTTGTAGTAGGCGTCCAGACGCGCTCCGTTGTGGATGGCGGCGCTGTATACAATGGGTTTGAAAACGGATCCGACTTGCCGGGATGCCGTTACCTGGTCGTATTGGAAGTATTTATAATCCAGTCCTCCTACCCATACTTTGATTTTTCCGGTCAGGGGTTCGATAGCAATCATGCCGGGATGCAGGAGTTTCAGGTAGTGTTTGATGGAGTCGATGGAGGACATTTCCATGCGCGTTTCTCCTTGAAAGGGACTGTATATCAGCATCGGTTTTTTCCGGTTCATGGCTGCCTGGATTTCTTGTTCCGGCAGTCCCTGATTTTGTAAAGACAGGTAAGCGATACTGGTGCGGATGGCTTGTTCTAATACTTGCGGATGGTTGTGCCAGGGCTCTTTTTTGTCCCAATGGGTATAAAATTGCTCCTGGAGTTGCTTCATGTGTTTTCTGACCGCTTCTTCGGCATAGTGTTGCATCTCCGCGTCGAGGGTGGTTGTCAGAATCAGCCCGTCTTTGTACAGGTTGTAATTGGTCAGGTGGGAGCTATTGTAGGCGTCGATAATTTTTACGGCATCTTGCCGGATTTTTTCGCGGAGGTAAGGAGCCAGACCGGAATAGTGTTCGATGGCTTTGTATTGCAGTTCCAGTTCCGTGTCTTTGTATTTTTCACCGGTTTCTTCCGGTAGGAAATCGTATTTTATCATTTGGTTGATGACGGTGTTGCGCCGCTGTAAGGCACGCTCCGGATGGAGCCGCGGGTTGTACCAGGAAGGGCCTTTCAGCATCCCGATGAGGGTGGCAGCCTGGGGGAGGGTAAGATCGGAAGCGGAAGTGGAAAAATATTTCTGGGCGGCGCTTTCAATACCGAAGGTCCGTTCTCCGAAGGAAACCGTATTCAGGTATAGAGTCAGGATTTCATCTTTGGTATAGATTTTTTCCAATCGGTAAGCGGTGAAGATTTCACGCAGTTTGACGACGGGCATGAATTTTACCTGCTGTTCTTCCCGGGGGTAGAGATTTTTGGCCAGTTGCTGGCTGATGGTGCTGCCTCCTCCCGAACTGCGGTCGCCTAAAAGCAGGGTTTTGAAGAAAACCCGGAAAAGGCTGACTTTGTCAATACCTTTGTGTTCGTAAAAACGTACGTCCTCCGTAGCTATCAAGGCTTGTACGGCATGTGGGGAGATGGTGTTGTAATTGACGTTGGTGCGGTTTTCAATGAAATATTTGCCAAGCAGTTCGCCGTCGTCGCTGTATAGTTCGGAAGCCTCATAATTCCGTATGTTTCGCAGTTCAGCATAGTCGGGGAGGCTTCCCCACAAGCCGGAGTATACTGAATAAACAAAAAGGGCCAGGCTGGCGGTACCCGCCAGAAACAGGAGTAGGAGGGCTTTGATGAGCCGGATGTTCCGTCCTTTGTTGTTTGCTTTGGACTTCTTTTTGCTGTATTTTTTCTGTTTGGTTTTCATGAACAATGTTTTGAATGACAAAAGTAACGTAAAACCCTTTTTATTACGCGAATGTGGCATGTTTATTTTTCATTTCCGGCAGAAAAAGATGTGGTTTTAAATGATTGTTTTTTATCTTTGACAAAATTTATCAGGTTGAATATAAAAAACAGAACGGAATGATGTTGAATATCGCACTATTTGGTCCTCCGTGTGCCGGGAAAGGTACGCAGGCAAAACGGATTATGAAGAAATATAATCTGGCTCACCTCTCCACGGGAGATATGATCCGGAAAGAGATTGCAGAAGGAACGGAACTGGGGAAGATGGCGGCGGATATTATTAACAGCGGTCAGCTTTTATCCGACGAGTTTGTGATTGAGTTGATTCAGGACAGCATGAAGAAAAGCAGCGGGGTGGACGGCTTCCTGTTTGACGGTTTCCCTCGTACGGTGGCACAGGCTCAGAAACTGGATGAGATGCTGGAGGAGAGCGGTTCTCCTTTGCGCTGTCTGCTGAGTATTGAAGTGCCGGTAGACGAATTGAAGCGCCGGATGATGGAACGGGCTAAAATCGAAGGTCGTGCCGATGATAATGAAGAAGCCATAAACAACCGTTTCAAGGAGTACCATGCCAAGACAGTTCCGGTGGCACAACACTATCAGGCTATTTCCCACCCCGTCAAAGGCGACGGCACCATGGACGAAGTATTCGACGAAATGTGCGCCATTATCGAAAAGTTGAAGTAAATACTTTTATGAGGGAATATAGAAATGGACTGCTCTCAGGACATTTGTATACTTATTCACAATACATTAATGAATTGATTGATGTGGCTTCTTTGAAAAATTGGCTGATTAATCAATAATTATTCAGATATCTATAAAAATTGCATTAAATAAAACCTGACTGGAGATATGTAAAAGTCCGGTCAGGTTTTTTATTAATCATTGTATATTGAGTAAACCGATGTATCGAAAAAGTTGTTATGCCTTAAAATAGCAGAGTGGTAAACCTTTTCAGATAATTGAAGAAATAGCAGTGTATTGTTTATTGAAGTAAATATTTGTAAAATAGAAAAAAGTTTTGTTACCTTTATAGCGATGTTAATAAAAACTATTCCGCTATGAAAAAGGTAATCTGTTTAAGCAGTATGAAATCCAGGTGTTTTATGCTGTTGACGTGTTTAATCCTGCTGGTCGGTGTGACCTCGTGCAGCAGCGATGATTTTGAAACCAACCTTCCCGAAGAGCCCAAACAACTCTCCAAAGCTGAATTAATTCAACAGGCTTTAAGCCGGATGCCCAAGACGAGGGCTAATAATAATCGTTTTGAGATGGTTACGATCAAAGACTCAGTTTGCATTCAATTGTCAACAACAGAAACCATATGGATTCAATGGACTGATGAGGAAGGAGTAGCTGTAACAGCAGGTTCTAATGTGGAAAAGAAGTATAAATTTACGGATGGTTATTCATCTCATTGTATATATATAGAAGGGACAAAGGAGGCTATTCAAAGTTTAACAATCGACAATAATGAGCTTATTTCATTGAAAATTTATTCTAATGAAAATTTGGTTACTCTGAGTTGTGTAAATAATCATTTGGATGAGTTGGATTTACCAAATGAATGTCAGGCACTACAAGTACTTCATGTTTCAAATAATGAGCTTTCTGCTCTTGAAGTTACTCATATACCTTTGCTTTATCATCTTTATGCAGAAAATAATCAATTGACGTATCTTGATGTTTCCGGTAATTCGAATCTTTTTCAATTAATGCTTGGAAATAATAAGATAACTGCGATAAAATTGTCTGAAAATCTTTCTGCATTGAATCTTTCGGGCAATCCCATTGAAAATATTGATTTAAGTAATAATCCTAATTTGATAAACATTGATGTTTCTTTTACTTCCATAACAAACCTTGATTTACGTAATAATCCGAATTTACTCTTGGTTTCTTTGGAAGGTCTTTTGCTGGACACAATCAATGACCACCCTATCTGTGATACGAGTTTCTCCATGTTTCCGAAGTTGTTTATACTGAATGTAGCGTCCACACCTTTTACCTTGTTGGATTTATCAAAAAACACGATGTTATATGCTGTTGATATTTCCGGTTCGGCAATAACAAAATTAGATATATCCGATATACGAGTACAAAAATTGTATGCGACTCGCTCTAAGTTGACAAATCTAATATGGGGAGAAGATGGTTTGGATAATTTATTTGAAGTACGGATAGAGAGAACTCCTTTTGAAAAGGATTGGGATCGTTTAGAACCTTTTATTTCTGCATTGCCTCGAAGATCCGAAACAAGCCCCGGACATCTGTATACCTATTCACCCAATATGAAGGAAATAACTGACCGACTTAAACCCAGGAATTGGTTGATTAATCGTTAATACAATAGAGTGGGCACTGTGAATTTTACCATATTTGTAAAAGGTCGTCAATTTCATTCCTGTATGCTTAAGGTAAAAAAGAGCATATTATTTCTTTGTTGTTTATTTTTCTTTTTGAGCAAACCGATATTTTCACAAGAAAATGCCGGTTTAAAACCTTGGGTGGGAGAGTTAATTAATGGTGTATGTTGGGCAAAATCCAATGTGGATACATCAGGCACTTTTGCTTCTACTCCTGAAGCGTATGGTATGTTTTATCAATGGAACAGTAAAAAGGGATGGCCCGTTATAGATACAATTAGGGATTGGGAGTATAGAGAGTATCCCGATAGAATCAAGCCTTGGGAAACCATTAATGATCCGTGTCCTACCGGGTGGAGAGTGCCCACTTATGATGAAATAAAAACGTTGTGGGATGAATCAAATGTGACCTATATATGTGCACCTCGGAACGGCATAAATGGTGCAAGTTTTATTTCTAAAGTTACCGATAATGCCATTTTTTTGCCTTTTGCAGGAATAATTCATGGTTATAGTGGCATTCGCTCTTCCAGGAACACTAAAGGACTATATTGGTCCTCGTCTGAGGACGACGATAGTAATAATACAAGAGCAATGGGGCTGTATTTAGTCTCAGATTTTAATCATCATATGCGTGTAGAAAAAAATTATGGACTATTAATTCGTTGTGTTGCCGATGAGAAGTGTGATAGTATAGTCAGCCATGATACGGTGACGATTTGTTCCACGGATTTTCCTTATGAGTGGCGCGATACAACCTTTGGGGAGGGGACCCAAACAGGCACCTATCGCATTTCGCGTCGCAGTTGCGCGTATAGTGATATAACCTATTTACACCTGACAGTTCAGCAGGAAAACGAAAAGTCTTGCCCCGGGGTATTTATTAACGGGGTGTGTTGGGCAGAGAGTAATGTGGACAAACCGGGTACCTTTGCTGCCACTCCCGAATCGAGTGGCATGCTCTACCAATGGAACCGGAGAAAGGGATGGTCTGTAACAGGGGATGTTTCTGGATGGGACAGTAGCTTACCGTCCGGTAGTTGTTGGGACGCAGTGAATGATCCATGTCCTGTGGGGTGGCGAGTACCTACACTTAAAGAAGCAGAAACACTATTGGATACATTCAAGGTATCTTGTGAGACTATATCACGCAATGGAGTGTTGGGGCGTTCATTTACGGATATAAGCAATAATACCACACTTTTTCTTCCTAAATCTGCTTATCGTAGCAGCAGTGATGGTGATTTAAATCCGAGCTTCAACCAGTGTTATTGGTTAGGTACTTCTTCTTCCAATTATTTTGCTTATACTTTTTTTTACCGAACAGATATACATGTTAAAAATTGTGGACTCTCTGTTCGTTGCGTTTTCGGGAATCCGCCGGATTGCGGTAGTATCATCACCGACACATCTGTAAGTGTTTGTGCAAATGCTTTGCCTTACACTTGGTGTGATACGACTTTTGACGTTGGGACGGAATCGGGCGTTTATCGTTTTCAGCATATCAGTGCTGTTACTGGTTGTGACAGTATCGTCAATCTTCATTTAACAGTGCATGCTTCCGATACTTCTTTTTTCGATGCCGTATGCTATGGTGATGATTATAATGATTACGGTTTCTCATTGCCCGTTGTCTATCGCGATACAATTCTTCATGATACCTTACAGAGTGTCTGGGGTTGCGATTCCGTACGAACACTGCATTTGACAGTCAATCCTGAATACCACACGTCTCTTTACGACACGGTTTGCCGGGGAGCTTCTTATAATCGGTATGGATTCTCATTGTCCGACGTACAGACAGACGGAGATTATACATTATCTCTTTCTTCTCAGGCTGGTTGCGATTCCATACTTACCTTGCATTTAAAGGTTCATTCGGTTTACGACACGACGTTGTACGACACAATTTGCCAAGGGGACTCTTATAGCAACTATGGTTTTAGCCTTCCTTCCGGTACATCAGGAGGGACTTTTATAAACCCGTATTCCACCGTCCACGGCTGCGACAGTACCGTCACTTTAAATTTGCATGTTCATCCTGTTTATCTTTTCTCAGCAACACAGAATATTTGCCAGGGGGACACCTTTGATTTCCGTGGTCGTAAGTTATACAAGAGCGGCGTATACTACGATTCCTTGACCACCGTTCATGGTTGTGACAGTATTTACTGTTTGACACTAAGCGTTCATTCGGTCTATGGTTTTTCTTTTTCGGGTTCGGTCTGTCAGGGAAACGGCTACCATGAATACGGGTTTAACCTGTCGGCCGTCACTGTCGATACGATAGTCCGCGATACATTTAAAACCCGTTGGGGGTGTGATTCGATACGTACGTTATACCTGACGGTTCATTCGGTTTACGACACGACGTTGTACGACACAATTTGCCAAGGGGACTCTTATAGCAACTATGGTTTTAGCCTTCCTTCCGGTACATCAGGAGGGACTTTTATTAAAACATACTCTACCGTTCACGGCTGCGATAGTACCGTCACTTTAAATTTGCATGTTCATCCTGTTTATTTTTTCTCGGAAACACAGCATATCTGCCAGGGAGATAGCATCTCTTTTCGGGGTAGGTGGTTGCATACAAGCGGCGTATACTACGATTCCTTGACCACCGTTCACGGTTGTGACAGTATTTACTGTTTGACACTGAGCGTTCATTCGACTTCACCTCTTCTTTTTCCGGATAAGGTCTGTTACGGTAGCGGCTACAACAAGTACGGATTCTCGTTGCCCTCCGTTTATCACGATACCCTCGTTCGCGACACCTTCCGGAGTTTTTGGGGTTGCGATTCCATTCGCATTCTGTCGCTGAGCGTCCAACCTGTCTACGACACGCCCTTGTACGATACTGTTTGCCAGGGGGACGGGTATTACAGACACGGTTTCACTCTGCCTTCCGTACAGGTAGACGGGGTACATACCCTGACCCTTTCTTCCCGGTCCGGTTGCGATTCCACACTCATCTTGCATTTAAAGGTTCATCCTGTTTACAATACGGTCTTATACGATTCCATTTGTCCTTCGGATTATTATGAGCGGTACGGCTTCCGTCTCTCCAATCTCCATGAAAGCAGCACCTACCTTCGCACAGAGTCTACCGTTCACGGTTGCGACAGTGTTGTTACCTTACACTTGCACGTATGGCCGACCTACTTCTATCCTGAAACAGTCCATCTTTGCGAGGGGGATACGTTTGACTTCCGCGGCATGCGATACCACGAGAGTGGTGAGTATTACGACAGCCTAACGACGACAAAAGGCTGTGACAGTATTTATTGCCTCTACCTGAGTGTTCATCCGGTTTACGACATCCAGCTTTCCGGTGTTCTTTGCGAGGGTATTCCTTACACGCATGGCGGTTTTCATGTGAGCACCCCCGGGTTGCATTACCAGTATCTGCAAAGCGCCTTCGGTTGCGACAGCACGGTTACCCTGACGTTGACGGAAGAAAAGAAGATAGAGGGCAGCATCAGAGTATTATTGGAGGATTGCAGCACACACGGTTACAGTTTCTTCTTTGATCCCGGTGATATGATAAACCTTTGGGAGTGGGACCTGGGGGACGGAACGTTACTCCGCAGTGAAGAGTGTTACCACCAATATTCGGACTCCGGCACGTACCGGATACAACTTCATGCAGAGACCTACAACGAGTGTGAAAACCACTTTTCCTACGTTCAGCGCGTTCCGCCTTATTTGAGGGAGGTGTTGATACACAGCGACCGTCAGGTGATCGACGAGGATTATCCCACGGTTCATTTCAGGACCGAGGTATTTCCCGGAATGAGATGCCTTTGGGACTTCGGCGACGGAGAGCGGGGTGAAGGGGATAGAGTATCCCATACGTACAATGCCAGGACAGAAAAATACTATGAGGTGAGGTTGCAAGTTTTGAATTCGGACAGTTGTGTGACGGAGAGCCGAATGGATATAGAGGTTGTTTTCCTTCCTAAGGCGCTCAACACGTTCAGTCCTAACGGAGATGGCATCAATGATGTGTTCATGCCGGATTACGAGATTGAAATCATGGATCGTAACGGCTTACGGATATACAGTGGTGATAGTGGTTGGGACGGGACTTATAATGGTAGACAGGCGAAAGAAGACACTTACTTTTACCGTCTTCATTACCGGACAGCGAACGGGAAGAGACAGAAAACGGGTTATGTAACACTGATACGATGAATATACCTATACGGATATATATATGGTGGATACTTTTGTCAGGATTGCTGACGGTATCTTCGGCAAAAGGCCAGATAACTCCTTCCACGGCCTTTTACTGGGAGAATCCGTATTATATTAATCCTGCGTTCGTCAATACGGATGCAAGTGCTTATTTCTCCTTATCGGCGCGGAAACAGTGGTTTGGTCTTTCGGGCAGTCCGGTGACTGTCTTCGGAACAGGGACGTACTACTGGGAAAAATATAAAATGCAGGCGGGCATAAAGCTCCTGAACGATAAAATCGGTTACCTGAACTCGACAGATCTTTCTTTTTCGTATGCTTATACCCTCCGTTTCCGTGGCAGCTTTTTGAGTGTGGGATTGTCTTTGGGTTATCAGCTGCAAAAAGCGGACCGGGGGGATGTGATGATAGAGGATGAAACTGACCCGGCTTTGGACAATCTTTTGGGAGGCAAGAAACAGTGGAACGGCGGTTTGGGAGTGGAGTACATTGTAACCCCCTCATTTCGTATTGGTTTGTCGACTCAGCATCTGTTCTCTTTTTTCAGGGAGGAGGCTTCAATCTTCGGTGGTACGAATTACCTTTACGGTCGTTACCGTACGCGTATATTGGGTCGCCTTTACCGTCCTTCGTACCGCACTTCGGCTTCTCCGACAACTTACGATATGGAGTGGGGTTTGTGTGTGAAACAGACGGCGGAGGCTTTTCAGGTGGACGGTGTCGTGTCGTTTTATCTGAATCATCCGACGCAAAGGGAGAAGTTTCAGTTTTCTCTGTTGGGTCGTAGCATAGGGGAGTTCGGTTTTTTGGCCGGTGTGAAGTTAGTATCGGATATGAAGATTCTTTGCAGCTACGATTACAATATCAAGGCTTTGAAGGGGGATGCCAGGGGGACGTTTGAAGTGATAGTCACGTATCCGTTGTTCCCGACGAAATGTGTTGCGGACGGGTTTAGGAGGTAGGGTATTGAAAATTAAAAGGAGCCCGGGTGAGCTCCTTTTAATTTTTATCAGATGAGGTGGCTGAGTTCTTCGAAGACTTGCTCGCCGGTGAAGCCGAATTTTTCGTCTAAGACTTGGGCGGGAGCGGAGTAGCCGAAGTGGTTGACACCGTGTATTTTCCCGTTATAGCCGACTAAGCCTTCCAAGGTAACGGAGAGTCCGGCAGTCAGTCCGTATTTGGGGCAGTTGTCGGGAATAACTTGTTTTTGGTATGCCGATGGTTGCTGCCGGAAGAGTCCTTCGGAAATGACTGATACGACTTGTGCTGCAATGCCTTTTCTTTCTTTTAGTAGTTGGGCAGCTTCCACTAAAGTATTGACTTCCGAACCCGAAGCTATCAGCGTGATTTGCGGATTGTTGCCGGTCGAGCAAACGACGTAAGCTCCTTTTTCTGCCTGTAAAGCTTCCTGGTAACGGTTTTTTCCCGACAGGTCATTGACGTTTTGGCGGGAGAAAATGAGAGCCGTGGGCGTATGGGTGTTTTCCATTGCCATTTTCCAGGCTACGGATGTTTCTGCTGCATCTGCCGGACGCAGTGCCAATAAACTCATGCGACCGGAGTGGTTTTGCAGTTTTTCCAAGAGCCGGATTTGTGCTTCCTGTTCGATGGGCTGGTGGGTCGGGCCGTCTTCACCTACCCGGAAGGCGTCGTGGCTCCAGAGGTATTTTACCGGCAGTTCCATGAGAGCGGAAAGCCGTATGGCAGGCTTCATGTAGTCGGAGAAAACAAAGAATGTGGCACATGCAACAAATATTCCGCCATGCAGTGCGATACCGTTGCAGATGGTTGCCATAGTTAATTCGGCTACACCTGCCTGGAGGAAAGCTCCGCTAAAATCGCCTTTTACCAAGGAGCGGGCACCCCCTTTGATGAAACCGTCTGTTTTGTCGGAATTGGACAGGTCAGCAGAGCTGACAATCATGTTTTCGACGTGTTGTGCCAGGTAGGTCAGTACATCTGCCGAGGCGACCCGTGTTGCGATGTTGGCTTTATGCTGAATGGTACTGTAATCCAGTTCGGGAGCTTGGCCAGACATAAACCGGTGGTATTTGGTTGCTAATTCCGGATTGGCTTTTTCCCAGGCTGCCTGTTCCGCTTTTTTCTTCTTCGCGTATTCTCTCTTTTTTTGTAAAACCTGGGAGTAGTATTCTTTTACGTCCGGAAATATTTGGAATGGATTCCGGGAATCGCCGCCTAAGTTTTCCACTGTTTTCTCAATGGATGCTCCTGCTCCTGTCAGAGGCTGTCCGTGGGTAGACACTTTGTTGGAGAAATCTTCGCCGTTGGCTCCGACAGCGCCTTTTCCCATCAGCGTTTTGCCGATAATCAGTGTGGGACGCTGCGTTTCATCGTTGGCTGCTGTCAGTGCTTCGCGTATCTGGTCGGCGTCGTTGCCGTCTATGGTGATGACGTTCCATCCCCAGGCCTCGTATTTCTGTGCTGTATTTTCGGTTGTCACCTCTTCCACTGTAGTGGAGAGTTGGATGTTGTTGGCATCATAGAACATAATCAGATTGGAGAGTCCCAGCGTTCCGGCGATACGTCCGGCGCCCTGAGAGATTTCTTCCTGTATGCCTCCATCGGAAATGAAAGCATAGGTTTTGTGAGCCATCCATTCCCCAAAACGTGCCACTAAAAAACGTTCGGCAATAGCAGCGCCGACAGCCATCGTATGGCCTTGTCCCAAGGGACCGGAGGTATTTTCTACGCCGTGTTTCCGGTCTACTTCCGGGTGTCCGGGAGTGATGCTGCCCCATTGGCGGAAGTTTTGTAAATCTTCCATGCTGTAAGCTCCAATCAGGCTTAGAACGGAGTATAACATCGGTGACATGTGTCCGGGGTCTAAGAAAAAACGGTCGCGGTTTTCCCAACTGAGATCATCGGGATCGAAGTTGAGAAATTCCGAATAGAGGACATTGATGTAATCAGCACCCCCCATTGCGCCTCCCGGGTGTCCGGATTTGGCTTTTTCCACCATGGACGCTGCCAGAATACGAATGTTATCTGCAGCTCTGTTTATCGTTGTGTTCATTATTTTAGGGTTTTGTTTGTTGTTGTTGCAAAGATAGTCTTTTTGGAGGAAAACAAAATTTTCCGGGTTACAGGTTTTTATCTTTGTAAATGTTTTTCCACCAGTCGGGTTCGCCTTTCAGGTATTTGGCGAAATAAGCCAGAATGGTGTTGTTCCATAAAATCCGGAGGTCATAGTCTACGACAACATGATCCGAATCTTTGACGAAAACCAGTTCGGCATCTTTGCCCAACAGTTTCAGGGCAGTATAGAACTGCATGCTCTGGGCGGTGGGTACATTCACGTCTTTTGTGCCGTGTATCAACAGGAGAGGGGTATTTACTTTGTCCGCATTGAAAAGCGGGCTTTGGTCGACGTAAATGTCTTTTCTGTTCCAGGGGAAAGAGTGTGCGGTGGCGTTGGTGCTGTAACCGTAGCCCCAATAGCCGTCACCCCAATAGCCGGTGATGGAGGAGATACCTGCGTGTGCAATGGCGCATGTGAATATGTCTGTCTGCGTAGTGAGGTACATGGTTGTAAATCCGCCGTAGGAAGCGCCCATGCATCCGACTTTGGTCGCGTCAATAAAAGGATGGGCTTTTAAGAAGGCTTTTGTGGCGCTGATGATTTCGTTGCCGGTGATTTTTCCCCAGTTGTTCTGGTGGCGGGCGGAAAATTCCTGTCCGTAACCAATGGCACCCGAGGGTTGCAGGACATAAACGACATAGCCGTTGGCGGCGTACAGGTTGAATGGATAGCGTCCGCCGAAGCTCCTTTCCGTCGGGGTCGTGCCTCCGTAATAATATACGATTAACGGATATTTCTTTGAAGGATCGAAATTGGTCGGAAGGTAATAGCGTCCGTCGATGACGGTTCCTTTTTTGTAATTATAGTCCCACTCTTTCACGTCTCCGAATACGATGTTTTCGTATTGTGCGGCAGACGGATTTTCCCAAACGCGGGTTTCCCCGTTTGTCAGATTTCTTTCATATACGACAGCGGGAGAGGAGACTCCGGAAGCCATATAAAACATCCGGTCGCCGTTTTCGGGTATGCTGATGCTCCGGATGATGTCGCCGGGGCAGTTTACCCGGCTGATTTTATTGTTTGTGTAAACAAAGAGACGGACATAGTCGGCGTCGTTGGCTACGATGTATAATTTCCCGTCTTTCCGCCAGTCGGTTTGTGTGACGGAGGGATGAAAGTCTTTCGTAATCGGCGTGACTTTTTTGCTTGCGATGTCGTAAATGTATAGCTGAGTATCGTATTGGTTGGCAATGGGATTTTTGCCTATGTTTTCGCCTGTTTTGCCAAATGCGGAGGGACCTCCGCTGATAAGTAAGTGTTTGTCGTCGGGGGAGAAACTGCATGAAATGCTATATGTACGGTTTTCCCACAAGGTGTCCAAACGGTGATTTTTCAGGTTCAGGAGATAAACGGATTGTTTGTGATACGGGTATTCCGTGTAGTCCGGACGGGAGGTGGAAAAAAGCAGTTGGCTGCCGTCGTGGCTGATATCCATCAGCGAAGTGGTCAGATTGCCCCATGTCAGCCGGGAATGCAATCCTGTTGCGAAATCGAATTTATTCAGCCAGGAACGGTAACGATAGTAGGGCTGACGGTCTTCGATGCCTGAAAGTTTCCGCAGTTTCCAATCGTTTTCTGCGTAGTTTTCGTTTTTATAATAAATGAGATAGGAAAGGTCGGGAGACCAGGTATAGTTGTTGATTTCCGGGTCTTCTTTTATCAGGCATTGCAGTTGTTTTTTTTCCGGACTGTAGGCATAGAGGGAATGCCCGTTGCCTTCTTTGCGGAGATAGGAAATTTCGTCCTTACCGGGAATCCATTTCAGTGCCTGCACATAGTTGTCAAAGGCATATACCACTTCTTTGTTGTCACTTCGGCAGATTTGGGTTGTTGTGGTTGTTTTGCCGTCTACGGTATTTTGCAGGGTGATGATGGCGTATTTCCCGCTGGGAGAGAGTTCGGCACGGTTGATGTGTTTGCCGTTGAGAATGTCATAAATGTTTTTTCCTCGTTTGGGGGACAGCGAGAACGCGATAGCCGCACTTTCCGGTTCTTTCACTTTAAAGGATAGGGCAAAAGCTTTTCCGCCTTCGGAAACGGTTTTGACGATCACTGTCTGTTTGCCCGGTACAAATTCGCAGGGAATGGTCTTGGTCGCTTTGGCGGTTTCGGTGTAGGTCAGTTTCTTTTCATTGTTGATGTATATTTCCGAAGGGCCGAAAAGAGTAACCTGGAATTCGCCTTTTAGCCATTGTTCGTTGGTCAGGTATACGGCATAATGATTCAGCGTATGTTCCCCGGTTTTTCCGGAAGACATCACTGTATCCTGTTCTGTCCGGGCTTCTTCCCATGACAGGCTCCGGTATTGTTTTTCGGGTTTGGCTAATTCGGGTGTAAATTGGCTGATGTTTAGATGGTTGGTTTTCAGTAGCATGTCGGCTGTAAAGATTTTGTTGTCAACGTCCTTGACGTTTTCAAGTACCGGTTTTTCAATCTGTACCGGAGTGAGTGCCAGCCATTGGGTAGCCTGTTGTCCCAGGGCGTTCAGTGTGCATGCAATCATGCAGGAAAAGAGTAATTTTTTTTTCATTTTTATGTTTGTTTTTGTGTTTTCCGGTATTATTGTTCCAACATGGAATCGTGGCGGTTTACTTTCATGATGCCGGACACGTGTTTCAGCCGGGATATGAGTTGGGACAAATGTTCGGTGTTGTCAATGAGTACCGTAATTTTGCCTTCGAAAATACCTCCGGAAGAGTTGATGGAAATGGCTCGCATGGTGACGCGGGGGTCTTTTGTAATCAGCTCTGTAATTTTGTTCACGATTCCGATTTCGTCTTTTCCCACAAGGCTGACTACGGTTTGGTAGGAGGCGGCTCCTTCGTTGGTCCATTGGGTGTTGACGATACGATAGGGATAGCGTCTTTGCAAGTCGAGGGCGTTTTTACATTGCCGCCGGTGCACTTTGATGCCTTCTCCGATGGATACAAAACCGATGATGTCGTCTCCGTAGACGGGGTTGCAGCACCGGGCAAATTTATAGTCTACGTTGTCTACGTTTTTGTCAATCAGCAATACGTCTTCGCCTATTTTTTTCGGATGGGTGATCCGGATGTCTTTCGGCAGGTTTTCCGGTACAGCCGTTTTTTCCTCTTCTTTGGGCTGGGTCAGTATTTCCTTAATTTCCGTCGGATCGTGTTTGCCTTCTGCGATGGCCTGGTAGAGGTCCAGTGCGAATTTGTATTTGTAATGGTGCATCAACCGACGGGTAATGTCGTCGGTGAATTCTATTTTCCAGTTTTTTAGCCGGCGGCTTAACAGTTCTTTGCCTAAATCCGCCTGGTGATTGACATTTTCGTTCAGAAATTGCCGGATTTTGTTGCGGGCTTTGGGGGTGACGGTGAAATTGAGCCAGTCGGCTTTGGGCTGTTGGTTGGCAGCCGTAAGTATTGAAATCTGGTCGCCGTTGCGGAGTTTGTAGCGCAGTGTTTCATTGCGTTGGTTTACTTTTCCCCCCATGCAATGGCAGCCGATGTTGGTGTGGATAGCATAGGCGAAATCGAGCAGTGTAGCGCCTGCCGGTAAGGTGATGAGATCGCCTTTGGGAGTGAAGACATGCACTTCTTTGTCCTGTAAATCGAGTTTCAGGTCGTCGAGCAGGTCAATGGCGCTTTCTTCTGAGCTTTCCAGTACCTCGCGCAGTTCGTTCAGCCAACTTTCAATCACGTTGTCGGAGGTGCCTCCTTTATATCTCCAGTGGGCAGCAAATCCTTTTTCAGCAATTTCGTCCATCCGTTCGGTACGGATTTGTACTTCGACCCATCTGTTTCCCGGGCCTAAAACTGTTGTTTGCAATGATTCGTAGCCATTGGATTTGGGAACGGAAATCCAGTCGCGTAGCCGTTGAGGGTTGGGGGTGTATTTGTCAGTGACGATGGAATATACTTTCCAGCAGTCGGGCTTTTCGTCTTCTCCGGTGCTGTCGATGATAAAACGTACGGCAAAGATGTCGTATATTTCTTCAAATTCCACCTGGTTTTTGCGCATCTTGTTCAGGATGGAGGCGATGGTTTTTGTCCGGTATTTGGATTTGAACCGGATGCCTTTTTTGTTGAGTTCGTCAACGATGGGAGCGATGAATCCGGCGATGTATTTTTCGCGGGCGTCTTTTGTGTCGCTCAGTTTGCGGGATATTTCTGCATATATGCGGGGATTGGAATAGCGGAGTGCCCGGTCTTCCATCTCCGATTTGATGTTATACAATCCCAAACGGTGGGCAAAAGGAATGTAAATGTAGTTGGTTTCTTTGGCTAATTTTTTTTGTTCCGTTTCACTCAGGTGGTCTGCCAAGCGCAGGGCATGGAGTTTTTCTGCCAGGAATATCAACTGTACCCGGATGTCTTCGGCGAAACTCAAAAGCAGTTTGCGGAAGTTTTCGGAATCAACAATCCGGCGGGTGGCATAGATTTTACTGATTTCTTTCAGTCCGTGGAGAATTTGAGCTACTTTTTCGCCGAAATCCGCCCGGATGTCTTCTATGGGAATGATCTCTTTCTCTGTTTTTTTATGCAGCAGCGCACAGAACAGGGAGGTTTTCCCCAATCCGATTTCGGCGGTGACGATGAGTGCCGTGTCGAGAATGCTGTCTATGTCTGTTTCGTCCCGGGAGGCGATGTCGTATGCTTTCCGGAAAAGCGCTATATCTTCCGGAGAAAGCAGGTTCCGGCAGGATTTTTGAAGAGCCTGGCATTTTTCATCCGGGGAGGTCAGTTTTACTGTTTCGTCTGTTGTTGTCATGGTATAAAGTTTCGTGTGTAGTATTATTAGTGTGTGCAGTTTTTTTCAATTTCTTTGGGTTCCCTTTGTAATGTTGTTTTTGGACTTCTTGCAAAAATAGGTAATTCTTTTTAAGAATATTGGCGGGGAAATTCTATTTTTGTCAAGTTTATTGAAAAATTAAGAAACGGGTCTTACGATTCGCAAAGATTAAAAGACATGGTGCGTATAGCGTTACTTTTGGGATTGTTGTGTTTTTCTGTTGTGGGGAATGCCCAGGAAGACAAATTGTTGAAGGTGCAGATTGAAACTCTTTTTAAGGATGTACGTGCGGCTGAGCGTAAGGCATTGGTAGCGGAATGTATGGACACGTGGACTTCTTCATTTCTTTCCGGGGCGGAAAAGGACAGTGTGAGTGCCGTGTTCAAGGAACTCCAGACAATGCGTATGGCTCCGGCGTCGGATATGAGAAATTTTGCGGAATGTGTGAATCGTTTTTGCCGTGCAGAGGAAAAGGAGAATCTGTACGTCTGGTTGGGGGCGTTGAAAAGGCTTGTTTTTGCCAAAGACCGGCGTAAGAATAATGTCAAGAATTATTTGGGTTATACACGTAATTTCGTTGTAAATGGGGTGCTTTATGCCGCTCCCGGTCATAGCTGGATTGTGAGGGGAAAAGGCCGGTGGGAGCAGGGAGAGGAGGTGAATGTGACCTTTGAGGATGCTACGGTAGTGTGTAAGACACCTAAGGATTCCATGCTTATTTATAATACCAGAGTAAGTTATGAGTTACAGGGGCATACTATGGCGGGGAATGGGGGCCGGGTATACTGGCAGTCGGAGGACACGCTTTATGCGGAACTTTCGCGTTATGGCGTGGATATGGCGGTGTCCGATTACAGTGCGGATTCGGTTTCTTTCGTATATGAACGTCAGTATGACCGTCCGTTGGCCGGCAAGTTAAGGGATAATGCTTTAAAATATAAGGCGGCGAATCAGGAAGAGCGGTTTCCGCAGTTTATTTCGTACGATACGGATATAAAAATCGATTCGCTGTTCCCGGGCATCTCTTTTCGTGGGGGAATCCAGTATGATGGGATGAAGTTGTCGGGTTTCAGTGATAAGGAACAGCCTGCGTGTGTGCACATAGCGCCGAATGACACAACCCACATGTATGTGTATTCCACCCGTTTTTTGATAGATACAGCGCGGGTCGTATCGGGAACCTCCCGGATGGTCCTTCCTTTGGGTTCCGGTCGTTTTTCTCATCCCAATGTGAATTTTGCCTATACCCGAAAAGACCATACGGTGACGGTAAAGCGTATTTCGGAGCAGAGCCAGCACCTTCCTTTCCGTGACGATTACCATCAGATTTTATTCAGTGTGGAACAGTTGATATGGCCGGTGGACAGCAGTTATGTGACGATGTGCATGAACAGCCGTTCCGGGCTGTTCAAGGCGGAGGTGGAGTCGCTGGATTTTTTCAATGATATTCTTTATGACCAGATGCAGGGAATTGATGAAATTCATCCCCTTAACGGACTTCACAAGGCGTCGGTGATGTTGGGTACGAAAACTTTTTCGATGAGCGATTATGCCGGAATTATGAAAAAGCCGATAGACCAGTTGAGGAAGCAGGTTATTTCTCTTTCGTATGATAATTTCCTGGATTTTGACGAAGCGAGTGATGAAGTGACGTTGAAAGAGCGTTTGTTTCATTATACCGATGCCCGTGTCGGGAAACAGGATTATGATAACATCCGCTTTGCTTCCCTGCCGAAAAATTCACGGACGAATGCCGTGTTGGATTTGAGAAATTACCAGTTGAAAATCTATGGGGTGGAAAAATTTACTATCAGTGAAGCCAAGGATGTGTATGTAGAGCCTTCGGACAAGTCGGTCGTGATGATGAAAAACCGGGATATGGAGTTCAATGGAAAGCTGAAAGCGGGCATGTTTGATATGTACGGCAACAAGCTCTATTTTTCTTATGATAAATATACCATCGGGCTGACACAGGTGGATTCGACCGGAATGTATATAGCGGATAAAAAGACAGGTAAGCGCGGAAGGAGGGTAAATTCTCTGATACGGGATGTGACCGGAGATATTGAAATTGATAAACCGAATAATAAATCGGGTAAGAAGGATGTGCCGGGGTATCCGATTTTTCATTCCACCAAGGAGTCGTATGTTTATTTTGACGCACCGTCTATTTGTAACGGTGTGTACAAGAAGGAGAAATTCTATTTTGTCATTAAGCCTTATACGCTGAAAAATATCAATGATTCGGACAAGTTCCGGTATGCTTTTGGCGGTATACTGGTTTCCAATATTGTCCCGGATATACAGGATACATTAAAGTTGATGGCGGATAATTCGCTGGGTATGAAGTACCAGACGCCGGACCAGGGATTGGCGCTCTATGAGAAGGGAAATCTGAAAAACCGGATTGAGCTGAGCCAGAAGGGGTTTATTGCTGACGGGAAAGTGGAGCTGAACGGAAGTCGTTTCGAGTCGTCTTCTATTCTGATGATGCCCGACACGATGTTGTCGGTGACACCTCTGCTGCTGGTGGATGGAGTTGAAGGTCGCCGACCCGGGGCAAAGGGAGAGCAAGTGAAGGTAACGTATCTGAAAAATCAGGGGAATATGCTGGCGAGATCTACAAAACAACCGTTTTCCGTGTATGGCGATCGGATAAAGCATGAAGGGACGCTGATGGTGTATGACGATTTGCTGGATGCCGACGGTAAGTTGGAATTGAAGGGAGCGCGGCTGACTTCCCGTTTGTTTCATTTGGAAGCCAATAATATCCTGTCCGACCAGACTGATTTGCAATTGAGTTCTTTTGCCAATAAGAATATACAGTTGAATACGGCCAATGTGCAGGCGAATATCGATTTGGTACAGAATAAGGGTAAGTTTATGAACAATGCCGACGCCAATATGGCTGATTTCCCGTCCAACCGCTACCGCTGTTCGTTCAAGAGTTTCACGTGGTATATGAATGAGGCGTATCTGAATATCGGAATTGAGGATGAAAAAGAGTTGCAGCGTATCTGGCGGATTGAGGATGTGATGCGTATGCCGGAGGAGGGGAAGAATCTGTTTGTCTCTACCGACAAGGCTTGTGATTCGCTTTCTTTCATGGCTCCTCTGGCGCGCTACAATCTGAATACGGGTGATATTCAGTGCCAGTGGGTAAACCATATTGACTTGGCCAACGGGCGTTTTTATCCGGATTTGGGAAAAATCAATATCAGCGGTTTAGGGGATATTGAGGAGTTTAAAAACGGTTTGCTGGTATGCGACCGCATTGACCGGAGCAAGCAATTGACGCAGGTGGGACTGAAACTGAAAGGACGTTTGGCGTTTAACGGAAACGGGGATTACGATTACATCAACCAGGACAAGCAGAGGAGTGTGATTCATTTTACGCAAATCGGGGTGGATACGTCGCGGAACATCTATGCCAAAGTGGATATGAAGCCCGAAGCGAAGTTTGATTTAAACCGGGGAATCACGTATAAAGGCAATATTTACCTCTATTCGAAACAGAAAGATTTGTTTTTTAACGGATATGTCCGGCTTACGGCGGATGATACCTATCTGAAACATACCTGGCTGAAAGTGAAGACTTATTTTGCGGCTCAGGACATACGGGTGCCGGTGGAGATTGAGAATCGGGACGACAAGGGAAAACATGTTTATAACGGGATTTTCCTGAATGTGGATAAAACGGTGAAACCTTATGCTTCTTATCTGAGCAATCGTATTTTCTATAATGATGCGGTGTTGCTGGGCGGCCACGGCGAGTTGGTGTGGTTGGAAAAGGAAAAGAAGTATCTGATCCGGGATACGCAGGTGGATCCGTATTACCATTTGTGTTATACGCCTGAACAGACTACGGTTTCGGGATTTGGTAGGATCGGTATGGAAATGGATATTCCCGGTATCCGCCAATGGGCAGCGGGAAATGTCAGTTACAATCTGAAAGAAGAGGGGTTTAAGATGGAGAATATGTTGTATGTGCTGGATTTTGTGTTACTGGGTAAGATGGAGAGTGTCATGCTCCGGGATTTTGCCGATAAGAAACGGCGTGCCATTACTCCCGATGCTTCGTTGGTTTCCAAGGTGACGGCATTGTATGGAAAAGAAATGGCGCCCTTGGCTATGAAGCAGCTCGGAAAAAGCAGCAATAATATCCCGGATTCGCTGAGTCGTTTTTTAGTGATGGATTCGCTGAATATCAATTGGGATGTGCAGAAACGTTCGTACGTGGCAAATGGCAAGGCGATAATCCGTACCGTACTGAAACGCCCTGTGGAGGAAGAGTACAATGTGGCGATGGAGTTGGTGCGGCGGCGTATGGGAAATCAGTTGTATTTATACATTTACAACGACCAGAAATGGTATTATTTTGAGTATCTGGATAAATCTTTCTTTACGCTTTCATCCAATGCCGAGTACAATGATATTCTCCGGAATGAAAAAGCGGATAAGAAGGTGATACAGAATAAAGAAAAACAGACGTTATATACAATTACGCTGTGTCCCGATTCCAAGAAGAACCGTTTCCTCAAACGGGTGGGATTGTAAGCGTGAATGACAGAACAGAGAATTTATGACAACAAAAGAGAGATACGAAGGGTTTATCCGCTGGTTTTCGGAGCACATGCCCGTGGCGGAGAGTGAATTGAAGTATGAAAATCCGTTCCAGTTGCTGGTGGCGGTGGTGTTATCGGCACAGTGTACGGACAAACGGGTGAATATGACGACTCCGGCTTTGTTCCGGCGGTTCCCGGATGCGTTTGCGATGGCTGCCGGGAGTGTGGAGGAGATTTATGAATTGATAAAGTCCATTTCTTACCCGAACAACAAGTCTAAACACCTTTCGGCCATGGCGAAGAAGTTGGCAGAGGATTTTAACGGCGTGGTGCCGGACGACATGGAGCTGTTACAGACTCTTCCGGGGGTAGGCAGGAAAACAGCCAACGTCGTGGAAGCTGTGGCTTTCCACAAGCCTGCGATGCCTGTAGATACCCATGTGTTCCGGGTGGCTGACCGTATCGGCTTGGTGACGAATGCCAAAACGCCTTTGGAGACGGAGAAACAGTTGGTGAAAAATATTCCGGCGGAGATTCTTTCTACGGCTCACCATTGGCTCATTCTGCACGGACGTTATGTGTGTATGGCGCGAAAACCGAAGTGTGAGGAGTGTGGTATCCGGGCTTATTGCCGGTATGACGGAAAACAGAAGAAGTAACAGGAATGAAAAAGGTTTGAAATTATGGGATGTAGCAGCAGAAGGAAACCGGATTGGTTAAAGATAAAATTGCCCAAAGGCCAGCTTTCGGTTGAGGTACTGAACGTGGTGCGTGGACATAATTTGCATACGATTTGTACGAGTGGCATGTGTCCCAACCAGGGAGAGTGTTGGGGATGCGGAACGGCAACTTTTATGATTTGCGGGGATGTGTGTACACGGGGATGTCGTTTTTGTAATGTGAAGACCGGTCGTCCGGCTCCTTTGGATACCGGGGAACCGGAACATATTGCGGAGTCGGTCCGGTTATTGAAGTTGAAACATGTCGTATTGACTTCTGTAGACAGGGATGATTTGGATGATTTGGGGGCGGGACATTGGGTGAAAGTGATAGAGGCTGTGAAGCGTGAGAATGAGGGGGTGACTATGGAAGTGCTGATTCCCGACTTTCAGGGGAGACGGGAATTGATACGGCAGGTGATAGAAGCGTGTCCTGAGGTGATTTCACACAATTTGGAAACGGTGAGACGGCTCACACCTTCCATACGTAGCCGGGCTACGTATGATATGTCGCTGGAGGTGGTAAGGCAGGTGGCGGAGTCCGGTGTAATTTCCAAGTCGGGTATTATGCTGGGATTGGGGGAGACACGGGAGGAGATTCTCCAGACGATGGATGATTTGCGTTCCGTGGGGTGCCGGGTCATGACCATCGGGCAATATTTGCAGCCGACGGCTGCTAATGTGGAGGTAAAAGAGTATGTTACTCCGCAGGTGTTTGATGAATACAAGCGGATTGGGTTGGAAAAAGGATTTACGCATGTGGAGAGCGGGCCGTTGGTGCGGTCGAGCTATCATGCGGAACGGCATATAAAATAAGGGGAACGGGTATGTTAACGGGTAGAGAAACGAAATTCAGCGACTTAGGGATAAGGGATTACCGGAAGGTGTGGGAGATGCAGCAGCAGGTTCTGGAGGAGGTGAAGCAGCGGAAAATGCAGGGGAAAGCGGTTCCCGGCTATCTCTTTTTTGTGGAGCATCCGCCTGTCTATACCTTGGGAAAGAGTGGTAAAGAGGCAAATATGCTCATGGATGCCTTACAGTTGCGAGCAAGATGCGCCGAGTTTATAAAGGTGGACAGGGGTGGTGATATTACGTTCCACGGGCCAGGACAGTTGGTGGTATATCCTGTGGTGGATTTGGAGAGTTTCGGTATGGGAGTGAAAGAATATGTCTGGGCGCTGGAGGAGGTGGTGATTGGTACGCTCGGAAAATACGGTTTGTCTGGTAGTCGGGTAGATGGTGCTACGGGTGTGTGGTTAGGGACGGACACCCTTGACGAAAGAAAGATTTGTGCCATTGGAGTGAAGTGTTCCCGCTATGTGACGATGCATGGGTTTGCCCTGAACGTGAATACTGATTTGTCGTACTTTGATGCCATCCACCCTTGCGGTTTTGTAGACAAGGGGGTGACTTCGCTGCAAAAAGAGCTAAAAAGGGCGGTAGACATGGAGGAGGTGAAGGCGGAAGTGCTTCGGCAATTTCAGACGGTGATGGATATGAAAATAAATACTAATACAATAGAAAAATGAAAAGAAGTTTAAGTTTATTGGTGGGGTTGTTGTGCTTCGGAAGGGTTTTTTCTCAGGATGCACAGCCCTCGGAAGAGATGAAAAAAGTGGCGGAGCAATTGCGTTTGCCGGAGATAAAGAAAGGGGATGTACGGGTTGCGTTGCCTGTCGTACCGGAGGGATATGTATTGAAATTGGTGGGGACGGACCGTCTTCCGGTGGTAGACCGGGAGGGGAACATCGGGAAAGTGCTGTCGGATGCGGAGGTGCATTTTTATTTTCAGTTGGAGCATCCGCAGTCAGGTGAAGTATTGGATGTTACCCATTTGAGTGGGGTGGTTCCGGGTACTAAAACAGGGGTGTCCGGTGGAAATGCCTGTCCGTCGGTAATTCCTGCCATTCGGGAATGGTGGGGTGGTAAAGGAGAGTTGGCGTTGTCCGGAAAGGTTGAGATTGTGGTGGATGCCCGTTATACGAAAGAGTTGCGGAACAAGGCGCAGATACTGGCGGATGATTTGTCCAGCCTTTACGGTTTGAAGTGTAAGGTGAAAGAAGGTAATAGCGGAGAAGGGAATGTCTTTTTGACGCTGGCTACCAAGGACAAGCAGTTGGGAGAGGAAGGTTACCGGATGAACATCGGCAAGCAAATCAAGATAGAGGGTGTTGCTGCGAAAGGTGTTTTTTGGGGTACGCGTACTCTGTTGCAGATGGCCGCACAGAATAACCTGCATTTTCCTGTAGGTGAAATCCGGGATTATCCGAAGTATTCGCGTCGTGGATTTATGCTGGATGTAGGCCGGAAATTTTTCCGTCTGGAGTTTTTGCAGGCGTATGTGAAAATCATGGCTTATTACAAGATGAATGAGTTCCACATACATCTGAATGACAACGGTTTTATACAGTTTTTTGATAACGACTGGGACAAGACATATGCTGCTTTCCGTTTGGAATGCGAGACGTATCCCGGCCTGACGGCTAAAGATGGTTTTTATACTAAACGCCAGTTTACGGATTTGCAGTTGGACGGTATGGAGCATGGTGTGAATGTGTTGCCGGAGATTGATATTCCGGCTCATTCCCTGGCTTTTTCGCATTATCGTAAATCTTTGGGAAGCAGTAAGTATGGCATGGACCACCTGGACTTGTCCAATCCTGAGATTTATCCTTTCTTCGATAGTCTGCTTATGGAGTATATCGGAGGACCTTCGCCGGTGTTTGTGGGACCGGAAGTACATATCGGGACAGATGAATATGCCAAAGAGGAAGCTGAAAATTTCCGCCGTTTTACGGACCATTATCTGAAATATGTTCAGAGTTTCGGCAAGCGTGCCCGTTTGTGGGGTGCTTTGACGCATGCACAGGGAAATACGCCTGTGACATCCGAAAATGTAATCATGAATGCATGGTATAACGGCTATGCCGACCCGAAGGAGATGATGAAGCAGGGATACGACTTAATCAGTACGCCCGACGGATGGTTGTATATTGTGCCGGCTGCGGGATATTATTATGATTATCTGAATTTGGAAAAGTTGTATAAGGACTGGGAACCCGTACAGATAGGGGGTGAGTTGTTCCCACTGGGACATCCGCAGATTTTGGGAGGTACGTTTGCCGTATGGAACGACCATTGCGGCAACGGTATTTCGGAGAAGGATGTGCACCACCGTACTTTCCCGGCATTGCAGGTACTGGCACAAAAAATGTGGATGGGTAAGTCGGATGTCGCTTATCCGGATTTTGCAGGACTGGCTGCCGGAACGTGTGAGGCCCCCGGAGTGAATCTGATGGGAAAAATATCTTCTGCGGGAGAGGTTGTGGCGGATTATCGTTTTGCTACGGACGGCGGAAAGGATTTCTCCGGTAACGGCTATGATTTCAAGGTTGCAAAGTCCAAAGGGAAAGGATTGGTATTGAAAGAAAATACGGCAATTGAGACGCCGATAGTGGAAATCGGATACGATTATACGGTGGAATTTGAGATGTTGCCTTCTTCTGTAATGAATCATGAATCCGTATTATTTGCTTCTCCGAATGCCTCGGTTGTCTATACGCCCGACCACAAACTCGGTTTCAGACGGGACGGTTATTTCTATACTTTTTCCCATGTGTTTCAGCCGGATGTGTTGGTAAAAGTGAAGGTTGTCGGTGATGCGAAGGGAACGTCTTTGTATGTGAACGGTGAGAAGGTGGAGCATCTGGGTGCGGAAAAGAAGCTGTTCAAGAATCTGAAAGGCAAAGAGAGTGCGATGTATATCCAGCACACACTGGTGTTCCCGTTGCAATACATTGGGAGTACGGAGAACGGATTTTGCGGGGAACTCAGAAGTCTGAAGGTGTATAACAAAAAAATGGAATAAGGATGAGAGTATGGTGCTGTTTAATGTGCCTGCTTTGCGGAATCCAAACGGGATGGGGACAGAATCTGATTCCCCATCCCGTTTTTGTGAAAACCGCTCCGCAGGAGGAATATGTGTTTGGCGACAAGGTCGTGATTGCTTTGTCATCCGATGAGTTGAAAAATGAAGCAGAGGAACTGCGGAAGGTGATAAAAGACCGGACGGGTAAGGAGGCGGAGATTGTGCGGGGCGGGAAGAAACTCCGGGGGACGGTTTGCCTGAAAGTGGATGCTGCTGTAGCGGATGAGGAAGGGTATGAACTGACGGTGAATGCTTCGGATGTTTGTATTACGGGAAAGACTGCGGCTGGTGTTTTTTACGGCATACAGACGTTCGACCAGCTTCTGGCGGGAGACGGAGGAAACCGTTTGTGTACTTCTGTCGGAGGTGTGACGATTACGGATAGTCCCCGTTTCGGATACAGGGCTTTGATGCTCGACCCTGCCCGGCATTTCATACCGCTTGACGAGGTAAAACGGTTTATCGATCTGATGGCGCGTTTCAAGTTCAATGTCTTGCAACTTCATCTCACAGATGATCAGGGATGGCGGGTGGAAATCAAGGCTTTTCCTGCTCTTACGGAGAAGGGGGCTCACCGGAATCCTAAAGGGGGCATGAACGGGCCTGATAACGGCTATTATACACAGGAGGAGTTGAAGGAATTGGTGGCGTATGCTGCCCGCAAGCATGTGGAGATCGTGCCTGAACTGGATATTCCGGGACATACGGCAGCTGCTGTATATGCCTATCCTTATTTGGGCTGTCAGCGGAGCGATACCCTGCCGTTGGTGTTGGGGGAAACGACAGACCGTATGCTTTGTGCTGCCGAAGAAGGAACGTATGATTTTTATGACAAGGTGATAGGTGAAGTGAGCCGCCTGTTTCCTTCCCGGAGGATTCATCTGGGAGGGGATGAAGCCGTGATGGAAAAGAATTGGGGCGTGTGTCCCCGTTGCCGGGCACTGATGAAGGAGAAAGGGTTCCGGAAGACGGATGAACTGATGGGATGGTTTTTCGGACGGATAGAAAAGAGCGTGAAGCGCAACGGGAAAGAGATGCTGTTGTGGTGCGAACTGGATAATATCCGTATGCCTGCCGAAAGGTTTCTTTTCGACTATCCGAAAGACTGCACGTTGTTTACGTGGCGGATGGGTTTGACTCCCAAGACGATTGAACTGACCGCACGTGCCGGAATCAAGTTGATAGCTTCGCCGGGGGAATATTGTTATTTTGATTATCCGCAATGGAAGGGTGATTTGCCGGAGTTCAACAACTGGGGGATGCCGTTGTTGTCGCTGCAACAGGCATATGCTTTTGATCCCGGTTACGGTTTGCCGCAGGAAAAACAGTCACACATCATCGGTGTGGCGGGTTTGCTGTGGGGTGAAGCGATGAAGGACATGAACCGGGTGACGTATATGGCTTATCCGCGGGCATTGGCATTGGCGGAAGCCGGTTGGAGCCGGATGGAAAACCGCAGTTGGGAGTCGTTCAAGAGCCGTATGTATCCTTTGCTGTCGGATTTGATGCGGAAAGGGGTCAGTTTTCGGGTACCCTTTGAAGTTTGCGGCTCACACTAAAGCTTTTCAGCACTTCTTTGGCGGTGACGTATCCTTGTTCGTAAATCTCTTTGGCCCGGTCGAGGTCAAAGAGACTGAACCGGATCATGTTGTCGGGGACGATGACAAGATCAGCCAGTTTGCGGTCGATCCGGCTGTTGGAGGCGAGGGTGAGATGTAACGAACGCTCGGCGATGCGGAGCATGTTGGCTGCCTCCTGCTTCTGGTCGATGGAGTTGATTTCAACGGCAATAACCGTTTCGCACAGTTCGCGGATGGGGCGTACGGGCAGGTTCATGAACACCCCGCCGTCTACGTAATGAATGCCGTCGATTTGTGTGGGTGTAAACAGGAGGGGGATGGAGCAGGAGGCAACAATCCGCGGGATGAGTTCGCCTTGATCGAAGTGTACGGAGGTGGCATTTGTCACATCGGTAGCCGTGACTACTAACGGAATCTTCAACTCGTCGAAGGTCTGAATCTGCAAGAACTCCTGCAGATGGTTCCTCATTTTCGACATGGACATGAATCCGCTTTTTGACAGGGTGAACCGGGCAAAGTGCATCATTTTTTTGCGGACAAAGAAACGGAGGCACTCTTCGGGATACCGTTCGGCGGCGAGCATTGCTCCGGCAATGGCTCCCGCGCTGGTGCCCGAAATAATGTCCGGCCTGATGCCGTATTCATTCATTGCCTGCATCACCCCGAAATGAGCCAATCCCCGCGCACCTCCTCCGCTGAGAGCCAATCCCAATTTGTATTTAAGCGGTCTGTTCATCGTTCTGTATTGCTGTTGATTATCCCTCCTGTGTAAAAAGTAGTATTAGTACGGAAACCTTCCGTTAAAGTAAAGCCTTCTCCGGATTAAATATCCTTAATTTATAATACCGGATGAAAATGCGGGTATTTTGCTGATACCGGGAATGAAATCATATTGAATGTTCTAATTGCTTGGCGTTTTTATGATTCAGAAAATCAATGCATAGGACTGTTTGTAGAGCCTTACGGAAATGGCTTGTTTTAGGAAATGTCGGATTTTCGAGAGGTGTTGGTATCGCTTTTTGTGGAAAAATCCTTAATTTCGTTGAATTAATTCCGGAAGATTCCGGGCAAATGAAAGAGTATGAAAATTGTTTATAGTAAGACGACTTACCGGAATGTCGGGTACCGGGCATTGATTGCGATTCTTATGGGGGTGGTGTTGGTGGTGTGGCCGGATGTGGCATTGAAATCGCTGGTGATGTTTATCGGTTTCCTGTTTTTGTTCAGTGGCATAATGGCTTCCATCATTTCCTATCGCAGACAGCAGGCGGAGGAGCGTCAGGGCAGTATGTTTTCGATGAATGGCGTGGGGAGCATCATTTTAGGGGCTTTATTGATTTCCGTGCCCCTGTTTTTCACGACGATACTGATGTTCCTTCTGGGAGGGATTCTGGTGTTGGCGGCTATCGCCCAGTTGGCTGGTTTATCGATGGCGCGGCAGATGGGGAACGTGTCAGTGGTAAATTATATTTTTCCCGTGCTGATATTGTTGGCGGGGTTGGTGGTCATCTTCCGTCCGTGGGGTAGTGCGGCGTATGTCGTGATTATCTTGGGCTATACCGCTATATTTTATGGTATTACCGATCTTATCAGCCACTATCAAATCAATAAATTGCGTAAGCGGCACGATGCCGAACAGAAATCCCATTCCCGGGCCGATATCGAAGATGCCGATTATGAGGAAGTAGATTAAAGGGAAAGGATGAGCATCAGGAAGAAGAAGAGGATGACAGCTAAAATAACGCCTTTTGCGGCGTTATTTTTTTTGTAATGGAGGAAGAGGTAGAAAAGTGCCAGGTCGGCAAAAAAGATGCCGACGGCAATGATTTTCAGGTATACTTTGAGGGTAAAAGCCTGTTGTATGAACTCTCCCGGAGTCAGATAGCCGAACCGGAAGAGATAAAACAGAGCAATTACCAGAAAGGGAGCCAGGAGCCCCGGAATCAGACCTGTGTATAATTTGTCTTTCATACTGCGGGTTATCCTTGAAATTCTATTTCCGTAAAGAACTGTGGCACATGAAAGTTGGGCGTGGGGGTGTCGATGGGTTGCCACGACAGGAAATGAGGTTTGCTCAGGTTATCGCCGCATTTATAAACATTGGCTTTGGCTTTCAGGCCGTTGAGTTGCTTGACGTCGTGTTTGAAAAGAGCGGTTGCCGGGATGGCTACTGTCAGCGTCCAAACATTATCACCCGTTTTTTCCTCAAAGTTAGCTTCTCCGAGAGTGGAATAGCGTTTGATGGATTGCATCACTTCTGTGTTGCCGTGGGTGGCGTGGGGGCGTTCCTTCCGGAATCCCGCCAGGGCTTTGCCGATACACGTAAACTCAAAATTGTAGTATCCGCTGTCGTCTAAGGACAGGAAAAATTCGACGCAGGAATCCGTCCACACCTCACCGTTGTCTTCGGTGACCTGTGCCATTGTGAAATTTTCCTTTACGTCAAAACGGATGAAGATAGTTTCTCCGTTGTGTGCTATACGGAATTCCGTTTGCGGGGCATAGGGGTAGTCGTTTGCCCAGTTATTGCAGGCAATTCCCCGGGAGGGAAGTGCTTCGAGCTGGCTGGCGGCTTCCTGCATGCGGCAGGCATCTAAATCCGCGAATAAAGGTATTGAATACATTCCGGTTGTCTGTTTAAAAGCAAAGGACAGAAAACAAGTTCCTGTCCTTCGGTGTTTTTTATTTTCTTTTTCCGATCTCTTCTTTCACCACATCACACATTTGTGTGTATTGGGCTTCCATGCTTTGCAGCAGTTTGTGCTGTGCTCGTGCACGCACGAGGTTGTGCACCTGGCTTTTCACTTTGTAGTACTTGTCGCCGTCGATATAGTCCATCAGGAAGCGTAACACCTGTTCGTAGGTGATGTATTTGGCGGAGAAAGCCAGATAGTCGATTTCGCTTTGGTTCAGGAATCCGGCGGTTTCGGACAGATACCCCTGGGTGTAACCCCGGAAAATGTCCATATCCATGGATACATTGTCCAGGTTTTCATCGTCTTCCAATCCGGTATTGGTATAAGAACGCATGGCGTCACCGTAATCGTTCAGACAGGTGCTGCTCAATACGGTATCCAAGTCAATTACGCAGAGTACATTGCCTTGCTTGTCAAACAGGATATTGTTGATTTTGGTGTCATTGTGTGTAACGCGGGTGGGGATGGTGCCATTCTCAACCAATTCCCAGAAATGCAGCATCTCTTCTCTGCGGCGTTCAATCCATTGGATTTCGCTCGGTACGGTGGCTTTCCGTCCGACGGGGTCTTTAGCGAGCACTTCGTCCCATTGCTTGAAGCGGTAGCGGATGTTGTGGAACCCTGGCAAAATATCGGTCAGAGGTTCTTTGAAATCTGAAAGCATCGCCTGGAATTTTCCGATTCCCTTTCCTCCCTGGTAGGCCAGTGCGGGAGTATCGGCTTTCTGGTAAGCAATGGTGTCGCTGATGAATACGCATACAGCCCAAAATTCGCCGTCTTCGTCTTCGTAGTAATATTTCCCGTCGTGGGTTGGGATAATCGTCATGGCTTCGCGCATCGGATCGCCTCCGGCAGCCGTGATTTTCTTTTTCAGGTGTGTGGTCACCCGGTAGATGTTGTCCATCATTGCGGGGATATTTTGGAAAATATTTTTGTTTTTACGTTGCAGGATATAGTTCGGTGTCGTGGCTTCCGCTGTCGTGATGAGTAAAGTGTCATTGATAAAACCTTCTCCCAACGGCTTTACTGATAGGATGGTTCCTTCCAGCTGAAACTGGCTGCAAATTTTATTCAATCTATTTTCCATGATTTTTTTGTTTTGTATAATATCGATTGGTTTATAATTAAAAATACCACATTTAATAAAGCTGTCAGCCGGAATGTAAACGTTTTCCGTTGGGCTTTGTCCGACTTATGCGGGGTAAAGATAGTAAAAAAGGATACTTTGTAAAATATTTTAATAAAAAAACACAATCGGCGGAAATTCCTTTGACCGATAGCCTCCGGTTGCCGGAGTGAAAACCTTGCGGCGGAAATTTACGTATCAGAATTGATTTTTACTTCTTTTCATGGATTTTCAGTTATGGATATTGTCGGTTTCTTAGGGGATTTAGGCATCCATGTTCACGGTGAACATGCGGCAACAACTGTGAACACGCTGGGCGAGTTTGTCGTGGTGGTTCTGATTGCCTTGCTGGTGACGCTGATATTGAGGAAATGGCTTTCGCTGCTGATTTGGAAGCTGATGCAAAAGAAACCCGGTTCCTGGCATGAGGTGTTTTATCGGCAACGTTTTTTCAGTAAGCTGTCCTATTTGGTGGCACCGGTGGCCTGTTATATCCTGCTGTCGAAATTCACGCATTGGGATTATGCCGATATTCTCCGACGATTGCTGGATATTTGGCTGGTGATTGTCTGCATGGTCATTCTCTTTTCGCTACTCGAAATCATTAACCGCATTTACGACAGTTACCCGGTGGCGAAAAACCGTCCGATAACCGTATTTATCCAGGTCTTTAAAGTCTTTATCTACACCGTGGCAGCGATAGTGATTATCAGCATCCTGGTGAATAAATCGCCGGAACACCTGTTGGTCGGAGTGGGTGCCTTTGCTGCTGTGTTGTTACTGGTATTCCGGGATTCCATTCTGGGGTTTGTGGCCGGAGTGCAGTTGATTGCCAACAAAATGGTGCACATCGGTGACTGGATTGTGATGCCAAGCAACCATGCCAACGGAACGGTGCTGGAGATCAACCTGTACACGGTGAAAGTACAGAATTGGGACATGACGATTTCGACCATCCCCACTTACCAGATGGTTTCCCAGTCCTTCATCAACTGGCGGGGCATGCAGGAGTCTGCCGGTCGGCGCATTGAGAGGTATGTGAACATAGACCTCAGCACGGTGCACTTTCTGAGTGGGGAGGAGATAGAGATGTTCCGGAACTCGTCTTTCCTCAGGGAGTATATCGGACAGATGAATGAGGTATTGGGAAATTATAACAAGGACAAGAACAATCCGATTGACGAACGTCAGTTGACTAATCTGGGCATATTCCGTCAATACATGGAGTTGTGGCTGGAGGCGAATCCCGACATAAATAAAAATATGACCCATATGGTGCGGCAGTTGCAGCCGACAGCCACGGGGGTGCCCATTGAAATCTATTGCTTTTCGTTAAAGCAGGAATGGGTGTCGTATGAAAAGGTGCAGTCGGACATTTTTGACCACGTATTTGCCGTTATTCCCCATTTCAACCTGAAAGTATTCCAGTTTCCTACCGATGTTTTCACCCCGCAAAAGAATTGAAATAGTTTTCGTATTTCAATTTGTTGTGCTAATTTTGGAGGCTAAAAACCGAAAATATGGCAAATGCGAAGAAGAAAGTGAAATTATGGGACAGATTAAAGTATAAGTACAAACTTTCCATTCAGAATGAAACCTCCTACGAAGAGGTGTTCAGTATGAAACTTTCCCAGTTGCATGTTTTGATGGCCTTGAGTGTGCTGGCAGTCGTTTTGGTTTCCCTGACCATATTGCTGATTGCTTTTACCGGTCTGAAAGAGTTTATTCCGGGCTTCCCCGACGGGAATATGCGTCATGTCATTACTGAAAATGCCCTCCGGGTGGATTCGCTGGAAATTGAACTGAAAAAACGGGACAATTTTCTGAAATCCGTTCAGATGGTACTTCGGGGAGAGGACAACGGGGAGGTGGAATATCACCGGAACTCGGTGCAGGGAAACTATGACACCATTCAGTTTAGTATCAGTCCGGAAGAACATGAATTCCGGTCGGAAATCGAGGAGAAGGAACGTTTTAATCTGACAGTCAACCAACATAAACACAACGACGGGTATTTTCATTTCTTCCCACCGGTGACGGGTATCGTTACCCGTGCTTTTGATGAAAAGGTGGGACATTACGGGACGGACCTGGTGGCTAAAAGCAGCGCGAAAGTAGTATCCGTTTTGGACGGTGTGGTGATATTTACCGACTGGACGGTAAAAACGGGATATGTGATTCAGGTGCAACATGCGAACAACCTGGTTTCCGTGTATAAGCATAATTCGACACTGTTGAAAAAGCAGGGGGATTATGTCCGGGCAGGGGAGATGATTGCAGTGGTTGGAAATACAGGGGAGGAGACAACGGGTCCCCATTTGCATTTTGAATTGTGGAAAGCTGGAAATCCGTTGAACCCGGAACAGTTTATCCAGTTTAAATAATTTTACACGGTAGTGTCATGAAAAATATTGCAATTCTGGGGTCCACAGGGTCTATCGGAACACAGACGCTTGAAGTGATAGAAGCGCATCCCGACCTTTTTACTGCCGAGGTATTGACGGCAAACAACAATGTGGCTTTGTTGGCGGAGCAGGCGTTGAAATTCAAACCCAATGCCGTTGTTATCGGGAATGAAGAGAAATACCCTGAACTGAAAGAAGCCCTGAAAAACGAAGATATAAAAGTGTTTGCGGGCAAAGAGGCTTTGGCGCAGGTAGTGACATTCGGCACGGTGGATGTTGTAGTGACGGCAACAGTGGGTTACAGCGGACTGCTTCCTACTGTAAATGCCATCCGGGCGGGGAAAGTGATAGCCTTGGCCAATAAGGAGACTTTGGTGGTGGCTGGAGAATTGATAAATGAACTGGTGGCAAAGCATAAAACGGCAATTCTGCCGGTGGATTCGGAACATTCCGCCATCTTTCAGTGTCTGGCGGGAGAAGTGGGTAATCCGGTAGAGAAAATCATCCTGACGGCTTCGGGAGGTCCTTTCCGGGGGAAGAGCTACGACGAACTGAAACAGGTGACTCCTCAGCAGGCACTCCGGCATCCGAACTGGAACATGGGAGCCAAAGTGACCATTGATTCCGCTTCGATGATGAATAAGGGTTTTGAAATGATTGAGGCCAAGTGGCTCTTTGGTGTTAGACCGGACCAGATACAGCCAACAGTGCATCCGCAGTCCATTGTGCATTCTATGGTGCAGTTTGCCGACGGGAGTATCAAGGCGCAGTTAGGCGTGCCGGACATGCGGCTACCCATACAATACGCACTGACCTACCCCGATCGCGTGCAATCGGCTTTCGGCAGGGTGGATTTTACCCAATATCCTTCCCTGACTTTTGAGGAACCCGACCGCAGGACTTTCCGTAATCTGGAACTGGCATACGAGTCGATGTTGCGTGGAGGAAACCGCTCATGCGTACTCAATGCGGCCAATGAAATTGCCGTAGACGCTTTTTTGAAAGAACAGATTTCTTTCACCGGCATGTCCGACCTGATAGAAAAGACGATGGAGCAGGTGGATTTTATTGCACATCCTTCGCTCGGTGATTATGTGGAAACAGACCGGAAAAGCCGTTGTGTCGCCCGGGAGTGGATGAAGAAATTAAGAAATTAAAAAGAACACGTGATGGATATATTGGTCAAAGTACTTCAGCTCGTACTGAGTCTTTCGATATTGGTGCTGTTTCATGAATTCGGGCATTTCCTTTTTGCCAAACTGTTCAAGACCCGGGTAGAGAAATTCTATATGTTTTTCAATCCCTGGTTTTCGTTGTTTAAATTCAAAAAGGGAGAGACGGAATACGGTATGGGGTGGCTGCCTTTAGGGGGCTATGTGAAAATTGCGGGGATGATCGACGAATCAATGGATACGGAGCAGATGAAAAATCCGCCGCAGCCCTGGGAGTTCCGGGCCAAACCGGCATGGCAGCGGTTGCTTATTATGCTGGGAGGGGTGATGGTTAATGTCGTACTGGCTTTTGTCATTTTCATCGGGGTGTTATATACCTGGGGAGAAACCTATCTGCCGGCGGATAATGTGAAATATGGTGTCACTTCTGAATTGGTATTCAAGGATATGGGTATCCGGAACGGGGATAAGATTGTAGCTTTGGACGGTCAGAAAGTAAACGACTTTTTTAATATCATTCCTGATATTCTTCTGAATGACCCGAAAAATATCGAGGTGGAGCGTGAAGGAAAGCGCGTAGTATTGCCGGTGCCCGAAACGCTGGTGGCAGAGCTGGTGCGGATTTCTTCGGTAAAGAATTTCCGGGCAGCTTCTTTACTGGCACCGCGACAGCTTATGGACAGTACGGTCGTGAGAGCGTTTGCGGAGTATTCGGCTGCCTATGATGCAGGGGTGAGAGCCGGAGACCGGATTTTGGCCATTAACGGCATACATTCCCGCTTTTACGACGAATTTACCGGTGTATTGGATTCGTTGAAAAATGAGAGAATAGAACTGGCGGTGCTCCGGGGAAAAGATACACTGCAAATCCCGATGGAGCTGGGACGTGACGGTAAATTAGGTGTCTATTTCGCCAATACGGACCGTCTGGAATTTGCCGTGCGGGAGTATTCCTTTGCTGCCGCTATCCCGGCAGGGATAAAAAAAGGCGTCTCCACGCTGAATTCTTATGTCAAACAATTGAAACTGTTGTTCTCCCCTGAGGTAAAAGCCTATAAATCGGTAGGAGGGGTGATGTCTATGGGTAACATCTTTCCCGGCGTATGGGACTGGCAAGTATTCTGGGAACTGACTGCATTCATTTCCATCATGCTGGCTGTCGTGAACATCCTGCCCGTTCCGGCTTTGGACGGAGGACATGTGTTATTTTTACTGTATGAAGTGATTACGCGCCGTAAACCGGGGGAGAAATTTTTGGAGTATGCCCAGGTCATCGGCATGATATTTTTAATTGCCCTGTTTATTCTGGTAAATGTCAATGATGTGGTGCGTTTCTTCGGCTAAGCGCCGGACAGGAACAGAATTAAGGAGTATTCATTTAAATCATCGGTAAGCAGATCGTATGAAAGCATTCATTTTGTTATTTTGGGTGGTGTGGACACTGGGCGCAGTTGCCCAGGAAGAAAAAATCCATTGGTTGACCATGACGGAAGCCGATAAATTGTATCAGGAAAATCCGAAACCGATGGTTATCGATTTTTACACGGATTGGTGCGGCTGGTGTAAGCACATGGACAAAACGACCTACACGAATCCGGCGGTCATAACTTTTATTAATAAATACTTTTACCCGGTAAAAATCAATGCCGAAGGCCGGGATACCCTTTATTTCCGGAATAAGATGTATGCTCCGGTAAAAAACGGGACCAAGATGCTGAGCAGCCTTGCCATAGAGATGCTGAAAGGCAAACTTTCCTATCCGACCACTGTTTTCTGGCATGGGAAGGAGAACATCGAACTGGTTGTACCGGGCTATCTGGATGTCGTGAAGATGGAGGCTTTTCTCATCTATTTTATTGAAGGAGCTTATCAGGGGACCAACATCAACGACTTTATTGCGGATTTTGAAAAGGTCTTTACCCCCAAGGAACAACCGGAAGAACCGAAAACCGTGACTTATTGGACCGATTTTAAGGAGTTGGACGGGAAACTGAAACAGGAGAACAAGAAAGTGCTGCTTTTTCTGTCGGCATCGTGGAACAATTCTTCCCGGATGATGGAACAGGTGGTATTCCCTGATTCCACTTTTGCCGCCCTGGCTGAAAAATATTTTTACTGTCTGCATCTGGACGTACAGGCGAAAGACACGGTTACTTTTATGAGCCACAGTTTTATGAATGCGGGACCTGCCAACAACAACCTGCATCAGTTGGCAATAGCGTTGAGCGATAAAATATTACGTGTTCCCAGCATCTATATTTTCGATAACGAGGGGAAACTGATGGAGCGGATTTATTTCTATCTGGACAGACGTCGGGGAAACATGATTCTCGATTACATCGGGACGGACACCTACAAAACCATGTCATGGGTGGACTATATGAAAATCAAGGAACGGGAGGGCATGTAAATAAATGAAGGCGGAAGATGAGATTTAAACTGATTTTGCTGATAAGTTGCTTTCCTTTTGTTTTTTTGGAAACGTTTGCCCGGGAATACCGCCGGATTGTTTTCTATAATGTCGAAAACCTTTTTGATACCCGGCATGACGAAGGGAAATGCGATGAAGAATTTACGCCTTCCGGTCGTCAGTATTGGACACATACCCGGTACACGGATAAATTACAGAAGATTTCCAGAGCCATTCATGCGGCAGGAGAAGGAGAATTTCCTGCACTGGTCGGGCTGTGTGAGGTGGAAAACGGGCAGGTACTTACAGATTTGGTAAACAAAACCCTCCTTGCAGGGGCGGACTACGGAATTGTCCATCAGGATTCCCCGGATATTCGGGGTATTGATGTGGCTTTGTTGTACAGGCGTTCCTGTTTCCGGGTGTTAGGACGGCAGTTTATTCCGGTCGGGATTCCGCAAGATACCTCTTTCCGGACACGCGACGTATTGTATGTATCCGGGGTTTTGAAAAGTGCGGATACATTAAGACAAGACACCTTCCATTTGTTTGTCTGTCATTTTCCCTCTATGTCGGGAGGAGAGAGACAGAGCGAATGGAAAAGGAAACTGGCAGCCGCTGTAGTGAAATATCATGTCGATTCTATTCAGTTGCAGAATCCCCGTGCCGCTATTGTCCTGATGGGCGACTTTAACGGGAAGGCCGACCGTCCGGCGCTGAAAACAGTACTGAAAGCCCAAAAAACGGATTCCCGCCGGATTGAAAATACCCGCTTATATAATACGGGTTACTATTTGCTGAATGCTGCTTCCGGGAGTTACAAATACCGGGGAGAATGGCAAACCATTGACCACATCATCGTGTCGGGGGTGTTGCTGAACGGCGGGCATGCTTTTCGTGCAGAGAAGCGACTGAAACCTTATGCTGCTGATTTTTTGATGGAAGAAGATAAAACCTATTTCGGGTACAAGCCCTGGCGCACATTTGTAGGTCCCCGTTATCTCGGGGGATACAGTGACCATTTGCCCGTTTATCTTGATATTCATTAAACAGACATCGGGAATCCCTGAGGATTTCCGAATTTTTGTGATAACAGACTAAATAAGAGTATAGATGAAGAAGGTTGTAAAAAGAGGATTGTTCGGTGTGCTGCTTCTTGTGGCATTGGGCATTATTTTTATACCCCGTTTGGGGTGGTTGGAAACGGAACCGACCCAGCAGGGGGGCAAAAAAGGGCGTGCGCAGGGCGGAAATCTGCCGGTGAGCGGAATTGTTGCACAATATACCGAATCGACCAACGGAATTACTGCCATGGGTACCATGTTGGCGAATGAGGAAGTGGAATTGGTGGCGGAGATTGTGGGAAAGGTGAAAGGTATCTATTTTCAGGAAGGCAGCCGGGTGAAAAAAGGGCAGTTGTTGCTGAAAGTGGATGATGCGGATTTACAGGCGCAGTTAGAGCGGGCGGAGTTCCAGCGCAAATTGCTGAGTGAGAAACTGGAGAGACAGCGCATATTGCTGAAACGGGAATCCATCAGCCGGGAGGCTTTCGACCAGTTGCAGACGGACTACAACGTTTTGCAGGCAGACATTGAATTATTGAATGTGAAAATCAGCCGGACGGAGATCCGGGCACCCTTTGACGGAGTAATGGGTTTCCGGTATGTCAGTGAAGGGAGCTATGTACAGCCCAATTCAAAAATTGCGGCAATCGTAGACAATTCGGTGCTCAAATTTGAGTTTTCCGTACCGGAAAAATATGCTTCGCAGGACTTGAAAGGCCGGAAAGTTTCTTTCCGGGTGACAGGAAACGAGCGGATATACGAGGCAGAGGTATATGCCGTAGACCCGTTGATAGACGTGAAGACCCGTATGATTATGCTGCGTGCCCGTTTTTATAATGCCAAGAGTGAACTGATGCCGGGCATGTTTGCCAAAGGAAAACTGGTTGTCGGCGGAAAGAATGAGTATATCGCCGTACCGACGGAAGCGGTGGTGCCGGAGATGGAAGGGAAAAAGATATGGGTCGTGGAAAACGGAAAAGCCAAAAGCGTTCCCGTGGAAACGGAAAGCCGCAGTGCGAAATTCGTGGAAGTGATTTCCGGTATACAGCCAGGCGATACGGTATTGACCGGAGGATTGATGCAACTGCGGGAGGGTATGACGGTAAAAGTGAATCTGACCCGTCCTTAATTCCGCTTTTCTGATCGTTTATTTCAAATTGTTGGCCTTATGAGTTTATCCTCAACATGTATAAAACGACCGGTATTTGCAACGGTCATGAATATCATCCTTATATTGATAGGGTTTATCGGGTTGGTATTTTTGGGAGTGCGGGATTATCCGAGTGTGGACCCGCCCATTATTTCCGTATCCACCAGTTTTCCGGGTGCTAATGCCGATGTGATAGAAACCCAGATAACCGAGCCTTTGGAAGCTGCTATCAACGGTATTCCGGGCATTCGTTCACTGACCAGTACCAGCCGTGACGGGCGTAGTTTCATCACAGTGGAATTTGAGCTGGAAGTCGATTTGGAAACGGCGGCAAACGACGTACGGGACAAGGTTTCAGGAGCCATGCGGCGTTTGCCGAAAGATGTGGACCCGCCGACGGTGACGAAAGCCGATGCCGACGCACAGCCTATCTTTGGAGTTTCGTTGCGGAGTGACAAACGTTCGCTTATCGACTTGAGCATGTATGCCGAGCAATATTACAAAGAGCGGCTGCAAACCATATCGGGCGTCAGCAGTGTGACGATATGGGGGGAGAAACGCTATTCCGTCCGTTTGCGTATGGATCCCGCCTTGTTGGCCGCCTATCGGGTGACACCTATGGACGTGAGGGATGCCGTTACGCGCGAAAATGTGGAATTGCCTTCGGGACGCATAGAGGGAGAGAATACCGAGTTGACTATCCGTACCTTGGGGCGGTTGATGACTATCGATGATTTCAACGCTTTAGTCATACGTGAAGAGGGCGACCGGGTAGTGCGTTTCCGCGATATTGGCGTGGCGGAAGTAGATGCGGAGGATGTGCGTTCGGTGATGAAACGCAACGGCATACCGATGGTTGCCTGTGTGATTATCCCGCAGCCGGGAGCTAACTACATTGATATAGTGGACCGGGCGTATGAGGTCATGAAAGACCTGGAAAAGGATTTGCCGGCAGACGTGGAAGCAGGTATTGCCTTTGATAATACCGTGTTTATCCGGAACTCCATCAATGAAGTGAAGGACACCATTTTTGAGGCGTTTGTGCTGGTGGTGCTCATTATATTCCTGTTCCTCCGGAACTGGCGGACAACGTTGATACCTGTACTTGCAATTCCGGTATCTCTTGTCGGAGCTTTCTTTATCATGTACCTGGCCGGGTTTACAATTAATATCCTGACCTTATTGGCAGTAGTGCTGGCGATTGGATTGGTCGTGGATGACGCCATTGTGGTGATGGAAAATATCTACACCAAAATAGAGGAGGGCATGTCGCCCAAAGAGGCGGGATTTAAAGGGTCGGAGGAGATCTTTTTTGCGGTGATAGCTACGACTGTGGCTTTGGTGGCGGTGTTTTTCCCGATTGTCTTTTTGCAGGGCACAACGGGGCGGCTGTTCCGGGAATTCAGTATCGTTATCACCGGAGCGGTCATTATTTCCTCTTTTGTGGCATTGACTTTTACGCCGATGATTTCCACCAAGTTACTGACACGAAATGTGACGGACAATTGGTTTTACCGCAAAACCGAGCCTTTCTTTGACGGACTGACGGAGCGTTACCGCAGAGGCCTGGAGGCTTTTATGCGCAGGCGTTATCTGGCTCCGTTGATATTGCTGTTTACAGGAGTGATTATTTATGCACTGTGGAAGGCGACACCTTCCGAAATGGCCCCTTTGGAAGACCGTTCCAATGTCCGCATCATGTCTACCGCACCGGAGGGTGCTACATTTGAGTACATGAACCGTTATGCTTCCGAGCTTTCCGATTACCTGGAGAAGGAGGTGCCCGAACAGGAAATGACGATAGAAATGATCGGGATGGGAAATACCAACCGCTCAAACCTGAATCTGTGGTTAAAGGCTTCGGAAGAAAGAAGCCGGACACAGCAGGACATAGCCGACGAATTGGCCGTGAAAGTACGTCAGTTTACCGGTGCCCGGACGATGGTGTCCCAACAGCAGACTTTCGGCGGAAGAAGGGGAGGATTGCCGGTGGAATATGTAATCCAGGCAAAGAACCTGGAGGATTTAAAACGGGTGTTGCCCCGTTTTATGGAGGAAGTGAATAAAAGTCCGGTGTTTTCGGTAGCCGACCTGAATCTGAAATTTACGAAGCCGGAGCTGACCATCCATATCGACCGGGACAAGGCGGCAGTGATGGGCGTATCAATGCAAAACATTGCCCAGACGCTCCAGCTGACTATGAGTGAGCAGCGGGTGGGGTATTTTATCTTAAACGGAAAACAGTATCAGATATTCAGTCAGTTGGACCGGGAAAACCGGAACAAACCTTCCGACCTGCAATCCATATATGTGCGCAATAACAGTGGAGATTTGATTGCTTTGGATAATCTGGTGGTTACCAATGAAAGTTCCATGCCTCCCCAGTTGTACCGTTACGACCGTTTTGTTGCGGCCACCGTGTCTGCCGGACTGGCAAAGAAGAAAACTCTGTCGCAGGGGTTGGAAGAGATGGACCGTATTGCCGGGGAGGTGCTGGATGATAATTTTAAGACCACCCTTTCGGGGAGTTCAAAGGATTTTGTGGAGAGCTCTTCCAGTCTGATGTTTGCCTTTGTGCTGGCGCTTGTATTCATCTATCTGGTACTGGCAGCCCAGTTCGAGAGTTTCCGGGACCCGCTGATTATTATGCTGACCGTGCCTTTGGCACTGATTGGGGCAATGTTGGCGTTGTGGTATTTCGAGCAGACGATGAATATTTTCAGCCAGATCGGTATCATTATGCTGATAGGGCTGGTATCCAAAAACGGTATCCTGATTGTGGAATTTGCCAACCAGCGTAAACTCATGGGTGAACCGATGCTGGTGGCGGTCAAGAATGCCGCGGTCGCCCGTTTTCGTCCTATTCTGATGACCAGTTTATCGACGGTGTTGGGTATTTTACCGATGGCTATGGCAACGGGTGCCGGTGCAGAAAGCCGGGTAGCCATGGGTATTGCGGTGGTGGGAGGAATGGTTTGTGCCACCTTTTTATCCCTTTTTGTGATACCTGCCATTTATTCTTATTTGTCTTCCGATAAAATTACCGTTAAAGATTAATACAGAGATGAAAGCAAAGAGATTGTCCGGAGTTATTTTTTGTTTCATATTATGGTCTGCATCGGGGGGCTGGGCCCAATTGCCCCGTTTCACGCTGAATCAGTGTATTGAGCAGGCATTGGAGGCCAATTACTCCATTAAGATGGTGAGGAACGAACAATCGGTGGCAGAGAACAATGTCACCTATGCGCCTTTTTTGCCTACTGTCGGGCTTGATGCTCAGCAGAGCCAGAAAATCAATGATACCAAGACGGAGGCCAATGGTGAAGTCCGTAAACTTAACGGAGCGGAGACCAACAGTCTCTCTGCCGGAATAGGCTTGAACTGGCGGCTGTTTGACGGTATGGCGATGTTTACGACTTACGAACGCTACCAGGAGATGTTGGCGCGAGGGGAGTTAAAGACCCAGATAACGGTGGAGAATCTGATTGTGGAGGTAAGCTCGGCCTATTATAACGTGATTGTGCAGCACAGCAAACTGGATGCCTCCAAACATTCGCTCGAACTTTCCACCGAACGCTATAATGAAGCCCGCGACAAATATATGCTGGGGGTGCTTTCCGGTCTGGAACTCCAGCAGGCGAAAATCGACCTCAATGCAGACAGTTCCAAATACATGAAGCAGAAAGAATTGCTGAAAAGCTCCTACATCTCATTGAATATGCTGATGAACAGTGCGCTGGAACAGGATATGTATGTCCGCGATTCGATTGTATTGCGTCCGGTGTTGCTGTTGGAAGAGTTGCGGAACAGTACACTGGAACACAATACCTCTCTGCTGATGGCACGCAAGGATCAGAAGATATCGGCAATGGACGTGAAGTTAGCCCGTTCGGCGCTATTCCCGACCCTGGATTTTAACGGAGGCTACAATTACAACCGGACAAAGACTCCGCAGGCAACGACTACACTGAACCGCACGAATGGGTTGTATTGGGGATTTACGCTGAGCGTCAATGTTTTTGACCGTCTGGAAAACCACCGTAAGATTAAAAATGCCCGTTTACAACAGGAGTATGCGGAGTGGTCCTACCGGGAAATCGAGTTGCAGATTCTGGCCGATTTGGCACAGTTGTATAACACGTACGAAAACAACCTCCAGATTGTCAATTTCGAGAATGAAAGTGCGATAGTCGCTTTTGAAAACCTGGATGCCGCCCTGGAGAAATATAAGCTCGGTTCGCTCTCCGGTATCGAGTTCCGGGAATTTCAGCGGAGCTATATCGATGCCGTGGACCGGAAACTGGCGTCCATTTACCAGGCAAAAGTGTCGGAATTATCGTTGTTGCTGATTAGTGGCAGGATAGGAGAGATGGGACAGTCTTAAGCCGTCTCCTCCCGTCCGGCGGTATAGTTTTTCCATTTTTCAATCAGGCGGCTCATGTCCTCCGGAAGAGGAGAATCGAAAGCCATTCTTTCACCCGTTGCCGGATGGGAAAAACCGAGCGTTTTGGCGTGCAGGGCCTGGCGGGGACAGAGGGTGAAACAATTGTTGACAAACTGCTTGTATTTGGAGAACGTTGTGCCTTTCAGTATCTCATGCCCCCCATACTCTGCATCGTTGAAGAGCGGATGGCCGATGTGTTTGAAATGCGCCCGGATTTGATGGGTACGCCCGGTTTCCAGAATACATTCCACAACGTTCACATATCCTAATCTTTCGATGACTTTATAGTGGGTAACGGCGTGTTTCCCATGACTGCCGTCCGGATATACGGCCATTGTTTTCCGGTTTACCGGATGGCGTCCGATATGGCCGGTGATTGTTCCGGTGTCTTCTTTCAGGTTGCCCCAGCAGACGGCGATGTATTTCCGGTCGGAGGTCTTGTTGAAAAATTGAAGTGCCAGATGGGATTTGGCTTCTTCGGTCTTGGCAATAACCAGAAGGCCGGAAGTGTCTTTGTCGATACGGTGCACCAGACCGGGCCGGAAGTCGTTCCCCTGGAATAGGGGATTGTCTTTTAGATGCCAGGCTAAAGCATGGACCAAGGTACCGTTGAAATGGCCGAATGCAGGATGCACTACCATGCCGGCCTCTTTGTTGACGACGAGCAGATGTTCATCCTCATACACAATGTTGAGCGGAATGTTTTCCGGTATGATTTCAAAGTCCCGTTTCGGGTAGGACATAACCACCGAAATGACATCACCGGGCTTTACTTTGTAATTGGGCTTGACGGCCTTTTCATTGGCCCGGATGTTCCCAGCGTCCGCAGCCTCCTGTATTTTGGTACGGGAAGCATTGGGAAGGCGCGTCATCAGAAATTTATCAATCCGCAAGGGTATCTGACCACGGTCGGCTTCGATGCGGTAGTGTTCATACATTTCACTGCCGCCGGGTTGCTCTTCGTCCTCCAGCTCCAGTTCGTCCGTGTCCTCGTATTCTTCTGTCATAGGTTATTGCGTCACGATAAGCAGGGTATCCAATGCCTGGATTTTCTCATTGTTCAGGGTGATGTATAACTTCACATAGGTTCCGGCCTTTATTTTGGGGTGGATTTCCGGGTCGGGCTGCTGGAGGTAGACGACGGCCATTGAGGTATTGTTTCCTTTGATGCTGCCGTCGGGAATGATTTCTCCCGTATTGAGGTAATTTTCTTTCAGGTTCATCAATGCCTGGCTCAGTTGCATGCCTTGCAGCCGTGGGGTGGCAACCATGTTATGACCTCCTCCGTCGCCCAATACAAGGTCGATTACCGCTCCTTTCCGGAGCAGGGTGCCGGGTAAGATATCTTTTCCTTTGTATTGCAAACTCAATACCAGGTTTTTGAATTCCGACGGGGCGTAACTGATTTTTCCGGCTCTGAATCCCTTGGCTCGTAAAGTTTGCAGGCTTTGCCGGTAAGGAGCGTTATTCAACTGCGGGAAAGGCACCTTTTCGGGCGTATGGGCATTGGTGATGAGCTGAATCATGCGGTTTGCTTTGACATGCGCACCGTTCAGCGGATACTGTTCCAACACCACTCCCGGCTCTGCCGTTTCGTCATACAAGGAGTCCACTACCGTCACCCGTAACTGGTGGCTTGCAGCCACTTTCCCCGCTTCTTCCGGTGACAGCATCTGAAAAGCCGGAACGGAAATGTATTTCCCGTGGGAGGTATAGTTATCCAGACAGACGAGTACGAGATAGCCTCCGATAAACAGAATCAGAATAGCGGCGGACAGATTCAGGAGAAAAAAAGTCAGTCTCGGATATTTTGAAAACTTTATCATAATCCATGTGAGTTTTGTGGGCACGCATACCGCACGCAAAAATAGCGTAGATTTTTAAATATTCTGCTACTATTTTGTATTTTTGTCGCTTAAAGTTGAAAAGAAGCAAGCGATGAGTAATAGTGTTGCAAGAATCTTACTGGTAGTGGGATTGTTTTTACTATCCGGTGCCGTTTATGCGCAGAGTCCGGTGATAAAAAAATCGACGGATGTAATTGTGATCCGGGGAAAGAGCTATTATTTGCATGTCGTGGAGGAGGGGCAGACCCTTTTTTCCATTTGCAGGGCTTACGGAGTGGAACTCCAGGCAGTAAAGGAAGCGAACGACAAAAACGACAATACGATCAGTGTGTTTGATGTATTGAAAATCCCCTATACGGAACCGGCTCCGGCACAAGATGCCCGCTATTATTACCACAGAGTGGAAAAAGGGGAAACGTTGTATTCCATCTCCCGGCGTTTCGGGGTAAAGATAAAACAGATTCTCAAGGAAAACGAGCAGTATGTAAATGGCACGTTAGGCATAGGCGATTTGATCCGTTTGCCTTTGAGTGACCTGAAGAAAGAAGCGGAACCGGCTCCGGTAGCGGAGGAGGCTGTGGCAAAGCCGGAGAAGGAGGTGCAGGAAACGGAATCCGATAAATGGTATGGATTTGCGGAAGAGACGGAAAAACGGGATACGTTGCGGGACACTTTGTACCTGACCGGGGAAAAACCGGTGTTTGCGACACCGCTGCAAGAAGAAAAACCGGAATTTCTTTCCGACCCCTTTGTCCCCGAAAACAAGTATGTGAAAGTGGCGCTGTTGCTTCCCTTTTATGCGGCGGAAAATACGCGTATGAATGCGGCGGCAGACACTCTGCCGGCGGAGCGTGTCAGAAAACGGATTCTACCCAAGTCCACCCAGTTTGTCTATTTTTATGAAGGTTTCCTGATGGCTGTCGACAGCCTGAAAAAGGAGGGATATAAGATAGACCTGCATGTCTACGACACGGAGAAGAATACGGAAAAGATGTACCGGATCACGGAGCAGATCAATGCCTTGTCGCCCGACCTGATTATCGGCCCGGTATATGCTTCGGAGTACAGGGTGATAGCAGAGAATCTGGTCAACAAGAATATTCCCCTGGTTTATCCGTTGTCGTCCCGGAGTGAAAATTTCAGCCGTTATCCGAATTTCCTGCAGGTAAATCCTTCCTTTGATGTGCTGGCGGGAGAAATGGCGCGGTGGGTTGCCACCCAGAGCGGTCAGGCCAATATTATCAGCCTTAGTTGGGACGGCAACGAATTCAGTGACGAACAGACGCTGAGTGAGCTGACGGAAAAAGAGTTATTTACCGGAAAGTTACAGCAGATACCGTCGATAAATTTCTATAAATGGGACTTCCAGGAGGAACAGATGGAGGCTTTTAAGCTGATTCTGAATCCGGACCAGGAGAATATTATCATCCTGCCTTCTTCCAAAGAGGCGGATGTCAGCAAGATGCTGCCGGTGTTGTCTGCTTTTGCCGACGAGTTCAGGATTACCGTACTCGGATTTCCGGAATGGCAGAATTTCACCTCTGTTGACCACGAGACATTTTATAAGCTGAATGTGAAACTGTTTGCATACAGTTATATCGATAACCTCAGTGAGAAAGGCCGGCATTTTGCGGATACTTACCGGAGCTATTTTTATACGGAACCTCATTCGCTGACCAATAAGGCGTATGACCTGGGGTTGTATTTCATTCCGCTGGCGGCTAAGTTCGGCAACAGGATGCTGGATGCGGTTGCTTTCTGCGAGCGGGAAGGATTGTTTTCGCGTTTCCGGTTTGCCAGGACGTGCCAGGAGTGCGGGAGGGAAAACTACGGGCTCTACATCGTCAACTACGGCTCGGACTACCGACTCAAAATAGAACCTTTGCGATATTGAAAAAGGGGTCTGCGTTGCAGGCCCTTTTCTTTTCTTATGCCTACCGCATGTATTTTTTGAAAAAAGAGTATCTTTGCGCGTATTAAAAAAAGACAACATGCAGGAAAAAATTTTAATACTGGATTTCGGCTCTCAATACACGCAGTTGATAGCGAGGAGAGTTCGGGAACTGAATGTGTATTGTGAAATCTATCCCTACAACCATTACCCTCAATTGGATGCCTCTGTGAAAGGGGTGATCCTGTCGGGAAGTCCTTTTTCGGTGAGGGATGAAAAAGCTCCGCAGCCGGATTTGTCGGCGATAAAGGGGAAACTGCCTTTGCTCGGCGTGTGTTTTGGTGCCCAGTATCTGGCCCACCATTTCGGAGGAGAGGTAAAGGCTTCCAATAAACGGGAATATGGCCGGGCGAATTTAGCCTTTGTGGACGGAGAGAGTCCGTTGTTCCTGCATATCAGCCACAATTCACAGGTGTGGATGTCGCACGGGGATACCATTGAGAGACTGCCGGAAAATTGCCGGGTCATTGCCAGTACGGAGGACGTGAAGAATGCCGCTTTTAAAGTAGCCGGAGAGGTTACCTATGGCATCCAGTTCCACCCGGAGGTATACCACAGCACAGAAGGAAAAGAACTGCTGCGCAATTTCGTTGTAGACATCTGCGGATGCCGACAGGACTGGACACCCGATTCGTTTGTGGAAACAACGGTAAAGGAGCTGAAAGAAAAATTGGGGGAAGACCGGGTTATACTGGGCTTGTCCGGAGGGGTCGACTCTACGGTAGCGGCCATGCTGCTGCACAAAGCGGTAGGGAAAAACCTGACCTGCATATTTGTGGATAACGGATTGTTGAGAAAAGACGAATTTAAAACGGTACTGGAGAATTATAAAGAGCTGGGGTTGAATGTCGTCGGAGCCGAAGCGGAAGATTTGTTCCTCAGTCGGTTGGCAGGGGTGAAAGAGCCGGAGAAAAAGCGGAAAATCATTGGCAGCACATTCATTGACGTGTTTGACCAGGAAGCCTCTAAAATTAAGGATGCCAAATGGCTCGGTCAGGGCACCATTTATCCCGATGTCATCGAATCTTTGTCTGTAAACGGACCTTCCCAAACGATAAAATCCCATCACAATGTCGGCGGATTGCCCGATTACATGAAACTGAAATTAGTAGAGCCCTTGCGGCTTTTGTTTAAGGATGAAGTGAGGAGAGTGGGGAAAAGCCTGGGATTGGCGGATAAGTTTTTGCAACGCCATCCGTTCCCCGGTCCCGGTCTGGCTATTCGTATCTTGGGAGAGATTACGAAAGAAAAAGTACGCTTGTTGCAGGAAGCGGACCACATCTTCATCTCCATGTTGCAGGAAGACGGCCTGTATGACAAAGTATGGCAGGCGGGAGTGATGTTGTTGCCTGTACAAAGCGTGGGCGTCATGGGGGATGAACGCACTTATGAAAATGTAGTGGCGCTGCGGGCTGTCGAATCGACCGACGGCATGACGGCAGACTGGTGCCATTTGCCCTATGAATTCCTGGCGCGTGTATCCAACCGCATCATTAACAACGTCAGGGGAATCAACCGTGTTGTCTACGACATCAGTTCCAAACCGCCCGCCACAATCGAGTGGGAGTAAATACACGAAACAGAAAGTTATCAAGCCAGCCATCTTTTATAAATGGCTGGTTTTTTATTGTCTCGGCGGGGGAAACAAAAGTCCGGAAGGGAAGGGGCAATAAAAAATTAAGGACAGAGTGATATTAACTGACTTGATTTTGTCGTACCTTTGTTACTCATTGTATGATTTATTGGGAATGGAAGAACTTTTGGAAACGATACAGAGGCTTAAATTGCGTTTAAGCGAAGGAAATCTTAAAACGGTGATAATCCCCCATATATCGGCTGACGGAGATGCCGTAGGGGCTTGTTCCGCCTTTTCGTCCGTATTGGAGCAGGCAGGTATTGAGAATCATATCCTGACCTGTGATTTCCTGCCTGATTATCTGAAATGGCTGAAAAATACGGAGAAGGCTATTTCCTATCAGGACAAAGCGGAAAAATGCAAAAGCCTTATTGCCGGGGCTGACATCATTTTTATGCTGGATCACAACACCATCCAGCGGGAAGGTGACCTGGAAGCCGTTGTGAAAACCTTTGCCGGACAAAAGGTAATCATAGACCATCATCCCGACCCCGATCAGGTCGATTTTGTTATTTCAGATACCCGGGTTTCCTCTACGTGTGAGCTGTTGTTCACGGTTATCCGGGAAATCTGGGGCGTGGAAGCCATCACCGGAGAGGTGGCGAACGCTTTATATACGGGAATCAACACAGACACCGGAGGGTTGAATCACAATTCCTCCCGTCCGGAGACCTATCTCGTCATTGCCCGTTTGCTGGAATTGGGACTCAACAAAGCGTATGTGCATGAAAACTTATACCAGCACAACCGGCTTTCCCGGTTGCGCCTGGTGGGAAATTCTTTGTTGAATAAACTGACTGTCCACCCCGTCTATCCGGTAGCACTCATTCCGATTAGCAAGGAGGAACTGGAAAAGTATGATTATAAAGAGGGTGATTTGGAGGGACTGGTAAATATCCCTTTGTCCGTGGAAAATGTGTTGGTTTCTATACAGATTACCCAGCGGAAAGAACGGGTGAAACTCTCTTTCCGGTCCAAAGGGGACATTCCGGTCAATGCGTGGGCGAAAGAACACTTTAACGGGGGAGGTCATCTGAATGCAGCCGGAGGACAAAGTTCCATGCCTCTGCAGCAAGTGGTCCAAAAAGTGCGGGATACAGCCGCATGGTTCTTCGACCGTTATCTTCCGGAGCACCGGCCCGAATAAGTTTCAGAAGTGAATATCGAGGTCCCTGACGGATTTGAGATACTTTTCAAACTCCCGGCTTTCCTGAGGAAAGATGTAGATGACAAACGGATCTTTCAGCGAGGGAGTCTGATATTTTTCGAAGGTAAAATTAAACTGGATATCGCAGTCCATAATGTGGGAGGGACCTTCAAAATCGGGAAGATTCTTCAAAAAATGCAGAATCCTGTTGCGGAACAACTGACTCTCACTCCATGCATAGCGGTTGGTGATTTTTCCTGTGCGGTCAAGGGCAATCCGGGCCAGCACGTTTACGCTTTTGGGAAGACTGTCGGCAATGGCTTTGGAATAATGGGTGTATTGTCTTAAAAGGTTTGTGAAGTTCTTGTACCCGCCCGGGAATTGAGGCTTTTCGCGATATAACGTGTCTTCGTCATACATTTTAAAATCCTGCGAAAAACACTTCGGAACAAGTTTATAGGTTTTATAGATAAATCCCAGATTGAGTTTATAACAGCAACTTTCAGTTTGGGACGGGATTTCAAAATCGGGGAGCCGGTTTAAAAAGGAGAGGACATCCTTCTCAAAAAAATCGTATTTGCACCAGGCTTCCCGTTTTATTATTTTTCCCGTACTGTCAAGAGTGATCCGGGCAATTACGCGTATGTCTTCCGAGAGCGTGTCCGCAATAGCCTGGGAGTAATGCGTGTGTTTGCGGAAAAGTTCGATAAAACGACTGTATCCGCCGGGAAACAATGGTTTCCCGCAATGCATCACATTGTAATTGTATGTAATAAAATCCTGGTCCTTGCCTTTTTCCGTAATATTGTCCTTGCCGGCTTCCTGTGCTGATAATGCAAAATTTGAATATACTGCCAGAAAGAACAGAATATAAAGGATTTTCATAATTCCTTATTTAAATTACACTCTGTTTTGCGGCTCCAAATATAATAAATTAGTTAAAAATAAAAAAAATTAACTTCAATACTTATTTTCATTTATTTAGCTTTTTGCAGAAATTCAAGAACTTACCTCACGGATGAAGCGTACCGGCAAAGCGGCTGTCGGAATAGATGTTTTCGTATGGTTTTTTAAAAAAGGCAAACAAATGAATTTCATTCTTTATTTCTACAGGAAGTTGAAAGGTATATCTACCTAATTCCCGTTTCACTGCAATATTTTCCAGTCCGTAAATTTTATAGTTTCTTGTCTTGTTTTCGTCATAAATGGCAAGATGTAGCAAATCGTTTCTTTTGCTATTGTCCGGACAATGCGTGTCCCAGGTCAGGGTGACCGTGCCGGTAGCCGTATAGTGCATTTCTATGCGGTCCGGAATATACAGTGGTCCGTGACAGATTTTTATATTGGAAATCTCTGTCGTCCCCTCCGCTGTGAAGTGATGAATATTTTCCTTGATAAAGAGATTATAGCCGCTCAGGTCTGTTCCCCGGACAGCTTCTTTCCAGGCGAACTGCATCGGTATGCCGATGTTCCGGAAAAACAGGGCGGCACTCCGGAATCTGTTTCTTTGGGCCGTTAGTTCCGTACTGTCCGACTTTTTATACACATGCGGTTTGCTCCGTATGCGTATTTTGCCGTTCACTTCGTACACAATGACATCGGCCAAACTTCCGCTCATGCCGTTAAATAAAGTTGATTTCGCGATACTCATAATTCATGGAATAAAATAACACACACTCTTTTCTATAGGAATTCCTGTATAAAATTAAGTAAAAAACAGATAAAAACCAAATTAAACCCTTTTTAAAACCAGCTCCGATTAGGTTTAACCTGGATTTAACTTGGATTTAATATGGGTTAAACCCGGTTTTGATCATGTGTATTATCCTTGTATTCCTCCGTATAAATGTTTATATGTGATTTATTATTTTCTGCTGGTGTACTATAAACTATTCCGAATAATCTTTTTAGGATATTATTAAATATTAAATAAATATTTGTAAAATAGAAAAAAATTTTGTTACCTTTACAACGATATTAACCTAAACCCTTCCCTTATGAAAAAAGCTATCAAGTATTTAAGCGGCATGAAATCCAGGTGTTTTATGCTGTTGACGTGTTTAATCCTGCTGGTAAGCGCCACTTCGTGCAGTAACGACAACTTTGAAACCAACCTTCCCGACGAGCCCAAACAGCTCTCAAAATCCGAATTACTTCAAAAATACTCCAAAGCCGAACTAATCGAACAGGCCCTCAGCCGGATGCCCAAGACGCGAGCGACTAATTCTTGCCTTAGAATGATAACCATCAAAGATTCGATTACAATCCGATATTCTGCAACTGAAGATATGAAAATAGTAATTGGAGGTGTAACAATTTCTATGGAAAAGGGGGCTGATATGATAAGAAATCATAGATTTTCTGATAATTATTTGTCTCATACCATAGAAATAAGAGGATCACAGCTGGCAATGCAAAGTTTGTATATTGATGATAATGGTCTTATTGACTTGGAAGTTTATTCTAATGAAAATTTGGTTATTCTGAGTTGTGTAAATAATCATTTGGATGAGTTGCATTTGCCAAATGAATGTCAGGCTCTACAAGTACTTCATGTTTCAAATAATGAGCTTTCTGCTATTGAAGTTACTCATATACCTTTGCTTTATCATCTTTATGCAGAAAATAATCAATTGACGTATCTTGATGTTTCCGGTAATTCGAATCTTTTTCAATTAATGCTTGGAAATAATAAGATAACTGCGATAAAATTGTCTGAAAATCTTTCTACATTGAATCTTTCGGGCAATCCCATTGAAAATATTGATTTAAGTAATAATCCCAATTTGATAAACATTGATGTTTCTTTTACTTCAATAACAGATTTGGATTTAAGTAATAATCCCAATTTAATTGCTATTTCTTTGGAAGGTCTTCCAATAAAAACAATCAATAATCTTTCTATTAGTGATTTGAGTTTTGTTAGTTTTCCAAAGTTGATGTTTTTTAATGTAGCTTCAACTCCTTTTACTTCATTAGATTTATCAAAGAATACCATGATGTATTCTGTTAATATTTCCGGTTCGGCAATAACGCAATTGAATATATCTGGAATAAGAGTGTATTCATTGAAAGCCACTCGTTCTAAATTGACAGATTTAATATATACACGAAATGATTTTGTAAGATTATATGACTTGCGAATCGAGAGTACCCCTTTTGAAAAAGTGTGGGATAACATAAATTCTCTTTCAGGTGATTTGCCTGAAAGGAGTGAGACGAATCCAGGACACTTGTACACTTATTCAAAGCATATTTATCTTTTGGAAATAAACAGAAACGACCATTGGTTGATTAATCAATAATATGTTGATTGAATCGGAATTTTGATTTTTGCTTCAGAAAAGTAATAGCGTTTAACTTCCTTTTTCCGGATCATTTCTGTATGGGTACGATAGAGGGTAAAATATTGTTTCTTTGTTGTTCACTCCTTTTTTTGAATGGACAAGTATTCTCACAAATACAGGATGAGAGTATATCCAGGTATTGGGATGGAGAACTGATTAACGGTGTATGCTGGGCGAAATCTAATGTGGATAAGCCGGGTACTTTTGCTTCTACTCCCGAAGCATACGGTATGTATTATCAATGGAATCGGAAGAAAGGATTGTCTGCTGCAGATTCTGATTGGGATGATAACTTGCCGTCAGAATTTTGTTGGGAGTCGGTCAATGATCCTTGTCCTATGGGTTGGAGGGTGCCTACCACAGATGAGTTGGAAGTATTGCTGGATGATTCGAAGGTAGCTTATGTATGTGTATCACAGAATGGCATAAGCGGGGGACGTTTTACGGATAAGATTACTAACAATGTTATTTTTTTGCCTTTTGCAGGAAATCTTCTAAGAAGAAATGGGGAGCTATCCAGTGGCGAGACCGGATATTATAGTTCATCGGAGCAAGCTATAGCTGCAGGCTTTGCTAACTATCTGGAGTTTTCTTCGTGGGGAGGTTTGATAACTTTTCTATATCATTTTGGTAGTGTAGGGATGTCTGTCCGTTGTGTTGCCGATGAGAAATGCGATAGTATAGTCAGCCATGATACCGTGACGATTTGTTCCATGGATTTTCCTTATGAGTGGCGCGATACAACCTTTGGGGAGGGGACCCAAACAGGCACCTATCGCATTTCGCGTCGCAGTTGCGCGTATACGGATATAGCCTATTTACACCTGACAGTTCAGCAGGAAAACGAAAAGTCTTGTCCCGGGGTGTTGATTAACGATGTATGCTGGGCGGAGTACAACCTGGACGAGCCGGGACGCTTTGCCAATCCTGGCAAGCCATACGGCATGCTCTACCAATGGAATCGTAAGAAGGGGTGGCCTGCCATAACGCCGGACAGCGTTTCCGGCTGGAACAGTAGTCTTGATCCCGGAGGTACGTGGGAGCCTGCCAATGATCCGTGCCCTGCCGGGTGGCGGATGCCTTCCGTCGAGGAAATAAGATTGTTGACAGACAAAGCAAAAGTAACTTACACAGAACAAGTTGGTCAGGATGGAGCCTTGGGTTCAAGATATACAGATATTGTTACTGGTAATATGCTTTTCTTGCCTATTACCGGTTATCGCGATGCTCAAGGTATTAGACACAATGTTTTGTGGATACATTATTGGTCAAGTACAGACTATTGGAGTTTGGATCGAAATAGTATCGTGCAAGCACCTTATGCCTATGGTTATTCCGTCCGTTGCGTTGCCGATGAAAATGCGTGCGATATTGTTTTGACAGCTTCTGAAACTATTTGTAAGGAGGCATTGCCCTATACATGGCATGATACGACTTTTCGGGAAGGAACAGTAACCGGGGAGTATTGCATCCGGCGCACTAATCCGGTAAGCAGGTGTGATACTATCTTCTATTTGTATCTGACGGTGGATACGTTATGTGGTAAGCCCTGCAAGGAAAGAGGGGTATTTATTAACGGCGTGTGTTGGGCGGAAAGCAATGTGGATAATCCCAATACTTTTGCCGATACACCTGAAGCGTTCGGATTGCTCTATCAATGGAACCGAAAAAAGGGATATTCCCTTAAAGAAGATATTGATCCGGACGATTGGAAGTTATATGATAGTTATGTGCGTTGGGAGGCTGCCAATAATCCTTGCCCCGCAGATTGGCGTATACCGACCATAGGGGAAATATATACCTTGTTGGATGATTTGAAGGTGACCCGTGAATGGGGGCAACAGAACGGAGTCTATGGCATGAGATTTACAGACAAACTCAATGGCAATACAGTTTTTTTACCACCAGCCGGGAGACGAAGTGGGGCAACTGCTTCATATCAGGACGATAATTCTGGATGGTATTGGTCTTCTACGGTATATGCTGAAAAGTCTGTTTGGGCTCTTTTGTTTATGGATGAGACGTTTGTATATACATCGTATTTTTCCCCTGGAGCCTATTCCGTCCGTTGTGTAGCCGGGCGGGACACGACGGAAGACTGTGGTGTCGTTACCGACACATCCGTAAGTGTTTGTGCAAATGATTTGCCTTATGAGTGGTGTGATACGACTTTTGACGTCGGGACGAAATCAGGTACTTACCGTTTTCAATATATCAGTGCTGTTACTGGTTGTGATAGCATCGTCAATCTGCATTTAACTGTACATGCTTCCGATACTTCTTTTTTCGATGCCGTATGCTATGGTGATGATTATAATGATTACGGTTTCTCATTGCCCGTTGTCTATCGCGATACAATTCTTCATGATACCTTACAGAGTGTCTGGGGTTGCGATTCCGTACGAACACTGCATTTGACAGTCAATCCTGAATACCACACGTCTCTTTACGACACGGTTTGCCGGGGAGCTTCTTATAATCGGTATGGATTCTCATTGTCCGACGTACAGACAGACGGAGATTATACATTATCTCTTTCTTCTCAGGCTGGTTGCGATTCCGTACTTACCTTGCATTTAAAGGTTCATTCGGTTTACGGCACGACGTTGTACGACACAATTTGCCAGGGGAACTTTTATAGCAATTATGGTTTTGATTTGCCTTCCGGCACATCAGGAGGAACTTTTACTAAAACATACTTCACCGTCCACGGCTGCGACAGTGTTGTTACCTTACACTTGCACGTTCATCCTGTTTATCTTTTCTCAGCAACACAGAATATTTGCCAGGGGGACACCTTTGATTTCCGTGGTCGTAAGTTATACAAGAGCGGCGTATACTACGATTCCTTGACCACCGTTCATGGTTGTGACAGTATTTACTGTTTGACACTAAGCGTTCATTCGGTCTATGGTTTTTCTTTTTCGGGTTCGGTCTGTCAGGGAAACGGCTACCATGAATACGGGTTTAACCTGTCGGCCGTCACTGTCGATACAATTGTCCGCGATACATTTAAAACCCGTTGGGGTTGTGATTCGATACGTACGTTATACCTGACGGTTCATCCAGTTTACGACACGACGTTGTACGACACAATTTGCCAGGGGGACTCTTATAGCAATTATGGTTTTAGCCTTCCTTCCGGTACATCAGGAGGGACTTTTATTAAAACATACTCTACCGTTCACGGCTGCGATAGTACCGTCACTTTAAATTTGCATGTTCATCCTGTTTATTTTTTCTCGGAAACACAGCATATCTGCCAGGGAGATAGCATCTCTTTTCGGGGTAGGTGGTTGCATACAAGCGGCGTATACTACGATTCCTTAACTACTATTCATGGTTGTGACAGTGTTTACCGTTTGACACTGAGCGTTCATCCTTCTCCCCGACAGAATTTCTCCGGTGTAGTATGTTCCGGCAGTAGTTATAATGATCATGGTTTTAACCTGTCGGCCGTCATTGTCGATACGATAGTCCGCGATACATTTAAAACCCGTTGGGAGTGTGATTCGATACGTACGTTATACCTGACGGTTCATCCGGTTTACGACACGACGTTGTACGACACGATTTGCCAGGGGAACTCTTATAGCAATTATGGTTTTAGCCTTCCTTCCGGTACATCAGGAGGAACCTTCACCAAAACATACTCCACCGTCCACGGTTGCGACAGTGTTGTTACCTTACACTTGCATGTATGGCCGAAATATCTCTATACCTATGCGAAAGATATTTGCCAGGGGGACACCTTTGATTTCCGTGGTCGTAAGTTATACAAGAGCGGCGTATACTACGATTCCTTGACCACCGTTCACGGTTGTGACAGTATTTACCGTTTGACACTGAGCGTTCATTCGACTTCACCTCTTCTTTTTCTGGATAAGGTCTGTTACGGTAGCGGCTACAACAAGTACGGCTTCTCGTTGCCCTCCGTTTATCACGATACCCTTGTTCGCGACACCTTCCGGAGTTTTTGGGGTTGCGATTCCATTCGCATTCTGTCGCTGAGCGTCCAACCTGTCTACGACACGCCCTTGTACGATACTGTTTGCCAGGGGGACGGGTATTACAGACACGGTTTCACTCTGCCTTCCGTACAGGTAGACGGGGTACATACCCTGACCCTTTCTTCCCGGTCCGGTTGCGATTCCACACTCATCTTGCATTTAAAGGTTCATCCTGTTTACAATACGGTCTTATACGATTCCATTTGTCCTTCGGATTATTATGAGCGGTACGGCTTCCGTCTCTCCAATCTCCATGAAAGCAGCACCTACCTTCGCACAGAGTCTACCGTTCACGGTTGCGACAGTGTTGTTACCTTACACTTGCACGTATGGCCGACCTACTTCTATCCTGAAACAGTCCATCTTTGCGAGGGGGATACGTTTGACTTCCGCGGCATGCGATACCACGAGAGTGGTGAGTATTACGACAGCCTAACGACGACAAAAGGCTGTGACAGTATTTATTGCCTCTACCTGAGTGTTCATCCGGTTTACGACATCCAGCTTTCCGGTGTTCTTTGCGAGGGTATTCCTTACACGCATGGCGGTTTTCATGTGAGCACCCCCGGGTTGCATTACCAGTATCTGCAAAGCGCCTTCGGTTGCGACAGCACGGTTACCCTGACGTTGACGGAAGAAAAGAAGATAGAGGGCAGCATCAGAGTATTATTGGAGGATTGCAGCACACACGGTTACAGTTTCTTCTTTGATCCCGGTGATATGATAAACCTTTGGGAGTGGGACCTGGGGGACGGAACGTTACTCCGCAGTGAAGAGTGTTACCACCAATATTCGGACTCCGGCACGTACCGGATACAACTTCATGCAGAGACCTACAACGAGTGTGAAAACCACTTTTCCTACGTTCAGCGCGTTCCGCCTTATTTGAGGGAGGTGTTGATACACAGCGACCGTCAGGTGATCGACGAGGATTATCCCACGGTTCATTTCAGGACCGAGGTATTTCCCGGAATGAGATGCCTTTGGGACTTCGGCGACGGAGAGCGGGGTGAAGGGGATAGAGTATCCCATACGTACAATGCCAGGACAGAAAAATACTATGAGGTGAGGTTGCAAGTTTTGAATTCGGACAGTTGTGTGACGGAGAGCCGAATGGATATAGAGGTTGTTTTCCTTCCTAAGGCGCTCAACACGTTCAGTCCTAACGGAGATGGCATCAATGATGTGTTCATGCCGGATTACGAGATTGAAATCATGGATCGTAACGGCTTACGGATATACAGTGGTGATAGTGGTTGGGACGGGACTTATAATGGTAGACAGGCGAAAGAAGACACTTACTTTTACCGTCTTCATTACCGGACAGCGAACGGGAAGAGACAGAAAACGGGTTATGTAACACTGATACGATGAACATACGTATGACCGTCTGGAGGGGATTTTATGAAGAATATTTTGTTCTTTGGAATTATGTTTGTACGTTTGTTTATATCCGGAGAAGGATGTGCGGATGCGTGGGGAGGCCGGAAGTATGGAATTTAGAGAAATTACGGGAAATATGAAAAAATGTGAATTGGAGGTGTGTGCTTATTCCTTGGAATCATGCCGGGCGGCAAAAGAGGCGGGTGCGGATCGGGTGGAATTGTGCACAGCCATGTATGACGGCGGGACTACGCCTTCGGCGGCTATGATACGCATGGCACGCCGGATAACGGAGGGAATGGAGTTGTATGTGATGATTCGTCCCCGGGGCGGGGATTTTCTTTATTCGGAGGAAGAATTTCTCCAGATGCAGGAAGAGATCCGGTATGTGAAAGAAACCGGAGCGGATGGCGTGGTTTTGGGAATATTGCTGGCGGATGGAAGGGTGGACCGGGAGCGGACGGCTCAGTTAGTGGAATGGGCTTCTCCGATGAAAGTCACCTTTCACAGAGCATTTGATATGACGTGTGACCCTCGTACAGCTTTGGAAGAGGTGATAGGAAGCGGTTGTTACCGCATACTGACTTCGGGCATGCACAACACGGCACCTGAAGGAGCGGATGTTTTAAAGGAATTGGTTGAACAGGCACAGGGACGTATACAAATCATGGCGGGGAGCGGTGTCAATGCCTCCAATGCCCGTTTTTTACGGGATACGGGCGTCAACGCCTTACACATGAGCGGAAAAAGCGTGCGCGACAGTGACATGACCTTCCGCAATCCGCAGGTCTTCATGGGAGGGGTACCGGGCATCCCGGAATATGAAATTGCTTACAGCGACAGACGGAAAATCCGGGAAGTGGCGGACATTTTAGGAAATTGAAACAGGAAACCGGCCACCGCGCCGGATCAGAGTCATTCAAAAGAAACATCATGAGAAGTACATTTGTTGAGAAAATTTTAAATGCGCCTGCCGGAAGTATGGTATACATCGAACCGGACATTGTGCTGAGTCACGACAATTCGGCTCGCGTACGTAAGATTTTTGAAAAATCGGGAGGGCAAGCTCTGGTGAATCCCGAACGCTTGTTTATCGTACTTGACAGAAAAATGACGGGGACTACCGATGAACTCATTCGTGATTACAATTCCATCCGCGATTTTATGAAAGAGCAGGAAGTGGAACACTTTTTCGACTGTGACCGGGGGATATGCCACCAGGTTGTTGCAGACTACCTGCGTGGTGGGAACATCATTGTGGGAAGCGACAGCCACACTTGTACGGCAGGGGCTTTCAATTGTTTTGCTGTGGGGGTGAACAAGACGGAAACCGCCTATTTGTGGAAAAAGGGTAAAATGTGGTTCCGGGTGCCGGAAACGGTAAAAATTACGCTGACCGGCAGATTGCGGGAAGGGGTTTATGCCAAAGACCTGGCACTTTGGATTATGGGGATGCTGAGGGAGGAGAATATGGATTACAAAGCCCTTGAGTACCACGGAGAAGGTGTGAGCAGGCTGACCTTGTCAGACCGCATGACTCTGGCTAACGTGTCCGCGGAGATGGGAGTGAAAAATTCGGTGTTTCCGCCGGATGACGTCCTGGCCGATTATTTCGGGGATTATGCCGTAAAAGGAATATGGGCGGATTCCGAAGCGACTTATTATAAAGAATTTGTAATAAACCTGGAAGATGTTCTTCCGGTGGTTATGCTCGTACACGAGCATCACGAGGTAAAAAGCGGGGAGGAATGTAAGGACCTGGAAGTACAGGAGGGACTGATTGGCGCCTGTGCCTGCGGCAGGATCGAAGACCTGAGGATTGTGGCGCGGATTCTGGAAGGCCGTCGGATACATCCCGGATTCCGGCTGTCTGTCGTTCCGGCATCGTATGCCATCTATCTCCAGGCCCGGAAGGAAGGCTTGGTCGATATCATCACCAAAGCGGGGGCTGTCCTGTCGGGAGCCAGCTGCGGACCTTGTTTGGGATGCAGTGACAAGGTACAGACCGGGACCAAACGCTTCATTTCAACGACCAACAGTAACTCCATGCGGCGCATGTCGGAAGCCGGAATCGAAAAATACATCGCTTCTCCTGCGACGGTGGCAATGACTGCCATTGCAGGGAAAATCACTACGGAAAAGGACTATTCCGGAGAACCTTATCCATACTGGGGTAACCCCGTCGAGACCCTGCATGTGGATGAATGTGACAACCGGAAAACAGGAAACGTATGGAACTATTCACACGTCCATTACATCTCCTGCAAACAGATGTTTGCCGACAAGCTGACCTGTAAAATATCTTCCGACAACCCGGAAGCATTGTTACCCTATCTGATGAACGGCTTGGACAGTACCTTTGCTTCCCGGGTAGAAAAAGGGGATATTATACTGGCGGGTGAAGGTTTCGGAGCAGGACATCTCATCAAACATGCCGCCATAGGCCTGGCAGAAGCGGGAATCAAAGCCGTTATCGTCAGGTCTGCCAACCGTCATTTTTATCGTTTGGCACTCAATTGCGGACTACCCGTCCTTATTGCACCGGATGTTGTAAAAGCATACCAGAAAGGCGACCGCATCGGGATTGACTGGGAAAACAGGCGTGTCCTGGTGGGAGACAAAACGTTTGCTTTGCCTTATGTCCATCCGGAAATTCTGAGGCTCTTGCAGGGAAAAGGATTGGCATAAAAAATGCCTATCTTTTCTTGTAGAGAATGGACAACAGTGTGAAATCGTCCGAAAGTTCGGCGTCATGGGTATGCTTGCGCAGTCCCTCCAGAATGGTGTCTATGACTTCTTCCGGATGAAGGGACGGGGAGGTGCGGATGTTGTCTGTCAACCTGTTTTTTCCGTAGAACTGCGACCGGGCGTCTTCGGCATCGGTAATGCCGTCGGTATACAGCAGGAGCAAGGCACCGTCCTCCAGGGTATATTTGTATTCGTTGTATGAATAATTCTCCAGAATACCGATAGGTGAATCGGAATAGAACTTGAGTGGTTCAATCCGTCTGTCGGGATGAACGACAAGGGGCTCCGGATGTCCGGCATTCGTAAACGTGATTTCACCCGTCGTTATGTCCAGTACACCGACAAACATGGTGACATACATATCGTCGTCGGAATTGTCGGACATATATGTGTTGATGGTATTGCAGATATGGGCCGTTGAGGTCTGTTTGCTGGCGACATAGCGGAACAGTTTTACTACGGAAGCCATGTAGAGGGCTGCCGGAATGCCTTTGCCCGATACATCCCCTATGGCGAAATAAAGCAGGTTGTTCACCAGAAAATATTCGTACAGGTCGCCGCCCACACTTTTGGATTGCCGTAATTCTCCCCTTAATTCGATGTTGTCCGGTAATTGCAGGGGACGGGGTAAAAAACGTTGTTGCAGTTTCTGTGCCAGGCGGATTTCCGATTGAATCTTTTCGCTGACTTTCAGCTTTTCGGCATAGCTATTCATGTTTTGTTGCAGGTAGCGGAAAGCGTCCCGCAATTCTCCGAATTCATCGTTAGAGGTTATCGACATAATCCGGGAGTCTGTACGGCCGTTCTTTATATTGCGGGCATAGCCCGTAAACAGTTTCAAGGGCTTCGATATCTGCCGGGCGATGATAAACGTCATGACAATCAGCAAAAGCATCGAAAGGCCGCAAATGACCAGAAGCAGCCCGTAAAACTTATTGGACGTAATCAGTATTTCATTGTAGGGACAAATGATGCTCAGCCGCCAGTTCAGATTAGTGACCGGAGTATAGAATAAAAAATGTTTCCGGTTGTTTCTGCGGACGGTTGTAAACCCTGTTTTCCCTTTCAAAAACTCCTTCTTACACTCTTCGTTGCCGGAATGGGTGAAATATTCATGTATGTTGTCCTGTTTGACCGACAGGGGAGAATAGAGCGTCTCTCCGTTACAGTCGGTAAAAAACAGGTGACCCGAATTATACAGTTTTACATTCGAAGCGAAATTGATAAACCGGTCAGTCCGGAAGATAAAACCTAATGTGGCATGTATCCCGTGGGAGCCGGACAGGGGCACACAATAACAGATACACTGCTTTTTATTGCGGTTGAGAAAAGCCCAGCAGCCTCCCTGGCTGTTTTTCCGGAACACATGGGTGGTGTGGGTGAAAACCGGAGCGCTTCCCAGACGATGAAGCACCTTACCTTGGGACTGGCGTATGGCGTGTGAAGAATGCGGGGATTGGCCCGAATCGCCGAATGCAACAAAACATTCGTCCAGATAAGCATAGGAAGAGAGAATTTTGGAAGGCAGCGTCCGGAGTTTGTCATAATCATACGGGCCGATAAAATTATGAATGGCTTGCGGTATCTGTTCTACGCCAAGAATCCGGCTGTCCAGCGTATTTAAAATGTTGGACGAGATATTTCTGGCGTGGTTGAACGCATTGTCGTGAATGTATTTCCGGGATGAAAGATAAATGCTGGCCGATAACAGACTGAATGTAAGGAATAAGGCAGACAAAAGTGACAGAATTAATCTCTTCGTGACGCTTTTAAAGGGTTGTCTTTCCATATTTTCTCAGCTTATGGTAAAGGAGGCAGGATTATTTACCGCCGTCCCGACACAGGATAATTTCGTCAATTTGCGGACGGAGTCCGATTCTTCCGGGAAATCCGAGGTAACCTTCACCGCGGGAAACATGGAGGTATTTTCCATTGTTGCGGTATAATCCGTCATACTGCGGATATAACATCCGTGCCGGACTCCATTCCCATGTTCCCACTTTGATACCCATCTGCATGGCATGGGTGTGGCCCGAAAGGGTGAGCGGGACATTGTGGTGTAAGACCTCCGCTTCCCAGTGGGAAGGGTCGTGGGAGAGAAGAACAACGAAGTGGCTGCTGCAATTCCGCAACGCATCCTCCAGTTTGCCATACCGGGGGAATGGCGGATTGCCCCAATTCTCCACGCCTGCAATGCAGAGGGTGTCTTTCTCCCGGACAATCGGCACACTTGTGTTTTTCAACATGACAAATCCGGCTTTTTCCATGTTTTCATAAAATTCTTTCATATTACGGCGTTGTTTCGCCGGGTCTTTCCAACGGACATACAATCCGTAGTCGTGGTTGCCCGTAACGGCAAATTTCCCGTACCGGGCTTTTAAGCGGCTTAACTCCTCTGTCCAGGGCCGTAGTTCGGCGGCAAAATTATTGACCATATCGCCGGTAAACAGAATAACATCGGGATGCAGGCTGTTCACCTGTTCTACCAATAAGGGAATCCCTTTATAATTTACGGAATGGCTGCCTAAATGTAAGTCGGAAAGCTGGACTATTTTAAAACCGTCGAAAGCGGGAGGGAGCTGCGGAAAGCAGACCGGGGTGGTTTCTGTCTTGTAATTATATCGATTGCAGGTAATACCGTGCAGGATAACAAAGAAACAGAGGCCGGAAATAATAGTAGCCGCCCAAAGGCTTTTTTTGTCAAAAGACGGACGGATACGTCCGAGAGGCCAGCAGATAAGACTGACCAGAATAAAGATTAATTTGGGAATATAAAACAGAAACAGAAGTCCGATTCCCAAACCTATCCAGTAATACGTTTCGGGTGTTTTCAGCCGGGGAACGTAATGGTAATAGCAAAACAATCCGGCTACAAACACGGCGGAATGAAGCCAGTAGAACAGACGGTTTTTCCGGGTTTGCAGAAATTGTTTTATCCGGACATACAGTCCTAAGTCCAGGATGAGCGTGAGTAGAATGCCGAACAGAAGCATGAAACCGTTACTGCGCATAGGTGTGTTTTTAAGGTCAGATTACACATAACAATAGAGCTGCCGCCGTTTGCGGCATGATGCTCCATTGTAATTTATTGGATGAATACCCGGTCAGAACAGACCGGAAATGTGGCCTTCCTTATCTATATCGATACGTTCAGCCGCAGGTTGGTCAGGCAATCCGGGCATACGCATGATGTCGCCCGTGATGGGAATGACAAACCCGGCACCGGAGGCGATTTCAATCTGCCTTACCGTGACGATAAAATCTTTGGGACGCCCCAGCAGTTTCGGGTTGTCGGACAATGACTTCTGGGTTTTGGCCATACAAACAGGCAGGTGTTCCAGTTCCAGAGCCTTTATTTTTTTCAGGTCACTTTTGGCCTGGGAAGTATAGTCGATGGCTGCTGCCCCGTAGATTTCTTTGGCGATGGTTTCGATTTTCTTCTCTACGCTCCAGTTCCAGTCGTACAGGGGCTTGAGCTGGCAGAGACACTGTTCGGCAACCTTGGCCGTCAGGGCGGCTAATTTTTCAGCCCCTTTTCCGCCTTCGGCCCAGACATTCGCCACTTCCACCGGGATACCCAGCGATTTACACTTCTCTTTCACCATTTCGATTTCCGCTTCGGTGTCACTGACAAAACGGTTGATGGCGACAATGGGACAGATGTTGAATTTTTTCATGTTTTCAACATGCTTTTCCAGGTTCTCCATGCCTTGGGCAAGAGCTTCCGTATTCTCTTCTTTCAGTGCGTCGAGTTTCACGCCTCCGTGATATTTGAGGGCTCTCACCGTGGCTACCAGAACTACGGCACTGGGATTTAAACCTGCTTTGACACATTTGATATCGAAAAACTTCTCCGCTCCGAGGTCAAAGCCGAATCCGGCTTCTGTGACGACAAAGTCGGAGAGGGAAAGCCCCATTTTTGTCGCAATAACCGAGTTTGTACCCTGGGCAATGTTGGCAAAAGGTCCCCCGTGAATGATGGCGGGATTGCCTTCAATCGTCTGTACCAGATTCGGTTTAATCGCTTCTTTCAACAAAGCCGCCATCGCTCCGTTGGCTTTCAGATCGCGGGCATATACCGGTTTCTTGTCGTACGTGTAGCCGATGAATATATTTCCCAAGCGTTGTTTTAAATCTTCGAAATCCTCCGCCAGACAAAGGATAGCCATCACTTCCGAAGCAGCCGTGATGTCGAATCCGGTTTCCCTGGGAATGCCGGACGTCGTGCCGCCTAACCCGACAATAATGTGCCGGAGCGAACGGTCGTTCATGTCCATGACTCTTTTCCAGGTCACGGTCCGCGGGTCCAGTCCGATGGAGGACGTTTTGCTCTGGATGTTATTGTCAATCAATGCGGATAATAAATTGTGTGCTTTCTCCACAGCATTGAAATCGCCCGTAAAGTGGAGATTGATGTCTTCCATTGGCAAGACCTGGGAATAACCTCCTCCGGTAGCACCTCCCTTAATTCCGAATACGGGACCCAACGAAGGTTCCCGCAGGACGACGGTCGTTTGTTTCCCGATGCGGTTCAGTCCCTCCGCCAAACCGATGGACACGGTGGTTTTTCCTTCCCCGGCAGGCGTGGGAGATATGGCAGAAACTAAAATCAGGTGTTTGTTCCTGATTTGGGTTTCATCTATCAGGCAAAGGGGTAACTTCGCCTTGTACTTCCCGTACAGTTCGGGAACATCGGCAGGGATGCCCAATTTCCCGGCAATTTCCGTAATGGGTTTCATGGTTACGGAATTGGCAATTTCAATGTCTGTCATAGTTTAGTTTTGTGTTGTATGGTGTATGGTTATTTATTTCAGGAAAAATTCCGTACTGCCGATGTTTTCGTTGTCGCAGAACAGTTCGGCTGTATATTTCCCTTTTATTAGGCTGCCATCATTGGGCCAATAGATGGACACCGGGTCCAGGCGTTCCCCTTCGTATTCGATTTCCCGTTTGGCGGAATACGTAAGACTGGCATTCTGGTATTTGAAGAAAGACTTATCGCTGAATGCAATCACTTTGCCGTCGGGACGGGTGAAACGCAGGTAAATCATGCGCGGCCCCCGCTTGGCGGTAATGTTCTTGGGAATGACAAAGTCTGCCCGCAGTTGGAAACATTTCTTCCAGTTGGTTTCCTTGCCTTTTTTGCTGATGGGTACGACGACAAAATTCTCTGCTGTCAGCGCTCCTGCGCGGGCAATGACTTCCTGCATGTTTTTCTGTTCTTTTTCCAGTTTGTTGTTTCTTTCCCTTACCCAACTGATCTGCTTTTTCACTTGGGTATTTTCGGCTGTCAACTTTTGATTCAGTTGGTTGAGCGAATCTATCTGTACAACGTAACTACGCAAAACCGTCTTAAGGGTTCCAATTTCCTTTTTATACCGGTTGATTTCGGCATAGGAATTGTCTCTGAATTTCTTCATCTCATCGAGCAGGGTGGCAATCTTCTCCTGTTCCGCCGACAGTTTTTCGTTCAGTGTATCGTTGGAGGTTTTCAGATTATCATAATTGCTGCTCAGGTCGGTAAGTTCCTGTTCCAGCAGCTCTTTTTCCTGGTGAATTTCAGCTATGTGTTTGCGGTTGGCGGATCTTTCCACCATAAAGAAAATGAATAAAACGACCAGCACGATGCCCAGACCGGCTATAATCATCACTAACGTTTTATCTTTCTTGTTCTCAATCAGTTTGTTTCCTTCCATTTTTCCGAGTATTAAAAATTGCTAACAAAGATATGAAAAATAAGCCTGCAATCTGATGCCGGAATGCTTTGTTTTTGCATTTTTTTAACGTAAATTGTAGAGGATTAATACCGGGAACGATGAAGGAAGAGTTTTTACAATACATTTGGGCGAATTCCCTTTACAAAGGAAGGGGTTTTACCACGCATACCGGGAAAAATGTACAGATTCTGCATCCCGGAGAGGCAAACCGCAATGCAGGTCCCGATTTCTTTAACGCCCGTATACAAATGAACGGGTTGATATTGGCGGGAAATGTGGAGATTCATTTGAAAAGCAGTGATTGGTACAATCACGGTCACCATCGGGACGCAGCCTATAACAATGTTATCCTGTCGGTGGTAAAAACGAATGATGTAAGGGTATACGACAGTCGCAAACGGGAGGTGGAGAGCGTGGTGCTGGAGTTTGCTGACGACCTTTACCGGGAGTATGTTTTTATGCGGGATGCCCGTGCATTGCCGGGGTGTGCCCGGAGACTTGGGGAGATGGGGAATGAGTGGTTTCATCTGACATTGCCCTCTTTGGCTGTAGAACGGTTAGAACGTAAAGTAGAGGATATCCGTCGGCTATTGCTGCTGACTGGCAATGATTGGGAAGAGTGTTTTTACCGTTTGTTGTGCAGGTATTGGGCGGGGAATGTAAATGCGGAGGCTTTCCAGCAGCTTGCCTTGAATCTGCCTTATAAAATATTACTCAGGTATGCGGGGCAGTTGCCTGTTGTCGAAGCCTTGATATTCGGTGTTTCAGGACTTTTGGGAGGTGCCGGGGAAGATGAATATGTAAAGGTATTGAAAAAGGAATATGCTTACTATCGTGCCAAACATCATTTGGTTGAAATGCCGGCACAAATGTGGCGATTCCTGCGCATTCGTCCGGGGAGTTTCCCGACGGTGCGGCTGGCACTGTTAGCGGCTTTCATTTCTCGGTTCAGGGCTGTTGTCCCTCATTTGGCAGGAGCGGGAACAGTGAAGGAAGTTATCGCCCTTTTTGACACGGAGGCTTCGGCTTATTGGGATACACACTATGTTTTTCAAAGAGAATCGGCAGCCCGTAAAAAACGGATGGGAAAGAAACTTCGGCAGGTGCTGCTGATTAATGCGTTGGTGCCTTTCCTGTTTATATACGGTCGGATGCACGGTAATGAGCAGTTGGCGGAAAAAGCGTTAAACTGGCTGGAACAAACAGAACCGGAGGACAATTCTATTGTGCAAACCTGGACAAAGTGCGGATTTGTTTTTGATTCCGCGCTGCAAACCCAGGCATTGATTCAGTTGCAAAAAGAATATTGTGACCATCGGCTGTGTCTCAGATGCCGGGTGGGGAGAGAGGTATTGAAAAGCCGGAGCGGGATAATCCTATCCCCGGAGTAAATCCAGGGCTTCGGCTTTCAGCAGTTCCGGAAATTGAATCTCCCGTTTTTCCAGACTGATGAGCCAGTCTTCGATTTCCTCTTTGCGCAGGGTGTAAAGAACATCGCGGAACTGGTCCAGTTGTGCGTCAGTGAAATCCCCGGCAGGGATGCCTTTCATTGCGTCGAGTTCTTCATCGTCAAAATAGTCGATGACGGGTTCTATTTTTTTGAGTCCTTTCTCACATACTGCATGTGCGCCACAACACTCGGCGTCCGGCGGGGGCGTACCGGCTTCCTGTTCCTTGTTGCGGTTTATATATGTAAACAGGGCTACTCCGAGTATGGTGAGAAGCCCTGCTATTCCGATAATGATACCGACCATCTGTTTACTCTTTATAGAGTTCTTTTTTCAATAATTTCACCTGATTGGTCAATTTTTCGACTTCCGCATCGCTGGCGGCTTTTTGCTTGCGTATCCAGCCCAATTTTTTATTGGCTTCGTCAAGAGTCTGCTGCATTTTTTTGTTTTCATTGCTCAGCGTCTCCTGTTTGCTGTTTGCCGTTTCCAGTTCGCTTTTCAGTTTCCGGTTCTCCCATTCCAGGTTCGTCTGGAGTTCGGTAAGGGCTTTTTTCACTTCATCCCGCTGGGAAGTCAGCGTTTTTATTCGTTTCTCCAGAGAAGCGATTTTCTGGTCGGAACTCTGGGAGGTGTATTTGATTTCATCCGCGACATTGCTCAGTTCGTTTTTCAATTCGGACTGTTTGCTTTCTAAGTTACGGAGTTTCGTATACAACTCATCGATTTTTTTGTCCTTGGCCGCATTGTTTTCCGTCAACTGGTAACGTACCGTGTTGAAGTCGTCCTTGCTTTGCTGAAGTTCCCTTTCCAGGTTCTTTTTTTCTCTCTTCACTTGCAGCAACTCCCTGTCTATCGAGGTTTTCGCCCGGGCCAGTTCGTCAAATTTCTTTTTGGACACGCAGGAAGACAGCAGCACTGCGGTCAGAATACCTCCCGTGATGTATAATGCGGTTCTTTTCATAACAAGTTTCATTTACTATCGGTAAAATAGCTTTGGTTTTAAAGATTATCATTAACTTTGGGGCAAATATACGAAATAAATAACAGAATTGCTATGAATAAAAAGGTTCTCTCGCTGATTATGGTGCTTTTTAGTGTGATATTGTTGGGCAAAGCACAGGAAACCAGTAGAATAAAGATAAAAGGAACGGTGACGGATGCTTCAACGGGCGAACCGGTGCCGTTTGCCAATTTAGGGGTGGTGGGTACCTTGGCAGGCGTCGCTTCAGATATGGACGGAGCGTTTGAATTGCTTTTACCGGGAGCCTATGCCGATAAAAAACTGCGGGTTTCCGTTGTGGGGTATGCCCCCTATGATATAAAAGTGACGGATGCCGCGGCCAAAGAGGAAGGGTGGAAGATTGCCCTGCAACCGGTTATCTATGCCATCCAGCAGGTGAATGTAAATGCCCAGTCGCTGGTTTACAGAAAGATGTTGAAGCAGGCGGTGGAGAACATCGGCAGGAATTATTTTGCAAGCCCCTACAATTACCGGGGATATTTCCAGTACCAGGTTTCCGGTAACGATGCTCCGGTCGCTTCGAAAGAGGCTATTGTGACGCTGTATGATTCGAAAGGATACAACCGGAGCAATACGGAAACGGCATTTAAAGAGCTCCATTACCGATATGATGAAGTAAGAAGGAACAAAGAACCGGAATCGGTTTTGGACGGGCTGACGTACTTTGATGATATTCTGACCGCCGATGTAGTCCGGCATACGCGTAATATCCTGGATGCGGATAACATCAGGGATTATAAACTTTCCAATAAAGGACGACTGCTGTTTGAAGGCGATTCCGTTCAGGTAATCGGTTACGAAGTGAACAAACCTTCGCTCTCAACAACGGGAAGTGCAGGCGTGAGCAAATGTTCGGGCGAAATCTATATCAATCTGAAAGATTATGCCGTACTGAAAAACACCATGCACCTTTCGGCTTCCGATTACAGCCGCCTGGGGAGAAATCTCATTCCCGCCGGAGACTACAAAACGGGAGCGGTGGACATGACCATTACGACTAATTACAAGAAATTAGAAAGCCGTTACTTCCTGAGCGGTATTACCCTCTCTTATACCTATGGTAAGGGAGAGGACAAGGTGAGCGGAAAAATGCAGTATGTGACGACACAGGTAAATGCCCGTGACCCGGAAGCTGTGACAGGCAGAATGTATTACGAGGACATCCGCCCCAATCCGAAATTCTGGGATAACTATACGGTATATTTCGAAAATTAAAACAGTGCCTTTTATTTCAGAAAAATCTCCTCTTTTGTCTGCGGCTGTTTTTCAATGTGCCACTGAAAATCACGGAGGCGCATCTCTTCCGGATTGACAAGGAACAGGGGATTGAGGTTGCCTTCGGGCTTCTGGAGGAAAACAATGTCTTTCACTTTCCGGTTGGCAAGGTAAATTTTGATATATGAACTGATGGCTTTGTTCATTCCGATAATGACGCCTTTGTCATCGGGATAGTAGAGTGTCTCTCCGTTGCCGTTCACATCGACCAGATAGAGTTCGTTGTTCTGCATGTGTCCTACCATGTCCCGACCTTTAATCTGGTTGTATTTGGTAGAGTCTATCCGATTGATAATCATAGCTTTTTTGTTTAGGTGAAATTCTTTAATGACATTGTTTGCCATCAGCATTTCGATTTGTGTTGCCGTCATTTGGTTGCCGCTGGCCCAAACGATGGGAGTACCTACCAAGTGGATGGTGGAATCAACCACAGGAAAGACCATGGAATCGCATAGCCCTTGGAGATCCCGGCTGAAAAAGCGGGTGTCATAGTAGGCTTTCATGACGTTGTTGCCTGCTGAATCTTTCGACACGGACAAGGTATCCCCATGCACAAAAAGCGAGTCCTGTTTACCGACCAATGTCAGCAAAGCCCGGTCGGTAATAAAGGCGTAATCGTTATTTTTCAACACCTCGCCATAATGGCCGCCCACAATGATGTTATTGACCGTATCATACATGTGGATGTTGTTTTTCATAATAGCCGTACTGGTAAGACTGTCCACAACGAGGGTATCGGCATACGCGATGTATTCATTGTAAGTCAACACATTGTTTTTGTATAGTTCGGCATGGGAGGAGAGGGTGTTATACCAACCGTTCTCAGAGTAAAGGGTGCGGTTGTCCCCGTAAATGGTTGTCGGCCCGGTAATCCGGATGATTTTCGAATCTGTATTGTATATCAGCGTGTCCGAATGCATGGTATAATCGGGTGTATACACCTTTACGCTGTCTTTGAAGAACATATCGTGGGTTGTAGTGTAATAGTAGCCCATATCGCTGATTAGGGTATTGATGCTGTCCTTCAACATACCGGAGTTGAAATAGTAACCAATGCGGTCCTGTGCGTCATAATCCAGAAAATCGGTAGTCAGCGTGATGGTGGGATCCTGCATGACAACATGCCTTCTGACTTTTGCCAGTTGGGAATTGCCGTCATATATCATGTAATCGCCCCAAAGGTGCAGGGAGTCGTTCTGAATGGCATGAACGTGTCCGAATGCTTCTACGTAATTGCTGTCGGAGTATTGGTAAAGGCTGTCACAGGACATCACCATGTTGTTCTGGGTCAGTTTTACGTTCCCGATCAGTTTGTTCCGTTTCAATGCCGGTTCCGGTTTATAGAAATCGGCGTGCTGTATTTTTATGACAGCCTTTTTCTGGGCTCCGGCCATTCCGAATATACCCGACAGGCAGATGAAAAGGAAAAGGGCTTTTCTTGTCAAGATACTGATGATTTTGGTTTTAACGATAGGTCCGTTCCTTATTTTAAAAATTCCCGGATCAGCTCTTCCACACTGATATGCTCCGCTTCTGCCTTGTAATTTTTGAAGATGCGGTGGCGCAAAATGGACTCGGCTACGTATTTCACGTCCTCAATATCGGGTGAATATTTTCCTTGCAGCGCAGCATGCGTTTTGGCTCCGGCAATCAGGAATTGAGAGGCACGGGGACCGGCACCCCAGTTCAGGTATTTTTCTGCCGACTCATGGGCTCCGGGTTTACCGGGACGGGTTTTAGCCACTAATTTAACGGCGTATTCCGTGATATGTTTCGGTACGGGCATCAGCCGGATAACGGACTGGTATTGCAGTATCTCCTGACCGCTGAGTATCTTGTTCAGTTTTTTGAGTCCTTCACCCGTAGTATTCTCTACGATGCTGATTTCTTCCTCAAGGGTGGGATAGTCCAGTACGACACTGAACATGAATCGGTCCAACTGCGCTTCCGGCAAGGGATAGGTACCTTCCTGTTCAATCGGGTTCTGGGTTGCCAGTACGAAGAAGGGCTGTTCCAGTTTACGGGTAACCCCTGCGGCTGTAATTTCACGTTCCTGCATGGCTTCCAACAGGGCACTCTGGGTCTTGGGAGGCGTACGGTTGATTTCGTCCGCCAGGATGATGTTGGCAAAAAGAGGACCGGGGATAAACTTGAATTCCTTGTTATTATCCAGGATTTCAGTTCCGATAATATCGGACGGCATCAGGTCCGGCGTGAACTGAATCCGGTTGTATTTCAGATCCAAAGTCTCCGATATGGCAGTAACCAGTAAGGTTTTTGCCAGTCCCGGTACACCGATGAGCAGACAATGGCCGTTGCTGAATATTGAAATCAGCACTTTATCGATTACGTCTTCCTGTCCGACAATGGTACGGGAGATTTCTTTTTTAAGTTCCTGGTATTTTCCTTTTAACTGGTCGATCAGTTTTGCATTATCTTCCATCACTCGCTTCTTTTGAGGTTATTTTATCCAGCCGTTATATCTGAATTTTGATTTCTTATAATCATCGTCCAAATGGATGTAGGTATTGGCTTGTTTTTCTTTGATCCATTTTTCTAATTTTTCCATCTGTTTATCCCGTTTCAGCATCATTTCAAAGATCATCCAGTCGTCATCCAGGTTGGCTTTGTGTTGGGGATAAAATGCCTTTATCTTCACGATTTTAAGCTCTTCTCCGTGTTCGGTGCGTTCGTTGAACGGTTCCGATACCTGGCCTACTTTCATCCGGTTTACCTGACGTGCCGTCTCGCCGCCGATAGCCGCCTTTTCAATACGTGAATCACCGTCCGCCGCTGCTACCAGTCCTCCGTTATTACGGGTTTTCTTGTCGGTGGAGAAGTAGTGGGCAGCTTCTTCAAAGGTCATTTTTTTGTCCATAATATACGTACGGATGGTATCTAAGCGATGCAGAGCCTCTTCGCGCTCTTCGTCCGTTACTTTGGGCTGGAGAATGATATGCCGCACGTTGATTTTCTCCCCCTGGCGATCGATGAGCTGAATAATGTGGAAACCGAACTCCGTTTCCACAATTTTGGATATTTTACCCGGTTTCAGGTTAAAGGCGGCTTCTGCAAATTCAGGCACCATTTCGGTTTTTGACATATATCCCAATTCACCGCCCCGGCTGGACGCACCGTCTTCCGAGTAGAGTACGGCTAAGGTGTTGAATGTCTTTTCTCCATTGAGTATCTGGTCTCTGAATTCGCGCAAGCGGTCCCGCAGACGCTCTTTTTCGGCATCACTGATGGTTGGTTTCAAGACAATCTGCTGGATTTCGTATTTGTCGGGAATGTCCGGCAGACTATCTTTGGCTAACTTTTTGTAGTAGGCTTTAATTTCCGAGGGTGTGCTCCGGATTTTGTTCACGATGTGTTGCTGCATGTTTTCTGCAATCAGCTTTTCACGGGTAGGGGCACGCAAGTCGTTTTTGATGTCAGCGATGGTTTTGTTGAAATAACTCTCCACCCGCTCTTTGGAGCCCAATACACTCGTGAAATATTGAATCCGGCTGTTTACTTCCGCCTCCACTTCGTCTTCCGTAACAACAATACTATCGATTTTTGCCTGGGCAACCAAGAGTTTTTGTATCAATTGCTTCTCCAGAATATCGACGCGATAGTCACTGGATGAAGAGATGATGCCCTGGCTCTGTTCACTGAGAAATTCGTTTTCGATGTCCGATTTCAGTATGATTTCCTCTCCGACGATGGCCACAATTTTGTCCACTACATTACTCTGAGCGGAGAGATATACCGAAAGTATTGACAGAACGAGCAATAACAAACACTTTCTCATATAATTATGATGTTTATGAATTTATATTCTTTCCCTATTTTTTATCAAGCCCCTAAACTAATATATTTTATTCAAACGGGGGGAATAAATCCTTTAAATTCCATGCGGCTTTCAGTTTTTACAAGGAATTTAGTATATTTTTACATGCTTTTTCCGCACGGCTTCTTCGTTGATCTGTTTTTCAAGTTCGCTTTCAAATTCGATTTTTTTCTTGTTTTTCAGTATCAGCGTGATTTCGTCCCGCACATAGTCCAGAGGGGCAACGTTCTGTTCCTTGTATACCTCTGTTATTTTCAGGAAGTAGTAGTTTTCGTCGTCCTCTTTGATGATTTTTTGGTTTTGCCGGAGTTCGTTTTCCAGCTTGGTTACATCTCCCGGCACCAGATTGAAAAGGAATTTCATCTCAATCCAGTTGTTGTGGAAATCGTCGTATTTTTTGGCGTGGGTGATGCAATAATCGTCCAGCAGGTCCTGGTCCTCCTGTTTTTCCGATTTAAACCATTTCCGCATCTGGACCAGATGGGGAGCCGTTTTCGGCAAAATAAAGAATACAGCTTTTACGATGGGGGTGGACAATACGAAATTGACTTTATTCTCCTCGTAATATTTTTCTATTTCTTCGTTTTCAACTTCTTCCGACAGTTTCTGGGTAATCAGTTTCTGCTTGTAACGGTAGATCAATACGGTGGTTTGGTAGTCTTCCACCTGCTTCTGGATATCTTTTTCTTCATCCGACAGGTTTTCGATGGCTTTGTAGAGCAACAATTGTTTGGTAATCCAGTTGCGTACGTAGTTGCGGGACATCAGTATGCTATCGTCTTTGCCTGTACGGGGCGGGATGATACCGGCAACCTCGGAATACATGAGTTCCGCATCAAAAACGGTTGCTACAACTTTATCCTCTTCCTTGCTGGGCAAGAAATGACAGGATGTGATCAGAAACAAAAGGCAAACAGAATGTATAAATTTCATGATGTGTGTTTATGGGGAGAAAGATCCGGCATTGTAGCCGAATCCTCTCTCTATGAACCTGTATTATCTGCTGTAATTGGGCGCTTCGCTGGTGATGGTCACATCGTGGGCATGGCTTTCCGCCATACCGGAACTCGTGATTTTAACAAATTTGGCTTGGTGCAGTTCTTCGATGTTGTGAGCTCCGCAATATCCCATACCGGCTCTCAGTCCGCCAATCATCTGATAGATGACCTCATACAGGGAACCTTTGAACGGTACGCGAGCTACAATGCCTTCCGGAACCAATTTCTTGATATCGTCTTCGGCATCCTGGAAATAACGGTCTTTGGAACCTTTCTGCATGGCTTCCAGCGACCCCATGCCGCGGTAGGATTTGAATTTACGTCCGTTGTAGATGATGGTCTCGCCCGGAGATTCTTCCACTCCCGCAAACAGAGACCCTGCCATGACGGCACTTGCTCCGGCTGCCAGTGCTTTCACAATGTCGCCCGAATACCTTAGTCCGCCGTCGGCAATGACGGGCACACCCCGTTTTTTCATCTCTTTGGCCACGTTATAAATGGCAGTCAACTGGGGCACACCCACACCGGCAATGATACGCGTTGTACAGATGGAACCCGGACCTATACCTACTTTTACGGCATCGGCACCTGCTTCCGCCAGGGCAATGGCAGCTTCAGCAGTAGCGATATTCCCCACAACAATCTGCAGTTCGGGGTAGGTGCTTCTGACTTTTTTCAGCATGTCAATTACCCCTTTGGAGTGACCGTGGGCAGTGTCAATAATAATGGCGTCAACATTTGCTTTCACCAGAGCTTCCACACGCTCCATCGTGTCGGCAGTAACGCCCACACCGGCAGCCACCCTCAGACGTCCTTTGGAGTCTTTGGAAGCCAACGGTTTGTCTTTAGCTTTGGTAATGTCTTTGTAGGTTACCAGACCTATGAGTTTGTTGTTTTTGTCGACAACGGGAAGTTTTTCAATTTTGTGCTGCTGGAGTATCTCTGCCGCTTTTTGCAGGTCCGTACTTTCGGTGGTGGTAATCAGCCTCTCGCTGGTCATAACCTCTTTGATCTGTTTGTCCATCCGACCTTCAAAACGCAAGTCGCGGTTGGTGACAATACCGACCAAGGTGTTATCATTATCCACAACGGGAATGCCTCCAATTTTAAACTCTTTCATCAGATTGAGGGCATCCTGTACGGTTTTGTATGGCTGGATCGTCACGGGAGCATAAATCATCCCGTTTTCTGCTCTTTTTACCATTTCCACCTGGCGCGCCTGCTCCGCAATGGTCATATTCTTGTGAATTACACCGATACCTCCTTCCCGGGCAATGGCAATAGCCATGGCAGCCTCCGTCACTGTATCCATGGCTGCAGAAACAATAGGCGTTTTCAGTTCGATTCCTTTGGAAAAACGGGAAGTCAAATCCACATTGCGCGGCAAAACTTCCGAATAAGCCGGTACTAAAAGCACATCATCAAAGGTTAATCCTTCGGCTGTAATTCTATCTTCTATGAACGACATTGTAAATGATTTTGAGTTTAAAATATTTTGGCGAAATTACTAAAAATCCGGATTTATCCATCTTCTTACTCTACCTTTTTTCTTTTTTCTCCTTCAATTCTGCAACTTTTAAACTGTTTCAACTTTTTCTTACCTTTGTCTTTCCAAGCTGAATCACCATGTCCGGCATCAGAGAATTATTAAAACAGTATTGGAACTATGAGGAGTTCCGTAGTCTGCAGGAAGAGATTATCCGTGCCGTTCTGTCGGGCAAGGATACTCTTGCTTTGATGCCGACAGGCGGAGGGAAGTCGATTACTTACCAAGTGTCGGCACTGGCAATGGAGGGTATGGGATTGGTTATTACGCCCCTGATCGCTTTGATGAAAGACCAAGTGGAAGATCTGAAAGCCCGGAATATCCCGGCAGAAGCTCTTTATACTGGAATGGCGCCCGACCAGGTGGAATCCGTGATAAACAAATGTATATATAATGGCATAAAGTTCCTTTACATCTCACCGGAACGGCTGGCATCGGAAAAGTTTCGGACACGCTTGAAGCAGATGCAGGTCGGGCTGATTGCTGTGGATGAAGCCCATTGCATCTCCCAGTGGGGCTATGATTTTCGTCCGTCATACCTGCGCATTGCGGAAGTGAGGACTTTTTTCCCCCAGGCTCCGGTGCTGGCATTGACAGCTACCGCCACTCCGGAGGTGGTACGGGATATTCAGAAACAACTGAATTTCCGTGAGGAGTATGTATTATCCAAGAGTTTCAGACGAGATAACCTGGCTTATGTGGTTCGGAAAGTAAACAACAAGCTGGATGAATTGCTACATATCCTGTCCCGGGTGCAGGGCAGCGCCATTGTGTATGTCAGAAAAAGAGATCGGGCAGAAGAGTTGTCCCGGTTTCTGAATGAAAATGGGATCGGGAGTGATTTCTACCACGCCGGACTTTCCCCGTTGTTGCGCGAAAAAAAGCAGGAAGACTGGAAAGATAATCTGGTGCGGGTGATGGTGTCTACGAATGCCTTTGGTATGGGTATCGACAAGCCGGATGTGCGGGTGGTTGTTCATTTCGATATACCGGACAGCCCGGAAGCCTATTTCCAGGAAGCGGGGAGAGCCGGACGGGATGGACAGAAAGCATACGCTGTATTGCTCTGTAATGAGGCAACAGTCACGGCTTTGAAAGAGCGTATCACCCAAGGGTATCCCGATAAGAGTTTTATCCGCCGGGTGTATGAGTGTCTTGGCAACTATTTCCAGATTGCAGAAGGTGCAGGCGAGGGGTTTGCTTTTGAATTTGATGTGATTGATTTTATCCGGAATTTCAAACTGGATCAGGTACGGACGTTGTCGGCACTGAATATTTTGCAGGTTGGAGGATACCTGGAATGCACGACGGATGTCAATTCCCGCTCGCGCATCTGTTTTTTAGTATCGCGGGAACGACTGGACAGCTACGTACCGGAAAATGAATTTACAGAACGGTTGCTGATATTATTGATGCGGAGATATGCAGGAATATTCGTGCAATATATCTATCTGAACGAACAGGCTCTTGCCGATGAATTGGGAGCAAACAGGCGGAGGGTTTATGAAGCGCTGATAACCCTGGCACGGGTGAAAATCATCAGCTATGTGCCGGGGAATGACCGTCCTTATGTGGTATACCACCAGCCCCGACTGCCAGTAGGTTATGTGACCATTGGTAAAGAGGCTTATGAAGACCGGAAAAAAGCCTATGAGGGAAAAGTGAGGGAGATGGTAAGGTATATCGAAGAACCCGATACCTGCCGCCAACTTTCCCTGATTCGTTATTTCGGACAGAAAGAAACGATACCTTGTGGAATCTGTGATGTATGCCTGCAAAACAAAAAGCCGCGTCCCGACAGAAAAGCGATACGGAATTCTCTTCTGGAGATTCTTGGCAGGCAGGATATGGAATTAAAGGCATTGGTACGGGAAGTTCAGGGGGATGAAAAGGAGGTATTGGCACAAATCCGGGTACTACTGGATGAAAACCGGATTTATTACAAAACACCGATACTGCTTTCTGTGAAGTGATTACACCCCGGTCTTGTTGCCAAAAAGGGAGAGATGAAGGCGATTACAATAACGCCAGTCATTGCGGATGCAGTATTCAAGCACTTGCCGGACATTTTGCTGAAGTGCCATTGGGTCGGCACCTAATGGCATGAGGAGAACATCTTCGTTCTTCCAACCTTGCAATTGAGAAAGCAGGTGTTGTATTTCCTCGATGTCCTGTTTACCGGAACAGACGAATTTCAGTTGAAAGGATTTGTGGTATTGAAGACTGTGGGTAATAAAGCATTGTATTATACTGGGTTGCATTCTTTTATTTTCATGCAATTCAGTATACGGAGCAGCCGGAGCGGAAGCGGACAATTTCGGTGAAAGACTGAAAAAGTCGATATAACCGGCCAATTCTTCATCAAAAATCGTGGCATTGGTTTCCACGGTAATATGATAATCTTTGATTTGTTTTAATTTTATACACAATTGTTTAAGAGATTTTGCCTGTAGGAAGGGTTCACCTCCTGTAATGACAATGTGTTTTAAATGAGTTGTATTGTGATATACAATTTGACTTATCTCTTCAATGGAGAGAGAGACGGAATGGCGCACACGGTAGGAGGCATAGGCGGTATCACATTCGGAGAGGCTTCCGTCCGGCTGTTTCCAAACACAGTGCAGATTACATCCAGAAAGTCGAATAAACAAGGATGGTACACCATTCAATTTTCCTTCCCCCTGGATGGTTCCAGGGAAATCGAAACCCGAAGCGGGAAGCTGCGGCAGCCTGTTGCCTGCGGCATCCCATACAATGGGGAAAATGCCATCTTCGGCCAATATGAGACGAGACATATTCATTCGGCAAGTGTATCCCACCAATCAGGTGATTCCCATTCTTTCCGGATGCCTTCGGTAAAGCGAAGGTCTTTTCCGGTGAATGTTATAAACTTCATATCATCCCGGAAGGCTTCTGCATATCCGGTAGCGGTTTCGTGTACCCGCACGGACGACAATTGCACGTGTCCTTCTCCGTTACAAAATGTCGTATTTCTTAAGATACGGTCAATAGCATAGAAAAAAAGCAAGGCATAACCTTCTGCCGAAGGAGATACAGGCAGTTCTGCCACTCTCCGGTTGTAGACGTATATAAACTGTTTAAATTCAGTATCTTCCCCCGTCCAAAGTGAATAGGAATGGTCGAAACTGTCAATAAACATTTTTACCTGGTGGAGCAAACCGAAATCCATAACCATACATCCCCGGTCGAGTTTGTCGGAGGTGATGAAAACTTCCACAATGTAGGAATGGCCGTGTATGTTCTCCCGGCAAAGTACCGACGAACAGTTACGCACGATGTGGGCGGCTTCGAATTTATATAGTTTACGAATAATCATGGGATGGTATTAGTGTTCCGGTTCGTTAAGTAGCGGGTCTTCAATCCCCGCTTCATGAAAGGCTTTAGCACGCAGCAAACAACTATCACATGTACAGCACGGTTTATCGGTTCCGCGGTAGCAACTCCACGTCAATCCAAAATCAACGCCTAAAGCAGTACCTAATTTAATCTCTTCCGCTTTAGTCATGTGCAGGAAAGGGGCATGGAGTTTGATTTTACGCTTCTGTTCGGCTCCTAAAACGGTACCCAGGTTGATGGTTTGCTCCATAGAACGTATGAATTCTTCCCGACAGTCCACATAGCCGGAGTAGTCCACCTCACTGACTCCGATAAAGATATCTGTGATTCCTAAAGCATCGGCGTATGAAGCCGCTACGGACAGGAATACCATATTTCGTGCAGGAACGTATGTATCCGGAATGGTATTCCGTGCAACATCTCCGTCATGTATTTCCATTTCCGGGTCGGTCAGGGAACAGCCTTTCCACTGATTCAACAGGAGTTCAACAATCTTGTGTTCCTTCACTCCGGCCTGTTGCGCCACAGCCACGGCGCTCCGGATTTCCTTGTCGTGTTTCTGCCCGTATTTGAATGTAATGGCATAGAGTTCGTCAAATCCCTGACTTTTTGCCACATAGAGTGCGGTCGTAGAATCCAGTCCTCCGGATAACAGAACAATCGCTTTTTTCATGGTTTATATCATTTCTTATTTTCCGGCATAAAAGTATATAATTTTCGATGTTTCGCCAACGTAGCAAATACTTTCTCTGTCAAAAACCGCTTAAAGAGATACAAAGGGACGGGGCATTTGTATCTCTCCATTGTTCTGTTTCAACCTTTTTCTTCATAAAAACAGGATAGGGGAATGAAATACGCTTTATCGCTTCGTTTCATGTAAAATTTTACTAACTTGCGGCACGATTGAGTGTATGAAAAAGAGTTTCCGATATAGAAATGCATTGCTTTATTTTTCCCGCTGGAGCCGGAAAGGATACGCCGTTTTTGCCGCATTGGGCAAGAGGGTAGCTATTTCTACCGTGCGGATATGTGTGTGTGAAAGCGCTCTGTTGAAATCGGCGCGAAAAGGGGTGATTGTCAGTGAGGCTCGTTGTGCACAGGAAAATTTGACACAGGCAGACGACGTATTCTTGCTGGAGAAGGAAGAACTACCTGTTTCTATGGGAAAAGTGTGCGTCGGTGAAAACGGCATGAATCTGAAAAATATAACAGGACAAAGAGGTATGCCGTTTGCCGGTGTACCTCTTTTTTATAATTAAAAAGATGATTGAAGCATTCAAGAGAAAAGTGCTGTCGGGAGAATGGATAAACCGGGATGAAGCCCTCCGGTTAAGCGAAACATCTGACAAAGAGGTATTATATCAGGCTGCAGGGGAAATCCGGGATAAAATGTGCGGCAGGCATTTTGACACTTGTTCTATCGTCAATGCCCGCTCCGGAAGATGTTCGGAGAATTGCAAATGGTGCGCCCAATCGGCGGTATTCAAGACCCATGTGGAGAATTACGAATTAATAGACGCCCATACCTGTATTGAGCTGGCATTGAAAAATGCGGAATACGGTGTTAGTAAGTTTTCGTTCGTGACCAGTGGTAAGGCATTGTCAGACAGGAACATCGACAAAATCTGCGATTATGCCCGACAAATCCGGAAGCGGACTCCAATGCACCTCTGTGCATCTATGGGGCTACTGAACGAGGTGCAACTGTCACGTTTGAAAGAGGCTGGAATCAGTCGTTATCATTGTAATTTAGAGAGTTCTCCGCGGTTCTTCCCCGGTTTGTGTTCCACCCATACGATGGAGGATAAAATAGCAACCATCCGGGCAGCGCAGACTGTGGGGATGGACGTGTGTTCCGGTGGGATTATCGGCATGGGAGAAACAACGGAAGACCGTATCGATTTGGCTTTGACTTTGAGAGAACTACATATAAAGTCCATTCCGATAAACATATTGAATCCCATTCCGGGTACGCCATTGGAGAATGCTACGGCGTTGAGTGACGATGAAATTCTGACGTCCATAGCCCTGTTTCGTTTTATTCATCCCTGTGCTTATCTTCGTTTTGCAGGCGGTCGCCTGTTGATTCAGCATTTGGAACGCCGGGCGATTGATGCCGGTATCAATGCGGCAATCGTCGGGGATATGTTAACGACATTAGGTTCGAAGGTTTTAGAAGATATGCACAAGATTAAGGAGGCGGGATTTCACCTTTAAAATGAGGATTTATGCAATAAAAGCAACACGATGGATACAACAGAATTATTGAAATTTGACAGGGAACACATCTGGCATCCCTACACGTCAACGACCGATCCTCTACCTGTATATGCAGTAAAAAGGGCCGAGGGCGTGTATCTTGAATTGGCAGACGGGCGCCGGCTGATAGACGGCATGTCGTCGTGGTGGTGTGAAGTACACGGATACAACCATCCGGTATTGAATGCGGCAATTGAAAAGCAGTTGCACGAAATGTCGCACGTGATGTTCGGCGGGATTACCCATCAGCCGGCAGTAGAGCTGGCACAGAAGATTCTGGCAATAGCCCCGCGGAATATGGATAAGATTTTTTTTAGCGATTCCGGTTCGGTAGCTGTGGAAGTGGCGATGAAGATGGCCTTGCAATACTGGTATGCAGCGGGCAGAGAGAAGAAGAAACATTTTATGACGCTGACTAAAGGGTATCACGGAGACACGTGGAATGCAATGTCCGTGTGCGATCCAGTAACCGGGATGCATGGCATTTTTCACGGTTGCTTGCCGGTACAATATTTCGTAGAGCATCCCAAGTGCCGCTTCGGTTCGTCCTGTTCGGCAGAGGATATACGTCCCTTCCAGGAGTGTTTAGAGCAGCATCATGAAACCATTGCTGCCGTCATTCTGGAACCGATTGTCCAAGGTGCCGGAGGAATGTGGTTCTATTCGGCAGATTATTTACGTCAAGTAAAGGAATGGTGTGATAAATTTGATGTACTTTTGATTTGTGATGAGATTGCCACCGGTTTTGGGCGGACGGGCAAATTGTGGGCGGTGGAGCATGCCGAAATAGAACCGGATATTATGTGTATCGGAAAAGCTATTACCGGCGGATATATGAGTTTTGCCGCTACGATGACGAGTGCAAGAGTAGCAGAGGGCATCTGCTCTTGTAATCCGTATGTGTTTATGCACGGTCCCACGTTCATGGGCAACCCGCTTGCCTGTGCCGTTGCTTCTGCTTCTGTTGACTTGATTGTCAGTTACGATGTGGAACGTAAGGTCGGAGCCATTGAAAAGCAGTTGCGTGAAGAACTTGCGGAAGCCCATAATTTCCCACAGGTGGAGGATGTGCGGGTGTTGGGGGCAATCGGTGTAATCGAAATGAAAGAACCGGTAAATATGGGCGAGATACAGGCAATGTTTGTAAAGGAGGGAATTTGGGTCAGGCCTTTCGGAAAATTAGTGTACATCATGCCACCTTTTATCATCACACCGGAGGAGTTGCATTGTTTAACCACAGGGCTGAAGAAGGTTGTCAGTCAAATTTAAAGAGACAGAAAAATGAATAGTTTCGAGCGATACCAAAATAAACTGGAAAAGATGAAAGAGGCAGGGAATTACCGGATTCTCCGCAACATTCAGCACAACGGATTCCTGATTCACGATGAAGGACGGGAGATGCTGAATCTTTCATCAAATGATTACCTGGGATTGTCTACCTATCCCAAATTACTGGATGAATTTTACACACAAACGGATGTGCGGGCACTGCCTTATAGTGCGGTATCGTCCCGTCTGCTGTCAGGTAATCATGAATATTACGGCATGTTGGAGGAGGATTTGTGTGACTTGTATAACAAAGAAGCTGCCTTGGTTTTCAGTTCGGGTTATCATGCAAATATCGGTATTTTACCGGCATTAACGACAAAACGGGACTTGATTGTGGCAGATAAACTGGTACACGCCAGTATCATCGACGGACTGCGACTGAGTGAGGCAGAGATGATACGCTACCGGCATCTGGATATGGAGCATTTAAGGAGTATCCTGACCCAGAACCGTGACAAGTATGAAAATATTTTTATTGTTACAGAATCAATTTTCAGCATGGACGGCGATACTGCCGATTTACTGGAACTTTGCGAGATGAAAAAGGAGTTCGGCACTTTCCTGTATGTGGACGAAGCACATGCCGTAGGTGTGAGAGGAACAAACGGTCTGGGATGTTGCGAGGAGCAGGCGTGTATGGAAGATATTGATTTTATAGTCGGGACTTTCGGGAAAGCGTTTGCCTCAATGGGTGCCTTCGTCGTGTGCAGCAGTCTGTTTTGTGAATACCTGATTAATACGCAGAGGAGTCTGATTTTTACGACCGCTTTGCCTCCGGTAAATGTGGCGTGGACACGGTTTGTACTGAATCATATGCCCGATTTTTACGAGCTGAGACTGAAATTGGCGCGGACGGCGGACAGGTTGCGGGAGGTGTTGCAGCAGAAAGGATTTGAAGTCAGGGGAAATTCTCATATAGTACCATTCCTGTGCGGCTCAAATGAGAGCAGTATTGAGATGGCAGAGCTCCTACGCGACAACGGATTTTTCGCTTTGCCTGTACGTTATCCCACTGTCCCCAAAAATGAAGCCCGGATACGTTTTTCGCTTAATGCTGCGATTCCGGACGAGGATTATGAATGCCTTTTTGATTTTTTAGCTAACGGGGTAGAATAAAGCATGCGTATAGATTGGATTAAACAAAGCGGGAGTGGAGTGTTGCTCATTTTCTTCAACGGTTGGGGGATGGATGTGCGGGCAATTCCTCATTTGTCCACGAAGTACGATTTGTTTGTTTGTTCTGATTACCGTTCGTTGGGAACAGAAGGGGATAACATTTGTTTTTCGGCTTATCATACAGTATATGTCGTTGCGTGGTCGATGGGCGTGTGGGCAGCAGCCAATATGTTACCGAGGTGGCAGGTGCAACCGGCAAAATCAATCGCTTTGAATGGTACAGAATTGCCAATTGACAATCAATATGGCATTCCTGTGAGGAGTTATGAGTTGACAAAGCGTGGCATGACGGAACAGAGCAGGGAAAAATTCTTTGCCCGGATGTTTGTAAATGAAGTTGAATATGAATTATTTTCCGTCAACAAACCCCAACGAATCTTAACGGAACAGATCGAAGAGCTGTGGTTTATACACAGCCTCAGCACTGAGCATAAAAATTGTATAAATTGGAATAAAGTCTTTATTTCCGAAAAGGATCTTATTTTCCCTTCGGAGAACCAGTTACGCTGGTGGCAAAACAAGACTTCTGTCACCTTCCTGCCGGGAGGGCATTATCCGTTTTACTCGTTCCGGAGTTGGGATGAATTGTTAGATATATGATAGACAAGGCCGAAATAAAATGCCGCTTTAAGCGGAGTGTGAATAGTTATGAGGAAAATGCGCCAGTACAGAAAAGGATAGCCGACCACCTGTGTGAGCTGTTACAGTCTGCATTAGATTATCGTCCGGAACGGGTGCTGGAAATCGGGTGTGGTACCGGATTGCTGACTCGAAACATACAGACACTAACGAAAGAGAAAGGGTTGTATGTAAATGATTTGGTCGAGGAGATGTGCATAACAACAGCCACCCGATATGATCTGCCGCTATCACATTGTTTGGTAGGTGACATTGAGGAATTACCTCTGCCTGGAGAGTTTGATTTGCTGGTATCGGCCTCAACATTCCAGTGGTTTGCCTCGCCTCACGAAACATTCCATAAACTGGCGTCCCATCTACAAAAAGGTAGACTACTGGTATTCAGTACGTTCGGTCCCAGAAATATGACAGAATTGCGCCAGTTTGCCACAAATGGGCTGCATTACCTCAGTCGTGAGGAACTTTCTTTTTGTCTGTCTCATGATTTTGAAATTCTCAGTTTCGAAGAGCAAACCGACAAACTTTATTTCCCGAAAGCCGTAGAGGTGTTGCGCCATCTCAAAAAGACCGGTGTCAATGCGGGGTCTACTGACCGTCATTGGACCAAGAGAACATTAGAATATTTCTCCCGTTGTTATGAAAAAGATGCGATGAAGGACAGTTTTCCACTGACCTATCATCCTTTTTATCTGATTTGCAGGAAGAAATAAGACTTTATTTTCATTTTCTTCGGCACAAACGTATCAATTCACCTACCCACAATACAACAGAGCTTAATCCAACAATCCACGCCCAGTCCGAAACTCTCAAGGGGACAGTCCGGAATACCTCTCCGCCAAATTGGACAATCAAAAACTGCCCTGTCGGGATGATAGCCATTACTATCAGGAAACCAGTGCATCGTGACAATCCTTTGAATGCCGAACCTTTCGTTAAAAATGCCTTGGCATTGAACATGTTCCAGAACTGTAACAAAACAAAAGTGGTGAAGAATATAGACAGGTGGCGATGGGATATGACTCCTGCGTCATCAGTGAAATAGTACATCAACCCCAATAGTATAAAAGTAAGGGAAAACCCTATCCCGATAATCCGGTTGCGCATACCTTTGGAAATGATGAAATCGGTCGCTTTGCGGGGATGTTCATCCATCACTTGCGGGTCAGGCGGAAGGGAAGCTAAAGCCGCCGCGGCAAAGGTGTCGATTATCATATTAATCCACAGCATCTGAGTGACGGTCAGAGGCAGTTCGTGACCAAACAGTGAACCCAGCAACACAATGAGTAATGCCGACAAGTTGATTGTGAGCTGAAACAAGATAAAACGCTGGATGTTATGATAGAGGGAACGTCCCCACATCACTGCTGTGGCAATGCTGTGGAAGGAATCATCCAAGAGGGTAATATCGCTGGCTTCTTTGGCTACGGAAGTACCTGTTCCCATTGAAAGTCCTACGTCGGCATAATTGAGGGCAGGGGCATCATTTGTACCATCGCCAGTCACAGCAACGACTGCACCAGTACGTTTTAGTAATTCCACTAAACGCTGTTTGTCGGTAGGACGGGCACGGCACATGATTTTCAGATCCGCTATTTGTTTCAATGCTTCTTTGTCTGATAATTTTTCAAAATCTACACCTGTTATAAGTTGTTTTTCGGTATCACCATCCTGCCATATTCCGATTTGCTGTCCAATTTCTCGTGCCGTAGCTGGGGTATCACCCGTTACGATTTTTACACTAATACCAGCCCGGAGACATTGGTCAACAGCTGCTGGAACATCCGGGCGAATGGGGTCGGAGATAGCCACAATTCCTAGAAAAATAAAATCATCGCCGATGTTTTTCTTTATATCGCCGTCCTCTCTGCTACTCACCATTTTATACGCTAGTGCGAGGGTGCGCATTGCCTGACTTTGGTATTGTAACAGTCGTTCTTCTATGTACTGGCGGTAATCGTTGGCAGGTTTCAGCCCTTCAGTTGTTAATATTTTGGCGCATTTTCCAAATACAATTTCCGGAGCCCCCTTTAAATATAGTATTTCTTTTCTAGTAACGGAATGTACCCAAGTTGCCATATATTTCCGTTCTGTAGAAAATGTCAACTGTTCTATTATTTCTGATTTTTCACGAAAATCCATATAATTGACTCCTTGAGTATCAAGCCAGAGTAGTAGTGCAGCTTCGGTTGGATTTCCGAGTGGTTTGACTTCTCCGGAAGGCGTAAACTCCAAATAAGCTGTCGAATTCACACTTATCCCTTCCTGAATCAGTAGAGACGCTTCATCTGAGCCCAGTTGCTGGCTGGAGAGAGCAGTAAAATCCGTCCGATAGACCTGCATCCGGTTTTGAGTCAGTGTTCCTGTCTTATCCGTACAAATAACGGTGGTTGCCCCTATCGTTTCGCAAGCATGCATTTTCCGTACCAGATTGTGGGTTTTCAACATTTTTCGCATACTCAGTGCCAAACTCAGAGTTACACTCATTGGCAATCCTTCGGGTACGGAGACCACAATGAGCGTAACTGCCACCATAAAGTATTGTAGAATACGTCCAGCAGTATCTAGGGTAAACAGGTTGCCAGAAGTGAATACCCCTGTTATGATATCTTTAGTTAGTAATCCAATAAAAGTAGCCCCTGCAACAACAAATCCGGCAATACTGATAAGCCGGGCTAATTTTTCCAATTGTTTCCCAAGCGGAGTTTGGTCTTCTGTGATTTCAGCTGCTTTTTCCGCCACTTTTCCAAATTCCGTCCGGTCCCCGACAGTCTTGACTTCATAGATACAATGTCCGTTTATTACAGTTGTTCCCCTCAATATCCAATTGGAAGGATAGGTAGATTCCATATCAAATTCCGAAGAGAAGGTGGTTTTGTCTGTCACGGGTTCACCAGTAAGTGTGGATTCATTGACTTGGAGGGAAATGGCTTCCAACAGTTCTCCGTCAGCAGGCACTTCCTCGCCGGTTTCAAGAATCACGATATCGCCGACCACTATCTCTTTCTTTTCCACTTCGCGGACATGGTTGTCCCGTATCACTTTGTAAGGTATATTGTCATTAACCAGATTGAGCAGGTCAAATTTCCGGTTGGCATCCATTTCAAACCAGAAACCAACTCCCGTAGCCAGGAAAATAGCAGCAAAGATACCAATGGTTTCCGCATATTCATTGTGGAGGATCGAAATCACCAAAGAAAGGGCAGCTGCAACCAATAATATCCGGATAATCGGATCTTTGAATTTTTCCCAAAAGAGTTTCCACAGGGATTTCCTACGGGGAGGTGTAAGTATGTTAGCCCCCCATTTTTCCCGGTTTTGTCGTACTTCTGCTTCACTCAAACCGGAGTAGTGTTTTGCTTCCATTCGTTGTTGTGTGTTTAGGCGTACCAAAATTAATGTTTTTTGATGAGCTATCGAGCACTTCTGAGGAGTTTGTCAGAATAAACGGATAAATAACTTGTTTTTATGACGGTTAATTGGAAACAATGAACCGTTTTCATTTGTTACTTGTAATTCCTGTTTTCAGCAGAAAACAGAGATGATGTAGCTTAATATTATGACACTATTGTAAGCTGTTGTTGCGGATGCTGCAAAATATTTCCCCTCATTTCTGAGCTGAACTGCATTTCCTAAAATTGTGTTTTCAACTTTTAGAGAGATATTCAGACTGTCAAAACGAGGGGAAGTATAAATGTTAAATTTTGCTGTTTACGATTTCAAGGATTTTTGCTTCAAGTCGACAGGCTTTTTCTACTACATCCTTGCCTTCGTGGATAATGTCAGCAGCAAAAACTTTGTCTTCCAATCCGGCAGCATTAATTTTTACATTGAGGAAAGCACCCATCACTCCGGCACGTGCAGCCAACGCTCCGACACCAGCATCAGTTACGGAGTTCGGATTGCCGATTTCCGCCATAGCTTTGGCAACGAACATACATTCGTAACAAAGGTGCATAGTCTTAAAAGGTACTTCCGTAGCATAGCGGGTTGCTTCCTGCACAGCTTGCTGGCGGGCAGCTTTTTCTGCTTCCGTTTTTTTCGGTAGTCCGAAAGCATCCATGATACGATTGAATGCATTGGTATCTTCGTCAACTAATTTCATCAGTTCTGTCTGATAGGCTTTTCCTTTTTCCGCCCAGTTACTGAATTCTTCCCAACGTTCATCCCAGCCGCGTTTGTGAGAAGAGAGGTTGGCAACCATACTGCCTAATGCCGCCCCAAGGGCACCCATATATGCTGAAATGGAACCACCTCCAGGGGCAGGAGATTCCGATGCCGTTTCGTCAGCAAAGTCAGTAAGTGACATACCTATTAATTTCTTTTTGCCTTTACCGGCTTCTTTTTCCAAAATGTACTCAATGATTTTTTTGTCTGGTTCAAAAGGATAAAGTTCATCCAGCCCCAATGATTTTACTGCAATCTTAATGAGTTCCTTATCTGAAACGCCGCTAGAACGCTGCTGCTTGCGCAGGAAATAACGTCCGGCATCCAGCATAGCCTGTAAAGGAATAACACCTACTAATTCCGAACCCGTTACCCGAATTCCCCGGTCAACAGCTTTGCGGCACACTTCGTCAAAGGCTTCGTGCATGGAAGTAACCAAAATATCCGTCAGATTCATAGATATCTGGGCAATACCATATTCTTCGATAAACCAGCCGATGGCTTTTACCGACTTCAACGTACCGGGAATCATCACCGGTTTGCCGTTTTCGTCCAGCACTTTTTTACCTGTAATGGGATTTCCTTCCCGTTTCACCCGTCCACGTTCGCGCACGTCGAATGCAATGGCATTTGCTCGACGGGTGGAGGTGGTATTAAGATTGACATTGTATGCTACTAAGAAATTACGGGCACCGACAGCCGTCGCCCCAGTTTTTGCCGTCCATTCATTCAGTTCTCGGGGGCCGAAATCGGGATACCATTGTTCACTACAGAGTCGTTCGCCCAACGCTTCGTATTCACCGGCACGGCAAGTTGCCAAATTTTTACGTTCGGGTACAAATGCAGCACTTTCGTAGCAATATACAGGAATGTTCAATTCTTCACCAATGCGTCGAGCCAGTTTCCGGGCATATTCCACAGTTTCTTCCATCGTAATGTTGGACACTGGTACCAATGGACAAACATCCGTTGCTCCAAAGCGGGGATGAGCACCTTTGTGCTTTGTCATATCAATCAATTCGGCAGCTTTCTTTACAGCCCGAAATGCTGCTTCACAGATTGCTTCAGGCTCACCAACCATCGTGACTACCGTACGGTTGGTGGCTTTCCCCGGATCTACGTCAATCACGCTGACGTTTTCGACCGTTTTCATAGCATCCGTAATCTGATTGATGATATGCATGTCGTTTCCTTCACTGAAGTTGGGAACGCATTCGATAAGTTGTTTCTTCATGGTTTATGTTTCTTAATTGAATAATTCGTTATAATTGTTTTCCCCGCAGGAAAACCTGGTCTACAAGGTTACTTCCGTAAGCATAAGGCAAAAATTCTATACCCGGAATTGGTTTGGTAATATAGAAATTGGCAAGTTTACCGACAGTAATACTCCCAACTTCTTCTTCCACACCCATAGCATAGGCGGAGTTAAGAGTAGTGGCATTAATCACCTCTTCAGGCAGCATCTTATAATTAACACAGCCAAGTGACATCACTAATTTCATGTTTCCGGAAGGAGAGGAACCCGGATTATAGTCGGAAGCCAAAGCCACTGGCAAGCCCGCTCGAATCATCTCCCGGACGGGGGAACAAGGCATGTTCAAAAAGAATGCTGCACCTGGCAGGACAGTTGGCATGGTATCGCTTCCCAATAAGCATTGTATTTCTTTTTCCCCGATATATTCCAGGTGGTCAACCGATAAAGCGTTATATTTTACACCTACTTGCACCCCTCCTGAAAAATCCAGTTCATTTGCATGTATTTTCGGACGTAGTCCGTATTTCATCCCTGCGTTCAGCATGCGGTCTGTGTCCTCTATGGTAAAGAAGCCTTTGTCGCAAAAAACGTCAATATAATCTGCCAAATCCTCTGCTGCCACAGCGGGTATCATTTCGTTTATAATCAAATCGACATATTCGGTCTGTCGGCCTTTATATTCTTCTGGGACGGCATGAGCCCCCAAGAACGTAGCTTTTATCAATAAAGGGGTGGTTTCTTTAAGACGGCGGATAATTCTGAGCATTTTCAGTTCACTTTCCGTATCCAGACCGTAACCACTTTTTATCTCCACAGCTCCTGTTCCCAAGGAGGCAATTTCTTCTATACGGACATAAGCATCTTCATACAATTCCTCTTCAGAAGCCTGACGCATCCGCCGAGCAGAATTCAGTATACCACCACCTCTCCGGGCAATTTCTTCATAAGAGAACCCTCTAATTTTGTCGATATATTCTATTTCCCGGCTTCCGGCATAGACCAAGTGGGTGTGTGAATCACAGAATGAGGGCAAGACGAGGCGTCCGCTTGCATCAATTTCCTGTAAGAAATCTGTTTCTTCCAATTTGCTCCGATCCAGCCGGTCCATTTCCCCAAATCCGGCTATCCGGTCACCTTCAATTAACAGGTACGCATCAGAGAAACAGGGTAGGACAGACATTTCTTCACCTGCTACCCATTTGCGAGGAGAAGAACCGACCTGCACCAGTTTTTTTATATTTGTTATCAGTGTTTTCATTTCAGACTTACGGTTACTTTTACAAAAGCCCTAAAGTATGAAAAAAGATCGGAATTTAAAACGTTTGTGCCAAAACAAATGCAGTGATGTAATTACACCATTAACTAAACACCTGCAAACGGTTTGCATCTAATCGTAAAAATATAAAGATCAACAAGGTGAATGCCCAAAGGGAAGATCCGCCATAGCTAAAAAAGGGGAGCGGGATACCGATAACTGGCGCAACACCGATGGTCATTCCCACATTAATTGCCACATGAAAAAAGAGAATGCACGCGACACAGTATCCGTATATCCGAGAAAAATCGGACCGTTGACGCTCTGCCAGAGAGATAAGTCTCAGAATAAACGCCAGAAAGAGTAGAATGACCACCGTACTACCCACAAATCCCCATTCTTCCCCCACGGTGCAGAAAATAAAGTCCGTACTCTGTTCCGGTACGAAATTGAATTTGGTTTGTGTTCCCTGCAAAAAACCCTTTCCGGAAAACCCACCCGAACCGATAGCAATTTTCGACTGGTTTACATTGTATCCGGCACCGGTGAGATCGCTTTCTATGCCCAATAAGTTGTTGATGCGGTCCTTTTGATGGGGCTGCAATTTGTCAAAAGCATAATCCACAGTAATGGTCGCACCGATACAAAGCCAGGAAGCCAGCATAACCAACAGAATGTGCTTCATTTTCCGTTTGTAGATATAGTAAATGCCAAACAGGTTCATCAGCAAATAAGAATAAAGTAATATCCGTTCGTCCGGTATCGTGAGTGCAAACAGCCAGCGGATAAACAGAAAGAATACAATACATCCTGCCAGAAAAATGATGATACGGTATAATTCGTACTTGTTTTGACGATAATATAAAAAGGCAATCATAGTACTACCGATGATAATAACCAGCACCGTCAAAGGGCTATACAACAAGGTGAAAATAAAAAGAATGACCGTAATAAAAAAAAGCAACAGTATTGAACCGTGCAAGCCTTCCCGGTACATCATTAGCAAAAATGAGCTATATACCAATGCCGACCCGGTGTCGTTTTGGAGTATTATAAGCACTGCTGGTATAAACAGCAACAATCCGACTTGAAACAGACTGGAGAATCGCATCATCTTGAAACCATGACGACTCATCACGTTCGCAATGGCTAAAGCGGTGGCAAATTTGGCAAACTCTGCAGGCTGTATCCGAATGCCGTCCAATTCAAACCAGGAGCGGGCACCATTCACTTCTTTCCCAAACAGCAGTACAGACACCAACAAGGCGACCAGTAAGCCGTAAAGAACAAATGAAAAAGCGGTAAAGAACTTACTGTCGGTTAGGAGAATAAAAAATCCCAGCACAAACGAGGCTCCAATCCATATCAACTGCTTGCCATATTTCTGGGAAATATCCAAAATACTGCTATGATTGTCGTCGTATACGGCAGCATATATGTTCAACCATCCCATAAAAACCAGTACCACATAAAAGAATACGGAAAGCCAGTCTAAATTTTTTATTAAGTCGTTTTGTCTGTTCATGCCTGTACCATTATTAATCTTTCAGTTCAGCCGCCTCTTTTTTCTTTCCGATGCGAGGTTGTATCAGATTAGCTTCCAACATCCTTTTTTCCAGGGCTTTCTTACGGGGAGCAATCTTACCTGTCAAATATTTTTCTATTAGCAGCCCGGCAATGGGAGCTCCATAGCTGGATCCCCATTCTCCGTTCTCCACATAAACCAGAATGGCAATTTTAGGGTTATCTTTAGGAGCAAAGGCGAAAAAAGCGGAATGGTCCAGTCCATGCGGATTTTGAATAGTACCGGTTTTTCCGCATACGACTACAGAATCACAGGCTGCCACTCGTGCTGTACCTTCTTTAACAGCATTCTCCATCGCTTCGGCAATTATCTCAAAGTGTCTTTTGTCAATATGGAGTTCCTTCTTTTGTATCAACTGTTGATGAGCATCATCCATTGGCCGTACAATATGGGGAGTAATATAATATCCACGGTTAGCTATGCAGGTCACAATATTGGCCATTTGCAAGGGTGTTATCAGCAATTCGCCCTGTCCGATGGAAAGTGACATGATATAGGTATAGTACCAATTCTGAGTACGGAAAATTTTGTCGTAATAGGCCTGTGTCGGGATAGAACCTGCTGATTCGTTCATAAAATCGGGACAGATACATTGTCCCAATCCGAACTCAAGCACATAGTCCCGCCATTTTCCATAAGCCTCCCGAACATTGGTATATTTATTATTTTCAAGCACCCGGCGAAAAACATTTACGAAATAAGGGTTACAGGAATTCTGGATGCCTCCTTTCAGGCTAAGCGGGGACGAGTGTCCGTGACATTTCATAAACTGTCCATTAAAGAAATTGCCATAATAACATTCGTAAGTCGTAGCAGGTGTAATAACGCCTTCCTGCAAACCAATCAAACCCTGTATGGTCTTAAAAACAGATCCAGGAGGGTAGGTAGCAGTAACCGTACGATCAAAAAGTGGTAAATGAGGATTCTGCTGTAAAGCCCGGTAATTTTCTCCCCGTTCCAAACCAACCAGTAGCTGGGGATCGTATCCTGGGCTGGATACTTTTAATAGTATTTCCCCTGTAGCTGGTTCGATAGCAATAATTCCTCCTTTTTTATTCTGCATCAATCGATAGGCATATTCCTGCAAATTAATGTCCAACGTTGTTGTCAAATTTCCACCCACAACGGCAGGTTCATCATATTCACCGTTTTTATAGGAACCTTTAATACGGTTATAATTGTCTACTAACAAGATTTTTTTCCCCTTCGTGCCTCTCAGTATCGGTTCATAGCTTTTTTCCAGTCCGTTGATTCCGATATAATCCCCGGATGCATAGGTACTGTCGCGTTCAATCTGACTTTGGCTAACTTCCCCGATATACCCGAACACATCAGCCGAATGGGCAACATTGTATTTCCGTAGCGTTCTCGTTTGAATGAAAAAGCCGGGGTATTTATACAACTTCTCCTGCAAACGGGCATATTTCGTATCGGTAATTTGGGAAACGACGATGGAAGCCTTATACCGGGAATACCGTTTGCACTTGTCCAGATTCCGTTTCAACAATTCCGGCGTGATACCCAGAATATGAACTAATTCAGTCGTATCAAAAGCCTTTACCTGACGGGGAATTACCATCAAATCATAAGCCGCCTGATTATATACCAACAAATTGTTATTACGGTCATATATCAACCCCCGGGCAGGGTACTGCGTTTCTATCCGTTGGGAGTTGTTTATGGCAGAAAGTTTATAAGATTCGTCTATCACCTCCAAATTGAATAATTGCAGAATGTAGATAACAAATACAAAAATAATAAGTCCAGAAATAACAACTTTCCTGTGTATAAACTTGTTCATGCCTGTTTTTTAATATAGTTGAATGTATGACTATATCGTATGTAAATCAGCTCTGTTTTTTCTTTAATGCTATGAAATAATAAAGCATAATGAAAAAACAAGACGCCAAAGTGCTGCACACAATGCGCAGGAGAGTAATTCCCAAATTACTAAAAGTGAAAGCTTCTGCCATGAGCAGCGCCACATTGAAAGCCGTCGTCAATAAAAGAGTGTATTTGAAAAACCAGCTAAAACTGCTGACTTTCTGGGCTCCCTGAATGTCATCCATCTGATCTCGATTGGAAATCATAAGCAATAGACGGGGGCGGAGATAGGCTATAAAAGTCGTTGCCGCTGCATGTATTCCCATCGTGTTATTTGCCAGATCTACCAGCAACCCAAACAAAAAACCAAGCAAGAGTACGGAAGTTTTCTTGTAATTATAGGGCAAAGTCAAAATAGCCAGAATATAAATATTGATATATACATAGGAGTGAAGCTGTATGTTATCCAAAATTGTCAATTGGATGATATACAGAATAACAACATGTATCAGATACTTTATATTGTTCATTGTCCCCTGGTTTTCTTTTATTCGTTCTTTCCCTCTTGTTCCAACTGTTTCTGTTCTTCCTGATTACGGTAAGCAACAATATAAACATTCGATTGTCTCTTAAAATCAGTTGCAAGTTTTACTTTTATGGATAAAAAGTTGGCAGTCTTCCTATCAACCGTTTCAACAAAACCAATCAGTTCTCCTTCCGGAAAAATGGAGGAGTGACCGGAGGTAACAATAGTATCTCCCTGTTCTACATTGACATGAAAGGGTATGTCATTTAAAAAGGAGTAACGATAGTCATTTCCGTCCCACTGCAAGGAGCCGTAATACCCGTTTTTCTTAATCTTAGCAGAAACTCTCAAGTTAACATTAATCAATGGAATAATAAAAGAGAAATGGTTGCTGGTGTTTTTTACCACACCAATAACTCCGTCTTTTGAGCATACCGCCATCTCACTACGGATTCCGTCATTATTCCCTCTGTTGAGGGTAAGATAGTTTTTGGTTTTATTAAAAGAACTGTTGACTATTTTGGCTTTGTAATAAATATAATCTCCCTGTATTTCCAACGAATCCAAATAATAATGTTCTCGATAGGCAGCAAGCTGTTCTAATCGGTTTTTCAGATTGGTATTCTCTTCAACCAATTTGTCATTTACTGATTTCAAAGAAAAATATTCCTGAATATCCGTAACATAGGAAGAGATGTAGCAAAAAAATGAAGCTGTATGTCTGAAAAAAACAGTTCTCTGATAGTTATTGTGTTCAACCATCAGAGAAAAGGATATAAATTCCAGTAATATAAAAATTATAGTAAAATGATACTTTAATATAAGTTTTATAATATTCTTCACTGTTTTAAATTATTGCTGACATCCAACTTATCTGATCAGGAATGAGAATTTATCCACATTTTTCAAAGCAATACCGGTTCCTCTAGCAACAGCCCGCAACGGGTCTTCTGCAATGTGGAAGGGGATGTTCAATTTATCAGACAGACGCTTGTCCAATCCTCTCAATAAAGCACCACCACCGGCCAGATAAATACCTTTATTGACAATATCCGCATACAATTCGGGAGGTGTTTGTTCCAGTGCCCCTAAAATAGCAATCTCTATTTTGGAAATGGATTTTTCCAAACAATGGGCAATTTCCTGATAGGAGACAGGCACTTCCACCGGAAGGGAGGTCATCTGGTTCGGTCCCTGTACGATAAAATCGGCAGGAGGTTCATCCAGCTCGGACAAAGCAGACCCTACATGTATCTTAATCTCCTCAGCTGTTCTTTCTCCAATTTTGATGTTATGCTGATGACGCATATATTCCTGAATATCATCAGTCAGATCATCTCCGGCAATACGAATGGATTTATTTGTAACAATCCCGCCCAAAGAAATTACAGCAATCTCGGTTGTTCCACCGCCTATATCCACAATCATATTTCCTTCCGGTGCTTCTACATCCAAACCGATACCCAAAGCAGCTGCCATAGGCTCATATATCATGTAGACATCACGACCGCCAGCGTGCTCAGAAGAGTCACGTACAGCGCGGACTTCAACTTCTGTACTACCGGAAGGAATACAAATGACGATCCGTAAAGAAGGAGAGAAGAATTTATTATTGATGTTTGCCATTTTTATCATCCCACGGATCATCTGTTCCGCAGCATTAAAATCGGCAATCACTCCATCTCTCAACGGACGGATGGTCTTAATGTTGTCGTGGGTTTTTCCTTGCATCTGCCGGGCTTTTTCGCCAATAGCAATTACCTTTTCCGTTCTCCTGTCAATAGCAACAATAGACGGTTCGTTTACAACCATCTTGTCACTATTGATGATGATGGTATTGGCCGTACCCAAGTCAACCGCTATATCTTGTGATAAAAATGAAAATAATCCCATATTGTTTTAATGTTTGAAATGTCTCATACCTGTAAATATCATCGCAATGCCGTAACGGTCTGCTGCTTCAATGGATTCCTGATCCCGTACAGAACCTCCCGGCTGAATAATGGCAGTAATACCCGCTTTATGTGCAGCTTCCACACAATCAGGGAAAGGGAAAAACGCATCGGAAGCCATGACACTGCCCGCAATACGCTCACCTCCCTGACGAATAGCATTCTCCAGTGCCCAAATACGACTAACCTGACCGGGACCTACACCTGTCGTGCATTTATCCTTTGCAATAGCAATACCATTCGATTTGGTATGCTTTACAACTTTCCATGCAAAGAGAAGGTCATCCATCTCCTGTACCGTAGGTTTACGCTTACTAACTATTTTCAAGTCTTTTTCAGAAATCAACTCCGTATCCAAACTCTGGATAAGCAATCCCCCCAATACAGTCTTCGCTTTAGCTGCTTTTTTATCTTTGTGTCCGATTTCCTCCAATTGCAGCAAACGGATATTCTTTTTCTTGGTCAGGATGTCAAGAGCTTCCTGCGAATAAGAAGGAGCAACTATTACTTCCAGAAACACCTTTGCCATCTCCGCAGCTGTTGCTCCGTCAATCTCTTGATTCGCAGCCACAATCCCGCCAAAAATGGAAACCGGATCGGCTTCATATGCTTTTTTATAAGCTTCCAGAAGAGTATCAGCACTACCAACACCACAGGGATTTGCATGCTTGGCTGCCACAATGGTCGGTTCGTCAAATTCCTTTAACACCTCTAACGCTCCGTCTGTATCTCCTATGTTATTATAAGATAACTCCTTTCCGTGAAGTTGTATAGCAGAAGTCAATGTGCCTTTCGTTCCCTTAATGGAGGTATAGAACGTCGCCGACTGGTGCGGATTTTCGCCATATCTTAAATCCTGTTTCTTTTCATAAGTAAGAGTCAAGGTTTTCGGAGAAGCAATCTCCAAGCGTTCAGAAAAATAATCGGCAATTAAAGCATCATAATGAGCCGTATGGATAAACACCTTTGCCGCTAACATTTCTTTAGTCGAAGCGGAAGTCTCTCCGTTAGTCTGCAGCTCTTCAATGACTTTTGGATAATCTTCCGGATCAGTAATAACCGTTACAAATTTATAATTTTTGGCTGCAGCCCGGATCATGGTCGGTCCGCCAATATCAATATTCTCTATAATTTCTTCGTGTGAAACGCCCGGCTTTAAAACGGTTTGTTTAAAAGGATAGAGATTACATACTACAATATCAATAGGTTCAACACCTAATTCAGACATCTGCTTCTGATGGTTTTCATTATCCCGTATAGCCAGGATTCCTCCTTCTACATTAGGGTGTAACGTTTTTACTCTGCCATCAAAGCATTCGGGGAACCGGGTCAGATCTGAAATATCTTGTACTTGAATGCCTTCTTCTTTCAGTTTTTTCGAGGTTCCTCCGGTTGAAATGATTTGCCATCCCAACGAGTCGAGGGATTTTGCAAAATCAACAATTCCAGTTTTATCAAAAACACTTATTAACGCTCTTTTCATCCGGATGTCGGTTCTTTGTGATTTTATGATTTACTACTCTGATTTTGTGGCAAAGGTAAAAAAAAAGAAGATACTTTTTCTATAATTTTGCAGAACGTGTAATATTTTTATCAGCGCCGTTTTCACCATACAATTAATACCTGACAATCAGTATATTTCCAGCAACATCTACAGGGTAAGATTGAAGCGGAGCTATCTTCTTCGCCTCATTTTCATCTTCTTCTGCATTCAAAGGAATACCGTATGGAAGAAAAAACTGTGTTTTACAAGTAGGACACTTGGCAATCTGATCACCGGCTGTAATTTCAATATGAGTATCTGCATCTATACAATTCGTACAGGTCGCATCGTAACATTTATACTCATTCATATCCGTCTGCATAACAATGATTCCGTTTCCGTTATACCCCAAAAGCTCACCTGTCGGAGTGGAATAAAGAATATACACAGGACGACCTGGGAAATTCAAATCCTGATAATCAGCCCATCCCAGATTAATACGGGTCTCAATAGGAGTGTAAGGAATTACCGTATTTCGTTTTAAATCATCACTACACCCCCAAAATAAAAACAAAGACAAGGCTAATAATAAAAAAAATATTACTTTTGATTGCATATACAACAATATTAAATTATACAAAGACAAAAACCATGAGCGAAACAAACTCCCCGTCCGATTGGATATACATTCTTTTGACGCTATTGACAGCAGGACTAAGCATGCTCAAATCCTTGTCCAAAAATAATAAAAAAACAACTGCGCAAAAAAAACGTAGTGATGAATTTTCCGAAGATAATAGGGGAAACACAATAACTAATGAGCACACGAATAATAAAGAAGAAATTATTCCTGAATATTCATCTAACCCCCAAAAAGAAAGCAAAACAGAAGAGGCTCTATTAAAACCCCTTGTTAACGAAGATCAGGATACAACCCCAGAAGAGATTGATTTTAATTTAAAAAAAGCCGTTATCTATAACGAAATTTTAAACAGGAAATATGAGTAAAAGATTTGTACTGTTCTCGCAAGAACAGTACAAATTTCTTTTTTTAAATTTTTTCAGTTTTCTTTTGCAACCACACTTTCTCTGATTCTGTAAGATAGGGGGCTATCTTTTCAAAAACCTGAGAGTGATATACATTCAACCATTTTTTATCATCTTCACTCAATAATTCAATCAATAAAGCAGAAGTGTCAAAATAACAAAGAGTTATTGTTTCAAATCCACACCATTCACCAAACTCATTTTCACCTAATTCCTGACAAACAATGAGATTCTCATGCCTTATTCCATGACTGTTTTCTCTATACATACCAGGCTCATCAGAAGTAACCATACCAGGCAAAATAGCTTGCGCTCGCCACGCCTGTCGTATATCCTGAGGCCCCTCATGAACACAAAGAAAATGCCCGACACCATGTCCAGTACCATGTCCGTAATTCATTTTATTGTTCCACAAAGGCTGCCGTGCAACTACATCAATATTAGCCCCGGTTGTACCCTTAGGAAATACACACCGAGCCAACGCGATCATACCCTTAAGTACTAATGTATAATCTTCTTTTTCCTGTTGTGTCAATTCCCCCAAAGGAATTGTTCGGGTAATATCTGTTGTTCCATATACATACTGCCCTCCCGAATCCACCAAATACAAACCCTTCTTTTTCAAAATCGCATCTTTTCCCGGTATGGCAGAATAATGAGGCAGAGCTGCATTTTTCCCATAAGCAGATATTGTATGAAAACTATCCGACACATAATCAGGACAAGCCGCCCGCAATTCGGACAACTTTTCAGCAGCTTCCGTTTCCGAAATCGGACGAAAACCCAACTCTTGTTCCAACCAAAGAAAAAAACGAGTCATGGCAACACCGTCTTTAATGCATGCCTTACGAAACCCTTCTATCTCTACTCGATTTTTTACAGCCTTGTTTAATATCACAGGAGATATTGTGTCAGTAACCTTAAACGACGAAACCAAGCGGTTGTATATAGCGTAATTCAATGTATGGAGATCCGCTAAAAAATGCACATCTTTTCCCAATTCATCAAAAAACAAGAAAAGATGATGATAATCCCGGATTTCAATCCGATTGCCCTCCAAAGCACACACAACCTCTGCAGATAATTTAGAGGGTTTAATAAAAAACCAGGATTTTTCCTTTCCGACAACAGCATAGCTGATTGCGACTGGATTGTACGCGATATCATGACAACGGATATTAAACAACCAAGCAATTTCATCCAGGCAACTAAAAAGAAAATAATCCGCCTGACACTCCTTCAGCTTATCCTGAATGACAGCTATCTTACTCAGAGCAGATTCTCCTGCATATTTTTCTTCCAGCAAACAAACAGAAGATGCCGGGAGAGCAGGTCTGTCCAACCAAATTTCTCCCAACAGGTCGGCTTTCCCTACTAATTCAATGTTTTTTGCTGACAATACTTTTTTCAAATGATCTACTTCCTGCACAGACATACAAAAACTATCCATCCCCACTCGACAGCCAGATTGTAATTTTTCTGACAACCACTCAGGATAATCTATCGCCCCAGGAATCCTTAATTTATGTAGACAAACACCTGTTCCGGCAAGCTGTTCCTTTGCCTGAATAAAATAACGGCTATCTGTCCATAAACCAGCATCTTCTTTTGTCACAACTACGGTCCCGAAAGACCCGGTAAAACCGGAAATCCATTCCCGCTGCTGCCATGCCTCTGGCAAATATTCACTATTATGAGGATCGGTACCGGAAACAATATATGCATCCAAACCTTCCCGTTCCATAATTTCACGTAAACGAGCTATTTTTTTCTGTACTGTCATAAAAGAGTCTGTTTTATAATTTTTCAAATATACTAAGAATTTAAGAATAAACAACTGGAGATAATACAAGATGTATATGACAAAAATACATGGCGATTTTACACATGTAAATAGCATCAAAAATTCATTCAAAACAATAATCATGTTACAATTGTAACAAGTCAACATTTCCATCGTCAAAGAACAAGTATGAACATATTAGCCAAATCCAAACACATTAATTAATTTGTAATAAATTAAAAACCAGTATTATACATAGAATCATCTAAAATTTATATTGAATCAATTTCAATTACACATAACACTTAAACCTTGATTTTGTCGATATTTTATATATTTATTTGAAAAACATATATGAATACCAATTATTTAATGCATTTATATAAAGAGATCATATAATATAAAAAAGAGGGGTATATATGTGTTTCAAAAATGTAAGTAATTAAAAATAAACTATATGCAATTTTATCCAAAACCACACATATCGAATATACTAATAATCAATACTATACAATACCATCCCTTTGAATATCTTTTGCGTGTTACAATTGTAATTAATGAATATGTACAATTGTAATTTTGAAATTCAATAAAATAAGATTACATTTGTAATCGAAACAATTATTGAAATCAGACATTTTGACAGCTTCTATGAAGGACAGATTAAATGCTATTATTGAAAAAAAAGGATTAAGCGCCACTAAATTTGCAACTTTAATAAATGCAAATCCTTCGGCTATTTCCCATTTACTGAAAGGCAGGAATAAACCGGGATATGATTTATTAGTGAATATTGCTAAAGCTTTTCCTGACATCAGTATGGATTGGTTACTGACCGGAAAAGGAGAGATGTATACTGATGCGGAAAATGCAGAAAAAAGAGAATCGATAAAAAATATGGTTTCGAATCCGGAAATAAAAGCGAGTAACGAACCTCAAGAACCGTACAGAGCAACTGCTCCGAAGCATTCATCACCAGCAATACCGACTATTATTCCTCCGGCCTCTGATCAGAAAAAATTAAAACGGATTATTCTGTTTTTTACAGACGGAAGTTTTGAGGATTATATCAAATAATTCCACAGGTTGTACAAGAAATTTTAAAAAAAGAGTCCTGCACAACCTGCAACCATTAAATCAAGCCAACAATTTCTTTCACAGATTTAAAACCATGCCTGTCCAGGTAATTATCAATGCCTTTCACTACTTTCAGTGTTATTGACGGATCTATAAAATTAGCCGTTCCTATCTGAATCGCCGAAGCACCTGCTAATAAAAATTCTATGGCATCTGTAGCATTCATGATTCCCCCTAATCCAACAATCGGTATTTTAACGACTTTCGAAACCTGCCATACCATCCGAAGTGCAACAGGCTTTACGCAGGCTCCGCTCAAACCTCCGGTTACAGTACTCAGCACAGGACGCCGTTTTTCCGCATCAATAGCCATCCCCATCAATGTATTAATCAGAGAAACGGAATCGGCACCTTCAGCCTCTGCCGTTAAAGCAATTTCCTGGATATTAGTCACATTTGGGGATAATTTCACCATCAAATGCTTTTTATACACCTTTCTTACTGCACTTACCACTTCCGCTACCGAAGAACATTGTGTACCAAAAGCCATACCGCCTTCTTTTACATTCGGACATGAAATATTTAACTCTATCCCAGGAATACAGTCCAAGGTATTTATTTTTTCCGCTGTAGCTACATAATCGGATACAGAAGCGCCCGAAACATTTACCAATATATTAGTACGAATATCCTTAATTTCAGGATAAATATGGTTAATAAAATAATCCACACCCTTATTCTGCAATCCGACAGCATTCAGCATTCCCGACGGCGTTTCAGCCATACGGGGATAAGGATTACCCTCCCGGGGATACAGGGTAGTCCCTTTCACGATGAAACCACCTAAATCCGTCAAATTAATGAAATCTGCAAATTCAGTTCCATAACCAAATGTACCGGAAGCCGTCAATACCGGATTCTTTAACTCCAGTCCGTTTAAATTTACACTTAACTCTGCCATTTCAAATCCTTTATATTAAAAATCGGTCCTTCCGAACACACACATTTATGCCCTTCATGGGTGTCGGTCACACAACACAGACAAGCCCCTATACCGCAAGCCATCATGTTTTCCAAAGACACCTCGCAGTCAATATTATTCTTATAAGCATACCCAGCAACTGCCTTCATCATCACTTCTGGCCCACAACAATATATATGATCAAAATGCTGAGACAATACAGAATGTTGGGTCGGATACCCCTTTTCACCAAAAGAGCCATCTTCCGTGGTATAGTACAACTCTCCATGCTGTTCAAAAGCTTCCTTACGCACAATATCCTCTTTTGAACGCACACCAATTAATATCACCGGAGAAAGTCCCCGTGATTTCATCTCCTTTGACAAATGAAGCATGGGAGCAATCCCTACGCCACCACCAATCAACAAACACCGTCCGTACTCAGGAATAGAAAAAGTATTTCCCAATGGAAGTATAACACTCAACCTTTCTCCTTCCTTCAATCCCGCTAATATTCGGGTACCTGTTCCGGCTTTTTTTACCAATAAATAAAGTAAGTTTTTTACCGGATCTACATCATGAACAGAAATCGGACGCCGTAGAAATGTTGCGGGAGAATTCTCTATTTTTACATTCACAAATTGTCCCGGACTAATAGGAGGAAGCTCATCAGAATGGAGGGTCAGCAGAAACATGTTGCTATTAAGTATTTCATTTCTGACGACTGCAAAATCAAGTATTTTTTTCATTATCAAAACAATTTGCCGGAATCTCCCGCCTGGGTTCTACAAATCCAACAAGAGAGCGGCGGAAATTTATGATTTATCTAATTTTTTCTTGTAAATATTTTCCGGTATAGGATTCTTTGCACTTCACCAACTCCTCCGGAGTACCACTAAACACAACATTTCCACCCTCACTGCCACCTTCTGGACCCAAATCAATCACATGATCGGCACATTTAATCACATCCATATTGTGCTCTATAATCAACACCGAGTGTCCTCTGTCAATCAAGGCATTCAGGGATTCCATTAATTTATGGATATCATGAAAATGGAGACCGGTTGTTGGTTCGTCAAACACAAACAATGTCGGCTCCGCATTTTCCCGGCTCAGATGATACGCCAACTTCACCCGTTGGCTTTCGCCTCCGCTCAACGTACTTGAAGACTGGCCCAACTTGATGTACCCCAGTCCGACATCCACTAATTTCTGTAATTTGTCCACAATACTCCGCTCACTGTGTCCACTTTCAGTAGAAAAAAATTCGACAGCCTGATTTACTGTCATTTCCAGAATATCATAGATATTTTTATCCCTGTATCTTATTTCCAGCACATCTTCCTTAAAGCGTTTTCCCTTGCAATGTTCACATTCCAGATACACATCCGCCATAAACTGCATCTCTACCTTGATAATTCCTTCTCCCTGGCACTCTTCACACCGTCCTCCCGGGACATTAAAAGAAAAATGGGAGGGTTTGAAACCTTGCATCTTGGCTGCCTTTTCATCTGCAAAAATTTTGCGGATATCATCCCACGCTTTTACATAGGTAACGGGGTTAGAGCGGGTAGACTTACCAATAGGATTCTGATCAATGAACTCCACTCCACTGATTGCTCTTAAATCCCCCGTGAGCTTGTCAAAACTTCCGGTACGATCGGAATAGTCTCCATAGTATTTTTTCAGAGCAGGAACTAATATCGATTTGACCAACGTACTTTTTCCTGAGCCGCTCACGCCTGTAATGGCTGTCATTATCCCCAAAGGAATATCCACTGTCAGATTTTTCAGGTTATTCTCGGTGGCTCCAGTGACAGTAATTTTCTTTTTCCAGATACGTCTTTTCTCCGGAAGGGCTATACCTTTCCTTCCATAGAGGTAATCCGCAGTCAGTGTATGGGCTGCTTCCAGGGCTTTTCGATCTCCTTGAAAGACCACTTCTCCGCCCAGACGACCGGCATACGGGCCTATATCAATCACTTCATCTGCAGCTTTAATAATATCTTCATCATGTTCAACTACCACAACCGTATTTCCCATGTCCCGCAACCGCTTTAACACACCTATCAACCGGGCTGTATCCCGGGAGTGAAGTCCGATGCTCGGTTCATCCAGAATGTACAACGAACCAACCAAAGCCGAACCCAGCGAAGTTGCCAGGTTTATACGTTGGGATTCTCCGCCCGAAAGGGTGGAAGACAGGCGGTTAAGAGTCAAATATCCCAGCCCGACTTCCAATAAGAATCCGATACGGTTCTTTATATCCGGTAGAATCCGTTCCGCAACTTTTTTCTGATTTTCATTCAATTCAAGTCGGTCGAAAAAAACTTTCAAGTCAACAATGGGCATTTCCACTAGTTCCGGCACCGATTTACCACCGATTTTCACATAAGAAGCCTCTTCTTTCAAACGGGTTCCTCCACAAACAGGGCATTTTGTTTTTCCGGTATACCGCGCAATCATTACCCGGTTCTGAATTTTATACTTCTTGGATTCCAGATGGGCAAAAAAATCATTAATTCCACGAAAATACTTGCATCCCTTCCACAACAAGCTCTTCTCCTGAGGTGTCAATTCATAATAGGGGGTATGTACCGGAAAATGGACATGATGTGCATTCTTTACCACTTGACGCTTCCATTCGCTCATCACTTCTCCCCGCCAGCACATGACAACATCCTCATAGACACTCAGTGTTTTATTGGGTACAACCAGATCTTCATCTATTCCTAATATACGTCCGTATCCCTCACAAGTCGGACAGGCACCGATAGGGGAGTTGAAACTGAACATATTGACGGAGGGAACCTGGAACGTCATACCGTCCGCTTCAAAACGATTGGAAAAAGAATGTATTTTACCGTCCAATTCGATAAAACATTCTCCGTTTCCTTCATAGAGCGCTGTTTCTACCGATTCCGACACCCTCGACATTGTATCCCGTTCATCGTTGACGGAAATGCGGTCAATCACAAGATAAAGTTTCTCTTGCTCCTTAAATTCCTGTTTGTTAGTTACAACATCATCTATACGTAAAAACTCATTTCCGTATTTGATTCGGGTAAACCCCTGGCTCAACAACAAGGACAGGTTTTGTTGTTGGTGCAACTTTTGGGGTTTGGCAAGAATAACAACATTTTTGCCACTATTGCCTTGCAAAATAAAACGGCATATATCGTCTACCTGGTCCCGCTTCACTTCTTTCCCGGAAACCGGGGAAAAAGTCTGTCCGGCACGGGCGTATAATAATTTAATATAATCGTAAATTTCGGTAGAAGTACCAACAGTGGAACGGGGGTTGGAAGTATTTACCTTTTGCTCAATGGCTACGGCAGGAGGAATGCCCTTAATATAATCGCATTCCGGCTTATTCAAACGTCCTAAAAACTGACGGGCATAGGAAGAAAGGCTTTCCACATACCTTCTTTGGCCTTCTGCATACAACGTGTCAAAAGCCAAAGAGGACTTACCGCTTCCGGACACTCCCGTAACCACAATCAATTTATTTAAACCGATTGTCAAATCTATGTTTTTCAGATTGTGTACGCGGATTCCCTTCAGTTCTATATTTTGTTTTCCCATTCTTTTTCCCGAATAAATTGTTTACAAAGATACGAAAATTACAGGAATAAAAAAGCACCCGTTTCCGGGTGCTTTTTTATGTTTGGATTGTTTGGAAATACGTTTAAGTCTTAATGACTTTAATTAATTATTCGGAAACTACGTCAAATTCAACATTCACTTTTACTTCTCTGTGAAGTTTAATGACAGCCGTATAGGTTCCCACTTCTTTGATCTCTTTCAGCATGATTTTCTTTCTGTCGACATCAAAACCCTGTGCTTGCAGACTTTCTGCAATCATGATGCTGTTCACAGAACCAAAAATCTTACCTGTACTACTGGTTTTGGCTCCAATAGTCAATTTCACTGCTTCGAGCTTGGTGGCCAATTCTTCCGCTTCCGCTTTCAACTTAGCTTCCTTGTGAGCTCTCTGTTTGATATTCTCAGCAACGATCTTTTTGGATGATTCCGTTGCAAGGATAGCATATCCCTGAGGAATAAGGTAGTTACGACCATAACCCGGTTTAACGTTGATTATGTCGTCCTTATGACCTAAGTTTGCTATATCTGTCAATAATATAATCTGCATTTTGTCCTCCTTCCTTAAAATTATTTCATCAAATCGGTTACATAGGGCAGTAATGCAAGATGTCTTGCCCGTTTCACTGCGGTAGCTACTTTTCTCTGATATTTCAAAGAAGTACCTGTAATTCTTCTCGGAAGGATTTTCCCCTGTTCGTTCAGGAATTTCTTCAAAAATTCCGGATCCTTGTAATCAATAAATTTGATTCTGCTCTTTAAAAAACGGCAATATTTTTTCTTTTTGATCTCTACGGATGGCGGGGTCAAATATCTTATTTCACTTTCATTCTGTGCCATGGCTTATTTCTCCTCTTTTTTTTCGTTTTTACTTCTTCTCTTTAAAGCATACTCATACGCATACTTGTCTAATCTGAACGTCAGAAAACGGATCACACGTTCGTCACGTCTGTAAGCGGTTTCCAATTTGTCAACCAAAGAACCTTCAGCTTCAAACTGAAGCAGGTGATAGAATCCGGTGGTTTTCTTCTGGATCGGATAAGCCAGCTTGCGAAGGCCCCAAGCCTCCTCGTGTTCAATGCTACCACCATTTTCTGTAATGGTATTCTTGAACTTTTCTACCGCTTCCTTTATCTGAACCTCAGATAAAACGGGAGTTGTGATGAAAACGGTCTCGTAATGATTCAACATAATTAATTGATTATTAGTATAAAATTAAAATATCGGCGCAAATATAGCACAAAAACTCTGAATCGGAAAACAAAAAGAGAAAAAATATCCCTAATATATTTTTCTTCTGTTCAAAGCTTGGTGGTACTGACGGGCATATTCATTATGCTGGCGCAAAGTCCGGGAAAAATGGTGTCCGCCTGAAAAATCACTTTTCGCACAAAAATAAAAATAATCGTGTTTCCGGTAATTCAATACCGCTTCGACAACCTGAATAGAAGGCATACGTACCGGGCCGGGAGGTAAACCTTTATACTTATAAGTATTATAAGGAGAGTCAATCTCGGTATGTACTTTGAGTACCCGTTTCAACGTAAAATCCCCCAAAGCAAATTTCAGCGTCGGGCAGGCCGCTAAAGGGATATTACGTTTCAGGCGGTTAATATACACACCTGCAATAACCGGATACTCTTCGGGACGTATCGTTTCTTCTTCAATGATAGATGCCAGAATCATAACATCCATAGGAGAGAGACCGGCTTTTTCCGCCTTTTGCCTGCGGTTATCATTCCAGAAATTCAGGTATTCCTCCTGCATCCTGGTCACAAAACTCAAGGGGGAAATATCCCAATAAATCTGATAGGTATTGGGAATAAACATTCCCATTAGATTTTCCCTTGTAAATCCCAAACGGGAAACATACTGTTCATCAGCCAACAACGATAGCAAGGCGGAAGAATCAACAGCAATCTGTCTGCTGACAATTCCGGCAAACTGCTCCAGCGTCCGGACGTTGTTAAATGTAAAATGTACCGGTTCCTGCCGTCCGGAACGCAACAAATTAATCAGCTCATTATTGTTCATCCGGTCTGTCAGCCTGTAACGTCCGCTTTTCACCAACTCCGGATACTTCTTTAGTCGGGCCACTTTCCGGAAAGTATACATATTCTGAAGGTATCCTCTTTCCTGTAAACGCTGTGCCACCGTATCAAACAATTCACCTTTACGAATCATGAAAATACCGTTATCCCGGACTTGTATATTGGGACGAAATACAAAAAAATATCCGGAAATCCCAAGCACTACACCCAAGATAACAAACGCCAGCAGTAATCTCATTACAATTTTCATACTACTCTTCGTCTCTAAAATAAAGCTTATAATAATTCATATCCCGGGCCGTATCATACCCTTTTTCAAGATACTTGCGTTGTCCGTGGATATAAACATGGAAATTCTTATCCAGTTTCAGCACATGCCGGAAATACTTCTTTTCATCTTTCACGGCAAAATCAGACACAGGAAAAGAGTCGCTCAACGGGATTTCCTTTTCTTCCTCGTATTGCTTCCTGAAGTTTTCAAACGCCTGAATCACTTCCGGTTCGCGCACAACCTCCTCTTTAAAGCGATCTTCTGAAAAGACTTCCGCCTCCTTAAAGAAATTCAGAGACCGATTCAACATATCAATCTGATCAGCCCGCGGCACATCATTCTCCTTGTTATAGATGTCTTTTACGAAATCTTTGCACAAATTCAGATAATTTGCTGTTTGGAAATAACTGTCATTAGCAGGCTGCAATCCCAGAAAATCCGTTGTCCAATAAATCGCTTCCTTGATGTTCGTCTTGTCCAGAATGGATACCTTGTAACCCTCTTCCGGACGGATATTGAAAATCAGGCACGCCTTATCCAGTTTCTTTATGTTTATACCGGATTCACTCTCCAATTGATAGGTATTCCGGTTCATCACAATTTTAAGGAACGTGTCTTTGGTCTCGGACTTGAAAATCCCGATAGCATCGCAAACACCCTCTTCAATGTTGCAATTGCGGAAATACACCACATACAACTCACCGGCTTTGATATTCGGATTATTGGACTGTTCAAAAAGCTGTTCAGCAATTTTCACGGATTGTTCATAAAAACCGGAATTGTCGTTAAAAACAGTATAGGCGGCAGCATATACCGGATTATTCATCAAATCATCCTCGTAAGGATAAAAATTATAAAAAGCATCTTTCTTGAAAGAGGAAAGGAAATAATTTTTCAACAAACTCAAAACATCCGCATCCTCCGGTAGGAAACAGGTTTCAGACAACACCAGTTCTCCGCCTTCATATTTGTTACCGACATTATGAATAATGATATTGCCGATTTCACAATTTTCAAAATTTATCATAGCCTTAAAATCTAAAATTTACTCCCAGATTCAACGTTTCCTTAAATTGAAGCTTGTCCGAATAGTTTTCATCATACACCAGATTCGCATACACGGAAGCCCGCATAAAATAGTTGATTTTGAAATCGATCTGCACTTTCCAGTCGCCGGTAAAACTCTGTTTGGAGTTATAATAACTACTGAACATAATCAGTTCGTTCCGGATTTCCATGATTTTAGCCAGAGGAAATTTATTTCTCAGTTCAACGCGGGCACCGGCGTCTCCTTTGGATTTTTTCCCGGCATCCACACCGTAGCGGGTCGGATCAATACCAGTGGTATCCCGCATCCACGTCCATTTTCCGGCAATGGGAGAGAGATAAAGAGAAAAATTTTCCGAGGGCTTGTAGTCAATACCAATAGATAACGTATAATATCCCGGAGACATAAAATTAGCCACTAATTTCTTTTCGCTGTCTGACGGGTATTCATACGAATTGAATACCTGGGTCAGAATATTCAACTGTGCTGTATAATACCAATGCTTAAATGCATTTTGTCCGAGTTTGGAGTTAAACTCCAGACGGTCTTCATTCTTTCGTATATCTTCACTACCGGAACGCAGAAATCCCAACCGGTAATGAATAAAATTCTCCCAGCTCGTCTTATTCTTATTGTAATTCAGATACAGCCGGAGGTTGGTCAACAAGGAGAGGGAGTTCTCGCCACCGCTGGCCCAGTTGGATTGATATCCCTGTCCCAAAGCGGCTTCCATTTCCGAATAAAAATTCCAGTGACGGCGCCAAAGTTCTCCGGTATGGGGATCACTGATTTTATAAAAATCTTCACCCAACTGATTTTTAATCAGTTCTTCCGGTACTTTCTTGTAATCCACCCCCCGGTTCTGGTACACATCATCATCCACATACACCCGGAGATTGTTTTTCTCAGGCAGGACCTGCACCCAGGTACCGATGGAATCACCACTCCGGTTGATTACCCAAAAACGGTAATAATCCTGCCGTCCGTTATTCATCCACACATCCAGATACTGGTCAGCTCGATTGGATAAATGCACCTGAACAGAATCCTTACTGATTTCACGCAACCACGTATAACTCGAATCGTTGCGTATATGGGATACCAGTGTCCTCAAATTACTGTTATAATATAATAAGGTACTGTCATCCTGATATTCCTGAGCATGAGCGTCATAATAAGCTGTGCTGTCGTTCTCTATCTGCCGTATGGCTCTTTGCAAAGCATCTTCCTTTTTCGCAGCGTCCTGCATATACTTTTTCACCGCCTCCACGACAGGCCGGACCTGCTCGTCTTCCGCATAATGAATCAACACTTCCAACGCTTCTTTGAGTTCCTGATCTTTCGTTTTTTCCTGTTTCAATTCCTCAATGGCATAGCGTACTGCCGGATTGGTGATAAAAGAATTTTTCAACCCTTTCTTGCATGCAGACAGATCGGCTGGGAAGACTATGGCCGGAACTTCCAACGGTTTTAGAAGCGGCAGCTTGCTTTCCATAACCTCCGGATACAATATCTGCGAATAAACGGCATTTATTCCGCAGAATAGCCAAATCGACAGCCATACCAATCTCCTCATACTCATAAAATCTTTATTTAAAAGGGGAATCGGGTTCTTTGGCCATGTGGGAATAACTCAGACGATCCACCAACCGGGGCATCCATTTACTCAAAAACACAGCCAATTTTCCTTCCACAAACGTCATGATAATCTCCCGTTTCCGTTTTCTTATTCCTTTCATTATGATAGCGGCACAGCGTTCAGCCGACATCATTTTTCCTTCATTACGAGGACTTTCACCTTGCTGACGGCCTTCAGCGTTCAAAGCCGTCTTACGAATATTGGATGCCGTAAATCCCGGAGCAGCCACCAACACATGCAGGCCTTTTTTCCTGTTTTCAATCCGGACAGTATTTAAAAATCCTCTCACGGCAAATTTACTGGCAGCATATCCCGTCCGCCCGGGAAGGCCTATATATCCGGCAATAGAAATCACTCCTGCCAATGTACCGTGCGATTGCAACAAATAGGGAAGAGCATATTTGGAACAATACACCGTTCCCCAGAAATTGACATCCATAACCTTACGGATTACATTCAAATCCAGATCCTCCAGTAAAGCCCGCATGGAGATTCCGGCACAATTGATCAATACATCTATACGTCCGAAATAATCGTAAGTTTGATGTATCAGTTCCTTACATGCCAATTCTTTGGTCACATCCGTGCGTATGGAAATGACATCCGTGCCACCGGTTTTCAGCTCTTTTTCAAGAACAAGCAATTCTTCAATATTCCGGGCAGCAATGGCTAATTTAGCGCCCTGATGAGCCGCTTCATACGCCAATGCTTTTCCGATACCGGAAGAAGCACCGGTGATAATGACAACCTTGTCACACATTCTTTTTTTCATATTCTTTGCCAAATTTATTCGCAAATATAATTAATTTCATCGGATTTACCCTTTTTTTCTGTTTTTTGAATGAGTCCTATAATTTATATTATGATAAATTATATATAAAAAGAAAAAGGGGAGTCTCGGCTTCCCTTTTCCTGATTTTATTTATTTGTTTTCTCCATCCAATATCGCTTTAATATTCTCATATTTCTGCATGTAGTCCTGATTAATGGTCCTCAGCTTAAAATAGAGAGCTTTCAAAGTTTCCATTGTATTGGGTTCTTTCGGATCGATTTCATGGGCTTTTTCAAAATACGGAATCACAGATTCATAACCTTTGTACACTTGTTCCATACTCTTGTTATATTCGTCTGCATCCACAATATCATTCACTTTTTCATGAAATTTAATCACCTCATTCAATTTAGCGGTACCTAAATTATACTGTGAGGCAAAATCCTTCGGATCAATACTAAGGGCTTTTTCATACATTTCAACGGCCTTTGCCGGCTCGTTCATTTTTTCATACAACGATCCTTTTGCTCTGTAAAACGAAGCATTATTCGGGTCTTGCTGAATGGCAGCATCCAGATACTTTTCAGCTTTTTCAGGTTCTCCGCCCAGCAGATAATAATTAATCAGTTCAACCAGCATATTGGCATCATTCGGATACAGTTCATAGCCTTTATGCAGATATTGTACAGCCTCTTCTTCTTTTCCCTGAGCTTTCAGTACATTAGCCAACATGGCATAAGTTCTGGCAGGCTCATAATTATATTTCAGAACTTCCTTGTAATACTTTTCAGCTTCGGCAAACTCTTCGGCTCTGTGTGCAGAAATTCCGGCATTAAAAATCACGATAGTATCAATAGCCGTTGAATTGACAACCGGTGATTTTTCAATCTCCAGCACTTTCTTGAAAGCCTCCAAAGCTCCTTTGAAATTCTCTGAATTATAATATTCTACAGCCTTGTTAGTGAAATCTATAATCAGATTATTATATTGTGTTTTCAGTTTTTTGCCTACTTTCCCTTTGTCGTCCAGTTCAATGGCTTTCTGATAAGCCTCATAAGCAACATCCAACGCATTGGGATCAAGTTTTTTGTAATCCGGCAGCGGACTTTCAAAAATTCCCTGATATATCTGTCCTTTTACAAGCCAGGATTTTGAATCATTTACACAATTTTCATGTGCAATAGCTTCATCTATAAGCTTTTTCGCTTCATCTAATTTACCGGAACTCAGATAACTGGAGGCCTGTGAAACCTTTCCTTTCTGTGCGTATGCAAAAGAAGCACAGAAAAGCATGATCATGATAAAAGTTAATTTTCTCATACGTACAATTTGTTATTATTGAATTTATATTCCTTTTGACGTCTTTTAATTCCCGATAGTTTCATTTTATTCTTCCGGAATACTTTCATTTTCCTGACTTCCCTCCTCTTCCGGCGCATTCTCATCTTCCTTGGAAGCAGAAACCTTGGCTACAGCAGCAATGGCGTCATCATTCCGCAGGTTAATCAATTTCACACCCTGGGTATTCCGGCCCATCACCCTCAAGGAAGCAATTTCCAGACGAATAGTCAGCCCCGAACGGGTGATAATCATCAGGTGTTCATCGTCCGTTACGTCCAGTAAAGCAATCAGACTGCCGGTCTTTTCCGTCAGATTGATCGTCTTCACGCCTTTTCCGCCCCGGTTTGTCGTCCGGTAATCTTCTATATCCGAACGTTTTCCATAACCGTTTTCCGATACGACCAGTACATTGGCCTTTTCTGGTTCCACACATATCATTCCGATCACTTCATCGTCTTCACTGCCCAGAGTAATACCCCGTACTCCGGAAGCTGTCCTACCCATCGGACGCACCTTTTCTTCCGGGAAACGGATGGCTTTCCCGGACTTCACAGCCAACATAATATCATTCTTACCGTTGGTCAGTTTAGCCTCCAGCAACTGGTCGCCCTCTTTGATAGTGATGGCATTGACTCCGTTCTGACGCGGACGCGAATAAGCTTCCAGGGTCGTCTTCTTGATAATACCTTTCCTGGAACACAATACAATATAGTTGCTATTTATATAATCCTCGTCTTTTAAAGTCAAAAGATTAATGTAAGCCTTCACCTTGTCATCCGGATCAATATTCAGCAGGTTCTGGATAGCACGTCCCTTTGCCTGTTTCGTCCCTTCGGGTATCTCGTAAACTTTCAGCCAGAAACATTTTCCCTTTTCCGTAAAGAACAACATGGTATTGTGCATAGTCGCCATAATCATGTGCTCCAGGAAGTCTTCGTCCCGGGTGGCCGATCCTTTGGAACCAACACCTCCGCGGTTCTGTACTTTGTATTCGCTCAAAGGCGTACGTTTGATATAACCCATGTGGGAAATGGTAATCACCATCTCTTCATCGGCATAAAAATCCTCCGGATTAAATTCTTCCGAAGCATAGACAATATCCGTACGGCGCTCATCCCCGTACAATGCCTTCATCTCCAGCATTTCATTCTTGATGATTTCCATTCTCAGCTCAAGGCTTGCCAATATTTCCTTCAAATGAGCAATCAATTTCTCTATCTCTTCATACTCAGCCCGCAACTTATCCTGTTCCAGTCCCGTCAACTGGCGCAAGCGCATGTCCACAATGGCGGAAGCCTGTATCTCACTCAAACCGAAGCGGTCAATTAAGGTATTCTTAGCCTCTTCGGGAGTCTGAGAACCGCGGATAATCCGGATCACTTCATCAATGTGGTCGCAGGCGATAATCAGACCTTCCAGTATATGCGCCCTTTTCTCTGCCTGGTTCAGTTCAAACTGCGTACGGCGGGTAACCACCTCATGGCGATGATCCACAAAACAACGGATCAAATCCTTCAAATTCAACAGTTTCGGACGTCCGTTCACCAAAACGACGTTATTCACACCAAAAGAAGACTGCAAAGCCGTATGCTTCAATAACGTATTGAGCACTACATTTGAAATCGCTTCTTTTTTAACATCAATTACGATACGCATACCTTCACGGTCGGACTCGTCGTTGATATTGGAGATCCCTTCTATCTTTTTCTCATTAACCAGTTCGGCAATACGCTGTATCAGTTCCAGCTTGTTAATCTGGTAAGGAATTTCATGGACAATAATCTTCTCTCTTCCGGAAGAGGAAACCTCGATGGAGGTCTTGGCCCGTACGATAATACGTCCGCGTCCCGTACGATACGACTCTTTTACGCCGTTATAACCATATATTGTACCTCCGGTGGGAAAATCGGGAGCTTTGATGATTTTAATCAGCTCTTCAATATCTATATCGTTATTATCAATATAGGCACATATCGCGTCCACCACATCATTCAAATTGTGGGGAGCCATATTGGTAGCCATACCCACTGCAATCCCCGAAGCTCCGTTCACCAGGAGGTTCGGAATCTTGGAAGGCAATACGGTCGGTTCTTTCAAAGATTCGTCAAAGTTGGGTGCCATGTCAACCGTATCCTTTTCCAGATCGGCAAGCATCTCTTCGGCAATCTTCTTCATCCGGGCTTCCGTATAACGCATAGCAGCCGGACTGTCACCGTCAATGGAACCGAAGTTTCCCTGTCCGTCCACCAGCGGATAGCGTAAAGACCAGGGCTGTGCCATACGGACCATTGTCATATATACGGAACTGTCGCCGTGGGGATGATACTTTCCCATCACCTCTCCGACAATTCTCGCCGATTTTTTATAAGGTTTATTGGATGCTACGCCTAACTCACTCATTCCATACAACACTCTCCGGTGCACAGGCTTCATTCCGTCCCTGACATCCGGTAATGCACGTGAAACAATCACTGACATTGAATAATCAATGTAGGATGATTTCATTTCTTCCTCAATGTTGATTTTAATGATTTTTTCTCCGCCGTTTTCCATCTATAATTTAAATTATAACATTAACCACTTGTGATACAATATATTTCACAATTCACTTTGCCTATTTTGTGAAAATCTTACAAATGTAATAAATTCAACGGAATTTTACACCAAATCGGACTGAAAGTTTCAGTCTTTTCCGGTAAAGATTTTTTTCAGATTTCCACCTGCAACATATCGTAAGCCAAAGATACATTAGCAGGCAATTCTTTGGAAACCTCCGCTGTCAATCCCATCTGGTGGCCGATATGAGTCAGCCAGGCCTGCTTCACCCCTAATTTTTTCGTCACCTCCAAAGCTTGCGCCAGCGTAAAATGCGACAAATGGGGCTCCTTCCTCAGTGCATTTATCACCAAATATTCCACTCCCGCCAATTTCTTCATGGATGCTTCCGGTATGGCATTCGCATCCGTCAGGTAGGCAAAATTACCGGTCCGGTAACCCAAAACGGGTAATTGGTAATGCATCACCGGAATGGGTATAAATTCGGTATCATCTATATAAAAAGACTCTTCCCCCACAATGTGCAGGTTAATCTCCGGCACGCCGGGATATTTGTTTTCACTGAAAGCATAAGAATAATCCTTATAAACTACATTTTTAGTTCTCAAACTGGCATACACATCTACAGCCCCCTGTTTCACCCAGTTAAAAGCCCGTACATCGTCCAAGCCTCCGATATGGTCTTTGTGTTCGTGGGTCAGAAGGATAGCCCGCAGGTCCTTTACCCCTGCCCTGAGCATCTGGCAGCGGAAATCCGGACCCGCATCAATGACTATATTTTGCCCGTTGATTTCCAGCATAGCGGAACAACGCAATCTTTTATCATGGGTATCTGTTGAACGGCATACCGCACATTCACAAGCAATAACAGGTATTCCCTGGGATGTGCCGCTTCCTAAAATAGTCAGTTTCATAAAAGAGCCTTTCATTAGAATGATTCCGAGCAAATTTAAGAGATAAAAATCACATTTTTGCTACAAAACAGGTTATTATTCATCAAAATTTATCCACTGCCCTCTGCTTTATTACCGGAGAAACAGCCCTTGTTTTTGATTTCCGATCTATTGCATTACTTTTGCGGCCAGAACTAAAACAACAGCTATGGGCCGGCTTTTTCTTGTTCCCAATACACTGGGAGAATCAACGATAAACAGAGTAATTCCATCCGAAGTTATTGATGTAATCCGCAGTCTGCGTGTATTCGCTACGGAAAACCCCAAAAACACCCGGAGATATTTGAAAAAAATAGATAAATCCATTCGGATTGATGACCTGGTATTTCTGGATTTAAACGAACATTCGGACAGGAAACAGGTGGAATATTGCCTGAACTGGCTCGAAAAAGAGGACGTTGGAATCATCTCGGAAGCCGGTTGTCCGGGAATAGCAGACCCCGGAGCCGAATTAGTCGCCCTGGCCCAGCAAAAACACTACCCGGTCATTCCATTGGTAGGTCCCTCTTCCATTCTTCTGGCACTGATCGCTTCCGGCTGTAACGGACAGAATTTTTCATTCAACGGTTACCTCCCGGTCAAAGAAAATGAACGTGCCAAGGCTTTGCGCCATTTTGAAAAACAATCCGCAGCAGAAAACCGGACACAGATTTTTATAGAAACTCCTTACCGGAACATGAAACTTTTCCGGGAAATGCTTTCCCTGCTTTCTCCCCACACACGCCTCTCCATTGCTTGCGACCTCACAACAGAAAACGAATACATCCGTACTATGACAATTCAGGAATGGAAAAAACAGACGCCCGAACTAAACAAACGTCCTGCCATTTTCATCCTGTACGCTCCTAAATAATGTCAAGGATTATCCGATAAAGAATGAAATCAGTGTGACGCAAAGAATACCCGAATTTCCACCGGCAAATTCTTATTGTAAACAAAAAACAGGCAGTCACTCTCTGACCGCCTGTTTATTTCAATGCACCGGAAAATCCCGGCTACCGATTATTTTTTAAAATAACGGTTATACAGTCCTTCAAAGCCTTTACCGTGGCGGGCTTCATCCTTACACATTTCATGAACCGTGTCATGAATGGCATCCAGATTCAATTTCTTAGCCAAAGTAGCAATCCGTTTTTTATCCTCACATGCTCCGGCTTCTGCTTCCATTCTCTTTTTCAAATTGGTTTCTGTATTCCAAACACATTCACCCAACAGTTCACAGAATTTTGCGGCATGCTCTGCTTCTTCCCAGGCATAACGTTTGAATGCTTCGGCCACTTCCGGATAACCTTCGCGGTCTGCCTGACGGCTCATAGCCAGATACATCCCGACTTCCGTACACTCTCCGTTAAAGTGAGCTCTCAAGCCTTCCAGCACTTCGCTGTCCACTCCTTTTGCCACACCAATCACATGTTCGTCAACAAAGGTCAACGCACCGGAAGTCTCTTCCAGTTCCTTGAATTTGTTACTGGGCACTTTACACTGAGGACAAAATTCCGGAGCTTCTTCACCTTCGTGAACATAACCACATACAGTACAAATAAATTTTTTCATAACCACTCGTTTTAATTGTTTATTAATTGATTTTACCTTTTTGTCCTTGCAGACAATGTTTACAATATCCTTTATAATACAGTTGCATCTCTGTAATCTGCCCTACCGTCTCATCGGCAACCTTCACCATATCCATGTTTTCAACCGGTAAATCATACACCCGCATACATTGCTGACATTTAAAATGGGCATGCAGGGAAGTGTCAATGTCAAAACGGACATTTTTTTCATCAATGACCAGCATTCTCAATGCCCCCTGTGCTACAAACAAATTCAGCGTATTGTATACCGTTGTTTTTGAAAGGGTCGGTATTTTAGAATACAGAGCATGATACACATCTTCCGCCGTCGGATGAATTCTGTTGGCAAGCAGATATTCCATAATCGCCAGACGCTGCATAGAAGGCTTAATCTGGTAATTCAGCAGATATTCCGATATGTTCTCAATTTTATTCATTTTAAATTTGTAATTATTACAATTTTAAATTTATTGCAAATAAAATCATTTTCCAGAACAAATGCAAAAAAATTAAACTATTTTTTATAAAATAAATTTTCACCCCTTACCGGGTCAGCATGCTGATAAATTTTGTAGTTTTGTCACATGTTTTTCATAGGAGTATCTGCCCATCTGTTTGTTTATCTGCTGATACCGGCATTTTTAATCGTCTGTTTCTATTGCCGCGGTATCCAGGGTAGTCCGGAAGTCCAGGCGCCACTTCCGGTTATTGTTGTTTATGAACAAACAAGAACTTGCCGTTCAGCGGATACCTACTTCTACCGGAGTGATTCAGAAAAAAAAGTCCGCACCGACATTAAATTACTTACTTTTACTAATATTCCTTCCCGTTTGGCGGAACCCTTTTTTACGGTACGCCCATACGTCGGTTGTGTCATCAGCCTGAATATCTTAAGGGCACCTCCTTTCTTCCACATTCCCGCAGGAAACTGAACCGTGTTTCCACCCCTTGCCGGCTTGTACCGGAACACCCTGTTTTTATCATTTTACTAAAATTTTATGCGCTTATTTATCAGTGTTTTATTACTCGTATCGGTCCGTCTGACTCATGCCCAGACAACGGTTACCTGTTTTTCTTCTGCAGATTCCGTCTATAACAGTATAAAAGAACTGGAAGAAATTGTTGTCACCGCCGAAAAGCGGGAGCTGAATCCCAAAGACATTCCGGCAGCTTTAACGGTGATAACACCCCGCAACATTCCCGGCGAAAACAATCCCGACCTGAGAAACCTCTCCGGCATTGTTCCCAACTTCTACATGCAGGAAGGAGGCCTGAAACTCTCGACTCCGATTTATATCCGGGGAATCGGCACAGTATCCGGCACTCCTCCTGTGGGACTGTATGTCGACGGGATTCCCGTTTTTGACAAAAATGCCTTTGTTTTTGACCTTTACGACATCCGTCAGATAGAAATATTACGGGGACCTCAAACCACCCTTTACGGTCGCAACAGCATCAACGGCTTAATTCATATCAGTACCAATCCCCCGAAACAGGCTTTTTTCTTACAGGCAAAAGTGGGATATGCAAGTTACAATGCCCGGAATTACAATCTGATTCTCCATTTGCCCTTGCGAAACTTCCGGCAGAAATTTTCTTTTGCCTACAACAAAGCAGAAGGCTATTTCCGGAACCTTTACGACAGCAACCGGAAATCCAATCCTTCCGACTCGTACAACCTACATTACCAGGGAAACCTGTACACCGATAACAATTGGAAAATAGCGATCGGCGCCGACTTCAATCACTCGTTTGACGGCGGATACGCCTATCATGTCCTGGATTCCCTGCGGATAAACCGCTACCGGGTAAATTACAACACCCCTTCTTCCTACAAACGGGACCTGCTTTCCTCGTCTGTCAATTTCAGCAAGAAGGGCCGTGTTCTGGCACTCAACGGGGTCTCTTCTTACTCCTGGAGCAAAGACAAACAGATGCTGGATGCAGATTTTACCCATCTGGATGTATTCGACAACAATAAAAAATCCCGGCAGCACCTCTTTACCCAGGAAATCAACATCCAACCGTCCAAAAGCGGAAATATCACCTGGACTGCCGGTGCATTCGGTTTTTACAAGGACCTGACAAACAACTACCTCGCCACATTCGGGAAAGACAAAGCCTATTTGCTCCCGTTGTCCATAGAACAGGCCAAATACAAAAACAATACCCTCACCTGGGGGATAGCCGGGTACGGACAACTTACAGTCAACAACCTGTGGCAGGGCATGTCTTTTACCGCGGGCTTGCGTTACGACTATGAAAAAGCGGACCTGCACTACCGCGACAGCATGCTGTTTGAAGGGACTTCCCGTTTTATGCAATACCACAACAGTAAAGAAGGCAAGACATTCAGGGCTTGGCTGCCCAAATTCTCTCTGCTTCAGCAATGGAACGACAGATTGTCCTTATACCTGAATATCTCCAAAGGATACAAAGCGGGGGGCTACAACATCATTGTCAACGACATGAGTACCCAACGGGTCGACCTGGAATACCAAAAAGAACAACTGTGGAATTACGAAGCCGGTTTGAAGTACTTCAGCCGGAATAAAAAACTCAACCTGAATGCCGCCGTTTTCTACATAGACTGGAAAGACCAGCAGATTTTTGTCATGGGGATGATGGGTCCCGGAATAAAAAACGCAGGAGATGCCCGGAGTATCGGCGGAGAAATTGACATGCAATGGGAATTCCTTCCCCGGCTGACCTTTCTCTTTTCCGCAGGTTACAGCAACTCCCAATATTACCACAATCTGAATCCGTCGCACGAAGGCAACCGCATTGTAATGGCTCCCGAATTTACCGGTAACACAGGCCTGATGTACCGTAAACCGATAAAATGGGCGGGTTTCAGCTCGTTCAGTGCCGCCACGACCGTCAACGGATTCGGTACCCAATATTTTGACGAAGCCAATCTGTTGAAACAATCCCCTTACTTCTTGTGGAACCTTGATTTTTCAATGTCCGGCAAATACGTGGAAATTCATCTCTGGGGAAAAAACATACTGGATAAAGCATTCTTCACATACATGCTCAACAACCCCGTAGGAGGAAAACTGCCGCAATATTTCAACATGGGGCAATCCGGCGCACCGTCACGCTTCGGCGCTTCTATCCTGTTCAGAATTAATAAATAACTTAATGTATAAATAATATGAAAAGAACATTGTATTATCTGTTAGCCGTTTTTACCGTATTGTGTGCAGTCTCCTGCAACGACGATGAAAAAGAACTTTCCTCTCTGACCGGGATCTGGAACTATACCCGGCCTCATTTCGAATTCGAGTATGCTGCCGACAGCATTGTCATTGAAATGTACCAGGGACGAAAAATGGCCGTCGCCACCGAAGAGGTCAAAGAAATATTCCTCCGGATGGCCACAGTCAAAATGCAGGACTATTTCCAGGGCATCGAAGTCATCTCGGCAAACAGAATGAACATCACTGCCAAGATGCAGACAGCCCAACCGTTTAAAATCGGTGCCGATTACGACCAGACAACCGAATTCATCGAAGTTTCGCTGGACAAAAAGGACATGCAGCAATTAGTGGGCGAAAAAGCCGATATGATTCCGGCGGTAAGTTTCAGGTATACCCTGCAAAACGAGACCTTAACCATGTACTTTGACGAGGCTTATGTGCGTACGATATATGCCATGATGGAAAACCGCATTGTACCGATGATCGTGGATAATATGGGAATAGATTTCGAACACATGCCCGAAGGTGTCCGGCAACAGGTTACAGAGGGAGTTAAAAAGCAGATTCCATTGATCCTGGAAAAGATTATCTCCTTGAAAATCGGATTTGTACTGACAAAAGCATAAAAAAACGACACTCGTCCTGTCACGGAATATAACGAAGTACCGTTGAGTACTTCGTTATATTTTATGTGACAATGCCGTTTTCCTGATTTTGCGGCGGATGATTCCGGCATTCAGCAAGAACACTCCCGAAAACAATACAATCCCTCCGACCCAGACCGGCAGCATGCCGCTTTTCACAGCCTGCATTGCTTGTAGAAAAGGCAAATAACAGCCTCTTATCCCCCAAATCGACAGCCAGGCGAGTACAACCGTTCCGGCATGCACTGCCAATACAAACAACTCATAAGGACGGGCAATCCGCTTGGGGGCATATCCCAAAAGAAGCAGGTTCTCAATTTTAACACGGTCTTTTTGCAGAATGAGATAAATACTCAAAATAAGAATATAAAACGAAAGGGCACAAATTAACAGACCGATGCTTGCAACGAACAGCGTAAGCAGATTCAAAAACCACACCATCTCCCCGGCAGCCTGCTTTCCTCCTTCAATTTCATAACCTTTGGATTTGAAAAAACGGGCCATCCGCTCATCGGCAGGATTATCCGTTTCTACAATCACCCGGGCCACCTCCGCACCCTTTTCTCCGGCAAAAGTGGCATTTGCCCAATCCATAAACCGCTGGGGTACCAGAATCGTATTCAGACGGTCTGAAAAACCGACAATTTTTCCCTGGAACCCGCTTTCTTTTCCCTGTCCCTGAATCCGGATATCCAGATTCAACAACCCGATTGTCCCTTCCGACAGCTTCGGCAGATTGCGGGATTGTGCAAAACCGAAATTATAAAGGTTCAGGTAATTACGGGGTAAAATTATCGGTATGCGGTTGTCACCTTCCTCAAACCCCCACTCCTCCGTCTTCACGTCTATGTATTCGTCGGGTACCGACTCAAAAAACAATTCAGTGGCAAACCCTGCACCAAACCGCCCCAGCTCCATGCCTGCCGTCGTCCGGAAACGGGAAGAAGTGAAATTCCCCGTTTTACGGATAAAAGGCTGCTCTGAAATCTCACGCAACTCCTCCGGAGTGAAAGTAGTGTTTCGTCCTGTCAGTGTCCCGAAAGCAGAAATCCGTTTTGTCACTACCAAAAACTCTTTCCGGAAGAGGCGGTCTTTTCCGGTAAAAAAAGGTTGCAGATCATACCACAATTGTATACTCAGCAATACTATCAGCATCCCCGTCAGATTGGCCAGAAAGAAACCGGCGAACTGCGTTCCCCGGAGCTGACAGCGGAGTAATTTATAAACCAGATTCATAATCGAAACACTTTATCGTATGTCATTTCCGGCTCATACCCGATAGAAGTCACCAGCACACCGGCACCCTGCTTCCGGGCTTCTCCGGTGAGCAGCCTACTGCATATCCGGTTGTTTTCGTCATCCAGATGACTGACAGGTTCATCCAACAAAATAAAATCAAAAGGCTGGCACAGCGCCCGGATTAAAGCCACGCGCTGTTGCTGGCCGAAAGACAACTTGCCCGCTTTCTCCTCCGTTTTATCACCAAGTCCAACCTGTAAGAAACAATCCCGTATCCAGTTGTCCGTCCGGAACCCTGTAAGGCAGTTTTTCACCTCCACATTCTCAAACGCCGTCAATTCCGGAAACAACCGCAAATCCTGGAATACGATACTCAAAGACACGCGGCGTACCCGCTCCCAGTCCGCCTGTTTCAAAGAAAGGATGTCTTGACCGTCAAAACAAACACTACCGGAAAAATCCCGGCGACACCCGTAAATAAAACTGCAAAGGGAAGATTTTCCGGCTCCGGAAACCGCTTTGAGCAAAACCGTTTGCCCTTTTGAGAAACACACCTCTTGCCGCCATATCTCCGAACCGGTATTTTCTTTCGTCAAAAAAATTTCCGGAAGCACATTTTTCAGGTATATCGTATCCATCAATCAGTACATTACCGTTCTTATTTCATTTCTGCCAGCTCTTTTCCCGCTTCAATCAAAGTTTTCAGGCTATTCTGTTTTTTATTCTTCATATATATGTTCCAAACAACGTGATTGGGTGCCACCGTAAGCAATTCCGTATATGAAAACCCGGACAACGCCTTTTGCAACAAAGCTACCTGGTGACGTCCCACCGTCTGCTGGAGCAGCAACAATACAACAGGAGAGCGCAGCAATTCTTCAATATTCAGCACAATTCCGCCGTAACTTTCCTTTATACCGGAAGCCATGACAGTTTTGTTCCACGGATTTTCAACCGCTTTCCCCAAATTACGGTATGCCTCCGGGTCGTTTGTAAGATAGAACAGGCTCCCGTCCTTCACTCCGAAATAAAACTCCATCATCTGATTGCTGAAACAATAACGGTGCTCCCCTTTTTCCTCCACTTTTCCGACACTTCCAAAATTCTTTTTCAACACATCAGACAGCAAACTGGCCGGATAAGTATCCTTTACGTGAGCACACACCAAAACATTCGGGATTCCCACAGCTGAAAGACCGGTAATTCCATAAACCATATCCCCGTCCAGCGAAGCCAGGACTTTCCCCGCCCTTACCGGGTCCACCATCGGCATATTCTGCCAGAAACGGGTTTCCTCCAGTATTTTATTCGCTTTATCCCCCTGGCAATTATACAGCACACACAAAAACGTCGATGCCGGATAATAAGCCAGGAAATACCCTGATACCTTTTCCAGGTAATCCCCTTGTTTCTGTAACGCCTGCATAACGGCGGGATCGGCTGACATGAGCGTGTATTGCAGCGTAGCTTTGCCCTCCTCAAAATTCAAACTGCCGTTTATATTCATCCGATTGATGTCAAAATCCGGATGGGGCATATACGCCATGACATGGTTCCTCATACTTTCCGGCAATCCCTTCATGGGAAAGAGCAGCTCAACATCATTCTTGCCTTCCAGTATTTTCTGAAAACAAGGGTCGGCGGCCATACTCCTCTCCTTTCTTGCTGAAATGCGTGAAGCATATTCCCTGGCTTGTTGCTCATTATACGACATCGTACAAAATAAGACACGGGAATCAAAACGGCAAACAAACTCTCCGGAAACAAGCGTCTCATTGTATTCTCCCCGGGTAGTCAACGGGGTACACATCCCCTCTCTTTCAGCATCCGCAAACCTATCCCTGAGCTTAGTTATGTCTTTCACCTTAGCAACCAACGCTACATTCCCCCCGATACTGTCGGCGACCAGAAACAAATAGTCAGAAAAATCAATCCCCGACTCGTCCGCATTTTTCAGAATCTTCTGTAATCCGAGAAACCCCAGCAAACGTTCCTGCATCGCTTGCGTTATCTCCCCTTTTTCAATCAACCGGTTCACATGGATGGCACACACGCCCCTGCTACCGGCAGGAATAATGTCATAATACTGTCCGGAAACGTCCGGTCGCCGGCAATTGCAAACCGCCCAAAGGAGACCTACAGCCACACCAAGCAATAAAAAACCTCTTTTCATATTTTTCCGTTTTAAATACCCATTTAATCACAAAGCTATGAAAAATCTCTGTATAGTAACCTTTTTTCCTACCATCCGTTAATAAATTCCATACAAACCACAACTAAAAACGAATACATGATGAACACCACATCCCAAAATCAGGCTTATGGCGTCCTTTTGTCCTCCAATACTGTCAATGCCAGAGGAGACAACAACGCCTTTCAGTTACAACCGCTTCCCTACACACAGGACGCACTGGCGCCCTACATCAGCGAACGGACCATACAATTCCACTACGGCAAACACCTTGCCGGTTACATCGAAAATACCAACAAGCAAAAAGCGGGTACGGAATTTGAAAACAAGACCATAGAAGAAATTATGCTTCACGCCGGCGGAAGCCTCTTCAACAACGCAGCACAGGTGTATAACCATTATTTCCAGTTTGAAGCCCTACAGCCCCACCGGGAAAATGAAACAGCCCCTTGCGAAAGAATGATGGAGGCCATTCGCAAAGAATTCGGCGGTTTTGATGAATTCAAAGCACAGTTTACCCAAGCTGCCGTGACCCTTTTCGGTTCCGGATATGCCTGGCTGACGGTCAGTCCGCAGGAAAAGAAGCTGGAAATCATACAGACCCACAATGCGGAAAACCCCTTAAAGGAGGGGAAGATTCCCTTACTAAACCTGGATGTGTGGGAACATGCGTACTATCTGGACGTGCAAAACCTCAGAGCGAAATATGTCGAGAACTTCTGGAAGATCGTCAATTGGAACGCCGTAGAACAAAGATGGAAAAAAGCTGTCTGAAATTTATCAGACAGCCCAATACATATTAAACCGGTAAAACCTTGCTACAAAATACCCCTCTCTTCTATGTCTCCTGTACCTCACCTGTACTCCCTCCGACCTGCCGAGTACAGAAGTGATACAGGAGACATACAGGAGATATGGAACAGAGTGGGACCTTACAGCAAGGTACCCAGGACTTTTCCACCGAAAACACCGTCACTCCGGACGGCAAAACAAAACTTGTCAGAGATTTTCCTTTTTTATACCTACCGGATAATTTCCATTTCATTGAGCAAATGTCCCGCTCCCGCCACTTTGTCAATCACAAAGAGAACATAACGTATATCCACTGCGATATTCCGGCAAATCTCGGGATCGTACTGCATATCCGACATCACCCCTTCCCACGCCCGGTCAAAGTTGATGCCAATCAAATGCCCGTCAGCATTTAACACCGGACTGCCGGAATTGCCTCCGGTGGTATGGTTATTGGCCACAAAACAGACCGGAACTTCCCCGTTCTGGGTGTAAGGCCCGAAATCCTTCCGCGCATATACATCCCGCAAAGCCTGGGGTATGTTATAATCGTATATCTCAGGCCGGTCTTTTTCCATAATCCCCGTCAATGTCGTATAATACGTATAATTCACCCCATCCGCCGGCGAATATCCGCCTACTTTTCCATAGGCCACCCTCAACGTCGAATTTGCGTCCGCATAATATACTTTTTCCGGATTCATCTCCATCAATCCGGCCAGCCAAATCCGGTTTTCATTTTTCAACTCCCTTTCTATCTCCATCAATTCCGGCAAAATCCGGTGGAGCATAAACTCCCGGATTGAAGAAGCAAGCCGGGTAACCGGATCTTTCTCTATCCTGCGCAATGCCTTTTCGTCACAATCTCCCCAAACGACCTCCGCACCCTGCGGGGTGGCAAAAGAAGATTTTTTAAACAACTCTGCCGCATACTGGCCGTAATCCTCCGTTTGCCGGGCTTTCCCCACCTCTTCCGGAATCCACTCCGCAGGCAGATTGGCATTGTACAGCCGCAACATTTCGGCTAAAATCCGCCGATCCGTTTCCACATCGTAATTCTTGAAAAAAGCGGCAATCTCCTGATGCAATCCCTCTTTACATGCTGCCTGTTCTTTCTTTTCCACACTTTTGCTCACCCTGCTGCGTACTTTTTCCGCCAGACCGACAATCTCCGCTCCCCTTAATCCGGCCTCACTTGCATACACATAAGCCCGGATTAAATTCTCCCTCCGGGCATACAAATCCCGGTAACGCTCCGTAATGCCTTCATAACGCTTGTGCCCTTCAGCCCATTTGGCAAATTCGGCCTCCTGTTTTTCCTTGTTCCCGATGGTATGAAACCGTTTCAATCCCTTGATTTCCCCCTGCCACTTCTTCCAGGCATTCGCCACTCCGGCAGCCTTGGCCGCATATTTTATCCGGGTCAGTTCACTCCGGTCCATGGCTTCGTTCATCACATTCAGTTTAGCCGTACGGATGGCAATTTTATGGGGATTCTCCACCTCCGTCAGTTGCCGGATGGCATGGGAAGGCAAATACTCATTGGTCGTACCGGGATAACCGAATATCATCGTAAAATCCCCTTCCTTTATTCCTTGGGCTGAAATCTTAAAAAAAGACGCCGGACGATACGGGCGGTTTTTTTCAGAATACCCCGCCGGTTCATTATTCTCGTCAGCATATACCCTCAACACCGAAAAATCACCGGTATGCCGCGGCCACATCCAATTATCCGTATCCCCTCCGAACTTTCCGATGGCCGAAGCCGGAGCCCCGGCCAAACGCACATCCCTGAAAATACGAAACACGGACATAAAAAACTGATTCCCGTTAAAATAAGGCCTGATATTGGCCTGCAAATTACTTCCTTCCGTAGCCCGACGCTCCAGCACTCCGGATATACTGTCGATTCTCCGGTTTCTCTCCTGCATACTTAACCCTTCCTCCAACTGACTCATTATCTGCTCTGTCACATCTTCCATCCTCACCAGAACGGAAACCGTTATTCCCGGATTTGCCAGTTCCTCACTTCTCTCCCGCGCCCAAAAACCATCCCTCAGATAATTGTGTTCCAAAGAAGAATGACTCTGAATCATATCGAAGGAACAATGGTGGTTTGTCACCAGCAACCCTTCCGCACTGATAAACTCACCGGTGCAGAAATGATGGAAAGGACTTCCCTCCCTGCCCAGTCCTACAACCGCATCTTTCAACGAGGCTTTGTTAATGTCATAGACATCCTCCGCGGTTAATCTAAACCCCTTTTTCTGCATATCTTCGATATTGTATTTTTTCAGCAACATCGGAATCCACATTCCTTCATCTGCCTGACAATATCCCGTCAATAAGCACAACACGGATACAAACGAAATCCATTTTTTCATACCAGAATATTTATTTGTTTAACACCTATTTGCAAACTTCCACGCCGAACTCCTTCAATTGCCGGCAGAGTGTCTGTACCGGCAATCCCATGACATTATAAAAAGAACCGTCTATCCTTTCTATGCCCACATACCCGATCCACTCCTGTATGCCGTAAGCTCCCGCCTTGTCGAAAGGTTTATAGCGGTCCACATAATACACAATCTCTTTCTCCGTCAATTCCCTGAAAAAAACATCCGTACAGACCGAGCAACTTTTCTGCTCCCGAACAGTCGTCAGACAAAGCCCCGAGATAACGGTGTGTTTATTTCCAGACAACTCCCGAAGCATAGCAACAGCCTGTTGCCGGTCATGAGGCTTGCCCACCACTTTGCCGTGGATGGAAACAATCGTATCTGCCGTAATCAGCAATTCATCTTCCTGCAAATCTCCGTTAAAAGCGGATGCTTTCAAACGGGCCAGGTATTCCGGCACCTGCTCTACAGGCAGAGTATCCGGATAAACTTCCGGCACCTCCCGGAGCCTCACCTCAAACTCAAACCCGGCTTCCTGCATCAATTGCTGCCGACGAGGCGAAGAAGAAGCCAAAATCAGTTTATACGCCATAGATTACAATTAAAAAAGGGAACAGAAAAAACGGTTCAACAGCAAACTGAAAGCAATGCCGCCTACCATCAGCAAACGAATAACCGCCAACTCCCCGGAACGCCTGCGTTCTTTGGTCAGAATCAACCCGATATACAACAGATAAAAGAGACTCAACCCGGCAAAATAAAACAAAACCGGATCCGACCCACGGAATACGGTATAATAAAGCAACCATACGGAGACAACACATATCCCGGCTATCAAAGCAATCACACCACGGGCAACAGTCATTCCGCTCCTTACCGCCAAAGTCTGTATCCCGTTTTCCCGGTCACCTTCCAGCGTATAAAGGTCTTTATTCATTTCATAGAGCAGGGCATTTACAAACAAAAAGCACGAAAAACCGCCGACCCAGCGAAACATATACATAAAATCCGTATGCGTACTGGTCAGTATATCAGCATACTTTATATTCAGCACAGGAATCTCAAATACCAGGACACTCAAAGGGATCAATGCCACCATAAATGCCACAAATACATTTCCTACGAGAAAATACCTTTTATACTCCGAAGAATAAAACCAGAGTAAGCCCGACACTAACATGAACAATACGGCTATTTTCCAGATGCCTACTGCCATACTGAGATAAAAAGCAATCAACACAGCCATGCTGTTCAGTATAAAATGCAGGGTTATGGCATTTCTCCTGCTGATATGCCTTCCGACCACCACCTCTTTTACTCCCGCAATCCGGTCAATCCGAGTATCAAAATAATCGTTGATAACATAAGCCCCGGAAATCAGACAACAAACAGCCACAACCAGCAGAGTAAAGGAAACATCGCTCAATTGCAGTGAAAAATCATTGACAGCCAGTATAGGCCGTATGACAAAATAGCGCATGGCATACAATGTAAAAATAGCAAACAACAATGTACGCAAACGAATCAACCTGAAAATTTCCCGCATAATGAAGCATCTAAATGATTACACAATATACAGCATGTTATTTCACTAAACCAAAGACATTTACATACTCCTCACATAACATCCCGTATCCATCCAGTCCCCCCGGGCTTTCAGCACCTGGGAAATAACATCCCGTACACATCCCATCCCCCCCTTCACATCCGAAATATACCGGGATATAGACTTGATTTCCTCACAGGCATCTGCCGGACAAACAGGCAGACCGACCTGTGTCATGACATTGTAATCCGGTATATCATCCCCCATATACATGATTTCTTCCCGCTTCAAGGCATACTTTTGAATAATTTCATCCAACGCTTCCAGCTTGTTTGCCACTTTCAGGTATATATCCTTGATACCCAGCTTTTCGAGGCGTTCCCTCAAACCGGGAGCCCCGCCGCCTGAAATAACGGCAATGATATACCCTTTCCGACCGCTATACATAATCGCATAACCGTCTTTGGCACATGACGTCCGGATCAACTCACCTTCCGGTGAAAGATTCATTTCATGACGGGAGAGTACTCCGTCCACATCAAAGATAAAAGCCCGGATTTTTTTCAGTTCATCTTTAAAAAAAGCCATATTGTTCAGTTTTAAATATACAGGTCATACGCACCTTCCTTACCACAAGGTTAGCGTCATTTGCTGATCTTCCACCACGGTTTTCGGTTCGTTCTTCACCAGAGAGTCCTTGATGGAATCCGTCAATAAAGAATACAGGGTCAACAGTTTTTTATCATTCTTCAACAACGCTTTATGCATCCCCAGTATACTTTCATCACTCCTGCGGGCAGGCCCTGTCTGGGCTTCCTCGGGAGACAACAGCATCACTTTATGGGCGGTTTCAAAAATCAAAGGCCGCAGAAGCGAAAAATCCAGCCCTTCTTCTTCCAACATCTTTCCGGCTATTCCATACAAATGATTAGTGAAGTTATTGGCAAAAACCGCTGCCAGATGGAGTTTTTTGCGTTTTTCAGAAGAAATTTCCCTCACCTGGGACGACAATTTTTCAGCCACAGACAAGAGGAGGGCCCGGGAACTCTCGTTGGATGCCTCAATACACAAAGGGACTTCACCGAAATTCAACACCCTTTTTTTAGAAAATGTCTGTAAAGGATACAACACCCCGTAATTTTCCACATAAGCCCCGAAAACCGACATCGGAATGCTGCCGGAAGTGTGAAGAATCAACGCATTTTTATTTATACGAAGACTCTTGAACAAAGGCAGTAAGGCATCATCACTCACACAAAAAATATAAATATCACAATCCGGATATACAGCAAAAAGGTCAGCCGTATAACTGATGCCCGTTTTCTTTCCCAACTCCCGTGCCGATTCAATACTGCGGCTATATATCTGACAAAGATTCAGCCCGGCATTCAGCAAAGCCGGAGCCAAATGGTGCGCCACATTCCCCGCCCCAATCAACACAATTCTTTTAGTTGTCATTTCCAAAAGCAATATTTTTAGGTTTTATCCGTCCTTCTTTGAGCAACTGCACCAGCCTGCCGCACGCCCTGCGCAGGTCTTCATAAAAGGTGTCAGCCACCAGTACAAGGTGTTTGTCTTTGATTTCCAAATGGGTATATCCTTTCTCCTCTCCCGTTCTCACCAAAATCAAATCTCCTCCCGGCAAAAAGGTGTGGGTCATTTGATTTCTCAGCTTGTCATAAAGAAAATTATTCTCATTCAGCAACCGGTAACGCCCTCCCAGCAAATAACGCACGGCAGCAGCAAAACGATGTGCCGATTGCCCTTTGGCTTTCATGGGCTTCTGGTCCAGAAAGCCCCCCAACACCTCCACTGCCTGTCCCATAATGACAAAATGCATATAGGTCAATCCCGCATCCTGCAATTTCCCTAACTCCTCCAGCACAACCGTGTTCAGAAAAAATTCAATCCGCTCTATTTGTTCCCGATTTTCCATAAGTGAGCCAAAATTAACTCAAATAAATGAAAAGTACGAACATATCTGAACTCTATTTCTTATTTTTGCCCAAAATTTACAACATGATATTGGTAAACAATACAGCACAAGATTCGGCTGGATTTTCCGAAAAAATATTGGAAACGGGACTGAGCATATACGAGGTCATACGGATTTTCAACAAAAAACCTATCTTCTTACAAGACAATCTCTTACGACTGGATAATTCACTAAAAAAATCAAACATTCATTTAGACCCTTCCACTTTTCACCTTCCGGACAAACTGGAACATCTTATCCGGCTGGAACACATAGAAGAAGGCAATGTAAAATATGTACTCCACTTTACAAACGGCCAAATGACGGAGTACCTTTACACCATACCGCATTCTTATCCTTCTGCCGAAGCCTATCGGAAAGGCATAGACACCATGACCTGCCAGGCGGTAAGACAGAACCCGGAAGTAAAATACCTCAATCCGGCTCTGCGCAACCTGACCAACCGGTTAATCCGGGACAACCACGTATACGAAGTCATTCTGGTAGACAATGAAGGATACGTTACGGAAGGTTCGCGCTCAAATGTATTTTTCATCCAGGAAGAGACACTGTACACAACACCAGCGGCTTACGTACTGCCAGGAACGAGCAGGAAGAGGGTATTTGACATTTGTAAAACGGAAAAAATAAGCCTGGAAGAAAAACGGATCGGGCTGAATACACTATCCCGATATGAGGCCGCCTTTATCACCGGGACATCCCCGCTGATACTTCCCATCCGCCGGATAAACTCCGTTTTGTTTCACCCGGACCATCCTTTACTCCGTCGGCTGATGCGCTCTTATTTTTCCCTTTTGGAAAAAACGGATTAAGAACTTTTAAATATAAATACTTTTATTTCTAAACATCTTTTTTTAATATTGCAGAGTTAAACTATTGATATTACATCATTTGCAATAAAATCGCAAGATTCTATCTGCAAACTTCCATTGTTTTGCCGGAATGAAGTATATTGTCTTAATTGCCGTTATAACAACCATCCTTTTCTCCAAACCCTGGGAAATCACTTTCACAGAGGAGGCTCTCCGGCAAACAGACACCACTTTATTATTGACCGCTTCCGGTGCCGAACTTGAGAACACCAGACTTTTACCTGCCTCCGAAGCATTCTGCAACAGTTTTTCCGAACTGCCCGAAACCCAGAAAATGGACCGCATCATCAAACGCTTCATGAAAAAATGGGAAATCCGGGGTGCATCTTTTGCTTTAATGAAAGACAATAAATTATTGTATGCCAAAGGATACGGGTATGCAGACTTCGAACAGCAAATCCCGACGGAGACCCGCCATATTTTTCGCATTGCTTCAATTTCCAAACTGATTACAGCTGCCGGAATCATGAAACTGGCGGAAGACGGACGACTGCACTTAGATGACCCGGTATTTGGTCCTACGGGAATACTCAACGACTCCATTTTCTCTTCCATACGGGATCCTCGCGCCAAACAGATTACGGTTGAACACCTGCTGCGGCATAAAGCAGGATTTACAACGGTGCACGGAGACCCGATGTTTTGCTCTGTGGATATAGCCCGAAAAATGGATGTCCCTCCTCCTGCGGACTTAAATACCATTATCCGTTTCGTATTGTCCCGTCGGCTCCGCTACATGCCGGGAACCTCTACCGCCTATTCCAATGTAGGATACGGCATATTGTCAAAAGTCATTGAAAAAGTAAGCGGCACAACCTACGAAAACTATATCCAGGAAAACCTTCTTCGTCCCGCCGGATGCTTCGACATGCATCTTGGACACAACCTTTATGAAGAGAGACACGAAAATGAAGTCAGGTATTACGAAACCGCCGACGAAGAATTGATACCGGCATGTAACGGAAGTAAACAACTGGTTCCCAAATACTACGGAGGCAACCACATCGAAGCGCTTTCCGGGGCAGGCGCCTGGGTCGCCTCTCCCATTGAATTATTACGCTTTTTGGCTGTCATTGACGGAGACCCCCGCATCAAGGATATTCTGAAACCGGAAACCATTGCCCAAATGACCGCTTTCAGCTTCGACACCCTGCCTATCGGCTGGATGCATGTTTCCTACAAAGGCGACTGCTCACGCACCGGCACACTCTCCGGTACCAGTGCCCTGTTGAAAAAACAACACAACGGCTATTCCTGGATTTTCGTAACCAATACCAGTTCCTGGAAAGGTTCAAAATTTCCCTCCTACATCAACCAGATGATTAACCAGGCATTGTCTACCGTGAAACAATGGCCGGAAAAAGACCTGTTTGAACTCCAGATTTTCGACCAGCACGAATACATCGTTGAACGCTGATGTTTCTTCCTGCCTTTTTGTAAAAAAATAATCTTTTTCTTTGATTTTAACTTACAATTTACAACTTTTGCAAAGGAAAAATTTTATTTATAAAACTATATTACACCTATGACTTACAACATTCTTGCTATAAATCCGGGTTCCACCTCGACAAAAATAGCCCTCTTTGAGGATGATAAACAGGTATTCATAAAAACCATACGACATACGGCGGAAGAAATCGGAAAATTTCCGAACATCAGTTCCCAATTCTCCTTCCGCAAAGAACTGATACTCTCCGAATTGAAACAAGCGGGTATCGAAATCGGAAAAGTACACGCCATCGTCGGACGGGGCGGTTTGATTAAACCCATCGAATCGGGAGTATATGAGGTCAATCCAGCCATGCTGCACGACCTGGAAGTGCCGGTGATGGGAGAACATGCGTCCAATTTAGGCGGACTTATTGCCTACCACCTCGCCCGTGAACTGGGACCGGAGGTAAAAGCCTTTATTGCCGACCCGGTGGTCGTGGATGAATTGTCACCTCTTGCCCGCATCAGCGGACATCCGGATATTCCCAGGGTTTCCATTTTCCATGCCCTGAATCAAAAAAGCATAGCCCGCGTGCATGCCCAAGCGACAGGCAGGAAATACGAAGAACTCAATCTGGTCATTGCACATCTGGGCGGAGGCGTATCGGTCAGTGCCCACAAACAAGGCAGGGTGATTGACACCAACAATGCATTGGACGGAGACGGTCCGTTTTCTCCGGAAAGATCCGGCGGTCTGCCTGCCGGGGCACTCGTAAAACTGTGTTTCAGCGGCACAAAGACCCAGCAGGAAATTAAAAAAATGCTGTGCGGGGCAGGCGGTTTTGTCGGCTACCTGAACACCAACAACACCATTGAAATCATTGAAAAAGCGGCTTCCGACCCGCAATGGGATTTGCTTCTGGAAGGCATGTGCTACCAGATTGCCAAAGAAATCGGAGCGATGGCGTGTGTCTTGGAAGGACAGGTAGATGCCATTCTGCTGACCGGCGGAATAGCCCATGCTCCAAGAGTGACTGACGCCATCGCCAAACGGGTTCAATTCATTGCTCCGGTAAAAGTATATCCGGGAGAAGACGAAATGCGCGCGCTGGCTCTGAACGGCTTAATGGTACTGAACGGCGAATTCACCCCCAAAGTATACAGCTAAAATTCAAACAGAAAGGTAAAAAGAAACTATTTTTACCTTTCTGTCTTATTTTTCTTCCGAATTCTTTCCGGTCTTCAATTTATAAACTACCTTTGTTACGATTTGAGAATGAATCCGATTAGCATATAATGTCTTGCCTTGATTGATAAGTATTACTTCCTTTTTTGTTTCAGGCTCATCTTCATACTTTTATTAATTTAATCTTTTTTAAATGAACATTTTTGTTTCAAATTTAAGCTACAGCGTAAACGATAGCGGCTTAAAAGAATTATTTGAAGAATACGGAGAAGTTTCTTCTGCAAAAGTAATCATGGACAGGGAAACCGGTCGTTCAAGAGGATTCGGATTCGTTGAAATGCCTTCCGACGAAGAAGGACAAAAAGCTATTGATGAGCTGAACCAAGCGGAATTCAACGGTAAAGTGATTAACGTAAACATAGCCAAACCGCGTACAGACCGCCCCGGAAACAGCGGGAACTTCAATCGCGGAGGACACCGCGGCGGATACAACTCGAACAGAAGATATTAATCCGGCATTGAACGCTGAACATTCAGACAAAAGGCTGCCCTTCCGGCAGCCTTTTCTTTATATAAACGGTATCACACTGCGACAACTTTATTCAGACGTACATACCAGATATAACCTTTCACCTCCTTGTATCCCATCTGTTTCAAAGAAGTGCGATAAAACTGCACCTGTTTCAGGTATTTCTTCTCTTCTGTCCGTCCGAACTTGTAATCAATGACAACGGCCTGTTTATCCTTTATAATCACCCGGTCGGGACGCACTTTCGAACCAAACCGGAGCAAGATGTCCCGCTCATTGATTACCTTATATTTCCGGTCAAACCATTCAGAATACGCCGGGTCAGACAGGTAAGCCCGTACCTTCTCACAATATTCCTCTTTTTCCTGCTTCGTAATCATTCCGGATAAATAAACATTCCGCACCGCCTGTTCCACATCCTCCACATACTCTATCGATTTAAAAATCTCATGCAGCAACTTTCCTTCATCCACCGCAGAAAGAGTTTCACCCTCTCCGGCATAATCCCGGAATTTAAACTTTACGGAAATACGGTCCTCCGGACTGTAAACCGGATAATAATCCAAAGAAAAAGCTGTAGACTGTTCTTCCGAATGAACATACCTCTCCTTTTCCCCATACGAAACATTCATCAAATCATCAGGCAAAAAAACACCTTCCCTTTCCTCCTTCAGCAGCCGAAGCACCCCATACATAAACGCCCCCATATCTGCAAAAGACACACTCCCATCCCGGTTTATCTTCGGTGTATACGGACGGACATACATCTCTTTCCGGGCACGTGTCAATGCCACATAGAGCAAATTCAGACTATCCACATAAGCCTTGAGGTGTTCGTCATAATAATCCTCCTCAAAAATAGTATCCGCCAAGCGGGAAGAATAATTCAGGGGGACATAATCCAAATCGCTGAATCTTCCGGCATCCGTCTTGCACCAGATTCTCCGGACCGGACGGACGCTGTCCAGTTCCCAATTACAGAAAGGCAAAATAACATATTCAAATTCCAGTCCCTTGGACTTATGGATCGTCAGAATCCGGACGGCATCCACATTTTCGGATGTGGAAAGTACCCGCTTGGGCTGCTCTTTTTCCCACCACTCCAGAAAAAGGTGTATATTATTGGTATTCGAAGCCTCATACTCAAAAATAATATCCTGGAAAGCAATCAGGTAAGGCACTTCGTCCTTGCTGTCTTTCAGTCCGAAACGGTCAATAATGGCTTCCACCGTTTCAAACAGGGAATACGACATAACCTTTCCCGTATTCACGGCAAAATCCGCATTCAGAAATCCGAACAAATCTTCCTCTTCTATCGCCTTGAAAATCTCATCTCCCACAACAGGCGTCCCCTCTTTCACAAACGTATAATACAGATACAACACGCCCGCCTTATTCACCAGGTCATACGGCTCAATGATGTAACGCAGCACGGCAGTAATGAATTTCACAAAAGGAGACGACCACACATAAAGCGAATCATTGGAAATAAAACGAATTTCCCGGTCAGCTTTTTTGTTATACTCCATCAGATAATTTGCCACAAAAGCCCCCTCTTTCCCGCTCCTCACCAAAATAACAATATCTCCGCTCCGGCCTCCCCGTTCCGTAATCGACCGTATATCACCGATAACCGTCTCCATGATACTCTCCGCAGCCCCCTCTTCCTTCTTTAACGGTCCGAAACAAATATCGACATATCCTTTGGCAGCCGACTTCGCAATCTGCTCAATACCGGCATACGCTTTCTCTATCGCTCCCGACCAGCGGTTATCTTCCCCGGCCGCCTCGTCAAACAAAGTCTTCAGCAAAGTGGCCGCTTTTCTGAAAAACAGATTATTAAACCCGACAATCTCCTGCGCACTCCGCCAGTTATTTCCCAGAACCACCTCATTCGTACCGAATCGGCGAAATTCGGATTCCACCCCCTCCGCCAACAAAGACCAGTCACCATTCCTCCATCGGTAAATACTTTGCTTTACATCCCCCACAATCATAGCCTCATTCCCTTCCGACAGGGAATTCACAACCAAAGGACGGAAATTACCCCATTGCATGGAAGAAGTGTCCTGAAACTCATCTATCATCAGATGCTTATAGTAATTTCCGACTTTCTCATACAAAAAAGAGGTGTCGTTGCCTGCAATCAGGACATTCAGGATATGAGTGGTATCGCTCAGCAACATCACTCCCTTCTCGTCACAATACGCCCGCACCTCCTTATACAAATCGCTCAAAATTCCCAGTTGGTACAAATTGTCCGCAATCTGCCGCGCCGAAAGATAATACCGGCACTTCGTGTCATAAATCTCCGCACACTTTTTCAGTTTCTCATTCAACAACGGATAAATAGACTCTATTCTTTGCTTCACACTCCCGTCACTGTCCTTGGCAATCCAATAATCCATCTGGTCTGCAGAATCCCTTACCGTCTTGGTGATTTCATCAAATTTCCGGTTTTTTATCTTATAAAAATGAGCGGCACACCCCGCTTTATTTCCTCTGAAATCCCTCAGCTCCAATCCGGCCCCCTCTATCAGTCCGATAGCCTCGCGGCTCAAACGGGTAAGCCCTTCTTCATATTCCTGTATGACACTTTGCAGAAACGCCCCATATGTTTTCAGAAACTCTTTATCTCCGAACTTTTCCTGTACCGACGAGTCAAAAAGCATATAATTTTCCCGGAACAGCTCTTCTCCCAAATCGATAATCCTGGATTTTATACTCCAGGACTTGCCTTCATCCACCTTTGCATCCATCAAATCGGCAATCCACGTTCTCAGCGAAGCATTCCGCTTCACCTCCTCCATCACCTTATCCACCGCTTTCATCAGGACATACTCACTGTCCAGTTCCACATTATAACCGGGAAAAATCCCCAATTCCTTCGTAAACGATTTTACAATACGTTGAAAAAAACGGTCGATGGTCGTTACGGAAATCCTGCCATAATCGTGCAACAGCAGCGTCCGCAACATCTTCGCCCGGTTCCGCAGTTCATCATCCGAAAAACCAAACCTCTCCTTCAAGCCGGGAGAATAACCGCTCGGACGCCCTTCGGCCATGCAATGCAGTTCATTGATAATTCGTGATTTCATCTCTTCTGTCGCCTTATTGGTAAAGGTAACAGCCAGGATATTCCTGTATTCGGAAGGAACGGAAAAAATAATCTTAAAATATTCCATCGTCAGGGCAAACGTCTTTCCGGCCCCCGCCGATGCTTTGTAAATGTTCAGCTCAGACATATTGATTTGGCGGATAAATAAAGAATAAAATACCTGTGCTTCGGCAACACTTACATCTGTCTGTCAAGCAAAGCCTTGTCTTTTATCCTTTTTACAATAACTTTCATGTACATTTTAAGATAATCTGTATCTGCATTGTCCAAACCTTTTTCCTCTGCAATATCTATTCCTTTCTGTAACATCTGTCCGGCCATGAAAAAATTCCCCTCCATTTCATACAACCAGGCCAGATTCAGATATCCCCGTATGGCTTGCCGGAAGGTCAGACGGGTCGCAGCCTCCCAAAGCCGCTTCGCCTGTTCCCGGTCGTGATGCTGAAAGAAAACATCTCCCATTTTCAATACCCTGCCCCCGTTATATATCCTTCTGTCCACTGCAAGCCAGTACGGTTTCAGCCGACGGGCGTACTCCGTTCCCTGTTCTCCTATCATGCCGTTTACATACTCCGTGAGTTCATACTCATTCACCAGCGCCTCTTTCAAATCATACTCATAGAGAACAGAATCCAACACCTCTCCCTGCCCACAATCATACAGACGTAAAAACAAATCAAATTTCACATACTTTTCCGGCCTATCCACCCTATAACCGATCTTTTCCAGGGAAACAATATAATCCATACCGAAACGACGGCCAATTTCCATCAAAGTCACAGAAGCAACCGGATCCGGAATATCCTGGTCAGGCACATATCTTTTTTCTTTCCCGACAATAGACTGTAAAGAATCCGTTTCGCTTTCACCCAATGCCTCCTGTAAAGCCGAATAGAATACATAGGACAATTCATCCGAAGAGATGCCGGGATAACGGTTCAGCAAAAAAGAAGAATCACACTGCGGACGGATATTACGGTCCCAGAATCCGATTTTTTTATCTTTTCCAAGTGTCACACCGGCAGGTTCCAGGACATCTACCTGAAACACTCTGTATCCCACACAGGATGTACACAACACCGGGAAAAGCCATCCGTAAAAGGTCAGCCGGCATAATATTTTAATAACGCCCATTCTATACATAATAACATCAGCAAAAGAATCCCCGCCCATTTCAGTTCCCCTAAATCGATATACTTCATTTCTGCTTTGTACACCGGCTCAAAACGCTGCTCTGCTGCTATGTGGTTGACAATTTCATCCATTCCGGCATAAAACCGGCATACCCCTCCCGAGCGTTCCGCAATCTCCTCCATCAGAGACACATCGGCCACCACATCATTCACTTCCGGATTCTGGGTACGTACATAAAAAGTCCCTTTCTTTCCGAATTTCTCACCTTTCAGATCAGTTGACAATGCATACCTGTATTCCCCGGCAGGCAGATTACCCAGATTTATACGGTATTTCTCCCCATTCCGGCCCAGAAGATAACGAAACTCCTTTTCTCCGTATTGCAACGTCAGCCGGACATCCGAATCATTTACCAATTCATAACTGTCATTATAAAGCTCTGCATTCACTACAGCCTCCTCCGTCTCATCATACAACGCCTTTATATCATGAACAAAACGGTCGCTGCCCTTACGCGAAATCAGATAATTGACAGATTTATGAATCCAGGTATTAAACAATTCATGATTCCCGTTTTCCTTGTATGAAAACAGACGCCATTTCCACAACCCTTCCCCCCAGAAATAAGCCTGTTTCGACTGTCCGTCGTCATAAAAACTCATCATCCCGTTCTCCGTCACCGTATTTTTTACCTTCTGTAAAAACAGATTTTTTCCCGCCTGGGGAATAATCTGCCCGAAAGGCACAACCACAGGAGGATATGCGGCAAATCCGGCGGATTCCTGCTCCGTAAACTCAAAATAGGGAAAATTACGGTTAAACGCCGGAGAAGCATACTCATTCATATTCGAATTGACAGATACACTATACGCTTTTCCATAGCGGGACAAATCCTGAATGCTCTTGCGGTTCGTCAGGATATACCAGATGGCAATCTGCCTTTGGGCAGCTATCTCCACTATCTTCTGGTAATTTATATCTTCCGGACGGGGATTGTGCAAAATAAACAGACTGTTCTTTAAACCGGACAGAGAATGGGAAAAATCATAGGTCGTACACTTATAAATCCCGGCAGCATCAATAGCCTCCGTAATGGCTGCTATATCCGGATGCGGTGCCGAATAATATATGGCAATTTCTCCCGAATTATCCAGTATATTTATATACACCGTCATCCGGTTATTCTCCCGGCTTCTCTCTTGTGAATCTGTTTCCAATTCAACGGTATACCGTACAATTCCCTTTTGTTTTGCTTCAACGGAAAAAACAACTTCCTGCATAAAATTATACTGGCTGACCACCAACTCCCGACTGCCGATGGTTCTCCCGTTTTCTTTCAGCACACATTTCAATCTTTTCCCTTCCTGCCCCAACGCAGCTACTTCCACCTTTATCGGGAAAAGAGTATGAAGAAAATTGAACTTATCACAAATCACCTCCCGGATATACACATCGGGAACTTCCGTCGTATCTCCTAACACAACTGTATAAACAGGATAAGGATGAATCCGGTAACGGGGATTCATACCGTTGTTATATTTCCCGTCACTCAGTAACAACACACCCTCCGGCTTCCGGGTGACATAGTGATTATCAATGTAATCAAACAATCCGCTCAAATTCGTATAGTGCTCCGAAAACGTCAGTTCATCACTTTTCCCGGCGTTCTTACCAAAAGTCACCCATTCCAAGGTAAACTTATCCTGTAAGGAAGCCAACTTTTCTTTTAAAGATGCACTGTATCCGTTCCGGAAATACAAAGAATCCTTACCATTCAGCAAAGAAGCTGAATTATCCTGTGCTACAATCAACAAAGGCTTCTCTTTCACTGTCCGAACCAACTGCAAGGCTGGCTTCAGCAACAAAAAAAGTAAAAGAAACAGGACTGAAAAACGAAGGAAAGAAATGAGAAAATTAATACCGGAAGGAACATCCGGCAATCTGGAGAGTTTTTTAAACTTTAATCTTGCAATCCAGGCCGATACAACAGCCATCGGAATAATCCACCATAAAGAGTATTCAAATATCACTTGAATTGAGTTTAAATTTCAGATTGCAGACTCCACCCTGTAAAAACCGGGGTAAAATCTGCAATCCGAAACAGATTACATATTCATTCCACCACAGACATGGACCACCTGTCCCGTCACATATCTGGACAGATCGGATGCCAAGAACAGACATACATCCGCAATATCTTCGGGCGTACCTCCACGGCGAAGCGGAATTTTTGCAGCCCATTCTTTCCGTACATCTTCCGGTAACTGTGCCGTCATATCCGTAATAATAAACCCGGGAGCCACAGCATTAGCCCGGATGTTGCGGGAGCCCAATTCTTTGGCAACGCTCTTCGTAAAACCGATAATCCCGGCTTTTGAAGCTGAATAATTGGCCTGCCCTGCATTTCCGCTGACACCTACCACCGAACTCATACTGATAATGGAACCGGATTTCTGTTTCAGCATAACGGCAGAAACTGCCTTCGTGAAATTAAACACGGATTTCAGGTTGACACTGATAACAGCATCCCACTGCTCTTCCGTCATTCTCATTAACAATGTATCTTTCGTAATGCCGGCATTATTCACCAAGATATCAATTCTTCCGAAATCTTTAGCCACTTCTTCCACTGTTGCCGTAGTAGCAGCAAAATCGGCGGCATTGGAAGCATACATCTTAGCTTTCACACCACATGCAGCAATTTCTTTTTCAGTAGCCTGTGCTATTTCATCATATCGTAAATCCGTAAAAGCAATGTTTGCTCCCTGATTGGCAAAAGCTAATGCCACCGCTTTACCAATGCCTCTGGAGGCTCCGGTAATCAATGCGGTTTTTCCTTCTAATAACTTCATAATTACAGTTTTATTTAAACCTGATTGTTAGACTTTAAACCGGAAATCCGGTTTTCCTTTGTTTCAGAAGCCAAAGATAACGAAACAAATTGAAATTAAAAATCACTCCTTCCATAACCTGACAATTTGTATCCTGTGAAAATACAGACTATCTTTGTTAACCGGAAATCCGGACAACCAAGGGTAAAACACGGAAACGGATAAAATCATTCCCAGACATATATATAATAAAGTAACCTTTTACATGGAAACCAAACAACCCGCTCCTAAATTCAAGGATGCATCCATAGCTCCGATGCACACCGCCGAACACATTCTGAACCAGACAATGATACGGCTATTCGGTTGTGAACGCTCTAAAAATGCCCATATCGAAAAGAAAAAAAGCAAATGCGACTATTTGCTTCCCCACGCACCGACTGCCGAACAAATAGCAGAGGTAGAAACAAAAGTCAATGAAGTGATTTCCGGAAATCTGCCCGTAACCGTCGAATTTCTTTCCAGAGAGGAGGTTCCGGCCCACGTAGACCTGAGCAAGCTGCCACAGGATGCAGGAGAAACCCTCCGTATGGTACGCATCGGCGACTACGACCTTTGTGCTTGTATCGGTACACATGTCACCCATACCAACGAAATCGGAAAATTTAAAATCATCAGCAGCGACTTTGAAAACGGACGCCTGCGGATTCGATTCAAACTGGAAGAAGAGACAAAACAAGTATAAAAACAACTGCATCTTACTCACTTTTTTAATCTCTGCACCGTTTTTTTATATTTTTGAGATAAAACACAACAATTTTATCAATTTTTTATCTAAATTTGTTTCGTCTCTGAAATCAAAGGTTTAAAATAAAAAACATAAACACAATAACATGCTGAAATCTTACAATTTCCCCAGTGTATACGAGGCTACCAATCAGGAGCTGAGTAATGTTGCTGAAAATATCCTGGATGGTATAAAGCTCAGTGTAGACGATGCTGAGTATATTGTTGGTAACCTGGCGTTGGTAGAAGGCTACTCTCCTCACAAAAATATCAACCCCGCCCCGACGGATCATGAATATAAGTTATTGACGAATGCGGCCTTATTGCTGACACAGCCTAAAGGTGAAGAAGAAATCTACCTGACAACGGGTTTCCCCTTCTCTACTTATATGCTCTACCGGGACAAAGCCTTGGAGGTATTACAGGGACGTCACATCATCAACTACGATGCATCCACATTCGGAGGGCCGGCAAACGCCAGACGCGAAGTGAATGTAGGAAAAGTTGAAATCATCCCTGAAATTTTAGGATGTACGGTAGCTATCCGCGAAGGAAGCCTGCAGGAAAAAGATAACTTCTTTATTGTCAGCTTGGGATACGGTACCTGCGAAGCCGTAGTAAGCACGCGCGCCGGTATCATCAACCGTTCAGCCATCAGTACCCACGGTCTGCGCCATGCGGTAAACCTGTTGGCAAATGAACTGGCTAAAAACTTCTACCTGAACCTGAAAACGGAACACCAGATAGATGTAGCGTTCCTGCAAGGAAGCATTACGGTAAACCGTGTAAAACACAACATTTTGGACATCCGGGAAAAAGTACTTAAAATGTACTACCAGGAAATCATTGCCCCGAACCTTCGGAAAGCATTTACAGACGATGATTTCAATAAATGCAGCAAAATGTATTTAGTCGGAGGCGGTGCCCTCTATCCTGAAATCGTACAATGCTTCAAAGAAGAATTCGGAGAATTTGTATCCGTCGAAGTATATCCCGAACCGGAAAAATGTGCTTCCCACGGATATTGCCTGAACTCAAAAATAAAATCCGGAACGACAAAAACATCTATTCCCAACAACGTGGAAGCCGATGAAATAAAAATTTTCAGAAATCCGCAGTTAGCTGTCGGAATAGACATCGGGAATGCCAATACGTGTGTGACCATCTACAAAGACGGAGAATAAAATGTTTCCGCACACCAGAATAAAAGAGTTGTTCCCAACGGGGGGCAACTCTTTCTTTTGAAAAAATACGGAAAACACGACTTCTGCTCTTTCAAGCATAAGAGAATAAATCATTTAAATAATATTTTCCATGGAATTATTAGAAAAAATCAAAGACAACGCACGCAAGCACAAAAAAAGAATCGTACTTGCCGAAGGTACGGAAGAACGCACCCTCAAAGCCGCCAATGAAATCATCCGGGAAGGCCTCGCCGAACTGATTCTGATTGGGAAACCAGCAGACATCCTGGCTGCCGCAGAAAAAGCCGGACTGAAACACGTCAGCCAAGCCACCTTAGTCGATCCGGAATCACACGATAAAAAAGAAGCCTATGCCGACCTGTTGGTAGAGCTGAGAAAAAGCAAGGGTATGACCAAAGAACAGGCATTGAAATTGGTCGTTGATCCGTTGTACCTGGCTACTCTGATGATTAAAAACGGAGATGCTGACGGAGAAGTGGCAGGCGCTATCAATGCTACGGGCGATGTACTCCGTCCCGCATTTCAGATTGTAAAAACAGAACCGGGCATTTCTGTCGTATCCGGAGCATTCCTCATGTTGACCAACAATCCGGCTTTCGGCGACAACGGTTTACTGGTCTTCGCCGACTGCGCCGTTCATCCCAACCCTACAGCGGAAGAACTGGCACAGATCGCAGTCGTAACAGCCCGTACTGCTAAAAACATTGCCAAAATAGAGCCCCGGGTAGCCATGTTGAGTTTCTCTACCAAAGGATCTGCTAAAAACGAAATGGTGGACAAAGTAGTAGAGGCAACCAAAATTGCCCAAAAAATGGCTCCCGACGTTAACATCGACGGAGAATTACAGGCAGATGCTGCTATCGTTCCTTCCGTAGGCAACTTAAAAGCTCCGGGAAGCCCCGTAGCAGGAAAAGCCAACGTACTGGTATTCCCCACCCTCGAAGTAGGAAACATCAGTTACAAATTAGTACAGCGGATTGCCGGTATTGAAGCTGTTGGTCCTATCCTCCAAGGAATGGCTGCCCCGATTAACGATTTGTCACGCGGCTGCTCAGTGAGCGATATCGTCAATATGGTTGCAATCACAGCCAACCAGGCTGCCGGATTAACCAAGTAAAAACAATACCATAATCGTTTGCATACGGAAGGCAACCCTATTCCGGAAGTATGCAAACCCTTTCACACACTATTAAATTATGAACATATTAGTATTGAACTGCGGCAGTTCCTCCATCAAGTATCAGCTATTAGACATGGCTCAAACGCCTGTTTTGCTGGCCAAAGGACTGGTGGAAAAAATAGGATTGCCCATGGGAAACTTTACCCATAAACCCGAAGGCAAAGAAAAATGGGCCGTTGAACAACCCATTACCGACCATACTGTAGGAATGGATTTGATTTTGAAAGCATTAACCGATGCTAACCACGGAGTAATCAAATCTCTCAATGAAATCAATGCCGTAGGCCACCGCATTGCTCACGGAGGTGAATATTTTTCCCACAGTGTATTGATTACCCCGGATGTAAAAGAAAAAATCCAGGCTTGTTGCGAAATCGCACCTTTACACAATCCCGCCCATCTGAAAGGCATTGAAACCATGGAACGCCTGCTGCCGGAAGTGCCCCAGGTTGCGGTCTTCGATACCTCGTTCCACCAGACTCTACCGGAAAAAGCCTACATATATGGTATCCCTTATGAATACTATTCCGAATATAAAATACGAAAATACGGTTTCCACGGTACTTCGCACCAATTTGTGGCCGAAAAAGCTTGCCAGATTTTAGGCTGGGACATCACCAAAAAGAAAATTATCACCTGTCACTTAGGGAATGGCGCTTCCGTGACTGCCATAAACGGCGGCAAATCGGTTGATACCTCTATGGGCTTTACGCCGGTTGCTGGACTGGTAATGGGTACCCGTTGCGGGGACATTGACTCCGGAGCTTTACTCTATATCTGTGACAAGAAAGGTCTTAGCCCTGCAGAAGCCGTTAAATTAACCAACAAAGAATCCGGAGTATTCGGCATCTCGGGAGTATCTTCCGACTTCCGCGAACTGGAAACTGCCGTAGAAAACGGCAACAAAAGGGCGGAACTGGCATTGGACGTATTTGCATACAATGTTAAAAAATACATTGGAGCCTATGCCGCAGTGCTGAATGGCGTAGATTTGATTATTTTCACAGGAGGCATCGGCGAAAATAACATGACAATGCGTCAAGCTATATGCGACGGACTCTCCTACCTGGGAGTTGAGTTTGATGAAAAAGCCAACCAAGTGCGCGGAGAAGACAAGATTATTTCCACACCGAATTCCCGAACGCTGCTTATGACCATCACTACCGATGAAGAATTGGTCATTGCTACTGATACACTGAAATTAGTAAAATAAGCACATACGAATAAGCAAAAAAATAGCAACCTTTCAGGTTGCTATTTTTTTGTTCTATTATCCAGTTAATTGAAGCCACGAACTGGAGTGACTCCGTCTGTTCCTACCACAATTTTGTAATAATCTCCTTCCAAATACAAATTTCTGCTCTTCGATACCGCAACAACAGCAACTATCAATTCTGTACCATCGATAATATAGGAATTACCTCCCATACCCGTAGAAGGATTAAAAATCCCCGATGTTTTTACAGGACTTGGTTCCCAATTATAATATTGGGAATTTATTCTATAAAACTTAGCTACTCCTGAATTGTCTTTTACAGCTCTTCCCACCAATATAGCATAAAGATCGGCATTCTCCACTTCTTCCCATTGTGCAGTAATCCGTCCGGATTCATATTTCAAAGGCTCCTTCATATTAAGAGCCCCCATGCTTTCCTTTATATCAAAAGTAAAGCTATTTTGTGCAACATGCCCCTCTTCATCCTGTGCTTCAACTAAGTATTTCCCATTACAATTACTAAGATCCGGATGTATTTCCAAACGACGGGTTTCATAAAAGTTCTCATCTAATTTTGAAAAATAGAACAAAGGCATTCCCTCCCGGGTAACCTGAGCCTGTGCAACCGTACCATACGCAGCACCCATCGCTACATACGTTCCGAAAGTTTTCATCTGCTGATCTGTACCCTCATTCTTCTGAACAACATAGGCTATGGTAGAAATCTGTAAATCCGGATCCTTCGAATCTATACATCCACTCACGACAGCACTTAAAGCTCCAACGAGCAATATCATCTTTACATACTTCAACATTTTCATTCTTTTTTATTATTTAAATGGTTTATATTCTTTTTTTATACCAGAAGCGAATATCCGCAATTTTTTCTACTATTACAAGCACATTAAAAAATATTAGAAGTAATTAAAGCCTGTTTTAACATTTAAACGGGCCGCCCTGTAAAATCACAGGAAAGCAGACAAAACGTCCGCTATACGCTCGTATCCTTTTTCATTCGGGTGAAGCCCATCAAGAAACAAAGATAGGTCTATTCTTCCCTTCTCCTTTGTCAATACCGGCGCTAAGTCTATGTAAGTGACAGACATCTCAGCCAGCTGATTCTGGAGTGCTGCATTAATCTTTCTAATTCGGTCCTCCATCTCTTTTCTGGGCAAAATGCCGAGTATCCGCAATTGGGCGGAAGGTTGTCTCTCCCGGATAGCCTTTGCCACACACACAATGCCATCTATGATTTCATTATCTGAATTAAAAGGCAGGTTGTTCGTTCCGATCAACAGAAACACCGTTTTTGCCCGGAAGCCGTCCAATTCCCCGTGATAAATCCGCCAAAGCACATTTTCCGTCTTATCCCAGCCGAAACCCAGATTATGCACCTCTTTCCCCTTGAACAGTCTTTCCCACGCTTTTCCTCCGTTTTGCCTGCTATGAAACGGCTCGCCCGCCCAATAATGGATAATGGAATTACCGATCATAACAATTTCCGGAGCACTCACACTGTTCAACGCCAAAACCTGCTCATGTCTTGCCATCCAGTCATAAGGATCCCTCTGCTGCTTGCAAGGAATAGTGGTCGCAATCTCCCCTCCTTTTTCCTTCAGCACCTCCTTTATTTTCTTTATATAGCTGTCGGCATACTGCTGCATCCCCAAATCATTCGGATGAACTCCTTCAACCATTGCATCCATGGATAAGCCGATATCCTCCTTCGTCAGGTAATAGACCCCGGCAATCTGATCCTTTATTAAAGCGTCATAAGCATTGTGCAATTGCTTATTGGCCGCTCTGTAAGATACTTCCGTACTCTTCGATGTATACTCATTCATATAGCCACTGTGCTCCACCAATAAAATGGGGGCATTGCTCCGGGCACGGAGAATTCTTACCCCCTCCACTACACGATCCGCGATCACCGCCGTATCGGCCCCGACCATATTGGGCAGGCAATCGATAAGATACAATTGAGCATCTATTTCAGCCAACAGTTCAAACATTTCTTTTTCCAGCTTCCCATTCCCGGAAAATCCCAGATTAACGACCGGATGCTCCAATTCCCGATGGATAATATTTCCCCAAGCCATCCCCGGACGAGAAGCACAAGCCCCTTGGGCTATAGAAGTACCGTAAATAACCAAAGGCTTTTCCTTGGAAACAGGGATAAATTGGAAAAAAGCATCCTCTCTCACCCCTATTTCGAGAAAAGATACGGCATTATACAACGGCAGAAACAATTCATATTCATACCCCTTGTTGGAAGAATCTTCATAGGTAAGTCCCCGGTAAGTATAAGTAATCGTATCGCCAAACACATATTTGGCAGCACACCACCGGCTGCGCCCATTCTTATCCGTAGCATAAAGATCAACCCCTGAAACACCCGTCACCGGCATATGAACCATACCCCGATTCCCTTTTACCACATATTTTACCTTTATTTCCGGTGAATTGGAATAAAAAGCAACGGACAATCCCGCACTCTGCTGCGATAAATCCCATACCGCTTTACGCACTTTCTCTTGGGCTTTGGAAGGAAGACGGCCATAACTGCCTTGCAAATCATGCTGCCATGCCCTTCCGCGAATAACGGGAACATCCTGCTCCTGCGGATTTTTCCACACATACTGAGCTTGTACGGAAACAAAGCTGCACAACAGAAAAAAGAATAAGAACCAATATTCTTTCTTTACCTTCATAAGAGAAACCATTATCTGAATATTCGTGAAAATAAAAACCCTGACACTCCGTTTTACTGCATCAGGTCCGTTAGCTTACGCAAAACCCACACACAGGATTTCACCTCTTGAGGGGCTATGGTAAAAGTCAGGTCGGTATGCACCTGCTCCTCCAATTGTGTAAGCGCCTTACGGGCTTCAAGACCTTTTTCCGTCAGCACAACAAAATTGTTCCGTCTGTCTTCCTGTCCCATTTTACGCTGCACATATCCACGCTTACATAAAGTATTCAGTAACTTTGTTACATTGTATTTGTTCTTCTCCAACTTTCTGGAAATTGTCTGCTGATTGACATTATCCTCTTCCCAAAGCACTTGAAGCAATTCATACTGTTCCCGGCTCAGGTCATACCCCGCACGCTGAAAAGTCTTATTTAAAGTTTTCGTATATCCCCGTTCTGCCTTACTTAGGTAACTCACTAATTCTCTGACATCATTCATGATTATGTTGCATTTTATACTACTTGCAAAAGTACAGATTTTCAAACAATCTGCAACACCCTGTACAAAATTTCCTTCCCTCCAGCTCTTCCTACTGCCGGATCTCTTTATCGAGTACCTGTAAATAAGCCTTTAATAAATGCTCATTCCCTTCCAAACCTTCACCTAAAATGACTTTTCCACTCTTCAGGTCCATCACTGTCACACCTTCGGGAGTAATCATTCCGGCAGCCCCCGTCATGCCGTAGAAAGCAAAAGGAACAACCTGCTCTGCCAGTAGATTTTTACTGAATTTATACTGGGAATGAGGAATATCCAATTGTGCCAGCAGTGTCGCTGCCACATCCGTCTGAGACCCTAACGTCGTAATCACCGTATCCCTTACATTCAAAGCCCCTCCGGCTAAAATCAAAGGAATGTGAAATGCAGCCGAATCATGATACGCATGATTCTTGATGGAAATCGTTCCATGATCAGCCACCAGCACCAATAACAGATTATCCCACATACCGGCAGCTTTCGCTTTCTCTACAAACTCACCAATACAACGGTCTGAATAATAAATTGCATTCAAAAAACGCTTATCTTTTGTCTCTCCCGGAATCTTTGTTTCCATCGGAACTTCAAACGGTTCATGACTGCTCATATTGAAAGCCATATACATAAACGGATGGGAAGCCTTCGTCATATCCTCAAACAAACGCTCAAACATAAACTCATCGTGGACCCCCCACTTAAACGTCGTTTCTTTCGCTTTCCCGGAAAAATCATCCTCCGTCACCACTTCCTGAAAACTCATCATAGTCAAAGCACGAAATCCGCCGAAATTAATATCCCCGGCATAATAAAAACGGGTATGATACCCCTGCTTTTCCAGTTCTTTCGGAAAACGGGGACGACGTTCCATCTTGTTCGGGTATTTCAACAAAGAATAATTCGGATAGGCGGGATAAGCACTGATAACTCCCGCCACACCCCGGTCCGAACGGTTGCCGGTAGCATAAATGCGGGAAAACAATACCCCTTCTTTGGCCAACTGGTTCAAATGCGGTGTGGCTTCTTCATTTCCTCCCAATACACCAACGGCATCCGCAGTAAAACTCTCCAACAGAAGCACTACAATATCCGGACGATTGGTTTTCAACAATCGGGCAACAGTATCTCCGGTATGATACAAACTATCCACCACTGCCTGGGCTTCCTCCTCTGCCAAATATTGATAATTTCCTCCCATACGACCGGCATGCTCCACCTCATACATAAAATTCCATACCGGATTGATTGCAGCCTGGTTAGCAAACATATTCGTCTTATGAAAGAAAACAAAACTATTATTCATCGGTGCCACATTTAAACCGCCCCGAATAGGCACAATCAGACTTCCCCCCATAAGAAGAAACACTCCTGCTTCCCACCATGTCCCGCAATCATAAACCAATTGTTTTCCCACAAAACGCAGATACAACAAATAAAAACAAGCTGACAACGCCAACCACAACCCGATTAAGAACAACAACAAGCCGGAAGGCGTGGAAGCCAATGCTTCCTTCGGCGTCCGGATATATTCCAGGACTGTTGCATCCATATGGTATCCCCAATTCTGGAAAAGTTCCAAATCCGCTGCCACAACAAACCAAAACACTACCAAAAGTAACAAAGACAGCAGTGAAAACACCCGCCGGAGAATCCGGTACCGCACAAATGGGGAAAAAACCATAATTACTGACGACAAGAGCAGAATATAACCGCCCAAAGAAAAATCCATCCGCAACCCACTAAATACAATACGAAAATAATCCGATATAGCTAAAGAAGCATTTCCCTGATAAAGCAGAAAAACACATTTAGCCATTACCGAAGCAAGAATCCAGAACAGATAATACTTCAGTAAAAACAAAACCCTTGAACGCATAACTAAGTTTTATGCTGCTTTTTCTTCGCAGCAGGAAATAACACATTATTGAGAATCAGACGATACCCCGGCGACTGCTTGTGAAGATCTAATTCGGTAACCGGGTCTCCCACTAAATGCTGATAATCCTCCGGATCATGTCCCCCGTAAAAAGTCCACGTCCCTTTTCCATATTCTCCATGAATATAACGGGCTTCATTCGCCACCTTGTTCTCACCCATGACCAGTACACTCGATTTAATCCGATCTTTCCGGAAAGCTGTCGTCTGCCCCATAAATCCCTTAATCATATTTTCATGATTCTGACACAGCATCGTCGGCACAGGATCCCATTTCGCCGAAAATTCAAACAAAACGAAATAATCGTCACCTTCCCTCATCTTCCGGTTATCAGTCACATCTATATCCGAATATTCATACACATTGGGGTTCATCTCCAATTTGAAATCCTGAAAAGCAAACGTCTTTGAAAAATCCAGCTTCGCCTGAGCATCCGGATCAGCAGGGTCACCATCAAAAACCGAAGCACAAATATCCACATCCATAGCCGCCAAAGCAATATCGTATGTATCTGTTGCCGAACACATCGCAAACATAAACCCTCCGGACTCCACATAATCCCGTATCTTCCTTACCACAGCTTTTTTCAACTCCGAAATCTTGGTATAACCATACATTTTTGCAGTCTGCAAATTCACCCGTTCCTCCTCTTTGTACCAATCCAAATGACGGTAACTACGATAAAATTTACCCAACTGTCCCGTAAAATCCTCATGATGCAAATGAAGCCAATCATACTCTTTTAACTTCCCGTCCAGCACTTCCCTGTCGTACACAACATCGTATGGAATCTCCGCATACGTCATGGCCAGCGTCACAGCATCATCCCACGGCTTTTTCTCTTTGGGAGAATAAACGGCGATCCTCGGTGCTTTCTCCAATTTCACGGCATCAGCGTTCACTTCCGGCGAAGCAATTTCCGCCAATATACTATTCAAGCGAGCATCCGGAATCACCTCAAAAGTAATGCCTTTCAACAGGCATTCCGTACGCGCTTCTGCCGTAAAAGGAAGTACGAAACTTCCCCCACGGTAATTGATAAGCCATTGTATCTCATAGCCATTTTTCAGCGATTGATAAGCCGTACCGTATGCTTTCAGGTGATTCGTCTGTGTTGCATCCATCGGAATGAAAATATGATTCGCTTTCAGCACCGACCCGCCAAATAACAACAGCAAGAAAAACCAAATTTTCATAACATCCCTCCCTTTAGTTTAAATTTAAAATGGAGCACCATTGCTCAAATCCGCTTTTGTATCAAATATCCGGGCGGAATCATCAAAACCCGAATCCAACGCCGGCACCGGTTCATCATTCAGTTTGGAACTAAATGTCTGGGTAACCAATTCTCCGGTAGAGGTATCCGAATGAAACGGAGACACACTCTCCAAATCACAAAATCTTGTCAATTCACTAATAAAACGCAACTGAATCTCTCCCACCGCACCATTACGATGCTTAGCAATGATGATGTCGGCAATTCCTTTCAGGCTCATCCCCTGGGCATCGGTCATAATCCCATACTTCTCCGGACGGTGGATAAACAACACCATATCAGCATCCTGCTCAATAGCTCCCGACTCTCGCAAATCGGACAACATCGGCTTCTTCGCATCCCCCGTTCTCAACTCCACCCCACGGTTCAACTGGGACAAAGCAATTACCGGAATATTCAGTTCCTTAGCAATAATCTTCAACTGACGTGAAATCAAACTCACCTCCTGCTCGCGGTTTCCCCGCATATCCGCCCCTGCCGTCATCAACTGTAAATAGTCGATAATAACTACTTTAATATCATATTTTTGCTTCAACCGCCGACACTTGGCCCTCAGCTCAAAAATAGACAACGCAGGCGTATCGTCCACATAAATCGGCGCACTGATCAAAGACTTGATTTTACTATGCAAATGAATCCATTCATCCTCTGTCAGACGGCCATTTTTTATTTTCTCCGAGCCTAACCCCGTCTCACTGGCAATCAAACGATTTACCAACTGCACGGAGGACATCTCCAAAGAAAATAAAGCTATCGGCTGCTGAAAACTCACCGCCATATTCCGGGCCATAGAGAGCACAAAAGCCGTTTTACCCATCGCAGGACGGGCAGCAATAATCACCAAATCCGATTTTTGCCATCCGGAAGTCACTTCATCCAAGGCCGTATACCCCGAAGGAATACCACTGATACCATCAGGACGCTGCCCGGCAGCTTCAATTCCCCGGATAGCTTCTTCTATCACCGGAGCAATCTCCATCGTATCCTTGCGAATATTCCCATCAGCAATATCAAAGACAGACTTCTGTGCTTTATCCACCAGATCAGCCACATCCGTTGCCTCGTCATAAGCCATCTCCTGCAATTCCGTACACACCCCGATCAGCTTCCGCTGAATGTATTTCTGAACAATGATTTTTACGTGAAATTCAATATGAGCTGCAGAAGCAACACGGGAGGTCAATTGGGACAAATAATAATACCCACCTATCTGTTCAAGCTCACCACTGCTCTTTAATTTCTCACTCACTGTCAACAGATCGACCGGATCATCATTGATAAACAACTGGTGAATGGCACGGAAGATACGCTGATGGGCATCTTTGTAAAAACACTCCGGTTTCAATAAATCACCAACTACAGCAAAAGCATCTTTCTCCAGCATCAAAGCCCCCAGGACAGCCTCCTCCAGATCCACCGCCTGAGGAGGAATCTTACCATACTCAGACGTCACATCCTTATAAGCAGCCCTATTTGTATTATAATCGCTTTTCTTCGCCATGTTACATTACCTTAAGCTCCTTCAATTTCCAAAAACACCTTACAGTAGCATCCACATCGGCCATAGCATTATGGGCATTGTCAAACTCCTCTCCGAACAAAATCTGATGCAGTTCTGACAACCGGGGTGACTTAAACCCCTTTTTTCCAGGCAATTTACAGTAGTTTACAGAGGCCTTCATTGTACAGTATTTCGGTTTCAGAAACAGAGACGTCATCATCCGCAACCGTTCAAACTCAGCCCCGACAATGCACTCATCAAAAGCAATATTATGCCCTACCAACCCTTGGGCTGCATCCACCTGTTCGGCAAAATCAGCAAGCACTTCCGAAACCGCTTCCCCCTCTTGCAGAGCCATCGCATTCGTTATACCATGCACCTTTGAAACTTCCGCAGGAATAACAAACCCTTCAGGGCGTATAATTGCACTGCGGCATCCCAATCTGTTGCCCTGTTCGTCACAACTAACCCACGCCAACTGCACCAAGCGAGGCCAATTATCAACCTCCGTCATGGGTGCATTCCACCGCTTAGGCAAACCCGTTGTCTCCGTATCAAAAAATAAATACATTCCCTATTATCTGGCTATAAATCCCCCACAAATTCCAGGAATACTATTCCCCTTCCGCCACCTCCGGTTTCTCAACATCAAAACTCTTATTATACTGGTGCATAGCTCTGTAACTCATACCCATACTGGAAAATCCTCCGTCATGATACAAATTCTGCATCGTAATTTTCCTTGTCAAGTCGGAAAACAGACACACACAATAATCGGCACAATCATCAGCCGAAGCATTGCCCAAAGGAGACATACGGTCGGCAAAGTCTACCAAAGAATCAAATCCCTTGATACCGCTTCCGGCAGTAGTCATGGTCGGAGATTGCGAAATCGTATTGATTCTCACCTTCTTCTCTCTTCCATAAATATAACCGAAACTCCGTGCAATGGATTCCAGCATGGCCTTGGCATCAGCCATATCGTTATATTCATACATCGTACGCTGGGCCGCAACATAACTCAAAGCAACCACAGACCCCCACTCATTGATGGCATCCAACTGCTTGGCACACTGCAACACTTTATGAAAAGATACTGCTGATATATCTAACGTTTTCTGCAAAAAATCATAATCCAAATCATCATACGAACGTTTCTTTCTCACATTTAAAGACATGCCGATAGAATGCAAAATAAAATCCACCTTTCCACCGAAATGTTTCATAGACTCCTGCAATAAATTGGTCAAATCTTCCACACTGGTCGCATCCGCCGGAATCAAAGGAATATGGTGTTTTTCAGCAAACTCCTGAATGCCGCCCATCCGGATAGACAAAGGCGTATTGGTCAAAACTATCTCTGCCCCTTCTTCCAGGCATCTCTCCGCTACCTTCCAGGCAATAGACATTTCATTCAACGCTCCGAAAATAATCCCTTTTTTTCCTTTCAATAAATTATAACCCATTTCTTCTATTTTAGTATTAAACACATTTTCGCTGCAAAAATACACTAAAAAATCAGACTCCGCATCCCCGAAAAATAATTCTTGAGAATCACCCACCCTACTGCCCCAGTAAATTACGAGCCGCTTCAACCGCCACCGCAGTAATCTCACTACCGCTAATCATCCCGGCCACCTCTCTTATCCGTTCCTCTGCGTCTAACTTTCTGATGCGTGAAACCGTATGCTCGGAATTATCCTCCTTATATACCTTCAAATGACAACTCCCTGCAGAAGCAATCTGAGGCAGATGAGAAATACTAATGACCTGCATCCGGGTTGCCATCTCCCGCATCATCTGAGCCATACGATGAGCCACTTCTCCCGACAATCCTGTATCAATTTCATCAAACACAATCACGGGCAAACGCTTGGTCTTAGACAAAATATATTTTAAAGATAACATAACCCGCGATATTTCCCCGCCGGAAGCCACTTTTGCAATCTCTCCCGGTTTCTGGTTCTTATTGGCGGCAAAGAGAAATTTTACCTCGTCCTTGCCTGTAAAAGTATATTCTCCGGAAGGAACCATTGAAACCACAAATTCCGGATGGCGAATACCCAACTCCACCAACAAAGACTTCATGTATTCACACAACGGTTCTCGCGAGTGCTCCCTCAATTCATGAATCTTTCCGGACAATTCGTCCATCTCTTTCTCCAGCCCCGCCAATTCTTTCTCCAAAACCTCTATCTTATCCGAATACCCCTGTATACCTTCCAATTTCCGAGCAATCTCCTCCTTCAACGCCAATAAACCTTCAACATCTTCTACTTTGTATTTGAAAATTAAATCATAAATCACACTCAGTCGTTCATTTATAGCCTCTATCCGTCGGGGATTATACTCCACATCCTCCGCTTTATGCTCCGACTCTTCAGCCAAATCTTTCAATTCTAAAATGACCGAATCCAAACGGGCTCCATATTCAGTTGCCTCTTTTACCATCTCCTTTAAAGAAGCGAGGGAATTTCGGGAATTCTTTAAAACTGTAACAATAGCCTGATCCGCATCCCTCAAGTCAAAAACCAACCGACTCAAAACCGATTTTATCGTCTCCGCATGCGAAAGTACCGCCAATTCACCCTCCAACTCTTCCTGCTCTCCCTTCTTTAACTGTGCTTCCTCCAACTGAGCCAACTGAAAACCCAAATACTCTTTTTCTTTATCGGCATCCCTGGCAGACTCTCTCAATGATTTCAATGCCGTCAAACATTGCTTTCTGCGGTTAAACTTCTCTTGGTATACAGACAACAATTCCCCGCTCCCACAAAACGCATCCAGCATATTAATTTGATATTCAGGTTGTCCAAGCAACAAAGACTGATGCTGTGAATGAATGTCTATCAGATACCCCCCAAACTCTTTCAGCAATTTATTACTGACCGGCGTATCATTAATAAAACAACGGGATTTTCCATCTGCCGAAATCTCCCGCCGAACAATTACCTCCTCCGAATAATCCAGTTCATTTTCCTCAAACCATTCCCTTAAAGCATATCCACCAACATGATACGTAATCTCAACAATACATTTCTTACTCTTATCCGACAAAGCCGATACATCCGCCCGTTGCCCCAAAGTGAGGCCGATAGCTCCCAAAAGAATAGATTTACCTGCACCGGTCTCTCCGGTAATCACAGTAAATCCTTTCTCTAATTCAATATCTGTTTTATCAATCAGCGCATAATTGCGCACACCGATACTCTCTATCATAATTCTGTCAATTCGTTTTATTTTCCAGCAAAGCCGAATATTTTGAAACATTCGCCGGATTTACTTCCGATACAATGTTATACACCCGTTTGCGTTCATCTGTAAAAGCCGGTTTGAAAATATTCACAATCTCATCCGACTTGGCATCAAAAAACACCTGCATAATGTAGGAATTAGGTTTACTACGGTGCGCCTTTTGCAATAATTCCAAAGCAGACACAACTTCCAGACGTCCTTCATTCACATTGTCCGACATCGCATCCAATCCCAAACGATGATATTTGTATATACACTCCCTTACCGAAGCATAACTCCTGTCCTGCAAATTATTAATCAGCCAATAGCGGTTGCGGCGCCCTTCAAACGACTTCCAGCCCGGTTCTCTGGCATTCTGACACTGAGCTACAATATTTTCCGCCTTATTGAAAAACTCATTCCCCCCCATCAAAGAAAAACTGTCGTAATCCATTCCCAAAATAATATAAGCATAAAAAGCCAGCAAATTCACCAACTCCGAATTCTGTCCCGATTCATTAAACTCCAACGCTTCAAACTCCCTGTATTTAAAAGTGACATCATTGTCCTTAAAATTCAACAATACCGAATTATACGATGAATTATATACCGGACGGCTAACTCTCACTTGCATCGTTCCCTTAAATTCATCTCCTCCGCTCTGTTCATCCAACGTAATCAGAATATTAGCTTCTATCTTTTCGTCATACGAAAACACATTGGAAGACCAACGCCTGTTATTCACAAACTCATACATGTCCTTTTGCATGTTTGTAAACATCTCCCGGTTTGTCCCCTGAATCTTCTGAGTCGAAACTGAAATATTACAACGCAACTCCTGCGCCTGTACCGAAAAAGCCGTTCCCAAACACCCCCAGCAAACCAATAACCATCTTTTCATATACACAGTTTTAAATCCTACAAATATATGCTTTTCTCCCGACATGCTGTTTTAAGTTTTGTTTAAATTCGTTTTCCCTTCGGAAACACAAAAAGTATTATAAAAATAAGCAACAATAAACTGCATCTATTTTCACAATGTTCCGTTTTATTTTCTACTTTTGCAGCATTAAAATAAAATAGTTCTTCACAGAAATGACAAGCAGAAGATTAATCCGGATTAAAGTTTTACAACTGCTTTATTCTTACGTAAAAAATGACAATGTATCGCAGGCAGAAATCGAACGAGATCTGCTAAAAAGTATCGAAAAAAGTACTGATCTGTTCTTTCAGATATTTTTATTGCTTACTGATATCAGACAAAAAGCCTTCAGAAAAATAGACGTCGCCCGTAACCGGCATTTTGCCTCTGAAGCCGACTTGAATCCCAATACCCGTTTCATTGATAATCCTGTTTTCTCCATCATTGAAACCAATAAGAAGTACCAGAACTACCTGCATAGTCATCCACTGTCCTGGAATGATACTCCGGAGGTTATCAACAACATCTTTAATGAAATCCAGGAGTCCCAGAACTATCAACTCTATATGCACAAAGAGAAAATAACCTTCGAAGACCATAAACAGCTTATACTAAAGATATTTGTAGACATCATCACTCAAAATGAACTGTTTTTCCAGACCCTCGAAGACAAAAGCATTTTCTGGAACGACGATTATGAACTGGTGTTCGGCATGGTATATAAGAGTCTGAAAAACATCAAAGAAAACACAACAGAAGAAGACAATTTCTTCCACCCCGTATATAATACTGAAGAAGATACTGATTTTGCCAGGACACTATTACGAAAAACCATCTTGGACTACGACGAAAACATCAAAACCATTGATAAATTCACCCACAACTGGGAAATAGAACGCATCTCGGATATGGATAAACTAATCATGGCAACGGCCATTTCCGAATTGAAATATTTTCCTTCCATCCCGGTAAAAGTGACTTTGGATGAATTCATTGAAATCTCCAAATCATATAGTTCGCTCAAAAGCAGCGCATTCATCAATGGTATCCTCGACAAAGTCGTTGCCCTTCTTAAAGATTCCAACCAGCTTAACAAAAGCGGAAGAGGCCTTATAGAATAAATTTAACACGTACTAACAAAAAAGGGAGTTTACACTCCCTTTTTTACTAAACTAAAACTTTCTACACATCCATTGTAATCACTACAAGGGGGTGCTGCATTTACACCACATACAGACACATTGTGTAACATTATTTAACTTTGTAAAAATATACAATAATTTTAAATATACAAAATTTTTTTTAACTTTTAGCATATTCCCTTTTCCAGACACTGCAAACTAACTGTATTTCGGACAAACCATCCTGGGCTCATAACCAGCAATATATTCCAAAGCCTCTTCGGAAGTCCGAACAACTTGATATAACCCCTGATAAGCTCCAGAGACAAATCCTTTCTCAGCAGCCTGTTCCATAAACTTCCAGAAAGATTCATAAAACCCTCCGGTATTCACGAATACTATCGGCTTCTGGTGGATTCCCAACTGCTTCAAGGTAATTACCTCCGTAATCTCTTCCAGTGTCCCCCAGCCTCCGGGAAGCGCTATAAAAGCATCTGCCTGTTCCCGCATCAACTGTTTTCTTTCTTTCATCTCTTCAACAACCACCAGCTCTGTCACACTCCGGGATGCCACTCCTCTCTCCGCAATACAGCGAGGAATAATTCCCGTCACCTTTCCGCCTCCCGCTAAAGTTGCTTCAGCTACTATTCGCATCAAACCACAATTCGTTCCGCCATAAATCAAATTCCATAATCTTTGAGCAATCCCTTCCCCCAAACTTCTGGCAGCATCAAAATAGCCTTGTTCTATCTTATCAGCCGACGCACAAAAAACTGTAATATTCATACCTTTTTCCTTTCTCTATTTCCATATAAAAAATGAAAGAGTTGAATCCCTCCAACCCTTTCATCCTTTTAACATTTCAACTTTTTCAATCTCCCTACGCATCAATCGTAGCATAGGTAGCATTCTGCTCTATAAACTCCCGTCTGGGCGGCACATCATCCCCCATCAACATGGAGAAAATCCGGTCTGCTTCCGCTGCATTTTCAATAGATACCTGACGCAACGTACGTCCCTCCGGAGACATCGTCGTTTCCCACAACTGTTCCGGATTCATTTCACCCAAACCTTTGTATCGCTGAATATGCAGACTGCTTTCCTTTCCGCCAGCCCACTCCTGTATCAACTGCAACCGTTGTTCCTCATTCCAGCAATAACGCTGTTCTTTTCCTTTCTTCACCAAATACAACGGAGGAGTAGCAATATACAGGTATCCTTGTTCAATAACCGGTCTCATATGCCGGAAAAACAAAGTCATAATCAAAGTAGCAATATGCGCACCATCCACGTCGGCATCGGCCATAATAATGATTTTATGGTAACGAATTTTGCTCAAATCTATATCCATACTGTCATTATCCGTTCCCGGAGTAATCCCCAAAGCTTTGAATATCATGACAATTTCATCGCTCTCATACACCCGGTGACGCATCGCCTTTTCCACATTCAGAATCTTACCCCGAAGTGGCAGGATAGCCTGAAACTGGCGGTCACGTCCCTGTTTTGCCGATCCGCCTGCCGAATCTCCCTCCACCAAAAATATCTCACAATTTTCAGCATTATTATCAGCACAATCGGCCAGTTTACCGGGGAGTCCAGAACCCGAAAGCACAGATTTGCGCTGCACCATATCCCGGGCTTTCCGGGCAGCATGGCGGGCAGTAGCAGCCAATATCACTTTATCTACAATGGCTTTTGCATCTTTAGGATGCTCCTCCAAATAATTCGCCAAAGCAGTACTTACTGCCTGTGAAACTGCCGTTCCAACCTCCGTATTTCCTAATTTTGTTTTCGTCTGACCTTCAAACTGAGGTTCCTGCACCTTCACGGAAACAACAGCCGTCAAACCTTCACGAAAATCATCGCTGTTAATATCAAACTTCAGCTTAGATAACATTCCCGTAGTCTCCGCATAATTTTTCAGCGTCTGGGTTAATCCCCTGCGGAAACCGGCAAGATGGGTTCCTCCCTCCTTTGTATTTATATTATTGACATACGAAAAAACATTTTCCGTAAAAGAAGTGTTGTAATGCAAGGCCACTTCTATGGGAATTCCGTTTTTCTCCGTATTGATATCTATCGTATTTTCTATCAACTTTTCACGGCTATTGTCTATATATTCAACAAATTCCCGTAAACCGAACTCCGAATAAAACACCTCATGCCTCGGCTCCTTAGTTTCCGGATTAATATCCCGGTTATCGGTCAACGACAAACGTATACCTTTGTTCAGATAGGACAATTCCCGCAAACGGGTTGATAAAGTCTCATATTTATATTCCGTTACATAAAATATCGTATCGTCAGGCTTAAAAGTAATGGTCGTTCCAGTCCTGTCAGTATCCCCTACAACTTCCACATCCCCCAGAGGACATCCCTTGCTATACTCCTGACGGAAAATTTTCCCTTTTTGATATACTTCCGCTACCAGCTTTGTTGAAAGTGCATTCACACAGGAAACACCAACACCATGCAAACCTCCGGACACTTTATAAGAATCCTTATTAAACTTACCTCCGGCATGCAAAACAGTCAGCACGACTTCCAAAGCTGATTTATTCTCCTTTGCATGGCGTCCGGTAGGAATTCCCCGACCATTATCACGTACGGTTATTGAATTATCTTCATTAATAAACACTTGAATATGCGTACAATAACCGGCAAGAGCCTCGTCAATGGAGTTATCTACCACCTCATATACCAAATGATGCAAACCGTCGGTATTGACATCTCCGATATACATTGAAGGCCTCTTCCTCACTGCTTCCAGACCCTCAAGAACCTGAATACTATCGGCAGAATATTCTTCCTGTTCCATTTTCACTTTTTCTTCGCTCATATAATTATCTTATTATTAACATATAATTCTCTACACCATCTTTTCCAAAACATGCAAATATAATCATTTTTCATAAAAAAAATGCCGGGAAGAAGTTGAAAAAGTTAAAAAGTAAAAGAGTTAAAATGCCCCTAATTCTTTACAAGTATCGGATCATCATACAATACTTGCAGCCTTTTCAATTCTGCTTTCAACTCCTTAGTTATCTCCTCTCTGCCAGGTTTCCCATACAGATTATGCATTTCCATCGGATCTTCTTGTAAATCATACAATTCCCATTCATCTATATCGCCATAAAAATGAATTAGTTTATAACGTTCCGTTCTCACACCGTAATGACGGCTCACCATATGTTCCGCCGGAAACTCATAATAATGATAATACAACGATTTCCGCCAATTAGCCGGTTTTTCCCCTTTCAATAATGGCATCAAGGATACTCCCTGAATATCTTTCGGTATGGGTATTCCGACAAACTCCAGAAAAGTAGGCGTATAATCGATATTCTGCACCAATTGCGAAATGTCCCCTCTATGACTGAACCCTTCAGGCAAGCGCATAATCAAAGGTGTACGCATAGACTCCTCATACATAAATCGCTTATCAAACCAACCGTGCTCTCCCATATAGAATCCCTGGTCGGAAGCATACACGACAAGGGTATTTTCCAGTAATCCCTCTTTCTTCAACTCCTCCATCAACCGTCCGATATTATCATCCAGCGATTTCACCGTTTTCAGATAATCACGCATATACCGCTGATACTTCCATTCCGCCAAAGCTCTGCCTTTCAGCTTTGCCTTCTTAAATTCTTTTATGATAGGCTTGTAATGAAAGTCCCATGCCGCCCGTTGTGCCGCATTCATACGACCGTATGTACCTTCTGTACCATCTTCACGGATATAAAGCGAATGATAATGATCTTCCACCTGATCATCCAACATCTTCAAATCATAAATCAATGTCATATCCTTGTCTACACTCATCTCCTGCTTAGCAGCGGCAACACGTCCCCGGTAATCATCCCAGAACGTCTCCGGCATCTCAAACACCCTGTCCTCAAAAAGAGCTAAGTCGGCAGTATCCCCCATCCAATTACGGTGAATTGCCTTATGGTGAACAAACATACAGAAAGGCTTGGTCGTATCGCGCTTGTTCCTCAGCCAATCTATACTCAAATCGGTAATCACATTCGTCACATATCCTTCATGACGTACTGTCCCTTCGGGCGTAATAAAATCCGGATTATAATAATCCCCCTGTCCTGGCAAAATCGTCCAGTAATCAAAACAGGTCGGAATCCCTCCCAAATGCCACTTCCCAATCATGGCCGTCTGATACCCTCCCTGTTGAAGCAATTGCTGTACAGTCTGCTGCTGTCCATTAAAAACAGCCCCCTCCGTATTATCCGTATAACCGTTTTTATGACTGTGCTTTCCTGTTAACAACACAGCACGGCTCGGTCCCGACAATGAATTACACACAAAACTGTTGGTAAACTTCACCCCCTCCTCCGCCATTCTGTCCAAATTAGGTGTATGGGCATAGCGTTTATCATAACAACTCATTGTCTGATAAGAATGGTCGTCCGTCATGATATATACAATATTCAAAGGCTTTTTTTCCGTAACCTTTTTCTGGGTACAACCGCTCAGGGTAACTAACCCCGCAACAGGGAGAAGATAAGAATAAGTCAATGCCATATAAGAATCCATTATTGAAATAAAAACTCCGGTAAAATTAATAAAAATTAATCAATAAGCTACCTATGTCCAGATAGGCATACCTATCTTATTAGATACAGAATCAATATCTAATATTTTATCTATTTTTGAAAAGTAAATGGATAAAGATATAGAAGGCGGCATCTATATCTCCTTATTTAACTTTTCCAGATACCATGCCATTAATCGGGATACGGCATAACTTTCCAAATCAGAGGAAGAAATTTCAAGATAAGAAGAGAATACAGGGGTAAATTCCGGCAATTCAATTTCGTAAAAACGGGCAAAAATAATCCGGTGGGAAAGCACATGTTTAAAAACAGGATATTGCTTGCACAATTTAAAATCCGGACTATGTTGAAACAGGTCGATAAAACGTTTTTCTTTCACCAACTCTTCCCACTCCATATCCTGCTCCGTTTCTATCAAAGGAAATTCATATAGGTTCTGCCAGATATCCTTGGCCGAACGCCTGGACAACAAACATTTTTCCCCGCAATGAATATGCAGATAATTGAAATAACGGGGCTTAACAACCGTTTTTCCAGCCTTAACAGGCAACTGCTCAATCCTCCCTTCCCGATAAGCGACACATTTATCTCGCAACGGACAAAACAGGCAATTCGGAGATTTAGGTACACATTGAACCGCTCCGAAATCCATAATCGCCTGATTATATAAATCCGGACGTCCCCGATCCAGCAAAGAAGAAGCCAACTCTGCAAAATATTTTTGCCCTTCATGCGTGTCAATCGGAGTTTCCACCCCAAACACCCTGGACAATACCCTATATACATTCCCATCCACCACAGCATAAGGCAAGCGCCAGGCAAAAGAACAAATGGCTGCAGCTGTATACACTCCTATTCCTTTCAGAGACCTGACATCCTCATACGAACGAGGAAAACTCCCACCAAAACGGTCCATCAAATCCCGGGCCGCAACATGCAGATTCCGGGCACGACTATAATAGCCCAAACCTTGCCAATATTTCATCACTTCATCCTCCTCGGCTTCCGCCAAGGAACGTATAGTCGGAAAACGCGCCGTAAAACGCAGGAAATACTCCAACCCCTGTGCGACACGCGTTTGTTGCAGTATAATCTCAGAAATCCAAATCAGATAAGGGTCTGTGGTATTCCGCCAAGGCAAATCCCGACGGTTTTCCTCATACCAACGCAACACCATTCCGGAAAAAAAATCCATACTTAGCTTTAAATGAACAGATCACTGGACCGGTTTATACCTTCATACACAATTCCGCAATGCGAACCACCACTTCTACAGCCTTTTCCATAGAGTTCACCGGAATATATTCGTATCTGCCATGCAAATTATGTGCTCCGGTAAATAAATTAGGTGCAGGTAATCCCATATATGACAATTGAGCCCCGTCCGTCCCTCCCCGTACCGGCAACACCAACGGCTTCACCCCCACATCTGTCATAGCCTGCCGGGCAATATCCACCACATAACGCACAGGCTCAATTTTCTCCCGCATATTGTAATACTGGTCTTTCAGTTCCAACTCAATATTTAATCCGTATTTCCGGGAAAAATCACGCACCCCGTTTTCAACAGTATTCTTCCGCCAGGCAAACCCTTCCCGATCGAAATCACGGATCAGTATGTCCACCACGGTCTCCTCCACATCCCCTCTTATCGCCGACACATGGAAATACCCCTCATAACCCGAAGTATTTTCCGGTACCTCTTTTTTAGGCATACTGGACAAAAAATCATTTGCGATAGCAATGGAATTCACCATCTTATTCTTGGCATATCCCGGATGAAAACTTTTTCCCTTAAAAGTCAGACGGGCAAACGCAGCATTAAAATTCTCATATTGCAACTCCCCGATCTCCCCACCATCCAAAGTATAGGCAAACTTAGCTCTGAATTTTTTCAGGTCAAAATGATCCGTACCGTGTCCAATTTCCTCATCGGGTGTAAAACATACATATATCTCTCCATGCTTCACCTCCGGATGATTTACCAAATATTCTACGGCAGTCAAAATCTCCGCAATGCCAGCCTTATCATCCGCTCCAAGCAACGAGTTACCGCTGGTTGTAATCAAATCCTGTCCGATATAATTCAGTAACTCCGGAGACTGTTCCGGAGAAAGCACCAGATTACTCTCCTTATCCAGCACAATATCGGTACCCGCATAATTTTGGATAATCTGAGGACGAACATGTTTCCCGCTCATATCGGGACTGGTATCCATATGGGAAATAAATCCGACAGCAGTCACCTCTTTCTCTGCATTCGAAGGCAGAAAACCATATACATAACCATTTCCGTCTACCTCCGTGCCACTCATACCCAAGACTTTCATCTCCTCACATAGCATCTCCGCAAACATAACCTGCCCAGGCGTGCTCGGCACCATCCCCGTATCCGGATCTGACTGGGTATTACATTTCACATACCTCAAAAAACGTTCGACAACCGCTGACATATCTTCTGAACTTTAAACATGGAAAACCGGATACTCCGGCCTCGATCCTAATAAGCCTTTGCAATCAATACGCGGCGGTGAGAAGGTTTTCCCGTAACCATACATTTGCCCTCCTCCTCAGGGGAATCAAACGGAATACAACGGATAGTCGCCTTCGTCTCTGCTTTGATGCGTTCTTCCGTCTCGGAAGTACCGTCCCAATGACAAAGGAAAAATCCGGTTTTCGTTTCCAGCAATTCTTTAAATTCATCATATGAATCCACTTTTGTAATCTTGGAATTACGGAAATCCAATGCCTTTTTATAAATATTCTGCTGAATATTTTCCAACAACTGCGCCACATATTCCTCAATACCTGCAACCGCAACAGTCTCCTTCGTCAAAGTATCTCTTCTTGCTACTTCTACTGTGTCATTCTGTAAATCACGCTCTCCGATAGCCAAACGAACAGGAACCCCCTTCAACTCATAATCAGCAAACTTCCATCCCGGCTTCTGGGTATCCCGGTCATCATATTTCACGCTGATACCTTTCGCTTTCAATGCCTCCACAATACCCTCCACCTTGGCCGTAATCTGCTGCAATCCTTCTGCACTCCTATAAATGGGTACAATCACTACTTGTATCGGTGCCAATTTCGGAGGCAACACCAGACCGTTATCATCCGAGTGAGCCATAATCAAAGCTCCCATCAAACGGGTAGATACCCCCCACGATGTCGCCCACACATAATCCCGGTTTCCGGTTTGGTCAGTAAACATCACATCAAACGCCTTTGCAAAATTCTGTCCAAGGAAATGAGAAGTCCCGGCCTGCAAAGCCTTACCGTCCTGCATCAACGCTTCAATAGTAAACGTCTCCAAAGCTCCGGCAAAACGTTCGCTCTCACTCTTATTCCCCATAATCACAGGTACTGCCATCCATTTTTCGGCAAAATCAGAATACACCCTTACCATTTTATTGGCTTCCACCAAAGCCTCTTCCCTTGTAGCATGAGCCGTATGTCCCTCCTGCCACAAAAATTCAGCCGTACGCAAAAACATGCGGGTTCTCATCTCCCACCGCATCACATTAGCCCACTGATTACATAGGATAGGCAGATCACGGTAAGATTGAATCCAGTTTTTATATGTATTCCATATAATCGTCTCCGAAGTAGGACGGATAATATACTCCTCTTCCAGCTTCGCTTCCGGGTCCACAATCACCCCACCTCCGTCCGGTGCATTTTTCAGACGATAATGCGTTACCACCGCACACTCTTTGGCAAACCCTTCCACATGGTCAGCTTCTTTAGAAAAAAAAGATTTCGGTATCAACAACGGGAAATAAGCATTCACATGTCCGGTATCCTTAAACATTTGATCCAACGCACGCTGCATCTTTTCCCAAATTGCATATCCATAAGGCTTAATTACCATACACCCCCTCACGGCGGACGGTTCTGCCAAGCCGGCTTTGGTCACTAACTCATTATACCATTGAGAATAATCTTCATTCCTTGATGTTAAAAACTTACCCATCTTCTTATTTTTTGATAAAACAGCAGCAAATTTAGGCAAAAAAATATGATTCTAATTCCAATATAGCTATTTTTATCAGAGTAAAACCAAGAAGGTGGAAAAGACGTATATTTTGGTACGCTTTTTGATAAGAATTGAATAAAACTAATTGATTTTATAATGAAAACATTTTATATACTGCTCTTGGCTTTCATCTCTTTATGGTCCTGCTCCTCCATGCAGAATATGAATACATCCATAGAAGATGATATTTATTATGTCCCCAACGAAAAACCGCTTATGGTAAAAGAAGTGGAAACCATTACAGGACAAAAAATCGACATGACTGTTCCGTCAGCAAGAAATAATAATACAGAAACCTATCCCGAAAACGAAAGTACTGTAATTATTAACCGACAAAAAGGAACAGCGGAAAGGATAACACCCTCCGAACTGGCAGCCCAGGCAGAAAACATCCTTAATGATCCTTATGCACCTGAAACGACAACTCTGTATACAAATTCCGGCTACTGGATAGGCGGTTTCAAAGGCAACGATACTGATATGCAGGAAGCAGCCCGCATCATCAGCCAATATCCCGAAGGCTTCGGTTTCATTTCCAACGGACAGGAAATTGCCTTAAATCTCTCCTTCAGTCCGGACTGGAATGTCTATACCGATAATGGCCGCTACTGGTGGTTCCCTTCCTCTTCCAACATCCGGCTTTACAATACTTTCCTATTCGGAACCTATCCCAAATACATCTGGACGGTAGTATGGAACGAACCATTCTATGACAGTTGGGCTTTTGACAGTCACTTTAATTTCGGATGGAGCGGACCAGGCTGGAACTTCGGTTTCGGATGGAACAGCGGAATCTATCGCCCTTGGTATGGTGGCTGGTACGGCAGTTATCCCTATTGGGGAAACTGGTATGCCCCCTGGTGGGGACACTATTGGTATCCAGGATGGCATCATTCACACTGGCATCACCCTTGGCATCATCCGAGTTGGGGCGGACACTATCCGGATTGGACACCTCCCTCTTCCAACCGACCCAACAGACCAGGGAACCCCCGGCCCAATTTAGGCAGCGGATCCATTGGTCTGCGTCCGGGAAGCAGTGCACGTCCTAACAACAACCAACGACCAGGAAGCAGCGTCCGTCCGGGTAATAATGCTATCAACCGGCCTAATGTGACACGTCCGAATTACAACAACGGAAGACCCGGGACAACCAATCCGCGTCCAAATTACAATACAATTCGACCAACGACCACTCGACCGACAAACAGCAACAGCCGGCCTACAACCACACGTCCCGGAAATAACAATAATGCAAATCGGTATACCCGACCAGCAATACGCCCCAGCACATCAACAAATAGAAACAACAACATTAAAAATTACAATCGACAACCTAATAATTACAGACCGACATATAACAATAATCGCTCCTATAACCGGAGCAACAACTCAAACCGGAGCAGTTATACCGCTCCCAAAATCTCTTCTCCATCCAGAAACGGAAGCACCCACACAACACCGAGCCGGAGCACCAATCGTTCAGGAGGAAGAAGATAACAAACCAAACACGAAAAAACAACAACCATGAAAACATTATATATTCTCCCGGTATTACTACTCTCTGCCTTCTGGGGATTTTCCCAAACGACAGCCGATATAGTACGCTTCTCACAGTCCACGAACTTCGGAACGGCACGTTCCACAGCCATGAGCGGAGCTTTCGGAGCTTTGGGCGGTGACTTATCCACATTTTCCACAAACCCTGCTGGTATTGGAGTATTCCGGAAATCGGAAGTCAGCATCACCCCATCCTTCTCATTCTCCAACACAAAATCCGGGAACCGATCTGCAAGCGACAACTCCTTTCAAATGGGTGACATGGGTGTTGTTATCGCCCTTTACAGTCCTGATTTCAACTGGAAAGGATTTAATTTCGGTATCAACTACACCAATATGAGCAACTACAATTTGAAAACCAACCAATACATTGCCAATTCCCCCAATTCATTTTCACAGGCCATTGCACAACAGGCAAATTACGATATAGCTGCTGGTTTTACGCCAGGTATTATGGAAACACTGGCCTCCCAATCCAATGTCATTCTAATGGATGAAGAAAGCGGATTCTACGAACCTGTAATCATGGGGGCCAACCAATGGAAAAACATAAAAGAAGACGGCTACCAGGGAGAATACGCGTTTACATTTGGTACCAACTACAAAGACAAACTGTATTTGGGATTAACCATTGGACTTCAATCTATTTATTACAAATCGAAATCGGTATATGCTGAAACCCCCGACAAAGACAATCCTTATGATCTCGATTATTTCGACTACCTGCAACAACTAAAAACAACGGGTGTCGGAACAAATCTCAAATTCGGTGTCCTTTATCGTCCCATACCGGAATTGCGTCTCGGAGCAGCCATCCATACCCCCACTTTCTACTCCATGACTGACAGGTATTACAGTGACATGTATTCTTTATATCTTTCACCCGATGCAGAAGGCTATTACGACTATTTAAGCGACCCCTATGAATACAAATACGATTACGACATACGCACCCCATGGAGAGCCTTAATGAGTGTCGCTACCGTATTAAATCAAAAAGCCATATTGAGTGTCGACTACGAATACATTGACTACACCTCCGCAAAACTGAGCAATGGAGGCGGTCATTATGATTTCTATGATTCGGACAATGGCCCGGGAACCAATGATGACATCAAACGCTACTTGAGAGCCACTCATAATGTACGCATTGGCGCAGAATACCGGTATAACAGCCTGCTAAGTTTACGGGGTGGATACTCTTATTATGCCAGTCCCTACAAACACGCCAAAGATTTGCACAAATTGCAAACCGTTTCCACCGGATTCGGTCTGAATTTCGGAATGTTCTATTGCGATGCTGCCTATCTTTACAGATTCACCAAAGATACAACCCTGTTTTATAGCTACCTCGATCCGGAGGATGCAACGTATGATGTCATATCCGACCCCATCCGGAACAAATATAACAACCACGAAGCCCGCATCACACTTGGCGTACGATTTTAACCCCATACCCCCGGCTCCGTTTATGAAAAACGGAGCCGATCTTCTTTTCACCCCTTTTAACTTTTCCAACTCTTTCAACTCTCCCAACCATTCATTACTTTTGCAACCGTAATAAAAAATTATGGCAAAAAAATTTTACATTGAAACTTACGGTTGCCAGATGAACGTGGCAGACAGTGAAGTAGTGGCAGCCATTTTAAAAGACAACGGCTTCGCCCACACTAAAGACAAAATTGAAGCGGACATCATTCTGGTTAACACCTGTTCCGTACGGGAAAATGCAGAACAACGAGTGCGGGGACGCGTAGAAGGTTTTTCTGAAATCAGGAAAAAAAATCCCTCCCTGTTGATTGGTATTATGGGCTGCATGGCCGAACGGCTGGGTGAAAAACTGTTTGTAGAAGAAAAAAATGTTAACATCGTAGTCGGCCCGGATGCCTACATGGACTTACCCCTTCTGATAAAAAAAGCCTCACAAGGTGAAAAAGCAATTAACATCGCCCTTTCCGAGACGGAAACTTACAAAGACATCTGTCCCTCGCGGATAGATGAAACCGCTATTTCAGGATTCGTTTCCATCATGAGAGGATGCAACAACTTCTGTACCTATTGCATTGTTCCATACACACGAGGCAGAGAACGCAGCCGCAGTCCGAAAAGCATCCTCAGCGAAGTCCTCGACCTCCAGTCCAAAGGGTACAAAGAAGTGACCCTACTGGGACAAAATGTTAACTCCTATCTCTATAAAAACGGAGAGGAACAGATGGACTTTCCGGAATTGCTCGATCTGGTGGCACGGACTGTACCGGGAATGAGAATCCGTTTTGCCACCTCCCATCCCAAAGACATGAGTGACAAAATACTTGAGACCATTGCCCGACACACTAACATCTGCAAGGCTATCCACCTGCCTGTTCAGTCCGGCAGCAACTCAGTATTGAAAGACATGAACCGGAAATATACACGGGAATGGTATCTTGAACGGATAGCAGCTATCCGAAGGATCCTCCCCGACTGTGGCATATCCACCGACGTATTCGTCGGATTCCACAACGAAAGTGAAGCCGACTACCAACAAACACTCAATTTAATGAAAGAAGTCGGCTTTGATCTGGCATATATGTTCAAATATTCGGAACGTCCCGGAACTTTGGCATCCAAACGTCTCCCCGACAATGTCAGCGAAGCTGACAAAGGACGCCGTCTCCAGGAATTGATAGAACTGCAAAGCCGCCTCTCCTTAGAAAGCAACAAACGGGACATAGGCAAAACCTTTGAAGTCATGGTAGAAGGCGTATCCAAAAAGAATGCTGACGAAATGTTTGGACGCAGCAGTCAGAACAAAGTCATTGTCTTTCCGGCTAAAGACATTCGACCGGGCTCCCTCGTACAGGTAAAAATAAAAGGGTGTACCTCCGCGACCCTGATAGGAGAAAAAGAAGAAAATTAACCCTCTTAAAACGCCAAAAATGTTCCGTAAATTAGAAAGCAACGAATTGAACCGCATCAGTCCTGAAAAATTCAAGGAAGCCCAAAAACTACCTTTAGTTATCATACTGGACAATGTGCGGAGCTTAAACAATGTGGGTTCCGTTTTCCGCACTTCCGATGCTTTCCGCATAGAAAAAATATATTTATGTGGCATCACTGCCACTCCGCCCAATCGCGAAATCCACAAAACGGCATTAGGGGCTGAGAACTCCGTAGCCTGGGAATATGCCCAGGATACATTAGAGGTAGTAGAAAAACTGCAAACCGAAGGGTACCGCATTTTTGCTGCAGAACAGACCGAAAATAGCCACTCACTCGAACAATTCCAGCTCAACACAACAGATAAGTACGCCATTATATTTGGCAACGAAGTAAAAGGCGTCCGGCAGGACGTTATCAACCGCTCGGAAGGATGCATTGAAATTCCCCAATTCGGAACCAAACACTCCTTCAACATCTCCGTCAGTGTAGGCATTATCCTGTGGGAACTCACCCGCCCATTATTAAACAAACTAAAGTAATAACCGTTCCACTATTTTCACGGTCTCTACCGCTTCTTTCACATCGTGCACTCTCAAAATAGCCGCCCCTTTCATCAAAGCAATCGTATTCAATACCGTTGTGCCATTCAGGGCTTCTGCAGAAGTCGTTTCCAGCAAACGAGATATCATTGATTTCCGGGATATTCCCACAAGTAGCGGATACCCCAATTCCTGAAACAAGTCCAAATGATTCATCAATTCATAGTTATGATCCAATGTCTTTCCGAAACCGAAACCCGGATCCAGAATGATATTCTCCATCCCGGCTGCACGCAGCAAATCTGTCCTCTCTTCAAAAAAACGATACACCTCTTTTGTTACATCCCGATACACCGGATTTTTCTGCATCGTTTGCGGCGTTCCCTGGATGTGCATCATAACATACGGTAATCGGGTCTCTGCAATAAAACCAAACATCTCCGTATCCATTGTCCCTCCGGATATATCATTGACAATGACCTCTCCCAGACAATGATAGATTTCGCGGGCCACCTCTGAGCGGAACGTATCAATGGAAACCGGCACGGATGGATAATATTTCCTCACCAACTCAACTGCCGGAGCCAAACGAGCCAACTCTTCTTTCTTATCAACCATGGCAGCCCTCGGACGAGTGGAATAAGCACCGATATCTATTATCCCTGCCCCTTCTTCCACAATCTGGTGAATGCGTCCGATTATCGCCGTTTCCGTCTCATAATGCCCTCCGTCATAAAAAGAATCAGGCGTTACATTCAATATTCCCATCACCACAGGGTGTGATACATCCAGATTTTTCTTTCCCAATTGCAGTATTTTCATAACAGCTGAAATTTTCAATTTATGTATATTGCTTTACGATTGCTTTTTTGCTAATTTTACGCCTTCAAAATAAATATTAGTTTTTGAAATTTCATAACCACACAAGGTTATTCATTTATACAAAAAACAAACCCCATGACACAATCCGGTCACATTGCCGAAACCTCAAAAGAATATGAAGAAGTCATCCGGCTTTGCAGCGATATTTTCATGAAAAAGATGCATGATTACGGCACTGCCTGGCGTATCCTACGCCCCACGTCCATTACGGATCAGATTTTCATCAAAGCCAATCGCATCCGCAGTATCGAGGAAAAAGGCATATCCAAAGTGGATGAAGGAGTCATTCCCGAATTTATAGGCATCGTCAATTACGCCATCATGGGACTCATCCAATTGGAAAGGGGACCGGAAGAAGACAATAACCGGGAATTCATCGCCAACCGCTATCAGCACTATTTCAGGGAAGCCCGTCAACTCATGGACAACAAAAACCACGATTACGACGAAGCTTGGAGAAGTATGCGCATCAGCTCCTATACAGACCTGATTCTGATGAAAATCAACCGTACCCGCCAGATTGAAGATTTAAAAGGAGACACACTGATTTCCGAAGGCATTGACGCCAATTATTACGACATGATTAACTATGCCGTGTTTGCCCTGATCCGGCTTGTGGTAGAAAAAGAAAACACACACTTTAAATAAATAAACAATGCGGCATGGCCGCCACACTAAAAAACGAAAAAGATGAAACTTTTAATGAATGTATGCAGAATCCTGGTTGGTGCGGTTTTTATTTTTTCCGGCTTTGTAAAAGGCGTTGATCCGTTAGGGTCAAACTATAAATTCATCGACTATTTCAATGCCTTCGGCATGGGCTGGATGAATTTCTCCGCATTGTTTTTTTCTTTTGTACTATCATTGGCAGAATTCTTAATCGGTATATGCCTTTTCCTCAACATCAAAACCAAATGGGCAGCTTGGGGTGCTTTGCTGTTTATGGCTGTATTCACTCCGCTCACATTGATACTCGCCATTAAAAACCCAGTGACTGATTGCGGGTGTTTCGGAGACGCATGGGTACTGACCAATTGGGAAACGTTCTGGAAAAACGTCGTACTGCTTGCCATGGTACTGGTTATTTTCTTCAAACGCGACCATTACAAATCTCTCTTTAATTTCTTAGAGCAAACCGTATTGCTGACGGGAACGATCGTCTTTATGCTTTGTATCGAATTTTACTGCTACCGTCACCTGCCCATCATCGACTTCCGTCCCTATGCCATTGGCAAAAACATCCAGGAAGGCATGAGTATACCGGAAGATGCGCCCCATGATGAATATAAAACCACTCTTAACTATAAAAACAAAAATACGGGCGAAGTTAAAGAGTTTGATGAAACCAACTATCCCTGGCAGGATACACTCAACTGGGAATACCATAGTTCAGAACAGAAATTAATTAAAGAAGGATTCAAAGCCCCGATTCATGATTTCGTTATGGAACACCCGAACCTCGGTGACATTACTGATGAAGTGCTCCAAGATGACAATTACACCTTCCTGGTCATTTCTTACAACCTAAACAACATTTCCACCGACAACCTGGAAAAAATAAACGAATTAGCTGCTTATGCCCGGGAAAAAGGCTACCGTTTTTACGGTCTGACGGCATCCAACAGTGATGTGGTAAAACAACTGACAGACCTACACCATATCCCTTACGAATTCTGCTCCATGGACGAAATTCAACTAAAAACCATCGTTCGTTCCAATCCGGGACTGGTATTACTGAAAAAGGGAACGGTTATAGATAAATGGGGACACCGCGACATTCCGGGAATTGAAATTCTAAAAGACAAAGACCCCTTGGCATACTGCCTCAACGAACAGCAAAGCATTACCAAAAAATATGTTGTTTACTCCCTGACCTTGCTCTACCTGTGTCTGTTATTCCTCTATATGATCAAGAAATACAGAAAAACCAAAGCATAACGTCAGCTTCACGGAGATTTAATTTATCATTAACACATACTATCATGAGAAAGAAAATTGTTGCAGGAAACTGGAAAATGAATAAAACCCTCCAGGAGGGTATTGAATTGGCAAAAGAAGTAAACACCAAAGTAAAAGCCTTGAATGCTTCCGAAGTAAAAGTAATCATCGGTACTCCATTTATCCATCTGGCAGAAGTAACGAAAACAGTTGAACCTACTGTCGTATCCGTAGCTGCACAAAACTGTGCGACAGAAGCATCAGGAGCTTTCACAGGTGAGATTTCCGCTGCAATGGTTGCTTCCACCGGAAGCCAGTATGTTATCTTGGGACATTCCGAAAGAAGAAGTTATTACGGAGAAACCGATGAAATCCTGGTGAAAAAAGTAGCCCGTGCTTTAGAAAATAAATTAGAGGTCATTTTCTGTGTCGGAGAAGTACTGGCTGAAAGAGAAAGCGAAAAACATTTCGATGTGGTTAAATCCCAATTGGTAAACGGACTTTTCAACCTTTCCGCTGAAGAATTTTCTCACATCATCATTGCCTACGAACCAGTATGGGCTATCGGTACGGGAAAAACTGCCACCTCTGCACAGGCACAGGAAATGCATGCATTCATCCGTAAAGTAGTTGCTGAAAAATATGGCAAAGAAGTTGCCGACAATACCTCCATCCTTTACGGAGGAAGTTGCAACGCTAAAAATGCCGATGAACTTTTCGCCAATGAAGACGTTGATGGCGGACTTATCGGAGGAGCATCCCTGAAAGCCGAAGATTTCAGCATCATCGTTGCCGCACGCGCAAAACATTAAGAGTTAAAGATAGCTGAAAAGACAAACAATCCGGCAGGTTTCCGCTTGCCGGATTGCTTATTTTATACCTTTTTCAAAAAAACTGTATTTTTTTTAATTTACATGCAGCAAAAAACATCTTCCTGCGTCATATAGATAGAAAACCGAACGATGAACAGTTATCAAGTCATAGCACATCACTGCCGCAAAAGGGAACGCCGGGCACAACTGGAATTCTATATGATGTTTTATAAAAGCGTATATAACAGTTGTTTCCGCATTCTGGGCAACCAACAAGAGGCAGAAGAAATCATGCAGGAAAGTTTTCTCAAAGTACTGAACAAAACGGAACTTCTGCAAGAAGATGCTGTGAGCATGGAAAAAATACTGAAACGCATCGCCATCAACAGATCAATCGACTGCTACAGAAAACGAAGAATCCGATTTGTCGAACTGGAAGACCAACATGCCTCCGCACCCGACGATGAAACGGAAGAAGCCCTGCAAAACGAAATACGCCTGGAAGCCATAGAACAGATGATGCCACTACTTCCGGAAGGTTACCGCATGATTCTTTCACTCCATCTGATTGAAGGCATGGATTACGCAGAAATTGCCGGACAACTGAATGTAGCAGTATCGACCATCCGCTCCCAATTCACACGGGCAAGACAAAAACTGATTTATCTGATAAAAAAACATTACAGCCATGAAAACATCCTTAACCAACCAAATCAAAAATAACCGGAAAACTTTTGACCGGGCTCTCCCCTCTTTCGGACATTTCGAACGTTTTGAACAGAAACTCGAACATCAGGAAAGAAAGCACATCCGACAAAACCGCCGATGGATTACGGCATCCACTGTTGCTGCTATGTTTGCTCTCATCCTGGTATTTCAGTTCAGCCACACACTTAACATTCACCCTTCCGAAACCGAATCCGTTGCCGAAGTGGCAGGATACTATAAATTCCAATTGAATGAAGAAATAAACAAAATTCAAAAACAACTGCAGAAATTAGACAGTTCCAACCAAAAAGAACTTATAAACGACCTCCATTCCATTCTGAAAGACACCGAAGAATCAAAAATAGCAGACATTTCTATGACTGCCGAAGAAAAAATTACACTTATCGTATGGCACTACAACGCCAAAATCGAAGCCTTGCATCACATTCACTCCATCATAGAAAATATGCCGAAAAAAAATAACAACCTTTAAATAAAGAAGCAATGAAAACAAAAACTTTTGTTCTTACGACAATTCTTTTTCTGCTATCCGTCTCCACCTGGGCAATAGAAGAAGTAAAACGCACCATCTCAAAAGAATTTTCCGTCTCTGCCAATGACGAAATAATCGTTATCAACAAGTACGGCAACCTAACCATCTCTGAATGGGGAAAAAACAAAGTCTCTTTTACTGTCGAAATTACCGGACGGGGCGAAAAAGCACAGGTAGCACAGGAGCTAGCAGACCGCGTATCCGTCAATTTCAATAAAAACGGAAAGAAAATTTCAGCGGAAACCATTTTCCAGGAAAAAAATTTCAATTGCAACAATTGCGGTACATCGGTAAACTACACCATCAATGTACCCACAGACGTTTACCTGAATTTGACGAACAAATACGGTAACATCGCACTGAACAGAACCGACCGCTCTTTTCTATGCAATCTGAAATACGGCAACCTCACTGCCAATCAACTGTCAGGAGAATCCAACACCATCGCAGTCAAATATGGTAATGTCAGCCTGGAGGAAACCCGCGAGCTCGATCTGGAAATAAAATATGGCAATCTGACACTTGGAAAAGTAGAAACGCTAAAATTCACCAGCGGCTATTCAAACAGCAAAATCGGTAGCGTTGACAAGTTAGAACTTACCTCCAAATACGATAACTTCAAAATCAAAAATTTAGGCAGGCTGAAAATGACCATCGGATACTCCAATTTTGAAATCGGAGAACTAAAAGAGAGTTTCATTGTATCCGACATGCGTTACGGCAATCTGAAAATCAATAAAATTGATACCGATTTTGACGAAATCAACATTGAAGCATCATACACGCCCATCCGTTTAGGCATCACACCTCAGCACAATTTCCAGGTGAAACTATACAACCGTTACGGAAACATAAAAACCAATGGTCTGACATTCCACAACGTTAAATTAGAGGACGAAAACGACCGATTTACAAAAAATATCACGGGAATTGTCGGCTCTTCCTCTTCCCCTAAAGCAAAAATCACGATTTCCAATCGTTACGCCGATATTATCTTTGAAAAATAAACCTACGCAAACACCGGGAAAATCCCGGTGTTTGTTTTATAGATGCAACATCTGTGTCAGATAATCCTCCGGATAAACAACCTCCACATCCGTAATACGCCCTTCCTTCTCTACCAAACGATACTCCGGATTAATAAATCCGGCATAAGGAGGCACATTCAGTCTTTCATAGCGCTTTAAGACTTCACAGTGCAATTCACCATCCACGTCCACCCCATAACGTTCAATTAACTGCCGGGCAGCTTCATAATCTCCTTCCGATTTGATGCGCTGTATTTCAGCCAGCAATTTCCCAAACAGAGCACGCAAAGCCTGATAATCACGAATGACAAAATAAGTCTTACCATTCTCTGACACTTTTTCTATCACCCGGTCCGACAGTCCTTGATTATATGCCCATTGGGCTATCAACTGCCGGTTACGCATGTGGGCTTCTTCCAGCTTATCCCCCGGCTTTATCCGCGTCAATTGTACCAACAAACCATTACGGATGTAAGTGTCATATTCACACATTCCGACTTGTATAGAGGGTATAATCCCCAACTCTTCTAATTTCGGATCCAGAATATAATACAGGGCAAACAAATCGGCACGGGCTTCCTCCAAAGTAGAATAATAATTTTTCAACACCTCAGTTGTCACGCCAGACAACATCTTCCCCGAACCGTGTCCCAAACATTCGTGCAAATCGGTATGAATGTTCCCAGCCAAATAACCGTATTCCCGGCTTCTTTCCTTCTCCTCGTCCGAATAAGCAAACTCATCCGTCACACCCGAATTTAAAGAAGCCATGTGATATGCATAAGTAATATTATCAAAAGTAACCGATTTACTCCCATAACGTTCCCGTATCCATTCGGAATTGGGCAGATTAATACCGATAGGGGTGGCGGGATAACAATCCCCACCCAACTGTGCCACCTGCATCACCCGTGCCGTTATGCCTGACACCTCCATACGCTTAAAACGCGCCTCCACTGGAGCGTTCTCCTCAAACCACAGAGCATTTTCAGCCAGCCGGGAAGTACGTTTGCATGCCTCATCATCTACTATCTGCACCACAGCCTCCCAGCTGCCTTTCAATCCCAAGGGATCGCCATATACCTCTATAAAACCGTTGATAAAATCGACCTTACCCTCCTTTTCTTTCAGCCACGCTATTGAAAAATCATCAAACAGAGCCAAATTTCCCGTTCGGTAATATTCAATCAAAATCCCGATAATATCCGCCTGCCGTTCATTACAGGCATATTCCTTTGCTTTCTCTAACCAGAAAACTATATTTTCAATACAATCACCATACTTACCCCCCATTTTCCAAACGTCCTCTTCCACCTTCCCCTCTCTCTTTACCAATGTCGAATTTAGTCCAACAGATACGGGACGTTCCACATCTCTCTGCTTAGCAGCATAAAACCGCTCCGCCTCCTTCTGCGTAACTCCTTGATAGTAATTATTGGCGGATGCCTCCACTACATCCTTGTCCCCGTCCAACACGACCCGTTTCGCCATGAATCCGGGGTCAAACATGATACGCTCCAAACGGGCAAATGCCTCCGGCTGTCCCACAGCTTCCGTCAAATTCCGAAAGTAAGCGGCTGAGAACCGAGGTACAAATTTATCCATAGAATAGTGATGATGGAGCCCGTTAGCAAAAAACACTTTTTTTGCATACACAACAAAATGACGGAATTCATCACACTCCCGGTTTCCCGTATAATCCAACAGGATACGCTCTAATATCCGCCGTAGCTCGATATTATACTCATTATTCTGGTCCCATAGAATATCCCTGCCAGCCGAAGCTGCACGACTTAAATAATATACCAGTATCTTTTCTTTCAGCGTCAGGTGCTCAAAAGCCGGCACCTGGTATCGCAGAATACGGATATCATCAAATTGCTCCGCAACATAATTACCAAATTTCATATCCCAGCTATTTCATTATTTCCTCTATTCCATCCCTCTCCGTTCCTTCACCTTGTCCTTCCAATACCAAATCCCCTTTTTTAACTCAAAGGCGTTCAGCGTCCCGTCCGGTCCATAAAACATCCAGGCTCCTTCATATTTTTCATCACCGGGAGAAAGATGGTCAAAAATAATACGTTTCCCATTCTTTTCCTGTTTCAACATCATACTCATTCCCCGTCCATATTCAAAAGTCATACTGGCACTCTGGGACCTGCCCCTCCTCAGCAAGCGGTGGTTAAAATTCACCTTCCCGGCGGAAGTAAAATCAGCAATCAAAATTGCCTTCCGGTTTGTTTTGGGTGTTTCACCCCAGCCCAACAAAACAAAATACTCTTTCTTTCCCGACGTAAACGCCCAAAAATCATAAAAAAGATAAGGAGGTATCCCCTTCTTCCCCGGCACATACTTCAACAAAACATCCCTCTTTTTATTTTCAAAGCGGAAATAATTGTAAAAAGCAGCACCTCCGGCCAACGGCACACTCCAGGAAAACAACTCCGCCTCTGCATTCAAACAACGCTTATAACCCAGGTATTGAACCCCTCTGGATACATCATACGTTCCCCGTTCAAGCCTGGCAATCCACCCTGCCATTTCATCACTGTATTTTAATTTCAAGCTATCCTCCTGTGCCGCTACCAACCTCTGCATACAGGCTGCCACACTATCCTGACAGACACGCTGTCCCTTCCCGTTTCCTCCAATCAGACAAAACAACAAAATCCCGAATAAAATTCTCATACGCCAAACTTTATAATGTTTATTCCGATTCAAAGCGTTGTAATATCTCTTCAGAGGCCTTGATGGAATGCTTGTACCATTGCAGGGCAACCCGCACCCGCTGTTCAGCATCCAGCCTCCAGTCAACAGTCCCTCTCCGCAAGCGCTGCATCACGCTATACATCAGTAATGCCGCACAAACGCTTACATTCAGGCTTTCCGTAAATCCGTACATAGGTACCTTTACAAACTCGTCAGCCTGCTCCAACACCTCCGAAGACAATCCCGTCAGTTCTGTACCGAAAAAGAAAGCCATCTTTCCTTTGGTTAAATCCAAATCATCAACCAACACGTCGTTCGTATGCGGAGTAGTAGCAATAATCCGGTACCCTTCCACCCGAAGCTGCCGGATAGCTGCCGGCGTATTGTTCCGCTCCCCACAATAACGGTGTAACGACAGCCACTCCCGCGCACCCTGCGATACCGTAGACGAAATGTCATAACGGTTTCTGTTCTCTATGATGTGGACATGCTGTATTCCCATACAATCGGCCGTACGCATGACAGCACTTTGATTGTGCGACTGATACAGATCCTCCAGAACCAAGGTGACATAATCGGTCCGTTCCTCTATCAACCGGTCAAAAAGGGCATTTTTTTCATCCGTAACAAAATTCCGGAGATACGCCAATTGTTCTTTTTCCGTCTTCATATCCCAAAATATTATCCGATAAATTTATTCAAAAAGTCCCATCTCTCCAAATCTCCGGCAAGATTACCCTTTTTACAATAAAAGAAGGGGTGTTTGAGAACACCCCTTCTTTTATCTTATCTATTGCTTTTATTAGCATTTTTCAGCCAATTCAGCACCAGCTTTGAATTTAACAACTTTCTTAGCAGGAATGGTAATCGTTTTACCTGTCTGAGGATTTCTACCACTTCTTGCACTTCTTTCAGATACAGAGAAAGAACCGAATCCGATCAAGGCAACTTTATCACCACTTTTCAATGCATCACCCACTGTTTCTACGAAAGCTTCCAAAGCTTTTTTAGAATCTGCTTTTGTTAAACCTGCTTTTTCAGCAATAGCGTCAATCAATTGTGCTTTATTCATAATATTAAATTTTAGGGTTAGAATTTATAACCTTTTTCTACTCGGACAAATGTAGAGATTTTATTGAATCTGTCAAAGTTTTCAAAAAAAAAAACAAGTTTTTTAATAATTTTTACCTTAAAGAACATGCTCCGCACACTTTTCACCATCCATCGCTGCCGAAACAATACCACCCGCATACCCTGCACCTTCTCCGCAAGGATACAAACCACCGACCTCCACATGGACAAACCGCTCCCTTTCACGAGGAATACGCAAAGGCGCGGAAGTACGGGTCTCCACCCCCAAAACAAGCGCCTGTTCAGTCACAAACCCCTTTGCCCGCTGTCCGAAATAACGGATCCCCTTTTGCAGCCGTTCATAAAGCAAAGCGGGAAACCATTCATGTACCGGCGAATTGGTCACCCCGGGTTTATAGGAACTACGAGGCAACTGCCGGCTGCTTTTTCCATTTAAAAAATCCGTTAATACCTGAGCCGGAGCATGCAATTTGCATCCACCCTCCTCCCAGGCTCTCTTTTCCAAAGCCTCCTGAAACTCCATCCCCGCAAACAATCCCTGATATTTCATATACATCAATTCCGCTTCGCCCACAGAGGTAACCATTGCCGAATTAGCCCACGGAGTATTCCGCCCCGAAGCAGACATGCCATTCACTACCTGCTGGCCCGGCCCTGTCGCCGCAGGAACTACCACCCCTCCCGGACACATACAAAAAGAATACACCCCTCTTTGATCCACATTGGTCACAAAACTATACTCCGCAGCAGGCAAGTACTCTCCTCTCCCCGTACGGTTATGATACTGCATACAATCTATATCAAACTGTGCATGCTCCACCCGCAAACCGACAGCAAACTCTTTGGTTTCCATGTATACATTCCGGGCATGAAGCATCCGGTATACATCTCGCGCCGAATGTCCCGTCGCCAGGATAACATGCTCCGCAAGAAATTCCTTCCCTCCGGCAACAACACCCCGCACATGCCCGTCCCGTATCAGCAAATCAGTTACCCGGGTGTTGAAACAAACACGTCCCCCGAACCCCTCTATTGCTTTCCTTATATTAACAATCACCCGGGGCAATTTATCCGTACCGATATGCGGATGGGCATCTGTCAGAATAGTTTTATCCGCACCAAAATGCACTAATATTTCCAATATCCGTTGCACATCCCCCCTTTTCTTCGAACGTGTATACAACTTTCCATCTGAAAACGTACCCGCACCTCCTTCTCCAAAACCGAAATTGGAATCTTCATCCACCACCCCTGTCCGGTACAATCTGCCCAAATCCCCCTTCCGCTCGTCCACACACTTTCCTCGTTCCAATATGACAGGACAGTATCCCCGCTCTATCAAACGCAAAGCAGCAAACAAACCTCCCGGCCCCGCTCCGACAATAATCACAGAAGGTCCTCCGGATACATCCCGGTACGCAGGTACAAACACCTTCTCCCGTTCCTCTATCCGGTCAATATGCACCCCTACCAACAAATTCAGCAATACCGTCCTCTGACGGGCATCCACCGACCGCCGGATAATATCCACATGCTTCACCCGCTGCACACCCATTTTCAGACCACGAGCCACCTCCCGCCTCAATATCTCATCATTTACAGCCTCTTCCGGTCTTATTCTGACAGTTATTTCCGTATACATAATCAGCAATCAAAAGAGATAAAAATACTCAAAAGACATTCCGTCCCACAGCAATCACTCCTGCCTTCCTATTCAAAATTAAAACAAATGGTAAACATCCGGGCTTTCACCTTTTTCAAAGCATCCGTATACATCTCATACCCCGGATTTTTGGTGTCATGCTTCTTCACCAATATGTCGGTCAGTCCCAAAGATAAACGAAGCTCCACGCCAAACTTAAAATACGGTAAGTAAAAATCACATCCCAATCCCGACTCCAAAAACACATCCAACGGTTTTGTCCGGAAATAAACGGCTTTATCGGGATTAATCGCACTATGATTCTGAAAATCATATTTCAAACAGGGGCCAGCAGTAATATAAGGCCTGAAGTTATTTATCCGTTTTGCCTTGTATTTCATCATCAAAGGCAGGGTAATATATACCGATTCGTTGTAATTTTCGGTTTTATTGTCCTCCACATCAGGCACATGCGTAAAGACTGTCCTACGTGTGGCAAATTCCAACCCCGGCAAAAAACGCAGCCCCAAATCATCCGTCACCCTCAGCTCCGAAACAATCCCGACTAAAAAACCAACGTCCAACTTTCCCGTCTCCCCACGCAAACTGTTTTTACCAGAAAATACCATGCGGTAGTCCATATAGTTTACTCCCAGTGTAAAACCAAAATGTACAAATGTCCGGTCTCCCCGCTGATAATTCAAGATACTGGTATTGCGCAACACTCTCTGTCCCTTTACCCCACAAGACAAAGAGAAAACAAATACCACAATGACCCAAAATCTAATCATATCACACCCGAAATCTACCAGTTTGCTTCTATTCCGTCACAAATATATAAATTCTCCCCGAAGTTTCTATCCTTCTCCCCCTTTCTTCTCCACAAGCAGAGCCAACAACACATTACGAAAAGATATAAAAATTCCGCAAAACGACACCCCATACATTGTCATGCCGTTTTACGGAACTTTTGAAAAACGTTTTATAACAAACTGATCGTACAGGTTACTCCGGCCATTACAATAGCCACCATACTCATCAGCTTAATCAGAATATTCAGACTCGGACCAGAAGTATCCTTAAACGGATCACCTACCGTATCCCCGATAACCGTTGCTTTATGGCAATCGGAACCTTTACCGCCTAAATGTCCCTCTTCTACATATTTTTTGGCATTATCCCAAGCACCGCCCGAATTAGCCATAAAAATAGCCAGTACAAACCCGGAACCCAGCCCTCCGGCTAAAAGTCCCATTACTCCGGAAACCCCGAACAACAAACCGGTGAAAATAGGTATAATAATAGCCAGCAAAGAAGGAAACAACATTTCCCGTTGAGCCCCGCGGGTAGAAATTTCCACACAACGGGCATAATCCGGCTCAGCCTTTCCCTCCATGATTCCTTTGATCTCCCGGAACTGCCGTCTCACTTCGTTCACCATTTTCTGGGCGGCACGTCCTACGGCATTCATTGTCAAACCACAAAATAAGAAAGCCATCATCGAACCGATGAACACACCAGCCAATACCTTCGGATTCATTAAGTTGACATCATAATAAGTCATCATATCCTTCAATGTAGCAGTAGTAGTCTGTACCATTTCATCTCCGACCTCTAAAGTAGTCTTTCCCAGACGAATCAGTCCGATTTTAATCTCTTCTATATACGAAGCCAGCAATGCCAATCCCGTCAAGGCAGCAGAACCGATAGCAAAACCTTTTCCGGTAGCAGCCGTCGTATTACCGAGAGCATCCAAAGCATCCGTCCGCTGACGAACCTCACTTCCCAATTCACTCATCTCGGCATTTCCACCCGCATTGTCGGCAATCGGTCCGTAAGCATCCGTTGCTAAAGTAATGCCCAAAGTAGAAAGCATACCCACTGCAGCAATTCCGACACCATACAATCCCATGGACATATTCCCCATATCAAACCCGGCAGCAAAAAGATAAGCCAGAATTATTCCGGCCACAATGGTAATCACAGGAATCGCTGTCGAAATCATTCCCGTACCGATCCCCTTGATAATAACAGTTGCAGGTCCGGTTTCCGCACTTTTAGCAATATCCTGTGTCGGCTTATAAGCATGTGACGTATAATGTTCCGTCGCTTTACCGATAATGATTCCAGTTAATAATCCCGTAATAACTGAACCACAAATCCAATAACTCAGTCCCAACAAATAGATAACCAGGAAACTGGCACCGATAATCAGCACAGAACTGGTATTAATCCCCCGGTCCAATGCTCTCAGTAATTGCAACTGTGAAGCACCTTCTTTGGTTTTTACCATAAATATACCCAGCAACGAAAGAATAACCCCAAAAGCGGCAATCAGCATCGGAGCCAAAATAGCATTAAACTGAATCTCCGGAGTTGCAGCAAAAGCAGCAGCTCCCAAAGCTGCGGTAGCCAGCACGGAACCGCAGTAAGACTCATACAAGTCTGCCCCCATACCTGCCACATCCCCTACATTATCCCCTACATTATCGGCAATAGTCGCCGGGTTGCGGGGATCATCTTCGGGAATACCGGCTTCTACCTTACCTACCAAATCGGCACCGACATCAGCGGCTTTCGTAAAAATTCCGCCTCCCACACGGGCAAACAAAGCCTGGGTAGAAGCACCCATACCAAAAGTCAACATGGTAGTCGTAATCATGATTGCTTTTTGAGAAGCACTGGCTTCTTCAACAAAATAATCCAGCACCAACCACCACAATGAAATATCCAATAAAGCCAATCCGACCACCACCAATCCCATCACTGCACCTGAACGGAAAGCGATTTTCAAACCGTCGTTCATGCTTCTGCGGGCAGCATTAGCCGTACGCGCCGAAGCATACGTCGCCGTCTTCATTCCGATAAATCCGGCCAACCCTGAAAAGAAACCTCCCGTCAAAAAAGCGAACCACACCCATTCATTCTGTAATCCGGGTCCATACGCCATCCAGGCAAAGAAAATACACAGGATAAAAAAGACTATCCCGACAATTTTGTACTGCTGTTTCAAATAAGCCATTGCCCCTTTACGCACATGGCCGGCAATACGTTTCATCGTATCCGTTCCTTCGGATTCCTTCATCATGCCCCGGAAAAATAATCCGGCAAAAACCAAAGCTATTACCGAGCAAACAGGTACCAACCAAAATAATTGATTCAACATACTTTAAATTTTAAATTTCAATATTACTTAAGCGTGTCCCGTACGCTTCCTTTGGAAGCCGCATCGACCACTCCATACAACAATACTAACTTACCGTTACCATCCGTCAGTTTAAGCTCTTTTCCCTGTATTGCATACTCCTTTACTTCTGCCAAAGCTTTCAGATAGGCATCTTCAAAAGCCATATCCGGACAATACATCATGGTAGAACCACCGGGTTTAAGAGTCATTTTACCCCCTTTTTCCACACTATACGTACCGAAGAAGCGGTTACAACCGGCAGAGCCATACACTGCCGTACTGTCTGAAAAGAGCAATGTCGGCAACTGCTCCGGATTTTTTACCACCGAATCCGCTTTCGTCATGGTTTTTAATTCCCACTCGTGTCCGGTAAGAGCAACCTGATTCTGCTCTTTCGGAGCATTCTTACAACCTACTACTGCTGCCAGCAACAGTACAAAAATCATCCATTGAACTTTTTTCATCATTTTCTGTTTATTATAATTGTTTATTTACCGGAAGTCTCTTCTGCGATACTTCCATACAAATCATATTCATCAGCTCCCGTAATTTTTACCAAATAAAAATTACTCACCTGCAAATCCGCCGCTCCCTCAATCAATACTTCCGGATCCACTTCCGGAGAATCGTGTTCAGTACGGCCTATATAATAATTGTCCTCTTTGCGGTCAACCAGAACTTTAAATACTTTCCCTATTAACGAATTATTCAGCTTTTCGGATACACCCGCCTGCAATTCCATGATTTTTTCCGCCCTTTGACGCTTGATCTCCTCCGGCACATTGTCTTCATAATGCAGGTCGCAATAAGTATCCTCTTCGTGTGAATAAGGAAAAACGCCCAAACGTTCAAATTTCATCCGGCTCACAAACTCACACAACTCTTCAAAATCTTTTTCTGTCTCTCCGGGATGTCCCGTCATTAACGTCGTACGAAGAAATATTCCAGGTACTTCCTGCCGGATTTTCTCCACCAGCCGAATAGTCTGCAACTTATCCACCCCCCTTCGCATCATTTTCAACATCGAATCACTACAATGTTGCAAAGCAATATCCAAATATTTGCATACATTGTCCCGTTCCCGCATCACTTTCAGAATCTCCTCCGGGAAAGCTGCCGGATAGGCATAATGAAGTTTAATCCACTCGACACCGGGAATATCCGAAATGCGTTCAACCAACTCCGCCAGCTTATTCCGCCCATACAAATCCGTACCGTAATAAGTCAAATCCTGTGCTATAACCAACAACTCCTTCACACCATTCTTCACCAGTTCCCTGCACTCCTCCAGAATCTCATCCATCCCTCTCGATTGATATTTGCCTGTCATAATAGGAATGGCACAATAGGAACATGTCCGGTTGCACCCTTCCGCTATTTTCAGGTAAGCATAGTGTCCGGGAGTCGTCAGTTGCCGCTGATTCCGGAGGGTATCCTCATAATGCTGCCCCAAATCCGCCAATATTCCCTTCCAGTCGAATTTACCGAAAAAAGCATCTGCTTCCGGAATTTCTTTCCGAAGCTCATCTCCGTAACGCTGTGACAAACACCCCATCACCAACAACCTTTTCACAATCCCCGCTTTCTTTCTCTCTACCTGCTCCAAAATCGTATTCACCGACTCCTCTTTGGCATCTCCAATGAAACCGCAAGTATTAATCACCACCACTTCCGCATCCGAATTTTCCGCATCTGTTTCCGTCCGATAACCGGCATGAGCCAATTGCTTCAGCAACAACTCCGAATCCACCAGATTTTTGGAGCATCCCAGGCTAATAACATTAACTTTATTCATCACTTTTTAAATTCGCGCGGCAAAGATAACGAAAAAAGGTATCTTTGCACGCAAGGACTAAAAGAAACACACGGACATGGCAGACAATTATTCTTGGTTACCGACCTCTGTAAAAGAAATCCGTGAACGAGGCTGGGAGAATCCGGACATTATCCTCTTTTCCGGGGACGCATACGTCGACCATCCCTCTTTCGGTACGGCTGTTATCGGCAGGCTGTTGGAATCCCTCGGCCTGAAAGTGGCTATCGTTCCACAACCGAACTGGCGGGACGATTTGAGGGACTTCAGGAAATTAGGACGTCCCAACCTGTTTTTTGGCATCAGTGCCGGATGCATGGATTCTATGGTCAACCACTATACCGCTGCTAAAAGAAAAAGGTCTAACGATGCCTACACCCCCGACGGAAAAGCGGGAGCACGTCCCGATATGCCGACACTTGTCTATACAAAAATATTAAAAGAGCTTTATCCTGATGTGCCTGTCGTCATAGGCGGCATTGAGGCTTCTCTGCGCCGTTTTTCACATTACGATTACTGGCAGGACAGTCTGAAACCCTCTATTCTCTATGAAAGCGGTGCGGATATGTTAGTCTATGGCATGGGCGAAAAGCCCCTGACCGAATTGTGCAAATACCTCAAACAGGGCATCCCTTTCCGTCAGCTCACCAATATTCCGCAGACCTGTGTACTGAGAAAAAACAACGAAACGTATGCCACCAATAAAAAATGGCAGGTCATTCACTTATATCCTCACGAAGAATGCCTCGCAGACAAGCAAAAACATGCCCGCAATTTCCGTCATATCGAGGAAGAGTCAAACAGCCTGCATGCAGCTCTGTTAATACAGCCCATAGCAGACCGTCTCATCATCGTCAATCCTCCCTATGCCCCCATGACTACACGCGAAATAGACTCCGTCTATGCCTTGCCTTTCACCCGCTTACCCCACCCCCGGTATAAAGGGAAAGAGATTCCGGCCTACAACATGATAAGGCATTCCGTCACCCTGCATCGCGGATGTTTCGGAGGGTGTGCATTCTGCACCATTTCCGCCCACCAGGGAAAATTCATTTCCTCTCGTTCCGAACAATCCGTTTTGGAAGAAATCGGAAAAATTACCCAAATGCCCGATTTCAAAGGAACCATCACCGATTTAGGAGGCCCTTCCGCCAATATGTATGCCTTAGGAGGTAAAAACCAGGCCCTTTGCAGCCGCTGCAAAAGGGCATCTTGCGCTTTCCCCTCCCTGTGCAAAAATCTGAATACCGACCACTCCCGCCTGCTGGAAATATACAACAAAGCACGGAGTATAGATAAAGTAAAGCATTGTTTCATCGGTTCCGGCATCCGGTATGACCTTTGCCTGCACGACACCCACGACAAACAGGTGAACCGGACCAATGCAGAATACCTGCAAACGGTTATCAAACACCATGTATCCGGCCATTTCAAAGTAGCTCCGGAACATTCAGCTGAACACGTACTCCGCCTGATGCGTAAACCTCCGTTCAACCTGTTCCAACGACTCAAACAGCAATTTGACGACATCAACCGGCAAAACGGTTTGAAACAGCAAATTGTCCCCTATTTCATTTCCTCCCACCCGGGCTGCCGTCCGGAAGACATGGCAGAACTGGCAGTGGCTACCAAACAACTGAATTTCCGTTTGGAACAAGTACAGGATTTTACCCCCACGCCCATGACTCTGGCGACGACGATGTATTACACCGGATACCACCCGTATTCTCTGGAAAAAATCACTTCCGCCAAAAATGAAAAGGACAAAAAACTCCAAAACATGTTCTTTTTCTGGTATAAAAAAGAATACACCTCTGTTATCAAATCATTTCTGAACCGGCTCAGACGTCCCGACCTCATCAAGAAACTTTATAGCAAATAAAGGGAAAAAGAATAAAATTTAATGCAAAGTTTTAATATCTCAATCCGAATCACTAATTTTGGACGGATTATGAGTTTGAAAATAATATTTACCTTATGAAATACGGATTGTTGATTTTCATTCTGGTTTTACTGGCTTCCTGCGACAACAAAGTCAAACAGAATAACAAGAGGGGACTGGAATACATGAAACAAGGATTATATGATCAAGCCATCGTTGAATTCAATAATGCACTGATACAGGATAACGTTTGGTTTCCGGCCTATTACAACCGGGCGGTATGTTATGCCAACACCAAACGCTACAGGGAAGCACTGAACGACTTCAATTATCTCCTGACCAACTTCCCGGACCATGCCCTTTCCTATTTCAACCGGGGGGTGGTATACGAAAACATCGGTATTTATTCCAGTGCAATCAAGGACTACTCTCAGACCATCAACCTGCGTCCCGATTTCGTTACCGCCTATCATTACCGCGGAATTGCCCGTTTTTATATGAAAGACTATGAAGGCGCCCTTGCCGATTATAACCGGGCGATGGAATTGGGACTGAAAGAAACGGGACTTTATTTCAACCGCGGCGTCATCCTGCAAATCAAAGGCGACATGAACGGAGCCATCCAGGATTATACCGAAGCCATCAACGTAGACCCGTCCAACGCTAAATCCTATTACAACCGCGCAATTGCCAAAATGGCGGTAAACCGGTCGGACGAAGCACTCAAGGACTTGCAGATAGCCTCTAAACTGGGGCTGCAAAAAGCCGATAAAGTAATCAATACTCATTTCAGATATTAATACAGATGAAAAAAATCCTTTCTCCACTGGTGTTTTGCATGCTGCTTACCATAGCATACAAAGCGGGTGCTCAGGGCTATAATATTAAAATCACTGTAGACAAAATGCCCGGCAAAAGCATCATTTTGGCAAACTATTTTGAAGGCAAGGTGTATGCCGTCGATACCGCCCAATTAGACAACAAAGGTGTGGGCTACTTCAAAGACAGCAAAAAGAAACTGGCACGGGGTATGTATCTGCTGCTTTTCTCCAACAGCAACTATTTTGACCTGATTATGGGTGATACTCAAAATTTCAGTATCAAAAGTGATACCCTCGACGTGCTCAACCACATTGAGTTTGAAGGTTCTCCTGAAAATACGGCATTCCGCGATTTCCAGCGTTTCATGGTAACCCAGAACCAGAAAAGCAAAGCCATCCGGGATGAGTATGATAAGGACCCGAACAAGGATAAAGAAGAAATAAAGAAAGCCTATACCGCCCGTTTCGAACAGGCAGATAAGGAAGTGCGTGCCTACATTGCCCAAATGGTAAAGAAATTTCCCCATTCGGCATTAGCCACTTTTGCCAACTTTACCCTCTCCCCTGAAATTCCCGATTTTTCCAAAACCGTACCCGAAAACACGAAGGACAGAGAGATGGAAATACGCCGTCAGGCTTACTTTTACAGCAAAAAACACTATTGGGACTATACCAATTTCGCCGACAGTACGTTAATCCGTACACCGATATTCAAGACCAAACTTGACGACTATTTCAAAAACATGGTCATGGTTCATCCGGATTCCCTCTACCTTTCCTGTGTGGAAATTTTAGAGAAATCACGTCCCTGTAAAGCGATGTTCCGCTATTTGATGAATTATTGTCTGGTCTATACGTTTGACAACAAAATTATGGGCATGGACGAGGCTTTCGTTAAATTAGGACACCATTATTACGTCAGTGGTATTGTGGACTGGCTGGACAAAGAACAGATGAAAAAAATTACGGACGAAGTCTACAAACGTCAGTACAATCTGCTGAACCACACGGCCATGGACCTCCGGTTACCATCACTGGAAGGGAACTGGGTGAGCCTGAGCGAAACCAAAGCTCCTTTTATCCTGCTGCTATTCTGGGAACCCAATTGCGGCCATTGCAAGAAACAAGTTCCGTTGGCTAAGAAAGAAATATTTGAACGCTTTGGTCCTCACGGCTTGAAAGTCTTTGCCGTAAACACCCATACCAATAAAAAAGAGTGGGAAGAATTTGTGGAGAAACACGAGATGTTCGACTTCATCAACTGCTGGGATCCCAACCGTCAGTCCAACTACTGGACCATTTACAATGTCTTCTCCACCCCAGTCATGTACATCCTGGACAAAGACAAAAAAATTATTGCTAAAAACTTAGCCGTAGACCAAATGGTAGACCTGCTGAAAAGAGAATACCAAAAACAAGGCATAACGGTAGAGTAAAGCAAAGTTTAAAAAATTGCAGAGTTGAAAGGGTTGGAAAAGTTGAAAAGAAAACTTTTTTCAGCCCTTTCAATATTTCTATCAATTACGGCTATAATAAATTTATAGGAACAACATACACTCCATTCTCCCTTTGGCAGCCCCCCAACCTTTCGAACAATGGAACTATATTCAGATAACGGCAGAATCATACTGTTGTTTGGGAACTATTTGTCCAAACTATCTACGACAATATATTTTCCGAACTCTTTTTTTATGCCGCATTCTTCAACAAAAGAAAGATACGCCTTGCACTCATTAGCAAACTCCTTCAAATTAATGTATATTTTGGGGAATTTATCTTTCAACTTGTCCTCATATTCTTTACTATCCAGACCTTCTTGTGATATGATTTGAGAACTAATCTGTTTCAAAAGAGCTTGTACGTCTCCTTCTGAGGATAAATTATCTATATTTGTCACCAGCATATTTTTAAAAGATTTAGCTACGCTGCAAAAAGCGTCATTAACAGCACATAATTTAGCATACAAATCTTGGTCAAAAAGACATATAGAGAGTTGCACCGACTTGTACAAGTTTTCTTCGATCTCTATCACTTGTTTGAAGACATCGTTACCATTAAACAATATGTACCTATCCCAATTATTCCGTTTAATAACAGTAATAGAATCCAACAGTGCTTGAAATACAGCATACCTTTTATCAAAGAGTTGGATTTTTATATTGTCTTTCTGTATTCTGTTTTGTATGAATGCGCATTGAACAAGTGCCGCACTAATCCCTAATCCTAACAATGTCAAAAAAAGATCAATAGACAGAAATAAGACACTTGCCCCGAAACCAATTAATGCAAATAATATAACCAGCAAAAGCGGAAGATACTCTTTAATAAAATCACCTGTTTTAATCATAATAATAAGCTATTTTAATCTTTATAAATCACTTTCTTCAAGATTCCCAATACACGAAATGATTCTTCAGGATTAAGAGTGAAAGGGTCGTAATCTTTATTGAGTGGTATCAATTCAATGCGTGCATGTTCCCACCCCTCTTCTGTAACTCGTTTTTCACTATGATATTTCTTGATAGTACAAGCAATATTATCACTATCGTAGTCTTTGATATTATATCCTTCCACCAATACAATTTCTCCTTCACGACTACCACCCGTATTGCGAGAAAAAACACAAAAATCGCCATCATTGATTTTCGGTTTCATACTATCACCCATAGCCTTAACCACAAACATGGATTTATCCAAACGTGACATTTCCGCCGACACATCCATCCACTGTACATTCTCATGTGGTACTTCAATTTCAGACAAATCGTGGCAGGCAGCCTTAATACTTGGGTAATAAGGCAAATGTGTTACAAATTGTTGTTCTGTAGAAGCAACATCTATGATATGAGATTGACTCTTCGTTTTTTCATTATTATCTCCGGAGGATTCACGTATAGGTGAATCAATTTCATTCTCCTTGAAATTCTCCATCTGTTCCATAACTTGACGGAAAACTTCCGGACTATACTGAGGGGGATAGCCATTTTTAACCAAACATACTTTAATGTCAAACTTCAGCTGTTCGCGTATATTCTGATTATTGAGCCAGTCAGCCGCGCTTGATTTCAAGTCAATTATCTCCTTGATTTTACGGGCTAACTTCCTGCATTTATCGTTAATAATAATTCCGTCTGACTCTTTGTCTTCACCATATTCGAAGTTGCACTTATCACGCAACATTAACAGAATATCATAGAACGCTTTCTCTTCAAACGTAAGATTCAGTTTCCGGAAACTTTCCCTATCCTTTTGCATTTCTTTTAGAATCTGCAAAGCTTGTTCGGTTGCCTGTTTAATAATTTCTTCCGAGACAGTTTCTTGAGTTTCACCGGCTTCTTCCGCACTTAAATGCTTACGGCGTTCATGGTATTGTTTGATGGTTTCTTCCAGCATTTCCATAAACCTCTTTGCTGCCGCCTGGTTTGTTTTTCCATATTCGGTTATCTGTTTTTTCAACACCTTCACCAACAATTCCAGTTTTGAAGCAGGCATCTTTACATCTGACAGTTTCTCGAAATACTCAGGGCTGAATATATCTTCCTCCTCACCTATATTCAACATACTCTCTACTTTAGTGTATTTCAAGGCTTCTTCAACCATCTTTGCCACCTTGCGATTCATTGTTTCTGCATCAGGTGCGTCAGTCCCACTCATCTTCCTGACGAAGCCAGCTATTGCCATAAAGCATTGTGCCCATACAGACTCCTCATCACATAAATATCCTGAAGGTTGGCAGATGTCGTATGCAATACGCATTCGTTTAACCACGTTCAAAAAGTAAGTTTTGAATAATACTTTCTTCACCTTCTTTTCATCTTCTGAGGCTAAATTTAACAGCTCATTCGATTTGAATACATATTCGGCTGCCTTTGCCAACAAGATATAGCGCAAAGTCGGGTCTGTTTCAGAATGAAGAAGTGGCGTTAAATCCTCTGTCTTGAATAGGTCTTTGATGATTGACAATTGTTCCCTGAAAATCATCGTAGCTTGCTCAACATCGTCATCAGTAGGTGCAAAAGTATTGCTTCCGCCGCCATACATCTTCATGGCCTCACGCATATTATCACGTATGCCAATATAGTCAATGATTAGTCCAAACCCTTTTCGGGGATACTTCCTGTTCACACGACTGATTGTTTGAATAAGCGTGTGTTTTTGTAAAGGTTTGTCGTTATAAAGATAAGTAAGACTCTCGACATCAAAACCGGTAATCCACATATCCACGACGATAACAATCCGAAAATTGCTTTTCTCTTGTTTAAAGGCTGCATCCAGTTTCTCGGAGCGTTTATCATTAATCACTCCTCCCAGATAATTATACATATCTTGGGGGTCGTTTTTACCGACACTTGCCACCATGGCCATGGCAGGCATATCTGATAGTTCCTTTAATTCCTCTTCGCTACACAAAACTCCTTCCGGTGATTTTCTTTCTTCAAACCACTCAGGATATTTCTCCTGAAAAACAGTAAGCAATTTATATGCTGTTTCACGTTTGGAACAAACAATCATTGCTTTTTGTATCCGGTCCGGGTCTCCACTGCATGCATTCACGTAATGGTCGTGAATATCTACCGCCAGACGTTCCAATCTTTGCGGATCACCAAGAATGACTTGAAGCGAACTCATAGCTCTTTTGCTTGCCTCAATATCTTCTTGGGTAGAGCCTTCTTCAGCACATTGTTTATAATATTCCTCCACCATTTTTATCTTCTCTTTATCGAAAAGGACTTTAGTGATTCGAGGATGGTATTTGATAGGAACCGTTATTTCATCTGCCACCGCTTGATCCATTGTATAGCGGTCAATCTCATTACCGAAAGTCTGATAAGTTTCGGCTATAGGTGTTCCCGTAAAACCAACAAACGTGGCATGAGGCAATGCTTCACGAAGCACTTTGGCGTATGGCTTTGACAACACGGCTTTCATTTGTTCATCAACCCTATTTAGAGATTCATTTTCATCGTCTTCCCTTAGTTTTCTATATTTTATTCTTTGGGCACCCTCCAACTGAGTACGATGGGCTTCATCGCTAAAGCAAATGATATTTGAACGCTCATTTATCAATCCGATAGAATCTTCCTCACGGTCGCAAAACTTCTGAATAGTGCAAATATAAAAACCTCCACTCCCTCTGGCTGCCAATTCCTGACGCAATTTTTTCCTGTTTGGCACTACGCATACTTCGCCTAATCCTAAGAATTCCTTACTCTTGGTAAATAATTTCCCCCCTTGTTTCTGCAAGTCCTCCCTATCTACGATCATCAATATCGTAGGGGACCCAATTTCAGATGCACATCGCATAGAAAGTTGTCGCGCAAGGAATGCCATGGTATAGGTCTTTCCGCATCCGGTAGCCCCGAAATATGTTCCTCCCTTACCATTGCGTTCCTTTACTGATTTTATGATGCTCTCTCTGAGTAATCTGGTAGCAAAGAATTGCGGATAACGGCATACTATTTCTTTTTCCTTATCATCAAATTTCTTGTCCTGAAAGTAGATGTAGTCCCGGAATATTTCGAGAAATCTCTCCGTCTCATACACACCCTTGACCATAGTTCGCATCTCATCAAATGGTGAAGTTGAAACCTTATCGTCATTATTCACCCTGCGCCAAGCATAGAAATGTTCGTATGGCGTACGCACTGTGCCAAGGCGTGTTTTTACTCCATCGCTAATGCAAGCCAAAGGAGAATAGTGCAATAAATGAGGTATATCACGCCAATAACGTATGTTTATTTGTTCCCAGGCATCTTCAATAGTCGCTTTTTCGTCTGTCGGATTTTTTAATTCCATTATGCACACGGGCATACCATTCACATAAAGAACGATATCCGGACGGCGATACTTTGTACGACCGTTATTTACATATTCCACAGTTAATTGATTTACTGCACGGAATATGTTTTTCTTTGGAGACTCAAAATCTATGAGCGCAATGTTTTCTACCGTTCCATCCTTTTTTGTAAAATTAATGCCGTTCACCATCCAACCATATACTTTGTGGAGTGTGGCAAAATCGGTTTCTGCCCCCACAAGGCGTACATTATCCACAATCTGTTGCACCTCCTCAGCATCCAGTCCGGCATTATTATTCGTCAAGAACTCTGCTAAGTCGCTATCAATGAGTACCTCTTTTTGATTTTTACGGACAATTTTATCACCTGACAAATAGGTCCAGTTCTCCTGTTTCAAGAATGATATAAATGCATCCTCGAAATCAGACTCACAGAATCTGCCATTATAACTTGTCAACTTTGCCATAATTCATTAGTTATTAGACTTTTTAAGATCATCTATTTCTATAGCTTTTCTTAAGTTTTGCAACATTTTTTCACCCAATGACTCATATTTATCCTTCCATTGTATTCCTTCAGTAGTCAATTCCGCCATAAGTCTTAGTTTTAAACTGCCTCTAGCAATCATTCCACTAAAAGTGGACTTTTTTGAATGAGGTTCTAAATTCGAAAACTTGGAATTATAACCTCTTTGCAACAAACACAGATTGCCAAAATGATCCACTTCCTCTTGTTTCCACTTTTCAAAAGTATCAGCAGATGGATGTTGCGGATACCAATGTTCAATTGTATTTCTATACTCAAAGACAAAATCTTTGTATTTATCCTTGTTCCCTTTCCATAGGAGATAATCCAGATAATTCAAAACTATATGCGGAGTATCTATTCCCATACAGTTATAATTGACCTTGTTAAAAAAATTATTCTTTATTGATTCTCGAATATAATTTTCAACTTCATTCTCAAACCTATCAATCTGATGCTCATTTTTGTAAAGCCATATCAGTAATTGTGTAATCCAGTGCATCACCTTAGGGGATGTATACGAAACGCGCATGGCAGCTTCTAACATTAGGACATTATCAGCTAAACCATCAGTCTGAGTATAATATGGAGAGTCATTTTCACTCTTATTTATTTGTTTAAGGCTCCATTCACCCTCTTTATCTTGAATGGCAAATTCTCGCTTTATTATGTACTTGTCAAATAATATCCGACATTTCAATAAGCAATTAATAAAATCGTTCTGCAGCTTCGGAAATTTTACCTTCCCGCTTTTGAACAGTAATTTATATTCTTCAATAAGCGATTTATCATCAAGCAGCTTGTCTACATTCAAATCATCTATTTTATTGACATTCTTGAAAACTCTTAACACGTGCAAGAGAAAATGAGGAAAATCAATGATACTCTCAAAGCGTTTTCTTTCTTCTTTGTCGATAGTGTTTACAACCTCCACAGAGCTATTGTGGAGAATAGCATTCAACTTATCATTGATATCATATGCCACCTTTCCATTTAAATCACTATTTTTTTCATTACCATTGTATATGAATGTAATTGGTTTAAACACATTCCATTTTTCAGAGAATAACTCTTGTCTCAATTTTGTGTCAGTAATATTCATCTGCACATAGCCATCCATGTCACTACATGCCGACCATATTTTAGCAAACATTTCCCTACCACTTGGCGAAACAATGTCCTTCATAAACATCGCTTTCAACACATCGTGTTGCTCCAGCTGTTCTCCGCGTGTGTTCATTATCTCAAAATAGTGGTTCAAATCTGTACCCTCAGGCACTTCTATTCTATATAATACAACTCGTTGAAGATTCTTTTTGAATTTCTCTTTATCAATCTTTTGCCCGTCATCGTTAACACCAAATGCATCTTCGATGATTTTCATTCCCATTGATAATGATGATTCAATATCTTCATCGTTCATATTCGTGAAAGTACCTTTAGTGATACATTGAAGAGTCTTATTCGATTTTCCGCGACAATCAAATTGAAGACACTTTTCTTCCACGTCAAAGCCGAGATAATTAAATAATAAGAATAGAGTGGTCAGTCTCTGTTGCCCGTCAATTACTTCGTAGTCATCTGCACGCTTATAGACAACAAGCGAACCTATATAATAATTTTCATGTCCGGGATAATCATTTATATCTTCTATCAGTTGTTTTATCTGCTTTTCTTTCCATGCATAAGCTCTCTGGTATAAAGGAATACAATATCTATCTCCTATTTTGAATATGTTTTTATTTTCCTCTGGATTGTATATCTTGATTTCTGTTGTATATTTTGCCATTAGTCTATTCCATTAAGCTGCTTAATATCTTTATACAAAGGATTCCATTTTTCTTTTTGAGCCGAATCATTTATTCTTGTAATTTCAATATTCAGATTAGAAATCTGATTCGGTTTCATAGAATGAAGAATTTTATAGAACATGGATATTCTATTAGAATATGAGCTATCCCCGCCTATAGCATATTTATTGATTGTCTTGTGTGATAATGTCTTCATATCAACTCTTATCATAAAAGCCCATGAAAATAATTTTCTTATCACTTTAGAATCCAAATTCTTAAACCTGTCATAATAGCAAAGGAGAATGCAATAAAATAGTTCCTTACAATTTTCAAATCCAGTACCATTATAAGATTTATTTTCAATTATATTTTTAATATCATCAAAACCTCTAAGGGCATTTGACTTAAGGTAGTTCAACAATGCGAGATAATAATCCACCATCAAGAAAAAATCTTTTCCTGCAATAAACGGTTCAGTAATCTGATAAACAGGCATAGCTTTTATCGTACGTAAAGCATAAGGATATATCTCTGTGCTTTTGACACCTTTAAAAACATCTATATCATTGATTGTAAAAATATGAGTTGGATTATTTTCTGCCCAATTAATTATTGGAAACAGATAAGAATTGAACAAATACTCTATATCGTTCCATTCGTGATGTGAACTATCCCAATTCTCCCACATTTCAACCACTCTTTTCATCTCAAACAAATCATCATTCATCTCTCTCAGATGATAAGCCTTAAGTAAATCATGCGGATACAGCGATTTCCCTCTTGAATTCTGAGAATCAAACAATTGAAAAGCTTCTCCGAGCTTATTCACCGTAATAACAACAACTTCCAATAAAACCTTAAATGCATCCCTCATTGCATTCTTGTCAGCATCATCTTTTAGCGCAAACCAATCTTTAACAAAAACATAGTTTGTATAAAGATTATACTGTGTGGATTTATTTTCGAGATTCATTTGGATGAAATCGCAGTCCTCCAAATATTTCAAAATCAGAAGTAATGACACAATCCTTTGCTGACCGTCGATAACATCCATCGTATTGTCTATATCATTGTTGTGAAGCAGAATAGTACCTACCCGATATTTGAAATCAATATTACTATTCTCCTTCCTTTTTATCATTGCATCATTAATGTCGTTCAACAATTCAGACATATTCTTCGTAGACCATTTATATGGTCTTTGGTAAGAAGGAATATTCAAATTCTGAATTGTCAACAATTCGGAAATGGACTTTATTTCTATTCTGTTGTTCATTAATCACATTTTTAACTGTGGGCAGCTCTTTGAACCAATGCCGGACAAAGAGTTTTTAATTGTGCTCTTGCTTCGGAAGCAATCCTCTTGGCTTCTTCCATACAATTGTATAGGTTAACAATGGATTGTTGGACTTCTAGTGGCGGAAGCGGAATTTGTACACGGCACAATTCACTCCAATCGAATGTTTCTCTTGCGCTACCCCAAGAGTTGAAACGGGCATATCGATCAAATTCTCTACGGCTCAACAACAAGTACAAGTATTCCGGTAGCAAATCATTTGTGTTCTTGCTGCGAAAGTTAATATATGATGATGAGACGATAAAAGTCTTTGATGTATTATTTATTGCCAAGGATATTTTTCCGCCATTGCGTGATGTTACAGAAACATAACTAAATTCGTTAGGCTTCAATAATTTATATGGTATCAATGAAACGTCTGTCATATCCGCTTTCGTGAAAATGAGTTTCTTATCAATGCTGATACCTCTGACGTCATCCAAGGTGTAAATCCCCTCGGAGTTTCGCTCATCACATTGCTCAATATATTCCCTAAGTTCCTCTTGTGGATACTTGCTTTTACAATCTGCAATAAAGGCTTCGCAAGCTTTGCTTAACGGTTCTATCAACGCTTCGTTTTGCTCGGCAAGAGATTTAAGACCGTTATATGTATCGACCAATTCTTGCTGGATATCTATTGATGGAAGGGGAATTTGCACACGACACAATTCGCTCCAATCGAATGTTTCTCTTGCACTTCCCCAAGAATTAAAGCGAGTATATCTATCAAATTCACTGCGGTTCAAAAACAAGTACAGATATTCCGGCAACAATTCATTGATGTCTTTACAACGAAATGCGGTATAAATTGATGAGATGAGAACTGGAGCATCAATTGTATTAAGTGCAAGAGCAATTTTATCTCCTCGTCGCGATGTATCAGCCACATAAACAAACTCGTTACTATTAACAACTTTATAAGAAGTCAAGGACACTCCATCCATATTGGCTTTGGTTGCTATAAACTTCTTATCGGTGCTTATACCACAAACTTCGTCCAAAGTGTAAAGTCCTTTGATGTTCCTTTCATCACATTGCTCAATGTAACCTCCAAGGCTTACCCATTTTGTTTTACTTGCACTCATATCCCAATTGTTTTAGAGCATTGCGCAATATTTTATCATTCTTTCTCTGACGTTTCAATAAGTCAGATACAGTTGCAGCAGTATCTGTAAGTACTTTATTGAAGTCTATATCAGAATCTCTATCTACAAACTCAATATATCGACTTGGAACAAGTGAAAAATCATTCTTTTCAATTTCTTTGATCCCTACTGAGCGATAAAGTTCCGGCTGTTCGTAGTGTGCACCATCAGTCCCAACTTCTTGCCAGTTGAAATAGATTTCTGTTGCATACTTAATTTGGTCCGCTTTCAGTTCGACTTTCTTTTTCTGTTCCCCTTTTACCGGATTTTTGGTCCAAGTACGCAAATCCATAAAGAGGATTTCATGCTCACGATTTCTTAGTGAGCGACCGTGATAGCCACCTCCCTTTTTATTCTGGTTCAAAATCCATAATGTCACACTAATATCCGTGGTGATAAAAAGCTCCCGAGGCAATACAATGATTGCCTCAACCTTATCATTCTCTATAAGTTTTCTGCGGATGTTTTGCGCATCAGTATCGCCCAATGCTCCATTGGCAAGAAGAAAACCAGCCACACCATTCTGATGTTTCAAATGACTCAGCATGTGAAGAATCCAAGCATAATTGGCATTGCTTGCCGGAGGTGTATCATAGTCACTCCATCGGGCATCAGTCTCCAGACTATCACTGTACCATCCCTTAAGATTAAAAGGAGGATTAGCCATAATATAATCAAAATAAATGCCTTTATGCAAATCGTTAGTAAAAGTACTGTCACTCTCTGCTCCCAAATTATGGCTGATGCCACGCAAAGCAAGATTCATCTTAGCCAGACGATAAGTAGCAGCCTCTTTCTCTTGTCCATAAACATTAATCCGACTGATGTCACCTTGCTTTGACTTTACCAGCTCTGCACTCTGAATAAACATACCGCCGGAACCACAGCATGGGTCGTAAATGGTTCCGTCAAATGGTTCAATCATACTGGCTATCATCTGTACAATATCGTGAGGCGTATAAAATTCGCCCTCTTCCTTTGTGGCATTCACAGCAAACTCTTTCAAGAAGTATTCATACACGCGACCAATCAAATCCTTTTCTTCCCCAAATGCTTTGTGAGAAATTTTATTGATCTCATCGATGAACTTCTTCATATCGTTGCCTGCCATGTTACGCTGGGTAAAAGTACCTTCCACAAAACATCCTTTAAGACTTGGGGTGGCAGTAGCAATACTGCGTAAAGCCGTATCGAGAGCCACATTAAGTCCGGGAGCAGGAGTATTTATAATCGTATTCCATCGGGCTTCAAGTGGAAGGTTATACGTGCCATCAGTAAAAGTAGCATCATCAAAAAATGCCGAAATAATATTTTCATCATCCGGATCAAGTCCCTCTTCTATCAACTGTGCACGAAGATGTGCGACACCATTTTCATATTTCTCTCCGATAAAACGAAGAAACACCAATGTCAGCATCATATCACGCTTCTCAAAGAACGAACCGGAGTTTTTTGCCTGCCTCAATATATCGCGACACTTGAATAGAATAGCATCCAAGTTGATTGTTTCTTCTTTTTTGGTATTTATTTTCTTAGCCATAATCTTTTTAAGATACCTATATCATTTATATTCGTATTCTACTGTTTATTATATCCTACTCTTAAGGTTTAATGATTTTCCAATAACCACCCTTATTAGGACCAATGCGCTCTATAATATTTTCAGCCTTTAGCTTGTCGAGCAATAGGCGCATGGCTTTTACAGACATTTCACATTCTTTAGCCAAAGCAGGAATGCTTGTCTTGGGATTTTTCAGTATCAAGAATAGAACTTTTTCATGCCCTTTTTGTGCCCTTTTCATGCCCTTTTCATGCCCTTTTCTTATCTCATCTGGTCGCTTCTGGTCGGTCCGGATAGTCTGGGTCGTTTCATGCCTTTCTTCCAGGACATTGGCATGTACGGTCGCTTTCATAATAAAAGCGACCAAATGGTATTGAGGCTCTTTCGTGCCTGTGGCAAACAGTTCGCGACACATACGGTCAACACCCTCTCCGAATTCTTTTACATAGTCGTATGCTTTGAGGTATTCGGCAATCTTTGGATTACGGGAGAAATGAGTGTGACGGATATTGTCTGTGCGGACAATGCTCGGTAATTTGCCGGGAGTCTCGAACACAAGGCGATCATCAAACATTTTAATCTGTATCTCCGTTCCTTTAATACTATAGTCGCGATGGCAGACGGAGTTCACCACCATCTCCTGTATCACGAACTTTGGATATTCCCGGTCGGTTTTGAATATGCCATTTTCACCGAGATAGGAATGTTCCTTTACCTGTGTTTCAAGATACTCGACTGTTTTTTGTACCTGATCAAGGATGCGTCCCTCAAAGGTTACGTCTTTGATAACATTCATCTCTCGCCCCACTTTTTCTTCCGTACCATTATACTTGATAAATCGCACTCTTGCACGAGGGTAAAAGGTTTGCGGATACTTACCAAAAAGCAGAATGCACGCCGTACTGATTTGTGGCATATCGTTCTTATATGTCACAAATCCTTTGTTTTCTTGCAAGTATTCCTGCACGGATTTACCATACCCGATTTGTCTCATATAGGCCTTGACCACATCCATGTCTATGTCGTCAAGCGTAGCATCGTGTGCTATGGTATCTTCATAATACCGTTCTCCTTTGTCATACATGAGTTGCAATCTCTCATCAAAAGTCAGTTTGCGTGATTTGTCACCCACACGCCAAAACGCTTCGTCCGCTTGATTGGCATGAAGTCGGGGACTGGCAGGAACATGCATCAGCAATACACGGTTTTCCCGTCCTTCTGAATCTATACAAGGTACATAGTCGGTAGAAACAGTAACGCTTGGAGTACAGAAGTCCAAGGGTGTACGCAATATATCATTGAGGTGCGACTTGTCCTGGTCCACCCCCTCAACGTAACGGGTCTTGTCTGATATGCCTATTGCAATCGTTCCACCGTCCGCATTGGCCATTGCCACAATAATATTGGCAAGGGCTTTAGGTTCAATGAGAATGCTTTTGCGGTCAAAACTTTGACCTTCTGTCATATCCCTTAATTCTTCTATTGTATATTTCATTATCATTTATTCTTCTTTATAGAAGATAGGAAGCGGCTCGGCATAATCCGTTCAAGCAAGTTTGACGGCTTCTGCTCTCACCTTTCGCTATCTTTTGTATGGCAAATCAATCTATGAATATCCACATCCAATACCTCTGCTATCCGTACTAACGTGTACAAATCCGGTTGTGCATGATTGTTACACCATTTCGACACTGTTGCCGGATCTTTCTGCAGGGTTTTAGCCAACCACTTGCTCATAATTCCTTTTTCTGCCAACACAGCTTTTATACAATTCAAATTCGCCATAGCATATTGTGTTTCACAACAGATGTTTTCTCGCTTCAGCAATCAAAACAGATTCCATTGCTTTCAGCTTATCGAAAATATTCAATTATAAATTGCGTTAAACACAAAACTATACATTTTATTTGGATTAGAAACAGAAATAAAGGAAATAATCGCATATATATTTGAAACCTTTCCTATTTTATCTTCTTTGGCCAGCCACAGAATACCACCGTCAAGCAGTGGAACGCACATCTGGCAATATACCATCTTTCGGAGTATTTTTAAGAAAGAACACCGAAATAAACCAATCCAAAAAATCTCCGGTTTGTTTACGTGGAATAACTCCACCGTTCCTTTGTATCACTAAAAAGCGATACCGGCAAACAAATGCAAGGAATTGTCGAGCGGATGATTGCCGGACATCATGGATACAAGATAAGAGGCGTCAAGATGAATTCTCATAAAACGGATTCCGGCTCCGAATGTAGCATATTCCCGCTGCAAGCCCGACTTGCCTTCATGAAAGTATCCTGTGCGGAAAGCCAGAATTTCATTAAAAACATATTCTCCGCCTATTTTCCAGAACAAGCGTTTTATTTCCCCAGACTCAAAAGAGGCGCCTATACATTGCAGTACCGTATTCGTATGATCATCTTCCCGCAGGGAAACCAAATATTTCCCTCCTTCCATTCCTATTGAAAAGCGATGAAGATTTTGTATCCTGACTTCAAGATTAGAGCCCAATTTCAACTCTGCCGGCAAAAACAGACGGTCATCCGTCCCATACTTGATTTTATTCCCGACATTTGACAATGCAAATCCAAGGGCAAACAAACCGGAATTTTTCCCCAAACGCAAAGCTTTGCTATAATACCCACCTAAATCAGCAGCTATAATATGTGCTCTACGGTATTTTTTTACCACATTTGATACCCCGTAACGAAAAGTCATCGACATTGAAAAATTCCGGCCTAACCGGCGGGCATAAGCAACATCCATCGCCATCTCATAAGGAGAACGTTCTCCCAATGCCTGTAAATTATCATCCGTTTCATGAAGGTCACCCATCGAAAAATACCGGAAAGAAAAACTCACACTTTGTTCCGAATTCACCTTATAATAACCGGAAGCACCGGCAATATTCATATCATCCACCAAGCGCCGGAGCCAAGGCATATAAAAGACATTTATCCCTCCCTTACCTACCGTTTTCAGATCTGAAAAAACGTACTTTGCCGGATTTTGTTGATGAGAATAATTATCCGGAGAAGTGGCAACCCCCAGTTCGCCCATTCCTCCGGCTCGGGCATCCGTTACAACAGAAAGGAAAGTCATACCTACATTGGTAAAATTATAATCCTGTCTGTTTTCCTGCGGAAAGCCACAAAAAGGCAACAATACCCCAAGACACACAAAATATAAATACTTCATTCAATCATATATACATCACTAAATTATATCAACTACGGTTTTAGTAAATTTATAGGAACAACATACACACCATCCTTCCTTTGGCAGGCTCCGCCGACAGCAGTAAGCACCATCAGAAAATCAGGGGATTTTTCGTCACTCTTTTCTACTATTTTATTACGAAGTGCCTTTAGTGACCTTGCTCCGGCTTCCACCAGGTCTTCGCCGCCAAGCTTTATTTCTATAGCCCCCCATCGTCCATCTTCAAGATGAAGTACAGCATCACACTCCAAACCGGCATTATCCCTGTAATGGGTAACTATGCCACCGATAGCATTGGCATAAACCGAAAGATCCCGAACTGCGAAGTCTTCAAAAAATAAGCCAAAACTCTCCAAATCTCTTTTCAAATCTTCCGGACCTATTCCTAATGCCCGGCATGCAATAGAAGTGTCTGTAAAATGTCTTGTCGGCGTACTTCGGATAGAGGTCTTTGACCTGATATTCGGATTCCATGCAGGCAAGTCTTCTATAACATACAAATCTTTCAAAGCCTCCATATAGTCGTCAAAAGTCTTGGGATCCATACTGCGTTCGTTACTCTGTCTGACATCGGCAACAATGGTGGAAATGGCAGCCTCGGTAGAAATATGACGTGCGTAACTTCTCATGATCATTTTCAGAACCTCCGGTTTCTTATTCCTGAAACGCTCATTCCCACAATCTTCAAATACAAAAAGACCATTGTAATAGTTTTTTGTAATTTCTATGGCAATATCTTCAGGTGCCTGAACGGATATCGGCCAACCTCCCCTGCACATCAGGAATGCCACATCGTCCAGCGTAAAATCCGTATTCATATCCCAGGAAAAGCCTTTACCGCCATTAAACAAATCGGACAAAGAAACAGTACCTTTCGATTCTTTCGATTCCCATAAACTCATCGGACGCATTTTTACAGGGGCTATTCTGCCTGCACCGCTATGGTGCACCTCCGTTTTGTCTGCCGGGGTAGAACTGCCCGTCAGAATATACTTTCCAAACTGATAATCGAAATCCAAATCATCCTTCACTTGATTCCATACGTCAGGAGCTTTCTGCCATTCATCTATCAATCTGGGAATTTCACCCTCCAACACGGCTTTAGGATTCATTCTTGCCATGTCAATGGCTTGTTTTGTATTTAATTTTACGAAACTTTTCTGATACAACATGCAGGTTGTAGTCTTCCCACAAAACTTTGGACCCGCTACAACAACAGCCCCGGAGGTCCTCAGTTTTAGTTCTATTTCTTTTTCAATCAGTCTTTGATAGTACATAGCTAATTCATTTGACCACAAAATTATAAAATTCCCATGATTTTCAATTAAAAATTCCCATGATTTTCAATTAAAAATTCCCATGATTTTCAATTTTCAAACCATACTTACCACTATGACCGTTCCGCTACCCTTGTCAAAAAGCTCAAGGTCCGAATAATCCGTCTCATCGTAAGAAACATCGCATGCTATGCCGTAACGCGAAAAAAAGACCTTCAGGTACTCGCTGAGAGCACTATACTCCGCCCCCGGAAGCCCCCACCGACAGAAACAACCTTTACGGAAAAACGCTCCAAACCACTACCGTGAATATCCAGATGAGCAACTACCCGGTCGCTACATCAACCATATGCAAATTTTCAAAGAACTTATTTATTGTACAATATGCCTATCAAACAACACACGTCATTGCATTATTCCGTCACTTCATACACATAAAGAAACGAAGCATTGTCCCGAAGATACATCCGGTTGCCTTCAAAATGAATGTTTTCAGCAGAAACCTGGTCTTTTACATCGGGAAGTTCAGCTTCAATTCTGACTTCCCCTGTTTTCAAATCCAAAGACGTCAGATAAAGTTCCGCCTGAACATCCAAAACAAAATAACCTTTACCATTGTGAATCTTGATTCCACTGGTCATTGTATTATCCACAATTTCATCTCCAACTTTAAAACCTATATATTTCTTTCGCATAAGTATCTCTCCGGTTTTCATATCAATGGAAACAAACTGTCCCCAATCACGGATGTAAATTTTACCATCAGCAAAAGACAAGTAATAAGGATCAATATCATAAAAAAGCGTACTCGTTTCTGTCGTATTGAAATCCACCCACCAAAGCTGTTTGCCTGTTTCCGCAGCAAGAGCTACAACACCTTTGGATACACTCAAAAATACCATTCCATCCACATAATACATGTTATAATACCTCCGTTTTTCCCACACCGGAGGATTAAGATAATCCCAATCCATATAAGGTCCCAAATCCGAAATATGATATTCCCAATCCACGGTATTGGCTTCAAAATCTACCTTAAAAATCCTATTGTCGAGTGTTGAAATATAATTCTTTTCATCCAATAATAAATCAAAAGGATAAATAGATTCATTGATTTTAACGATTTCCTGTTTTTCTATGTCAAATTTCAAACAATTATATTTCACATTCTCTTTCTCTTCATTTTCTTTTATGACTTGCAGAGCATAGCAATATTTGTTTAAAACATGGAAGTTAAAAAATAAAGAAAGATGTTTTATCAACTCCCCATTATTGAAAGATACAACGTCAGGCGTATTGCTAATGGCTATGTTCAAAAAAAACTTATCACCATACAGAAAACCGTGATAACAATCCGCATAGCTCCATAGAACCTTTAATGTTTGTTTATCAAAACAACTGAATGCTTGATTTCTCTTCAAATACAATACGAAATCTTTTTCCCAAGCCCTAATGCTTGTTACCTTGTCTACAACTGTTACAATTCTATATTTCATCATTCAACTACTTTAAACAGAGCATAAAACTTTTCTTTGTTTTCAAAATGTTTAATGATATTCTCTACCAACTCATTTGAATCCTCTATTTTTTGGGGGAAGCCAAATAAGGCTTTCGTTTGCTCTAATTTCAGATAACGAATAAGTTCATTTCTTCCTTTCTGAGATTTCAATGTCCTTATTATGTACTTGTGCAAACTTTCCTCCGTAATATCTTCCGTCTTCATAAAAACCCATTGCAAATTACCTAATTTATCTATACTTGCAATATCTTTTACGAACTGATTCAAAAAAGCGTCATCAGACCAATGTGCCCACTTCGTCCAAGCCTTTAATTCATATCTCTTTTTCTATTAATTAACCTTGCCTCCAATTTTACATCAATTTGTATCATTATATTTATAAATACTTTAGATTTAATCCATAAATACCTTTTGATAAAAAAATACAAGACAATATGAAGTATATATAATACCACATATATTGCATCAAAAGTAGCACTACCAAATTTCCCTACTGATGCCAGAAAAATACCACTATTAAATAAAAAAAATATTTATTTAAACAAATTATTACCCCAAATAATAACAACCAAATAAGTTCAAAACGGAAAGCTCCTACCCACCAAATTCCTTTAGGAAGTTGTTTCACTAAATCCCCTATATCTTTGTCTTTCTCAAAATGCTTTCTAACAAAATTCCTATATAACTTCCCTTTTTTCACAGCCTTATTACTAACACCCAAACCACTTTTATCCCAAATTGAAAAAAGTTCTTTAAACATTTCTTTTTCTCGTTTTTCCCAAAAACAAGAATTAATATATTTTTTTTCTTCCATTTTTTTATCTGTTTCCATGACCTTAAATTATCATCTTAAATAAACTTGTTTTGTTGGTAAAAAATATGGTTTATTTTGGTCAAAATTTATAGTTCCTTTGTTATCAAAATCAACAACTATAGGTAAAAAATTAAAAACCTTCAATGCTATTTCACGTGTCATTATAAAACTGGTTGGTATTTTATCTGGATTAACTTTTCCTTTCTCATCAGTATAATACATATATAATGGTTCATCAGGAAATCCCAACTGTCTTCTAAAATTAACATTCCATTTTTTCACCATTGACCAATCAGGAGCCTCATCAAATATAAAACTCCCTATTTCTTCTAACTTGTCATCCACAACCCATTCTATCAAAAAAGAAAATAATGAAACTGTATTAGGAAATACACTCACTATATCAGCAGGTGCAAGCATTTTATCTTCTTCTATTTTCCTTAATAAAGAAATAAATCCAATAGTTGCACCAATCTTTTCAAAAGTCCCATTCTCGGACAATTTAGAAAATTTCATCCATATATTCTTTGAAGTAGTATTATTCAATACTTCAAAATTAGACTCTTGTCCTACTAATAACGCAAGAGTTAAATCATCTAATTCATAAAAAATTTTTTCAGCATCCTTTGGCTTCCATATTTTAATAATATTGGTAAATTTTTCCGAAGATTGGAGAGAAAAATTATTTTTTAATTTAATCATGTCTCGCAATTCATTATTAGTAATAGCGGGAAGTTTAGAACGAATAATATCTTTAAACTTACCATTTGATACAAATTGTAATAAATTACTTATTCCTTGTTTTGACAACACAATCGATTTATCATACAAAAAATATCTTCTAAATTCTTCAATATCAAACAAGTTAATTAATTTAAACGACATCCAAAACTCTTTATACGATTTTACAAAATTATCTACTAAAGAAGTCCCTATGCTAGTATATAATACTGCATCATTTATCATATTTCTAATATCAATTTCAGGGAAAGTTTCACTATTTTGAATTTTCTCCATTATTTGTTCATGTAGCAATGCAATTTTTCTAATTGAATAATTATTAATAAACTCTTCAACCAAAATCCTTGCTTCTATCTCATCACCAATTTCAATCCCAGATAATACATTCTTAATAACCAGTACAGCCACTTTATTTTTTTCTTCATCACTATTTATAGCCACATAATCATATTTTTGAAGATTATAAACTAATTCGTCTTCCTTATAACTCAACAAATAAAATAAAATATCTTCATGACCTCCTATATTGTAATCACCCCTATCTATTTTTAAATCAACCCTTTTCATGGCATCCTTGTCCCGTTCAAATATCCTCACCACCACCCCCGGGTCATGAATCAAATCCCACTGCCATTTCGCCAAATGGGTAGCACCTTCCGTATAATCCATCAGGTTGTCCGTGGATTTCTGCTTTAAGCCGTAAGAAGCGTCAAACGTATGCTTCAGACTCAAGCGACCGTGACACAATTCATGAACGGCAGAGATACAAAAAGCATTGAAAGTGCTAAAATCCTTGCGGAATATATAACCGAACTGGCAGCCACGAGGCATAAAACCGCTGAAATCACGCTTACCCTTATGACCGCTCTCAGGAAAGATAAAAAGATAACTGCAAGATTCATCCACCGGGTGCGTCTCTGCGTAATGACGCTGGAATGACTTCATCCGGCTGTTATAAGCAGACAGGATGCCGCTGCCCTTGTCAAAAAGCTCAAGGTCCGAATAATCCGTCTCATCGTAGGAAACATCGCATGCTATGCCGTAACGCGAAAAAAAGACTTTCATGTAGTCGCTGAGAACGCTATACTCCCCCCCCGGAAGACCACCACCGACAGAAACAACCTTTACGGAAAAACGATACGAGGGATAACTCAATACCAAAAGCTTGCCCAAATTGTAATAACCACCGTCCGACTTCGGATAAACGGCATACAACTCCTGTCCGTCGTTCTCCTGACCGCCAACCAAGGACAAGACGTAATCACCGCTCTCCCCGTCGAAACTCTCAGGCGTATACTCCGTACCCCCACGCGTCACAAAACGCACCTTAGCCGGGTCCACACCACTACCATGAACATCCAGATGAGCAACTACCCGGTCGCTGCATTAACTATATGCAAATTTTCAAAGAACTTATCTACTGTACAATATACCAATCAAACAACACACGTCATTGCGTTATTCTGTCACTTCATACACATAAAGAAACGAAGCATTGTCACGAAGATACAACCGGTTACCTTCAAAATGAATATTTTCAGCCGAAACCTGGTCTTTTACATCAGGGAGTTCGCACTCTATACTGATTTCCCCTGTTTTCAAATCCAAAGACGTCAGATAAAGCTCTGCCTGAACATCCAAAACAAAGTAACCTTTACCATTGTGTATTTTGACCCCGTCATCCAATGTACCTCTTATAATTTCATTCCCCACTTTGAAATCTATATATTTCTTGCGCATAAGTATTTCCCCGGTTTTCATATCAATAGATACAAATTGGCGCCAATCACGGATATAAATCTTGCCGTCCGCAAAAGACAAATGATTAGGTTTGACATCAAAACGAAGCGTAGTTTTCTCTGTTGTATTAAAATCTACCCACCAAAGCTGTTTGCCTGTTTCCGCAGCAAGAGCAACTACCCCTTTGGATACACTCAAAAATACCATTCCATCCATATAATACATATTATAACATTTCCGTTCTTTCCATACTGGAGGATGGATATAGTCCCAATCCATATAAGAACCTAATTCCGCCCAAACAAATTTCCATACGACACTATTCTGCAAACCATTGACTTTCAACACTCCTCCGGTTTTATATTTTCTAACATGAAACCAAGACAAATAGAAATCCTCATTTAAAGCCAACCATGAATAATTATTGGCAGGACCTTTATAAACAAGCTTATTTAATGCTAAGTCATACTTAAAAAAATATTGTTCACCATCCTCATCAATTTGAGCTGTATGTGCATAAAAGCTACCAATCTGCATATTTTTGATCCGGCGGGTATTGTCAAAAAAAATTTCATGTCTTTTTATCATTTTTTTGCCCGACAGGTCAAATACACTTTCTGTAAAATCCTGTTCCGCTATATACAAAAAATTCCTATAGACACTTCCCCCGAAGGTGTTTTCAAAAACATGTTCTTCCTCCAGAGTTTCTTTGTTTATGACATGCAATACATTTGCATCCCAATATACGATATATTTTTCGTATATTCCTGTTGACGTAAAATAACGTTCAATAACTTTAATCAGTCTAAGCTCCATCATTCTGCAATTATAAAGATTGATTCTAATTTTTTTTCTTGTTCCAAGAGTTCTGCTAAAGCATTTCCTAATTTTTTTGATTTAACTTCGGTTCCGAATAATTGTTCTAATTTTTCTTTTGAAACATATCTATTCATCAATTGTTCGCATTTTTCCGTTTTTAAGGCATTCATAATATACTTATGCAGGTTTTCCTCCGTAATATCTTCCGTCCTCATAAAAACCCATTGTAAATTTTCCAAATCACCTATACTTGCAATATCCTTTACAAACTGATTCAAAAAAGCGTCATCAGACCAATGTGCCCACTTCGTCCAAGCCTTTAATTCATATTTTTTACCATCTATCACAAAATCGTAGACCCGCTTGACCTCATCCAACCCGAACATATGTACTACCTGTTCAAATTTAATGGTATTTATTACATCAGGAGGAAAACTACCGGCATATTTCAATACAAAACGGGCACCCTTGTCTTTGTTATAAAATTCACCCAACTGAGGAAGAACCTTATTTAGAGTGGAGTTGTCTTTCAAACGGTCCAACAGATTCAGAAAATCTTCCACATCTTCCAAGGGCACAAAATGTAAAGCCTTTTCTATTTGCTCTGTGGAAAGTTTTTTATTCAAATTGGCAAGAAGAGCTTTCCGCTGATTAAGCATCTCCCCTGTCAACCCTTTCAATGCCTTAGGACCGGGTACTTCTTTGCTAAAACGCGCTATCCCTTCCTGTATCAATACCTTCCCGTCGTTCGAAGCTTTAGCAACACCGGCTCCTTTACTGACAAGTCCTCCTCCTACGAACAATGACGCAATATCAATGGTCGTCTTACTAACTATATACTGACGACGATTGGGGTCATTCCAAGAACCAGAATATTCTTCTTTCAAACCCTCCCACATGGCTTCCAACCCGTCCCAGGAAAAAAGATGACCGAAAGCCTCTCGCTTCTCCCGGTCTATAACGATTTCCCCTACTGTCTTTATCATCAAGGGAAGACCGAAAAGCTCTCCTATAACGCCATCTGAAACTCCGGCAGGTATCTGACCTAACGTAAAACTATTATCCTTGTAATAAGAATAACCGTTGTCGCTGATAAGCCAAAGCCCCTTCGGGATTTCTCCCGTATCCCAAATACTCTTTCCGATATTACCACACACCTGCACCTGCTTTGTCGTTCCGAGAATAAGCTGGCGCAAACCCGACCAAAAACCCTCGGCACGAAGCACCTCCTCTTTAAGTAAACGCATTGCTTCAACACTCTCTTTACGCAAATCCCCTTCCGATATTCCATATTCTTTTGCCCGACTGCTTAATGGGGAAGAGAGGGATGAAGAAAAAAGAGATTCATTGTATTCCAGTTTTACATGTACCTGGCGGGTGACATCGTCTATAAGATATTTCAAAGTGATGTCTGCATCCCCGTCACTGAAAGACTTGTAATCCGAGTGCTTGCCAGAAACGGTCGTTAAACTCACATGAAAACGCAAATGACGGAACAAAGGATTGCCCACAAGTTCTACTAATTCCCTATCAAGAATATCCATTTCGGATAAAGACAAGGATTCAAGCTGATAAGTTCGGTCGCTTGCAAACGCATTATCCAAAGACATACACCGGCTCAGATCGGAAGACCAACGGGAAAGAAAAGAGGCCGACTCCCAAGGATCGGAAAGGGTGGAAAAATCACTGTAATCCTCTGAAGCCATACACGTTTTGGTTGTTCCTGCCTTTTCGTAAAGAACAATATTCTGAGAATCACCAATTCCCGTAAAAAATTGCTTAAGCCATTTTTCGTCTATATTCCAAACATTACCGCCATCCGGAGATTGCTTCGGAAAAATCATTCCATCACGATAATTTCCTACCACACAACGATAATACCGACCTTCATACGAAAACTTGATTTCCCCGTCACGAAGAGGGAAAACAGATGATTCACAACGTTGGATAAAGGCACAACCGGACGCGCCAGCTTCATGCATAAGAGTAACCAACCTGTCAAAGCTATCCCCCGTTGCCAAAGCCCCATCCTCATCCCGTTCAAATATCCTCACCACTACTCCCGGGTCGTGTATCACGTCCCACTGCCATTTAGCAAGATGAGACGCTCCTTCTGTGTAGTCCATCAGGTTGTCTGTAGAACCCTTAAACAAGCCGTAAGAACTGTCGAACGTATGTTTCAAAACAAAACGACCGTGACACAGTTCATGTACAACGGCAAGACAAAAAGAATCAAACCCTCGAAAGTCCTGACGGAAAACGTAACCGAACTGGCAGCCACGAGGCATGAAACCGCTGAAATCACGCTTCCCCTTATGACCGCTCTCAGGAAAGATAAAAAGATAACTGCAAGATTCATCCACCGGGTGCGTCTCTGCGTAATGACGCTGGAATGACTTCATCCGGCTGTTATAAGCAGACAGGATGCCGCTGCCCTTGTCAAAAAGCTCAAGGTCCGAATAATCCGTCTCATCGTAGGAAACATCGCATGCTATGCCGTAACGCGAAAAAAAGACTTTCATGTAGTCGCTGAGAACGCTATACTCCCCCCCCGGAAGACCACCACCGACAGAAACAACCTTTACGGAAAAACGATACGAGGGATAACTCAATACCAAAAGCTTGCCCAAATTGTAATAACCACCGTCCGACTTCGGATAAACGGCATACAACTCCTGTCCGTCGTTCTCCTGACCGCCAACCAAGGACAAGACGTAATCACCGCTCTCCCCGTCGAAACTCTCAGGCGTATACTCCGTACCCCCACGCGTCACAAAACGCACCTTAGCCGGATCCACTCCACTACCATGAACATCCAGATGAGCAACTACCCGGTCACTGCATCAACCATATGCAAATTTTCAAAGAACTATTTTTAATTGTACTTTTCCTCTCTAATAATCAGAAATTACATGTTCATAATCAATTACCTCTTTGGGAACTTTTTTATAATCATCCAATAAATATACAGTCGTATCACCTGGAGTTATTTGCTTACCATTTTTCAATATATCTACATAGATAGCTATAATACGTACATCTTTCTTTGTTATTTTATCCTTATTTAAAGGCATTTTCAAAAATACTACTCCGTATTTACCACTTCCTGCTTTTTGTATTAAAACTAAACTATCTTGCTCTATTGTATGGAAAGTAAATGCATCATATACATGAACAAAATTGAAATTATGGACATATTTAAAATATATATCTTGGTTTTTTTTTATTATATAATAGTTATCTTCAAAAGCTCTATCTTTAAACTTCATATAATACCCCGTACTTCTCGACCAATCAATATATTCCTCAAATACATATTCATTATATTCAAATTTATCGACAAGCTCTAATTTGTTATAATATCTATAAACAGAATACACTAACAATAACACTAATAAAAATAATACAAAATATATTATCTTTTGCTTAAAAAATCTATAAACATTAAAAATACATAAAAAAATACATAAAAAAATACTACTTATCAACATTACTACTTTATTAATTCTGTTTTTATAATTCCTAATGCATCAATATTATAGCGTATACCATTTACATTTATTTTTAATGGATAATTTTTTGTTACAACATCAAAGTCCCATGGCGTTTTATTTTCCACTGGAATCTTACCTGTATATTTTTGATTAGACGCAAAAGCCCCGCCCCTCTGTATCCTTGTACTCTAATATTAATCATCATGATTACTCCTCCATATTTTACGAATAGCACTTACAAAAAAACATAAAAACAATCCGCCTAAAAATAAATAAACACCTATTTTACCAAAATATCTATTTAATAATAAAAATACATTAGTAAGAATATCACCTTTATTACCAGAACTACTTGGTGTCAATAAAATTTGATAGTTACATAAAAATAAATAAATAATTCCTATACACCCTAATAAATCAAATCCCCAATGGGAATAATCATACTTTTTACTCATAAATCATATCTATTTTTTTGAGTGCCATTATTAATTCCTGAGAGCTATTTGAAATTTGTAATTAAGATTATTCCAGATTGTATCACACCATCTTCAAAGATGTATCAAATAACCATTTGTCTACAAACCATTTTGCATCTTCATCTACTCTTTCTTCATTTACGATAAGCATTTAAATAATAACTATTCATTCTTATTATTTTTCAATATTTTGCAGATAGCCCTTATAAAAAACCATAAAAACAATATCCCCAAAAATACATAGACACCTATTTCTTCAAAGTATTTATTCAAAAGAATTAAAATATATGTTAATGATTGTCCTCTAGAACGTACTCCACTCTCTTTTATTAAAAGAGAATAATTTGAACAAAATAATATAAGTACAAGAATACATCCTAAAACATCTTCCCAATAAGATAAATTATTTTTTTTCCTCATAAATTAAATTTATTTCTTCTAGAATTCTAATTGCTTCCTGCGAGGAAACACTAAGCAATAACTTCGTTAATTCAACTATTGACTCCTTATCAACTCCATAATTCCGTAATTTCGCAATCACAACTTTAGAATTTTTATTTAAAGCATTCGTTATAAAAATCGCATAACGACTCGATTTATCAATAAATCCATTAATAATTACAAATACTAATAACTCTTTAATTCCACTTTCCAAGGATTCATCAAATGCTTCCTTATTTATAATCATTCTTTTTAAAAAATTACGAGAAATGTTTAGTACAGCAGACATCTTCGAATTCGAAATAAACATGGTAGCGGCATCCCAATTAACATCCAACAAAGGAGTTTTCTCCACGGCCGTCAAAAACTCATCCTCCACCAAACTATTTATTCCCAAACGAATCATATAATCCAATGACATCCCAAGCGTATAAGTCGTACCTACCTGCAAGGCGGTCTTCGCTGCCCCGTAACTCCCTATAGTCACCAAAGAAAAACCCAAATCCAAACCCTGATAAAAACGCGTCCAGGCCTCATCCGAATTACGTTCTTCACATAACCAATGGAACAACAAGGCGGGCATTACCAAGAAATCTCCTCCCTGATAAGAAGAAGGCAAACGATATTTTAATCCGCTCTCTATTTCTACGCCCACAAAATCATAAGGAGACAACTCCATTAAATATTTGCTGTCCGAAAACCACCAATCACTACGTACAGAGACTAATATTTTATTAGAAGTACTGCTGAGATGCAAATCATATAAAGGATCCGAACCCATGGTTTCAGACCAACGGAAAACATGATTATAAACACTGCCATCGCTACGCATATAATATTGAGTTACACTAAGCATATCTACACTAAAAGAACTTTGAATAAAATCGCTCAATATCCAAAGGGCTTCATTACGGTTTGCTCCATCCAATTTCTTCACAAGGGAAATAACTACCGGCTCAAAGGTACGTAAAAATTCTTGCCTATCGCTGTCACGGATATTCCTCAGCAATGTAAGCAAAAGTTCTTCTTCATTCACACAGCTAACCCGATCCTCCGTTAAACTACCCTGTAATAATATTTCTAATATATGACTGATTTGTGCCCCCGAAAAACGGCTATATTCGGATAAAGGAAGTATCGTCAACATTTCAACCAAAGCATTTCTATTACTTTCCTTCGTAATTTTTGAAACCAATGAATTTATCTGTTGGTTCCACTCATCCCGCGAAGGAAACAAATAAGCATGAAATGCTGACAAATTACCCTCTGCGACTATTTGCATCACTTTGCCATACCAGTACTCTTTTTTTATCTCTTTGTCAAATTCAAAAGGAACCAAATCCATATCCTGAAATAATTTTACATATACAGATTTATAAGTAATGCCATCAAGAAGTGTTATATCTTTCGCATTGTGTCCCCACCCCGGTGCTCCCGTTGCCGGATAAACAAACCTGCTCCGATTTACATAAGCCGCCCGAAAGCGTTCAAATACTTTTTGAACACAAACCGGATCCGGTAATCCTTGTATCGCCCCATCCTCATCCCGTTCAAATATCCTCACTACAACCCCGGGGTCGTGAATCA